>CAJTFN010000004.1 GCA_910575815.1 Oscillospiraceae bacterium
AATTCTTTCCCAGACCAGCGTTCCTGCGGTGGTCTTGTTGTTGTGCCTTTTTTACCCCCTTTTACCCCCTTCTTCCTTCTTCACTTTTCTGTAAATTTTCTATTGACTTTTCCTTTGCAGACTTTCCAAAACGCGATTTTCAAAGCGTAATACCCAAATTTCATAAGATATTCAGACGCTAACGGAAACGGCATATAAAAAAACCGTTGAATGGCGGCTGTCTATTAACGCGCCCCAAACGAAAACAAACACCAAACGGCGGTTTTGAAACAACGGATTTCAAGACCGCCGTTTTCTTATGACTGACACGGCGGAAAAAGGAGGTTACGCCGTGTCTTTCTATATTGTCCGCCCCCTTGATTTATCAAAAAAAGCCCTCCCCCTCTAAAGGGGAGCCCTGGCCGAAACTGCGAAAATTGTAAAATACTGTCGCCCCGACACGTCCGTATAGCCTTGCGCTGTGCGGACGTTTTTCTATTCTGGAGCCTCTGGACACCGTGTCCAGAGACCCGCTGCCGCTCCCCGCCCTCCATTTCGATCTGTCCCTTTCCGCCCCGTATCGAAATGGAGGTTACATATGACGACCATCAAATTGAACAACTACTATCCCCACCTGACCGAGAGCGTCACCCTGGAAGTGCCGGAGGAGATCGCCGTGACCCTCTCCATTGGGGGCCGTATGTGCGACAGCTACAAGCGGCGCAAGCGGGACCATGACGAGTGCTCCCTGGACGGGACCCCCGGCTTTGAGGCCGACGTGACCTATCCCCCGCTGACCCCGGAGGAGATCATGGAGCTGGCCGAGGACCACGCCGCCCTCTATGCCGCCCTTGACCGTCTCCCGCCTGTCCAGGCCCGGCGCGTCTATGTCCGCTTCATCCTGGGACGGAGCGTGACGGCGATTGCCAGAGCCGAGGGCGTGAATAAAAGCCAGATCACCCGCTCTATTGAATTAGGCTTAAAAAATTTGCGGGATATTTTGAAAAATCCTTGCTGACCGACGCAACAAACCGCTAAAAATCCGCCTGATAGGTGAGGAGGGACAAGCCCTCCCACCGACAACTGAATATACAGTATTCCAGGCACAAAACCCGCGTGAATAGCGGCAAAAGGCGCGCCGCCAGGATGGGAGCTCCGAGGAGGTGAACAGGGAGCGGACCGAGCGATCAACGCGAACCTTTGACCCGGCTGTGGCAGGCCGGGCGCGACGACAGCGCGGGGGATAATGAAACTTGCTCACGCCCTCCCACGGACTTGCGGGGGAGCCCTGCGGTACGCGCCAGCCCTCCCACGGGGGCGGCGGTGCTGTGGAGCTATGACAGCCGGAGCCAACGGCGGCCTGGAATACTCCCCGCGCTGGGGGTGCGTGGCAAATACAGCGTACAACAAAACCGAGGAGCCGCCCGCCTGGGGCCTGTCTGTCTTGCGGCAGCCCAAACTTCCCCCGGCGCGGCGGCCCCGTTCGTGGATCGAAATGGAATACCCTGCTGGCCTCTGGACACCGTGTCCAGACGTGGAGCAAGGTTGAAAGGCAGCACTTTTTTAGGTGCTACCTTTCTGCGTTTCCCCACTACCCAGCGGGAAACTTGTACGCATAGGAACCCTGTTTTACATAGGAGGGCAGATTATGGCACAAGCGAGAACCAGCTACCACAAGGAAGTGAAAACGGCCTCTTTCCAGGGCCGGACGATTACCGTTGAAAACCTGACCCCCATTCTCGCCCCCAAGGTGCGGGACAAACGCAAGCGGGAGATCGAGACGGGGCTTTATTCCGTGTTCCGCAAGTACGCTCCAGGCCGCGCGGAAATGCGCTGACCGGGTGACATCCTTGTGATTTGGGGCTGTCTTTGGTATAATATACTTGTAAAGGTTGACAGCTCCATTCCGATACGGAAAGGAGCCAACAATGGAAAATCGCATTGACGCTATCTACGCGAGACAGTCTGTGGACCGTAAAGACAGTATCAGCATTGAAAGCCAGATCGAGTTCTGCAAGTACGAGCTGCGGGGAGGGAATTTCAAGGACTACAAGGACGGGCCTGTTAAAATAGGACTAAATCAGCAACACCCCACAGCAAGGGGCGCACTGGTTTAGTCCTGTTTTTATTCTATGAACATAGAAGGAGGCCAAAATGAGCAAAGCAGCCAAAATTACGGCAATCTGCAACCAGAAAGGCGGAGTTGGCAAGACTGTAACAACGGTCAATTTGGGAATCGGGCTGGCACGGGAAGGCAAGAAGGTCCTCCTGGTGGACGTAGACCCCCAAGGTTCGCTTACCGCCAGCCTGGGCTATCAGCACCCGGACCAGCTTGAAGGGACCCTTGCCGATGTGCTGGGATTTATCATTACGGACAAGCCTGTACTTCCCGGAATGGGTATCATCCATCAGGCGGAGGGCGTTGATCTTCTTCCCGCCAACATTGAGTTGTCCGGTCTGGAGGTTACGCTGGTGAACACCATGAGCCGTGAGACAATCCTGCGCGAATACCTGAACAGCGTCCGGGAACAGTACGATGTGATTCTGCTGGACTGCTGCCCATCACTCGGTATGCTGACCATCAACGCCCTGGCCGCTGCGGACGAAGTAATCATTCCTATGCAGGCGCATTACCTCTCCATCAAGGGATTGGAACAGCTCATCCGCACTATATCAAAGGTGAAGCTGAAAATCAACCCTCGTTTGGACATTGCGGGTATTCTCATAACCATGGCGGATATGAGGACCAACTACTCCCGTGAGATTGTAGATTTGCTGAGAAACGCCTATGGAAACGGTGTACGCATATTTGACAGCATTATCCCCCTATCCATCCGAGCGGCAGAAACCAGTGCGGAGGGACGGAGTATCTATCTCCATGACCCTGCCGGTAAAGTCTCAGCCGCCTACACCGTTTTGACGCGGGAGGTCCTGGCATGAAAAGCAGTGCCGGGAAGATCGCATTGACCGGCTTAAACGATCTGTTTCAGACGGGCGGCGAGACAGTACAGGAGGTTCCGCTGTCAGAACTGTTTCCTTTCAAGGATCATCCATTTCAGGTGCGGGACGATGATGCGATGAGGAAAACGGTGGAGAGTATTGCACGGAGCGGCGTTCTGTCCCCCGGCATTGTCCGCCCCCGGCGGGAGGGCGGCTATGAGATCATAGCGGGCCACCGGCGAAAGCGAGGGAGCGAGTTAGCGGGTAAGACTACCATGCCGGTACTCATTCGGACGCTGGATGATGATGAAGCGACTATTATCATGGTCGATTCTAACCTTCAGCGAGAGAAGATTCTGCCCAGCGAAAAAGCCTTTGCCTACAAGATGAAGCTGGAAGCCTTAAAGCATCAGGGCAAGCGGCGGGACCTAACTTCGGAACCGGCGGTTCCGAAGTTGACCGCACGGGAGAAAATAGCGCAAGACGCTGGGGAGAACTGCGGTTTGACCGTGACCCGGTACATAGCTTTAACCAAACTAATTCCTCCCCTGCTGGCTTTGGTGGACGAGGATAAGCTGGCGGTCAGCACCGCCGCTGACTATATTTCCGATTTAGCAAAGCAGGAACAGGCGGACCTTGTATCGGTGATGGATAAGTTGAATGTGGTCCCAGGGAGAGTACAGCTTACAAAAATCAAGCAACACAGCAAAGACGGCACTCTAACCGTTACTGTTATCAATAAAATTCTTTCCGAGGGAAGTCCTGCTACTGTGCAGGTGGTCCTAAAGCAAGCACGGCTGCATCAATACTTCCCGCAGTCCTACACCACTCAGCAGATGGAAGAAGTTATTGTGTCTCTACTGGAAGCATGGAGCGTTCAACATTCAAAGAGTATAAAGGAGTAATAGGAAGGAGGCCCAACATGGCGGATTTACAGGTGGCGCTTTCGGAGGCTGTCAAGCTGAACCGGAGCATTTCGCAGTTTCTCAAATTCTCCACCTACACGGACTACGACGATCTGAGCGGCCTCGACATAGATCGTTCCGATGGCGAACAGCTTCTTCTTTGGGAAGAACTGCGGCGTATCACGGATAAGCTGGCGGACGTGGAGGAATACATTTCCTACCTTAACCGGCCCATCACGGAGGTCAGCCGTCTGCGAAAGGGAACCGCTGGGAAGTACCGGACGGCGAAGGGCCACTACTATGATTGCCGTAGCAGCATAGAGGCCCTGGTAACGGACAAATACCACGATGTTCCCTACTGGACCCGGACCACCGTGGAACACAACGGAGCGGATTATTACCTCGTTGGTTTCAAGGACCTTCCCATGGAGGGGCTGCGTGTCCGTGTAAGATCGGCAGCATAATCCATCAGGCAAGTCCACCCGCAACTGACTAACAATCAGCTGCGGGTGGGCTTTTTTGCGTTTACGAACAAAACAAGCGGACAGAGCATGAACGTCCCGGTGACTATTGCAGTCGCCGGGGCGCTTTTTTTGTTTTTCCGCACATTGCAAAGGAGGCAATCACCATGCCGTCAAACTTGAATCTGGACTACTACTACGGCACCGAAGCGGACCAGTACAGTTTCTACCGTATCCCCAAAACTCTGCTGACAGACCCCCGGTATAAGAGCGTTTCCATTGAAGCTAAGGTCCTTTACGGCCTCCTGCTGGACCGGATGGGGCTGTCGGTGAAAAACGGCTGGATGGACAGCGAGAAGCGCGTCTATATCTACTTCACCCAGGAGGACGCCATGAACCTTATGAGCTGCGGCAAGGACAAGGCCACAAAGCTGTTCCGGGAGCTGGACAAGGACGGCATTGGCCTGATCGAGCGGAAGAAGCAGGGCCAGGGACGGCCCACGCGGATTTACGTCAAAAACTTCATCCTGCCCCCGGAACCGGGCCAGCCCCAGCAGCCGGAACAGGCACCGCCGCCCCCGGCTTCTCAGACTGCGAAAAATCAGCAGTCAAGACCGCTGGACCGTGCCGCACTCTTGACTGCGGAAAAACCGCAGTCTGCACCGCTGGAAACGCGCGGTCTTGACGGCGGCTTTTCCGCCCCTAATAAGACTGAAAAGAAAAATACTGAACTGAACGATACTGACCCATCCATCCTTCCCCCTACCCCCACGCCGTTCGTTTCTCCCCCTGTGGGTAGACCCAAGGGCTGGATGAGGATGGATGAGATGGACAGGTACAGAGAACTGATTCAGGAAAATATCGACTTTGACCTCCTGCTCCAAGAGCATCCCTACGATGAGGAAACGCTGGAGGGCTATGTGGAGCTGATGGTGGAGGTCTGCTGTTCCCGGCGGGACTTCATCCGCATTGCTGGTGAGGAAATGGCTGCTGGCGTAGTCAAGAGCCGGTTCCTGAAGCTGAACCATGAACATATCGCTTACGTTCTGGACAGTTTGAGCCAGAACACCACGCTGGTGAAAAACATCAAGGCATACACCCTGGCTGCGCTCTACAACGCGCCCACAACCATCAGCCAGTATTACGCATCCCTGGTCAGTCACGATCTGGCCCAGGACGCCGCTGGAATATAACAACCGGAAAAACGAAGGAGGATTTTCTGTATGGCAAACAAAATCGACATTCTGGTGGTGGAACCCGGCGAGGCTCCCCGCCCCATCCAGGTGGAGGATACGCTGGAAGCCTTTCAGCAGATTGTGGGCGGACCCATCGAGGCCGGGTGCTACCTGCCCCAGCGGGTCATGCTGATCTGCAACGGTGAGGGCAAGAACATGAAACTCATGCCCAACCGGGAGAATCCCACGGACAGCGGGGACTTCATCGCCGGGACGTTCCTGCTGTGCGGCTTTGAGGGGGAACACTTTACCTCCCTGACCCCCGCCCAGCAGCGGGAATTTGAAGCCTACTTCGCCACGTCCGGCCCGGAGGGAGGCGATAAGGATTGACCAACCGCCATCTGCTCCGCCGCCTGCTGGTCCCGCCTTAGTACATAGCACACCCCGGAAAATCTAAAATCTGAAAGGAGGACGCATGAGCATCAAATTTCCCAATCTAAAACGATTCTTTTCTCTGTTCCTGGCGGCGGTGATGATGGTTAGCCTTTTAGCGGTCAACGCCCATGCCGCCAATGCCAACAAGATCACCGACTACGGCGACGCCTACGGCCATTGGGCTTATGAAGCCCTGGCGTGGGCGGTGGACAACGGTGTGCTGGTGGGTACGTCCGAGGACAAACTGAACCCGGACGGCTATCTCACCCGCGCTCAGATGGCCGCTATGATCGACCGGCTGTTTGGCACCTACAAGAGCGCCGATATTTCCCGCTTCACGGACGTGCCCCGTGGGAGCTGGCACCATGACTACATCGCCCAGGCAGTCCACATGGGGACCTTCGCCGGGTATTCCAGCAGCCGCATGGGGCCGAATGAGAATATCACCCGCGAACAGGCCATGGTGGTGCTGGCCCGGACGGTCTGCCTGTCCTCTGCCAGTAACTCCGCCCTTGCCCGGTTCCCGGACCGGAACCAGGTAGGCGCGTGGGCGGCGGACAGCGTTGCCGCCATGGTGGAGCGCGGCTATGTCAGCGGCTACCGTGACGGGCGTCTGAACCCCAAGGGCCAGATCACCCGTGCGGAGATGGTGCAGATCATGAGCAATATCTTCCAGAGTGTCCATGATTCCGGCGAGATCACCGGCACCTACCGGGACACGGTTCTGGTGCGGGGTGCGGCAAGCATCAAGGACGCTGTGTTCGAGAGCGACCTGATTCTCGCCAACGGCCTGGGGGAGAAAACTCTGGACCTCAACAATATCACCGTCAAGGGACGGCTGGTGGTATGGGGCGGCTCCGCCGTCAACATCACCGGAAAATCCACCGTTGCGGGCGTAGTCACGCCCCGGAATGACGGCCCGGTGCAGGTGGTCTTTGACGCTGCGGCCACGGAGCTGTCCGAGAAGGACTGCTCCACCGTTTACCCCAGCGGCATGGACAAGGGCAATCAGGTGATCTTCACCGACAAGGCCGACAAGCCCGCCATTACTTTTGACCTCCCGGCGTATCGGTATGTGGGGGATTCCGTCTCCGTGAAAACCACGCTCACCGGCGCGGAGGCCGTCACCTGGGAGCTGACCCGTGACGGGAAATCTATCGCCATGCCGGAGGGCTTCACCAAAGACGGCGGCATCTGCTACTTCATGGTGGCTGGGCGGTATGTGCTGCGCGGCACCGTGGAGAACAGCGGCGGCAAAGCCTACTGCGAGAAGGCTGTGGAGGTACTGCCCATCGGGGACATTGCCTTTTCCCTGCCGGAGTACGGCTACACCGACCGGGCGGAGGATGTGAAGCTGCTGACCAAGAATGACCTGACCGGCTTCGTGGTCTGGACGCTGATGAAGGACGGCGCAAACCAGCCCCTCGCCAGCTTCACCAAGGAGGGCGGCACTCTGGCTCTGACCGAGACGGGCAAGTACACCCTGACGGCCACCCTCTCGGACGCCGCCGGGAAGCAGTACACCGCCAGCCAGTCTATCACCATCCTGCCGGTAATCGTCCCCGCTGTGACCGCCAGCGCGGAGAAGGTGCATGACGGCGAGACGGCGGAGATCGGCCTGACGGTGGAGGGCGGCAAGCCCGATTCCGTCCGCTGGACACTGACCAGGGACGGCAAGGAGGTTCCCGTGACCCTCTCCGCCAACGGCGGGACGTTCACCTTTGACGGTGCTGGGGACCACATCCTCACCGCTATCGCCAAGGATGCCCAGGACCGGGAGTTTTCTTCTGAGTCTGTGACAATCCGGGTTATCCCGAACCTGTCCCTCTCCCTGACCGCTGACACCGACAAGCTCCATGAAGATGAAGCGGCGGCAATCAGCCTGACCGTGGAGCATGGCGCACCCTCGACTGTTCAATGGGCCTTGACCCGTGATGGCGAGGGTGTTCCCGTTTCTCTGGACGATCACGGCGGCAAGCTGGCCTTTGACGGAGCCGGGGCCTACGTCCTGACCGCCACTGTCACGGATGAGCTGGGGAAGGAGTACACCGCAACTCTGTCCATTCAGGTCTATCCCGTGATCGTCCTGACGCTGGACGCGCCGGAGACGGCCTACCTTGACCAGCCCACCGCCGTTAGTCTCTCTGGGACCGATCTGGACGTGGCTTGGGAAGTGACCTCCGAGGACGGCGTTGTGGTTGAGAACGAGCTGACCAACAGCGGCGGCGAAATCATTTTTCCCTCTGCCGGTAACTACACCGTAACCGCCAGCGTTACGGACCACCTGGGCCGGACGTTCACCGCCAACGCCGCCATCAGCGTATGGGACACCATGGGCCTGTCCTTCAAGCTCCCGGAGTTCGCCCACCCGGATGAGACGGTGAAGGTGAAAATGACCTCCGAGAATGTAGGGGACAGCAAAATTGCGTGGTCCCTGACCGTGGACGGCCAGCCCGTTTCTCTCCCTGCCGGTATCACCGGGACCCTCGACAACGCCGGAGGCAGCGTGAAGTTCCTCCAGACCGGCACCAACGTCCTGACCGCCTCCGTGACGGACAGCCTGGGCCGTGCCTTTACCTATGAGCAGACGATTAAGGTTTATCCCGTCCTCTCCCTGACCCTGACGGCGGACGCCGCCGCCCATACGGACGAGCAGATCAGCGTCACGCTGGAAAAGGACACCGCCCTGCCCGTAACCTGGAAAATCATACCGTCCAATGACCCCGGCACTCCCGCCGCCTACTCCGGCGAGTTGTCCGATACCGGCGGCACCATTCAGATCACCAGTGCGGGGACCTACGACATTTCCGCCAGTGTGACCGACCCCACCGGGCGGGTGTTCGCCGCTCCCGCTGTCACTGTGGCGGTCTATCCCATGGCGGGCCTGGACTTCACCCTCCCCGCCGCCGCATGGACAGACAGCAGTACCCCCGTGGACCTCCTGACCTCCTATTTGCAGGGGCGGGACGTGACGTGGACGCTGACGAAGGACGGCGCGGCGGTTTCCCTGACCGGCTCCATGCTGGGCGACCTGGGGAACCTGGGCGGCAAGGTTCGTTTCCCCGAAGTGGGAACCTACGCCCTGACCGCCTCCGCTGTGGACGCGCTGGGCCGGGAGTATAGCTGTGAGCAGACCATCCGCATTTACCCCGTTGTGGGCCTGTCTCTATCTGCCAGCGATATGAGCCACACCGATACGGCGGAGGATGTGAAGCTGACCTGCGAGAACCTGGGCAATAACGAAGTGGTCTGGACGGTCCTGCGGGACGGCAAGGAGATCGTGCCGCCCTTTGACCTGACCGCCAGGGGCGGGCATGGCTTCTTCTCAGAACCCGGCTTTTACACCTTCACCGCCAGTGTGACGGATGAGCTGGGCCGCGTCACCACCGCCACGGCTTCCATCCAGATTTACCCCGTGGGCGTGTCCGGCTTCTATCTGCCCAAAATGTTCCACACCGATTCTGTTGTCACGCTGGTAACGGGCTTTGAGGAATTGGGCGAGAACCCCCTGCGCTGGTTCCTGACCCGGAACGGCGAAAATGTCCCCGTGGCCGACTATGTGACCGGGGAGCTGACCGCTGATGGCGGAAAATTTCAGTTTAAGCAGGCGGGCGAATACAAACTCCGGGCCAGCTTCAAAGACGCGGGAGGCCGCAGCTATTCTTATGAACAGTCCTTCACCGTCTACCCCATTCCCGTGATCGCCTGGACCATGCCCAATTACGCCCACACGGACAGTACCTTCACCGTGGCTGTTGAATCCAAAAACGTAGTGGCGGACGCTGTAATCCAGTGGCACATTGACGATACCTATGGCCTCCGCCAGAATTGGGGGACCTACGTTGCGGGGACCCTGACCACCAACCCCGGCGACATTCGTATCAAACACGCGGGCGTGTTCACTCTCGGCTGTGAGATCACCGACCCCACCGGGCGGATATTCTCCTTTGACGGTCCCAGCATTGAGGTTCTGGCAGATCAGGAATTGCAGGTGGATATGGTGGAGCGGCAGGTCTACACCGGCGAGACGGTGCAGGTGCGGACCCTGGGCAATAACATTGAGCTGCCTGTGGAGTGGTCCTTGGAAAAGGACGGCAAGCCCGCAGACCTCTCCACCTACGTTACTGGCGATTTGAACAACCTGGGCGGGGCAATTCAGTTCACCCAAGGCGGAGAGTTCCGGCTGATCGGCACTCTGCGGGATGGCCTGGGCCGGACCTTCACCGCCAGCGACACCATTACTGTTCTGCCCGTTGGTTCCCTGCAATTCTCCATGGCGGATATGGAGTATGTGGGCAACCGGGTCCCCGTGGTCATGGATAAGCTCTTTAACCCGGATGGGGCGGTTATCGCATGGTCCGCTCAGAAGGACGGCGTGGCCTGCCTGATTGACCTCTCCGCCCTGGACAATGACGGCGGCACCGTGATCTTCCCGGAACCCGGCGAGTATACCCTGACCGCCACCCTCCGGGACAGCAATGGCAAGACTGCCACCGCCAGCCAGTCCATTACCATCATCTTCAAGGCGGCGCTGACTGTCACCGCGCCAGATTCCATTCATATCGGGACAAAGTTCCCCGTGGGCATCAGCGGAGCGGGCAGTCTGCCCGTAAGCTGGGGCGTGAAGTTTGGTGGCAGGCCCGTCACCCTGGACAGCAACACCGGCTTCCTCTCCAACGACGGCGGCACTCTGGCCCTCTACGCTGAAGGGACTTATACTATCACCGCCACCGTGCGGGATGACGCGGGAAACCTGACCAGCGGTTTTGCCCATATTACCGTGACCAATACCGCTCCGGTTATTGAGCGCTTTACTGCCAACGCTACCCGGAACATGAAGGATGGACGTTTCTACGCTGACCTTAACGCCGTGGCCTCCGACCCGGACGGGGACGCTGTGCATCTGGAATGGAGCAGCGAGTACCAGCAGGACGGCTATTATGAGGTTGGCACACACACTATCCGCGTACGGGCGGTGGATGAGTGGGGCGCGGCTTCCGCCTGGGAGAGCCGGACAATTGAGTTTATCAACAACGCCCCGGTTATTACCAGCTTCACTGCCAGCGTAACCCGGCAGACCAGCGGCAATAACTTCCGCGCCAATGTTTCCGCCACCGCCAGCGACCCAGACGGTGATACGGTACGGCTGGAATGGGGCGGAGATTACAATTCCTCCGGCTGGTATTCCCGGAACGGTTCCCATACCATTCGTGTCCGTGCGGTGGATTCCTACGGCGCGGCGTCTCCCTGGCAGGAGAAAACTATCGAATTTGTCAATCAAGCCCCCAGCAAACCCGTGATCTCCCGGAACCCCGCCAACGGCGTGGTGCGGCCCAGCCAAGCGGTGACGATCACCGCCCGCTCTACCGACCCGGAAGGGGATGCCATTACTTACGAATGGGAGGGCAGGGACAAGGAGACCACCACCTACGGCTACGGCAAGCATCTGGTGAAATGCCGTGCGGTGGATGCTTTCGGTGCGGCCTCCCCCTGGTCCGCTATTATGTTCTTTGTGGCGGACAACGCAGGTGGCGGCATGACTTTGACCTCCGCCAACTCCTTCATTGAGGAAACTGGCATCAGCTTCCAGGACGATGGGGAGACGATCTACGGCTACATCACTGAATACACCTTTGATGTCCCCGCCGTCAGCGGCCATAGCGGCAGCGACTACGGCAAAATTGAAGCCTATAACATTCGTACCCGCCGATGGGACCAGATCGCCTACAAGGAAACCATCAACGGCGTGACCCTCTCCGGCAAGCTGCCTACCGGCACCTATACGCAAATGCGGTTCTACTACTACACGAATCACGACTGTATGTATAACAAAAGCAACATCACCTATTCCATTGTATTTGACTTTTAAGAAAAGGAGATATGCCTATGCGAAAAACAAAAACCTCCCGTTTCCTGGGCTGGCTGCTGGCCCTCTGTATGACCGTGGCCCTGCTGCCCGCCCAAGCGTTCGCCGCCTCCATAGACGACGACCCCACCACATGGCTTGCACCTGATTCCCAATACACCGCACCGGGCAAGTACCCGGTCTATATCCTCTTGGATTATACAAACGATGATGTCTGCCTTGGCGCGGCTCACACCTGCAAGACCGGCTCAACGGTTTCCACCGATCTCAAAAAGGCCACCGCAACCTCGGACGGCTATGTTAAATATACCTGCGATAACTGTGGAAGTTGGGCGAGGAATGAGATTCCGAAGCTGACTCTCAGCGCCTTTACGCTGGACCCCGCCTATGTCTCCGCCACCACCACCGGCGTGGAATACAGCGGGAACGCCTACACTGTGGTTTACAACGTGGCTCCAGCCTTTCGCCGCTATGTGGGCGCTTCACTGGACAACCGCGTTTCCGTTACCGCTCCCGGCTCCTACAGTATCATTGTCAGTGTGGACAGCGGCATCTATGACCATGTTGAACTGCAAATGCCGGAGCGGCTGCTGGTACTGCCCAAGGCCGTCCCCTGGACTGCCAGCTTTGACAACAAAATCTATGATGGGAACAGCCTTTTGGATGGGAAAACCGTCACCTATCGGGATGTGAACGGCGCTTCCGTCCCCGCCGCTCTCTCCGCCTGTCAGGTGAAGGTGGAGAACGGGGAGCTGACGATGGACACCTCCGCCCCCGTCTCCCGGCCCGTGGCCGCTGGTATCTATGCCATCGGCGCGTCTATTACGGATAACAACTATGTCTGGCAGACCGGGCAAGGTAAAGCCAACACGGTCTATTCCCTGGTCTGGATTTTACCAGCCACTAATCGGATTTATGTGGGCGACACCATCCAAGCAGTAAATTTGACTACCGGCAACAGTACCTACACCTCTCCTTATACCTGGACCATTGACCCCAGCTATGCCGGGTTCAATTCCAGCAGGCCGGGGACAACGGAAGTTCAAGCGGCGGTGAAAAAGGGCGGCGTCTCCTTTGGACGTGTGACCATCCCTGTGACCGTTATTTCCAGGCCCATTCTCAGCATTGAGGAAGTGGTGCGGACGGCCCCCATGGGGACGGCATTTAATAAGCTGGGCCTGCCCACTTCCGTCAGTGTTGTGGCCGAGGGTGGAACCGGGAACGCGCAGACCGTCAACGGCGTTCCCGTCACCTGGAGCAGCAGCCGCTATGACCCCTATGTCCTGACCCAGACTGTCCAGGGAACGCTGAATCTCTCCGGGTTTCCTCAGCTCTCCAGCGACAACATCCCAGCTGTCAACGCCACGGTCAACCTGACCTATGGCACGGTAGAGGCCCCCACCATCAGTGATTACACCAAGACTTATGATGGGCAGTCCGCCGATCTGCCCTTGCCCAGACTGCCGGAGGGCATCCAGTCCGTTGCTGTGGCCTACAAGGGGACCGCCGACAGCGGACGGCCTTATAGCAGCGCCACCGCCCCGGTGAACGCGGGCAGCTACAGCGCCACTGTCTCCTTTGTCATGGAGCCGGGTTATCCCCAGCTCTCCGGCATGACGGCGCAGTATGTGATCGAAAAGGCGGCGCAGATCTGCCCCGCCCCCACGCTGGCGATATCCGATACCAGTTCCCTGACACTGAACACGGTAGAGAACGCCGAGTACAGCATGGACGGGCAGGTGTGGCAGGACAGTCCTGCGTTCAAAAACCTGGATGCTGGCACGACCTATACTCTCTATCAGCGGCTCAAGGCCACCGAAGATGGCAACTATGAGGTTTCACCCACCGCCTCCGCTCAGTTCTCCACCGAGTACACCACCGTGGACCCTGGCGATCTGTCCGATGTGCTTCGGCCGCAAACCCGCCCATATACCGGCAGTCCTGTGGCCTATCAGGTCCCGGCCATTTCCCACGTCACCAAGTCCACCGTGACCTACTCCGTGGACGGCCAGACCACCGCCGCCGCCCCCACCAACGCGGGGACCTATCCCGTGACCGTCAGCTTCACCATGCAGGCAGGGACCGCTCCCCTGGACCCGGTCACTTCCACGCTGACCATCACGAAGGTGGAGCAGAACGCCCCCAACCCGCCCCGTGCCAGCAATACCGCCACCAACTCCATCACCGTCACCGCCATTCCTGGGGCGGTGTTTTCCATTGATGGGGGCAAGACGTGGCAGGCCAGTACCATTTTTGAGGGCCTGACCCCGGACACGGCCTATACCATCCTGGCTAAGTATCCCGGAGATCGCAACCATGAAGAAAGCCCCACTTCCTCCGCCATTATCCGCACCACCCGGCAGAACGCCTCCGCTGGGACGGTCCAGTCCGCCGTCTACACCTATGACGGGACGCCAAAGTCCCTTGTGGCGGATGTTCCCACTGGATGCACCGAAGTGGTGCAGACTTTCACCGGCACCAACGGCACCGCTTACGGTCCCACCACTGAGCCGCCCGCCAATCCCGGCGTTTACAATGTCAAGGTCAGCTACACCATGCAGAGCGGATATGAGGAATTGCAGCCGCAGTACGCCACCCTGACCATCAACAAGGCCACTCCCGTCAAGCCCCTGGCCCCCGTAGTCACTGGCGTGACGGATTCCTCCATCACCATTGATGTGGTGGACGGCATGGCCTATTCCATTGACGGCGGTGTGACGTGGCAGACTACCGACACCTTCACCGGCCTGAACCGGGACACCACCTATGAGATCAAGGTCAAGGCGGTGGAGACGGCCTGTTATAAAGAGCTGGAAGGTCCCTCCACCATGCGGGCCACGGAGAAAACCACCGTCACCTTTGAGCGGTTCGCGGATCAGACGGTGGAGTACACCGGCCACGCGCAGACCTATACGCTGCCGAAGTCCAACCCCGGCATCGCCTCCATGACCATCACCGGCTATGACGGCATTGCTACCCCGCCTGTCACCGTGGGCGATTATGTGGTCAACATTGACTTTGTGGCGGCAGAGGGGTATAAGCTGCCCGAAACCCTGCCCGCCCCGGTGCTGCATATCACCCGCGCCTCCGGCGAGGCCGGGACTGTCCGGCCCGTGCTGAAGGATGAGACTGTCACCTACACCGGCGACCCCCAGCGTTACCACGGGGCCGATGGCATTGGGGGCATCGCCTCCGTTGCGCTGACCTATGAAGGCATTGATGGCACCAGCTATCCCGAAACGGCTACTGCACCCACCAACGCCGGAATTTACCATGTGACGGCTATTTTCTCCCCGGACGCCAATCACACCCTGGCGGCTGGTGACTACACCTCCACCCTGACCATTCGCAAGGCGGGGCAGGACACCCCCATGCCGGATACTCCGTCCATGCGGATGGCGGCGGACGCTCCCATGATGGCCGCTCCCACCGGCAGCGAGGACCCGCCCCCGCCACCAGCTTCCCGGAAGCGCCGCAAGCGGAAGAACCGTAAAAAATCCAAGCAGCGGCAGGCGGCAAGGCTATCCCCGGATGCCGCCCGTTCGCTGGACGGTCAGCCTACCCCCGTGCGGACCACTGGGGACGTTCCCATGCAGAACCGGCCTCCTGGCAAGGGGCGGAACCCCCCGGTGAAACGCCCGCCCCGTCCAGTGGAGGGGGGCGGACGGCTGCAATTCAAGGCGGCAGAGGGTGAACAGCCTCCTTCTGATGGCAAGACCCCCGCTAATGGCAGGGCGAAGATGAAGAAGCGGCAGGTACAGCGGTTTACCCCGGATTCCGCCCGTCCTGCGGTATCTGAGGCCCAGCCCTCCCGCCTGATACCTGACAGCGGCAGCCGTCTCCATTTTGAGGGTTCGGAGGTCCCGGCCCATGACGCAGAAGCACCCGCTGATGAAAAACGGGCGGTGAAGAAGCGGCAGGTCACGGACCACGCCACCCAGCCGGAGCAGTCAGAGGGCGGGGGTGACACCCGCCAGCGGGACAGTCCCCCGGCAGGATCGCCGTCCTCCGCACCGGATGACCGGGCGTATCAGAAGCGGCAGGCGGCAAAGTTCGCCGCCCACTCCGCTGCTGGCAAAGCGGACCGGCCACGGCTGCAATTTGAGGAACCGCCCTCTGCGGCGGACAGCGCCCCCACCCCCGCGCCGAAGGAGGACGCCCCGCCGCCTAGCCAGAAATACCAGAAGGCCATGCGCCGGGTGGACCGGGCGGAGAAAAAAGTGGAACAAGCCCGTGACAATCTCCCCACCAAGCGCCGCTTGTCCTTCCAGACGGAATCGGACGGCGAAACGGGCAAACCCCGCCGCCGTCTCCACTTTGAGCAGGAGGCTTTGCCGGAGTACCGCAAGCCCTCTCTGCCCGCCCGCGCCGGTGGCATGGCGAAAACAGCGGCGGTGATGAAGCTCCACGGCAAAATCCATGAATCGGAGCGTGACAATGTAGCGTTGGAGGCCACCCACAAAAGCGAATTATTTATGGAGCAGGGTGTGGGCCGTGCCCGGCGCTGGCAGAGAAACCGCCGCCGCTCCAAGCCCTACCGCACTCTGCGCCAAGCGGAGCAGCGGGCGGCAAAGGAAAATGTCAAGCTGGCATGGCAGACCGCCCTCCGGGACAACCCGGAGCTGCGGCGCAAAAATGCCCTCACCAAGTGGATACAGAAGCAGAAAATCAAGCGGAAGTATGCCCAGGCCGCACATGAAGCGAAGCAGACGGAACAATTCACTCAAAACGTGGTCCACACCACCGGGCAGATCGTCCGGGCGGTCCAGCAATACATAGCGGCGCGAAAATCTCTGCTGCTGGTTGTGGCAATGCTGGCTATGGTGGTGGTGTTCTTCTCCGCTGGCATGACCTCCTGTACCGCAATGCTCTCCGGGTTCCAGTCCTCCTATATCTCCGCCTCCTACATGGCGAATGAGCAGGACATTTGCAATTCGGGTCTCAACTACACGGAAATGGAGACGGATTTGCAGATAGACATTGACAAAACTGAAGAAAACTACCCCGGATATGACGAATACCGCTACAACATCGGAGAAATCAGCCACAACCCCTATGAGCTGATGGGCTACCTCTCCACCATGTTCAACGCCTTCACCTTTGAACAGGTCCAGGCAGAGCTTGCACGGCTTTTCGGGGAGCAGTACACCCTCACGCGGGAGGTTATTGTGGAAACCCGCTATGACAGCGACGGCGACCCCTACGACTGGTATGTCCTGCAAACCACCCTGACCGTCCGGCCCCTCTCCGGCATTATCGCCGGAAGCCTGTCCCCCGGTGAGCAGACGGACCGCTATGGCGTGTATATGCAGACCCTCGGCAACCGGCAGGCGTATGGGAACCCCTTTGACTTCCCCTGGCTTTCGCTTGTGTCCAGCGGCTACGGCTACCGGGTCCACCCCATCAGCGGGGAGAAGAACCTGCACCGTGGCGTGGATATTGCCGTGGCACAAGGTACGCCCATCCGGGCAATCCATGACGGGCGGGTGGTTTCCGCCGGGGACGCTGGCAGCTACGGGCTGTGCGTGGTGATCGAGGACGAAAAGGGCTATCAATCCCGGTACGCCCATTGTTCCAGCCTCTCCGTCAGTGCGGGCCAGGAGGTCAAGCGTGGGGACGTGATCGCCGCCGTGGGCAGTACCGGCAACAGCACCGGGCCGCACCTCCATCTGGAGATCATGCTGAACGGCGAATACCTGAACCCCTACTATTTCGTGGACACCGGCTATGACGGTTCAACTGCTGGAGCCATTCCCGGCACACCGGGCGGACCTGTCATACCGGACTACCCTGGAGAGCCGCCTAACAACGACACCTTTGCCGCGATGCTGGAGGAAGCGGAGAAGTACCTGGGATTTCCCTATGTTTGGGGCGGCAGTTCCCCCGCCACCTCTTTTGATTGCAGCGGCTTTGTAAGTTGGGTCATCAATCACAGCGGCTGGGATGTGGGACGGTTGGGGGCGCAGGGCCTCTATAACATCTGTACTCCCGTGTCCATGTCGAACGCCCAACCCGGTGATCTCATTTTCTTCTGGCATACCTATGACGCGCCGAACCCCAACGGCGTGACCCATGTGGGCATTTATGTGGGCAACGGGCAAATGATTCATTGTGGAAATCCCATTTCCTATGCCAACATCAACAGCAACTATTGGCAGTCTCATTATTACGGAATGGGCCGATTGCCATGATTCTTACAACTTTTTTGAAGGAGCGTGATATATGAAAATCAGTTGTTTCAACTATACCCCCGGCAGAATGGGAGGTGTGTGTCATGCGTAAGCCGAAGGAGACAAAACTTGATAATCTGAAAGCCGACCTTGTTCGGGCGAGAGAAAAGGCCAGCGAGTGGCAGGCCCGTGTCCGGGACATTGAGCGGCAAATCACTGAGCAGGAAAACCTTGAAATTATCCAGGCGGTGCGCGGCATCGTCTCGGCGCCGGAGGACCTGCGGTCCGTACTTGATATGATCCGGGCGGCAAATGTGCCGTCCGCAACCAATTTTGGAAAGGAGATTTGAGCCTATGACAAAAGGAAAACCCTTGCAGCGCATAGCGACTCTGTTGCTGTGTGTGTTTTTGTGCCTGGGGGCGGCATTTTCCATGATGGGCGCAGCCCATGCCGCCGAGGTGGAGCTGTCCGGTATTGCCATTGAGATCATGCTGCCCCCTGATTGGGCCAGCGCCAGCGCCGCCGCCAAGGTCTGCGTCACCGACGGGACCGGCGGCGGTTTTAAATCGGTGGAGGTCCGCATTGACCGGGGCGGCAGTTGGCGGGACATCACCGCCAGCATGGAGCGGCGGGAGAACCGTTACTATGGGACCGTCACCATTACCGCCAACTGCACTGTCTATGTCCGTGTTACTGGCCATGACGGGGAGGTTTACGAAAATTCCCGGTACATGGAGTGCTTCGACACCACCCCGCCCACCCTGCAGGGCAGCGTCAGCGGGAACATACTGAAGGTAGAGGCCGCTGATGATCTCTCCGGCGTGGCGCAGATCACCGTGAACGGAAAGTGCTACACCAGTCTGACCAATGGTGCGGTGGAAATTCCCCTGAAAGACCTTGGAATCGGCCAGCAGATCACCGTTCAGGCGGAGGACCACGCCGGGAACCATTCGCAGACGTATCAGGTGAAGAATCCCAACTACAAAGCCCCCGTCGCCAACCAGCCTACCCAGAGCCAGAAGCCCACAACCACCACGCCGATGAAGCCTCCGGCTACCTCTGCCACCACTACGCCCTCCGGTTCGGTCGGCGTGATCCCGGACCCGGAGGGCCAGCCTTCCGCCAAGCCCCTGACCCCGGATGGTCAGGGTACGGTGGTAGACAACGTGACGGACCAGGACAGCAAGGAATTTTTTACCTTCACCACCCCCAGCGAGAACACCTTTTATCTGGTGATCGACAAGCAGCGGGAGAGTGAGAACGTCTATTTCCTCAACGCCGTTACGGAATCTGACCTCGTTTCCCTGGCAGAGAAGGATAAGGAGCCGGAGGACAACAACGTGTCTGCCGTTCCCGACCCGGAGCCAGTCTGCAACTGCGAGGACAAGTGCGCCCCTGGCGAAGTCAAGACGGATTGCCCCGTCTGTGTTCTCTCTCTGAAAGACTGCATTGGCAAGGCCCCCGCCGTTGACCCGGATGCCAACCCGGAGCCGGAAAAACCGGAGAAGGGCGGTTCCAGTACCATGATACTGGTGGTGATTGCGGCTCTAGCTGTGGGTAGTGCTGGGTACTACTTGAAAATCTACAAGCCCAAGCACGATCTGGACGATGCGGAGGACTTTGACGAGCTGACCGGCGAGGTCGAGGAAACCGTCAACGAGGATGATCTGGACTCCACTACCCGGCGCGGTTCCCATGACGAGCCGGAGGAACCGGACTACCCGGAGGGCTACGGCTACGGGGAACCGGAGGACGATGAATGACCCGTTTCACCGACAGCCCCTATGAGCGCATGATGGTTCAGATTCCGACTGAAAGGCGGGAGGCCCACGGGCCTCCCGCCTTTCCTTCCGGTCATCCCTGCCACGGCTGCCCCTATGGCCGGAACACGCCTTGCTTGGGCGTGTGTTATCGAAAATTGCTGAAAGGAAGTGGTAAAAACGCAACATAACCTTGTAATTGCAGAAAAGCCCTCAGTTGCCATGAACATCGCTAAGGTGTTGGGTGCCAAGAGCCGGAAGGACGGCTACATGGAGGGCGGCGGCTGGCTGGTAAGCTGGTGCGTAGGTCATCTGGTAGAGTTGGCCCCGGCCGACGCATACGACCCCAAATACTCCAAGTGGAATTACGCAGATCTGCCCATTATCCCCGACTTGTGGCGGTTCCAAGTATTGCCGGACACCAAGAAGCAGTTTCACATTCTTCGCCAGCTTATGAGCCGAGGCGATGTGGACACGGTGATCTGCGCCACCGACGCAGGACGGGAGGGCGAACTGATTTTTCGGCTGACCTATAACCTCTGCCAATGCACAAAGCCGGTCAAGCGGCTGTGGATTTCCTCTATGGAGGAATCCGCCATCCGCAAGGGTTTTGACAATCTGGCAGACGGCCAGAAATACGATAACCTCTACGCCGCCGCCCTCTGCCGCGCCAAGGCAGACTGGCTCATCGGCATCAACGGGACCCGGCTGTTTACCACTCTGTATAAAGGCAAGACTCTGAATGTGGGCCGGGTGCTGACCCCCACGCTCACGCTGCTGGCGGAGCGGGAGGCGGCGATTGAGCATTTTAAAAAGGAAAAATTCTACACCGTGGAGCTGGACGCACAGGGCCTCCGGGCCTCCAGCGGTAAATTCAATTCCAAGACGGACGCGGAAAAGCTGCGGTCCGCCTGCCTGGGCAAGACCGCCGTGGTCCAGTCCGTCACCCGTAAGGACAAGGCCGAGCGGCCCCCAAAGCTCTACGACCTGACCACCCTCCAGCGGGAGGCCAACCGCCTTTTTGACTACACCGCCCAGCAGACCCTTGATTACCTCCAATCCCTCTACGAAAAGCGGCTGGCTACTTACCCCCGAACAGACAGCCGCTATCTGACCGAGGATATGGCGGAGGGATTGCCCGCCCTTTGCGTCACCGTGGCTGGTGCGCTGTCCTTCGTGGCGGGCCAGCCCCTCCCGGTATGTGCCGCCCAGGTGGTGGACAGCTCCAAAGTGACCGACCACCACGCCGTTATTCCCACGGTGGAAATCGCCGGGGCTGATCTCGCCGCCCTGCCCACCGGAGAGCGGAACATCCTCTATATGATCGCCGTCCGGTTACTGTGCGCTGTGGGCGAACCCCATATCTATGCGGAAACTGCCATTACAGTGGAGTGCGGCGGCGCGGCCTTTACCGCCAAGGGCCGCACAGTGACGGCGGCGGGCTGGAAGGAAGCGGAAAAGGCGTTCCTTTCCACGCTGAAGCAGAAAACCGAGGAATCGGCCCCGGCTCTCCCAGCGCTGTCCGAGGGCCAGCGGTTGGAGGGTGCGGACGCTCTGCTGAAGCAGGGCACTACGTCTCCCCCGGCACGGTTCACCGAGGACACCTTGCTCTCCGCCATGGAACACGCCAGTGCGGAGGACTTTGCCGCTCTGGAATCTGTGGAGCGGACCGGCCTGGGCACACCCGCCACCCGCGCCGCCACCATTGAAAAGCTGGTGAAATCCGGCTTTGTGGAGCGCAAGAAGAAACAGCTCATTCCTACGGAGAAGGGGCTGGCCCTGTTCTGGGCCATGCCAGACCAACTCAAGTCCGCCAAGCTGACGGCAGAGTGGGAGGACCGGCTGGGGGCCGTGGAGCGGGGTGAACTGGCTCCGGAGGAGTTCATGGCTGGGATCAGCGATATGCTCACCGGGCTGGTCAAAGCCTATCAGAATGTGAACGTGGCCCCGTCTCCTCTCTCCGACCTCGGGCGGACGGTGATCGGGAAGTGCCCCCGTTGCGGTAAAAACGTGGTGGAGGGTAAAAAGAGCTTCTACTGCGAGGGCTACCACGATACCCCCTCCTGCGGCTTTGCTCTGTGGAAGAACGACCGCTTCTTTACCAGTAAGCGCAAGGAGCTGACAAAGAAAATCGCCGCTTCTCTCTTGAAAAATGGGCGTGTCGCTGTCACCGGACTGTTTTCCGAAAAGAAAGGTGTTCTCTATGACGCCACGGTTGTCCTGGATGATGACGGCGGCAAATATGTCCGCTTCAAGCTGGAGTTTGACAACAAATCTACAAGAAAGGAAGGGAAATGAATATGAATCAGAACAACAATATTTTTGACCGCCGTTTGAAAGGGCTGCTGGCTGCCAGCGGCGTGGAGCGCGGGGAGCTGGCCCGTCACCTGGGTGTGTCCGTCCCCACGGTGAACCGCTGGCTGAACGGCATCAGTACCCCCAACGCCTACCAGCTCCGGGAGATCGCCTACTACTTCGGTATGCCCTACGACTGGTTCCTGGAGGATGGCGGCGGCGTTCCCAATGCGGACGATCTGGCGGTGAAGCTGGGGCTGTCCCCGGAGACGGTGGAGGCCCTGCTGGAGTTGGCTGGCTCCGAGAGTGAGGAAGTGCTGACGGCGGTGGACGACGCCGTCTGCGCCGTGATCGCCACCATCAACGCCGTGTACGATGATCTGCTGCGCGTGGCCGACAACGCGACCGGGGAGGTTCAGTAATGGATAGAGAAGAAGCCCGGAAACGGGAAGCCGGATTCCTTTCCTATGAGGGGGATGCGGCAGCGGTTTACCGTTTCGGTACGGGAGAGCTAATGAGCCGTTCTGAACCTTTGGAACGAGTGCGGCAGAACGGTGAAAGTCCCATTATGAGCGGCTATGACCTGATTTTGACCGGCCCGATCACGCAGGACGTGGATGCTCCGGCTATCCTGGATGAATACAGGGCCAATGGCTTTGTAAAACCCGGTGATGTGGTAGCGTTTAAGCAGGCCGGTGAGGTGACGTGCTGGTATGTCGATCAACTGTCTTGTTCCAAGCTCCCCGGATTGTTGGGGCATTACCTCGCTGCCGCAGAAATGAGCGCAGAGGGCAACTACAACCAGATCGATGGCATCATCAACAATGAGGCCCCCAAGCCGCCCTCCATCTTGGACAATCTGCGCCAATGCCAGGAGGAAGCCGGGAAGTCCCAGGGCGGGGCCGCTCTCCCCAGCCGGGACCCGGAGAGGTGACGCCATGCGGCTGACCAACATCGAGAAGGAGACGGTTATCAATTTCAACGAGGCGGAGCGTACAGCCAGTATTTACACCCACAACGAGGCTTTGAAACATCAGCTTTTGGAGCTGTGCCAATCCCACCCGGAGCAGGTGCGCCAGACCGCCGCTAACGCCTGGGGCGGGCTGACGTTTGAGCTGCCGAAGAAGTGGCTGAAGGTATCGCCGCCCCGCGTCCTATCCCCGGCACAGAGGGCTGTGCTGGACAGAATGAACCAGAGTAAATTGAAGCATTGAAGAACTGGTAAAACAAATGCTAATTGGTCAAGAAGGGAGTTGTTCAGAATCAGCCACTGACACAAAACATTCCTGCATCAAATTATCATAAAGAAATGTCCTTACATATTTGTGATATATAAATACGTGAACATAATCTTTGGTACGGGAATACATAGTTGTAGTACTAGCGCTTGAATATCGTTCGTATAGATGCTCGCCCTTTCTTAAAATCGTATCTGTAATGACGTTTTTGAATTTCCAAGGTCCTAATGAAGTAGATAAGATATTAGCTTGAGTTTCATTGTCAGCATCAAAAAAGGATTCAATTTCAGCTTTAATCATGGTTTGATCTTGATCCGTCATTTTAATTTCAGACAAGTCTTTACCTTCTAAGATAGAACCGAGAAACAGGAATGTCCCACCATCATTACTATCGTAACCAGTACGCAATACATCCACTACTTCTTGAAAGGTTGTGCAATTATGTAGTTTAAGGGATACGAGGTTGTGTAGAGCATCGTCAAGACCCTTCTTTAACGCATTTTCATAATACTGAATTGCTACATCAAAATTCTGCTCAAAATAAATTCCCTTTGAGTACATATACCCAAGGTTATTTAGGGCTATGGGGTTCTTTCTTAATGCTTCCAAAGAATATAGTTCTACCAGAGATTCATATTTCTCTCCGTTATAGTACAATTCTGCTTGCATAAGGAGTTGCTGTTCATCATTTTCACTTTGCTGTGTAGAATGTAGTTCTCCCAGAGACTCATAATCTTCAAATTGTTGTGGGATATTGTTTTGATTTCCCATATTGGGATGCGACTTAGCTAACAAAATAAATGCTCCTAATATAAGCAACAGTCCCCAAGACGAATAAACTACATACTGAACTATTTTCTTTTTAGCTGTTGCGGGTTTAATGTGCTTGCAAAATGAAAAAAAGATACCAGTTATTGATGAAAATATGAGTAACAATGAGACAATCCAGCTGAAATTGATGAGGGGCTTATCAACAATATCAAAAAATCCGGTCAAGATCGCAAGGAAAAGGCTAGCAATACCCATAGCAAAGTTTATAAATTCTTTTTGTTTGATTTTTTGTTTAGCAGGGGTACTTTTTGTTTTTTGGTAGTTAGAATTTTTGTGATTTGATTTCCCCATAATTTTATCACCCTATAATTTATTAAAATTAAAGTATATCATTTCTTACGAGTATGCGCAAGCACGAGCCATGCTGATTCTGCTAGACATTGACAAAGTTTGGTCTGAACGGCTATAATTACTTTATTAAGAAGCAACCTGTATTGTATCGAAGGGAGGAATGACTATGAGGCGAATTTTTGACAGCGCGGATGAATTTGTCTGGCAAAGCGGCTGGAAGGATATTGCTATCCTGAAATTCTGTCTGCTGTCCCTGGGGCTACTGGCCGGGATGGGGATAGCAGAGAAGTGTAAAAAGGGTGTGCGGATTGCCGCCTCGGTGGTGTTCACCCTCACTTATATCCCCCTGATGGTCAAGTATTTGGGGATTCTCACAGGAAAAGGCGAAAAAGCCTGACCACATAATTTATAAGACCCGGAGGGGAACGGTCTGACCGCTGTTCCCCTCCGGGCTTTTCTATTCTGAAATAAGGAGGTTTTCATGGCAAGCAAACTACAATTCATATCCGAGCTGGCAAGCCACACCGCCCAAACTGTCACGCGGGATGTGGACGGCTGGAAGCAGTATTTAACTACCGCCAGCCGCCTCTATAAATATTCGTTCAGCGATCAACTGCTGATTTACGCCCAGCGCCCAGACGCCACCGCCTGCGCCAGTATGGAGCTGTGGAACGATACCATGCGGCGGTGGGTAAAGCCACGCTCCAAGGGGATCGCCCTCATTCGGACTGGTGCGGGTGGACGGCCTCGCCTGGAATATGTCTTTGATGTGGCCGATACCCGCCCGGTCCGTGGGGCGCGTGAGCCGTATCTGTGGGAGATGACGGCGGAGAAATCCGGCGCTGTTGCGGCGGCATTGGAACGGCAGTACGGCCCCACAGAGGAACATGATATTGGCTGGGCGCTCATGGAACAGGTCAGTCGCGCCGTAGGCGGGACCTACCGGGACCAACTGGAGGACCTGCGTTATGACACGCAAGACAGCTTTTTGGAGGAATTGGATGACCTCAATCTGGAGGTGCGCTATAAAAATCTCCTGACCGCCAGCGTCCAGTATGCCGTTCTGACCCGCTGCGGGCTGGACCCTAGCGACTATCTGGAGGACGAGGACCTTGCGGGCATTACCAAGTTCTCCACCCCCGCTGTCCTGCATCACCTGGGCCGCGCCGCCAGCAAGGTTTCCATGGACCTTCTCAACGAAATTGGCCGCGCCGTCAAAGCCTTTGACCGGGAACAGGAGAAAAATAAAGAAAAAAATATTGAAAAACCTCTTGCAAAATCGCCCGTGATCGACTATACTAAGATCAAGGGAGAATTTAACACTGTAAATCGCGAAAGTGAAGAAGGGAGCATAGAAAATGGCGGAGTTGACTTACAAACAGGCGGGCGATTACCTGATTCCCGATCTGAAAGCGGACGGAGCGGACGAGTGGGAGGAGACGCCCTTGGGCAAGTACGGGATGCTGCGGGAGACGTTCCTGGAGGAACATCACCACGGGACGTACACCTCGATGTTGCTGACCGGGCGGCTGTACCCCCACCTGCGGGAGATCGACCGGCAGGCGAGGGAGCAGGTGGACAAGATCGTGGCCGACCTGAAGAAGCAGAACGGCGTGGACGAGGCGATGAAGGCCCGCGATCAGATGGGATGGGTCCAGGCGGTGAACAACTTCACGGCCCAGGCGGAGGAAGTGGTTCTGACGGAGATCGTCTACAAGTAAATCCAGAGGGTGAACCGGCGGCGGGCGAACAGCCCGCCGCTTCTGCGTCTGTGGAGGAACCGCCCGCCCCTGGGTCGCCGGACCTCTCTCTGTTCTCCCTGTTCCCTACGGTAGAGGAACAGATTGAGAATATCGCCCAGGCTCAGTCGGAGGACCAGAGGACAGCCCAGCAGCATATTTCTACCCCTGCCGGTCTTGTGCCGTCTGCGGTCATTGGCCGCGCCCTCACCAGCGGTAGCAATGGGCGGCACAGCATCGAGCATATTGTGGCCTTCTTCCAGAAGGGTACCACCGATTCCGCTGCCGCCTCGTTTATGGCAAAAGAGTTTGGCGAGGGCGGCAAGGGCGTTACCATTGGAGGACAGGAATATTCTCTGTGGTTTAACAGCGAGGGCTTCCGCATCGCGCCGGGGCGGTCCGCCTTTGGTCCGGGCAGCACCCTTGTTACTTGGGTAAACGCCGCCGCCATGGTGTCCAACCTCCTGCGGGATGGTACGTTTGCCAGTCAGGAAAAAATCAACGCCGCTCCTGATAACGAAGTACGGGAACTGGCTGAAAAACTGTGGTATCTCCGCCAGGATTTCAGCGACAGCGCAAAGGAGCAAAATCTTTTGCCTACAATCTCCCAGCATTTCTTGGGCAAGGGGTTCCCGGAAGATACCAAGCAGATTGCCGAACTGCTGAAAACCCCGGTCCATCGCCAGCAGATTTTGCAGGAGCTGGACGCATTTATGGTCGAATATAAATACCACCCGGACGTCCTGCGCTTTCGCAAAATCCATAACCCGGCGGAGCTGTTCAGAAGCATTGACCGCTTATCCGCAACGAAAGAGCAATATAAGGCGGTAGAGGGGTTCGCCCCGGCAAAAGCCGGCTTCATCACCGAGGACGAGATCACCCGTCTGCTGGCCAGAGGCCCCAGCATTTCCGAGAGCAAGCTGCAAATATACGCCTATTTTGTCCAGGGCCACAACGCCAAGGAGTGCGCTGACTTTCTGAAAAGCAGCTATGGCGAAGGCGGACACTGCTACACCGGCTATGACGAGAACCATGGCACCAAGGGAATCAGCTTCACCCGTTCGGATGAGGAATCCGGCTATAAGGGCTATGATACGGTCACGCTGAACTGGAACCAGGTGCAGAAGCGTGTCCGGGCCTTGATTGACAGCGGGCAGTACCTCAACGATCAGGAAAAGGCGTATCTTCCGGCCTATGAGAAAGTAACACTTGCCCGGACGATTTACGCTTTCAACTACTATAAGCCGGACCCCGACCGGACCTATCCCCACGAGTGGGATTTTAACGCGGCGAAACGGGACATTCTGCCCCTGCTGGACAGCCCGGAACAGGTGGAGAAGATTTTCAACCAGATGTTGAGCGACTTCGCCCCCCTCTCGCCTGATACGCCCCACTATACCGAAATGCAGTATGCCCTCCGGGACATGGGGATGTATCAGCGGGGAGAATCTCCCCTGTTTACTCCGCTGCCGGAGGCCGTCCTGGAGGCGGAGCGTCAGAAGAAACAGGCGGCAAAAGAGGCCAAGCGCAAAGCTCCCGCGCCCCAACGCACAACTTCCGAGGCCCCGCCTGCTTCCGGGGACCGGCTGGCGGCTGCGGCCCGTGCCCTGGCGAACAAGCGGCGCACCCCGGCCCAGGAGGACCAGAGCGGCCAATTCAGCTTGTTCTCCCCGGCAGCGCCCGCCCCACTGGAGCCGGAACCCTCTGCCCCTCCCCAAGCGGCAGAGCATGAGGAAACCTCCCGCTCTCCGTGGTGGGACGGCTACAAGGAGATCAAAGAGGCGAATCCCCACAATATCGTGCTGTTTCAAGTGGGCGATTTCTTTGAGATGTTCGGTGAGGATTCCAAAACCGCCGCCGCCCTGCTGGACCTCAGCCTGACTACCCGGCCCATAGCTGGCGTTGGGCGTGTGGAGATGTGCGGCGTTCCCGTCCACGGGGTAGAGCAGTACATTGAAAAGCTGCGGGAATTTCATTCTGTGACCCTTGCGCCCGTTGAGGCGCAGACCGGGGAGCGCCAGCCCAGCACCTTGCTCTCCCGGCAGGAACAGGCCATTCAAGACAATGGCGAACAGGGCTGGCAAACCACCGTCACCGAGCGTAACTATCAGGCCACGGTAACTACGGAGGAAGCACCGCTTTTGACGCGGCTCATGCAGACCAACGGGATCAGCGCCGCGCAGATTGTCCATGAGAATGGCGAAGTTACATTCAGCTTCCCGGCGGCGGACCGGGAAACTGTTGAAAATTTGATCGCAAAATTGCGGGCGGAGCTGGCAAAGGCGGTGGAATCAACATACGCCGCCGGTAAACCCCAAAAGCCCGGACGGACCAAGGTGGAGCTGAATTACCGCAATTTTGCAAAGCTGTTCCCAGAGATTGCCAGCCGCGAGTACCGCTATCTGCGCATGGAGGCAGGCGAGGATGGCGGGGCCATGATGCCCCTCCACCTGCAATGGATAGATACGGACGTGATCGCTGTCAGCCACACCTACACGCAGAACGGCGACCTCATGCGTGACCCGGAAATGACCTTCCGGGTGGACCGGGAGAAGGGAACCATGGAACCGCTGACCTTCCGTCAGGACGGCTCTATTCAGATTTATCAAGAGGTCTACCCGGAACCCGGTAAGTGGATTCCCAAACTGCGCCGGGATTTGAACACCTTTGCTCAACAATGGCTGAAAAACATCAGTCAGCAGGGCTATCACAAACGCGAGGCCGTCATGGTCCGGGACGGCAAGGATGTACGCCTGACCTTTGACCAGGACGGCAAGGCGGTGGAACCCTCTGCGGCACCGGCAGCAGTGAGTGCTTTAGGTGACAACCCGACCATCAAGGAGATATACGGGCATTATGCCCCCATGGTCAAAGAGCTGGTGCTGGCAGATACGGCATATCAGAACGCCTGTGTCAATTCCGACCAGGACCTTGCCCGTCTGGAGGGGAACGAGGCAATCAAGCGGGCGGTGCTGTCCATCAACGGCATAATGCTGATGAAGCAGTATTATGATAATACCGCCTTCCGCAACCGGCTCCATCAGGAGATTATCAGCGAAACCTATCCTGTGCTGTCCCAGCCGGAGCAGGTTGTCGAGAGCAAAGACAACCTACGCGATTTAAGCCTTGAATTTCTATATCACCGGCTTAGAACTTTGGCAACGGACTGCGAGAACTTTTTAGGCGATGGTGAGCGGCGGGAAGAACTTCTGTCTGAGGGTAGCGTCAAGGCTCAGATTGCTAAAATACGAGAGATATACGACGCTGTTTCCCCAAAGCCGGAATGGCTGACGGATGAGGTTATTGACGGCTACGAACAATACATGACCTTCCCAGGGCATGACAGGGAGTGGGCCGTCAGCCCTGTTACCCTCTACCGTGACGCCTTGGAGTGGATAGACCGGGAGATCAATCGTGGCGGTTGGTTGTATGAACAGCTCCGGGACCCTTCCAACGATTATGACCAAGCGCAAGAGGCCCTTGAAAGCGAGCTATACGCCTATTTGAAGCACGTTGCGTTTGATAATTCGGAAATGCTGGCAGCATATCACACTCTGCCCAAATTCCGGGAATGGCTGATTGAGGACCTGATGGAGCGCAACTATCAGGATATTTCCCTTGACCAGCGGGACGGCCCGGACCGCCATTCCAAGGATGCGGACGCACCGACTTGGGCGAAGGGTGCGCCGCCTACGCCAAAGCCGGAATATGTAAAGTGGTCCGCTAAAGATTTCATTAAGCGTCCGAAGCCTGCCGCACACCAACTCCAGGAACCCGCCACGAGCCATTCTGAACCAGAGCAAGCAGGGGCCGGTACGGAAATACCCCCCACGCTGGAGGCAACACCGGAACCCACCAGGGCAGGTATATTGGGACAGGTGGAAAGGGCCAACGCCGACCCTGCTGAACCCAATCTCACTCCCAATATTGACGAATATCTGGACCTGAAGGCCCGATACCCGGACAAGCTCGTCGGCATCCAGGTGGGGGACCATATGCTGTTCTATGGGAAGGACGCTGAAGCAGCGGCCCCCGCCATGGGGAAGGACCTGCTGGCGCGGGATATTCCCGGCCTGGGCAGCACTTTTGTTACCGGAACCTCCCTAGGCTGGCAGTCCGCATTGACGGACCTGCTGGAGCATGGTCATAGTGTGGTTTTGGCCCAGCCTGACCCCGAACGCGGCCCGGACGCGCCCTATGAGATCATCAAGGAGCGAAGCGCGACGGAGTTCATCCCTCTGGGCATGGAGCTGACCATGGACGGGCGGCGCATGAAGATCGACAGCGTGGACTTCCAGGCGGGGACCGTCAGACTGCAAGACTTGGATATTAAGGGCTGGTTCCCCGTTTTCCGCTCGGAGCCGATTCCCTTTGTCCGTGAATTTATAGAGGAAGCCCAGCGAAGTGAGGAATACACCATTGCGGAGGTGGCGGCACACCGTCAACGGATGGAGGCCGCTGATGAAATCCCCGTGGACATGGAGCTGACGGTGGACGGACAGCGCGTCAAAATCCACAGCGTAGACGCGGAACATGATATTGTCCGCCTGAAAATTCTGGATAGGGCCTATTCCTATCTCCAGCGGTCCATCCAAGCCGTGCGGGACCTTGTTGCCAAAGCCCGCGCCACCGTCCTGGGCGCGAATGATTCCCCGCCTTCCCTCGAACCGGAGCCGGAGCTGGTGGAGATTGACGGCGGGCAGGTGGTTCCGCCCCCTCCGCCAGCTTCCCGCCAGCCGCGCCGGGAACGCCAAAATTTCCAGATCACCGACGACAATCTGGGCGTTGGCGGCGAAAAAACGAAATATCAGTACAATGTGGCCGCTATCCGAACCTTGAAGCAGATCGAGGCGGAGGGCCGTCTTGCCACGCCGGAGGAGCAGGAAACCCTTTCCTGCTATGTGGGCTGGGGCGGCATCGCCAAGGCGTTTGATCCAGAGGACCCCAAGTGGGCAAAGGAGTATGCCGAACTGAAGGAGCTATTGAACCAGGAGGAATACGATTCCGCCCGCAGTACGGTCCTCAACGCCCACTACACCAGCCCCACCGTCATTAAAGCCATGTATCAGGCGGTGGAGAACATGAATTTCCAGCCGGGAACCGTACTCGAGCCGTCCATGGGCATCGGCAACTTCTTCGGCCTCCTGCCGGAAAAGCTGGGGGCGGCAAAACTCTACGGTGTAGAATTGGACAACCTGACCGGGCGTATTGCCAAGCAGCTCTATCAGAAAGCAGACATTACCCTCGCCGGTTTTGAGACAACGGACCGGAAGGACTTCTATGATCTGGCCATGGGCAACGTGCCCTTTGGTCAGTACCACGTCAACGACCCCGCCTATAACAAGCTGGGTTTCAACATCCACAACTATTTCTTTGCCAAGGCGCTGGATCAGGTGCGTCCCGGCGGCGTTGTGGCCTTTGTCACCAGCCGCTACACCATGGATTCCAAGGACTCCACTGTGCGGAAGTATCTGGCGGAGCGGGCCGACCTGCTGGGGGCAATCCGGCTTCCCAACAACGCTTTCAAGGCCAATGCCGGGACCGAAGTGGTGTCCGACATTATTTTCCTGCAAAAGCGGGACCGCCCCGCCATTGAGCAGCCAGGATGGGTGCAGGTGGGAGAAAATGAAGATGGCTTCAAGATCAACAGCTATTTTCTGGAACACCCGGATATGGTGCTGGGCACGGCTACCTCGGAGAGTACACAGTATGGCAGGCAGGACTATACCGTTGCGCCCATTGCCGGAGCAAACCTCTCCCAGCAGCTTGCCGGGGCCATTCAGAACCTTGCCCCGCCCGACCGGGAGCTGCTGGAGATTGAACCGGAACAGGAGGGGGAGCTGGAATCTATTCCCGCCGATCCCTCTGTGCGGAATTTCAGCTACGCCCTCTCGGAAGGAAAGCTGTTTTTCCGCGAAAATTCCCGCATGAAGCCTGCGGACTTGGGCAAGACCCCCACGGAGCGGGCCATGGGCATGATCGCCATTCGGGACTGCGCCCGGAAGCTCATTGACTTGCAGTTGGAGAACGCCGGGGATGATGCGGTCAAGGCGGAGCAGGCCAAGCTCAACCGCCTTTATGACGCCTTCACGAAAAAACACGGCCTGTTGAACAGCCTGGGCAATAAGATGGCCTTTGAACAGGATTCCTCCTACCCGCTGCTGTGCTCCCTGGAAGTGCTGGACGATGAGGGGAATTTGGAACGCAAGGCGGATATGTTTACCAAGCGCACCATCCAGAACCGGCAGGCCGTCACCAGTGTGGACACGGCAGTGGAGGCCCTGGCGGTGTCCATTGGAGAGAAGGCCCGTGTTGACCTGGAGTACATGGCCGGTCTGATGGGCGGACCTGACAAAATTCCGCAGATCGTGGAGGATTTGAAAGGCATCATCTTCAAGGACCCCGCCACCGGCCCCTTTGATTTTGCCGAGGGCGGCGAAAACTGGTCGAAGGGCTGGCAGGCGGCGGACGAATACCTTTCCGGCAACGTCCGGGTAAAGCTGGCCCAGGCCCGTGCCGCCGCAGAAGATAACCCGCAGTTTGCTATCAATGTGGAGAAGCTAGAACAGGTACAGCCCAAGGACCTGACCGCCACGGAGATCAGCGTTCGGGTGGGCGCGTCCTGGATTGACCCAGAGATTTACCAGCAGTTTATGTTTGAGCTGCTGGGAACATCGGAGCGTCTGCGGGAGAAGAAGATTCAGCTCCGTTATTCCGATTCCTCCGGCGAGTGGCGGGTGCAGGGCAAGAGCGAGGACAGCCGGGATAATGTCCGTGTCCACAGCACCTACGGAACCAAGCGTGTCAAAGCCTATGAGATATTTGAGGCCGCTCTGAACCAGCGGGATGTACGGATATTTGATACAAAATGGGTGGATGGCAAGGAAACCCGTGTTCTCAACGAGAAAGAAACCATGATCGCCCAGCAGAAGCAGGAGGCGATCTGCGAGCAGTTCAAAGAGTGGATTTTCAAGGACCCGGAACGCCGGGAGGTCCTGTGCCGGAAGTACAATTCGATCTTCAACGCAACCCGCCCCCGTGAATATGACGGTTCCCATATCCGCTTTGCGGGCATGAACCCGGAAATTTCCCTGCGGCCCCACCAGCAAAACGCCGTGGCCCATATCCTCTACGGCAAAAATACGCTGCTGGCCCACTGTGTCGGCGCGGGCAAAACCTTTGAAATGGTAGCCGCCGCCATGGAGAGCAAGCGCCTGGGCCTGTGTCAGAAATCCCTATTCGTCGTTCCCAACCACCTGACGGAGCAGTGGGGCGGCGATTTTTTGCGCCTGTATCCCGGCGCAAAGGTGCTGGTAGCCACCAAGAAGGACTTTGAACCCCGCCGCCGAAAGAAGTTCTGTGCCAGAATCGCCACCGGCGACTATGACGCTGTTATCATCGGCCACAGCCAGTTTGAGAAGATTCCCCTCTCCCCCGAACGGCAGAGCGCCGTCATCCGGGACCAGATTGACGAAATTATAACCGCGATTGAGAACGCGAAAGAGGAAGATGGCGACCACTTTACTATCAAGCAGATGGAGAAAACCAAGAAAAATCTGGAGGCAAAACTGGAGAAGCTGGCGGCAAAGGAAAAAAAGGACAATGTGGTGACGTTTGAGGAACTGGGCGTTGACCGGTTGTTTGTGGACGAAGCACATTCGTTCAAAAATTTGTTCCTCCACACAAAAATGAGCCGTGTGGCAGGCATTGCTCAAACGGACGCGCAGAAGTCCAGCGATATGTACGGCAAATGCCGCTACATGGACGAAATCACCGGCGGACGCGGTATTACTTTCGCCACCGGCACGCCCATCAGCAATTCCATGGTAGAGCTTTATACCATGATGCGCTACCTCCAGTTCGACACACTGGTGAAGAACGGCCACCGCCATTTTGACAACTGGGCGGCGGACTTTGGCGAGAAAGTCACGGCCATGGAGTTAAAGCCGGAGGGCACGGGCTTCCGCGCCAAGACCCGGTTCGCCAAATTCTACAATCTCCCGGAGCTTATTAACATCTGGAAAGAGGCCGCTGACATTCAGACGGCGGATATACTGAAGCTCCCTTCCCCGGAGCCGGAGTATGTCACTGTCACCACGGAACCCAGCAGTTTTCAGCAGGAGATGGTGGCGGAGCTGGGCGACCGGGCGGAGGATGTACGCAACCGGCTGGTGGAACCATACGTTGACAATATGTTGCGGATCACCTCGGATGGCCGCAAGCTGGCTCTGGATCAGCGTTTGCAGAATCCACTCCTGCCTGACGACCCGGACAGCAAGGTCAATGCCTGTGTCAAGAACGTCCTGGCCGAGTGGCATGACAGCGCGGACATTCGGGGGACCCAGCTTATTTTCTGTGATCTCAGCACACCCAAAAACGATGGCAAGTTCAATGTCTATAACGATATTAAGGAGAAGCTGATCGCCCAGGGGATTCCCCCGGAGGAGATTGCTTTTATCCATGACGCCAACACCGAAGCGCAAAAGGCGGAGCTGTTCGCCAAGGTGCGCCGGGGGCAGGTGCGCGTCTTGATCGGCAGTACTCAAAAAATGGGGGCTGGCACCAACGTCCAGGACCGCATTGTGGCCTCCCATGACCTCGACTGCCCCTGGCGTCCGGCTGATTTGGAGCAGCGGGCGGGCCGCTCTCTGAGACAGGGCAACCGGAATAAGTCGGTCAAAATGTATAAGTACGTCACAAAGGGCACCTTTGACGCTTATAATTGGGGGCTGGTAGAGAACAAACAGAAATTCATTGGTCAGGTTATGACCAGCAAATCCCCCGCCCGGTCCGCCGAGGACGTGGACGCTACCGCTCTCTCCTACGCCGAGGTCAAGGCCCTGGCTACCGGGGACGACCGTATCCGGGAGAAGATGGAGCTGGATGTGCAGGTGGTGAAGTTGAAAATGCTCAAAGCCAACCATATTTCTATGCAGTACGAAATGCAGGATAAGGCGCTGAAATACTATCCACAGAAGATTGCGGAGACAAAGTTGTTTATTGAAGCGCTGGGGAAGGATTTGCCCATTGTGCAGGCCCATCCGGTGAAGGACGACGCTTTTTCCATGACCATCATGGGCCAGACCTTTACCGGGCGCAAGGAGGCGGGCGAGGCCATTCTCAAGGCGTGTTTGCTCATGCCCGACCCGAAGAAGCCTCTCGACTTGGGTGAATACCGGGGCTTTCCCATGCAGCTTCATTGTGACGGGTCCATGTTTTGGGTTACGATGAAGAAAAATTTGACCTATATGGCGGAACTGGCCGATGATCCGGTGGGCAACGTCACCCGTATCAACAACGCCTTAGAGGGTATGGCCGAAAAGATCAAGGGGCATGAGAACCACCTGGAGAGACTGGAAAAGGAGCTGATGAACGCCAGGGAAGAATCTGAACGGCCATTTCCCAAGGAAAATGAGCTGGCGGAGAAGTCCGCCCGCCTGACCCAGCTCAACCGGGAGCTGGAGAAACCCAAGACCAAAGTAGTGGAGAAATCCAAGGACAGCGAGGGTGAAGCGGAGCTGGAGGACGGTGAGGTCCCCGCGCCGGAGCCGCCCGCGCTTACCGTATTGAGCGGTGACAAGCCGTCCATCCGGGCGGCGCTGCGCTCCTACGTTCCACCTGCGCCGGTAGCTGCTGGCGCGGAAAGAGATCAGCGAAGGGAGGCGGCGCTGTGAGAAAGAACGAGGGCCGGACGGTGGGCCTTTACACAAAGGTGTCCCCGGAGGAAAAGGAGGTGATTGACCGGAAGATGGCCCTGCTGGGGACCATGAACCTGCGGGCGTATCTGCGGAAAATGGCGGTGGACGGGTATGTGGTCCAGTTGGATATGTCCAGCGTGGTGGAGCTGGTGAAGCTCCTGCGCTCCATTTCCAGCAACGTGAACCAGATCGCCCGACGCTGCAACAGCACACACAACCTCTACGCCCAGGATGTAGAAGATCTGCGCCAGGGTTATGTGGAGGTATGGCAGGGCATCCATAACCTGCTGAAGAAATTTGAAACGCTGTGACTGCGGTGGCGGGGGTACATTCTCGGATGTGCCCTCGCTCATTTTTTGTTTGCAAAGCGGCATTTTTGTGATATAATGGGCGGTGTTAAATATTGCCGCACAGAGTATAATTTTCAGAAATGCCGCTGAAAAACCAATACATTGCAAAGGAGCAGTTACCATGGACGAACAAACCGCGAAGCGCACCCGCCGCACACCCCAGCAGATGGCCGCAGATGTTGACAGTAAGATTGAAAAGCTGAATCAAGAACTGACCGCTCTCGCCGCTAAAAGAACCGCCGCTAACGAGGATTTTGACAAAAAGGAGGCTTCTGTCAAAGGAAAGATTGCGGCTTTAGAACAACGAAAAAAGGACATTCTTGCTCCAAAACCGCCGCGCAAGCCCCGCAAAACCAAAAAGCAGAAAATCCAGGATTTGATTAAGAGCGCTAGCAAAGCTGGATTAAAGCCGGAGGAAATTGCCCAGCGGCTCGGCCTGGACCAGCCGGAGGAGTGAATACTTCGGCAATCATTGGACCCGAAAAAATAGAATATTGGATTTCAGCATGAGGGACGGCCCATAGGCCGTTCCTCTATTTTTTTGAAAGGATGGGTAGATGCCAGGAGTAACCAAAGAGCAGATTGCGCAAGCAAAAGATTGGGATTTATTATCCTATCTCCAAACCTACGAACCTCATGAGCTGAAACGGTGCGGTCCCCACGAATACTGCACCCGAACCCACGACAGTTTGAAAATCTCCAACGGAAAATGGTGCTGGAATAGCCGAGGCATTGGAGGCCGGACGGCGCTGGACTATCTCATCAAGGTCCGGGGGATGGACTTTGTGGGCGCGGTAGAGGCTCTGTGCGGCTATCGTGCTCCGCCACCCCAGGAACAGCCAGCCTCGAAGCCCCGGAAGCCATTCCAGCTCCCGGAGGCCAGCCGCTTCCCCTCCATGATGTTGGCTTACCTGCAAGGCCGGGGCATCCACCCGGAACTGCTGCAAGCGTGTATCCAGGCAGGTACGCTCTACGAAAGCCGGAAGTATCAAAACTGCGTTTTTGTAGGCAAGGATATGGACGGCCACGCCCGGTTCGCCTGCCTGCGGGGAACGCGGGACAACTTTCGGATGGATGTAGAGAGCAGCGACAAGCGGTACAACTTTTCCCTGCTTGCCGCTGACCCAACCTGCCCACGGCTGGCCGTGGCGGAAAGCCCTATTGATACACTATCCCTGGCCACGCTGGTGAAGCTGTCCGGTGGTGACTGGCGGGACAGTCACTACCTCTCCCTTGGAGGAACCTCGTCCCGCGCCATGATTCAATTCCTTCACGATCATCCCCACGTTACCCAGGTCAGCTTGTGTCTGGACAACGACAAGGCAGGACTGGTTGGTATAGAAAGGCTGAAACAGGCCATTCAGGAGGACCCGGACCTTTCTCTGCGGGTGAAGCTGGTCCACCGCAACCCGCCGCCCGCCGAACACGGGAAGGACTACAACGAATTTCTCTGTCAGGTTAAGGCGGCGCGGACACAGCAGAGGCAGCGGGAAGGGGCACGGTGATCCCATGGCCATTTCCAAAATTCTGCCGCGTAAAATTATGAAGAACCGGACCCGGCAGCAGTCCATGACGGACCGGCTGGACTATGACCGGAAACCGGAAAAAACGGAGGACGGCGGGCTGGTGATGTCCTATATGTGTTCACCGGAAACGGCGGCGGAAGAATTTGAACTCAGCAAACGGCTTTATTTTCAGATCACCGGACGGAGCCAGCCTGTCCACCGTGATGTTATCATGTACCGGGTGATTCAGTCCTTCAAGCCGGGTGAGATCAGCCCGGAGGACGCCAATCGGCTCGGCTATGAGCTGGCAATGAGGTTCACGGAGGGTAAGCACCAGTTTGTAGTGGCTACCCATGTGGATAAAGCCCATATCCACACGCATATAGAATTTAACAGCACCAATCTCAACTGTGACGGTAAATTTGTAAATCCCAAGGATTCTTACCTGATTCTCCGGCAGCTCAATGACGAACTGTGCAGGGCGCACGCCTTCTCTGTCATTGAAAATCCGAAGCCGAGCGCAAGAGAACAGAAGCAGAGGGAAATGGAGGCGGTCAAACATGGGCGCAGTCACAAAGAGCGTCTGCGCCAGACCATTGACCGTGTGATTCCTGACTGCCGGGATTATGATGATTTCCTCGCTAAAATGCGGGCCGAGGGCTATGAGATCAAAGAGGGTAAACTGCTGTCCTTCCGCGCCCCCGGCTGGGACCGTTTCACTCGCTCTAATAAGCTGGGGACCGACTATACCAGGGAGGCCCTGCGGGAGCGCAGTACCCACCCAGGCGGGCGGTCTGCGGCGGTAAAAAGGCCCATTCCTCACTCTGGCCGGAAAGTCAATATGCTCATTGACATTCAAGAGAAGTTAACGGCTGGCAAGGGCGCAGGATATGAACGTTGGGCGAAGATTTTTAATCTGAAAGAGGCGGCGAAAACGCTTAATTTTCTGGTCGAAAATGATTTGACCGACTATGACGAATTGGCGGCGCGGGTGGAGCAAACCAGTAAGCGGTTTAACGCTGTTTCCAGCCGTATCAAACAGTTAGAGGCGCGGATGGCCGAGGTTGCCCAACTAAAGACCCATATCATCAATTATTCCAAGACGCGGGAGGTCTACGCCGCCTATAAGAAATCCCGCCATAAGAAGGAATTTCTGGCGGAGCATGGAGCGGAGATCGCCCAGCATGAGGCAGCGAAGAAAGCCTTTGACGCCTTGGACGGCAAGCCCATTCCCAAGGTGGCCCAGCTTTCCGAGCAGTATGCCGCTCTGCTGGCAGAGAAGCAAGAGCAGTACACGGAGTACAAAGCACTCCGGCAGGATATAATTTCCTACCGGACAGCGAAGCAGAATGTTGACAAAATCCTTGGCTTGATGCCAGAGGAGCCGGAGCAGAATAAGGAACAGAAATCCGAGCGTTGACTGCAAAAAACCTCCCATGCCAGTTGCATGGGAGGTTTTTTGCTTTTTCGTGAAAATCAGCCTTAGCTTTCTCTGTCAAAGCTGCCATATTTACCTTGGCTCCTTGGTAGTGGAAGATAACCTTTGGTTTCAAATGATCGGTCTTTTTTCAGCTATGGATATCAGCGTTACTAGCTTATTCACCCATTCCAGGGGAACAACTTTGCTGCTCTGTCGGCGGATTCAGTAACCGCTCTTGCGTTGACAGCAGTTCACGCGCCATAAGCAAGAGGTATTCTTGGGTGGCAGGGACAAGACTGCCAAATATTTCAGTAAACTCCTTTTCATATGGCGATGAGTAAAACATATCGCCATCACCCGTCCGCAACCATGCTTCATTTACTCCAAAAACTGAGGAAATCACCTTTATATATCGGTCAGAAAGCGGGTTATTTCCATTTTCGATCATAGAATACGCAGTTTGTGTAATTCCCAACTGCTTTGCAAAGTTGGTTTGATTGATTTTCAATGCTTTACGAAGCTGTTTTAACCTTGAAGCCATTGATGCTCTCCTTAACAGTTACTTTGGAGGATACGGCTCTCTTATAGTAGTACGTCCTAAAATATAATCTGTAGACGTTTTATAGTAGTCAGCAAGGATTTCTAGTCTGTCAACCGGGATGGGATACACCCCGCTTTCGTATTTTTGGTAATACTGAAATGAGGTCCCCAGCAGCTCAGCAACTTGCTGCTGAGTCATGTCATTGTCTTCTCTCAAATCTCTGAGCCGCATCCGCATCTTCAAAGCATCTCCTACCTATTATAACAAGATGATGCTAACACGGAAATGCCGAAAAGGGAGAATATTAGCCGCATATGGCTAATTCATTAAAAAACAAAGAATGTGCATATAAAAATCCGAATTGCTGAATGTCCAACTTCATTTTTGAGGATATGGTTCCCTAATAGTTGTACGCCCTAAGATGTAGTCCGTGGAGGTGTTATAGAAATCAGCGAGAATTTCCAGCCGATCTACAGGAATCTGGCGGATGCCACTTTCGTACTTTTGATAATACTGAAAAGACGTTCCTAGAACCTCGGCAACATCTTTTTGCGTCAAGTCACGGTCCTCTCTTAAATCTCGAAGGCGTAGCCTCCTGCCCATGATATCACCTACTTTTTTAGTAAATATTACCACATGAGCAATCGCCTAATTATAATATTAGCCAAAAATGGCTATCTTGACATTAGCCACATTTGGCGATATAATGAATTAGCCATAAATGGCTAATTGCGCTCAAAAGAAGGAGGGTCCCAATGGAAAATTGGAAATCGGTCTACCAAAGCCGCCTCGTCACGGCAGACGAGGCGGTCACGCACATCCCAAACAATAGCCGGGTCCTGATCGGCCACGCCGCGAACCAGCCTCCGGCTCTGGTTGAGGCCATGTGCCGGAACTACAGGCAGTATGAAAACGTGCAACTGGTACATTGGGTCACGCTGTTCGGCTCCGAATACTGTGCGCCGGAGATGCGGGGGCATCTGCGGTTTAACGGCCTCTTTATCAGTGGAAGCAACCGCAAGGCCGTCGCTCAAAATCTGGCGGACTTTACGCCCACCTATTTTGGACAGTGCCCCCGTTATTTCCGGGACGGGACACTGCCTATCGACGTAGTTCTGATTTCGGTGACGCCGCCGGATGAACACGGCTTCTGTTCCTTGGGTGTTTCCGTGGGCGGAACGATGCCCGCCACCCAGGTTGCAAAGGTTGTGATCGCCCAGGTGAACCGGAATCTTCCCCGTACATACGGAGACTCCCACATTCACGTTTCCAAGATCGACTATCTGGTGGAATCCGACACGCCTTTGCCGACGATGGAATCCGGGCCTGTCGGAGAGGTGGAAGCGGCTATTGGCCGGAACTGCGCCAGCTTGATTGAGGATGGTTCTACCTTGCAGCTTGGCATCGGCTCCATTCCCGATGCGGTTCTGAAATCCCTGACGGACAAGAAAGACCTGGGCATCCATTCCGAGATGATTGCCGACGGTGTAATTGATTTGTATGAGAAAGGAATCATCAACGGGGCAAAAAAGACCATCCACAAGGGCAAAATCGTGGTTGCCTTCCTGATGGGAAGCCAGCGGCTTTACGACTTCGTTCATAACAACCCCGACGTGGAAGTGCTCCCCGTCGATCACGTCAACGACCCTTGGGTTATTGGGCAGAACAGCAAAATGGTTTCCATCAACTCCTGCTTGCAGGTTGATTTCAATGGACAGGTGAACTCCGAGTCCATGGGAACGCAGCAGTTCAGCGGCGTCGGCGGTCAATTGGACTACATCCGGGGTTCCTTCCTGTCCCCTGGCGGAAAGGCCATTCTCGCCATGCCCTCTACCGCAAAGAAAGGAACGCTTTCCAGAATCGTCCCGGTTTTTGAGGCCGGAACGACTGTCACAACTCCCCGTACCGACACCCACTATATTGTCACAGAACACGGCATCGCCAATTTACGGGGAAAATCCCTGCGGGAACGGGCCAAGCTGCTGATCGGTATTGCTCACCCCAAATTCCACGAGGAGTTATGGGCCGCTTACAAGGAACGCTACGGGGAAGATGAAAATTTCCTTTCCCGCAGCTGAGACGGCCTGTGCTTTGACGGCTCACAAGCCGTCGGGAACCTGCGCCTTCGCAAAATAAATGGGAAAGGAGAGAGCGAAATGACAGTTTTACATTGGTTCTTTGTGTTTGAAGCCTGTATGGCGGTCCTGCTGGGCGTTGCGGTCCACTTCACGTTCAAGGGAGTCAAGTAAAAAATTTGTAATGTACAAAGGAGGAAGGACATGGTTTATTTCATCGTATTGGCAACGCTGTACGTTGCTGGAATGATCGCGCTTGGATGGAAGGCGTCGAAGAGGGTAACGTCGGTTGAATCCTACGCCGCCGGGTCCGGCGACATCAGCCCCTTGGCAACCGCTATTACCTATGCGGCCACGTTTTCCAGCGCCGGATATTTCCTTGGCGTTGCCGGACAGGGCTTTGCCTACGGCATTACAAACATCTGGTTCTGGGCATCCCAATGGACTACCACCTGCCTGTGCCTGTGCTTTATCGCCAGAAGATATCGCCGGGTCAACAAGAACATCCACGCGGCAAGTGTGGCGGATTGGGTGGCCGACCGTTACGGCAGCGAAGGTCTGCGGGTGTTCCTGGGGCTGGTCAGCCTCCTGCAAATCCTGTATGTCGCTTCTCAGTTGGTAGGCGTTGGCATCGTAATCAACCACATGATCCCCAACATCTCCTATCAGGTAGGCGTCGGCATCGCGGCGGTGGTTATCATCGTCTACATCTCCATGGGCGGCACCTATGCCCATGTATACACCAATGTCGCGCAAGGGGCTTTGATGTGTGTCCTGGCGCTGATCATCTTCTTTACTGGCTTCTTCCTTTTCGGAAATGTGTTTACAGAGGTTCCCCGGCTGCTGTCTGAAATCGACCCGAATCTGGCGCTGAGCGTCAATCCCAACAACGGAGGATATCCGACAGTCGCCGCAGTGTTCTGGATGTTTGTTGCGCATTTGTGGTGGACCATGAATCCCCAGATTATCGGCAAATGTACATATCTCAAAAACGACAGGGATATCAAAAAGTTCATTATCTACACCGCTATCTGTATGTTTATCATGGGCTGTGTTGTTCTGGGCGGCTCCTATACCCGTATTCTCCTGCCGGAAGGCATTGGCGAAACTGTCACTGGTATGGACAACGCCATCCCCTGGTTCATCACCCAGGTCTACCCGGAAATCCTCTCTGCGGTGTTCCTGTGTGTCATTCTCGCGGCCTCTATGTCCACCGTGGACGGTATCCTTTTGTACATGAGCGTGGTTATCGGTAATACTTGGTATAACAAAATCTACATGGGCAGCAAGCGCCGTCAGGGAGTCGAAGTGGATGAAGCCAAGACGGAGAAGGTTACGATGTCCGTGATGAAGTGGTCCGTCTATGTAATCGGCATCATAGCGATTCCCATCGCGTTTTCCAAGCCGTCCAACCTGACGGTTATGCTGTGGTCCGCAGCCGGCACGATCATGTCCGCTGTTGCCGGTCCCGTGGTGATTGGCCTGTACAGCAAGAAGGCCGGAAAGGGCGCGGCTCTGCTCGGTTCTATTGGTGGGTGCGCTTCCTTCTGCATCCTCTATTTCGGAAAAATCATCGGTTCCGTTTACCAGTGCTGCGGCATCGGCGGTTTCGTCAGCGTGGTGCTTACCTTGATTGCCATTCCTCTGTTCAAGCCTATGGACCCCGCTCATGCAGAAAAAATGTTCGTGGGTGTTGAGGATACCGTTACTGAACCGTAACAACCAAATAAGGAAAGAAGGGTAAAGACTTATGGGAACCTATGAGTGGAAACAGATTACTGCTGATCTGAAAAGATATCTCCATTTGATGTACACCCCGGTCGGGATGAAGTGGATTGCCACGGAGGAGGAGCTGAACGCAATCCCGAAAGTACGCATCCACGAAAAACATTACGCGCCCTGCATGGTGGTGGGTCATGCCTTTCAGTTTGGGTGGACCTCCGCCTGCAAGCCCGAAAACATCCATAACAACTATTGCCGGGGAGTCCATGGCCTTGTGGAACGCGACGAAGAATGGTACAGCGGAAAGGTGTTCGAGGGCGTCTGGTACGGCAACAGTGAAGCGGCCAAGGGACATCACGCAGCGCTGAACTGCGTTGATTCCAAATACTGCGCGGTCGTTGCTTCCCCTATCGACGCTGGCCGCATTGAGCCGGATGTGGTAGTCATGAACATCAGCCCCTCCCAGGCGTTTATGCTGTTCGCCGCTTACCAGTTCGACAACTACGAAAAGCTGGAATTTACCTTCACGGGCGAGTCCACCTGCTCGGACTCCTGGACGCGGACCTTTATGACCGGGAAGCCGTCCTTGGCCCTCCCCTGCTTTGCGGACTGCAAGTTCAGCGGCGTAGGCGAGTGGGAGCTGCGTGTCACGCTGACGCCGGATGATGTGCTCCGATGCTTGGACGGGCTGGGGAAGATGTTCAAAAACGGGCTTCGGCATCCGATTGCCCCTTCCAGCCTGACGACTGATATTACTGAGGGGCTTCCGGCCTCCTACCTGAAGTTCTGACTCAAGCGCCCGATGATGGAGCCGTTATGGGAAGCTGTAACGGCTCCATCCGTTGCAGACGTAACAGGAGAATACAATGCCGGTCCAGAAAATAAAGGAAATCGACCACCATAAACTCCAAGAGGTATGTTTAACCATCGAAAACCATATTGCAGTGATGAAGTTGCAGCCTTTAGCGGCGGCAGTTGCCATCTCTGGCCTTTGGTATGAAATATGGCTGATTCAGGACTATATCAACCAAAATAAAGACATTTGGATGTGCTTTCTACGCTCCGATCTGAAAACCTTTTGCTCTTGTGTGGATATCCAGCAATTACAGCAGGGCAGCTTGGATAAAGACGCACCCAACAAGGAACCATCCAGCCCGGTTACCCCGCAATCCCTGTTTAACCTGCGGGTCCCTTTGATCTGCGATTTGGAATGTCCGTCTTTAGGACAACACGTAATATGGGTACATTCCAAACCGGACTGAACGCTATGGAGCAGCCCAAAGCCTGATTTATGGATGCTCGAAAATAATAGGAGATGCAGCATGGCAGTTAAAAAAGTAAATGAAATTGGGTTTAAACCACTTCAACAGGTTTTCCTCACCATAGAGGACCACATCGCAGTCATGACGCTGCACAACCCTCCGGTAAACGCGGTCAGCGGCGTTATGCAGGAAGAAATTCTACGGGTCTGCGATTACATCAACCACGATGATGACATATGGGTGTGCGTTCTGCACTCAGACTTGAAAACGTTCTGCGTAGGCGTTGACATTAAGCGTTTTTACCAGAGCATCCAGGACCGGGACGTGACCAATACCCAAGAGCTGTACTATGACGGGGCACAGGCCCTGTATGAGCTGCGGGTTCCTCTGATCTGTGCGGTTCATGGCCACTGTCTCGGCGGGGGCCTCTGTTATCCGGCAGGCGCGGATATCACCATTGCCGTGAAGGGGACCCTCTTTGGAGCGCCGGAGGCTAAACTAAGCGTCGTTGGCGGAAGCGGTCATCTGGCCCGGATACTTCCGCCCCAAATCCAGCGGGATATGTGCTACTGCGGAAGCTCTATAACGGCGGAGGAACTGCACGAAAAGTACGGCGGCGTTACGATGGTGGTTGACAGCCTGGAGGAGCTGAAGACTGCGGCTATGGAGAAAGCACGGGAACTCTGCAAGCGCGGGCCTTTGGTTCTCCGTTATCTGAAGGCGTGTATGAATGAGCAGGAGGACTTCCAGATGCACCGCAAGAACGGATTGGAGGTTACTTATACCCGCTACATGGCGCGGCACTCAGATTTCAAGGAGGGGGTCAGCGCCTTCCTGGAAAAGAGAGAGCCTCAATACAAGGGTATGTAACCACTGCGCAAGAACGAATAAAGATAGCCCTTATGCCAGCGGCGTGGGGCTATCTTTTCTTAGCGAGTACATTCAATCGCTTCGTCTATGATTTTTAGAATATGCGGCATTTTTTCAGCCGGAACGGCTTTTAGTTTCTGTATGACATATTCAAAGCTGTCTGGAGTCCTCCCAAACAATAAGGTGTCTGCGGAAAGATTGAGGGCCACGGCAAACGCCCGGATAGACTCAGAGGACAGGCCGGAACGGCCACGTTCCACTTCCTGAATAAAGTTAGCACTATAACCAGATAATTTCGCCAAGTCCTCACGAGTCATTTTCTGGGCTGTCCGTTCGCTTTTGATTCTGGCTCCGATTTCTATATTGACGTCTTTTAATTTCCTAGCCATAGCATTACACCACCTTCACAAGTAGTGTAACCCCGAATTGCAAAAAGGAAAATTCTTACAAGTTTGTAATTCTATCTATAGCATTACACCGAATTATATGATATACTGCCAGCAATGACCCAGACGGGGCGGTGACTGCGAAAACCTCCCGTGCCGTCTGGCATGGGAGGTTTTTTTCATGAATGGGACAATCAGAATCTTTCTGAATTTATCTCATTTCTTGGGAGGAATGAACTCTAATAGTTCTCCGATCTCACATTCAAGCACGGTGCATAGGCGAGATAAGACATCGACATCTAATCTGGATATCGTGTTGTTGCAATAATGATTGATTTGCGTCCTCTGCATTTCCGCTCGATGGCTAAGTTTGTTTTTGCTTATACCACGATCTTCAATCAGCTTTGCCAAATTTATTTTTATTGTTCCGTAGTTATCCATGACTAGCCTCCACAAGCAACGGTATTGACAAGGCTAGTTTATATTTGTTAGAATATATTTGAAAGTTCTAAGAAATCATGTCTAATTAGTTGCACATATGGTCGAATGTAAAGACGCATGGAAAACCTCCCGTGCCGTCTTGGCACGGGAGGTTTTGTTATTGCTCTATATAAAGGGTGCTTTCCTTATCACGCCGTTCAATTTCCGTTTCCATAAAACTAACTAATTCACTTGGCCGTAAATCCAAAGCCATAGCAATTTTCCAAATGGTTTCAAAGTTTGGTTGCTTAGAACCGTTCTCTATCATTGTTAAATGAGTACGTGCAATTCCAGCAAAACCACTAAGAACATCCTGCGAAATCTTTTTTTCTTTTCGTAGTTTACGAATAACTTGTCCTACTACATCCGAATCGAATTGCACAAAATCCCCTCCCCACAACTTTCTAAGTACAGATTGTAAAAGATATAGGAGAAAATGCAGTCTACGATAATAGACAGACGGAATGTATTATGATATAATGATTTGAACGTTAGTCGCTAACATAATAATGTCCTCCCATACCAAAGCATGGGAGGATGCCGCTATTTACCTTATATTATTCCTCTAATTCATCATCTAACGAGAAGTTATTTAATTCTGGAAAATCAAGAAATTCTGCTAATGTCATACTAAATGCAGTTGCAATTTTGTGCAACGTACCAATTTTAGGATTTTTAGATGCGCCACACACCAAGTTGTGGATAGTGGATTGTCTAACCCCACTCATTTCAGCAAGTTTATTGATTGTAATGCCCCGCTTATCACACAAAAAGAGTATTCTGGGCAAAATAATGTTTGAATAATCAGCGTTCATAGTAACCTTCTGCTATTGTGAGACGATGAAATCCTTTTCTATTGTGCTCATGATAGCAGTAAAAATCCCCCTGCCTAACTATGCGTAGTTGGCCCGAATAAATTTCGGCACCTAAGGGGGATAGAGGTCTTTAAAAGGGAGTAGGGGGGACATAATGGAAAACACTTTTTTGACACAGAAGGCAAACGGCGAAAAGATTCTAATTTCTGAACTTCTGGCGGCTCCACCCTCCGACGAGGTTTTGTCGGAACTTTTTCCCTACAGCAGGAACAGCAAGCCGCACATATCCCAGCTCGGCTTAAAGATTTTAAAGCTGCGCCTGGATGGGAAGGACAATGATGAAGCCGGAAAAGAACTGAATCTCACGCGAAATCAAGTGGAAGGCCGGTTCCAGAATATCAAAACCAAGTTTGAGCGGGGTCCCATCCCGGATTATATCGAGTTGGACCACCCGGCGCTGCGGCGCCTTCGCGGCCTGGAGGTAACGTTCACGGACGGATATATGAAGTTGTCGGAGCTGCTGCGGGCTATGCCCTCCGATCAAGAACTAAGAGAGTTTGCCATCCTGCGCGGAAACGTCTCTGGTTTCGGAACCCAGCGAATGTTGAACCATGAGGACCTGATTTTGCTCCAGAAAAACAGGCGGGGATGCGGAACGCGGGTATTGCCAGGGAACTTGGCATCGGGGCGGCATCTGTTCGCGGTCGTTTAATGTGGATTCAAAATGTTCTGAAAAGGAAGCTGAACATTCAAATTGATCTGCCTGATCTGTTTCCCTTTGAGGCGGGCGAAATCGGGTAATCCTTATCAGAGTATGAATAATTTGTCTGCCCCAGCCAACAGAAGGAGAAGGAATTTGACATATTTTCAAGGCATAGAGACGTCGGAGGAAGAACTGCACGGCTGCAATGTCACCACAGTCCATGTCCAATCAGAGGATGCCGCAAAAAAACTCCAGAAGCCCATTGGAAGCTATATCACGATTGCGACAGGCACACCTCTAAGCAAACATGAGCATATCGAGCGTGTAGGCGAATGTCTAGCCCAAATACTGGCTCTGGTGCTGCGGCCTCATTATCATGGGAGGCTGTGCATCTGCGGAATTGGAAACCGGGATGTCCCCGCTGATTCCCTGGGGCCGGAGGTAACACGCAATCTGCCTTTAAATGTGCTTTCAGGACTCGGCCTGGAGGGGAATTTCTGTGAGGTTGTTTCCTTTGAACCGGGTACATTGGGAACCAATAACATAAACACCGAGGTGCTTGTCAATGGGGCCGCAAAAGCGATTGGGGCGGATTGCCTGCTGCTTGTAGATTCTTCAACCGATGAAGAACCGGCGCGGATGTTTCAGACAATACAGCTTTCAACCAGCGGGGGTGTCAGTCCTCTACGATCTGGACGAAAAGCCGACTGGTCCGCTTTGGGGATTCCGGTGCTCTCTCTCGGTGTGCCTATGGCGATCCCCGCACCTATCCTTTTTCCAGATCAAGATGTTAGCAGAAGTCTATTTACAAGTGTATTGGTCCAGTCCGAGATTGATGCCGCTGGACGAATGATCGCGTATGCGATTCTTCGAGTGTGCTTTCCCACGCTGTCCAGTGCGGAGTGCTTTCTCCTTTCTGGGTTAAACCAGAGTCCCGTCCCATACAGCTTCCTGCCAGAGGCAGAGGATGAAAAAACGGGGTCCGCTTAGTTTGGAGCAGTCCCCGAAATACTGGAGGTAGCATTATGGTCATAAGTAAACTGACAGGGAGAGGCTGTGCCTTGAGCATAGCGGGCTCGAAAGCAATCACAGAGAAACTAATTGATGAGGGCATCGTAGGTAAAATAGTCTATGTAAAGCGCCGCAGAAATAGCAAAAACAGATGCGAACTGTTTCGGGTGGTCGAATATAATCATGATAAAAGCATATATATACATTCCCAGAAAAGCGATAAGCCGCCGGAGGGGCCGCTATGGACTCCCTCTTTTATTGACGCGGACGTTTGGGAGCAAGCGGTTGGGAAATTTTTGAACCTTGAAGGATTAGACTATAATGTAGAAACGTTCCTGCTTCCAGAGATGGATGAATACCTGCAAGGTTTTTCTGATGCAGAGTTAATTTCTATAACCAAGGATTTTCTGATAGAGGTTGGTGTACTCAATACCCCTATCAGCCAGCATGGTGGGAAAACATATTATTTCAACGAAGATGAAATTTACACTCTTGATGAAAATGCGGAGCGGTTTCCGTATGAGGGCCGAATTAAATTCAGTATTTTCAAGGCTGACCACGAATCCTGCTTCAATGTGAATGTTTGGCGGAAAGCCGTTTCTCAGTTCAAAGTTGGAGCAACCCTGGAAGAATGTGTTGAAATTTTTCTAAGAACAGAGATTCGGCGCAGCGTTTCGGACGAGCCATCTTCCATTGAACGGCTGATACAGCGCATACACCCACCCACATATGAGCGCACGCCAGAGAACCCAGATGAACGTACATTTGATTATATCCGTATAACTGTGGACCTCCACCGCTATCAGTTCAATTCACGGAAGGCCCTGCAAGATGAAGTAAAAAAGTATCAGAGCGAAATATATCAGCGTGTCGTCCAAAAAATAGAAGGTGATTATCACTTCAAAAAATATGAAGTCCCTATGGATTGCCTGAAACCATGTGTTGTCATACTGCGGCATGACTTTGCGATAGAGTACATCTTTGACCGAAAAAGGCCGGAGGTTGAGCTGTTGCCGGACGTGGCCAAGAGCCTATGACAGTGAATCAAGTGCGGAGGCAGCGGTATGGGCATAGATAAAACGACAGGGAGAGGCTGTGCCTGGAGCATAGCGTCAAAAACAGTCACCAAGCAGTTGATCGCTGAAGGTATCGTGGGCAGAGCGATTTTTAAAAAGCCGAGCCAGAATAGATATAACCTCCTCTGCGTAGTTAAATACGGAGAAGTAGCGCGTGTAATGTTGCAGAGGGGCGATGAAATGGCGGAGGAACCGCTATGGACGCCGTCTTTTATTGATGCAGAAATATGGAAGCAAGCGGTCAGCAAATTCCATATCTATACAGAATTGGACAGGAATGTAGAGAAGCACTTGCTTCCAGAAATGGGTGAGTACCTGCAAAATATTCCTGACGCAGATCTGGTTTCTATGACCAGGGACTTCTTAATAAAGCGTGGCGTAATCAATAAGCCCATTTCTCAACGTGGAGGGAAAACCTACTATTTCAGCGAAAACGAAGTTTACTCTCTTGATAAGGAACCACGGCTTTTCCCGTATGAGGGGCGCACAAAGTTTGGCAGGTTTGAAGTTATGGGCGAAGCCTGCTTCAACATGAACGTTTGGCTCAAAGCTGTTTCTCAGTTCAAAGTCGGAACAACACTGACGGAGTGCATTAAAATTTTTCTAAAAACAGAGCTTGTGCGTAGAGTTCCGAAAGAACCATCTTCCATTAACCGATTAGTACAGCACATATCTCCACCTATATACGAGCGTGTTCCAGAGAACCAAGATGAACGTACATTTGATTATATCCGCATGACCGTGGGCCTCCCCCGCTATTGGTTTAATTCATGGGAGGCTCTGCGAGATGAAGTCAAAAAGAATCAGTCTGAAATATGTCAACGAGTCCTCCAAAGATTAGAAAGTGACCGTCAGTTTGAGAGGTATGGAGTGCCGATAAGCTTTCTCAAAACGAGTGACATCATCTTACGGCGTGACTATGCCATTGAATTTATTTTTGAACTAAAAAAGCATGAGGTCAACCAGCTTCCAGGTGTGGCGGGGAGCCAAGAGAGCCAATGACTATGAATTAAAACTCCTGTGCTTTTATCGGATACCGTTCCAAAAGTTTCCCATGGAAATACAACGAGGATAACTACGACCGTGTAAGCAGACGCACGTTAAGCCGTCTGCAAATCTTAATTATATGAAGTGAGGAAAACCAAATGACAGAAAATTTGCTGAGGAGAAGGGACCCAAGCGACGAAGTGGTGTCCGAGTTAAAGGTGGCACAAAAATACTCCCTGAAAAACATATCATCAGACGCTCTGCCATTCAATCTCACAGCGGAGCTTGGAGCGGTCCAGCACGTGGAAATTATAAGCCCCGGCGTCTATTTTCTAATCGCCGGGGACAATCTGGAGCATACGGAGGTATATGTGGTAATGGAAGATGCTCCGGCCATTTCCAAAGAGGCCCGGAGTTACGGGGAGGAGTTCTCCGACAATCCTGGCCTACGGGTTTACCCACTCCACCAGAAGGGCAGCGGAAAACATATCATAGATTTTGAGGTGCGCCGATATCAGATGAAGTGCCATCTGCCTGTAGATGAGAGTGAGGATACCTTGCTTTCTCTCGCTCTCCACGGCATGGAAGAATACCCGGATTACTTTGGAGCCTTCCCGGTTCCCTTTCATACGCCAAGAGGCTGCACAGTCCGTCATAAGGCGCTGTTGAACGGTGTGTTCTGGTTGGAAACAGACCGCTGTGAGGAGATGCTGGCGGTTTGTTTCCCGATCTGGGAGGGGGACATCACAATTCCCGAACAGAATTTAGCGGAGCGGTTAGCTTATGACTGGTTGCAGGGTATCGACAATACCCTTGGATATCTTTTCTTTCCAAAGCATAGCAGCTGTATCCCCCTGTACGAGCTTTGCAAGCTACATCCGCAGATAGAGAAAAGCGGAGCGGTTGATATGGCGGCGCTCATGAACGCAATCCTACGGTCTTACCCCGAATACGCCGCCGCCCATAATGAGGAAGAGGCAATATATGAGCGTGGCCGTCTCATACGGGAGACGCCGGATGCTGGTACAGAGTTTTTTGCGTTCTGATGGGTCCTGCAATAGACATCCATCATTGGAGGATTGACTCTGCGTATAACCTTTGTAAGATGTTTTCCCGATAATCATATCAGTTATCTTCCCAGGGTGGCCTCGTTTTCCCGTCTGCTCCACAGGCAGCAGTTGGAGCCTTTTTGACCGCTTATCCTGATAACATCTTCCCATAGTCGAGTATGTCGTTTAGACAAATAATGTGGTGTACTTAATTTATGCAGCCGCATGGTTTAACGGCCCACCCAAGCAGCGGATTGTTTGGGTGGGCTACCTGCTTTATCAGAAGATTTGCATAGGAGAGATTAGGTTGGCCTGAGAGAAAATCATTTATCGCAAATGACTTATATAATGTGCGCGGAGCGCATACTTCCTGCGCATATGTGCAGGAATGAGCAACCGAAGGGAGCGAGAGAGCCACGCCGTCAGGCGTGTTCGACTGGACGCGGAGCGTCCGGTCCGGGGCTTGGGGGGGGGGACCCCAACGAGCGTATTGGAAAATCCGAAAAGGATATTCCAATACATTGCTCGCCTACGTTATCGGAAATTTCCGATAAACGTGGTTATCAGAAATTTATTTTTATCAGAAACAGAACCCGGAAAGCATTGAAATCGCAAGGAAAAGCATAGAATAATTTCCGATAAAAAGTGGACATGGGCAACGGCTTGCCCATGTCCACATAGCCTTGAAGGAAGAAAATTTCTGATAAAAATAATCTTTTTATAAACGATAGCTTTAAAAGTTATCAAGGAGATTCAATGCTTATGGATAAATATGGTGTGAATGGCAATCGGACTGGGGTAGTTAATCTGTGAAATTGTTATTGCAATCTATCACAACCACATAAATGGTTTTTGTTCCGCGATTTGTAAAATCCACAGTAATTCTCGTTATACCATGTGCTGAATCAGAAACAGAAATAAGACCTGTGTTATTAACGGAAACCCCTTCCGCTTTGGGGCCTCCTTCAGTAGATAGTGCAATAGCATCATAGGCGCAAGTAACACTATCATCATCGGGTACTTTGGTAATAATTTGATATGTACTACCTTGGTAAAGCTGGAATTCATACGTGTCATGATCGCCCCCCGCCATATGTCGTTCGCGAATATATTGGTTTTCGTTCAAAATATCCCAATCAGGTATTTCTGGATCTACCGGATCAGAAAAGACTTGCTTTTCAGTATAATAATTGAAACCATCAATTGTTACATATCCATAGACAGTCCATGTTTTTCCATATAAATCAAATGCGTTTTGTCTGTTTACCGCGCACTGACCAACAAATTCTTCGTAATCAAAAGTATTTGTGAATGGCTCATTTTCTTCATCCTCATAAACAAAAGAGTAACTTGTCATGGTATGCCCGTTCGGAACAACACAATCAATTTCAAAACTTGTAACAAATCCGTAACTATCACGAATCGCTGTGAGATGAGGAGTAACTTTCAATGTAGTTCTGTTAAATATAAAAAACTGCACTGACAGGTATGCGGCAACAACCACTAAAACAAGCATGGTCACTAAAAGTAAAAATTTAATCAGCTTTATAATGCCTTGAGGACCATATTTCTGTATATAGTCTACAACTGCCACGGCCCCTGCCAAGACAGTAACTATCATTACAATTGATGATACTATTGTTGCTCCAATATTCTGTAAAATGAATTCAATAAATTTGTCCACTGCCCTTGGCCCCTATATTTCAAGTTACTTTGTTTATTGTTAGGCGCAATGCTAAATCCCAAATTTTTATTTCTCAAAATCTTTATGTATTATATCGACATTTTTTTGAGTAAATTAAGCACACTAACAAGAATATAGTGCTAACTTGCAATCCATCAATGATAGCAACGCTTAACAAGGACACACAGGCCATAGTATAAAACGCAGAGAGAAAGATTTTCAGATTTTCCACTCAAACGAAACGCGGTCGCTGGTGGCTTGGACCTGGGAGAGAATAATGTCCGTCACCCGCCGTCGGTCGTCAAAGTCAATCGTGTTCCAGTTCTCCAGATGGGCAGACAGAAACTCGATTTTCTGTGGGGAAATTGTTTCCGCGTTCAGTGCCGCGATTTCCTTTATCAGCCGTTGACGGCTGGCATCCAGCTCCTCGATCTTCCCGTTGGCATAGGACAGCAGAACCGCATTGGCCCCGGTCAGGGTGTTCAATAGCTTCTCGATCTCGTCCTCCACCTGGGCCAGCTCCACATTCAAGACGGTCAGCTTGGGATTGACGGTCGTTGCTTTTGCGGTCAGGGTTTGAAATTCGGAGAGCTTCTTCACCATCTCCCCATAGACAAATTGCTCAAACTCCGCCGTCCGAAGCGTCCCGCAGCCCTCACAGCTTTTGTTGTCCGCCCGCTTGGAGCACCGAAGATACTGCGTTCCTGCCGGGTTGCCCACGCTCATTAGGGCATATCCACAGCGCCCACATTTGATTTTTCCGGCCAGCCAGGTATTCCGGGCCTTGCGTCCTCCCTGGAATGTGATATTTGCCAGCAGCTTCTTCCTGCACCGCAGCCAGGTATCGGCGGGGACAATGCCCTCGCTGGGGGCCAGTACAAGGATCTGCCCCCGCAGGTCCTTGTTTTTTCGCTCCTGCACGTCCCGGCCCTGGTAGAGATAGCAGCCGTTGGTCCCGGCGAAGTCCGCCGCGTCATTGACCACCACGGCCCCCTGGCCCTTGAAAAACTCGTACAGCTCCAGGTCGGCCTGGGCGTAAATCGGGTTGCGGAGCAGTTGGGAGATAAAGCCTCGTTTCAATTCCTTGCCGTAAATCAGGATATTGTTTTCAGCAAAGTACCGGGCAATATCCCCGAACGACGTGGACGGCGCGGCGTACATCTCAAACATCAACCGGGCAATATTCGCCGTGGCGGGGTCCGGGATCATCATTTTCGTGCGGATGCCTTGGAGGGTGGTTGGCTCCAGCTTAAAGCCATAGGGGGCCGCGCCGCTCATGTGGAACCCCCGCTGACACCGGGAATAGTAAGCGTCGGTCACGCGCTTTTGGATCGTCTCTCGCTCTAACTGAGCGAACACGATACAGATATTCAGCATGGCCCGGCCCATTGGGGTGGAGGTGTCAAACTTTTCCGTAGAGGAAACAAACTCCACGTTGTACTCCTGGAACAGTTCCATCATGGTTGCGAAGTCCAAAATGGAGCGGCTGATACGGTCCAGCTTGTAAACCACCACCCGGCGAATTAAGCCCTGTCGAATGTCGGCTAAAAGCTCCTGGAATTTTGGCCTGTCCGTATTCTTCCCGGAATAGCCCTTATCTTGATAGTCCTTGTGGTTCCCACCCCTTAACTCGTACTTGCAAAACTCGATTTGGCTTTCAATACTGATACTGTCCTTGCGGTCCACAGACTGTCTGGCGTAGATAGCGTCGATACGGTTTTCCATGATAGCTCCTTTCCTGTCGGGAAATGGAGCTGTCAACCTTTACAAGTATATTATACCAAAGACAGCCCCACGGCACAAGGATGCCGCCCGGTCAGCGCATTTCCGCGCGGCCCGGCGCGTATTTGCGGAACACAGTGTAAAGCCCCGCCTCGATCTCCCGCTTGCGCCTGTTCCGCACCTTGGGCGCAAGAATGGGGGTCAGATTTTCAACAGTGATGGTTCGGCCCTGGAGAGAGGCCGTTTTCACTTCTCTGTGATAATTGGTTCGGGTATGCGGCATATTCTATCCTCCTGTGTAAACGGGGGTTTTAAGCAAACAAGTTTCCCTCTTGTCCCGTGGGGAAACGCAGAAAGGCAGCACCCGGAAAAGTGCCGCCCTTCAACCTTGCCCCACTTCTGGTCACGGTGGCCAGAAGTCCAGCGAGGATAAATCCATTTCGATCCATGATTGCGCCGAATTTGCCACGCGCCCCGGCACAGGGGAGCATCCCAGGCCGCCGACGGCTCCGGCTGTCATAGCTCCGCAATATTGCGAAGCTCCCCCGCAAGTCCATGGGAGGGCGTGAGCAAGTTTCATTATCCCCCGCGCTGTCGTCGCGCCCGGCTTGCCAGGGCCGGGTCAAAGGTTCGCGCTGATCGCTCGGCCCACCTCTCTCACCTCCTTGAGCGGGCTGTCCTGGCGGCGCGCCTTTTGTCGCTGTTCACGCAGGTTTTGTGCCTGGAATACTGTATATTCAGTTGTCCTCAGTGTATAAGTCTCCTCATACATCAGGCGGGTTTTGGCCGATTTCGGGTACACCTCAATGAAAATTTTTCAAAATTTCTGAAAGATTTTTTAAGCCACGGCGGATACTGTCGCAAACGGCGCTCCCCTCTACATTTTCGGCCCTGGCAATCTCAGATTTTTTCTTGCCCAGAATGTAGTGGGCATACACTCTCCGGGCCTGGATGGGCGGGAGTTGGTCAATGGCAGCGTAAAGGGCTGAGCGGTTTTCCTCGTCCAGAATGATTTCCTCCGGGGTCAGGGGCGGGAACATCACATCCGGCTCAAAGCCAGGGTCAACGTCCAGAGAGCACTCGTTATGCTCCCGCTTGCGCCGCTTGTAGCTGTCGCACTGGCGGCCCCCGGTAGAGAGAACGACGGCGATCTCGTCGGAAACTTCCAGAGTGATATTCTCGGTCAGGTAGGGATAGTAACGGTTCAATTTGATGGTTGTCATATGTAACCTCCATTTCGATATTGGCGGAAAGGGACAGATCGAAATGGAGGGGGCGGGGAGCGGCAGCGGGCCTCTGGACATGGTGTCCAGAGGCTCCAGGGTATAAAAATGTCCGCATGACGCAAGGCCATACGGATGTGTCGAGACGACAGGATATTACAATTTTCGCAGTTACAACCAGGACTACCTGTTAGAGGGGGAGGGCTTTTTTTGACAAGTCAGGGGGACGTAAAATATAAAAAGACACGGCGTTACCTCCTTAAACGGTTGCCGTATCTTTCCAAAGAGAAAAGCCGATAACCGCTTTTAACCTGCGTGTTACCGGCTCTGCGTCTATGCGTCTGGCTCTTGAATAACGGATATATTCAGTTCTTTCACATTGATCAAGCTCTCTTTTCTACATTTAGGGCAAAACAGGGGGAAGTTTTTCAACTCAGTATCAGCACGAATTTTCAAGCGCGTTTTGTTCCCGCATACAGGACACAATATCCACTTTACAATATTTGCCATTCCCTTTGCGCAGCTCAATATTCTTTCCTCTTGAAGATAGCGGTGGTCACAGGATAGGATAGCGCAAAAACCGTGAGTGAACAGGCAAGCATCATCATAGCCCCCAATAGTATCTGTACAGTGGTCATTTTAGGACCAAATGTAATGTTGATAAATGTGGTAATTCCCATGACAATCCCAATCGCGCACAATAGACTGATAACTAAAAAAGCCCCGTTTCGTTCCTCTCCACCTAAATAGAACAGTGGAAAGAAAATCGCTCCCGCAAATAGGCTTATACTAACTCCTACGAAGAACACCATAAGGGCATCAATGTTCCGATCAAAGGGACAGCCATGTAAGAGCCAAGATAGTCCCAGTCCAATCCCAGCAAAAATCATCCCGACAAACAGCCATATAAGCTGGTTGATAAAATAGCTCTTTACAATATCAGCCCTTTTCACTGGAGCGGTCAGCTTGTACTTCCCCCACTTTGAAACGTAGTCTTTGCCTATGCTGGCGATTGCGTTAATTGAAAAGCCAATAATCCCTAACAGCATATAGAAAAGCAATAACTGCTGACTGACAACGACTGTGACAAAAGCGCCCAGCAACAGCATGAAAATAGAAAATGTTTTTGCGCTAGAACGTACCGCATAAAAGTTGTTTTTAAGAAGTCCTTTCATACCCGCTCCCCCTTTACCAGCAACAGCATGATTTCATCAACCGAAACATGATCTACAACGGAGCCGCGATATTTGCGCTCAGCCTCTTTCCCATTTGCCACTAACACATCGGTTTGAAAATCACGCTTACGGTAGGCGATTACATCGCTGGGATCTAATTCGAGAAATTGGCTTTCTTTACAGCGCATAACAGCAAAGTTATATACAAGGTCATTTTTGGTTGCGGTCATAATCAATCTCCCATTGTGGATAAAAGTGATATAGTCCGCAACCTTTTCTAAATCTGTTGTGATGTGGGAAGATAAGAGAATGGAATGAGTTTCTTCCTGCACAAAGTCGAGAAATACATCCAACATATCATCCCGCATGATTGGGTCTAACCCGCTGGTCGCTTCGTCCAAAATTAGAAGCTGGGGATGGTGCGACAGGGCGGCGGCAACCGCTAACTTCATTGTCATCCCCCTGGAATAGTGCTTGATTTTTTGTTTGGGCAACAGTCGAAAATCCTCTAAATATTTGTGGAACAAAGCGTTGTCCCATTTTTTATATAGTCCCTGCATGACGTGGGCTAACTGCTCTGCTGTCCAATAGGCGGGGAAATTATCGCCGTCATATACCACGCCAATGTTCTCCCGCAACTCCGTATCAGCATCGGACAACTCTTTTCCAAACAGCTTGATTGTCCCGCTGTCTGGCGAGATAGTGTTCAAAATACAACCGATGGTCGTTGTCTTTCCGGCCCCGTTTTCTCCAACAAATCCCATGATAGCCCCATACGGAATTGAGAAAGATACCTTATCCAAAACGAAATTTGTCTTGGGAAAGGATTTACAAATCTGTTGTACTTCTAAAATGTTTTCCATGCTATTCGTCCTCCTGGTAAAACAAAGCCAACAACTCTGTCAATTTTGCAAGCGGGATATTGCTGACCCGGCCAATTTCGGCGGCAATTTGCAGATGCTCCTCCGCAAGCCGTTGTTGTTCCTCTTGATAAAATTCTTTGTTCTGTGCGGACACAAAACTCCCTCTGCCAACAGTAGTTTCAATAAAGCCGTCCCGCTGCAAATCCTCATAAGCCTTTTGAACGGTAATAACGCTGACATGGATTGATTTTGCTAATGCACGCATGGATGGAATAGCTTCCCCGGTTTGCAGTTCGCCGCTCATTATCATGGCTTTGATTTGTGATGTGATTTGTTCATATATCGGCTTGTTGGCATTGTTGCTGATGATGATTTCCACTGTCCCCCCCCCTCGTCTCCTTAATGTACTTAATGTACCAGTACATTATATCCTCTCCGGGAGGATATGTCAACTGAAAAATATAGGGCTGTGTTTTTCGCGCCATTTCAAGGGAACGCACTAACGGCAAGCAGGGCAAGTGTATAACACTTGCAATTTTCGCTTTGCGAAAATGCTTGTTGGGGTGCCCCCAAACCCGCCGGAAGCCTCTGGACACCGTGTCCAGAGGCTTCCCTATCTGCGGCCCCGTCGCTGACGCTCCTGAGCCTTATGCGCTTACAGTGCCACCACCTCCGAAAGTTTCTCCAGCAGATCGGAGAGAGGCCCCCATAAATCCATATAACCTTTTTGCAGAACTTTGATTTCTTCGGGGTAAACTCCGCCACAGGTATTCACCCTGACGGCAATTTGATTGAGATTATTTGCACACCGCCTTTGCAGGGAAACAATCTCTTTGACTGGCGCAAGGTCAACATGGAGCACATAGCCGTTGAGAGCCATTTTTCTCATATATGCTGAAAGATTGCGAATACCCACATCTGCCATGCGCTTCTGGATTTTTGCCCGTTCATCCGGGGATAGCCAGACACAGACGGACGTACTCCGAATACGCTTTTTCCCAGCGACCAGTGTTGACTGGTTTTCAGGGCTGCAAGGCATTGAATTTTGACCGCTCATAGATACCTCCTATAAATTCAGATGTTGACAGTACTTTGGTAAATCGGGCCTGGGGAATGATACTATACCAGCCCCCACAGAACCGGAGCTGGAAACCCTTGCGGGGCAAGGCTTTGAAACTGCTAATTTTCAACACATCAGCCGTGGAAAGACAGCGGTTTGAAAGGGAAGCGGTTCGACCCTATCCCCCCGCCCTTTCCCTATCCAGGGAAAGGGGGCGGCTCTGGAGGATATATCCCCCGTCGCGCCTTGGGAGGTAGCACAGCCGGGACTGCCAGTCAAGGGTGCGGAGCACCGCCGCGCAGCGGCGGCTTTGCCCTTGACAGGCTGCCCCGGCTGTGCTATGGGTGGCGCGGCGACGGGGGATACATCCAGCAGAGCCTCCGTGGACGAAGCGGGGAAAATGGGCGGGTCCCTTCTGGTCACGGTGTCCAGAAGATATACAAAAACACCGCTCCGGTTTTTGTCGGAAGCGGTGTTTTGCGTAAGGTTGACAGTCCATTCATTGTCGTGTTTTTGTATGCTCTTGTTAAGGGAAGATACGGTAAGCCAAAGGAACAATAACATATAATTGCTCTCTACTGAAATATCTTTCATCAGAGAGGCGTAAGAATATGAAAATTGTGTCATGGAACGTCAATGGGTTAGCCCGTTGCAAGCGAAACGGATTTTTGAAATTTCTAGCGGATTCAAAGCCCGATGTAGTATGCTGTCAAGAAATCAAAGGGGAATGTCCGTTGAATGTTCCCGGCTATCTGCTGTTTTGGAACCCGGCGAAGCGTCCCAACTACTCCGGTACGCTAGTGCTAACACGGCGGCAACCCCTCTCCTTCCAGTATGGATTTGGAAGTGACAAATTTGATAGCGAGGGTCGGCTTATCACACTGGAATACAAGGACTATTTCATAGTCAATGTTTATGCGCCAAACCTTAACACTCATTCATCTCTTGAACGCTTGGACTTCCGTATGGAATGGGACAAAGCTCTAAAGGAGTTTGTCACGAAACTGCCAAAGCCTATCATCATGTGCGGCGACTTCAATGTGACACGAGAGTATATCGACATTTACCCGGAGAACCAAAAGAACACGTCAGAGGAACCTCTGTTTCAATCGGAGGAACGGGCGAGTTTTGAAACACTTCTCTCTGCTGGTTATATTGACGTATTCCGAGCATTTTACCCGCAGAAGGAAGGAGCCTATACCTGGTGGGGACCACGGCCTAAAAGCCGCCAGGAGAATAAAGGCTCCCGGCTGGATTACTTCATCGTTTCGGGGGAACTGCTGACCTACGTTCAGAGTATCAAGCACCACACGACTACGCTGTGTTCTGACCATTGCCCTATCTCCATCATCCTGGGGGCAATCACTTTTCAGCAGGAAACCACGAATGAAGATATGGCTGTTAGGTGGCGCACGATTGACTGGGCTAAAATGGAGAATGAGCTTTTCCGCAAGCAGAACAAATTGGCCTTCGCCGCCTATAACCGAGATTGGGAAAACGTCAAAATCATGCAGGATAAACTGGTGGCCTCTTATGCCGCCAGGGTGCTGGCTGTTCGCTTCGTTGCCGACACAAATTCAGCGGCGGGAATTGACGGCGTGAAGCTGACCAGTGACGCACAAAAAATGAAAATGGCCTTATCCCTGACCCGCAGAGGATACCAGCCATTACCGAACCGATATGAGAAGGTCACGGAGCGGGGGAAGGAATTGACGTTGCATATCCCCGCCGCCAGGGATAAGGCTATGCTGGTACTGTATTCTTTCTCTCTTGACCCGGTAGCTGAATCCACAGCGGATAAAAAATCCTTTTTTGCCCGTAAAGGCCGCTCGGCTCATGACGCTTACGCTTACATACTTCGGGAGTTGAATCAAGAGAATCCGCCCAAGTTGATCGTCAGGGCCGATGTTGCCGCTTTCTTCGATAACGCTATGCACAACTGGCTCATTGAAAATATTCCAATGGACAAGACGGTGTTGCGGAAATTTCTCCGGGCAGGTGTTGTCAAGGACGGTGAATTGTTTGAAACGAACAAGGGAATTTCCTTTGCGTCCAGCTTGTCCCCTATCCTCGGCAATATGCTGTTGGACGGCCTGCAATCCCATATCTATGACAGTCTTTACCCGATGGGCGGCGTTGATTATTCTAATGGCTGCATGGTCAGGTTTGCCGATGATATAGTAGTCACAGCGAGATCAGTAGAGAGCGCAGAGCGGATTATGCAGTGCGTCAGCGACTTCCTGGCCAGCCGGGGCCTGGGCTTCAATCAGGAGAAAACCTATATCGCCCATATCAGCGAGGGCTTCACGTTTTTGTCATGGCACTTCCAGGAGAAGAAGGGCATTTTAACAGTCAAGCCGACTGACGGCTCCATCAAGAAAATTGAGCGTGAGTTGGAAAACCTGATTTTGAATTTCAAGGGAACACAACGGGCGCTGATTGAGAAGATTAACGACAAGTTGAGCGGATGGGCGGCATATCACCGCAGTACGGACGCCTATATGATTTTTCGCCACATTGACGCTGTTGTTGAGGGCCTGCTTGTCGTGAAGATGTGCCAGAAGTATTCACGCTGGCACAGGGAAACCGTACTGCGGAAATTTTGGATTTATGTGGGAGGGTATCACGTTTTCGCTCTGCCTGATGACCCGACTTGCCGGGTGGTCCGGCTGGCTCCCCTCGCCATCGACCAGCATAAGCCCTGCAAAGTCAGCTTCAACCCGTATCTGGACAAGGACTATTTCGCCCAGCTACAGCACCGCCGTGATGAACAGAAGGCCAATGGTAAGTATAAAGCAGTCTGGCAGCGTCAGGGGGGCCTATGCGCATTTTGCGGAAATCCAATGTTGGCTGACCAAGAAATTGAGATAACTGAAAAGGTGATCGGCAAAGGGCATCGAGTGCAAAACCTGATTTATATTCATCGTCAATGTGCCTACGATATGTTCTCGGATTCGGGTGATGCCTTTGCGGAGCATATCGACCTCTTTGAGTTGATGGGTGACTTCCTTGATAATGCCCCGCTACGAAATTCACCCTATCTGGAATTGCGAGAATACTTCCGCCTGTCCGACAAGACTCCACTTACCTTGACCTTCCGCCAGATTGAACAAATCCTTGGAGACAGCTTACCGGCAGAAGCATATTTCTATGATGCTTTCTGGTATGAGGTGATGCCAGGGATGATTTCTCCAATGTGGAGGGAGGAAGGATACCCATTCCATGCGATTATTCCAGACGAAATATACTACTATATTTCTGATTCTTGGACAAGCCAAGGGTACGAAATAAAGGCTCTCCACCGCAATGATAGGCGTGTGGTATTCCGTCGAGTTGTTACAGGTGTATCTGGCGTTAGAATCCCCAGGGCCTTGACCGCCCGGAAACTGCCTAATGCGCTTGTATATAAACTGGAAAAGTTGCTAAAGCAATTTGTTCAGGAGCATGGATTGTAGCGCTTTTTCTCGGAATTTATAGAAACTAGACAATAGGCGATTATTATGGTATAATAATCACTAATAATGAAAAAAGCAGATAATGGAGAGCCGTAGCCAACAAAGGAACGCAGCCTTTGGCCACAGTATCTCAAGGGGTGCAGACAGTTTGTTTGCACCCCTTTTTTGCTAGATGTTGCTCTATTCCTGCGGGTAAAACTCAGCGGTATTTGAGCAGCTTTTTTGTGAGTGTATTTGCGGACTTTGTAAGAAAATGTCGGCTAAATTCACCGCAACGGTAGTGTGCTTTTGAATATGAAAGGCGGTATTTATGAGGTATCAAGTCCTGACGCTGGATATTCACTATGAACTCCACAACGCACTCAAATTTAGGTTTCAAGGGATGGACGCTGATTTCATCATGGCACTCACCTATCAGGACGCCATGCGTCTTTGTGCTTGGCAACCTTTTCACCTGATTGTACTTTATTTTCCTGAAGCAATTTCCTGCGCTGAATTTCTCATTGCTCTGCGTCGTATCAGCTATGCACCGGCAATCGTACTATTCAATCACTACGATATAAAAAACGCTTGCTCCGCCCTGCAATCCGGCGCGGACTTGTGCATTGGGTCGGAATGGCCTGTTGATTTAGTGGCGGATCACATCATGGCCCAATTTCGCCGCTACTCAGCCTATACCCATGATAAAGGCATCCAAGTACGTGACTTCCAGGTTGGGGACATTTATATTGACCCGTCGCGCTGCGTTGTCCGGGTGAAGGAGCGGAGCGTCAAGTTGCGCCCCAGGGAGTTTTCACTGCTGTTGTACTTTATGGAGCATCCCGACCGAGTATTGACTTCCGAGCAGATATGCCGGGGTGCGTGGGGAATGGATTATGCCCAATCCGTAGGCCGGTCTGTCCACGAACTGCGGAAACAAATCGAGGCGAATCCGGCCCAACCATGTTATATCAAAACAGTTTATCGGATGGGCTACCGATTTACCAGGTATTCCAACGAAACTTGCGATAATTAGGAAAGTTTTAGGAAAGTTTGGGGAAAGTAATAGGAAAAGCGCATGGTATTATAGCTCCTATCACCAATAGGAGGATGCTGTCGTGCAAAAGTGCAATACCGCAAAAAAATATGCAATCGAGGCCGCTGTCCCAGCAAGGGACAGCGGCCTCTTTTATTCGACAAAAAAGCCGCAGATAACTAGAGAAGCGGCATAGTTCTCTTTCTTCGATTTGCAACATTTTTCGAGTAAAAACAATCCATTTTAAATAGAAATAAAAATTTTTCAAATTATTTTTTTAAAGGCCAAGCTGGGCTTGCCCTTTACCTGTTACGATAGATTTCAGAGAGTGTTGGAAGGAGGTGAACACATGAGTGCAAGTGAACGCCGCCAGAGGATTCTGGAAATATTGTGCCTAAGACGGCAGGATACATACAGCAATCTGGCAAGCGAGTTTAACGTCTCCAGGGAAACCATTCGAAACGACATTACGCTGCTCATGTGTTCCTACCCCATTGAAACTGTCCGTGGCCGCTACGGTGGGGGTGTTCGGTTAAAGGCGGATTACCAGCCTTACCGCAAAGCCCTCAACAAAAAGCAGGTCAAGCTGCTTGTTCGATTGAGCGCCCAGCTTGTCGGTGATGATCTGGCTACGATCAGCAGTATCATTTTCCAGCTTGCTCCCTGACGCAAATCCCCAGCACCTTGACAAACAGCGGACAGGTTTCCGCTCATATTCAGTATGTAAGCGTGCATCCTGCATCAGCCGCACAATCGCCAAGACTGCCTGCGGGCCGGGAACGAACGAAAGGGGGTGAACCCTCGTTTCCTGCCCGTCAAAACGATCACATCAAAGGTACGAGCGACACCTGGGCGGCTGTCCAGCGTTGGCAACGCCGCAGTCGCAGGATACACCGCAAACACCCGTATCGCAGGGTAAAAGGGAGATGCTGGGGGAACGGCCTGGGCAGTTTAGTCACCTGCCGCCACCGTCTGCTGGCACCGCGCCGCCACGCCAAAGGCGGGCTTACATACTCCCGTGCCGGGGGAGAGCAGCAGGGCGGTCATGCCGCCTGATAATACGGCACACATTTTTCTGAAAGGGTATTCAAGGGAACCCGCGTCGGTCACATTTCCTTACAGTATGAGGACGCAACCGGGGCCGGCGCGGTCCTTCCAGCCCGAAAACCGGATGAAAGACCTGAAAGCATAGTCAACCGTGATTTCAGGTGTTCCATCCGGTGAGGATGAATGATAACAGGCCGGAGGCCGAGGAGGTGAGAACGCTGCTTATTCCAATCAGTGAGATTACCGTCCAGCCCGGACGGCGGGAACCCGCACCGGGAGATGTGAAGGAACTGGCTGATAGCATTTTGGAGGTGGGCTTGATTCACCCCATCCTGGTGGATCAGGCCCATATGCTGATTGCTGGACTGCATCGGCTGGAGGCCATGAAGTTGCTGGGCCGGATGGAGATCGAGTGTACCGTCAGCGATTTGTACGGTCAACAAGTAGAACTGGCGGAGATAGATGAGAATTTTATCCGCAAAGATTTATCTGACGATGAATTTCGGAAACTGCTTCTGCGGCGAAAGGAAATCTATGAAGATTTGCACCCGGAAACGAAAGCTGGCATTGCCCAGGCAATGGGGATGAATCGCTCCATAGGGAACAACGTGATAGCGCCAAGCGCCGCCACGCTAAGGACCTTTGTAGATGACACCGCAGATAAACTCGGCATAGCACCGCGAACTGTTAGGGAAGAGCTTCAGATCGCTAAAAATCTCACTCCAGAAGCCCAAAAGATCATCCAGACGTCAGGTTCTAAAGTTAAGAAGAAAGATACCATCAAAATCTCTCGTTTAACACCAGACCAACAGTCAGATGCAGCTCGTCAATTGGTATCAGGCAATATTCATTCTGTAGACGAATACCAACCGTCTCTGGCGGTCCTGGAACCAGCGCAACCGGAACCGCCAGCGAAAGCCCCGCCGCCCTCCGTCCCCTATTCGTCCAGCGGCAGGCACTACGCCACCTTTGAAGAATCCATAGCCGATTTAAAAAATCCCGATAAGGATTGCAGTTATACCCCGGATGCGCTTCTGGCGGAGTTGGATTCTTTTATCCAGAAATTCCAACGGGAATTTGCGTGGTACAGCGACCCCTTCTGCACAGTTGTTTTTTCAGATATATCTCAGGTGCAATTTGATTACATTCAAAAGCGGTTTGAAACGATTTCCGACGCTATCCATGAATTACTGAAACAAATGAAAAGGAGCATGAAAAAATGAGCTGCCGAAAAAAGAACAGTCTGCCCAAGGCGGGCCAGCAGACCCTTTTGCCGCCCGCCGAAGTAGAGTACAGCAACCCCGGCACTGTCCGTACCCTCTCCACCAGCCGCCTGACCTCCGGTCTACCCTACCAGCGGCCCGTGGAGCAAAAGAACGTGGACAAGCTGATCCGTAACTGGAACAGCCGGGAACTCTACCCCGTCATTGTGAGTTTCCGGGACGGAAAATTCAATGTAGTGGACGGTCAGAACCGGATTGCCGCCATGCGCCAGATGGTGGGCGGCGGGGATGTGATCGTCCCCTGTATCATCTATACCGGCTTAACCTATGAGCAGGAGGCCGAATTGTATGCCAAGCTGGACAAGGGCAAGCGTCCTCTGACCCCGCGCCAGCACACCAAGGCCCTGGTGGAATCTGGTTTGGACGCCAAGATCATGGAGATCAAGTGCCTGGTGGAGGATGTTGGTTTTGTGTGGGCGCTGGAGGAGCCGACCGGCGAACCCTTTGAGATCGCCCCCATCCGTGCCCTTATCAACGCCTACCAGCTTCTCGGCGGCGAAGCGTTTGCCCGTATGCTGTCCCTGGTGGCCGGGACATGGCAAGGAACCCCCAACTCCCTGCGGGCCTCCATGCTCTCCGGCATGGCTCTATTTGTCAAGACCTATGGGGCGGAATTGAGTGACCGCACTTTCATCCGGCGAATGTCCACCGTCAGCCCGGAGGAGATCATTCGCCTGGGTCGCATTGAGACAGACGTTGGCCTCCGCTTCGCCCGTATCATCCTGGATAAGTACAACAGCGGGGGCGCGGAGCTCTCCTACCGTTTCAAACGTTGAAAGAGGGTGGGGATATGGAGCAGCATCCTTATACGTTGGAGCGGCTTAAAGCCATGCAGGACATTGACATTCGGACGGTGGACCCCACTGATTTGCGGGATATTCGGGATGTAAAGGTCAATACCGACCTGCCCAAGCGGGAACGGATTCTTGATTTTATCCGGCAGATCGGCAACCCCTACTGCTATCGGCACGGGAAGTATGTGGTGAAGGTCAGCTTCACCGACACGGATGTGACCCTGGAGGACAGGATGCTCTCCTACATACGCTCCAAATGCTGACACAAACTTTTTTGCAAAACACTCTGGACATTGCCGGGAAGTTATGTTAACATGGCGGCAACAGGACAAACCGGCGCTCCCCTGGTTGTTAAAGTGTTTTGCTGATCAACTTTAACAATTAGGAGAGAAGAATATGAAAATTTCCACTGAACAGGTATGGAATACCTGCGGTTACGTTCGCCTTTCCCGAGAGGACGGCGACAAGGAGGAAAGCAACAGCGTTACGGGTCAGAAAGACTTGATCCGTGACTACATGACGCGCCACCCGGAACTGCGGGAGTGCGGCATGAAAGTGGATGACGGCTACACAGGTTCCAATTTTGAGCGTCCGGCCTTTCAAGAGATGATGGCCGAGGTCAAGGCTGGCAAAATCAACTGCATTGTGGTCAAAGATTTGTCCCGCTTCGGCAGGGACCACCTGGGCGTTGGGGAGTATCTGGAACAGTTATTCCCCTTCCTGGGTGTGCGGTTTATCGCAGTCAACGACAACTATGACAGTCTGCACAGCGACGCGGAATCTGACGAGCTGGTTATCCCGTTCAAAAACCTCATAAATGAGGCATATTGCCGGGATACCTCGGTGAAAACACGGAGCCAGCTTGAAATCAAACGCCAACGCGGAGATTTCATCGGCTCTTTTGCTGTTTTCGGCTACCGGAAGGACCCGGAAAACCGTCACCGTCTGCTGGTAGACGAATACGCCGCCGGAGTTGTGCGAGATATGTTCAAGTGGAAGCTGGAGGGCATCAGCGCGGGGGATATTGCCGACCGCTTGACGGCGACTGGCATTCTCACCCCCATGGACTACAAGCGGTCCCAGGGGATGCGCTACTCCACCTCCTTCCGGGTAAAGAAAGAATCCTCCTGGGACGCAGGGATGGTACTGCGAATTCTGAAAAATCCGGTTTATATCGGCGTATTGGAGCAGGGCCGTGTTACCACACCCAGCTACCGGGTGAAGCGGCTGGTGGTAAAGCCCCGTGAGGAATGGGCGGTGGTGGAGAACTGCCACGAAGCCATTATTGACCGTTATGATTTTGATACGGTCCAGAAGGTGCTTGCTCTGGATACCCGCACCAGCGTCAGCGGCAAGGCGGTGGAGCTGTTCTCCGGCATAGTTTTCTGCGGCGAGTGCGGCGGGGCTATGATACGAAAGACCGTTCCGACCGCTAAAAAGAAGTATGTCTATTACGTCTGCGCCGCCCACAAGAACGAAAAGAGCTGCTTTGCCCACTCCCTGCGGGTAGAGGCGCTGGATGAGCTTGTGTTGGAATCGCTGAAAAAGCACATTCAAGACGTGATCGACCTCTCCAATCTGCTGGAGCTGACAGACGCCGCCCAGCTTCAGCAGGCGGGTGTACGGAAGCTCCGGGATCGCTTGGAGAAAAAACAAGCGGAGATTGACCGCTGGCAGACCCTTTCCCGTTCCCTATATGAAAGCCTCCAAGACGGCTTGATCGACAAAGACGAATATCAGGATTTGCGAAAGACCTACTCCCGCCGCCGCAGCGAGGCGGAGGAACAGGCCGGTGCCATTCAAGAGGAAATGGACCAGGAAATGGGCAATTTCTCGGAGGGCCGAGGCTGGATGGAGCAGTTTCGGAAGCGCCAGAACATCGAAGCCTTGGACCGCGCGATTATCGTTTCTCTGATTGAGCGTATCCTGATTTTCCGTGAACACCGGGTTGAAATCGTCTATCGCTGGAACGACGAATTTCACTGGCAGACGGATTTACTTCTGCAAGCCAAAGGGATTCTTCCCGGAAGGGAGGCGGTCTAAGATGGCGAGGACGAAGCGTAAGGTCAATCCTATTCTGTCGGTAGCGACTCCCGTAGAAAAGCCCAAGCGGGTGTATCATGCGGGCGGCTATGTCCGGCTGTCGGTAGAGGACAGCGGAAAACCCGGAGCGGACACGATTATCAATCAGCAGGAATTGATTCAGAGCTATATTGACAGTCAGCCGGATATGCAGTTTCATGACCTCTACTGTGATAACGGACGGACAGGGACCAACTTTGACCGCCCGGAGTTTGAGCGGCTGATGGAGGATGTGCGAACCGGGAAGGTAGACTGCATTGTGGTCAAGGACTTATCCCGGTTTGGCCGCAACTACCGGGAAACCGGCAACTATCTGGAGCGGATTTTTCCTCTCCTGGATGTGCGGTTTATCGCTGTCAACGACAATTTTGATACGCTGACCGCTGAACGGTCCCAGGACGGCTATATCGTGCCTCTGAAAAATATCTTCAACGAGGTTTACAGCAAGGACATCTCCAGAAAGCTGCTACCCGTATTCGCGGCAAAACAGCGAAACGGGGAATTTATCGGTGCCTGGTCGATTTACGGTTATCAGAAGTGCCCTGACGACCATCACCGGATTGAGCCAGACCTGGAGTCCGCGCCTGTGGTCCGGGAAATCTTTCAATGGCGGCTTTCCGGCATGAGCTACCAGAATATCGCACGGAAGCTAAACGAACGGAACGTCCCGTCACCTGCCCGGTATCATTATTTAAAGGGCAGGTCAAAGTCTGAACGCTATGCCAATACGATTTGGAATGTATGCTCCGTTAAGAACATACTGTCCAGCGAGGTCTACCTGGGCCATATGGTGCAGGGCCGGAAACGCTCTGGGTTCTCCGAGGGCAGAAAGTCCTACCGTGCCCCGAAATCCGAGTGGGTGATTGTTCGCAACACCCATGAGCCTTTGGTGGACGAAGAAACCTTTCAAGCGGTCCAGCAGATAGCGGAAAAGGCCAAAACCACTTACCATGAGAGGCAGGGGAAATATGACACGCTGGGGACCACCCCCAATATTCTCCGAAAGCTGGTCTATTGCGCGGACTGCAAGCGGCCTCTGGTGCGGTACAAGAATGTGAACAGCAGCAAGGGGAGATGTTACTACGTCTATATCTGTCAGTCCCATTCTGATAATCCCGATTCCTGCCCCAAAAAGTATTTTCATGAAATAAAGTTGATTGAAATTCTTTGGGATACCTTACAGCGAGAAATTGCGCTGGCTGAAAATCTGGACAGGCTGGTGCGGCAGTACAGCAAATCCCCCAAGGCGGTCAGCCGGGAGGAGGCAGTCAAGCGGGAGATCACCGCCGCAAAGCAATCTCTCAGCCGTGCGGAAATGCTTTATGACAGCCTGTTTCAGAATTATGCTGATAAGCTGATGTCGGAGCGGGAATACATGGAAATGAAGCAACAATACCGCTCTGATATGGAACGGGCACAAGCCCGGTTGGATGAACTGGAACAGCGGCAGAAGGACGAACGCCAGCAGACCACGGAAAACCCTTGGCTTACCGTCTGCGGACGGTTCAAAGAAGAACAGGCGTTGACGGAGGCTATGGCCCATGCGCTGATTGAGCGGGTGGAGATTGACGCGGAAAACCATGTCAGCATTACCCTCTGTTACCAGGACGAGTACAATGCCCTGGTTCGGCTGCTGGCGACGGAGGGAGAGGCGGTGTCCGCATGAATGGTGTCACCGCCAAATATATCCGTCTGTCCGCCGAGGATAACGATTTGGGTGAAAGCGGAAAGACCGAATCCAACAGCGTTACGAACCAGAGGAATTTGCTGGACGCTTTTATCAGCCAAACCCCGGAATTGGCTGACAGCAATGTAATCGAGTTCTGTGATGATGGGTGGAGCGGCAAAAACTTTGAGCGTCCCGGCTTTCAAGAAATGATCGCCAAAGCGCGGGCGGGGAAAATCCAATGTATCGTAGTGAAGGATTTGTCCCGGTTTGGCCGTGATTATCTCACAGTCGGCAATTACATTTCCAGCGTGTTTCCCTTTCTGGGAGTACGGTTTATCGCCGTCAATGACGGGTTTGACAGCATCCGGCCCGCCGATATTGACAGCCTGGAAACCTCTTTCAGGGCCCTGATTTACGATTTCTACAGCCGTGACTTATCCCGGAAGATACGGAGCATAAAGCGGTTTCGTGCCCAGCAGGGGGACTTCCTTTCCTCGTTCGCGCCCTATGGCTACGTCAAGGAACCGGCTCATAAAAAGCAGCTTGTCATTGACCCGGAGGCGGCGGAGATTGTGCGGCGTATTTTCCGGCTGACGGCAGACGGCCAGAAGAAAGAACAGATTGCAAGACAGCTCAACCGTGAAGGCGTACCTACTCCCATGCTTTACAAGCGGGCGGCTGGGTGTACCCGCACCAAATGGAACAATCTGTTTGATAAAAACTTTTGGACGGGCAGTCTGATTTATGGCATCCTGCGGGATGAACGGTATGTTGGCAGGATTGTCTATGGAAAGCATACTCGTGACCGAATCGGTCATGCCCATGTGGTTCGGGTGGCCCGCGAGGATTGGATTGTTGTAGACGATACCCATGAGGGCATTGTGACACAAGAAGAATTTGATCGCGCACAGGCGGCGATACGGGCATCCAGACATGGAGCAGTCAAAAATCATAACCATCCGTTGCAGAAGAAAATCCGCTGCGGCATCTGCGGCTACGCTATGAGCCGGGTACAGGGGTCAGCGCCATACTTTGTTTGCCGCACCTCTCGTATGAACGCCGCCTATACTTGCAGATGCAGAACACCCGAGGCTGATATTCTGGAAACCGTGACCGAAGGACTTCGTGTGCAAGCGTTGATGGCGGTGGAGTTGAGCCGGTTATGGGAGGAACAGCGCCAGGGCCGGAAAAAGGATATTGCTGCCGCAAGGAAAAACCTTGCCGGACTGCGGGAGAAACACCAGCGGCTTTCCCAGCAGGTCAGCGGCCTCTATGAATCCTTTGTGATGGGTGAGGTTAGCAAGGCGGAATATCTTGCCGCCAAAGCAGCCGCCGTCCGCCAGAGGAACGATACCGCCGCCCAGATCAGTGAACTGGAGGCCGTGTTAGACAACATGGGCGTGGACGGCAGCTTGCGGAACGGCTTTATTTCTGCCTTTGGAAAGTATCTGGAGGTAGAGGAAATTACCGATGAGATCGCGGCGGACGTTTTGAAAGAGGTCCGCATCCACCCAGGAGGGCGGATTGAAACCGTATGGAATTACCAGGATGAGCTGAAAAAGCTGATACTTGATTTACAAGGAGATCATCAGGATGGAGCACAAGAGAGCTTGGATTTATTGCAGGGTTGCGGACCCTGACGCACATGCGCTGGCGGTTCAACAGGCCAGCGGGTTAGACTTCTCCCGCCGTGGGCTGGCAGAGGTTTCCGCTGCGGTGGCCGATGGGAAAATCGACCTCCTGCTGGTAGCAAACATCTCACGCCTGGGGCGGGATGTGGGAAAGACAGACGCTTATCTGCGCTGGCTGGAAGATCAGTTTATTGAAGTAGTCTGCGCCGATGGTACTGTGCCGCAGACGGCCACGGAGATACTGCATGAGCTGGTGAAAGCAAGCGGCGTTTCTATAGATAGGGTACGTTAGGGATATAGGTTCTACTTTCGACACCGTTCATAATTTATTTACACCTTTCTTTTGTTCCGTGCTTGACATCAGCGGACAAGGGATTTTCCGGCAAGAACACGGACCGCCCCCGCTTCCAGGAGCTTATGGCCGACATCAAGCGGGGCCTGATCCGCCGGGTGGTGGTCTACAAGCTGGACCGTATCAGCCGTTCTATCCTGGACTTCGCAACCATGATGGAGCTCTTTCAGCAGTACAACGTGGAGTTCGTTTCCTCTACGGAAAAGTTTGATACCTCCACACCCATGGGCCGGGCTATGCTGAACATCTGCATTGTGTTCGCACAACTGGAGCGCGAGACAATCCAGAAGCGGGTAACGGACGCCTACTATTCCCGTTGCCAGCGTGGTTTTCACATGAGTGGCACCGCCCCCTACGGCTTCAAGCTGGAGCCCACCACCATCCAGGGTATCCGCACGAAAATGATGATCCCGGACCCCGACACGGCAAATATCGCCCGGTTGATGTTTGAGATGTACGCCGAGCCGTCCACGTCGTTCGGGGACATCGCCCGGTACTTCGCCCAGGAGGGCATCCTGGTGTACGAAAAGGAATTGAGCCGGGGCTTCATTTCTCAAATGCTCCGCAACCCCATTTATGCCCAGGCGGACCTGGAGCTGTACGAGTTCTTCAAGGGGCAGGGGGCCGTGGTGGTGAACGAGGCGGCGGACTTCGCCGGGACCAACGGCTGCTATCTCTACCAGGGCCGGGACGTGCAGGAGCGGAAAAACAAGGACCTGAAAAATCAGATCCTTGTGCTGGCCCCCAGCGAGGGCATTGTTCCCGCCGATACCTGGCTGCGGTGCCGGAAAAAGCTGATGGCAAATATCACGTTCCAGGGCGGGCGCAAGCCGAAAAATACCTGGCTGGCCGGAAAGATGAAATGCGGCCACTGTGGGCGGGCGCTGAAAAGCCTGGGCAACCGGGCCGGAACCCACTACCTTTATTGCACCAAGCGGGCGGACAATATGAGCTGCGAGGGCTGCGGGACGCTTCGGACGGCGGAGTTTGAGCAGTTTGTCTATGAGGCTATGGTGCATAAGCTGTCCGAGTTCCAAACCCTGACCGCCCAAACCGAAACAGTCAACCCCAGGCTGACCGCCTTAAACGTGGAGCTGGCCCAGGTGGAGGACGAGATTGAAAAGCTGCTGAACACCCTGACCGGGGCCAGCGCGGTTTTGATGTCCTACGCCAACGGGAAGATTGAGGAGCTGGACGCCCGCCGTCAAGGGCTGATAAAGGAGATTGCCGCGCTGAACGCTGAAAGCGTCTCCCCGCAAAAGATTGAGTACCTGTCCTCCCACCTGGGGAATTGGGACAACATCGACTTTGACGACCGGCGGCAGGTGGCCGACATCATTCTTTCCCAGGTCCAAGCCACCGCCGAGCGCGTTTCTTTTGAGTGGAAAATCTGATTTCTTACCCCCAGCGCCTTATTCAATGGTGTGTTTACCATTGTCAAGCGATGTTTGACATATAGGAATACATTGCATCCCCGCTTATTCTCTAAAATGGTACTGTCTTGGGCTTGACTTTTGGGTGCCTAAGCTCGTGGAAGTGGAAAACGGAACATGATATAATGATATTATGATATAATCCCTCCAAGTGCTATGGTTTGCGCCATAGCACTTTTTATATAGTAAGCTTCTGGACCTTAAGGAATTGAAAATTATAAATAGGGGATATTCTGTTTGCCTCATAGTTTTGTCTGGCGGTCATAGTGCAGGTGGAGTTTATTTGTTTAGAGAGTGATATATTCCTGTACCAATATTTTCACCTGGATTAATGCTTGGCATTGTTCTCACAGATTCTACAAGGCCATAGCCGCTAAATTATAACATATATACCACTATTTAAATATAATAATTTTCGGCTTTGTTAGTTATAAGAATTTGAGAAAAAGTTGATTTTTTATAAGTTCTATGATATAACCTATGCTAAGAAAATCTTGGAGTGAACGATATGAAAAATAATTACTTCTCAGACATTGTATGGCATTGTAATTACCAACTTGTTCTTGTGCCCCGGAATATGGCAACAAGTGCATTTTGTATACTTAAGCGGGAGTTGGAGACGATCTTTCCAAGACTGGTGCAGCGAACATAGCGCAGAGAAATTATTGCGCTGCTATGAGGCTGGCGCAAATCTTCTTCCGGCAAATCAAGTTGGACATAGCCTCACCGGAGCTGTGCGCTCAGTGGCACCCCACATATAATCCCTTACCTCCCAGTGCCTACATGGCACATTCCAACAAAAAGGTTTGGTGGCACTGTGAGAGAGGACATGAATGGCAAGCCACACCCGACTCCCGAATGGGCGGAAGTGGCTGCCCCTATTGCAATGGACGACTAGCCAGTAAGGAAAACTGTCTTGCCACGCTTAATCCGGTCTTAGCTGCCGAGTGGGATTATGATGTAAATGACAACTTGACTCCAGAACAGGTCCTCCCCAGATCTATGCGGATGGTTGGATGGATTTGCCAATCCTGTGGTTGTCGTTGGAATGCGCCGATTGCTTATCGCACAGAAGGGAGCGGCTGTCCTGTGTGCCGGAAAAAGAAAAAAAGCTGAGAACTATGCAGCGATTAAGGAAAGCCTGTATGTCGTGGGCTTGACATTTGGGTGCCTCAAGTCATGGAAGCGAATGCTGGGGAGACCAGCCCGCTTCAACAGAACTTTCAGATGTCGGTAGGCGGAGCCAGGGTCGGCAGGCCGTTCCGGTTTCAGCGGGATGGGAAATATCCACTCAGTCAGTGCGGTTTTCGCGCGCAGAGAAGCTGTGCCGTACTGGCCGGCAGCACAATTTTCCGAATGCTGGCGCTGGTCTTGATATCCCCGGCGGTCAAGCCACCACTATCTTCTCAATAAACTGTGCGTCAGATTTTCAGTGTACCGCTGACCTCATCGAAGTCTTCCCACTTGAGTCCGCAGATCTCACCCTGCCGTAGGCCGGTGGTCAGTTCCGTATAGAAGAAGTCACACCAGATTTCATCCTCCGCAATGACTTTCATGAACACATCCAACTGCTCATCTGTCAGGACTTGTTTTGCTCCATAGCTGAACTTGGGCGCAACGATCTGTTCGGTGGTATTGCTGGCAATCAGGTGCGCCTTCTGCGCCGCTTTCAGTACGCCGTGGAGCGTGGTGTGGACGCGGTGCACCGTACCACTGGCCAGACTGTCACTCGGCTTTTCGTAGAATTGCTGGATATCTTTTGGTATGATCCGGGCCAGCTGTTTATCACCCAGGGCAGGCCTGATATGGTTTTCGACGTAGCTGTAGTAGTTCCTCAGCGTGTTGGAACTCAGAGTGTCCGCCATACTCTCCAGCCACTGGTCGAGCCACTCCGAGAGAGACATCCTACTCTGTTCTGTCAAGTCGGCGCCCTGATAGCTGTCGATGTGCTGGCGGAGCTTTGCGGACAGCTTCTTTTGCGTGGGCGCATAGACGTAGTGGAAGATGGACTCGCCGTTTTCCTTGTGGCTCACCATGATGTGGCCCTCCCAGCGGCCGTCATCCCGCTTGCATACCATGCCGTCGCCGGATGGTCTGCGCTTTGCCATCTGTTATTCACCTCCAGTCCGAATATCGCCATCGTTGTCATCTATGCACTCGGCCATGATCCTGACACCCAATCGAAAGCCTAGGATAAAATTTTCGGTTGCTGGGATGCTGTTGATCTCGTGTTGTGACCGGATGGGTTTTGTAAGAACCTCCTGCTCAGCTCCTCCGCGATGCTCCATGAGTTGTTTTTCATAGCTGGCAACACGATCCACCGCTTTCTTCAGCTCTGAATCAGGTATCATCCGCTGCTTGTTGGGTGTGATATTACCATAGTAGAAATCCTCAAGAGTTGTTCTCATGTCTACTACCTTTTTTGCAACACCAACACATACCACACTTCGCGGAATATAGCTACTACTTTTTTCGAGGACTGTTATTCTTTGTTTTGCGACGCAATATTTGAGTATATCCTCGCCTGTGCCCATCGAGAACGCGGCGTCTATAGGGGCTGATCTGAAACAGACCCCCGCGCTGATCCCCGCTGAAATTCCGGAAAACCACCTGTGACAGTCACCTTGCAGAATGCTGAAACCAGGCGGTTCTCCCTCTATCTTTTTGGTTTTCGACCACCTGTCCCAGCAAAAAGTTAAAATTCCGACCACCTATGGAAAAGCCCCGCCCTGCTCTGCGGGGCAGCGTGGTCGGCAGGGGGGCGCGTAAGCGGCACTTGCCTTTATCCTGTATATTTTTCGCCTCGGTTCACCTGCCACTTTCAGTTGTGCTGAACTCACTGGATGGCGCACACAGGCCACACGCTTTTGACATGGCTACGTCTGCGGTGAGCGGTGGCTTGTTACCTTCCGGATAGCAGAGAGGCCACACAGCGGCGCACAGGCTGTCACGCTGAGCTGCACACGTTACCCCGAAGTGCGAGTGCCTTTGCGACTTGTTGACGTTCGGCTGCCACATCCATCTGCGTCAACTGCTGTTCGTAGAACTGGTCGATGGCCAGCTGGATTGGACGGATGGTGTAGCGCAGATTGCCGTTGCGCTTCAGACCAGTCTTGGTGGTGACTGTCGTGTTCTCTGTACTGATGAGCTGCCGCTCATCCGGCTCACACACATACTTGCGGACAGTGTTGGCGCTCATTTTCACCGCTCTGCCGATAGTATTATGGCTGGGCCAGCACTGATAGGTACTCCTGTTCTCACAGCAGAGCAGGAACGAGTAAACAGCCAGCGCACCAGGTGACAGGCCCAGCAGGAATATCTCGTTGGGCAGTTGGAAGTAGTTCTTGACTGGATCACGTTTGGGACACGGTTTGTATTTCACTCTGCACCTCCCTGGGTGTGCTGAGACACCCACTCCGCGAATTCCTCCTTGGGTACTTCAAGCCTATTGCCTATTTTGGGAACAGGGAAATCTCGTTCGTGCATCAGTTCGTAGCCGTTGGACGGTGAGATGCCCAGTACCCTTGGCACTATTGCTGCGTTCAGAAACAGCGGCAGTTCATTATAACTTTTGTAGGTGGATTCTTTCATGTCGCACTTGTCCTCCTTTTTTGTTGGGTCAGTTTTTCTCTGCCTTTCTGCACTGGCTCTCCTCACCTTTCTACCACAACCCGTAACGATTGAAACGGAACTTTTTTATAACCGAGGTAGCAAAATGTTCTCCTGTTCAGAGTGTAGAAATCCCCATCCCTATACCACAACCTCCAGATCCCAAAAGTGGTGCAACACGTTCCTAACTGAAAAGGTTAGACGTTGAGCCAAAAGAAGAACAGAAGATTGAAAGGAGCTTCTGGAAAGGTTTCATAGAACTGATTGTCCAACAGGTAGAATGAAGGGGTAACGCCCGGAAACGCCTGCTCTGATACTTCGAATGGCATGGATGCTGTTAAGAGCGGAAGTGTCATAAGCTCGGTGAAGTCGGCTGAGAGCGCACCCTAAAAACGCGGTACAGGAACAGCGAACCAGAGGTGGTCGAGTGCGTGATAGGCCGGGAGTCCAAGTAAGCATCTATGGTTAGAATCCACCGTGTTACAGCACGGCGGAGACGTATTCTTGATTGTACGGGGCTAAATAGGGTATTGGCCGAACGGGCCAATCTCACCATCGTGTGAGGTCTGTGGGAATGAGTAAAACTCGGTTTTTATGAACGTCCCTGCGCCGTTACAGGCGGCGGCAAGCAGACAGGCTTATAGAGAAGACCTACGGATGCTGAAAACAGGATAAGACAATCGGAACGTGGTAAGCCAGCGACTCGGAGAGCTTGACCTCTGTGAAGCGGCGGCACAGTACCAATGAAGCGGAGCTAATAAAGCTGTAGAGGCATAGCCGCCAGTCAGTGTTCTACGATAAATCGAAGTTACAGTTCAAGTGAACAAAATCATTCTGCATAAGGTTCGAGTATGACTAAGAGAGACAAAACCTTCAAGAAATTGGAGTGAGCCGACTTATGGCAGCCAACAAAACAAAGAAAAAGCAAAAGCTTAGAAACAACGAGTATTACAGTACCCAAGAGCTATTTGACGATTTATACGAGAGAAGTTAACGCGACGAAATCTTCACGCATCTAATGGAGTTGATTACCAGTGAGAAGAATATCCTGCTGGCCTACCGTGCCATCAAGAAAAACAAAGGCAGTAAGACCAAGGGCGTAAATTCGACCACCATCGTTGAAATGGGAGAGAAACAGCCGGAGGAGCTGATTGCCTATGTGCGGAAACGACTGCAAAATTTCCATCCTCACGCAGTCCGCCGCGTGGAAATCCCCAAACCGGATGGGTGTATGCGCCCACTGGGCATACGGGACAAGCAAGTTGTTGTGCGTCCTGTCCAAAATGCTGAAAGCTCCCATCCAGGGTGAGGGTATGCCGACAAAGGGCGTACCGCAGGGCGGCATCCTCAGGCCGCTGCTGTCCAATGTTGTTCTCAATGAATTGGATTGGTGGATTTCCAGTCAATGGGGAACTTTTCCAACCAAAACAAATTATACACATGATTTATCTCGTTATCAAAATCTTCGCAGGACAAGCCGCGTGAAGGAAATCTTTATTGTTCGGTACGCTGACGACTTCAAGCTGTTTTACAAATGCCGCATTGACGCAGTTCAACGCTATGGTGCTGGGCCTGCATGAATACTAAAAAATCGCAACCAACGTATACCTCGACTTTGACTGCATCGCCTTTGATGTCAGAAAGACACTTTTATGCAGAACAAAAAGCCATCGCAGCAAGACCGGCCTGCGGAGTCAGGCATTTCGGCAATTCTATGGTGTGATCCGCTGTAATTTCAACATCTTCAGGTGTTTTCCAAACCCCATAATATTTATCTTTCTGAGGTACTTCAGGAATTTCTTTTGTAGAAAACCTATCACCATAATCGTAAGATACAGTTTTCAATGGTATTTCGTCCACCATATAGGTCACGTTCATTTGCAAAAAGAGTTCTGGAACATCATCGCTTTGTATCAGGGCATTGTAAGAAACAGGCTCCGCTTGCTCTTTGTAGCTGATTCCATCCGCACCGGCTAAATGACCCTCCACAAAACGGTTTTGTTTCAGCACACCATCTTCACGATCCCAATCACCTACGACGGAACCAGTATGGCCCTCTGACGATTTTACGGAAATCAGACTGGTGCATTGATAAACTTCGTATCCATAACCGGCAATACCACCTACATAGTAGCGCCCATTCAACGTGCAGTTTGACCAGCATCCACGGATGGAGGAATTGCTGATCCCAGCAATCCCTCCAGTATATTTACCGTCCGTTGTTTTCACCGCTCCATAGTTTTCACATTTCCACAAGTACCCTAAATCCATATGTCCCACGATGCCACCAGCCGCATCTTTCTTTGATGTAACAGAGCCATGATTCACGCAGCTTTGCAGGATAGTCCTCAACTCATAGCGGAAGTTCAGAGATTGTTCCCCAACTTCGGCAATTTCATCTTCCGGGGCTAAATCACGCTCAACCGCCATAGCTCCAGCGATGCCGCCTACATTCAAATCTCCTTTTACAACACCGAAGTTTATACAGCTTTTCGCCTTGCCCAGTATCGTACTGTCAATGACTTTTCCGATACATCATCCCACAGATCGTTCAACTCTTTCTTTTGCGCTTCATCAATCGCTGAGGAAATCTAATCAGTAATCGTTTGAAATTGATCCCCGATACTGCGAATATCATCGGATAAAGTATCGCCGCTGTCGCCAATTTCATCTCGCAGTAAACCCATATGGTCGCCAATACCTGTCACAGCATTGCGAAAGGAATCTTGGGCTTGGTGGAAGTCATCACCCAGTTTGCCAATTTCAATTGGGTTACGAGTTGATAAATCTTCAAATAAATCGTGAATATCGTTGAATACATCTCCTAAATCCTGCGCCCCGCTTTCAAAGATATTCAAGGAGTCAGCCAATTCATCCATGCCGTCTTGTAGCTTTCCCCCCCCCCCTTTCCAGCAAGATGTGAGAACGCATTTTGCAGTGATTCCATAGATTGATACAACTTATCACTGATTCCAAAAGCATCATTGACTGCTGCCAAAACCTGCTTGACACCTTCTTTCGCCTGTTCCCAATTTATTCCTTCTGCCATAACAATTACGCCCTTAAAAATCCGGCCTATTGCGGAGGCAGAAGCCTGAAACCCATCTGTCAATTGCCCGAAGGCTTGTTGTATAAGAAGTCTTTCTTCATCTCCGATGTTTCCAGCTGCCAGAATCGCAGCAATCTCAGTGGCCGCATCGCCGCACTGCTCCAATGCCCTTGTCAATTGTTTTGTTCCAGCATCCAATAGCTCCAAAGAAATGTGGCGGTTGGGGTCGTCTATTATGGTCGCGTTCGATATATCCTTGAGGGTCTGCCGAATTTATCTAATCCTTCACGTGCATCCCGAAGCGACTCTCTTAGATGTTTTACGGCGTCTGACAGAGAGTCAAAGCCATCCTCCCCTATTCCGGCAGCACTGGCGATTTCATGGATACTGGCTTCCAGTCCATCAATTCCATCTGAGATCACATCTAAAATGTCCTCACCACTTGATGTAATAGTCTCCAGATGGTCAATCGTATCGGCTATTGTCAAGTCATTCGCGCTGTCAATCGTGCCATCTGTCCACTCTCCCATAATATCAGAAAGTTCGGATGCATTATCGGATGCTGTGTGCGCAAAATCGGAAATAGAATCAAGCCGGTCAGAAATCGTATTCTTACTTTCTTTTGTGCGGTCCAGTGTGTCGTCTATCAAATCATTCAAACGATCTAATTTATTCTGCAAATCATCAATCGAATCTGGCGTGAAAACCAATCGGATGTTAGGAGCCACCTGTCCAGCGATACCACCCACATCTTTGCGGCCTTGAATGGTTCCGCTATTCGTGCAGTGCTCCAGATAGCCGGAGGAACGTCCGGCGATGCCACCCACATTGTAACCCACATGAGGATACCCGATCTGTCCGTCATTGTGGCAATGCTGGACAATACCGCTGGTATAGATCAGGACTCCTCTGCAAACCGCTGATAGTATGCCTCCAGCTTTTCCTCGCAGATCCGCCCGATCTCCGCCTTCTCTTCCTCCGTCAGCCGCTTCCATACCGCCTCATCCACCTGGATGATCCCCAGCGTTCTGGTGTGCCGCAGCATCTGCATGTCCTCAAACCGCTTGAAGGGGTTGGCCAAGATGTTCCGTTTGACCTCGCTGTCGGTGCAGCCGCCTTTGGCAAAGATGCTGTTCGGCTTCTCCACCACCAGTCCCGCGGCACGGCGGCGCTCGTAGTAGGCACGGAAGTAATCTGAGACGTCCGAGAGCTTCACACGGCCCTTTTCATCGGCGTAGCGCAGGATTGCCTGGATCAGCACCGGCTTGTAGGAATAGCTCATATCCATCCGCCGCACCATCTCCAGGAACAGATCCTTCCGATTCCGGTCATCGATCAGCGTCCAGCCGTATTGCCGGGCATAGGCCTGTACCGTCTCCTCTTTGAAATACTTGAAGGTCCGGTGTTCACTCATAGGAACCGCCAGGTCGGGAACCAGCCTGCCCTCCCGGACATAGCGTTTGATGGTTTCCGCCTGCACGTTCACCCGGCGGACGAACTCCATCTGGGAGATCATCCCCCGGGCCTCCTCCTGCCAGTCGAAGAGTTCCACCAGCTCATAGTCCGTGGCGTCCACAGGCCAGTCCAGCAGGGCGGCGGGCTTCTCCCGGCGGTCATAGAGGGCGTTCTCCGCCATGCGCTTGTCCCAAGGCGACAGAACCAGCTTCCCAGCCCGGTATTTTCTCAGCTTGAAGAGCCGGTGAAGAGACATGGGGAGATTGTACTGGCTGGCATTGTCCACGAAATCGAAGACCATCAGGCTCTCCTTGCCTTGGTACAACCGCATCCCGCGGCCCAACTGCTGGGTGTAGAGGACTCGGGACATGGTGGGCCGGGCCATGAACAGCACCTCGATTTCCGGGCAATCCCAGCCCTCATTTAGCATGTCGCAGGCGCAGAGCACCTGAATCTCCCGCCGGACAAATTTATCCTGGAACTCCTCACGCTCCGAGCGCTTCATGCCCCCGGACACCGCGGCGGCAGGGACGCCGGCCTGGAGGAACAGCTCCGCAATCTCCTCCGCATGCAATACAGAGGCACAGAAGACCACCGTACGCTTATTCTGAACGTACCGGAGCCAGGTGTCCACAATGAGGCGGTTCCGCTCCGGCACATAGATCTTGCTTTCCAGGTCCCGGATGTTGTAACGGACTCTGTTGAACCGCACCTTTGTCAGGTCAATGTTGGTGTGGATACGGATGCACCGCACCGGCACCAGCTCCCCCAGCTCCACGGCGGTCTTCAGATCCAAGCGGTGGGCGGTGTTCTTGAAGATATTCAGGATGCTCTTCCCGTCGCTCCGCTCCGGCGTGGCGGTGAGCCCCAGGGTAAAGGCAGGGTGAAAGAAAGCCAAGACCTTCTGATAAGTATCCGCCGCCGCGTGGTGGGCCTCGTCCACGATCAAATAGTCGAAGGCGTCCTCCCGGAAGCAGTCCAGATGCAGCGCCACGCTCTGAACGCTGCCGCAGACCACATGGGCTTCCGGCTCCTTCACATTCTCCATATAACACCCCAAGGTGACGCCGGGCCAGAGCGTTTGGAAGGTCTCCGCAGCCTGTCCGACCAACTCCTGGGTGTGAGCCAGGAACAGCACCCTGCCGCCGCACTGTTTGGCGTCCATGACGGCGGTCACCGTCTTGCCGGTCCCGGTGGCGTGGTACAGGAGGGCTATGGTCTCCCCTCTGCCGCGCATCTCCTCCAGGGACTTGAGCGCCGTCAGCTGGTGTTCCTTTAATTCCAGCTCCGCCCCGTCCAGCGCCTTGCCCCGCTGGGTGGGCAGGTAGTCCTCGATCTCCCGGAACCGGGGATGACTGCCGAGGAACACCCGCAGCTCATCCTTCACCGTCTCCGGTTGGAGCTGTATCTGCCGCACGGCCCAGCGGTACACGTCCCAACCCAGATAGACCATGCTGTTCTGCTTGAGGAGGTCGTCGTAGAATTTCCCGGAGGCCACCAGATTCTTGTGGTGGGACCCTTCGTCGTCGATCTCAATGACCACCCGGCGGCCCTGGTTCTCCAGCATGAAGTCAGCGTAGCGGCTGTTCTGGTAGATGTCGTAGAAGTGATATTGGGAGTAGAGGTACCCGGCCTTCTCCGCCCCAAAGGTCTCGCTGAACAGTCGGATGAACAGGTCCTCCGCCATGCTGCCGGAGGCGGAACGATACGCTGGCATCTCGGTCACCTCAACTCTCTATGACTTCTTTCAACAGGATTCTCTTCTCGAAGCCGCCTCTCTTGGCGGCCTTGTCTGAACGTACCCGCTCCAGCTCTTCCCACGTCCAGCCCCGGGCCTTCATCACGGCCCGCAGGACCTCCAGCAGGTCTGCCAGTTCTTCCAGGGAATGGCTCTCCTGGTACTCGGAGAGTTCCTCGGCCAGCTTGGCGTCCAGCATTTCCAGATACCGCTCGTCAGGCAGAATTTCCGTCACACAGGCCTTGCCGTCGGACGCGATGATCTCGGGGATGCGGTCTCGGACCAGTTTGTTGTATTCGATTCTTCTCATAGATTATCTCCCTTGCTGGGGCGGAGTGTTCTTCGCCAAAGGAATCATGTTTTTGCATTGCTTTTTCTCGTTGTAGTAATTTGTACAGCCATAGAAGACATCGCCATTTTTCAGATTTTTTCGCACGATCAAATATCCATCGGCACATTTGGGGCATTTCAGGATGTCATGCATATGAACCTTATCGTTCGTCATAAAATCACAGAGCTCTGCCTCGTTGGTACAGATCCAGAGATTCAGACCGTAATTTTTGTTGAACTCATATTTCAGCGGGAAGCCGCAGATCGGGCAGCGCAGATTAAACAGATCCACCACTTGCATATTCAATTCCTGGCTGTGCGGAAGTTTGAAATCCCGGATGAGCTCTACAAGAAATCTGGAGGGCCTTACCTTTGGCGCGGCGATATAGACACGATTTTTTGTCCGTGTCATTGCCACATAAAAGAGACGGCGCTCCTCGGCAAAGGGCATACTGTTGTCCTCGTATGTGACCAGTTTCATGATCGGGTCGTCTTCGATCTGGCAGGGGAACCCGAACTTCCCTTCAAACATGTTGATCAGAATGACATTGTCGTATCCCAGTCCTTTGGAGCTGTGGGCTGTCATGAATGTAATGTCTGCACTCGGATACTTTTCACTTTTGACCCGGCCAGCAGGCAGCTCCTTGAATCGCCCTGTTCGGTAAAGCTTGTACATATCATAGTTGTAGCGGCCAATGAGCAGGATAGAACTCTTCTCACCATATTCTGATAAGATCTCGCCGATAATCCCTTCAACCGCATTGGAAAGCTGTACCATGGGCTTGAAGCTGTCATCAAACACCTCGATCACAATCGGATTTTCAAGATGCTTGGGCGAGATAAGCTGCTTGCGGATCTGTGTGGAGTTCTTCTGCACAAACCCGCCGGCAATGTCGATCAGCTCCTGGGAGTTGCGGTAAGTGTGCGTGATTTTCAGCTCCGTTCCGGCTCCCATCAGTTCTAAGAAGCGGGTAAACAGGGTGATGTCGGAGCCTGAAAAGGCATAGATGGACTGCCAGTCATCTCCCACCGCAACCACCTTCGCCTGGGTGATCTGAGACATTCGTTTGGTCAAATTAAACCGCTGCCTTGCGATATCCTGAAACTCGTCGATGATGATGTATCTGTAGGGAAGCGGGATGTTCTGCCGTTCGATCTCCTGCAAATAGAAATGCGCATCATTGATCATATCGGCAAAATCGATCTGGTTTCTCTGCTTTAGGACGGACTGGTAGTGGTGATAGACCTGTTCCGCGATTTCCAGGAAGAGGAGCGTTCTTGGGTTATCTGTCTTTTCCCGCAGAATGGAGAAGCCGCCCTCATCATATCCGGTGGTCTTATACTGCTCGATAAACTCCCTCATAAAGAGGATCAGTTTGTAGATGTACTTACTATATTTTTCATAGGTTCCCCGCAGTCTCTGCGCATCACGATGGGAGATGTAGTGTTCCGGCGAGAAAAAGGCGGCATGATCCCGCTGGAAAGAAAGCAGAACGTTCGACAGATTCTGATAGTCCAGAATCCCTGTCTCTCTCCCGCTCAGGTCTTGGCTCGAAGTGGAGAAGTATGACGCGGGAAGTCCGCAGTGAGGGCACTTTTCCGCCTTATCGGAAATCGAATTTCCACATTCCGGGCAACGAATCAAAGACATGCTTCTCCCCCTTGTCAAACAACAGAATTTCCGTGAGTCAACCCTAACTTTTTTAATCGTTTCCGTATCGCCGACGCATTTCGCTTCAGCGTCACGGCGATCTCGTTGATGGGTACGGATTTTTGATACAGATCTATGAGGCAATCATCATGCGCCTTTTTCCAAGGCGTGCCCTGTAATTCTATTTGCGTATTCAATGCTGGCTGTATTGCGTCCAGGTTTTTCACAATAAACTGCTGAGCCGAAACATCGTAAACGACCGCTTGATAGGGCCCCTTATCACCAATCCGCTCTGCCACGGAAATACCCATCTTCCCGCCGGCTTCCGTCGGGCGTCTCGTGCGTTTCCCATTGGGCAGAGAAACCCATTCCATCATTCCCAGCGTTATGAGCCATGCGAGGATATCTGAGTAGGAACATTTTTGCATATCCTCACTGTCTACCAGCGCATTTATCCGCTTCCCGATCTCACTGATTGAAATCGGTCTTTCAGAATAGGCAAACCGGCCTCTCTTCTCAATCGGAAGCGCAAACGGAGATTTTGGAGGTTTGGGAGGGGCTGGAGCCGGCCTGATTCCACCGTTTTCAAGCACCTGCCGCAGCACATCAGATACAAAGAAAAAGCATCTTGACAGATGGACCTGATTGATAATATCTCCATCCGGCGCTACAGTATCATCGATGGGGTTGATGCCATTTGCCAATTTTTCCATATACATTTTTGCCCGCTCAATTTTTTCCAGCTCTGTCATGAGACATCCTCCCCACCACGCTGCTGAAGCTTCGGATCAGGGCGGTAAGCCCTGGAAGTTCCATATTTGCCCTTTCGGCTTTTTTGTACTATTTTATCTAAGTATACCACAAATTCCCCGCTGAGGGAAGGGTACAATGGAGGAATATGTCATAATTCGGGATATTACGAAGAACGAAACCTTCCTCTCCCAAAAGCAGAGCCCCACATCTGACGATTTACCCGTCACCCAGGACCTGCTTGGACACCCCGGCCATCCATAAGGACAGCTACGTGGGCATGGCGGCCAACATGATCGGCGTCCAAAAAAGAATCATTGTCTTTGAAAACGAGGGTAAGAACATGGCGATTTTCCTCCATGAAAGCAGCCGTGTTCTTTTTTAAAACCGTGCATCTCCTTTAAAAACGGCACACGCCCGCTTGTTGGGACGTGTGCCTCTTTTAAACTCTCCTTTGTCTGACCGCCTTAACGCTATCAGAAATATATGTTCAGCACCGGATTTGCTTATGGATTGAGAGAATTTCTGCGCCAGGTCCCTGTTCTTGCGGTATCAAGATACCTTTTTCTTACGAGGGGCGCCGTGTGCCGCTGATTTCCCTCTCAGGTCAGCAGCTTCGGCGCTTTGCCATGAAATGCGGGGCCTCAAAGAGCGGGAAGGGGAAAAATCCTCCCCCGGACCGGCGGCCTCGGGGGAGGGATGGTGTTCTCTTTTGGGGAGAGAGACGCCTTCCCCCCAGGGCGAGCCCGTAGGAATACGTCAATACCCGCTCTTCTTTCCGCCGGGCTGGCCATAGGTCTGGAAGCGCTCCATGACCTCCACCATCTGCCCGGCGGTCAGCACGTTGGGTATGCCGACGCACATGGCCCTGTACTGCAGCTCCGCGATATACTCCATATTGCAGGCCAAGCCGTAGGCGCTTTTGATGTCCCTGCCGCAGGCCACTAGGCCGTGATTGCCCAGCAGGACAGCGTCGCTGTCCCCGCAGATCTCAGAGGCGGCCTCCGCCAGCTCCGGGGTGCCGAAGGTGCGGTAGGGCGCGCAGGGGACCTCGGCGGTCCCGGCGTCGCCGATGACGTAGTGCACCGCCTGGAGGGGCTGTCCCAGCACAGCGAAGGTGGTGCAGAACATGGAGTGGGTGTGGACCACGGATCTGGCGTGGGGCTTGCGTTTGTAAAACGTGGTGTGCAGCTCCCACTCGCTGGAGGGCTTCCTGGCGCCGTCCGCCACCCGGGCCTCCAGGTCCATCAGCACGATGTCCTCAGGCCTGGTGAAGAAATAGTCTATGCCGGAGGGGCTGATAGCCATCAGGCCCTTTTCCGGGTCGTAAATGCTGATATTGCCGCTGGTGCCTGTGCTCAGACGGGCGGCGCTCATCTTCTTTCCGTATTCTACAATCAGTTCCCGCTCTTCCTGCATCAGCATGGGGATTATCCTCCTTTTTAATAGAACTCCTTGACATCCCGGTCAAAATACTCCCCCAGCAGATAGGGGACGTAGACGCCCTTGTCCGTCACGATGCCGGAGATCAGGTGGGGCGGCGTGACGTCGAAGGAGGGATATATGGCCTTCACCTCCGGCAGGGTGTTGGGGATATCCCGGTAGCGGAGGACCTGCCGGGGGTCCCGCATCTCGATGGCGATGTCGTCCCGGCTCTGCTTGTCCCGATCTGGAATGCCGGTGACGTAGTAGGGGACGCCGAAGTGCTTGGCGAGAATGGCCAGCTGAAGGGTCCCGATCTTGTTGGCGATGTGCCCGTCCAGGGCGATCGTGTCCGCCGCGGAGGTGAAGAGGCCGATGTATTTCCGCTCCATGGCGTAGGCCGCCATGTTGTCCGTGATGACGGTGGTGTCGAAACCCATCTGGGCAAAGCAGCTGGCCGTGAGCCGGGCGCCCTGGAGATAGGGGCGGGTCTCGGCGCAGAAGACCCGGAAGTCCTTGCTCTGGGCCCGGGCGGCACGGATGACCGTGCCGATAATCGTCTCCCCGAAGCACTGGGTCAGGATAGTTCCCCCACTGGGGATCAGGGCGGCCAGATGGTCCCCCACGTCCTGCATGACGCTGTAGCGCCGGTTCAAAGACGCCACCGTGGTTTCCACAATGGCCTCCACGGGGTTCTCGCCCCGCTCCAGCGCCGCCGCAGCTGCCTCCACGCAGCGGCCCGTGATCTGCCCGTAGCGGTTGGCGGTGGTGGGCCGGGCGTGGGCCAGGTCGTGGGATGCCTGGCGCAAAAAGGCGAGCTGCTCGTTTTTGCCCCGGTTTCGGACCTGCCAGGCCGCCAGGGCCATGCCCATGCCTACGGCGGTGTAGGGTCCGGCGCTCTGGGTCACCATGTCGGCGATGGCCTGGACCACCTCCCGGTAATCCTCGCAGGTGACGAAGCGGACCTCCGTGGGATAAATGCGGCGGTCCAGGATGCGGACCTTGCCCTCCTCATACCAGGCCACGTTTTCATATCGCAGCAGGAAGGGCATCCCCTCGTCCATTCTGTTCATACAACGCTCCTTATCAGCTTAAAATCAGGCGGAAGGCGGCGGTCACAGCCTCGCCGTTCCCCAGGGTTTCCCTTCTCTTAATCAGGGCGATGCCCAGCTTGATCAGCGCCCGCTCCAGAGGGATGCGCCGGTCTGGGTCCGGAACGGAAGTCACCTCCGCCACCTTGGCATCTCCTACCACCCGGCGAATGAGCTCCGTGCCGGCATAGCCCAGGGAGTCCCGCCAGACGCCCTCCAGATAGCTCCGGCGGAACGCCTCAATGCGGTAGAGCTGGAAGCGGACCAGCTGGTCGTACTTGGCGGCCAGCCTGGCCATGGTCTGGTCGCAGACGTCCGAAATGGTTTGCTGGAGGGCGGCGATCACCCCAGTCTCCTCCGGCATGGTGAACGCCTTGTTTCCCCAGGAGAAGAACAGATTCCCAATGACGTTGCCGATGTCGTAGCCCATGGGGCCGTAAAAAGCGAACTCAGGGTCCAGGATCCGGATCCCCTTCTCGTTGGCGAAGATGGAGCCGGTGTGCAGGTCCCCGTGCAGCAGCGCCTGGGCGTTGTTCATAAAGTTGCAGCGGAGCTTGGCCACCTCCGTGTGGAGCACTTCGTCACCGTAGAGGAATTCCCGCACAAACGCCTCGTTGCCTGGGCTGATGACGTTGCGGCCCTTGAAATTGTGATAGGGCTCCATCAAAACCAGGTCCTCCGTGATCTCGCAGAGCTCGGGGTTGGTGAAAAACGCCGCTCGTCGCTTTTTCTCCGCCCGGTCCAGAACCAGGTCCGTGGAGGGGAGGAGCGTATTGGCCAGGAAGGCGGAGAGATTTTCGGCCAGATGGGGATAGACGCGGTTGGCGGCCAGCTCCCTGCGGAGATTCCCGAAGGCGGAGACGTCCTCCATGGCCGTGGCGGCCATGACCTCGTCATAGTGGTACACCTGGGGCACATAGCCAGGGGCCAGCTCGTTTTCCAGGCGAAGGACGGCGGCCTCAATCTTGTTGCGATAAATATCCAGGGGCCGCCCGGAGGAGCGCAGAAGCTTGTCGGCCTGCTTGATGATGACGGAGTGCCCGTCCCGCCTGGAACGAACCCGGAACACGTAGTTGATGTTTCCGTCCCCGATTTCCACACAATCCGTCTCCTCATCCGGATCGAAGCGGTGGAGCACCTCCACGGCGTACCGCCCTGCGTCGGAAGGGGTCATTAAAAAGAACGCGCTGAAATCCCTCATGCTGAAACCTCCTGAAAAAAAGTTTTTGTTTTCCGTCCCAAAGGTCCGGCTGAAAATGTAAGACCAGTTTTGTGAGTTTTTGCCGGTTGTTGACAAACAGTCACACAGCGTTATATAATGGAAAAACCACAAATAACGGATCGTGATGGGGGACAATATGGTAAAGTTTGAACGGCAGAGTGTCATTGAACGGGAGGTAGCCAAGCAGGGCTTCGTCCTGGTGCCGGCGATGAGCGAAATGCTCCAGTGCAGCGAGGAGACCATCCGCCGGGACCTGAAGGAAATGGAACGGGAGGGGAAGCTCACCCGCACTCACGGCGGCGCCTATCTGCTGGACAAGTATGACAAGAGCTACCCGACGGCCCTGCGCAAAACCTACATGCACCGCACGAAAAGCAGGCTGGCCCGCCTGGCCATGCAGTACATCCGGGAGAACGAGGTGATTATGCTGGACTCCAGCACCACGTGTCTGGCCCTGGCGGAGGAGTTGGCGGAGTCCCAGATCAGCCTGACGGTTATCACCAATTCCCTGCCGGTGTGCAACCTCTGCAACGACAACCATACGAACATCAACCTGATCTGCATGGGGGGCACCTTCCGGAGAAGGACCTCCTCCTTCACCGACTACCATACAATTGATGCCCTGGCGGCCTACCACGCCGACCGCGCGTTCATCAGCTGCCCGAAGATATCCGTGGAGTATGGCCTCTCAGACAACCATTTAAGCGAGGCGCATGTGCGTGAGGTCATGATCCGGCACTCCCGCAGATGTTACTTGGTGGCGGACCACACGAAATTCAAGGGCAACGCCAACATCCTCTTCCGCGGCATGGACCGCCTGGACGCGATCATCACCGACCAGCCCCTCTCCGAGGAGTGGGAGTCCTTCGCGGAAAAGACGGGGATTGAACTGAAATACTGCATAGAATAGGACAAGGCGCCCGAGTATCAGCCCGGGCGCTTTTTACCGGCATTGTTTCCCAAACGCGCGGCAAAACGGGCAAAAATCAACATTTTATTCAGAAGGAGTCAGCAGATCGAGAAAAATGCGTTGGAAAACCGGGGTGGCAATTCAAAAACGCAATTATTTTAAGTTCCATTATATATCTAAACGCAAAAAATGCAAACATTAATGGAGATTTTTATTAAATTCGATTATTTCAACAAAAATCAACATCTCGGTTTAGAAAAAACAACAAAAATTGTAAATATCACCCAAAGAAAAACGGGGAAAATGATAAAATCAAAATAAATATCGATGAAATTATTATTAAAAATATAATAATTTGGCATTATTGTTGAACTTATTAGCTGAAATATTGGATTGACGGATTATGTTGAAAAAAGCACAATAAGGACTTGACAAACGGTGGTTTTTTTGGTTAACTACATACAAAGGAACTCGCGGGAAGCCACGCAGCACAGGGTAAATACCGCAAAAACCCACAAATTTGCAAAGGCGGTTGCCGGACGCGAGGTGGGAGCGGGAGAACTGCCGCAGCCCTGCCCGCGCGTCCGACATGCGCGCCGGCGACGGCGGCACCACACAGGACCCCCGCGCTGCGGGAAGCTAGAACGAAAAGGAGTATTGACATGAAAAACGGAAAGAGAATCTTTTCAGCACTGTTGATCGCCTGTCTACTGGCCCTGGCGGCCGCCGGCTGCGGCGGGAACGCCGGAGGAAGCTCCGGAGAGAGCCAGCCCGCAAACCAGGATCAGGCCAAGACGGACGCGCCCTCTGAGGGAGAGGTCATTTATAAGTTCGCGTTTATGGCGCCCCTAACCGGCGACGCCGCCCAGTACGGCCTCTCCATGGAGAAGTCCGCGAAGCTGCGGGTAGAGATGGTGAACAATGCCGGAGGAATCAACGGGGGCAAAATTGTGGTGGATTACTTCGACGACAAAAACGACGCTACGGAAGCGGTAAACATTGCCAACAAAATCATCGCGGACGACAGCTACCTGGGCGTCTGCGGGCCTTTCGGATCCACGGTGGCCATGGCCGTGGCCCCCATTTTTGAAAAGGCGGGTATCACCATGTTTTCCCCCACCGCCTCCCACCCGGATCTAACCGGCATGGGCGAGTACATTTTCCGGGGCACCCGGACCCAGACCATCGAGACCGGTGAGTATGTCCGCTTCATGTACGACACACTGAACGCCCGGAAGGTCGGAATGCTCTACGCCCAGAACGACTGGGGTCTGTCCATCAAGGAGGTCTTTGAAAAGGACTTCACCGCCAAGGGCGGAGAGCTTGTGATCGCGGAGCCCTATATCGTGGGCCAGACCACGGATTTCTCCACGCTGCTGACTAAGATCAAGGCCCAGGACATCGACACCTTCTTCTTTGTCGCCCAGTACGACGACGCTGCCAAGGTCATCAAGCAGGCCCACAGCCTGGATCTGGACGCCACCTATGTCGGGCCCTCCAACATGATGACGGACGAGTTCATCGCCCTGCTGGGCGACGAGGCCGAGGGCATCTTCCTGATGACCGGCTTTGTCCCGGGCAACACCGAGCCGGCCTATGTGGAGGCCAACGACGCCTACAAGGCCATGTACAGCGGAGAAGAAATCGACCAATACGGCATGGGCGCCTATGACACCATCGCCATGTTCGCCGACGCCTGCGCGGAAGCGGGCGGAGACCGGGCGGCCATCAAGGACTGGCTCTACGGCATGGTGAACTGGGAGGGCTCCTCCGGCCTGTATACCATGACGGAGACCGGCGATCCGCTGAAGCCCTGCTATCCCATGATTATCAAGGATGGCAAGTTCATTCAGTACGAGGAGTAAAAGGCCCTGCCGCGCGGAAGCGGGTCATGAGACGAGTGAGAGTAGAGCGTCCCGCTCTGCTCTCACCTGTTATAGAGAGAGGAAGATGATATGTTCTTTCAACAGATGATAAACGGACTGACGATCGGCAGCACATACGCTTTGGTGGCGATTGGCTTTTCCATGGTGTTCGGCGTTCTGGAGCTGACGAACTTCGCCAACGGCTCGTTCTACATTTTGGGCGCCTATCTGACCCTTACTTTTATGAACGCCATGCGGGGGAATTTCTACGTCGCGTTTGCCATCAGCATCATCGGCACCGGCCTGGTTGGGGCGCTGATGGACCGCCTGACGCTGCGCCCGATGCGCAAGAAGGGAGCGCCCGGCATTGCCGCGGTGATCGCCACCATCGGCTTCTCGGAGATCATCAACAACTTCGCCCTTGTGTTCTTCGGAACGGAGACCAAGCCCTTCCCCAATATTTTCAAGGTAGGGAAGATCCGCCTCGGCGGGGCGATCATCACCTATCTCCAGATCATCATCTTCGTGGTGGCCCTGGTGCTGATGCTGGTCCTGTCCCTGATGGTGTACAAAACGAAGGTGGGCAAAGCCATGCGGGCCACGGCCCAGAACACCAGCGCCGCCCGGCTGATGGGCATCAATGTGAACCATATTATAACCCTCACCTTCTTTATCGGAACCCTGCTGGCCGCTGTGGCGGGCACGCTGGTGGCCATGTATGTGGAGTCCGTCAGCGTGGGCTTGGCCAGCGCCATCAGCATGAAGACCTTCGCCGCCGCGGTGTTGGGAGGGGTGGGCAGTCTGCCGGGAGCCATGGTGGGCGGCATCCTCCTGGGGCTGGTGGAGACCATTGTGGCCGGCTATATCAGCTCCGGCTACCGGGACGCGATCGCCTTTATCATCTTGATCCTCGTGCTGATCTTCAGGCCGGCGGGCCTGTTCGGGCAGAAGACCCAGGCGAAGGTATAGGAGGGTGCTATGAAAAAGAAATTAGTAAGAGCCTGGGCGAGGCACGAGCGCCTTGTGAACCTCATTGCCCTGGCGGTGGCGGTGCTGTATCCTCTGGTTTTCACCTCTCCCTATGTGATGAACATTGTGATCATGGGCCTGATCTTCAGCGTGCTCTCTATCTCGCTAAACCTGATCACCGGCTATCTCGGCCAGGTCACCCTGGGACACGCCGCCTTTTACAGCATCGGAGCTTATGTCGCGGCAATCCTGGCGACGAAGTTCCAGTGGAGCTTTTTGGCCACCTTTGTGTGCGCCGCGGCCTTCTCGTCTCTGTTCGGCATCCTGCTGGGTCTGCCGACGCTGCGCCTCAGCGGCAACTACCTGGCCATTGTGACGATGGCCTTCGGCGAGATTACAAGGCTGATTGAGCTGAATTGGATGAGCCTCACCCGGGGGCCCATGGGCATCCCGGCGATCCCGGCCCCGTCCCTGTTCGGTGTGGAGCTCAGCACGCCCCGCTCCAAGTACTACCTGATCCTGATTGTGCTGATCCTCTCCATCATTGTGGTTCACAACATCGTCAATTCCCGCACCGGAAGGACCTTCCTGGCCATCAAGGGCGACAGCATCGCCGCCGAGGCCATGGGGATCAACCTGTTCCGCTACAAGCTGCTGTGCTTCTCCCTCTCCGCCATGATCGCCGGAGTGGCGGGCGCGTTTTACGCTCATTACATGTCCTTCATCGATCCCACCTCCCTCTCCGCCGGCGTGTCCACCCGGATTCTCAGCATGACCATCATGGGAGGACTGGGCAGCATTCCCGGTTCCATCTTCGGCGCCCTGACGCTGACGGCGGTGCCGGAGCTGCTGCGGGCCCTTTCCGAGGCCATGCTCCACTGGTCCGATTCCCTGGCACCGATGGCCCGGGTCCTGGTGGAGTCCCGCCAGATTGTCTACGGCTTCATCCTGGTCGTCATGGTGCTGGTCAAGTCCGACGGCCTTCTAGGCGGCATCAACCTGAAATACGAGCGCCAGAACATGCGCATGGAAGAAGAGGCGGAAAAGGAGGCGGCTGAGAAATGAAGACGCTGCTGAAAGCGGAACACATCACCCAGCGTTTCGGCGGGCTTGTGGCCGTCTCCGACGTGAGCATGGAGGTGGGCGAGCACCAGATCGTGGGCATCATCGGCCCCAACGGTGCGGGAAAAACCACGTTTTTCAACATCATCACCGGCCTCTATACGCCCACGGAGGGCAGGGTCCTTTTCAACGACCGGGACATCACCGGCCTGAAGCCCTATAAGGTGACAGACCTGGGTCTGGCGCGGACCTTCCAGAACATCCGGCTCTTCGGGGACATGACGGCCCTGGAAAACACCATGGTGGGGATGCATACCCGCACCGGCACCACAGTGCTGGACGCCATCTTCCGCACGAAAAAGCACCACGAGGAGGAAAAGCAGTGCGAGGAGAAGGCGAAGGAATATCTGCACCAGACCGGGCTGTACGAGTACCGCTACTGGCTGGCCAAGAGCCTGCCTTACGGTCTCCAGCGTCGGCTCGAGATTGCCCGAGCTATGGCGTCCCGCCCTCAGATCCTCCTTCTGGACGAGCCCGCCGCCGGTATGAACGAGCAGGAGACGGCGGACCTGATGGGGTTCATTGAGGAGCTCCAGGGGATGGGCTACACGATCACGCTGATCGAGCATGACATGAAGCTGGTCATGAACGTTTGTGAGGACATCTACGTGCTGGATCACGGCGAGCTGATCGCCCACGGGGCCCCCTCGAGCATTCAGAGCAACCCCCGGGTTATCGAGGCGTATCTGGGAAAGGAGGCTTGAGACGTGGCGTTTCTGGAAGTGAAGGACCTGCATGTCAGCTATGGGGCCATCAAGGCCATACAGGGAATATCCCTGAAGGTGGAAAAGGGGGAAGTGGTTACCCTCATCGGCTCTAACGGGGCGGGGAAAACCACGACAATGAACACGCTGGCGGGCCTCATTAAGCCCGCGGCCGGACAGATCCTCTTCAAAGAGGAGAATATCGCGGGCCATGACGCGCCGGACGTCGTATCCCGGGGTATCACCCTCTCGCCGGAGGGGCGCCAGGTGTTCCCCAAGCTCTCCGTGTGGGAAAACCTGGATATGGGGGCCTACTCGGTAAAGGACCCGGCGGTGCGGAAGCGGGGGTTCGAACAGGCGTTCAGCCTTTTCCCAATTCTGAAGGAGCGCTCCAGCCAGCCGGCGGGCACGCTTTCCGGCGGCGAACAGCAGATGCTGGCGGTGGCCCGGGCCCTGATGAGCGACCCAGAGGTCCTGATGCTGGATGAGCCCTCCCTGGGCCTGGCCCCCATCATCATTCAGGACATCTTCAACCTGATTAAGAAAATCAACGGCATGGGGACGACCATCCTTCTGGTGGAGCAAAACGCGAAAATGGCGCTGGGCATCTCCGACCGGGGATACGTCCTGGAGACCGGCCGGATCGTCCACGTGGGTACGGGCGAAGAGCTGATGAAGAGCGACGAGGTAAAGAATGCCTATCTGGGCGGCATATAGAGAGGAGAAACCACGCTATGAGCAAGATCAAAAATGTACCGAAAGTCACGGACAACGAAAAGGCGAACTTGCAGCGGGATGCCTTTGAACTCCGGGCAAAGTGGCTCTACTTCCTGCTGGACGAGGCCCGCAGGGCGGGGGCGGACTGGAAGAAGATCGGCTATGAGGCCATCCGCCGCTGCGGCCTTACCCAGGGGGAGGATTTCCACAAGATCCTTAGCGAGATCAGCCTGACCGGGTTTGAGAAGGAATTCGTGGACCCGGAGGGCAATGCGATTCACACCTTTGAGGCGGAGCGCGTCACGGTCACCGAGGACGAGTTCCAGGTCAATTTCACCTACTGTCCCCTGCTTGCCGCATGGCAAAAGCTTGGCTGCTCGGACGAGGAGATGGCGGTGCTGTGCGACATCGCCATGAACGGCGACCGGGGAATGGCCAGCACTTTTGAGGAGTTTGACTTCCAGCTGGGAAAGACCCTGGCCCAGGGACACAGCTGCTGCGAGCTGAAATTCAAACGGCGCAAGTGAGCTTCTCTCTGCTGCCGGAAGCGGTCCGGCGTATCCCGGTGGAGAGGATACCCGCCTTTCTCCCAATTTAAATAGCATCTTTAGCCGCTGAGCGCATCTTAAACAAGACAGAAAAGGCCGGCACCCGATTTTGGGTGCCGGCCTTATTTCGTTCTTTCTTAAGCAGCCTCCTGAGCCAAAACTTGAACCGCTCCCACACGCGCGGCGGATAAGGCGGTTCTTTCCAAGCGCCTGCCGCCGCTTCGCCGCCAGACGGTCAGGGTATCGCATACCGTGGGCCTTTTTGACGCGCGCCTTAACAGCATCATACAGCGCCGTAAGAGCTGCGGTCATACGGCTTTATTACGCGTCAGGTGCATACTCATCACCGTGCCAAGGCGCTGCTCTGACAAACAGCCATTCAAAATCCATAAAATAAACAAGTTCAAAATCTGCTGCACGACGGCAAAAGAAAAAATCCGTCGTACAGCAGAGGACTTCCCTCGCGCCCATCTTGAAACGGTGGCTTTTGAGAAATCGAAAGCCGCCGTTTTCTATACCCACCGGCGGCAACAGGAGGATGCCACCATGCGATTACAGGTAGATAGACACTTGTCAAAAAAGCCTGCCTCCCACAGCGGCATCCCCTACCCATGTTTGCGAAAATAGTCGTTTTCTGACGGCTTATAATGTTGTTAGTTGTACCCGAATGGCCTTGCGCCGTCCGGGTGCTTTTGTATTTCCAGACCGGCAACAGCGGCCCCGCTGCCGCTCCCCACCCCCTCCGTTCAGACCCAAAAAATCTGAACGGAGGAAAGGACGATGGAAATTACCATCAAAATCAACGGGCGGTTTATGTGCGGCATCCCCGGCCATAAGCCGGACGAGTATGTGCATAAGCTCCGGGACCGCCATGATGTGACGGTCTCCAGCATCGGGCCGGACAGGAAGCGGCGCACCGTCTCCTATCCCTCCGTGGAGCATGAAGCCAGGAACGCCCGCGAAGCGGAAGCCGCCGCCCCGGAGGAATACGCTTCTGCGCGAACGTCCACCTTGAACGCCCATTACAGCAGACCGGCTATCGTCAGGGCCATCTATGAAGCAGTCGGGAATATGGGCTTCAAGACCGGCAACATCCTGGAACCCTCCTGCGGCGTGGGAAACTTTTTCGGGATGCTGCCGGAGAGCATGGCGGCATCCAAGCTCTACGGCGTGGAACTGGACAGCATTTCGGGCCGGATTGCCCAGCAGCTTTACCCAAAAGCCAACATCACCATCCGGGGCTTTGAGAAAACCGGCTTCCCGGACGGCTTCTTTGACCTCGCCATCGGCAACGTCCCATTTGGCAACTATTCTCTGGTTGACCGGCGCTATGACAAAGAGCATCTTCTCATGGCCTGCATGGAACAATACCACCGTTTTTTTAATGCAGGTAGTCGTTCAGATCAGTCGGATATGCCTGAATCTCCTGAAGGAAAGACTCCTTCGGAAGGAGAAACGCGCTGGCAAATCTGTTAGCTTGATTTTCGTGGCTCTTAAATTCCTCCTTGCCGATCAGGTCGAGGCTCTCGCTCCAAGGGTGAAGGAGAATGTGCCCAAGTTCATGTGCCATATCAAAGAAAACTCTGCCCTTTGGTTTTTCTCCTTGCGCCACCGCAATAAAGAATACATTACCGTCATCAATAAGTGTTCACTGACTAAATGCATCGATTTTTCTGTCCACAGTATCAAAACCTGTAATGGCAATACCGTTTTCCTCCAGAGTAAGCTGCAGATTAGATATTGGAGAGAGATCCAATTCCCAATGCTCCCGCACCGCCAGCGCTATCGACTCAATCTCTTCCTGCATAGCTTCTTGGGCTGCATCGTCAAATTCGTTGTCGCTCCTGACAAATCACCGATACCACAGCGCCTGCTACGGAGCTGATGATACTCATGGCCAGGCCCGTGACGATGCCCGCTATCGCTGCCCAAAGCTTGCGGGAGCTCAGCTTTCGTTTCCAGTCAATCTGATTCATAATGTACCGTTCCCCATATTGTAAGATTCGCTCATGTTTTAAGCGCCTCCGCTTCTCCGGCAGGCGCGGGAAAGCCTGTGAACAGGATTTGCCTTCAGCCCTCTTCGTCGTGCGCAGCCTGATTGAGATGCTCTTCGAGCCGGTTCATGGCTTCCGTAACCGGGCCGTTGCAGCCCTGCTCCTTTAAGCCCTTCAAACAGGCCAGCAGCCCGTAGCAGATCAGGGTCTGCTCCTTGCGGATGGACTTCAGCTCCTCCGCCTGTCTTCTGCTCCGCTGAACAAACTTGAAGAGCCAAAGGACCACGCCGCCTATCACGCCCAGGGCGGACAGGAGCTCCGCCAGCATCACGACTGTATCCGTACCAATGGTCATTCCCATGCTCAGTTCTCCTCTCTACCGCCCGCGTTTGGCGCTGCTTCTCGGCGAAACAATGGAGGTTTCATCAGCACGTTCAAGCGACCGTCGGGGTCGGAGTGTTACGGCATGATATCGATTGCCGCCGTTTCAACCTATGACGGAAGCGGCAATTAGGTTCCAGTCGGAACCTGTCGGCGTGCAGGCGCATAGAGTATCTCGGGCACGGCGCTGGAGAGCCTTCCTCTCCCGCCGGCATGCCTATGCGCTTTCGCAGCGCAACCCACAGTGTGAAAGGAGCTTCTCAATTATGTCTCTACCCAGTTTCCCCAACGTTGACCCGCCCATCCAGCGGGAAGATGCGGTTAATCAGATTCTTTCCTCCATCGCCATGGAGGAGCTTGGCCTGAGCCATATCCTCAACGCTGAGGGCGAGAAGATGCAATATATCCTCGGAACCCTGCCCGGCCTCAGCGGCCCCGCAGCAACCGTGGAAGACGTGCTGAACGCCAACGAGAGCATTCGCGGTCTGCTGGAGACTGCTGTTCAGAACCAGATCTTCCTGAAAGGGAAGATGCAGGGCGCTTTGGCCGCCTCTCCCATGCAGGGGCCCACCGGCGCCACCGGCCCCACCGGCCCCCAGGGCCCTGCCGGCCCCGCAGGCGGCCCCACCGGCCCCGCCGGAGCCCCTGGAGCCGCGGGCGCCACCGGCGCCACCGGCCCTGCCGGCCCAACCGGTCCCACCGGACCCAATGTCACCGCCACCAACGCCTATGCCGCCAGCACCAAGGGCGCGGCGTTCACGGTCCTCATGTCCGGAACCAACGTGGCTTTGCCCGACGCCCAGACCCTGTCCCCCGACATCACGGTCAACGGGGCAAACGACACCTTCACCGTGGCGGAGGCCGGACGGTATCGGGTTTCCTATAATATCAACTCCGTCACGCCCCTGACCCTCGGCGCCCGGCTGATGGTCGACGGTACGGAAATCGAAGCCTCCAACGTCATGCCGCAGACGGCACCTTTGAGCCGCCTGTCCAACGATTTCCTGGTGGATCTGGCGGCGGGGGCCAAGGTCTCCCTGCAGGTGTACGGTTACGCGGGCTTGGTGACTCTGCTGCCCAATTCCATCGGGGCCTCCCTGTCCATGGTCCGTCTGAGCTAAGGAGGGGTATTTTATGTCAATGCCCATATTCCCCAAGAATGATCCCCCGCTGACCCGAGAAGGCAGCCTCAATGAGATCATCTCCTCCATCGCCGCCGAGGAGCTGAGCCTGAGCCACCTCCTCAACGTCGAGGGCGAAAAGCTGCAATACGTCCTGGGCACCATGCCCGGTCTGGACGAGGCGGCCTCCCTGGACGAGGTGATGCAGGTCAACAAAAGCGTGAAGGACACCCTGTCCGGCATTATGGAGCAGCAGATGGCGCTGACATCCAAACTGGGCGCGGTGCTGAAGGCCCCCACCCTCCCCGGCCCCGAGGGCCCCATGGGCGCCGAGGGCCCCGAGGGTCCCGCGGGCCCCGCCGAGGGCGAGGCCGGTCCCGACGGCCCCGACGGCCCCGACGGAGCGGAAGGGCCCGCCGGCCCCACCGGCCCCACCGGGGCCCCGGGACCCAACCCCACGGCCATCGCCGCCTACGCCGCCAACACCCGGGGCAACAGCATCGGCCTTGGCGACGATGATTTCATCGGCTTTTCGGATGTGTCGGTCGTCTGCCCGGAGCTCTTCCTGGGCGACTCAAGCTCGATGCTCGGGGGAAAGTCGGTGTTCTGCCCGCAGAAGGCGGGCACCTATCAGATCTCCTACCGTGTGACCCTCAGCGTCCCCTCCGTTCAGCCGGTGGGGACCCGGCTGTTGATCTCCAGCGCCGACGACTATGAGGGTGTCATCGCCCCCACGGTGGGCGCCCGGCAGTTTGAATGCACGATCACACTGGCCCTGCCGGAGCGCACCACGATCGAGCTTCAGGCATACTCCACGACCCCCAGCATCCCCGGCATGGACAGTGTCCAGCTGGCCAGCGGCGCCTCGGGCGCTTCCATGCTGGTCGCCCGGCTGAGTGACTGAGCGGGGCCATCATTCCGAACAGATAGAGAAAGGACTCCCGCCGGTAAAACCGGCGGGAGTCCTCGGTTTGCTGATAGAGCCTGCTACCTTTCGATCGGGGCCGCTTTCTGCTTTTGCAAAGGCAGCAGAGAGATTGATGAGCGTTTCCGCGTCGGGAGAACAGGTTTTAATACCTTCTTTTTCATAGATCACAGGAATATTTAAGGTTTGCAGTTCCCAAATTGCGTTAATCGCGTTGCAGGCTGTTTGGGAGAAGGTAGTGAGCGGCTGTGCTAGGATCAGGTCGATTTCACCCTTTCGGCAAAGAGGGAACATCTTCTGGATCTCTTGCCGTTTTTTAAGGGAGGGGCTGGCCCGGCACTTTCGTATCGCGATCCCCTGAACGCTGCCGCGAAGCAGGTTCGCGTCCAGGCTTTCCAGAGGATCGGATTTCCCCAATGCCCGTCGGAGACGCTCCGTCCCATACTCCTCGGGGCCGATGACGTCCAGCTGTTTCGCGGCGAGGTACAAGGCAGTCCGCCTGGCGGCCCCCAATTGCCTGGCCCGCTCTACGGCTTGGTCAAACGAGCCACCATACTTTTGCGGCATTTCCTCATAACTTTTTGAATCCATCACGTCTTCCAGGTCCCAGGAACTGACCACGCCCAGAGTGAAATCCCGCAGGCCATAACCTGGTGGTTCACCGCCTAGTGGGCTGCGGATGCAGTCAGGCCATCCGTGCACTATTTGCCTCACCAAACGTTATCCCTATCCAGTCTGCTGTGACGAACACCACTTACGACCTTCCGTTGCCACAGACCCGCTTCAAGAGGTGATTTGATTTCTGACCCACAAGTTGACCCATGATAGGAAAACTTGGAGGAAGGACTTGGTTTTCAGATTATCATCCATCAGGTCGAGCCGCTCAGATAGAACTTTGATTTCCGCTTGGAATAGCTGATCGTCAAAACTTAGGCAGTAATAGAAAAAGTCAGCGCGATGGATACCGCTCCCGTAGATGCTCGGTTCCGGAAGCAATGCACGCTGGGGGCAGCAGGCATGTCTTGCGAAGTACAACTGTAATTCTTACGGATTTCCTCTGGAGTCCGGACTAAGTAGTCACTGCAAACGAAGAAGCGATGTGCCTCCACTTTCTTTGCCTGGCCCCGCTACAACGAAGGTTTATCCGTCCACATCGCACCAATTTACCCAGGTAATACGACTGTAATGATGGCAGGACCTTTTCTCATCCATCTACAGCACAGTGGGTATGTGGGCCTAAACCGGAAAACGAATGAAAGAACAGGGTGGGGAAGTCTCTTCCTCACCCTGTTTTGTGCGGTTTTCGTTTATGTTTCCGGTATGTTAGAGAGGGCTTACCCGTTTGGGAAAACTCACACTTCAGCCTCTGTAGGCTGTGAGCGCTTAAAGCCCAGTTCTTCCAGAGTGGTAATTCCATCCTGGATGTTGCGTCTCATATCATCCTCCTCGTTGTATTTTCTGCCGAGCTCCTCGCCCCTCTCCAGCAGGCGCAAGGCCTCCTCGTAATATCCCATGGCGTTCTCGCCCAATTGCTGGTAGAACTCGTCCGTTTCCGTAAGCCCGGCCAACATTCTTTCGCTGAAGTTCCCCATATAGTAACTCAGCTTCGGGTAATCGAGATCGTCTTCGTCAATCTTCTCTCTCCCCAGTGCCATGCACTGGAAACCCGCCGCATAGAAGCTGTTTTGGTACTGCCTGTACTCCTCAGGCACATTTCCGTACTCCAAGCAGTTTCCAAGGGTCCAATAGAGCTTCCCGTTCAGCAGGGCTACGTCCTCCGCATTTATGTAGAGAGGGGATTCGTAGCCGCTGATGTTCCGGTTACCATAGGTGAGGAACTGCTCTCCGCAGGCCACCGCGTCTGCGGTGATATTCAGCAGATTCTCGAATTCCAAATGCATGTATTCCAAAAGTGCTCCGTCGGTCAGCTCCTTTTCAAGCAAGTAAAGATTGGCGGGATTGGAGAAGTTCGAGCAATTCTCCTTCTGCACTTTAATTTTGTCCTGCGTTGCGTCAATCCTCTCCACCGCGTCCTGGACGATTTCTCCGACTTTCTCGTCTTCCTCTATGGCAGCCGGAGCGTCCTTGAGTTCCAGCTTTATCGTTCTCAAACGCTTTTGGATGATGGGCTTATCAATATCATAGTCCTGAACCGAGCCGGTCTGCCCAATAATACATTGCTTATTAATTATATTTCCTCAACAGAACGAATAAACGATTTTCGCTTATATTTCTTCTGTATGGCCGCCTCACTTCATCAATAAGACTGTTTAGCGAAGGTTAAACCAGAGATCCATCCTAAGATCGGGCCTGTGCTTGCCGCATAAAAAATCCGGAGGCAGAGGGGATTTCCCTCTGCCTCCGGGTTGCTTATTTCTTTGCCACAGCCAGGGCGCGATAGGTGTCCAAAATTCGGCCGAAGAGGGGATTTTCAGGGCTCAGGCCGCTGTAGGCGGCCAGGGCGGCGGCAGGACCTTCCGCCTGAACCTTGGCCTGGAGCTCCACGCTCTGAGGGTCGTCGGGACAGTCGAAACACAGGGCGGCGGCAGCGCCGAAGATCAGGTAATCCACGGGCAGACCGTAGGAAGCGGTGGTGGTCAGGGGCTTGATGAGCCGGTCCCCGGCCTCCAGTTTCCGGATGGGCTCCCGGCCTACCCGGAGCACCTCATCCTCCAAGAAGGGGTTCTGGTAGCGGGCAAAAATCTTCTCCACATAGGCGTGGTGGACCTCGGGGTCAAAGCCAAATTCCTTAATGAGGCCCTCGCCGCTTTCGCAGATGGCGGCGTGGACAATCTTGCCGATGGCGGGATCCTGGATGCTCTCCAGAATGGTCTTGTAGCCCTTGAGACGGCCCAGGTAGGCACAGATGGCGTGTCCGCTGTTGAGAGTGAAGAGCTTTCGCTCCAGATAGGCCATGAGATTATCCGCAAAGGTCAATCCGTCAATCTCCGGCTTTTCGCCCTTCCAGGCGGCGGCCTCCACATCCCATTCGCAGTAGCGTTCCACGGCGGCGTCCAGAATGTTTTCAAAATTGGGTTTGGGGCAGATGCGGTCCACGGCGCAGTCAGCGAAGCCGATGTTCTCCTCCAGGAAAGCGATCTCCTCCTGGCTCAAGTGCTTAACCACCTCGTTTTTCAGCCGGGTGGTGGTCCGCAGGCCGTTTTCGCAGCAGACCACGTTCATGGGCTCCGTATTTCCGGCTGCCTTCCGGGCCTGAATACCGGCGGCAATGGACTTCGCGATGATGGGCAGGACGTTGGGCCCCACGGCGGTGGTGATGAGGTCGCACTGGGCCACCCGCTGGGCAAACTCCGGGGAGGTGGAGATCACGCCGTCCACATTGGAGATAGCGATCTCGCCGGGGTCCTTGTCCAGGATGTGAACGGTGTAACCGTGGTCCCGGTTCAGAGCGTCGATGATGGGTTCCACCACGTCGGCAAAGGTGACGTGCCAGCCCGCTTGGCTGAGCAGGGCCCCGATGAAGCCCCGGCCGATGTTGCCCGCGCCGATTTGAATTGCCTGTTTCATAAGCTCCTCCTGAAAATGATAGATTTTGAGCGTGTAATCGATTTCGCGATAACTCGAACAGGGGCCGCCTCGCCCAAAAGACGGGGCGGCCCCTGGATTTGGAAGTGGTGCGGTTAAGAGGATTCGTGTTTTGGAAGGCGCGCGTTAAAGTAGGGTGCTCTTCAGAAGCTCTAAACGGCAGAGCCGCCGGAGGGTTTTCGATTGTTCAGGAGAAGGAAGAGAGCTTGGCTTCCAGCGCAGCCTTCTGCTCCTCATAGCCGGGCTTGCCCAGCAGGGCGAACATGTTCTTCTTATAGGCCTCCACGCCGGGCTGATCGAAGGGGTTGACCTCCAGAAGATAGCCGGAGAGGCCGCAGGCGTACTCGAAGAAGTAGATCAGCTGGCCCAGGGAAGCGGCGCTCTTGCCGTCGGTCTCCACGATGACGTTGGGCACGCCGCCCTCGGTGTGGGCCAGCAGGGTGCCCTCCATGGCCTTCTGGCGGATAAAGTCCATGGACTCCCCGGCCAGGAAGTTCAGCCCGTCGCCGTTGACCTCATCCCGGGGCACTAGAAGTTGGTGCTCGGAGGCACCCAGGCGAACCACAGTCTCAAACATGATCCGGCGGCCGGCCTGGATATACTGGCCCATGGAGTGGAGGTCGGCGGTGAATTCTACGCTGGCGGGGAAGAGGCCCTTGCCGTCCTTGCCTTCGCTCTCGCCGTAGAGCTGCTTCCACCACTCCAGCATGAAGCGGAAGGCGGGGTCGTAGCAGGCCAGCACCTCAATGGACCAGCCCTTCTGATACAGGGCGTCCCGAAGGGCGGCATAGGTCCAGGCCGGGTTTTCATAGGAGGCGGTCTCACAGACCTTCATCATCTCCGCCGCGCCGCCCATGAGCTCAGTAATGTCAATTCCGGCCACGGCGATGGGCAGCAGACCCACGGCGGTGAGAACGGAGTACCGTCCGCCTACGCCGTCGGGCACCACGAAGCTCTCCCAGCCCTCCTCGTTGGCCAGGGATTTCAGGGCGCCCCGGGCCTTGTCGGTGGTGGCGTAGATGCGGCCCTTGGCCCCGGCCTTGCCGTACTTCTTTTCCAGAGCGTCCCGGAAAAAGCGGAAGGCCACGGCGGGTTCGGTGGTGGTGCCGGATTTGGAGATGACGTTGACGGAGAAATCCTGGTCGCCGATGAGGTCGAAGACCTCCTGCATAGCGTCAGAGGACAGGCCGTTGCCTACAAAGTAGATGTTCGGAGTCGCCTTATTGGCCTTCTGGTTGTAGTTGGGGGAGCAGAGGTATTCCACCACGCCCCGGGCGCCCAGATAGCTTCCGCCAATGCCGATGACCACCAAGGCCTTGGAGTCCGTTTGGATTTTCTTGGCGGCGGCCTGAATGCGGGCGAATTCCACCTTGTCGTAGTCCACGGGGAGGCGGACCCAGTCGGTAAACTCATGGCCCAGGCCGGTGCCCTTCTGGAGCTTTTCCTGGGCCTCGGCCAGCCGGGGGGCGGCGGCGTCCTGATAATCGGCGGGGATGAACTGTTCGATCTGGAAGGATTTAACGTTCAGCATAATACAGCTTCCTTTCGGTGAGGTTTGTTTTTGTGTGTTCCCGCTAAAAGCAAGGTTGAAAACAGTATAACAGTTTGGCAGGTCGACGGCAAGACGGGGCGGGGAAAAAGTTGGGAAAAATTTTGGGAGGTCCGGTTCAGCGGCGGATCAGGAGGGCGTTCAGGAAGGGAGGCTGGTGGAGGACCTTGCGGATGGATTCGATCTCCGTTCCGGTGCAGCCCAATAGGAGTTTGATTTCGGAGTCCCGTTTCAGAAGGTCGACGGTGCAGAGGATGGCGTTCACCTGGGAGCCGCCGGTTCCGGACCAGAGGTCGATGCCCTCGCCGTCCATGGAGGAAGTGTTTTGGAGGTAGCCGTAGTCGACGGGATAGAGGAAGTCTGGGTATTTGGGGTGGACGGAGCCTTTGGGACGGTCGATGACGATTTCCGAGGTTTGAACCAGCTGGTCCAGGGCGTTCCAGAATTCATTGTTGAGGTTGTCCAAAAAAGTGTCCTCCATTTATGGCAGGTTGACATTTTGCCCCCGCTTTCGTATAATACAACAAGGCCGAAGGCCGAAAAATCGCAGAGGTGAAAGGAGATTATGGGGAAAACCCATCAAAGCGCCAGACCGCCGGAGGCGGCGTCAAAAACTGCACTCCATTCCGTCCGGCTTTGCCGGACATCCATTCCGTTTCGTTTCCTCCGCCTTCTTCAAGGGGGAGCGGGCTCCCCCTTGAGCAACCCCCACTCCTGCGGGAGACGAGGGACGGGGGACGGGGGGGTTAAGCGCGGCGAAGCCGCGCAGTGGAGTGGAATTGCATTCGGCGGCGACGAGGAGAGGGGAGAGTTGGGAACTTTGGAGAATGGTTCGGAGTTCCTGCAATCGAAGGATTCGGCGGATGCCCCTCCGTGCGCCGGGCAGGTGCGTGACACGGTTTACAAATACACGGGCAACCGTGGAACAGAAGAGCCGTGACTGCCCCGAGATGACAAGTGACTGCGCATTTGTCCTCTTAATTGTTCAAATTAGGAGGAATCATTCCCATGTGTGGAATCGTTGGCTTTGTAGGAACACAACAAGCGGCCCCTGTATTGCTGGAGGGCCTGCGGCAGATGGAGTACCGGGGGTATGACTCTGCCGGCGTCGCCGTCCGGTCGGAGTCCATGGGGCTGCAAGTGAGAAAGTCCAAGGGCCGCTTACAGGTCCTGGCGGACCTGACTCATAATGGCGCGGATTTGGAGGGGGTATTGGGAATCGGGCACACCCGTTGGGCCACCCATGGGGAACCCAATGACGCCAACGCCCATCCCCACGTCAGCGGCGACGGAAAGATTGCCCTAGTACACAACGGAATCATTGAAAACTACTTGGAATTGAAAGAGCAGCTGACCCGGCAGGGAGTGGTTTTTACCTCGGAGACCGACACGGAAGTCGTGGCCCATCTGCTGGAGTTCCACTACCACGAGTGCAGGAATATGCTGGAGGCCGTGGGCCGCTGCCTGCGGCGGATTGAGGGGTCTTACGCCTTTGGCATTATTTGCTCCGATTACCCCAACGCCCTCATCGCTGCCCGGAAGGACAGTCCGCTGATTATTGGCTTTGGGGAGGGGGAAAACTTCATCGCCTCCGACGCCACGGCCATTCTCCGGCACACGCGGGAAGTGGCCTACATGAACGACGGGGAGATCGCCGTGCTGACGGCTCAGAGCGTGGACGTGTTCGATGATGAGCTGACCCCTTTGAAAAAGGAGCGCAGCCGCATTGACTGGGACGCGGCCTCCGCCGGGAAGGGGGGGTACCCCCACTTCATGTTCAAAGAAATCTTGGAACAGCCGGAGGCCCTGCGCAAGACCATTTCTCCCCGGATTCGGGAGGGCCGGGTAGTACTGGACGACATCTGCCTGACGGCGGGAGAGGCCCGGGAGATTTCCCGCATTTACATGATTGCCTGCGGCTCTGCCTATCACGCCGGGGTGGTGGGGAAGTACACCTGGGAGCGGCTGCTCCGCCGTCCGGTAGAGGTGGCGCTGGCCTCGGAATTCCGGTACAGCCAGCCTCTGGTGGACGAACATACGCTGGTGATCGCCATCAGTCAGTCCGGAGAAACTCTGGACACCATGGCCGCTCTCCGGGAAGCCAAGCGCCTGGGGGGCCGGACCCTGGCCATCTGCAACGTGGTAGGCAGTTCCATTGCCCGGGAGGCGGACGACGTGCTCTACACCTGGGCCGGGCCGGAAATTGCCGTGGCCACCAGCAAGGGCTATTCCACCCAGCTGGCGGCGCTGGATTTGGTGGGCTTGTATTTGGCGGATTTGCTGGGAACGGTGGAGCCGGGGGAGTATGAAGCGATTTTGACGGAGCTGCAAGCCCTGCCGGAGAAGATGGGCCGGTATTTGGAGAATTTCGAGGACACGAAATACTTTGCCTCCCGGTTTTTCAACCACGACTCCATCTTCTTCATTGGCCGGAATCTGGACTACGCTATGGGCCTGGAGGGATCTTTGAAACTCAAGGAAATCAGCTACATCCACTCCGAGGCCTATGCCTCCGGGGAACTGAAGCACGGAACCATCTCTCTGATCGAGCCGGGGACGTTGGTGGTGGCCCTGGGAACCTGCGCCGCCCTCTTTGACAAGGCCATGAACAACGTAGTGGAGGTGAAGGCGCGGGGAGCCACCGTGCTGGCCGTCACCACGGAGTCCTTCCGGGAGTGGATGGGGAAGACCGCCGACGCGGTGATCGCCGTGCCGGAGACCCATCCTCTGCTCCAGCCGTCTTTGAGCATCGTGCCCCTGCAATTGTTTGCCTATTATGTGGCGCTGCAGCGGGGCTGTGACATCGACAAGCCCAGGAATCTTGCGAAATCGGTGACCGTGGAATAATAGGAACATCAGAACAGCCGGACCTCGCAGCCGCGAAGTCCGGCTGTTTTTGCCGCCGGCGCGCCGGCCTGAAAAAGCTCCGGACTTTCAGGGCAGGCCAAAGTCCTTGCTGCTGGTCTTTTTCACGAAAAAGCAGGGATGCCGAAGTGATGAAAGAGAATACGTTCCGCCTCGGAGTTCCAGAGACCGTTGTGAGCGTCGCAGCAGTCCGCCAGGCGGGCGAAGAGTGGGTTGTGTGCTCCCTTCTTCCGGAAATCCTGAATGGCGGTGAGAGGCATGTCGAACTGGGTGTAGGTCAGCTTTTTCCCGCCGGGGATGCGGGGAAGGTTCCGGGTGGTTTCCACAATGGCGTCCAGGCCACCCACGTGGGTAACCATGACGGCGGGGTGCAGCTTTCCCTCGGCGGTCAGACGGATGGACTCCTTGAGATCGTCGGTGTTGCCGCCGGTGGTACCCAGAATGTGGGTAGAGGCGTAGTGGCAGTTGTAGAGATTGACGGAGGCGGTGAAGTTCTTGTCCGTAGGGCCGGAGAAGAAATTCATGCACCCGTCGTAGCCCAGCAGCCGGTCTCCCATTTCCACTAACGAGCGGATGGCGTTGTAGACAAAGATGTCGTCGTAGCCCTTGCCGCCGGTGAGGTCCATCAGCCGGGCAAACTCGTCCCGGCACTCGCCGGGGTTGACGTACACCAGCCGGATGCCCCGTTCGGCGGCCAGAGATTCGGGAAACAGCTGCCGGGCCCGGGCAATCCGCTCGTTGGAGAGGTCCGTCACCACGATCATGGCGGGCTTTTTCTCCAGGGTCATGGGATACTCAATGGCCCCCAGACCCATGGGGCCGCAGCCGCCCAGGATGAGGACGCTGCCGCCCTCCTTGATGCCCATGGTGTGGACGTGGCTGTGCCGGTCGGTGTGGTAATTGCCGTGGTATCCCCCCACGACGCAGCTCATGGGCTCCCCGAGGCTGGCCTCGAAATAGCTCTCGCCGTCGTAGTGGAGGAGATACCCCAGTTCCATTACCTCCGGCGGAACGACGCAGTAGGTACACGCTCCGCCGTAGTATTCGTAAGAGTACCCGGGGGAGGCCAGGCTCCCTTTGTAGTTCAGGGCGGGCTGCTGGGCGAATTTCTCCCCAGGAGCGAATTCGCCCAGCCACTTTTTTCCCACCTTGACGATGTCACCGGCAAATTCGTGGCCGATGATGACCGGGTGTGTGTCCACATTGGGCGGACAGCGTTTGTGGGCCGTGCCCTGCGCCAGAAGCTTGTAGGTGGACATGCAGATGCTGTCGCTCATGACCCGGACCAGGAGCTCGTCGTCCCGAATCTCGGGGAGGTCGAACTCCTCCAGGCGGATGTCGTAAGCGCCGTAGAGACGCACACCCTTAGACCGCATGGAATTACTCCAGACCGTTCAGCAGCTTGTAAAGCTGGTCCACGCTGGCGTTGTCCACCAGCTGGTCGGTGTCCTCCTCGGTTTCGGCCACTTCGACGATTTTGCCCAAAATGCCCAGGTGATCCTCGCCGGTGGAGGCGATGCCCACCACCAGGCGAACCGTCTCGTCGCCCCACTCGATGCCCTCGGGATAGGTCATGACGATGAGGCCGGTCTTTTTAATGGCTTTCCGGGATTCCTCCGTACCGTGGGGGATGGCCACATGGCTGCCGATGGCCACGGAGAAGCTGGCCTCCCGGTCCAGCATGCCCTGGATATAGGCCTCTTCCACATAGCCGCTCTCCACCATCCGCTGGCCCACGGCCCGAATGGCCTCCTCAGGGCTGACGGGTTTGCAGTTCAAGACGATGTTCTTCTTCTCCAACAGAATGGGCTGCTCGCCGGCGGGCTTTTCCTCCTCCGCCGTGACAGCGGCTGTGGCGGGAGCTTCGCCCTTCCGGGACTCCAGCAGCTCTTTCACCAGCACGTCGTACTCCGGCGCGCCCATGAAGTTCTTGATGGGGATGATCCGGGCCTGAGGGGCCCGCTCCGCCGCCCGGCCAGACAGCTCGTGGTGGGTGACGACGATCTGGCAGTCACCGGGGATCTCGCCTACGGGGTAGTGAATGACCTCAATATCCGTGATGCCCGCGTCCTTGAGCTTGTTGCGGACCATGGTGGCCCCCATGGCGGAGGAGCCCATGCCCGCGTCGCAGGCGAAAACGATCTTCCGGACATCCTTGGCGGAGACGGAGGTGCCGGCGGGAATGGCCTGGCCCTTGGAAGCGGCCTTGGAGGCGGCCACCTGCGCCTGAGCCTCTTCCAGGCTGGCGTCCTTGCCGAACATCTTGAGAAGGAAAGCGGAGAGGAAGAAGCTGACGGCACAGCCCACGGCGATGCCCGCGATGTTGGCGAAGTAGCCGCCGGGAGGCGTCATGAGCATCTCGGCAATGATGCTGCCGGGAGAGGCCGCGGCCACCAGACCGCCGCCCAGCACGGACAGGGTGAAAATGGCGCAGATGTTGCCAACCATGGGGCCCAGGATGACGATGGGGTTCATCAGCACATAGGGGAAGTAAATCTCATGGATGCCGCCGACGAAGTGGATGACGGCGGCGGCACCGGCGGAGGAACGGGTCTCGCCCTTGCCCGCCACGCAGTAGGCCAGCAGGAGGCCCAGGCCGGGGCCGGGGTTGGACTCGATCATGAAGAGGATGGATTTGCCCATCTCCATGGCCTGCTCCGTGCCGATGGGGGTGAAGACGCCGTGGTTGATGGCGTTGTTCAGGAAGAGCACCTTGGCGGGCTCCACCAGGACGGCGGTGAGGGGCAGCAGGCCGTTGGTCACCAGGGCGTCCACGCCGGACTCCAGAATACCGGTGAGGCTCACGCAGACGGGGCCGATGACAAAGATGGCCAGCACCGCCAGAATCGCGCCGATGATGCCCACGGAGAAGTTGTTGACCACCATTTCAAAGCCCGCGGGGATGCGGCCTTCCATGGCCTTGTCAAACTTCTTGATGCACCAGCCGCCCAAGGGGCCGCAGATCATGGCGCCGATAAACATGGTGCTGTCCGTGGAGGCGATGGCGCCCAGGGTGGCCAGCGCGCCGGTGACGGCGCCCTTCTGGCCGCCCACCACCCGGCCGCCGGTGTAACCGATCAGTACGGGAAGGAGGTACTGGAGCATGGGGCCGACCATGCCCGCGATGGTAGCGTTGGGGAACCAGCCTGCCTCGATGAAGAAGGCGGCAATGAAGCCCCAGGCGATGAAGGCTCCAATGTTGGGCATGACCATGCCGCTGAGAAACCGTCCAAATTTTTGAACGCGCTCTTTCATAGAAAAACGTCCTTTCTCTTCATTATGATAGGGGTCGGGAAACGGTATGCCGCTTCCCGGCTGGGGAAAACAACAGGAGCGGGGAAGGGGCGCTTCCTCCGCCCATCGGATTTGGCGGTGAGGAAAGCATCCGGACCCTTTCCGCTCAGGGAATCGCGCCCAGAAGGGCCCGGATTTCCGGTCCGGTGGCCAGCCCGTCGGAAAAGGCGGTGGCGGAACCGGCGGCGGCTCCCATCCGGTGGGCGGCGGCGTAGTCCCGGGTTTCCAGCCAGCCGGCTAAAAACCCGGCCACCATGGAATCTCCGGCGCCCACGGTGTGGCGCACCGTCCCCGGGGGTACCCCCAGGCGGCGGCAGGCGCCGGTCTCGTCCAACAGCAAAGAACCGTCCCCGGCCATGGAAACCAGGACGTTGCGGGCGCCTTGCTCCTGGAGCTGCCGGGCGCAGGAAAGGAGCTCCTCGCCGAAGAGGGGACCCTTTCCAAAAAGCTCGCCCAGCTCGGCGCTGTTGGGCTTGATGAGGAAGGGGCGGTAGGGCAGCACTCCCCAAAGCAGATTTCGGGCGGCGTCTACCACCGTCAGCACCTCCCGGCCCCGGACCCGGGCCAGGATCCTCTGATACATGTCTTCCGGCAGCCCGCCGGGCAAAGACCCGGCCAGCACCAGAACGTCTCCCTCCCGCAGCCGGTCCAGCTTCTGGAACAGGGCCTCCAGGGCCTCGGGGGGGATGGCCGGACCGCCGCCGTTGATCTCCGTCTCCTCGCCGGAGCGGATTTTCATGTTGATTCGTGTCAGCCCTTCCTCCAGGTGAATGAAGTCAGTTTCCATTCCGGCGTCCTTCAAACCCCGTTCCAGGGCCTGGCCCGTGAACCCGGCCACAAATCCCAGGGCCACCGTCTCCACGCCCAGATTGTGCAGCACCGTGGAGACGTTGACGCCCTTTCCGCCGAAGTGCAGGTTTTCCCGCTGAGTGCGGTTCAGCCCCCCGGCGCGGAAGCTGTCCACACAGACCTCATAGTCCAAAGCGGGATTCAGGGTTACGGTATAGACCACGGCTCACACCTCCCTGACGTCTGTGTAGTCCCGGTATTGCGGGTCCGGCAGACAGTCCGTGATGATGCAGGCGGCTTCGATGGGAAACATGACCGCCGCCGTCACCTGGCCGAACTTGCTGGAGTCCGCCAGCACGTAGACCGACTGGGCCCGGTCCGCCGCCAGGGATTTTACCGCCGCCTCCTCCGGGTCCGGCGTGGTAAAACCCTGGGAAATCGTGACACCGTTGACGCCCAGGAAGGCCTTGGTGAAGTTGTATCTTCCCAGGGCTGCCAGGGTCTCTGCGCCAATCAGTGCCATCGTGCCGGCCTTCAGTGTTCCCCCCAGCACGTAGGTCCGGAGGTTCCGTTCCATCAAGCGGCAGGCACATTCGATGCTGTTGGTGAGGAACAGGGCTCTGGAGGTTTGCAGATGCTCCGCCATCCGCAGGATGGTGGTGCCCGCGTCCAGAAAGACCACATCGTCGTCCCCGATCAGCTCCGCGGCGTACCGGGCCGCCCGGTCCTTCTCCTCTGTGTGAAGCCGGCGCTTGGTCTCCATGTCCAGCTCCTCGCCGTGGAACTCGCCGCCGGGCAGTACGGCGCCGCCGTGGACCTTGCTCAGCTTGCCCTGTCTGGACAGCGCGGCGAGGTCTCGCCGGATGGTGGCCTCCGACGCGCCGGTCACCTGACAGAGATCCGTCACCGTGACAGCCCGCCGCCGGGCCAGCTCCGAGAGAATACGCTCCGCGCGTTGTTCCGCCAGCATGGTTCACTCCCCTTTTGATTGAAAATGGTTGTTTTTGGGTTTCTAAATCCAATGTTACCGCCAATTTCAATCAAAGTCAATAGATATCGGTCAGATATGCGCATAAAAATTCTTGAGGAAAATTTGTGCAATCTACCGAAGAGCTTGAAATTTCCCGAAGGGAAGCCCCTTTCAAGGTTTCCGCCGCCGGGCGTTTTCCGCAGGGACGTGATTGTTTTTGAAGGATTTCGTCAAATGCGCTCACCTCCGGGCTTTCGTGCCGGCTGCCGGAAGCCGGTCCCCTTTTCTTCGTCCCTGCTTCAGGGAAAGATCAAGCGCGATAAAATGGGCGGCCAGATGGTCTGCTCAGATGGTCTCCCGATGGAAAGGGACTGGCTTTTTGGGGAATTTTATTGTATAATCCAAGGGAAAGGAGGGAGGCGTCTTTGATGAAACGCTGCTTTATTTTCGCCGCCGGAAGTCACTACGGACTGCGGGAACGTCCCGGCGACCCCGGCGACTTCGTCATTGCCGCGGACGCGGGCTACCGGATCTGCCTGGAGGAGCGTGTCCGGCCGGATTTGCTGATAGGGGATTTTGACTCCCTGGACCCGCCAAAGGATCTGGCCCAGGTCCGCCGTCTGCCGGTGGAGAAGGACGACACGGACACCCTGGCCGCGATTCGGGCGGGGCTGGAGCAGGGCTGCACGGACTTTCTCATCTACGGCGGCACCGGCGGCAAGCGCCTGGACCACACTCTGGCCAACCTCCAGTCCTTGCTGTTCCTCCGCCGGAGAGGGGGCATGGGCTTTCTCTTTGGAGATGACTTTCTCTGGACGGTTATTGAAAACGAGGATATCCAGGTGAGGAAAACCGTGGAATGGGGCCTACTGTCGGTTTTCTGCCTGGGAGACCGGGCAGAGGGGGTGGAGGAGACCGGCGTCCAGTATCCCTTGAAAAACGCCGTGCTGACGCCGGATTTCCCCCTGGGGGTCAGCAACCACATCCTGGAAACCGAGGCTCGGGTCTCAGTCCGGAGGGGGGCCCTGGCGGTGGGCTGGGAGTTGCCGCCGTTTGACTTGACATAGAATAACGAAATGACAAAAGTGAGGTTGCGTGCCGGGGAGCTTTCATGTATAATGCCCTACAGAGGAAAGGTCGACCTTTCCGGACATTACACCACCGTGGGACCGAGGGCGGGCACGGGGCAAGGAGTTTTTTATGGCGGCGTTTACCGTAAACGGCAAATCTGTAACCGCGGAGAACAACCAGAAGCTAATCCGCTTTCTGCGGGACACCCTGGGCCTGACCTCGGTGAAGGACGGGTGCAGCGAGGGCGCCTGCGGCACGTGTACCGTGCTGATTGACGGAAAGCCCACCCGGGCCTGTATTCCCCAGACAGACAAATTGGAGGGGAAGCACGTCCTTACGGTGGAGGGGCTGACGGATTTTGAGCGGCAGGTGTACACCTATGCCTTCGGCCAGGCCGGAGCGGTGCAGTGTGGCTTCTGTATTCCCGGCATGGTGATGTGCGCCAAGGCGCTGCTGGACGGGAATCCGAATCCCACCCGGGAGGAGGCGGCCTTCGCCATCCGGAATAACATCTGCCGGTGCACCGGCTACGTGAAGATTATCGACGCCATCCTGCTGGCGGCAGAGCTGTTCCGCGCCGGGGAGGTGCCCCCGTCTCCCGCCGACTGGTCTCTGGGCGCCCGGGTACCCCGGGTGGATGTGGAGGAGAAGGTCACCGGAACCGGCGTCTATCCCGACGACGTGTATCTGGATGGCATGCTCTACGCCAGCGCCGTTCGCTCCGCCTATCCCAGGGCCCGGGTTCTGGCCATCCACACGGAGGAGGCCAGGGCCCTGCCCGGTGTTGTAGGGGTCTTCACCGCCGCCGATATTCCCGGCAGCAATAAGGTGGGCCATCTGAAAAAAGACTGGGACACCATGATTGCCGTGGGAGATATCACCCACTATTTGGGCGACGCCATCTGCCTTGTGGCCGCGGAGGACCAGGAGACCCTGGCCCGAGCCAAGGAGCTGGTGAAGGTGGATTATGAGGAGCTGCCCATGGTCCGCAGCCCCCGGGAGGCCATGCTGCCGGACGCGCCCCTGGTTCACCGGGAGGGGAACCTCATGGCCCACCGGCACATCCAGCGGGGCAACCCGGCGGAGGCCATTGCCAAGAGCCGGCATATTCTGACTCGGCGCTTTTCCACCCCCTGGACGGAGCACGCCTTTTTGGAACCGGAGTGCGCCGTGGCCCGGCCCGACGGGGATGGGGTTCTGGTGCTCTCCACGGACCAGGGCGCTTACGACACCCAGCACGAGATCATGGGGATGCTGGGTCTCCCGGCGGAGAAGGTAAAGGTTCAGAACTGCCTGGTGGGCGGCGGCTTCGGCGGCAAGGAGGACGTGACGGTTCAGCACCATGCCGCCCTGGTGGCCTATCTCACCAAACGTCCGGTGAAGGTGAAGCTCAGCCGGGCGGAGAGTCTGCTGATCCACCCCAAGCGGCACCCCATGGAGATGGAGTTCTCCCTGGGCTGCGACGGGAACGGCATTATCCAGGGCGTGGCCGCTGAGGTCATCGCCGACACCGGCGCTTACGCCTCCCTGGGCGGGCCGGTGCTGGAGCGGGCCTGTACCCACGCCGCCGGGCCCTATAATTACCAGAACTTCGAGATTGACGGCTGGGCCTATTACACCAACAATCCCCCCGCCGGCGCCTTCCGGGGCTTTGGCGTTACCCAGACCTGCTTTTGCATTGAGAGCTTGTTAAACGAGATGGCGGAGCTGGTGGGTATCAGCCCCTGGGAAATCCGCTACCGCAATGCCATCCGGCCGGGGCAGGAGCTGCCCAATGGTCAGATTGTGGACGAGTCCACCGGATTGGTGGAGACCCTGGAGGCGGTGAAGCCCTACTACGAGAAGGCCAAGTACGCCGGAATCGCCTGCGCCATGAAGAACGCCGGCGTGGGTGTGGGCATCCCGGACACCGGCCGGGTCCGGCTGGTGGTGGAGGACGGCAAGGTTCACATCTTCGCCGGGGCCTCCTGCATCGGCCAGGGGCTGGGCACCGTGCTGACGCAGATGATTTGCGACCAGACGGGGCTGGGCCCCGGGGATGTGGTCTACGAGCGGTCCAACACCTATTCCGCCCCGGATTCCGGTACCACCTCCGGCTCCCGGCAAACCCTCTTCACCGGCGAGGCCTGCCGCCGGGCCTGTGAAGGACTGAAAGCGGCCCTGGAGGAGGGCGGCCTGTCCGCCCTGAACGGAAGGGAGTTCTACGGCGAGTATCTGGGCAAGACGGACCCCCTGGGGGCCGATGTGCCCAACCCCGTCAGCCACATTGCCTACGGCTACGCCACCCAGGTCTGTGTTTTGGACGAAGACGGAAAGCTGAATCAGATCGTGGCCGCCCACGATGTGGGCAAGGCGGTGAATCCCCTGTCCGTGGAGGGACAGATTGAGGGCGGCGTGGTCATGTCCATAGGTTTTGCCCTGACGGAGCGCTATCCCCTGGCCGACTGTAAGCCCAGCGTGAAGTTCGGTACCCTGGGCCTGTTCCGGGCTAACCAGATTCCGGAGATCGTGCCCATCATTGTGGAGAAAGAGGGGCTGGATGTGGCCTGCGGAGCCATCGGCATTGGAGAGATTACCTCGATTCCCACGGCGCCGGCCATCGCGGAGGCCTATTACCGTCTGGACGGGAAGCGGCGGACGGCGCTGCCTCTGGCGGATACGCCTTACGCCCGAAAGTGAAAAACGCCTATGAGCTCCGGCTGATGGAGCGAATGGACCGGATAGAGCCGGGGGCCTATGAAAAACTCTCCACTCCCCAGGATCTCCCGGAAGGAGTGGCAGAAGCGGTGCTCCGAGAGCTCCTGGAAACCGGCTGCCTCAGCCAGAACGCGGCGAACATCAAGGCGGCGCGCCGCGCCTTTTCCCGGCTGCCGCCGAAGTGGGTGAAGGCCCGTCTTCCCAAGGTGGCGCCCGCTTGTCTCTTCCGGGAGCGGGAGTGGCAGGAGTGGGAGTTCCGGCGGGCGGTGGAACTGCTGGGGGATCGTTTTCCGGACGCCGCCGCGTGGCTGGCGGAATATGCCGCCGGACTCTGTAATCCGGAAGTCGAGGAGGCCTTACGGGATGTTTACCCGTCGTCCCCCGGTTAGGAATTCCGGCTCTTAGTGAGTTTAATTTTCAATTTTTGAAGCGCCTCCGGCGTATCTACATCCGTCAGTTCCGCCTCCGCCGCCTCCAGGAGGACGAGGTCTTCCTCGTGCCGGCGGATGACGGTGTTTCCCCCGTGGTCCTCCCGGAGGGCCAGAAGCTCCGGAAAGAAGCGGGCGGGGAAGACGCAGGGATTTCCCCGGACGCCGTCGTGGGCCAGGGCGGCAATCTTCTCCGGCTGATTCAGCCACAGCTCCGCCAGGGCCCGGACGCTCTCACGCCGCAAAAGGGGCTGGTCGCTGACCAGGAACATGGCCCCGCCGCAATCCCCCAAAGTCTCCAGCCCCAGGCGGATGGTATGGCTGATGCCCCAGTCCGGGTGTTCGTTCCGGACGGGGGAGAAGCGGAACTGCTCCGTGAGGTCCAGAATTTCCGGGTATTGGCTCACTACTGTGATCTGGTGGAAGACTTCCGCCGGAACCGCCTCCAGGGCCCGCAGAATCAGGCTGCGGCCTTCCAGGCCGGCGGCCAGCTTGTTGTCCCCATAGCGCCGGGCGTTTCCCGCCGCCATAACTATGCAGCCAAGGTTTAAAGCCATGGTTTCATCACTCCCATCGTTTCTGTTTTGAAGATTTAGTATACCCCATTTTCCCAAATTACGCAACAAAAGGAGGGCACCCTATGAGCAAATGCGTCGGCAAAAGCGTCACCCGGGTGGACGCTTATGAAAAGGCTACGGGTCGGGCCAAATACATGGACGACCTCTGCGGCCGGGAGGCGCTGATCGCGAAAATCTGTCATTCCACCATCGCCCACGGTTTCGTGAAGGACGTGGATACCGCGGCGGCGGAGGCCATCCCCGGCGTTGTCAAGGTCTTGACCTGTTTTGATGTTCCGGATATCGAGTTTCCCACGGCGGGCCACCCCTGGTCCACGGACCCCGGCCACCAGGATGTGGCGGACCGGAAGCTTCTGAACCGGCACGTGCGGTACTACGGCGACGAGGTGGCCGTGGTCATCGCCAGGGACGAGGTGGCGGCGGCCCAGGCGGTTCGGGCCATCCGGGTGGAGTACGAGGAGCTGCCCTTCGTTCTGGACGTCCAGGAGGCCATGAAGGACGGTGCGCCTCAGATTCAGGAGCGTTACAAAAACAACATTTTGGCCCACTCCGACGTCCGCCGGGGGGACTATGAGACCGCCCGGCAGGAGCCCGGCCTCATCAAGGTGGAGGGGTGGTACGACACCCCCACAGTTCAGCACTGCCACATCGAAAACCACGGCTGTTTCGCCTATGAGGAGGCGGGCCGGGTGGTGGTGGTCAGCTCCACGCAGATTCCCCACATCGTTCGCCGGGTGGTGGGTCAGGCCCTGGGGCTTCCCTGGGGGAAGGTCCGCATCCTGAAGCCCTACATCGGCGGCGGCTTTGGCAATAAGCAGGACGCCCTCTACGAACCCCTGTGCGCCTGGTGCTCCGTCCAGGTGGGCGGGCGTCTGGTGAAGCTGGAGTGCAGCCGGGAGGAGACCTTCGTCTCCAACCGGGTCCGCCACGCCATCCGCACACATATCGTCTCCTACGTCCGGCCCGACGGCACGCTGGTGGCCCGGAAGCTGGAGGCCTTCTCCAATCAGGGGGCCTACGCCTCCCACGGTCACGGCATTGTGGCCAAGGGCATGAACGCCTTCCCCCAGCTGTATCCCTGCCCCAACGTGGAGTGCGACAGCTGGACTGTGTACACAAACCGCCCCTCGGCGGGAGCCATGCGGGGCTATGGTATTCCCCAGGCCATGTTTGCCGGGGAGAGCCATATTGACGACATCTGCAAGGCCATCGGCATGTCGCCCCTGGCCTTCCGCCGGAAGAACCTGATGCCCATGGGCTATGTGGACGGCTTCTCGAAAAACGAGCTCTGCACCGACACCTTCAACCAGTGCATGGACAAGGCCCTGGAGACGCTGGATTATCAGAAGAAGTTCGAGGAATACCAGAACCAGACCGGCCCGGTCCGCCGGGGCGTGGGGCTGGCGGTGTTCTGGTACAATACCGCCGTGTGGCCCATCTCCCTGGAGTCCTCCTCCTGCCGTATGGTATTGAACCAGGACGGCTCCCTCCAGTTCCAGACCGGCGAGACGGAGATCGGCCAGGGCTGCGATACGGCCTATTCCCAGATGGTGGCCGACGCAGTGGGGATTCCCCTGGAGGATGTCCATGTGGTCTCCACCCAGGACACCGACATTACCCCCTTCGGCACCGGGGCTTACGCCTCCCGGCAGACTTACATCGGCGGCTTCAGCATTATGCAGACGGCCATGGCCCTCCGGGAGCGCATCCTGAACGTGGCCCATGAACAGACCCGGATGCCCGTGTCCAATTTGGATCTGGTGGACGGGCAGATCGTCCGCAAGGGTGACGGGCGAATCCTGAAATCCCTGGGCGATCTGGCCACGGAGAGCCTCTATTCTCTGGAGAGCAGCCGCCACATCACCGCCGAGACCACCGCCCAGATCAAGTCCAACGCCTATTCCTTCGGCTGCTCCTTCGCGGAAGTGGAAGTGGATATCCCCATGTGCAAGGTGAAGCTGCTGCGCCTGGTGAACGTCCACGACTGCGGCGCCCTCATCAATCCCGCCCTGGCGGAGGCCCAGGTTCACGGCGGCATGTCCATGGCCATTGGCTATGGCCTCTCGGAGGAGCTGAAGTTCGACGAGAAGACCGGCAAACCTCTGAACAACAACCTGCTGGATTATAAGCTCTCCACCTTCATGGACCATCCCGCCCTGGAGGTTGGCTTTGTGGAAAATCCGGAGCCCACGTCGCCTTACGGCACCAAGGCCCTGGGAGAGCCTCCGGCCTGCTCCGGCGCGCCGGCCATTCGGAACGCCATTTTGAACGCCACCGGCGTGGCCATGGAGGCCTGCCCCATTACGCCTCACAGCTTGTACCGGAAATTCAAGGAAGCCAAACTCATTGAAGAATAGATGAGAGGGAGAAGATCGGAGACAGGCGTTTCGGTTCAAACCCGGTTTCTCCTCGTTCGCCATCTCCGTATCCTCTATTTCGATCTCATATCTAAAAAGGAGTATGTCTATGTATGACATGAAAGCCTTATATCAGGCCAAGAGTGTAAAGGACGCCGTGGCCCTCCGCCTGGCCCATCCCGAGGCTCAAATCATCGCCGGAGGCTCCGATGTGCTGGTCCAGATGCGGGAGGGAAAGCGAGCCGGAGCGGAGCTGATCTCCATTCAGGCCTTGGATGAAATCCGGGGGGTGTCCATGGAGGAAGACGGTACTCTGCGCATCGGCTCCCTGACCAGCTTTTCGCATATCACCCGGGACCCCCTGATTCAGAAGTACATCAACGTTCTGGGAGAGGCCGTGGATCAAGTGGGCGGGCCCCAGATTCGCAACATTGGAACCATCGGAGGGAATACCTGCAACGGCGTGACGTCCGCCGATTCCGCCTCGACCCTGTTTGCCTGGGACGCCGTGGTGGAGCTGACGGGGCCGGAGGGTGTCCGCCGTCAGCCTATTCAGGAGTTCTACATCAAAGCGGGGAAGGTAGATCTCCGGGAGGGGGAGATTCAGACGGCCATTCTTATCCCCAAGGAGAGCTATGAGCGCTGTTTTGGACACTATATCAAGTACGCCATGCGCAATGCCATGGATATCGCCACTTTGGGGACCTCCGTCAATGTTCGCCTCTCCGCGGATAAGAAAACGGTGGAGCGGGCCCGGGTTGCCTTCGGCGTGGCAGGGCCTGTGCCCCTGCGGGCCGGGACGGCGGAGAAAGCGGCGGCGGGACAGCCGCTGACCATGGACTTGGCAGATCGCTTTGCCCAGGCGGTGAAGGAGGACATCCATCCCCGGGACTCCTGGCGGGCGGCCAAGGACTTCCGCCTCCACATTGCCGTGGAGAGCGCCAAACGGGCCTTTATCGAATCCGTGAGACTGGCGGGAGGTGCGTTTTAATGGAAAAACACAAGATTCAGTACGAAACGATTCGTTTCAACCTCAACGGCGAGGATGTGGAGCGGACGGTGGACGTCCGGGCCAGCCTCACCGACCTGCTGCGCAACGATTTCCGGATGACCAGCGTGAAGAAGGGCTGCGAGGTGGGGGAGTGCGGGGCCTGCAACGTCCTCATTGACGGAGAGGCCTTTAACTCCTGTATTTACCTGGCCGTTTGGGCGCAAGGGAAAAGGGTTCGAACCCTGGAGGGCCTTCTGGGCCCCAACGGGGAGCTCAGCGATATACAGCAGGCCTTTGTGGACGAAGCGGCCATTCAGTGCGGCTTCTGTACGCCGGGGTTTTTGCTGACGGCGGTGGAGATTCTGGAGAGTGGAAAGGAGTACACAGACGAAGAGCTGAGGAAACTTCTCTCCGGCCATCTGTGCCGCTGCACCGGCTATGAGAACATCCTCCGGGCGGTGAAGAAGACCATGTACCGCCGCCTGGGAAAGGTGTGAACGAATAGAGACAGAAAACCGCCCGGACGAAGGTCCGGGCGGTTTCGCTTGCCAAAAGCAGAAAGACTTTTTGTGCAGGCCGTCAAAAAGATCTTCACAGGAGAAGGGACACGGCGCAGAGGGCCAGGGACGCGGCGCAAACGCGGTCCACGGCTTTGCGGTGGCCTTCAAAGAGCCTTTGCAGCGCCGCACCCGCAAACAGCCAGACCAGATTGGCCAAAGGTCCCGTGAAGGGGAGAAAAAGCCCTACCGTCAGCAAAGGCCAGAAAGAACTGGCATAAGGCAGGACAAAGGAGACCAGAGCCATCAGGCAGAAGAGCATAACCTTTACATTGGTCAGATTCACCAGCAGGCCGGACCAGAAACCGGGAGCCTCCGGCACGCCGTCCTCGGGCCCGGCGGAGGAGCGAAGGGTGTGCCAGGACATCCAGAGCAGATAGGCCGCGCCCACCCAGGACAGCAGTCCTGCGTATTGATTCAATATCGCGCTCAAAAACCAGGCGGCCGGTACGGAGGCCATGGAGACGAGGAAAAACCCGGCCAGAAGGCCCCGCCACTGCCGAAGCGCCGCTGCCCGCCCATAGCGCAGGGCCGTGGAGAGGATGCAGAGGTTGGCGGGGCCGGGAGTGATTGCGCCTACATAGCAGTAGAGCAAAAACGGGGGAATCAGCGTGATCGGCATATGATCTACCATCCTTCGTGTGAGATACATTCATCATAGCAAAAAAAGATTCATTTGAAAAGCAGAAGTTTTCGAAGTATAATATCAATAAAACCGATGAAAGAGGATGGACCTATGGAGCTTCGAAATTTGAGGACCTTTCAGGCCGTGGTGGACCGGGGGAGCTACCAGCGGGCGGCGGAGTATCTAGGTTATGCCCAGTCCACCGTTACCGCCCAGATCCAGCAGCTGGAGGAGGAGATGGGCGTCCCCCTGTTCGAGCGGGTGGGGCGGAGAATGACCTTGACGGAGGCGGGATGGCGGGCGCTGCCCCAGGCCCGGGAGCTGCTGGCGGCGGCAGACCGGCTGCTGGAGAGCGGACGGGAGGACCGGAAGCCGGGAGGGACGCTGCGGGTGGACCTGGGAGAGACGCTGCTGTGCTACCGGATGCAGCCGGTAATACGGGCGTTTCGGGAGCGGGCGCCCCAGGTGCGCCTGGTGATTCGGAGCCGCAACTGCATGCGGATCGCGGACAATGTCCGGACGGGGGAATGTGACCTGGGAGTGGGCTATGATATGGATTGGAACCGGGGGGCCCTGGAGGTGGAGTCCTTGGGGTCCTATCCCATTGTGCTCCTGGCCGCCCCAGATTTTGCCGAGACGGATTTTACGACTCCGGGCCAGCGAAAAGCCGTTTCTCTGGTCACCGACGAGCCGGATAGCATTTTTCGCCGCCGGCTGGAAGAGTATCTCTGTCAGCGGAACATTGAGCTGGACACGACGCTGGAGCTCTGGAGCATTGAGACCATCAAGCGCTGTGTCATGAGCGGCCTGGGCTTCACCTACCTGCCCCGGTTCGCGGCGGCGGAGGAGCTGGCAGACGGGCGGCTGGTGGAGCTGCGGGCGCCGGTCTCCGGCGTCCCCGCTCCGGCGCTGTGCGCCTGGAGGAAAGGGCGGTGGGTTACTCCGGCTATGGAGCTGTTTTTGGAGCTCCTGCGGGAGGAGCTGGGATGAATGTGTTCAGGTTAAAAAGCAAAGCCGGCCTTGCTTTTTGGAGGCGTCCCATTCCTGCCGGCCGGTTTGCCGCCAAGAGAACGCCGCTTTGCCGTTGACGTTTGACCTGCTTGCCCTGCCGTTTGCCTTGGGAAGCGAGGAATGGCGGAATCGGTTCTTTGGACGCCATGTTTTCCCTACAAGCTGGAATTGCCGTCTTATGAACAGCCGCCCGGGCGGGGGCGCATGTGTGGAAACCTGTGAAAAAGGATGGCCGGATGGCTGCGCGGAAAAACAGACAACCCGGGCCGGAGGATTTCCTCCGGCCCGGGCTTTTTCAACGCCTCACACCCGCCGCTTTCGCTCCAGGCGGGGGTCCCTCCGCTGGAAGGGCTTGTCGATGAGGATGATGTCGTCCCCGATCCGCTGAATGCAGTCCCAGGGGATATAAAACTCCTCGCCCCGGCCAAAGAGACCGAAGAACCGGGCGGGCCCGTAGACCACGATGGCGGCGACCTGACCCTCGGGGATGCGGAGATCGATGTCCGCCACGAGCCCCAGGCGGGAACCGTCGTTGATGTTGATGACCTCCTTCCGCCGGAGGTCCCGGAACCGGCACTGCATGGCCGTCCCCCCTTTCCTGGAAACAGCCTATGCCTCTACCGGGCCGTCCTATTCCCGGAGAGGAAATACAGGTTATGACAAAAGGTCCCAGTATAGGAAAAAAGGCCTCGGGAGATACTGATCTTACGGTGCGGGACCGGCGCAGGGCCGCCCGTCCGATTGGAAGGATATGCAAGGGGGCGGCTTTCATGCAGGGAAAAGTCGAGATCGCGGGGGTAAACACCGCCAAGCTGAAGGTTTTGAAGAACGAGGAGACCATGGCGCTGCTCCGCCGGACCAAAGAGGGAGACCAGGAGGCCCGCCGTCAGCTCATTGAGGGGAATCTGCGGCTGGTGCTGTCGGTGATCCAGCGCTTTGACCGCCGGGGGGAGAACGCCGACGACCTCTTCCAGGTGGGCTGCGTAGGCCTCATCAAAGCCATCGACAATTTTGACATCAACCAGCCGGTGAAGTTCTCCACCTACGGCGTGCCCATGATTATCGGTGAAATCCGCCGCTATCTCCGGGACAACAGCGCCATTCGGGTTTCCCGGTCCATGCGGGACACGGCCTACCGGGTACTCCAGGTCCGGGAGCGGCTGATTTCCGAGACCCAGCGGGAGCCCACGGTGGAGCAGATCGCCAAGGAACTGGACATCCCCCGGGAGGACGTGGTCTTTGCCATGGACGCCATCGTGGACCCGGTGTCCCTCTATGAGCCGGTGTACTCCGACGGCGGCGACGCCCTCTGCGTCATGGATCAGGTCCGGGACACCCGGAACACCGACGAGCATTGGACGGACCGCATCGCCCTGAAGGACGCCCTGAAGCGTTTGGATGACCGGGAGCGGCGGATTCTGTCTCTGCGGTTTTACGAGGGGAAGACCCAAATGGAGGTCTCCGCCGAGGTGGGCATCTCCCAGGCCCAGGTCTCCCGCCTGGAGAAGGGGGCCATCAATACCATTAAGAAAAATATCTGATCCGAGGTCCGCCGTCTCCGGCGGGCCTTTTTCACGGTTTCCCTTGTATTTTCCTCCGGAAACTGCTATAATGAAACGACTCTGAAAGGAGGAGGACCATGGATTTCAACGGCCTCATCCGCTCCATCGACTGGAATTGGCTGGAAGCGACACTGACGCGGGTCCTGGCCGTTCTCCTCTGCCTGACGGTTCACGAGACTTGCCACGGGTTGGCGGCCTATGCGTTGGGAGACCCTACGGCCCGGGACCGCCATCGCCTGAGCCTGAACCCTCTGCGGCATATCGACTGGCTGGGCCTTGCCATGATGCTGGCGGTGGGGTTTGGCTGGGCCAAACCCGTGCCGGTGGATCCCCGGTATTTTAAAAAGCCCAAGCGGGGCATGGCCCTCACCGCCCTGGCGGGGCCAGTGTCCAACTTCCTGCTGGCTTTTTTGGCCATCACCTTCAGCAACCATGTTTTAGTGGGCAGGATAACCACCGAGACCTGCTTTGCCTATCGCCTGTACCGTTTTTTGAACGATGATGTGGCCATTTTGTCCATCGGCCTGGGTGTGTTCAATCTGTTGCCGGTCCCGCCTCTGGACGGGGCCAAGGTCCTGGGGGCCTTTCTGCCGGACCGGGCCTACTTCGGCCTGATGCGCTATGAGCGCTACGGTATGCTCCTGCTGCTGGCCCTGAGCTGGCTCGGTCTTCTCGGGGACCTTATGAGCAGGGCCGTCATAGAGATTTTCTGGTTCTTTTTTGAACTTCCCTTTATGTTACATATCCTATGAAGCACAACGCTGAGAAGGGAGGATTCCTCTATCGAAACCCCTGTGTTCAAACTGGAAAAGGTGGTCCATTCCCGGTCCGAGGAATTGCAGGACTTTGAGGGTCCCCTGGACCTGATCCTTTTTTTGCTGAGTAAGAATAAGATGGAAATCCAGGAGATTTCCATCTCTCTGATTTGTGGCCAGTATCTGACCTGGCTGGAGCGGCGGCAGCAGCTGGACCTGGAAGTGGCCAGCGAGTTTGCCGCCATGGCTTCCCATCTGGTCTATCTCAAGACCCGGATGCTTCTGTCCATAGAGGACGAGGAGGCCAAGAGCGAGATGGAAGCCCTGATTCAATCCCTGGAGGAGCGCCGCCGGGGAGAGAGCTATGCCTATATCAAGGCCCTGGCGGAGCGTCTGGGTCCCCTGGGGGAGTATGGACGGAACAGCCTGGTCCGGGGCCCGGAGCTTTTGGACCAGGGACAGAACGTGGAGTATGGGCACCAGCCCCGGGACCTGTTTCGGGCCATGGCGGAGCTCCAGACCCGGGCGGAGCGGCGGCTTCCGCCTCCCCAGGCGGCCTTCCGGGACATCGCCCGGCATGAGCCCTATCCCGTGGAGCACAAGGCGCTGGAAATTCTCCGCCGCCTGCGGGACCAGGGAATCACCCGCTTCCGCCAGCTCTTCCGGGGCAGCCGGAGCCGCAGCGAGATTGTGGCGACCTTTCTGGCGGTGCTGGAGTTGTGCCGGTCCCATGTGCTGCAATTGACCGGTTCGGAGTCCGAGTGTACTGTTCGCCAGATTGGAGAGCTGCCGGAGCCCGCCCCGGCGGGGGAGACCCCGGAGTCCCTTTAATAGCCGCCGGAAGGCCGGAGGCGGATAGGACCGCCCGGAGAGGGGCGGCGTCCGGAATCAGCTTTGATCGGTGTTTTCCAGGCCTTAACAACAAAGATACATAAGATCAGGAATGAGGACGTTTCCGCTTCGGCCCGCCGGCCGGGAGACGGAGAAACCGCCGTATTCCAAATATCAGATTCCCAATCCCCTCTCCCGGAAATGGGGGAGGGCTGCGGGCTGTCACAAGGAGAACCCAGATGGAACGTAAGGAAATTGAGTCCGCCGTAGAGGCGATTCTCTTCGCCTCCGGCGAGCCCGTGCAGGTAAAGCGCCTCTGCGGGGCGCTGGAGCTGGCCCGCCCGGCAGTGGAGCGGGCCCTTCAGAATCTGCGGGACCATTACGCCTTTGAGCGCCGGGGCATCCGGCTGTCCCAGATGGACGACAGCTGGCAGCTCTGCTCCGCCCCGGAGTATGGGGACGCGGTTCACCGGGCGCTGGAGGTCCGCAAGCCCGCGAAGCTCAGCCAGCCCGCCCTGGAGGCCCTGACCATCATCGCCTATTACCAACCCACCACCAGGGCCAACGTGGATCAGATTCGGGGGGTGGACAGCGCCTATACGATGAGCCTGCTGCTGAACCGGGACCTCATTGAGGAGTGCGGGCGGCTACAGGCGCCGGGCCGTCCTCGGCTGTACCGGACCACGAAGCAGTTTCTCCGGGCCTTTCACCTGAACAGCCTGGAGGAATTGCCGGAGCTGGAGACTCTGGCGGAGCCGGAAGACGAAGTGCAGATGCGCCTGGGAGAACACGGGGAGATCGTGGACGCCGAAGGGGCGGAGGAGGAGACGGAGTAAGCGTAGCCGGAACCGGCGGAATGTTCTCCGGAAGGGAAGGCCGCAGGCGGGAACGCGGACTCTGAGGAAGGGAGGCGCTGTCCATGGTATGGCTGTGGATATTGGCGGTGGTCCTGTTGCTGACGGTTGTACTGCTCTGGACCCGAGTGGGTGTCTGGGTGGCCTTTGGCGGAGGGGACCTCCGTTTGGACGTAAAATTTGGCCTCCTGCGTCTGCACATTCTCCCCGCCAGGAAGTCCAAACCGAAAAAGCCTCCCAAGGAGAAGAAACCGAAACCACCCAAACCGTCCAAGGGGAAGAAATCCTTCTCCTTCACCCTGGAGGACGGAAAGGACGCCCTGAGGACCCTGCTCCCGGCGCTGGGCCGGGCATTGAAACGGATTGGCCGGGGCGTCCGGGTCCGGCCGCTGCGGCTGTCTCTGGTCCTGGGAGGGCAGGAGGACCCTGCGGCGGCGGCAGAAGCTCTGGGGAAGATACAGGCGGCTGTCTGGGCGGGAATGCCTCAGCTGGAACGGCTGCTGGATATTCCGGATCCCCGGATTTACACCGACGTGGATTTCACTGCCTCTGCCGTAGCGGCGGAGGGGGAGGCGGGGATTTCCTTCCGGGTTGGTACACTGCTAGCGGTGGGCTTTGGCATGGCGTTTCCGGCTTTGGGCTGGTTCCTTCGCTGGCGGAAGCGCTGCAAGACCCGCCCTCCGAAGATGAAGAAGCCCAAAAGCGAGCCGCCGGCGGAGAAGGAGTCACCCCAGGCCGGCGTTTTAGAAGAGAGCTGAGATCCGGTGATCCTTGGTGTATGCGGTTCATATGATGGAGAAAGGACGAGTGAGATGGAGAATACGATGGATAAGAAGCAGCCGGTCAGTGAGCTGATGCGGGACACAATCGACAAGATTCACGAGCTGGTGGATACCAACGCAATTGTGGGCCAGCCCATTTCCACCCCTGACGGAGTGACCCTGATTCCCATTTCCCGGGTAAACTTCGCCTTTGGCAGCGGCGGCGGGGGCTACGGTAAGGCCCAGCCCCATCAATTTGGCGGCGGCGGCGGCGCGGGGGTGAAGATCGACCCCGTGGCCTTCCTCATCATCAAGGACGGCGTCACCCGGGTGTTGCCGGTGGCGGTGCCGCCGGTGTCCACCGTGGACCGCATCGTGGAGATGGTGCCGGACCTGATGGACAAGGCGGAGCGATTCCTGGACAAAAAACAGGCGGAAAAAGAGAGCCAGCAAGACCTTGCCTGATAGAGGCTTGCAGAAAGAAATCAAGCCTTTTCCCCAAATGAAACATACATTTCCACCTACGGGGCATACTAGCATCACTGTTGTGCAAACGAGGTGATGACCTGTGTGGAAACGATTCCTCCGGCGGACCGGGACGCTGGCGGCGCTGTTGGCTTGCCTGCTGTCGGGGCGGGCCCAGGCGGTGGAGACCTCCGCCTCCGCCGTCTGCCTGATGGACGCGGACAGTGGACGGATTCTCTATGAGCAAAACGCGGGGACCCGGATGCTGATCGCCAGCACCACCAAGATTATGACGGCCCTGGTGGCCATCCGGGACGGACGCCTGTCCGACACCGTGCGGGTGAGCCGGGAGGCCGCCTATACTGAGGGCTCCGCCATGTATTTAAAAGAGGGGGAGGAACTGACCCTGGAGACCCTTCTCTACGGACTGCTGCTCTGTTCCGGAAACGACGCGGCGGTAGCGGTGGCGGAGCACGTGGGCGGCAGTGTGGAGGGCTTCGTGGAGCGGATGAACGACACGGCCCTGGCCCTGGGGATGGAGGACACCTCCTTTGCCAATCCCAACGGTCTGGACGACGAGAACCACTATTCCACCGCCCGGGACATGGCGCTGCTGGCCCGGGCGGCCATGGAGAACGCGACCCTGGTCCGCATCGCCTCTACCCGAACGGTGACGGCCCAGGGCCGGACGATGACGAACCACAATAAGCTGCTCTCCCTTCTGGACGGCTGCCTGGGTCTGAAGACCGGGTACACCCGGGCGGCAGGGCGGACGCTGGTGAGCTGTGCGGAGCGAAACGGTCAGCGGCTCATCGCAGTAACACTGCAGGATGGCAACGACTGGGCGGACCACCAGAGTCTCTATGAGTACGGCTTTCAAACCTATCCCGCCTGCCGGGCGGCCCGGCTGGGCGGGGTTCTGGCCCAGGCGGAGGTGGAGGGCGGCGTTTGCGCCGGGGTGCCCCTGGTGGCGGCGGACAGCTTCTCCTGGCCTCTGGCGACAGGGGAGCGGCTGGAGACCGATGTCCGCCTGGACGGGAAACTGACGGCCCCTCTCCGGGCGGGCGCCCGGGTGGGAGAGGCGGTGTTCACCGTGGACGGAACAGAGGTAGGGCGCGTTGGCCTTCTCTGCGGCGAAACAGTGGCTCCCGGAGTGACGTCCGCCTTGAACCAACTGCGAAGCTTCCGATAAGGAGGAGCGATGAAGGAGCGACTGCAAAAGCTTCTCGCTGCCGCCGGGGTCTGTTCCCGGCGGGCGGCAGAGGGGTACATAGAGGCCGGACGGGTCACCATCAACGGCAAGATTTCCGTGCTGGGAGACAAGGCCGACCCGGAAGCCGATGAAATCCGCCTGGATGGCCGGGCCTTGGAGCCCCGGAGGAAAACCGTCACCCTGGTGCTGAATAAGCCCCGGGGCTTCGTTACCACCCTGTCCGACGAGCGGGGCCGGAAAACGGTGGCGGACCTGGTGAAGGGTTGCGGGGCCCGGGTGTATCCGGTGGGCCGGTTGGACCTGGATTCTGAGGGGCTGCTGCTCATGACCAATGACGGGGATCTGACCCAGAGGCTGACGCATCCGGGCGGAGAGGCGGAAAAGACCTATCATGTCTGGGTCCGGGGTCCGGTAGAGGGGGCGGCGGAGCGCCTGGCGGGGCTGCGGGAGCTGGGGGAGGAGCCCATTCGTCCCGCCGGGGTCCGGGTTCTCCGTCAGGGAGCTGGAACCGCGCGGATTTCCGTCACCATTCACGAGGGGAAAAACCGTCAGGTCCGGCGGATGTGCGCCGCCTGCGGATTGACGGTGGAGCGCCTCCGCCGGGTGCGGGAGCACACCCTGGAGCTGGGGGACCTGCCTCCGGGAAAGTGGCGCTTCCTCTCGGCGGCGGAGATTGAGGCGCTGAAGGGCCCCTGAGGCTGGGAGAACGGGCCGGATTTGCGCGAAAAAGCCCCCTCAAAGGGGGCTGACAGGGTTGCTTTCAGGAGGGAACTCATCTCACGCGCCTGTTTTTGAGCGGAGGACATTCCTCCGCTCGCTCCTTTTCCCAGGGGTGAATGAGCGTTTCTTTGCCGAGGGGCTCAGGCGAACCACAGCTCCTCACAGGTGGTGGACACCGCCGAGGCGCCGGCAGACAGGGCCGCCATCACGTCCTGCTTGTCCACCAGCAGGCCGCTGGCGATCAGCGGCTGGTCCAAATGGCCGCAGAGGCGGCTGATGACCCGGGGCATGGTACCGGGAAGGATGTCCACGGCGTCGGCCTGGCAGCCTTGGTGCAGGATGCTGTCGAAGGACATGGAGTCCAGAAGGAAAAACCGACGGATGGTGAGAAGGCCCAGCTCGTTGGCCCGTTGAATGAGGGCGGAACGGGTGGAGATGATCCCGCTGGCCTGGGTGGTCTCGTGGAGAAAGTCCACCGTGATGTCCCGGACGGCCAAACCGTTAATCAGGTCCGTGTGGATAAAGGCCAGCTTGCCGCTGTCCCGGATGCGCCGTACCTGCTCCGCGATGTTGAGGATGGTGCCTTGGAGAAGGAAGACAGCGGCGCACTCCGATTCCAGCGCCCGTGTCAGGCCCTCCTCGCTTTTCACAGCGGCGATGACGGGAGATTCTTGAAGGGACTCCAGGAATGGGGCAAGTTGTTCTTTCATAAGAAACCTCCATTTCATGAAAGCAGGGGCACTTTGGTGGAGAAGTTGGAAAGCGGAGCCCGGAGAAACGGCAGCCTGATCCCAAATCCTGGGGATGTCCTTCTATCTTATCACAGACCCCCGGCGGAATCAACGGCTTATCCGGTCAAAATCCCCCAAGTTTTGCAATGTTTGGAAAAGACTTGGGGAATTCCGCTGAAAAAGACTTGCTATTTGCCTCAAAATCCGCTATAATTACTATAAAGCCTTTATAAAACTGACAGGAGATGAAGGTCCATGGCCACGGCTCCCACTAGCAATATGGATGTAAAACGGCGCAACCGGGCCAATACTCTGCGCTGCATTTTGGCCTGCGGACGGGTTTCCCAGCAGGAACTGGCCCGCCGGTTGGAACTGAGCTGGCCCACGATTTTGCAAAATGTGAAAGAGCTGACGGCTCTGGGAGTGGTCCGGGAGGACGGGGTCTATGCCTCCACCGGTGGCCGAAAGGCCAAGGCCTATGTTCCCGTTTCGGATGCCCGGGTGGCTGTGGGCGTAGATGTGACCCGGGACCACGTGGGCGTGGTGCTGGTGGATTTGGATGGACACCTGCTGCGAAGAGCCCAGGGCAACCTCCGCTTCTCTCGGGAGGATGTGTATATGCGCTACCTGGGGGGATTGGTCCGGCGGTTTGTGGAGACCTACGAGGCCAAAGACCGGCTGCTGGGGGTGGGAATTTCCCTGCCTGGGGCTGTGGATGAGGAGGCGGGGCTGCTGCGGGATTCCCAGGAGCTGGAATTGAAGAACCTGCCCTTGGCCCGGTTTCAGGAGCAGTTCTCCTGGCCCTGCCGGTTTCTCAACGCCGCCAACGCCGCTGCCCTGGCGGAAGGCCGGGGCAGCTCCGGGGACTTGATTTACTTGTCCCTGGGGAACAGTATCCACGGCGCCGTGCTTCGGGACGGGCGCCCCTGGCTGGGGAACCGGCTGCGGGCTGGGGCCTTTGGACACAGCACCCTGGTACCGGAAGGCCGCCGCTGCCGCTGTGGCCGGGAGGGCTGCCTGGATGCCTACTGTTCTGCCCGGGTGCTGTCCGATCAGGCCGGAGGGAGTCTCGCCTCCTTTTTTGAAGCCCTTCAAGCCGGGGACCCGGAAAAGCGGGAGAGCTGGCGAGAGTATCTGGAATATCTGGCGGTGGCGCTGAACAATCTCCACACTGGTTTTGACTGCGACATTGTGGCGGGGGGACCTGTGGGAGCCTGCCTAGGGGAGTTTGGAGAACTGCTCCGGGCGCTGTTGGCGGAACGGAATCCCTTTGGACCCGATGCCTCCTATTTGAAAGAATGTAACTATCCCGAGGAACCGGCTGCCGTAGGCGCGGCGCTGACACAAGTGGAAGAATTTTTAGAAGCACCCTTTTAAAGGGGGAGTTCCATAGAAAACCGCCCAGAGGGCGGTTTTCTATTTCAATAAATTCTTGTAAGATTTTATGAAAGTATTTTAAAAATTATGATATGGCCTTTGACACTTTGCTTTCCCATTTTTCAAAGAGAAGGAAGCGTCTTTCACAAAGTGTATGCCCCGTGAGGATCGGGGGTCAGGAATCGTTGACTATTTAAAATTAATAAAATAAAAATAAATCTTGACTTTTATAAAATTAAAAGTTATATTAATATTATGAAAGGAGGGGAGGAACTATGACAACGTTACCCCCATGGATGACGGATCTGGAAGAAGAGGATTGGGCCTTTGCGAAACGGTTCTTGCTGGCCTCCGGTTCCTTGAAAGAGGTAGCGGCTCAGTACGGCGTCAGCTACCCGACGGTGCGTTTGCGGTTGGACCGCCTGATTCAAAAAATCCGCATGAGCGAAACGACGGAGGCGGATCCCTATGTCTCGCTGGTAAAACGGCTGGCTTTGGACGGCAAACTGGAATTTGATACCGCGAAGCTGTTGATTTCCGCTTATCGGGAGAACGCTTCGGAAAAGGGAAAGCCCTAGGTATTTCCGAATTTTGATGCAGTAAAATGGACTGTATTCCTTGAAAACACTGTTAAAATGTGCTGTTTATGACAGAAGTGATAAAGCTGTGGTATTGATTTCTAAAAATAAATACTTTTTAAAAATAATTTAGTTAAAAACATGATGTGGAGGCCATCTTATGGATTTTGCTATTAGGCTCATAGTTGTGGTACTGTTCGTGCTGCTGGTAGTTCTGGTGGGAGGCATTTTTTTACAGATTTTTCTCTCCAAGCGGGAAAGCCGCTGGCCTGGTCTGGTATTGCCCTTGCTGACTTTCCTGCAATCCCTGCTGCTGGTGCTGAATATTATGGATACCGGCAGTGTGTCCCAAAACGTCCTTCTGGTATTGGTGACTTTGTTGGTTGGGAATATCCCCACCCTGGTGCTGCTGGCCATTTATTGGGCGGCTCGGGAGAAGCGGCGGGTAAAAAAACAGATGGATAAAATGAAGATTGATGATTTAGATGATCTGTAAGAGAAATGAAATTCCGGCAGATGGCACTTCTTTGGGAGTGCCATCTGTTTTTTTGGAGGGCTTGGATACCGCCGATTCCAATCGGGGATGAGAAATCCTGAATATTTCCATATAGCTGCGGGAAACTCTGGCAGGTTTGTGGCCTTTGCTTCTTGCGCATTATGCGATAATATGTATAATGTAGAAGAGAAAAGCGGCGTGTCTCTCCGTCCGGCTGCGGGAACCCGCTTTGCACAAAACTTGAAAAGAGGAGCGATTGCCATGAAGAACAAAACGATGCTTGCCCTGCTGCTTTGCGCGGTGCTTTCCATTGGCCTGTTGACCACCGGCTGCTCCGGGAAAACAGAGGCTCCCTCCGCTCAGAAACCGGAAGCGGACGCGCCGCCGGTTCAGGACTCGGAGGAAAAGGCCGGGACGGCCTCCGCTCTGGGCAGTTTGCATTCCTTTTCCGCGGATACTCTGGATGGTGGCGTCTTCACACAGGACGACATCGCCGCGAAGGACGTGACGGTGATGAATTTCTGGGCCTTGAGCTGCGGTCCTTGTATTGTGGAGATGCCGGACTTGGCAGCCTTTGCGGGGGCGCTGCCGGACAATGCGCAGGTGGTCACCGTCTGCCTGGACGGCAACGGAAATGAGGATACAGCGCGGGAGGTTTTGCAGGAGGCCGGGTTTGAGGGCGTCACCCTAATCACCGGCAGCGAGGACCTTCTGGAGCTGAGTCAGAATCTTATGTACACTCCAACGACCATATTTGTGGACAGCGACGGAAACCTTGTGGGGGACGCCATCATCGGCGGGCAGGAGAACTTGTCCGCCACCTTCCTGGATGCGGTGAACGTGGTGCTTCAGGCCGGCGGGAAAGCGGAGATTAGCCTTGAGGGGTAAATGGGCTGCGCGCTGGGGCACGTTGATAATGGCCCTAACCCTGCTTGCGGTAGGGTTGTGGAACCAGGAGCACTTGGAGGTCCTGGGGAAGGCGGTGAGAATATGCTTGGAATGTATCGGAATCGGGTAAAAGGGAGGACCCCCAAAGGGCGGATTTCCTTCCAGCGGATGGTGCAGCTTCTTTCCGCTGCTTTGCTGAACGGCTATGTGGCTGGCTTCCATAAGGGGAAGATTTTCACCGGCGGCACGAAGGCCATCTGTGTCCCCGTCCTCAACTGCTACTCCTGCCCCGGCGCGCTGGGAGCCTGTCCCATCGGTTCCCTTCAGGCCGCGGTGGGCGGAATGAAGCGTCATTTTCCCTTTTATGTGCTGGGCACGCTCATGCTGTTCGGCGTGGTTCTGGGCCGGGCGGTCTGCGGCCTGTTGTGTCCTTTTGGACTGGTGCAGGATTTGCTCTATAAAATCCCGGTTCCCAAGATCAGGGTTCCGAAGCGGGTAGACCGTCCCGCCCGGTATATAAAATACATGGTCCTGTTGGTGTTGGTGGTGCTGCTTCCGGCCTTTGCGGTGACGGAAAGCGGGGTGACGCCGCCCTATTTCTGCCAATATATCTGCCCCGCCGGGACACTGGGCGGCGGAATTCCCCTGATGATTGCGGACCCGGCCCTTCGGAAGCTGGCCGGGGCGCTGTTCAGCTGGAAGGCCCTGGTGCTGGCGGTGATCGTGGCGGCGTCCATGGGAATTCACCGCCCGTTCTGCCGGTATCTGTGCCCCTTGGGGGCGTTCTACGCCTGGTTTAATCGCTTCAGCTTTTTCCAAATGCGTCTGGACGCCAGGAAGTGCATTGACTGCAAAGCCTGCGAGCGCGTTTGCCCGATGGCGGTGGAGGTTACGAAGGACATCAACAGTCCGGAGTGTATTCGCTGCGGAGCGTGCAAAACGGCCTGTCCCACCGGGGCGATACGCTCCGGCTTTGAGCGCGGAGCGAAGCGAACGGAGGGGGAGTCCTTCTTCGAAGAGCCGTAGGTCCGTTTCGTCTCTTTTGAAAAAGTGTTGCCGAGGTATCACTTTGGCAGTTTCTACAAAGCCAGGTTGAAGCCATAATAGCTGTGTGCTATAATGGATTTAGAGCAGTTCCCAAAAATATTGGGAAAAGTTCGGCGGTCCGGAGGCTGCATAGCTGCGTCCTTCGTCCTGCTCTGCGACCTCTGTCCTCGTCTCCTTTTTCTCATTATTTCTGGGAACTGCTCTAGCTATGGAAGAGAGATGTGAGATTATGAATTCAACTTGTTTTAACGATAATCGGATTACTTATTTTGTTAAGACGCAATTCCCTCAAATCTGAAAAGAGACTTCGTTTCGGGAGTGTCCTATTTTAAGATTTTATTTTGTAGGGGCCGGCCCCTTGGGCGGCCCGTTGTGAGGACCAATTCTTGTGCCGGCAGGCCGCCGAGGGCGGCGGCCCCTACACGATGGTCCCCTTTTAAAATGCGCGATAGGGCAATCCCCTTTGTTTCCCTTCGATTGACACGAAAACGGGGCTATGATAAAATAATAAAATTCTCCCGCCGCAGAGGCGTTCCGGAGGAGTTTTGCGTTCATGCCATCCCCCTGTGGGCGTCTCAAAAGTGTCGATTCCCTTTGAGAGACGGCGGGGAGAACCTACAGGGACTTTTATAGCGTATCTGGAGAAGATTGCAGTCGTTATTTTGAAAGGGGAGGAATTTCTATATTATGAAACAGCTGTTGCAACACTGCGGCATCCTGGTTGCTCAGGAACAGGGCTTCCGCTTCCTGGAAGACGCCTTCTTGGGCATTGACGGTGACACAATTGATTACATCGGTACTGAAAGGCCCCAGGAGGTCTATGACCGGGAGAAGGATCTGTCCGGACGCCTCCTGCTTCCGGGCCTCATCAATTGCCACGGGCACAGTCCCATGGTGCTTCTCCGGGGCGTTGGCAGCGCTTTGCCTCTTCAGGAGTGGCTCTTTGAGAAGATGATGCCCATTGAGGACCGCCTTACGGCGGAGGATATCCAGGCCGGGAACAACCTGGCCCTGCTGGAGATGATCGCCACCGGCACCACCAGTTATTCCGATATGTACTTCGAGCCCCATACCGCCGCAGAGAACGCCATTGCCTGCGGCATCAAGGCGAACCTCAGCCGCCCGGTGCAATGCTTCAACAAGGAGGAGACCTACGAGGAGAACTTCCGGGTCAAAGAGTCCCTTCAGCTTTTCCGGGATTACCACGGCGCGGCGGAGGGCCGGGTCCGGATCGACTTCGCCATTCACGCCGAGTACACCTGCTTTGAGCACATCGTCCGTCCCTACAGCGCCGCCTGTAAGGAGCTGGGAGGCCGGATGCAGGTCCACATTTCCGAGACGAAAAAAGAGCATGACGAGTGCGTTGAGAAGTACGGAAAAACGCCCGCGCGGTGGTTCTATGACCTGGGGACCTTCGACTCTCCTACCGCCGCCGCCCACTGTGTCTTTGTGACGGAGGAGGATATGGCGCTACTGCTGGAGAAGGGAGTCAGCGTGATTCACAACCCCACCAGCAATATGAAACTGGGCAGCGGCTTCGCCCCCATTCAGCGGATGCTGGACCTGGGGCTGAACGTGACGCTGGGAACCGACGGCGCTGCCAGCAACAACAATCTGAATTTGATGGAGGAGCTGCATCTGGCGGCGGTACTCCACAACGGATACCATCGGGACCCCACCATCCTCAAGCCCGCCCAGCTTTTGACCATGGCCACCCGGAACGGGGCCAAGCTCCAGGGCCGGGAGGACACCGGCGCTTTGGAGGTGGGAAAGAAAGCGGATATCATTGCCCTGGATATGACGAAGCCCCATCTGTATCCCAACCTGGATCCCATGGCCCTGGTGGTTTACAGCGCCCAGGGGGCCGACGTGGTGATGACCATGGTGGACGGCCGGATTCTCTATGAAAACGGTGAATTCTTGACCCTGGACGCGGACAGGATTCTCCACGAGGCCAAGGCGGCGGTCAAGCGGCTGTACGGCTGAGCATCGGAAAAGTGAATCCTCAAAAGCCGTTTCATTTCACAATCAGGAGCGTCTCCGCCTCGGAGACCGAAATTTCAAAGTGCTCCTGAGCTCCAGCGAAAAGGGAGGAATTGACCATGCAGAATTTTACCTTTGACATCCCCACCGTTATCCACTTCGGCAAGGGGCAGATTGAAAAGCTGGGCGGGGAGATCGCCGCCCGGGCTCACCGGGTGCTGGTGCTTTACGGCGGCGGCAGCGTAAGGCGCAACGGCGTCTATGACGCCGCGATCCGGCAGCTCCAGGCGCACAGCATTGCCTGGGTAGACCTTCCCGGCGTGGAGCCCAACCCCCGGATTGCCACTGCCCGGGAGGGAATCCGCCTCTGCCGGGAGGAAAAGCTGGACGGCGTGCTGGCTCTGGGAGGCGGCAGCGTCATTGACTGCGCCAAGTGCGTTGCCGCGGGAGCCCTCTATGACGGAGACCCCTGGGATTTCTCCGCCAAGAAGGCCGTGCCGGAACAGGCGCTGCCCCTCTTCACCGTGCTGACCATGGCCGCCACCGGGTCTGAGATGGACAGCATCGCCGTGATGAGCAATCCGGAGACCTGCGAGAAGGAGTCCTTCTCCGCGCCCTGCTGCTATCCCGCCGTTTCCATTCTGGACCCCACCTACACCTATTCGCTTCCCGCGTTTCAGACCGCCGCAGGGACGGCGGACATTATGTCCCACACCTTCGAAAACTATTTCAGCCCCGTGGAGACCTCCTATCTGGCCGACAGCCTGGCGGAGGCCATCCTCCGGGCCTGCGTCCGCTACGGCGCCCAGGCGGTGAAGACTCCCGACAGCTACGAGGCCCGGGCGAACCTCATGTGGTGCGCCTCCTGGGCCATCAACGGTTTTTTGAATATGGGCAAGCCGGTGGGCTGGAGCGTTCACCGGATGGAGCACGAGCTGTCCGCCTTCTACGATGTCACCCACGGCGTGGGCCTGGCCATCCTCACGCCCAACTGGATGCGGTATGTCCTCAGCGAAGGGACCGAGCACCGCTTCGCCCGCTATGGCGTGGAGGTCTGGGGATTGGACCGGTCTCTGCCCCAGCGGGAGCTGGCGGAGGCCGCCATTGAAAAGACCCGGGCGTTTTTCAGCTCCATCGGTCTCCCGGCCACGCTGGGCGAGCTGGGCATTGGGCCGAAGCATTTTGAGGAGATGGCCCGGAAGGCCCGCACCGCCAACTTCGACCGCACCTTTGTCCCTCTTAGTGTGGAGGACATTGTGAACATCTACCGCCTGAGCCTCTGAGCCCTCCGGACGCTCCGGCGGCTTTTCCAAAGGAAACTTTTTGGCCGCTGGCGGGAAACTTTTTCAGCGTCGCCGCATAGACTGTTCAAATAGGCCTGTTGGAAGCCGCCGGGAGGGGGAGAAACCCCTTCTGGGCAGCGGCGCGCGGTTGAAGCGCTGAAACAGAGCCGAACTGTCAAAAGGAGGCCATGGATATGCGAAAAACCGCCGGCGGCGACGTGGATGATTTGATCTTCCAGGACAGCTGGTATCCGAGCCAGCGCTGAGGCCGTTCGCTGAGGAAGAGGAGGCGTTGGGGGTTTCCGAGGGCGGAGAATTTCCCAACTCCCCATTCCGTCTGCCTCGAAAGGCGTGGAGACAGGCCCGTGAACCCCGCGTCTGCCGCTTTTCGGTTCCGGCCTCCGATGAAATGGACCGGAGTTCGCAGACAAGCCCGGCATTGGGCCCGTACATCAGACAAGGAGTGTGAACCCTATGGATTTGACTTTGAACGACGCCGTGCTGGGCGTGGAGCTCTCCGGCATCCGCCGCTTTACGGTCCTCGTCCGGAATACCCCCGGCGCCTGCGCCCTGACCATCGGCGAGCCGGATCAGAATACCCCGGAGGCGGTGAAGGAGGTCGCCAAGGCGGCTCTGGACGCCAACGATACCCACTATCCCCCCGGCAACGGTTATCCCTATTTGCTGGAGGCGATTTCAAAATTTGAAGAGGAGGCCCATGGCCTGCGCTATTCCCCGGAGGAAATCATCCTGACCATCGGCGCTACGGAAAGCCTGTTCATCGCGCTTTCCACGATTCTGAACCCCGGGGACGAGGTCATCATTCCCACGCCGGCCTTCAGCCTCTATGAGTCCATTACCAAGCTGTGCCGGGGTGTGCCGGTGAACTTGCCTACGGAGGGGAACCGCTTCCAAATCGATTCCCAGGCGCTGCAAGCCGCAGTGACGACCAGAACCAAGGCCATCGTCCTCACCTCGCCCAACAATCCCACCGGCTGTATTTACACCCAGGAGACCCTGAACGCGATTCACGACGTCTTGAAGGACAAGCCCATCTTCGTCCTCTGCGACGACGTGTACCGGACGCTGATCTACACGGACGGCTATCACAGCTTCGCGGAGTTTCAGGACATGCGGGACCGGATCATCGTGATTCAGAGCTTTTCCAAGCCCTACGCCATGACCGGCTGGCGGCTGGGCTACTGTCTGGCCGACGCTCCCATTCGGGACCGGATGCAGATTTTCCATCAGTATTCCGTGGTGTCCGCCCCGGCCTTTGTCCAGCCTGCCTGCGCCGCTGCCCTGGCCTATGATACCGCCCCAGTGGTGGAGCTGTTCCGCAGGCGGCGGGATTATGTCTACCGACGGCTGACGGACATGGGCCTGGAGGTACAGGAGCCGGAGGGGGCCTTCTACATGTTTATTGATATCCGGAAGTTCGGCATGGCCTCCGTGACCTTCTGCGAGCGGATGCTGCGGGAGGGCCTGGTGGGCGTGATCCCCGGCGTGTACTTCAGCACCGAGGGGTATATGCGCCTGAGCTATTGCTACTCCGACGAGAATTTGAAGAGAGGCCTGGACCGTATGGAGGCGTTTCTTCGGACCCTTTGAGGGAAATTGCAGAACATCCGGCAAGCTGAAAAAATCAAACGCTCCCGGCATCCCGCCTTATTGGGATGCCGGGAGCATTTTTACGCTTGGTCAGCGGCACAAAGGGGCCCCGTCAAGGACAATCTGTCGGTGAAGCCGGGCCGAGCGGGCCGGAGCGGTCCAAAATGCGAAACGGACGCAGGAGGAAAAAACGAAACCGGCGGACCTCCACCGCCGGGGCGGGAAAGGGGGCCGCCTCCAGTGGCGGAGCAGAAGAAAACAGCCGCGAAAAAGGCGGCGCAGAAAAAGCCAAAAGCGGAAAAGCCGGCGGTCCTGACCGGGACCGTGCCGGAGTGGTCCAGTACGGGAGTGATCGCCCAAATGCTGGGTTTTAAGGGGTGCCGCAGGGTCCAGCAACTGACCCAGGATGGGGTGCTGGAAACCGAGATCCCGCCCGGCGGCGGGGCGCGGAAATATAGGACCTGCGAAACGGTCCAGCGGTATATTGCCCACATCGAGCAAAAGGCCCAGGAAACCGGGGAGAAAAGCCGCACGGCGGAATTGGCCCTGAAAAAGCTGGAGGCCGAGGTGAGGCTGAAAGAGAGCCAGGGCCAGCTTGCCAGCATAAAGGCGGACATAGCCGAGGGGCGATACATCGAAACGGCGGCGGCCACCGAGCAGCTGGCGGAGTTTATGGACACGTTCAAAAATTTTGCTATGAATATCCCCAGCCGGGTGGCGGGCACCGTGGCAAGCTACACGGACGCCGCCACCGCCCGCGCCATAGAGCGGGCCACCCGCAAGGAATTGGAGGATATGCTGGCCCTATTCGTGGACGCCGCCGTGGTGGAGCCGGAGGAGGCAAAGCGGTGAAAAGGTTTCGCGTAAAACGCTATGATGTGCCGGGCTGGATCATAACCGCCGTTGAAATTCTGCGCCCACGGAAACGCCTGTCAGTCTCCAAGTGGGCCGAAAAGCACCGCATACTGCCGGACGGGAACGCCATACCGGGGCCATGGCGAAACAGCGTGACCCCCTACCTGGTGGAGATCATGGACACATTCGACAACGACGTGGTGGAAAAGATCGTTTTCGTCAAACCCACCCAGGTGGGCGGAACGTCTGCCATGGAGAATATGCTGGGCAGCCTGATCGACCAGGCACCAGGGCCGACCATGATCGTGTACCCGTCGGACGACCTGGCGGAGCGGACCGTGGACGCCAAGCTGGAGCCAATGATCAAGGATTGCAAGGTGCTGGCGGAGAAATACCGGGAGCATATCAGCAAAAAATTACAGCTGAAATTCGGCACCATGACCGTCTACTTGAACGGTGCCAACAGCCCGGCGGACCTTGCAAGTACAAATATCCGCTATTTGTTCCTGGATGAAGTGGACAAATACCCAGGGGCCAGCAAGAAAGAGGCGGATCCCGTTTCTCTGGCCATAGAGCGGACAAAGACCTATACAACCAACCGAAAAATTTTTATAACCTCCACCCCTACGCTGAAAACGGGCCACATCTGGAAAGCCAAAGAGGAGGTGGACGCGGAAAAACACTATTTCGTCCCGTGCCCCCATTGTGGCCAGTACATCGAATTGAAATTTGCACAAATCAAGTGGCCCAGCAAGGACGACGTGCCGGACAACGCGGAGCGGGCGGAAATGGCCAGCTATGTGTGCCAAGCGTGTGGGTGTGTGATCACGGACCAGGAAAAAGGCAAAATGCTGGAGGCTGGCAGGTGGGAGTATGTGCGAAAGAACGCGGCACAGCCCAAAAGCGTGGCCTTTTGGATCTCCACTCTATACTCCCCGTTTACCCGCTTTTCCGATATTGCCAGGGAGTTCATGCGGAGCAAAGACGACCCGGAACTGCTGCAAAATTTCACCAACAGCTGGCTGGCGGAGCCGTGGGAGGACACCAAACTGAAAACCAATGCGGATCTGGTCATGGAGCGCCAGACCGACGTGCCGGCCTGGGAACTGCCGGAGTGGACCAAACTGCTGACCGGCGGGATCGACGTACAGGAAAATTGCCTGTACTGGACGATCCGGGCATGGGGCGACTTTATGACCAGCCAAAAGGTGGCCAGCGGCCAGGCCCTTTCTATGGCGGAGGTGGAGCGGGTTATGAATACCAGCTTTTCCCTGCCGTCCGGCGAAAAGATGATGGTGGAATTGGCCCTGATGGACAGCGGCGACCAGACCGACGCGGTATATGAATTTTGCCTGATCAATGCGGAGTGGGTGCGGCCCTGCAAGGGCGTCCCCACCATGCAGGGGCATTACAGAATTTCCACGGTGGACAAGGCCGGGAGCCGAGCCAACGGTATGCAGCTGGTCCTGGTGGACGGCGGGAAATACAAGGACATGATCGCCGCCAGAATGAGGCGGCCAAACGGGCGCGGATCCTGGATGGTACATAAAGACTGTGACCTGGAATATGCGGAACAGGTCACAGCGGAACACAAGATAACAGAACGATCCAAGGGCAAGGTGGTCCAACGGTGGGAACTGAAAACGTCCCACGCGGCCAACCATTACCTGGACTGTGAAGTGTACGCAGCGGCGGCGGCGGACGTGCTGGAAGTCCGGTCCCTGTTCCTCCAGAACACAGAGAGCGCGGCGGAGAAACCGCAGGAAAAGGCGGTCCAGCCACCACGCCAGGAAACCGCGCCGGAGGAAAACTGGATCCGCCAAAATGACGACTGGATTTAATCGGAGGGAGCCATGGACGAAACGAACATGACGGCGGCGGAAATGCTGGCCCATGTAAATACCGCCATCACCACCGTGCTGTGCGGCGGCCAGTCCTACAAGATCGGCAGCCGGTCCCTGACCCGTGCGGACCTGGCCATGTTAAAGTCCATGCGGGACGACCTGGAGGCACAGCTGGCCACCGAGGAAAGCGGCCCCCTGCTGGGACGCACTTATGTGGCGTTCTTCGATGGGAGGTGATCGGCGTGGCGCTAATCGCTGGAGTGATCGCTGTGGTGGCGGCGGGGTTTGTCCTGCTGTGGAACAAAAGCGAGAAATTCCGGGAAACCGTCATGGTCCTGTGGGGCCAGCTGCAAGCCCTGGGCAGCGCCCTGGCCGATATGGCGGGCGCTATATGGGCCAAGGCCGCCCCACTGCTGGAAATGCTGGGAAATGCCCTGCTGAACGGCCTGGAGCGGGCGGTGGACCTGCTGGCCCCTGTGGCCGGGAATATCATGGGCATATTTACCGGGATAGCTGATTTTATCACCGGCGTGTTTACGGGCGACTGGGACAAAGCCCTGCAGGGCCTCCAAAATATTTTTGGAAATGCGCTGTCCGGGCTGGGCAACCTGGCCGTGGCCGGATTTACCGCCATTCTGGAGATCGGCACCTCCATCTGGCCCGCCATTGACAACGCGGTGCAGGCGGGGATCGCCGCCATTTCCAGCCGTTTCCCGGTGCTGGGCGCTGTCCTGGGGTCCCTGTGGGCCACCGTTCAAAAAGTGTGGTCCAATATCCAGGTGATCCTCCAGAACGCGATCCAGTTTGTCCAAAATGTATTTGCGGGAAACTGGTCCGGCGCCTGGCAGAACATAGTAAATATTTTCAGCACGATTTTCAGCACCGTGGCCTCCATAGCCATGGCCCCCATGAATATGCTGGCCAACGGGGTGCAGGCCGCCATCAATTCCGTGGCCGCGTTCCTGTCTGAAAAATTCCCGTTCCTGGGCGCCCTCTTTTCCGGCTGGGCCGCCAGTATTTCCGCCGCTATCGAGAACATAAAGGCAATTTTCAGCGGAATTATTGATTTTGTCCAGAACGTATTTTCCGGGAACTGGTCCGGCGCATGACAGAACATCGTGGATATTTTCGGGAACCTGTTCGGCATGATCGTCAATCTGGCAAAAGCCCCCATTAACGGGGTTATTTCCGCCATCAACTTTGTGCTGGAGAAGATCAACGGCATTTCTGTCACGATCCCGGACTGGGTGCCGGGCGTGGGCGGGACCACCCTGGGCTTTAACATTCCGACCATTCCCCAGCTGGCCACCGGCGGCATTGTCACCGCCCCCACCATCCTGGAGGCGGGCGAGGGCGGCGAGGCGGAGGCGATCCTGCCCCTGTCCAAGCTGGCCGCCATGCTCCAGAGCGTGGCCAACGCGCCGGAGATCCCGGACCTGGGGAACCGGGAGGACGGCCAGGGGGAGGCGCCCCTGGCCCAGCTGGCCAAAATGCTGGACGACTGGACCAGGAACAACAAACCGGACCCGCATGGGCCGGGACAGGGCGGCGGCGGTGGCTGGGACTTCCCGGAACCGCAGCCAACCGGGGCAAACGGCGCCCCACCCCCGGCGGGCGGCCAGAACCCGCCGGGCGGAGGCGTGGACACGATCACCTTTGCCCCCGTGTTCAACTTCTACGGGGGAGTTACCAAAGAGGAGGCCGTGGAGGCCGGGAAAGTGAGTTTTGCGGAGTTCAAGCGCCTGTATAACCAGATGAAAGCGGAGGAGCGCCGCAAGAGTTTGAGCGCGTCCACGCGGTAAGGAAAAGCGCCGCCCCTTTTACGGGGCGGCGCCGGGAGGAAATTTAGGTGGCAGCTTGATAAAGGGCAGTCAATCCATCGGTGAGCACTTTAGAAAAATTGATGTGCCGCGCCTCCGCAAAGGTATTCAGCCATGCGGGGATCGTGCAGTTTTTACGCACAGCGGTATTACCGTATTTTTCGGCATAGGTGTCCATATCCAGGGAAACGAGGCTGACAAGCCCGCCGGCGTCCGCGCGAATATCTTCCATGGCGCTGGCCGCTGGCGCGGGCCTCCCCTCCTCCAGTTCATCAAGGACCCAACCACTGGCGGCGTCCTGGGCCATTAAAACGGCGTCGGCAAGGGTGGCGCCCTCTGTGACACAGCCGGGAAGATCGGGAACCTCTACGGTGTAGCCGTCGCCATCTTCCCACGGGGAAAAGATAGCAGGATATACAAGTTTCACAGAAATACCTCCATTCGGTCTATATTGCCCCGGAGGGCGGGGCTTATTTCAGCCCCGCCTGTTTCCGGATTGTTTCAATCGTTTTCGGGTGAATATCACCTTTGTGCTGTGGAATTGTGACTTTTCCGGGTTTTGTCGGATGTTTGAAATGTTTGTGCGAACCTTTTGTGTTGTGGTAATACCAGCCGTCTGCCTTGACTTCTTTTTCTATTTCCTGTGCAGTCATAGTGTTTCCTCCCTATGCTATCATTATACGCATAATGCGCACATAAGTCAAGACAAAGTTATAAAAAGTAATAAAAAGTTTTTAAGGAGGAGCGGACCATGGCAGGCACATATACCACCCGGCAGGGGGACGCCTGGGACGCTATCGCCCACCGGGTTTATGGCAGCGTGAAATATACCGGCTGGCTGATGGAGAACAACCACCCCCACCTGGACACGTTCCGGTTTCAGGCCGGGGTGGTCCTCCAGACGCCGGACCCGCCGCCTGACAGCGCGGCGGACAATCTGCCAATATGGAGGACCGAGGCATGAGGACACGGCGGGCGTATGTGGATCTGACATGGAACGGCGCAGCCGTGGCCGGAAAAATGAGCGGCTACCAGAAAGACGTGACCTATACGGACCCGGCCAGCGGAGAGGCGGACAGCATAGACGTTTCGATCCATGACCGGGCCGGAAAGTGGATCGGCCCATGGTTTCCTGAAACCGGGGACACCCTGGCGGCCACCATCAAGGCCATGGACTGGGAGCGGGAGGGGGACACCCGGATCCTGCCCTGCGGGTCCTTTGTGCTGGACAACTTCAATTTTTCCGGCTGGCCCATAGCGGGCACCATTTCCGGCGTGTCCGTCCCGGCGGACAGTTCTTTCCGGGAAACCGAGCGGAGCAAAACCTGGGAAAATGTAACCGTGGAGGAGATCGGAAAGGAGATCGCGGGCCGGGCCGGGGTGGCCCTGGCCTATGACGTGGAGGGCGGCCCCATTCAGATCATGACCATAGAGCAATCGGAACAAACAGACTGCAATTTTTACATGGACCTGTGCAACACATACGGCCTGGCCATGAAAGTCTATTCCAAAAAAATCGTGGTTTTTGACCGGGAGGCATACAAGGCCAAGGGGCCGGTGGCCACCATCACCCCGGACATGATCCAGTCCTGGAACTGGGACAGGAAAATGGCCGGAACCTACACCGGCGGGGAGTACACATACACGGACCCTGGCACCGAGGAGGAAATAAAGGTCAACGTGGGAGAGGGTCTCCGGATCCTGAAAGTTTCCGGCAAGGCGGACAACAAAGCCGACGCGGAGCGCAAGATCAAGGCGGCGGTGGCCAACGCAAACCACGGGACCAGCAAAATGTCCGTGACCATCATGGGCACCGCCTCCCTGGTGGCCTCCCAATGCGTGGCCGTGGTGGGCCTGGGGAAAATGTCCGGGAAATATTACATTGACCAGATCACCCACCACATCGGAGGCAGCGGTTACACCATGGACCTGGACCTGTCACTGGTGGAATGAGGAGAGGAGGCAGACATGGGAAACGAGATCCGGCTGGGCAAGGTTTCAGCCGTGGACCACCCCGCCGGCATGGTGCGGGTGGTGTACCACGAAAAGGACGACGACGTAACCCGCATGATCCCCATTCTGTCCACGGTTTTTTCCGGGGTTTACAGTATGCCGGAGGTGGGGGATCAGGTTTTGGTCCTCCACCTGTCCAACGGGACCGAGGCCGGGGTGGTCCTGGGCCGCCCCTGGAGCGGGAAAACAAAACCGCCGGAGGGGGCGGAAAAGCTGTACCGCCTGGACATGGACCGCGCCCCAGGTGTGGCCATGGTCCGCTATGACGGCAAGGCCAAGGACCTGACGATCCACTGTGACGGGACCCTGAACATTACGGCGGGTGGCGCCATCACCATCAACGGGAAAACCATTGACCTGAACTAAAGGAGAGGAGGCGGAGGCCATGCCAGCGGCAACGCGAAAAGGGGACCAATGCACCGGACACGACGCCTGCCCACCTGTTCCCCTGGTGGAGCATAGCCCGGACGTGAACATAAACGGGCGGGGCGCTGGCTGCGTGGGGGACCACTACGCCACCCACGGCTGTGTCGCACACCCCGGACACCAGGACGTGATCGCCGCCGGGAGTTCCACGGTATTCATTAACAAAAAACCCGCCGCCAGGATCGGGGACGCCGTTTCCATCGGCGGGACGGTCCAGGACGGCAGCGGGAATGTGAGGATAGGGGGGTAAGCTGTGGCCATTGGATCGCTGGGCGGGATCGTCTTTCAGGTGAGCGACAGCGCCGTTTTGACCTTTAAGGGAATGACCCGCGAGGTTTCCAGCCGGTGGGTGGAGCATGAGGTCATGGGCGTAAAGCCGAAACCGGAATTTTTAGGGGCAGGCAATCAAAAGATCACCCTGCCCATTACCCTGTCCGCCGGCCTGGGCGTCAAGCCCCGCAAAATGCTGGAACTGGTGGAGCGCATGGTGGAAAGCGGCGATGCAGAATATTTGATCATAAAGGGCAGGCCGGTGGGCCGCCACCCGTTCCGCCTGACCGCCTCCAGCGAAACATGGGGGGATATGTACGGCCATGGAGAACTGGCCAAGGCAATTAGTACATTTACCGCCACCACCATACCGGCGGCGGAGTAAGGAGGAAGAAATAAGAAACGGTTTTCGCTGTGCGTCCGGTGATAAGAATGGTAAAAATGCAATCATAATCACCAATGCTGCGGGTTTTGTATTCCTTGCCAACTTCAAACTGTGCCATTTTCGTTTGCCCCCTTGTTTTTTTCGCCTTACTTTGTTATTATAGGGGCGGGCCGGTGTAAGGCTACCGGCCTGCCCATTGTGGTGGATAGCGGCTTTACCTTTGACCGGGGGGAGCCGCTATCCTTTTTATTCACCCATGATCCGCTTGACACTTTCGCGGAGTTCTTCGAGCGTTTCGCATTTAGCGATAAGTTCCAGAACCGCACGGAGCAGGGCCATTGTGGTGTTCATTTCGTCCATGTCCTCACTTCCTTTCTTAAAGGGCTTGTACCCTTGCCTTACAATAAGAATTATACTACATGATTGCATGAATGTCTATTGACAGAATACACAAACATGATTGCATGAACTTTGTGTAAAATGTTCATGGTTTCATGTATGGAAATGTGGTATAGTAATGGCGAGGTGATAAACATGGCAACAAAAGCGCATTTAGAGGGGAATAAGCGGTATCTTGAAAAACTGGACCATTACACCATCCGCTTTCCAGGGGGGTCAAAAGAAAAAATAATGCAACACGCAAAGGAGAGCGGCAAAAGCCTGAACGCCTATATAATCGGACTGATTGAGGCGGACATGGGTAAGCTGTCCGAGGAGTAACGGAAAAGGGCCGGGACACTTTCGGCCCGGCCTCCAGAGCCGAAACAACAAAATTTTTGATTGCTGGATATTCCAACGGGCCGGAAAACGGAACCGTGGTAATATTAAGAAAAATTTTGATTATTTCGGCGGCTGGAGGCGACCATGAGGGCATACACATACCACGGGAAAAGGAATATTTGCGGTGATCGCATAAGACTGGCCCGCCTGGCGAAACGCTTTTCGCAGTCTGATTTATGCAGACAATTACAGCTGATCGGGATCCCTATGGAGCGGGACAGCATAAGCAGGATTGAGAGCGGCAGCAGGTATGTGGCGGATTATGAAGTTACCACCATAGCGGATATTCTGGACGTTTCCGTGTTGTGGCTGCTGGGGAGAGAGTGAAACCGGCGTGGTATTGCACCGCGCCGGTTTTGTCATGCCACAAGGAGGCTGCTATGAATTACAAGGGATATAAACATATCCAGTGGGAGCAACGGCTGAAAATAGAGGGCGCCCTGCGGACCGGAGCGAAACCGGCGGCGATTGCCCAGGAATTAGGGGTATGCAAGAAAACAATCTACAATGAGATTGCGCGGGGAATGTGCGTTCAGCAGACCAGCGAATACGAATTTGTGGAAAGATACTGCGCGGACGTGGCGGAGCGGAAATACCAGGAGAATTTGAGAGCAAAGGGGCCGGACGTTAAGCTGGGGAAAGATTTTGCTTTTGTGGAGTACATCGAGGACCAGATCATAAATAAAAAGCGGTCCCCCGGCGTGGCCCTGGCACAAATCCAGATTGACGGGAAAAAGTTTGATACTGAAATTTGCGAAACCACCCTTTACAACTGGATTTATCGGGGGGACATTTTCCTGAACTTGACCGAGGCGGATCTGCTGTATAAGGGGGAGCGGCGGAGCGAGGGACGAAAACCGGGCGACAACAACCGGGCCAGACCGGCCAAGGGGGACACCATCGAACAGCGCCCGGAGGAGATCAACAGCCGGGAAACTTTCGGCAACTGGGAAATGGACAGCGTTATGGGGTGCAAGGGTAGCAAGGCGGCCCTGGTGGTGCTGACCGAGCGGCTGACCCGTTACCCCGTGATCGTCCGGGTGCCTGATCATACCATGGAAAGCGTGGTCCGGGCGCTGGACCGCATGGAGCGCCGCATGGGGGCAAAGTTCCGGGAGGTTTTCCACTCCATCACCGTGGATAATGGGTGCGAGTTCCAGGACTGCGAGGGGATGGAGCGATCCAAGCGGGCCAGGAAACCGCGCACAAAGATTTTTTATTGCCACCCATATTCTGCCTATGAGCGAGGCAGCAACGAAAACATGAACCGGATCATAAGGCGGTTTTTTCCAAAGGGGACCAACTTCGACAATGTGAGCGCGGCGGAGGTGGCAGAGGTGGAGGAGTGGCTGGCCAACTATCCCCGCCGGATCCTGGACTGGAAAACGCCGCAAATGCTTTATGACGAATACATGACCGTGGCGGCCTGACCAGCTGAACACGGGAAAACGACCAGGCCGGAACCGCCCAGGGACGCCGGCCAATTCTTTGCGCCATTTTTGCACCGCCAGCGCCGTGGAGGCGTGGAAAACGGGGATCCCACCTGGAGCGGGATCCCCGTTTTTAGGGCTATTAAAAACTTTTTATAATTTTTTGTAATTTAGTCTTGACATTTTGCTGTGAATTTTTTGTTAGAAATTTCGTAAGGGACCTGGCGGTGTTCCGGTGGTGAGAGCTTGTTTCATGCCGGCTCAGAAGAGTTTGTATTTTATGCGCTGGGTCTTTGCCTGATGATTGTCTTTCCTTGGCTTAGTTGTATGAAAACTATGAGGAGACTCCTTTTAAAGCTAAAGATTAAAAGAGATAGGCACGCTATGCGTATCTCTCCTTGTCTATTGTTTAAAAAGATTCTCCTCAAAACATTGCGGAACAATTCAATAATCTGCATGATTATATAGTTCCTGTTCAAAATGCATACTGCAATATACCTTTTTTCATTTCTATCATCAATATTCACAAAATAGGACGGCCGTACAAAATCGGAAACCACCTTTCTTTTTTGCGGGGATTGAGGACTGGTCGTCTGTATAGGGTGAAGAACTGGACCGTTTTGCCCGGATATCCATTTACGATATAAAACTTACTGTTTTTCAAAGATGAAAAGTGTGTATTGAAAAAAGAGAAACCAGCAGATATAATGGGAAGGGTCAGCCGTCATAGTATAGAGGAAGAGCCCTTTTTGCGGCTGTATATAAAGTAACACGGTGTTGTTTGAGACGGCGCCAAAAGTTGACGAGGAGGTACGGTTTGATGACATTAGAGGATTTACTTTGTTATAATGATATTGTAATCCAATGCCATGACGACCCGGACGCGGACGCTATCGCCAGCGGCTACGCGCTGCTGAAATATCTGGAGAGCAAGGGGAAGTCCCCCCGGCTGGTATACAGCGGCGGGCGGAAAGTCACAAAAAACAATCTGCTGTTGATGATCGAGAAACTGAACATCCCCCTGGAACATATGCGGAGGACGGACGACGAGGCGGAGCTTTTGATTACGGTGGACTGCCGGGCCGGACAGCGCAATGTTTCCGCGCTGCCCCACCAAACTCTCGCGATCATTGACCACCACGAGCTTGACATGGGAGAGGTTTTGCCGGAACTGTGTGAGATGCGGACGGATTGCGGCGCCTGCGTCACCGTGATATGGGCCATGCTGAAAAAGGCTGGGTTTCCCATTGAGGACCGCCTGCTGTCCACCGCGTTGTACTATGGCCTGTACATGGATACCCAAAAGTTCAAGGGCACCGAGAAGCTGGACCGGGAAATGCTGGATGCCCTGCGGTTTGATTGGGATATCGTTCTCCTGCTCCAGAGCGCGGACCTGGCCCTGGATGATTTCCGGACCGCGGGCAGCGCTTTTATGAACCTGCGCTACCATCCGGACTATCATTTTGCCCTGGCTCCGGTGAACACCTCCGAGCCGTATATGCTGGGTATCGTCAGCGATATGATGATGGATGTGCACGAGCTGTCTGTGTGCGTCGCCTATTGTCTGCTGGAAAGAGATCGGTGCGTCAAGGTTTCCGTGCGCTGCTGCAAGCGTAGGGACCGGGCGGATGAGCTGGTGCACTGGCTTGTCCGGGACATGGGGGATGACGGCGGCGGCGACCGAACCAAGGCCGCGGGACGGCTGCCGCTGGCGCTGCTGGAAAAGAACTGCCCAGACGGCAATCTGCTCTATACTGCCGGGGAACTGATTTTCCAGCGGCTGACCGATTATTTCCGCACTCCGCTCAAGCGTCTTGCCCCCCGGGCGGAGGAGTATGAGCCCGCCCGGGCGGAGGAGTTCTGCAAAGAGAAGGCGGAACTCTACCACAAGAAAAAGGTTCCCGCAGGCTATGCGCGTACCATAGACCTGTTTCCGGAGGGAACGGAGATTCTTCTCCGCACACCGGAGGGGGATATCATCAAGAAAGCCGCCCCCGAGCTCTATATTATGATTGACGCGGAGCACGAAGTTTCGCACATCACGGAAGAGGACCTGCGGCGGAATTATGAGCTGACAGACGAGGAATTCCCCATGGACGGAGAGTTGCTGTGGCAACCGAAGGTGTACCACGCCGGAAAAAAAGAGGCAATGCCGCTAACTCCGCACGCGAAAAAGTGCGTAGCCAAGGACGCACCCCGAATCTGGGCCGCTCAGTTGAGCTGCCGACTAGAGGTCCTTGTGTGGGGAGACTGGCGTTTGGGCGAGATTGGGGACTGGCTGGTCTGCCAGGAGGATGACCATCAAGACGCATACATCATCCCGAAGTCGGCTTTTGAGCAGTCCTACGAGAGAGTGGAGTGAGTTGAATACAAAGGTCCGTTCTGGTTTTGGAACGGACCTTTGCTTTTGCCTTTGTAGCTCCAAAAGTAACCCCCGGCCTGGCCGGGGGTAAAAAATAGCTTATAGCGAGGAGTAAAACAAGAAAAGAAATAAGCTCCCTGTTTAAAGTAAGAGCGGTTTACGTCTCTTGAAAGAAACCACCTGCATCATCTGTTACGAAAAGCATTTAAAAAAGCCCGTGCGTCCAGTCGGCACACGGGTTTATTTTTCATTTTTAAAAGGATTTTAAAAATTTTCCAAAAATAAAACCAAACCGCCTCCAGATGGAACTTAATATATAGAGCTCCGCAAAAGTCGACGTACAGCTCGTGAAGGGAAACATTAGGAGGTATTTCATGAAACACAAACGGCTCTCCCATCTGGCGGCAGCGGCATGCACCCTGGCATTGGTCCTGTCTCTGCGCCCCGTTGCCAAGGCGGACTCCGGCTTCCAAGACGTTCCCGCCTCCCATTGGGCCTATCAGGCTATCCTGGACGCGGCAAACAGCGGCATCACCGGCGGCTACGCCGACGGAACGTTCCACCCCGGCGGCGAGGTGACCTACGCTCAGTTCACCGCCTTCCTGGCCCGGGCCTTCTACGGCAGCCCAACGCAGTCCACCAGCAGTCCCTGGTACCAGGTTTACCTGGATGCCGTCAGAGGCGATGGGGTCCTGGATGGCGTCCGGGAACAGACTCTGTCCAAATCCATTCACCGCTACGACATGGCGCGGATGCTGTACCGGGTCATGGCCGCCAAAGGAGATCTTCCCGAGAAGAGCCTGCGGGAGGCGGCGGGAAAGAAGCTCCCCGACTGGAGCTCCATTCCGGAGACCTATCGTGACGCCGTGTCCGCCTGCGTGGCCGCTGGCACCCTCAACGGCCTCTCCGATGGTTCCTTCGGCGGAAACAACCCCATGAACCGCGCCCAGGCCTGCGCCGTCATCGCCCGGCTGCGCCAGTCCCTGAAGGGCGGCTCTTCGGAAGCTCCCCCTCAGAGCGCCGACATCCCCCTGGCGGAGCTCCGGAGCGGACTGGTAAAGCTCATCAACCGGGAACGGAGCGGCGGCGGTGTGAAGGCCGTGGAGTCCTCCAGCCAATTGGACAGCGCCGCGCAAATCTTAATCGGCGCGGTGGTAAAGGGCTATTATGAAACCCTCCCCGACGGGCGGCAGTGGGCCTATGTCATCCCGGAATCCGGTTTCCCCGTTGGCGAAAACACCACGGCGGTTCAGCTCCCTGTTCAGAGCTGCGCCACTCCGGAGGCGGTCCTAGCCTATATGAAGGGCACTCCCGACGTGTGGGATGAACTCCTCAACGGCAACTACACCCATGTGGGGATTGGCTACCTCAAAGACGGCGGAAGCCACAAGGACTGCTGGAACGTGCTGCTGGTAGGCAATCCCTCCTCCCCCCAGACCAGCCAGCCGGAGGATCTCTGCGCGGAGCTGACTCGCCTCGTCAACGCCCAGCGGGCCAAAGCCGGACTCAGCGCCCTGGGCACCATGGACCGGCTGACCCAGGCGGCCCAGCTCCGGGCCAAGGACCTCTCTGGCGGCTACCTTGAGACACGCCCCGACGGCAGCGACTGGTCCTCCGCATTGGACCGCACCGGCGTTCAGGCAGTCTATGTGGACGAGAGCTTCGTGGTGGGTTACCATACGGCGGCAGACGCCCTGACGATCATACTGAACACCGAGAGCGCCCGGAATGCACTTTTGAACAAGAGCCATACCCACCTGGGAATCGGATACGTCCACGATCCAAACGGCTACCAGGGCTATCAGGATTTCTGGTCTTTGATATATATCCAAGCCGACGGCAGCTCCTCCGGCGGGTCTCCGGGAACCCCCTCCGGCGCAACGGGTTCCCTCTCCTACACGCCGGTGCCCATGAAGGACCTGGCCAACCGGAAGAGCCTTCAAAAAAAGGCAACCGACGAGCAGTTGGCCCAGGCCTACGCCGAGGCGGCCAAGCTGGTGGAGCCCTACGCCAACCTTCCCCTGGAACAAAAGCTGTCGGGCATCTGCAACGCCATCCGGCAGCGCTTTGACAGCGGCATGAGCTACACCATGGAGTCCGACCATTACAACGACCCCTACGGTTTCTTCATCCAAGGGGGCGCCTCCTGCGCGGGCTGCACCCGAGCTACCGGCCTGTGTTTGAACATCCTCGGCATCCCCTATGAACACGTCAATGAAAATCAATACCAGCATCAGTGGTGCCGGGTCAAAGTGGGGGGATCTTATTGGATCTGCGATCCCTACGGCCTCTACTGCGGTCCGGAGCCCACGCCTTATCAGCACGCGAATCCCCTGCTTAGCTGAGTAAAAACCGAATTGGCGGAAAACGAGAGGGGCCTTTGACGGGTCCCTCTCGCCGTTTCACGCATGTTTCTCACACCCAGCACGCCGCGGCTGAACCGAAAGCAGTTCCCTCACCGCTTGGCTGCCCATGGCCTTGAAGTTCAGTGCGACGTCTTTCCGGGAGTCCTTCCCCGCCTGGGAAAGACGCGGCCAGTCCATTATAGACACTCTCCAGACAATGCTTCGCTTCCCCGGAAGCACCCCCGAAGCATCCTTCGGAATGACATAGTCCTCAGAAAACCAACGCCCTGCGCATTTCCTCCAGATCGCCCGTAACTTGAAGAAAGCGAAGGGAGCAGACCAAATCCGCCGTAAAGACCAGCAGAAAAATATAAGTCGCCGCCGGAGGAACCGTCTGGGCCAGGATCGCAACCCCTGGCTGCACAAACCGGACGGCCAGGGCCGTCAGAATTCCCCAGGCCAGCGCAAAGGAAGGACAGACCCGGCCCTGAAGGTTCCCGGTCACTTGTCCGTAATCCCAGAACCGGACACCCAAAAAGCGTTCCCCGGCCCAGTGGTAGGCATACTCCACTGCGGTGGCGGCAAACCCACCAAAGATTACCAGACCTGTCCAGCCCATAGGCGGCAAGGCCAGCGCCGCCATCATTCCAAGCCCATACACCGGGCACAAGGGTAGCAGCAGCAAGCAGCGGCGGCGGCGCTCCGCCGACCGGGAAACAGCCGCGAAGGCCAATTCCAACAGCCAGCCGAGAAAGCTATAGGTCCAAAAATACCAAAAACACGAAGCCATGTTCCATCACCTCGGCTACAGTGTCCCCAGCGGGCAAGCGGGTATCCGGCTCTTGCGCCGGCAGTTTTTTCATGTTATAATGGGCAAAGTTTCAATACAGTCAAAAAACGGCGAAGAAACAGGAGGTTTATGGGATGGATACTTGGGAGAGTTTACGAACGGAATGTCTGGCTTGCAGAGGCTGTTCGCTTGCGGAGCACCGCAACCATGTGGTATTCGGCGACGGCGCGGAGGACGCGGAGATTCTGCTCATCGGCGAGGGCCCCGGCCAGCATGAGGACGAGCAGGGTAAGCCCTTTGTGGGCCGGGCGGGAAAGCTGCTGGACGATATGCTGGAGATGGTCAACCTGAACCGGAGCAAGGTCTACATCGCCAACATCGTCAAATGCCGTCCGCCTCAGAACCGGGACCCGCTGAACGTGGAACAGGATGCCTGCATTGATTGGCTCCGCCGCCAGACGGCCCTGCTGCGCCCTAAAATAATCGTCTGCCTTGGCCGGATTGCCGCCAAGTCCATCATAAAAAACGACTTCCGCATCACCCAGGAGCATGGCCAGTGGTTTGAGCGGGACGGCATTCAGATGACCGCCATCTTTCATCCGGCGGCGCTGCTGCGGGATGTTCAAAAGCGCCCGGCTACCTTTGAGGACCTGAAGGCCATCCAGGTCAAAGCCCGGGAGCTGTGCCAGCACACGGAAATATAAGCGCTCTCAGGTGTTTTTTACTGGGGAGGGGCCAAAGCCCCTCCCCAACGATTTTCAAAATTGTAAACCAATCAAAAAATACAGTTGACAATCAAGGGAAAATACGGTATGCTGGACCGGAAAGATACAACAAGGAGGAATTACCATGCCCGAACAAACCGCTCCCCAGCTGCGGACCAAAGACCTGACCCTCATCGCCCTCTTTACCGTCCTGATGGCGGTCTGTGCCTGGATCTCCGTTCCCGTTCCCGCGCCTTTCATTCAGTTTACCATGCAGACCTTTGCCATATTCGCGGCGTTGTTTGCCTTGGGAGGAAAGCGGGGAACCTATGCCATTACAGCCTATTTACTGCTGGGCGCCGTGGGCGCGCCGGTATTCAGCAATTTCCGGGGAGGCCTCGGCGTACTGCTGGGAACCACCGGCGGCTATATTTTGGGCTTTTTCTTCACCGCCCTGCTCTACTGGCTGATGACAGCGAAACTGGGAAATACCCTGGCCGTGAAAATCGCCGCCGGCGCACTGGGAATGGCAGTTTGCTACGCTTTCGGCACCGCCTGGTATCTGGTCCTCTATGCCCAGATGGGAAAGCCCATGGGGGTTCTGACCGCCCTGGGATACTGCGTATTTCCGTTTATCCTTCCGGATTTGCTGAAACTGTCGCTGGCACTGCTGCTTTCCCAACGCGTTGAAAAGTTTACGTAAGCCGCTTTCCTGACGAACCCCAAAAGCTATCCCCTCTCTTTTCTCATAAGAACCGGCCGGCATCAAGAAGACGCCGGCCGGTTCGCTTTACCATTTTATCAAAATTAGAAATTATCTCTTGGTCTTTTTTTAAGCAGCAGCACCGCTTAGCAGGTAATAGGTACAAAGGATTATTCCCCAGGGTTCTTCCATATCAATGACCTGTCTGTGGGTTGTGTACTCATAATAAATCAATACACAGCCAATCATCAAACCACCTATGCATCCATACCATTTGTTCTTACCAATGATACCAGATGCTATAAACAGTATAACAATCCAAAACCATGCCCACAGATTAACCGCACGAAAGCCGTCTGTAAAAGCGAATATGCCATATAGCAATATAAATTCTGCTCTGCTGAATTGGTTATCGCGCGTAGTTATTATCGGTATATCTTTCAAAAAGCGTTCTCGCGTAGGATGTCCAATACGCGGCTCACGTGAAACCCGCAATCCACCATTCGCTTCTCGCTCAGCAGTGTCCAGAAAAATACGGACCTTACATATGTCCCCGGAGATATTGATATTCCAACAGCAGCCGTCCCGTGCCACTGGACATGTTCTCAAAATGATAGGGCCGGTCCGCCGCAAAACGAAGCGCGTCCCGTTCCAAAAGCTGAAATGTCTGGCCCTCTGCCGTCAGGCTCACGGTGCCGTAGATAACAGTGGCATGGCAGAGACAGCCGGGGACAGAGGGAGACGGAGCGTATCGGGCGCCAATGTACAGGTCCAAAAAACAGCTGGCAATCCGGCAGGTCTCATCATAAGGGAGACTGGGCCGCAGGACGGTTCTGCCGCCGTCCAGATGCCGGGGTCGGGTATCCTGCACACGGGATAGCATCAGAAAGCCGCTCTCCTCCGGCGTCGGGGATGGCGTGTCCTCCTTGGCCAGTTCTATGGGTTCCTCGTCTCCAGCGGCTTCCAGCCCGGTATACAGATCCTCCATAATACCCCTCCGTTCTCTCTCGTGGGAATAACTTGCTTCATACTACCTGTTTTGTCGAGATTTGTCAAGAAGCTTCCGAAAAAGGGGAATGCCCTATCGCGCATTTTAAAAGGGGACCATCGTGTAGAGGCCGCCGCCCTCGGCGGCCCGCCGGCACAAGAATTGGTCCTCACAACGGGCCGCCCAAGGGGCTGGCCCCTGCAAAATAAAATCTCTGAATAGGACACTCCCCCGAAAAAGGGAGCGTCCTATCGCCGCATTTATCGCCCCCCGCAAAAAGGCGCGGCTCCATCGGTTCAAGCTGCACGGTCACGCCGGACATGAACCAAGTAGAGCCGCGCCCTTGGACGCGAAACACAATTTTTCAGTCAATATTCCGCCACAGATAGAAATCCGGAGCGCAGTCCTTTACCGCGCCTGGACTCTAAACGCGCTGCCATCGAAGGTAATCCGAACGCTCTCCGCATTGTTCATGGGAACCCCTTCCCCGCCGCCGAACGCCTCCGCCAGCAGCTGCGCGGCCAGCTCCGAAGAAACCACCAGGATATTGCCGCCGCCCCGGGCGTAAGTCTCTTCGCAAATCTCCTTCATGGCCCCTACAAGGCGTTCACGGGCGTCTTCATAGCTTTCCACCATGTCCTCATAGGAGCTCAAATCCCCCCAGACGACTTCCAGGGCGGGGTGATCCTGATAGCGGGTCATGAAGTCCTTGTTTTTTGCGGAGGGCCGCACCAGGACCCGGAGCCGGAAGCGGTCGGAACGGGAGAGAATCTGTTTGAGGCCCTCTTCGCCCATGGTTCCGGTGGCGCCGGTCAGGAAAATGATCTTTTGACTTGACATGGTGTTTTCTTCCTCCTCATAGGTGTTTGCGGTGAAAAACCGTCTTTGAAAAACATCCGCCTCCCAGCTGCTGAAAGGCGGATGCTCTTTTGTTTACTTCCGGCAGCAAACGTGGTAACGGGCGATCTTGCCTTCCTTTTCCTCCAGCATCTCGCCGCGGCAGGGAATCTCAATGCCGGGATAGCAGATGATGTAATCCATGATATTGCCGTTGAGGGCAACCGGCTTGGCGCTCATCGGCATGGAGTTGAAGTACATGTTGAACATCATGTCCACCCCTTCCTTGCCCCGGATGAACATCGGATCCATACCCACGGAGGTGGGCGCGGTGTCATAGAAGATGCAGTCGTCACTGAAGAGCTCCGCAAAGAGCTTCGAGTCGTTTTTATTAAAAATCTCCACATAGTTCGTCAGCGGATTCATCGTAAATTCCTCCTTATTTTTTATCCGGCAGGGAATGAGCCGTATTCACGGCGTTCCGCCCCTCCGTCCGCCTCTTCGGTCGCGGAGGCGGAATCGCTCTCCCCCTGGTTTTCAAGGCGCGCTCATCCGCGCATACGCTCCGTCACAGGCTCTCCGTGCGCAGGAAGCCGTCCGTACCTCCGTCCACAAAGACCACCGCTCCGCAGACCGCCACGGACTCCGGGCCCAGCAGGAACAGGGCAACCTTGGCAATATCGTCGGCAGACAGAAATTTCCCCGTGTTGTACAGCATGGGAATGGGGTAGTTCCGCATGGAGGCGGAGAAGTCCGGATCGGCCACGCCCTGGTCCATCAATTCGGTCTGCGTGGCGCCGGGAGCGATGGCGTTCATACGGACGCCCCGGGCCGCCCAGGCGCCGGACCAGCGGCGCGTCCAGCGGGCGATGGCGTTCTTGGACGCCTGATACGCCTGGTATTTGTTGGGGCCTTCCAGGGTCTTGCCATAGGCCGCAGCCCCTTCCTCGTCGTTCTGATTGAGCAGGATATCCACCAGCTCCGTGTTCAGCTGAGGCAGCGTGGCGGAGTTGGAGGACACCACAAGGATGACTCCCTTTTTCTTGTCCACCAACGGATAAGCGCCCTCCGTCATCTCTTTGGCGGCAAAATAATTGACGCTGAGAATCACATCCGCCGGCAGGCTGGGCCCGACGCCGGAGCAGGAGACGAATCCGTCCAGGCCGTCCGCCGCTACAGTGCGCAGCTCCTCCAACGCACGCGCACGCTCCGCCTTCACCGCCAGGTTCGCGGCAATGTTGACGTCCGCCGCCTCTTCCCCGGCCGTTCTTCTGGAGATGTTGATGACGCGGTGTCCCTGTTCCTTCAGCTGCCGGCCAATGGCGGCTCCGATGCCGGATGACGCTCCGGTAATTGCGTAAACTCCCATAATGATGAGACCTCCTTCATTTTTATCACTTCACGCCCTCCGGCGCGAATAGGAATACAACTCAAATCGCCAGCGCTGCCTGATAGGCTTCATGAATCGCGTTCAATGCCAGCCGGGGGGCCGCCAGCGCGTCGCCCACCACATAGCAGGGGATTCCCGCCTGGGCGCAGGCGTCCTGCAAATCCTGAGAGGGCGCCGGCTTGGAGCCAATGGCCATGACCACCAGGTCCGCCTCCAGCACCCGCTCCCGGCCCTCCTGCTCCACGACCACCGCGTCCGCCCGGATTTCCTTACAAGTGGTGTTGACCAGAACTTGGATATCCTCCTGGGCCATGGCCATCTGCGTGCCGATCTGCCGCAGCTGTCCCAGCTCCCCTAGAACCGTGTCCTTCATTTCCACCACCGTCACGCTGGAGCCCTTTTCCGCCAAATACTCGGCGGCCTCCATGCCCACCAGGCCGCCGCCGATGACCACAGCCTTGCCAGCGGGCACTTCCCTCTGGGCCAGGAGCTTGTGGGACTCCACCACGAAGCTCTGGTCCGCTCCGGGAATTTTGGGGATAATCGGCCTGGAGCCCACGGCGATGATGACGGCGTCCGGCTGTTCCTCCGCGATGAGCCCAGGCGTCACCGGGGTTTCCATGCGGATCTCCACCCCCAGCTCCCGGATATTCTCCACGGCCATTCGCGCGGCCCTCTGGAAATCTCCCTTGCGGGGAGCGGCGCCAGCCAAAACAAACTGTCCGCCCAGGGCATCCCCCGCTTCGCAAAGAATGGGGCGATGGCCGCGCTTATACAGGGCATCCGCCGCCTCCACGCCGGCGATGCCGCCGCCGGCGATCAGCACCTTCTTAGCCTCGGACGCCGGGCGCAGGGCCATGGCCTCTTCCTCCAAAACGGCGGGGTTCCGCAGACAGGTGATGTGCTTTACGGCGGGGTCCGCCAAGCTGCGGCAGAAATAGTCGTAGCAGCCCTGGTCACAGCCGATGCAGTATTTGATGGCGTTCAGTTTTCCGGCCCTGGCCTTGTTACAGAACTCGGGATCGGCCAGCTGGGCCCGGGCCATGACCACCAGGTCCGCCTGATCCCTCGCCAAAATGTCCTCCGCCATCTCCGGCGTATTGATCCGCCCGCAGGGCATGGTCAGCAGCCCGGTCTCCCGGCGGATACGGGCGGCGGGCTCCACATTGAAGCCGTGGGGAATGTCTACGGGCGCCACCTCGTACACCGTGGCCGCAGTCAGGATATTGCCCCGGGAGATGTTCAAAACGTCCACCCCAGCTTCCCCGGCCCACTTGCAGAACTGGATGACCTCCTCAATCGTCAGGCCTCCCTCCAGCATGTCGTCCTGGCAGTCGATCCGCATGAACAGGGGCATTCCCTCCGGCATGCTGGCCCGGATGGCCCGGATGCAGGCCAGGGGGAATTTGCTGCGGTTTTCAAGGCTGCCGCCCCAGCCGTCCGTGCGGCGGTTGATGCCGCCGGAGAGGAAGGAGTGCGGCAGATAGTTGTGGGCACAGTGGAACTCGATGGAATCGATTCCGGCCTCTACCACCCGGCGGGCCGCCTGGCCGTACGCCTCTACAATGGATTGTATCCGTTCCTCTGTGATGCCCGGAACCGTATACTCCGGAGAGAGCGGCATGTCCGAGGGCAGCAATATCTGCGCCTGCGGGTCGCTGGCCACCGCCAGACCGCCCTGCCACAGCTGAATCGCTGTCCGGCCTCCGGCGGCGCGGACCGCGTCGCAGAGCTTCTTCATCCCCGGGATGTAGCGGTCATCCGCAATGGAGAGGAATCCATGGGGGGCGCTGGCGGTGTCCACGGAGCAAACCTCAATGGTGTTCAGCCCGCAGCCGCCCTTTGCCCGGGACACATGGTAGGCGATCAGCTTGTCCGTCACCATGCGCCCGTCTTCGCTGGACGCGCTCTCATGGGTCCCCATAGCGGACATTACCACCCGGTTGCGCAGTTCCAGATCCCGGATTTTGATGGGGGAAAACAGTTTTTCAAATGACATTCTTTCTACCTCCTCAGCCGCTTTGTCCATTTGCCGTACATAGCCCCTTCCGGGGTTGCCTCCCCGGAGGCGTTTCCTCTATGCCCGCAACGAACGTTTTTGTCCCTCACTTTGATCTCTATTATAACAGGTAAAATTCGACAAGGATTTGAAGAGAATCCAAAACTGCTGGCAGCACCTTCACTAGAAAGCCCCTTTTTTCCCGAATTCCACGGCAGTTATCCTCGGTTTCCTCCGCCTCCTTAACGCTTTTACCGGACCGGCCTCCTGTTTGATGTACAAAAAAACACAGATTGCTCTGCTTTTTTCATAAAACCCCTGGAAAACCATTGAATTCTCAGGGCCATTGCCTGTATAATGTTTTTATGAATACAAGGGGAGGCGGCGCCAGTGGAACAAATTGTAAAGATGTTGAAAAAACCGTGCAAATACTTCACCGCCGATTCTTCCCGCTACGGCGCCGTCCAAACCTATACCGCCGCGGGGTCGACCCCCTTTTTTTGGGAGGACGAATGTGTCATCTTCTACGTCCGTTCCGGCTCCGGTTTTCTCCGCGCCAACCAGGCCCTATATCCTCTGCGGCCGGGATGCCTGTGCAGCCTCCACCAATTTCATGTGTTTCGATTCGAAGCCCCTCCGGAGGCGCCCTTGTCCCTGGAGGCCATCGTCTACCCCTACCCGGAAATGGCCTACTTCGACACCGGCTACACGGAAGAGGACCTGGCCTTTGGCGAATCCGCCGTCGTCCGGCCGCTGACGGAGGAGGATTGCCGGCAGATCGAGCAGCTTCTGCATCTCTACCGGGAGGAATCTCAGCTCATGGACGAAGACAGCCGGCTCATCCGCCTCTCCATTCAGGACCAGCTGCGGGCCTTGTATGGAACCGCCAAGCCTGTTCCTTCCCTTTACCCCACGCCCTTGTGCGGGCAAATCTTCCTCTATATCGGTCAACACAGCCTCAAGGCTTTAACCGCTGCCTCCGTGGCAGAGTACTTTCAGCTCTCCCCTCTCCAGCTGAACCGGGAACTGCGCCGGGTTTGTCTGGAAGGCTTTAGCGCCGTGCTTCGCCACGCCCAGGTTTGCAACGCGTGCACCTGTCTGCTGCGCAGCAACGTCACGGGAACCATGATGGCGAAGTTCGCGGGATTCAAAAGCGAAAGCGCCCTCTACCGCGACTTTTTAAAGCTGCGGTGCGCCAACAAAAAATTCACATACAGTATATCTTGCATATTTTTGCGGCTTGTGCTATACTGGTTTCCGCTAAGTGGCGGCGCAGTATTCTAGTCAGATCTGCCGTTTCCTAGGGAGGGCCTAAAAATCCTCTGAAGGGCACATCGATGAAACCCGTGGTGCCTGCTTGATACGCCCAGTTTTGGGTGGGTGCTGGGGGGAAGCGCGCGCGGCGCGCTTGCGGACTCAGGGCGTTTTCCAATGGCATGGTTTATCCGACCCTGTTTCCGTGGAGACCTGTTCTTGTGCGTGGACGTACTCCCTCTGTGGTAATTCCGGCCTGCGTACGAAACAGATTGTGAACCTGCAATGCGGTGCATCGGTTTTTCCGTAACGCTGTGTGCAGACGTAGCCTGCCTTGAGTGGGGCGGGTGGATTAGGGAACTACACGGCGGAACCCCGGCCAGGGCTCTTCCGTGATCGCCCTTTGAAACCCGGTTTGCAAAAGAGGCTAACGAAGCGGACGGACTGTGGTGGAAATCACCTAGGCTGTCTTCACCGGGCGAAAAAAGGATTGCAGTGCGGACTAAGTGGCAATCGGGTAGCGCGGACGGGCAACGCTGCGCCGGAGGGCTGAAAGGGGAACCGCCTCTATCGGCAACGAGGGGTGTGCTCCGGGGAAATCCAACCCGTACCTAAGCCGTAAGATTTACTTTTTTTGCTGCCGCCAGCTTAGCGACTCAATCCGGCTCTCCGGAGGGACGTCTTCCGGCCCGCCGGAGGAGACGGGTTTTCCAGCGCCTGCGGTGCTGGGAACCCTGCGTATTACAGAATTTGGAAGTTTGAAGGACGCCTGCGGGGGCGGCCTCCAGGGAGGTTCCTTTGAAAAAAACACAGAAGGGGAAGTCCCCTTCCCCATACCGTTGGGCCATTACGGTCTTTTTGATGGCGGTGGCCCTGTCCGCCGTGCTGAGTCTGGCGTCGGAGTCGATGCTGGAGGGCGCGGGTGTGGCCGCCGCTCTTTTGATGCTGGCGCTGTTCATTGGCCTTGGCATTTTGTTTGACATTATCGGCGTGGCAGTGACGGCGGCGGATCCCAAGCCCTTTCACGCCATGGCCGCCCATAAGGAGAAGGGGGCCAAAGAATCCCTGATGCTGCTGCGGAACGCGGGAAGGGTTTCCAGTGTCTGCAACGACGTGGTGGGGGACATCTGCGGCATCGTCAGCGGCGCCACCGGCGCGGTGATCGTGACCCAACTCCAGCGGGCGCTGAATCTGCGCACAATGCTGATCTCCGTGGCCGTCACCGCCCTGGTCTCCGGACTGACCATCGGCGGCAAGGCTCTGGGAAAGACCGTGGCTCTGAAAAAGAGCACCCGGGTGGTCTACTGGGCCGGCCGGTTTTTGCACCTGTTCCATGGATGACATATTTTCAAACGAACTCTGGGCAAGCATTGGACCGATGGACATATGTGAACGAGTTTAACGAGGCAGGTGGCATGATTTTCCGGAAGGGCATGGGTTCCTGCGAAAGGCTCCGAAGGAGTTCCGCCGCCCATCCGGTGTTCCCTTATTCGGAACCAAGGTTCTAAAGGAGGCCCCATGGTATTGGAATCCATACATTCCCCCGCCGACGTCAAAGCATTGGCGGACGGTCAGCTCCCCCAGCTTTGTCAGGAGCTGAGGGAGTTTCTTGTAAACAGTCTCTCCCGAACCGGGGGGCATCTGGCCTCCAACCTGGGGACGGTGGAGCTGACGGTGGCCATTCACCGGGTGTTTGACACGGAGCGGGACCGGCTGGTCTTCGATGTGGGGCACCAGTGCTATGTGCACAAAATCCTCACGGGCCGGGGAGACCAGTTTTCTACCCTCCGCCAGCTGGACGGCCTCTCCGGTTTTCCAAAGCCCCGAGAGAGCGTTCATGACGCCTTCATTGCCGGCCACGCTTCCAATTCGGTCTCCGTGGCTCTGGGCATGGCCCGGGCCAGGACCCTGGGGGGGAAGGACTACTGCGTGCTGGCCCTGATTGGCGACGGGGCGTTAACGGGAGGCCTGGCGTACGAAGGACTGAACAACGCCGGAGCCTCCGGCGAGCCGTTGATCGTCATTCTCAACGACAACGGCATGTCCATCAACCCCAATGTGGGAGCCATTCCCTCTCACTTGGCCCGGCTGCGGTCCAAGCCTGCCTATTACCACTTTAAAAAGTGGTATCGGAGCCTCTTTGGCCCCCGGCCCAGCCGGAACCCCCTCTACCGATTCAATCACCGGGTGAAAACCTCGTTGAAAAAGACGCTTTGGCCTGGGAGTACCCTCTTTGAGGACATGGGCTTCACCTATTTGGGTCCCATCGACGGCCATGACCTGTCCCGGCTCTGCGACATGCTGAGCTGGGCCAAGGAGCTCCACTGCCCGGTGCTGCTTCACGTGAATACCATCAAGGGCAAGGGCGTCCCCTTTGCCCAGCGAAACCCGGATATGTACCACGGCGTAGGGCCCTTCGACCCGGAGACAGGGCGTTTGCGGGGCGAGGGGGGAGAGACCTTTTCCTCAGTCTTTGGCAAGACCATGGCGGACTGCGCCCGGGCGGACCCCCGGGTTTGCGCCATCACGGCCGCCATGGCCGATGGCACGGGCCTGAGCGGCTTTGCCAAGGCTTTTCCGAAGCGCTTTTTCGACGTGGGCATTGCCGAGGGCCACGGGGTCTCTATGGCGGCCGGTATGGCGTCCCAGGGGCTGCTGCCGGTCTTCGCCGTCTACTCCACTTTCCTCCAGCGGGGCTACGATATGCTGATTCACGACGTGGCTCTGGAGGGGCTCCATGTGGTGTTGGGAGTGGACCGGGCGGGGCTGGTGGGGGCCGACGGGGAAACGCACCACGGCTGCTTTGATGCGCTGTTCCTCTCGGAGCTGCCGGGATTTACCGTTCTTTGCCCCGCCAACTTCGCGGAGCTGCGGCGGATGCTGCGAAGCGCCCTTTTTGAGCGGAGCGGCCCGGTGGCGGTTCGCTATCCCCGAGGCGGGGAGGGGGCGTTTCGGGAGGATACCTCGGACCGGCCGGTGGCCTGCCTCCGGGAGGGACGGCACGCCACACTGTTAAGCTACGGCGTGCCGGTGAACCGGACGCTGGAAGCCGCCGCCCTTCTGGAGAAGGAGGGTATCGAGGTCCGGGTGCTGAAGCTCAATCAGATTGCCCCTCTGGATCTGGAAATCCTGGGGGATTCTTTGGAAAAAACGGATATCCTATTGGTGTTGGAGGACTGCTTTGGCGCGGGCTGCGTGGGCCAGCGGATTGCCGCCATTTTGGCGAAGGCGGGCCGGGCCCCCAAACGGCTTCTTTTGAAGAACCTGGGCGGGACCTTCGCCCCGGAGGGCAGCGTCTCCCAGCTGGAGGCGCGGTTTGGTCTGGACGCCGCCGGAATTGCCGGAGCGGTGCGGGAGGCGTTGATGCATGAACAATAAAAAGAGACTGGACCTGCTGCTGGTGGAGCGGGGATTGGAGGAGAGCCGCCAGCGGGCCCAGGCGGTCATTATGAGCGGGCAGGTCTTTGTGGACGGCCGCCGGGTGGACAAGTCCGGCGCCGCCGTGGCGGAGACCGCCCGGATTGAGATCCGGGGGGACAAGCTGCCCTATGTCAGCCGGGGCGGATGGAAGCTGGAGAAGGCCATGGCGGTCTTTCCCATCCGCCTGGAGAGAGCCGTCTGCGCCGACATTGGGGCCTCCACCGGGGGGTTTACCGACTGCATGCTCCAAAACGGCGCGGCCAAGGTTTTCGCTGTGGACGTGGGCCGGGGACAGCTGGCCTGGAAGCTGCGAAACGATCCCCGGGTGGTTTGCCTGGAGCGGACAAACGCCCGGTATCTCAGCCGGGAGCAAGTGCCGGAGGAGCTGGCCTTCGCTTCGGTGGACGTGAGCTTTATCTCCTTGAAGCTGATTCTGCCGCCTTTGGCGGCCCTGCTGGGGGAGGGGGGACAGGTGGTCTCTCTGGTGAAGCCCCAGTTTGAGGCGGGCCGGGAGAAGGTGGGGAAGAAAGGCGTGGTCCGTGACCCCGCCGTCCACCTGGAGGTCCTGGAGCGTTTTTTTGACCACGCGGCGGCGGCGGGGCTGTCGGTGCGGGGATTGACCTATTCTCCCATCCGGGGGCCGGAGGGGAACATCGAGTACCTGGGCTGGCTCCAAAAGGACGGCGAGACCGCCGCCGGGCTGGATTTGAAGGCCCTGGTGGAGGAGTCCCACCAGGTGCTGAAGGAACACGGAGAGGGGGAGACGCCATGAGCCCAAAAAAAATTATTCTCTGCCCCAACCCCAACCGGGATCAGGGGATGAAGACCACCCGGGCCGCCGAGGCGATTTTGCGGGAGATGGGCTTTCAGACGGTGGTCTGCTCCCCCTTCCGGGACCGGAAGGAGGGGGCGTTTGCGGATTACGATGTGCTGCCCCTGCCCCAGGAGCTCCGGGGAGCGGATTTGCTGATTACCTTCGGCGGCGACGGAACCATCCTCCATTTGGCCAAGCTGGCAGCGCTGCACAAGATGCCGGTGCTGGGGGTGAACATGGGGGGACTGGGCTTTGTGGCCGAGCTGGAGGCCGGAGAGCTGGGCCTGCTGCGGAAGCTGAAGGACTGGCAGTTTGAGATGGAACAGCGGATGATGCTGGATGTGTCCGTCTTTCGGGACGGGCGGCAGATTTACACGAATCTGGGCTTGAACGAGGCGGTGATCCGGGAGGGACCCATCTCCCATGTCATTCACCTGAAGGTCTCCTCCGACGGGCGGCATCTGGCGGACATCGCCGGCGACGGCGTAATCGTCGCCACGCCCACGGGATCCACAGCCTACTCTCTCTCCGCCGGCGGGCCGGTGGTGGAGCCGGTGGCCCAAACCATGGTGCTGTGCCCCATCTGCATCCACAATATGCGCTTTTCCTCCTATGTCCTCTCCCCGGAGCACACGCTGACGGTGGAGCTGGAACGGAACGGGCGGAAGCCGGTGTACCTCTTTGTGGACGAGAGCCGGGCTTTTGCCCTGCGGGCCGACGACAAGATCCAGATTCGCCGCTCCCGGTACGTGACCCGGCTGGTGCGGCTGACGGAGCGGAGCTTTTGCGAGATCTTCGCCCAAAAAATGCTGCCGGGAGGGCTGGAAGGATGAAAAACAACCGTCAGGCGATGATTCTGGAGATCATCGCCCAGGAGAGCGTGGAGACCCAGGAACAGCTTTTGAATCTCCTTCAGGACCGGGGCATCCGCTGCACCCAGGCCACCATTTCCCGGGACATTAAGCAGCTGCACCTCATCAAGGAGCCGGTGGGCCAGGGGGTATACAAATACGCCGTCTCAGGGAACCGAACCAAGCTGAATCTGGCGGAAAAGCTGAGGACAATCTTCCGGGAGTGCATTGTCAGCATTGACTATGCCCAGAACATCGTGGTGATTAAAACCATGCCGGGTTTGGCAAACGGGGCCTGCTCGGCTTTGGATAATATGGAAATCGGGGACATTGTAGGCTCCCTGGCGGGGGACGACACGGCGTTGCTGGTGATGCGGAACACCGAGGCGGCGGCGCTGCTGTGCGAGGAGATCAAGGAGATGCTCTAGGCTTGCCGCCCCGCGTTTGCGATAAGCATTTGGAAAAGGAGGAGCGCCGCTATGCTGGAGCTTCTGCACATTGAAAATATCGCGGTCATTGAGGAGGCGGATATCCAGTTTCACTCCGGCTTCAACGCCCTTACCGGCGAAACCGGCGCGGGCAAGTCCATTGTCATCGACGCCATGGGGGCGGTGCTGGGAGGCCGGACCTCCCGGGATCTCATCCGCACCGGCGCGGTCAAGGCCTTTGTCAGCGCGGAGTTCTCCGAGGTGCCCCCGGACCTGCCGGGGCTGCGGGAGAACGGCCTTGCGCCGGACGAGGACGGAAACCTGCTCCTCCAGCGGGAAATCTCCGGGGAGGGGAAAAACGCCTGCCGGGTGAACGGCCGTCCCATCACTGTGGCTCAGCTCCGCCAGATTGGCGGGGAGCTGCTGAACATCCACGGCCAGCACGACGGGGCCCAGCTCCTGGACGAGGAGCGCCACGGCGCCTATCTGGACCGGTTTGGCCGGACGGAGGAACCTCTGGAGGACTATCAAAAGGCCTATGGCCGGCTTGCGGACCTTCGGGACCACATTCGGGCCTTGCAGATGGACGAGGCGGAAAAGGCCCGGCGGATGGACAGCCTTCGCTTCCAGATTGACGAGCTGGAACGGGCGGAGCTGCGCAGTGGGGAGGAGGAGGAGCTGGAGCAACGGCGGAACCTGCTGCGCAACGGGGAGAAGTATCTCTCCGCCCTCTCCGGGGCGGATTACTGCCTCTCCGGTGACGATGAGAACGCCGGGGCGGTGAACCAGCTGCGAAACGCGGAGGAGGCCCTCTCCGGGGTGCGGAATCTGGACGGGGAGCTGTCCCAGGTCTTTCAGCGGCTGGGAGCCCTGCGGAGCGAGGCCTACGACCTGGCCGAGACCGTCCGGGACCTGCGGAGCGCCTTCGACTTCTCTCCGGAGGAGCTGGACGCGGCGGAGAGCCGGGCGGACCAGCTCTACCGCCTGAAAAAGAAGTACGGGGCCACGGTGGAGGACATGCTTGCCTATCTGGAGCAGAGCCGGGGGGAGCTGGACGCCATGGAGACGGCGGACGACACGCTGATTCTGCTGGAAAAGCAGAGGGGCAAGGCGGAGAAGGCCGTCCGCGGCGCGGGAGAAGCTTTGACGGCGGCCCGAAAGCAGGCGGCGGCGGAGCTGGAGACCCGGATTCAACAGGAGCTGCGGGACCTGGATATGAACCGGGTCCGGTTTGCCATCGCCTTCGAGGAGAAGGAGCCTGCCCCTGACGGCTGCGACGTGGTGCGCTTCCTGATGTCCGCCAACGCGGGGGAGGACCTGAAACCCATCGCCCGCATCGCCTCCGGCGGTGAATTGGCCCGGATTATGCTGGCGCTGAAAAACGTGCTGGCGGAGCAGGAGGCCATCGGGACCCTGGTCTTTGACGAGGTGGACACCGGCGTGTCCGGCCGGGCGGCCCAGAAGGTGGCGGAGAAGCTGGCCCAGGTCAGCCGGAGAAAACAGGTTCTCTGCGTCACCCATCTGCCGCAGCTGGCGGCCATGGCGGATACCCACTTCTCCGTGGAGAAGGGGGAGAAAAAGGGCCGGACCTATACCCACGTGGTCCTTCTGGACCGGGAGCGCCGGAAGGCGGAGCTGGCCCGGATCACCGGCGGCTCCCAGGTGACGGACGCCCTGCTGGCCAGCGCCGGAGAGCTGCTGGACGCGGCGGAGGCGTACCGGCAAACCCTTGCCCAGCCCGAGCATCCATAAAATCCATACAGAAATTGAGGAATGGCCATGAAAAGCAAAGCCGCCGTCAAGCGCATCATTGAAACGCTCAAGGGCCTTTACCCCGAGGGCCTCTGTTCGCTGCAATACGAGAAAGACTACGAACTTCTTTTCGCTGTGCGCCTCTCCGCCCAGTGTACGGACCAGCGGGTGAACCAGGTGACCCCCGCCCTCTATGCCCGCTTCCCGACGCTGGAGAGCTTCGCGGAGGCGGACCCCAAGGAGGTGGGGGAGTACATACATTCCTGCGGGTTCTACAACGGCAAGGCCAAGGACATCGTCCTCTGCGCCCGGCAGCTGCTGGCGGACTTTGGCGGCAAGGTTCCCGGTACAATGGAGACCCTGACCAGCCTCCCCGGCGTGGGCCGCAAAACCGCCAATTTGATTTTGGGCGACATATACGGTCAGCCCGCCTACGTCTGCGACACCCATTGTATCCGCATCACCGGCCGCCTGGGCCTGACGGACGGCTCCAAGGACCCCCTCCAGGTGGAGCGCCAGCTGCGGGAGATCCTGCCCCCCAAGGAGTCCAATAACTTCTGCCACCGCATGGTGCTCTTCGGCCGGGATACCTGTACGGCCCGGAGCCCGAAGTGCGAAGGCTGCCCCCTGGCCAAAGACTGCGACGCCTCATCATAAATCGGTGCCTGTGCGAAACCGCACAGGCACTTTTTTGCCCTATCCCACATATACTGACTATGAAGACTGCCCTCCGGCAGCCTGAAGCGGCCGCCGCGGCTAAAAAAATGTTTCCAACCGCGCCGGCAATCGCACGTCTCTCGTCGCCGTGAACCAAATCCTGGTTCCGCACCGGCCGCAGAGCGCGCGAAAGTTCTTTTTGATTCTTTTTCTTTCAAGAAAAAGAATGGAAGGAGGCAGAGAATGATGGATGAGAAGACTGTGGCCGAGCAGCTTCGGAAGAATCCGGCGGCACTGAAAGCGCTGATGCAGTCCCGGGACGGCCAGACGCTGATGCAGATGCTGACCCAGGGGGACGGCGGCGCCGGGCTGCAGCGGGCGGTGCAGTCCGCCGCCAAGGGGGATACCACGGCCATGGTTCAGATGGTCAACCAGATCATGCAGTCCCAGGAGGGAGCGGAGCTGGTGGAGCGCATTAATAAGGCCGCGCGGAGGTAACAGGGAAGGGGGTTGGCCCGTATGGCGGAATTTGAGGAGAAGCTAAATAACATACTGTCCAACCCGGAGGCCATGTCTCAGATCATGCAATTGGCCCAGTCCCTGGGGGGAGGCGGCGAGCCTCCTCCCTCCGCTCCGCCGCCTCAGCCCTCCGCTCCGCCGCCGCCCGGCGGGGGAGGAGATCTGCTGTCCTCTCTGGCCGGGGGCTTGGATCCGAAGTGGATTTCCCGGCTGTTGCCATTGCTCCAGGAGCTGGGGGGACAGCGGGACTCCAATGCCCGGAATCTGCTTTACGCCCTGCGGCCCTACTTGAAGAGCGAACGCCAGGATAAAATCGAGCGGGCCCTCCAGTTGGCGCGGCTGTTCCATCTGGGGAAGAAATTCCTGTCGGGATGGGAGGGCTGAGGGGTGTATAACCGTTATATTCGCAATGACAACGGCACCTATGTCCGTATTCCGGAAGAGGGGCCGCCGAATGGAGCGCCACAAGGGGCTTCGCCGCCAGGGGAAGCGCGTCCGGAAGGCCCGCCTACCGGAGGACCGTCTCCAGGCGGGGCATTCCCAGGAGGCCCGCCGCCAGGAGGGAAGCCTCCCGATGGGCCATTCCCAGGAGGCCCGCCGCCAGGGGGCCCGCCTCCGGACGGATCATTTCCAGGAGGGCCCCCTCCAGGCGGTTCCTCTCCCGGAGGTCCGCCTCCGGGAGGGCCTCCGCCGGGAGGACAGGGCCGTCCCCCCAAGGGACCACCCCGCAGCGGGATTCCAGACGGCCTTACCGGGTTTTTGCGCCATCTGTTGGACCAGTTTCATCTGGACCACGTGGACACCGGAGACCTGCTGGTTTTGGCGCTGCTGTTTTTCCTCTTTCGAGAGGAGGCGGACGAGGAGTTGCTGGTAGCGCTGGGATTATTACTGATTTTATAGAATCGCGCGAAAAGGACGGGAGAAATCCCGTCCTTTTTTACTGCGATTCGCCGTTCTCTTCCTTCAAAAGCGGTGTGCCGTCCGGCAGGGCGAACTTGGAGGCGTCCAGCTCGGTCTGGTCCACCTGAGGCGCGCTCATCCGATAAATCAATTCCCCGCGCAAGCGCTTCTCCGCCTGGACCAGCAGGCCGCTGTCCACGCTGACCCAGTATTGCAGGGAATACCCCGCCTTGTCCTCCGCCGTCTCCACATAAATGCAGCGCAGCTCCTCCAGGGCGCGGTAGTCCGCCTGGAGTATGGTCTCCACAGGCAGGGAGAGAATATCCTCATAGGAGGGAATCGACTGCTCGTCGTCGGCGGAAATGCTCCCCGCCGGCAGAATCGCCACCGGAGCGGCGCTGTCGTAGCCATACCAGATATAGGTCTCCTGGCCATTGGTGACGCTGATGCGGGCCAGTCCGTTGCCCAGAATCCGGTCGATCCTGGTCCAGGAACCGTGTACCAGGACGTAAAGCGCCTGCTGTCCGCTGCCGCCGCTCCAGAAATACTCCAGAAGAACGCTGCGCCCATAGTTCTCCGGCCTGGAGAGGCTGGCGATGGCGGATTGAACCGTCTCCGGTGTGATCTCCACCACGGTTAAGGCCCCGGAAGCGGCGGCTCCGTCTCCGGCAGCCGGGTCCCGGGGAGGCTCGGAAGAGGGGAGGGTGATGTGGGCGGTGCGGCTCAGGCTGCTTCCCAGCATCAGCGCCACAAAGAGGGCGGCCAGGGCCAGCACCGCCCAGGTGATCCAGTTCAGCTTCCGCTTATCCATGTCCTTACGCCTCGTAGTCGGCGGGGCGCTCCGGCCGGAGACCGTACCGCCACTCGATGGCGTCGGCAATGCGGCGGCAGGCGTTCCCGTCGCCGTAGGGATTGACGGCCCGGGCCATCTTTTCATAGGCGTCTTTGTCGCAGATCAGGCGCTCCGCCATGGTGACGATGTCGTCCTGTACTACGCCGGCCAGCTTCACGGTTCCGGCGGTCACGGCCTCGGGCCGCTCGGTCTCCCGCCGGAGGACCAGCACCGGCTTCCCCAGAGCCGGGGCCTCCTCCTGGAGCCCTCCGGAATCCGTCAGAACCAGGTAGCAGCGGGCAAGGAGGTTGTGCATCTCGTCGGCGGGAAGAGGCTCGATCAAGTGAACCCTGGGAGCGCCCCGGAGATAGGTATCCACCGCCTCCCGGACCACCGGGCTCAGATGAACGGGATACACCAGTTCCACGTCCTGGCGCTCTTCCGCGATCTGCCGGAGGGCCAGCATGATGTTCTTCATGGGCTCGCCGTAGTTCTCCCGCCGGTGGCAGGTGACCAGAATCACTTTCTTCTTCCCGTAGGGCAGAAGGTTCAGCTCCTCGGTGGAGAAGCGGTAGTCCTCCCGCACCGTGGTCTTCAGCGCGTCAATCACTGTGTTTCCCGTGACAAACAGGTTCTCGGTCCGGCCCTCCCGGATCAGGTTTTCCCGGTTTCCGGCGGTGGGGCAGAAGTGCATGTCCGCGATGCCGGAGGTCAAAACCCGGTTCATCTCCTCAGGGAAGGGCGCGTATTTGTCATAGGTCCGGAGCCCCGCCTCCACGTGGCCCACAGCCACCTGATGATAGTAGGCGGAGAGGGCCCCGGCAAAAGTGGTGGAGGTATCCCCGTGGACCAGAATCATATCCGGTTTCAGGGTGTCGATGGCCTCATCCATGCCTAAGAGGCACTTGCTGGTGATGCCGGAGAGGGTCTGCCGGGGGGTCATGATGTCCAAATCCCAGTCGGGGCGAAGGGAGAAGACCTCCAGCACCGCGTCCAGCATCTGCCGGTGCTGGGCGGTGACGCAGCAGAGGCTCTCGATTCCGGGCCGGGAGGCCAGCTCCCGCACCAGGGGGCACATTTTGATGGCCTCCGGCCGGGTGCCGAAGACGCTCATAATCCGAAGCTGTTTCATTCCGTCTCCTTCTCCGAGGGGGGGGCAGTGTGGTCTCCGTGGTGCCCCAGCTCCCTCAGTTCCTCGATCTCCTCTTGCAGCTCCTCCCGAATTTCCTTGGGGAACACCACTCGGGCGGCCACCGTTGCCACAATGCAGAGAGCGGCGAAAAAGAGCATGGCCTTTTGCTCTCCGCCGGTGGTCAGCACCACCGCGGACAACCCCAGCATGGCGGAGATCACATAGAGGGTGGCCACCGCCTGCTTCTGGTTCAGGCCCATGTCAATCAGCCGGTGGTGAATGTGTCCCCGGTCGGCGTGCATGGGACTCTGGCCGTGGGCAATGCGGCGGATGAAGGCAAAGGCGGTGTCAAAAATCGGCAGGCCCAGAATCAGGAAGGGCACAGCGAAGGAAATCACCGCGTAGAACTTAAACAGGCCCTGAATGGACATCGTGGCCAGAATATAACCCAAAAAGGTGGCGCCGGTGTCCCCCATGAACATCTTGGCGGGGTTGAGATTGTAGGGCATGAACCCCACGCAGGCGCCCACCAGCGCCGCCATGACAACGGCCACCTCTGCCTCGGAGGCCAGGAGGGCAATGACCAGCATGGTGGTGGCGGAAATGGCGGAAACGCCATTGGCCAGCCCGTCCAGCCCGTCGATGAGGTTCACTGAGTTGGTGATGGCCACAATCCAAAGCACCGTGAAGGGAATGGACAGGGGGCCCAGTACCCAATAGAGGCTGTCCGAAAAGATGTTGGGATTGGAAAAGGCCTGAATCACCACGCCGTTCAGGGCCGGAATCAGGGCGGCGACGATTTGAATGACAAATTTCAGCATGGCGGGCAGGGCCATGATATCGTCCACCACCCCCAGTACCACAATGATTACCGAGCCCAGGAGGATGCTTTGCAGCTGGCCGTTTCCTTGGACATTCCCCAAAATCAGCACACTGAGCATAAAGCCGATGAAAATCGCCAGGCCGCCCAGCCGGGGAATGGGGGTCTTGTGCATCCGGCGGGCGTCCTTGGGAACATCCACCGCGCCTACCTTATAGGCAAAGGTCCGAACCACAGGGGTCATGAGAAAGCTGATGACCAACGCCGCCAAAAGGGCAAGGGCCACGTAGGCAATCAACTGGTTGTCCAAGGTCATAGTATGTCTCCTTGTTTGTATCTCAAGTCTCCGCCGCCTCCCGGCAAACGGACGCGGGCAGGGGGAGGGAACGCGCCAGCGGAAAGAGCGGCCGAATGCCCGCGGCGCAGGAAAGCTGTTTGTCTGCGTTCTCCCTCCTCGGGGATAGGGGGCGCCAGGCGGCATAGCCGCCCAATGCCCTAATCTTTGGGGAAAAGCAGGTCAAGGGGCGAGGAGGCCCACCTTTTTGTAGACCTTGGAGAGGGTTTTGCGGGCGGTGTAGGAGGCGCGTTCGGCTCCGGCGCGGTAGACAGATTCCAGATAGGTCTTGTCGTCCAGAAGACGCTGGGTCTCCTCCCGGATGGGGCGCAGGAGCTCCACCACCGCCTCGCCCACGGCGGATTTGAAGTCGCCGTAGCCGTGACCGGCGAACTCGGCCTCGATGGCGGCAAAGTCCCGTCCGGTGGCGGCGGCGTAAATCTGCATCAGGTTGGAGACGCCGGGCTTGCTCGCCGGGTCGAAGCGGACGCAGGCCTCGGAGTCCGTCATGGCCTTCTTGAACTTCCGCAGAATGTCCTCCGGCTTTTCCAGCATGTAGACGCAGCCATTGGGATCCTTGTCGGACTTGGACATCTTGTTTTCCGGGGAGGTGAGACTCATCACCTTGGCCCCCACCTGGGGAATGTAGGGCTCGGGAATTCGGAAGGTCTCGCCGTAAAGGCCGTTAAAGCGGTTCGCAATGTCCCGGCAGATCTCCACATGCTGCTTCTGATCCACTCCCACAGGCACCAGATCCGCCTGATAGAGAAGGATATCCGCCGCCATCAGGGCGGGATAGGTGAAGAGGCCAGCGTTGATGTTGTCGGCGTTTTTGGCAGACTTGTCTTTGAATTGGGTCATGCGGGAGAGCTCGCCAAACATGGTGTAGCAGTCCAGCACCCAGCCCAGCTGGGCGTGGGCGGGCACGTGGGACTGGACAAAGAGCACGTTCTTCTCCGGATCCAGGCCGCAGGCGATGTAGGCGGCTACCTGAGTGAGGGTGTGGCGGCGGAGCTCCGCCGGGACCTGACGCACGGTGAGGGTGTGGAGATCGGCCAGCATATAATAGCAGTCATACTCGTCTGCCAAGGCGGCCCAGTTCCGAATGGCTCCCAGATAGGAGCCCAAAGTCAAGTCGCCGGAGGGCTGAATACCGCTGAGGATTCGTTTCCTTGTGTTTTCCATGGTTTGCACCTCGATGATTGGCCCCGGAGCGCCGGGGTGTAATTTAACCCATATAGTTTACCACGAAATTCCGAAAAGTGCAAATCATTCTTTGCCGGTTTCCCTAAATTTCACCAGGAGCCGGGAGACCAATTTTTGAACACCTCCAGGGAGGGCGGGGGAGGATGGACGGTCCCTGCATGGAGTTCCTTCCATTGAATGTGAATGAGACCCCGCAAACGCGAAATGTTTCTCCAACAAATACTTGGGTTGAAAAATGCGGAGGTTCCGGTTATACTGAGATAGGACATCCCATAGCGAAGGTCCCAGGCAAGGCCTGAGGGCCTGTGGGAGTTCTGAAAGAAGTAAATTGTGCGGCAAAGAGGGCCCAAAGGCTTTGCCTTGGAGGTTTTTTCCATAACTTGCAATTTGGACCAGGTACCGTTATAATGCTCTTGAAACGATCAGACGCGGGAGGAGCGCCGCTGTGAAGGAAAGCCTATTTGAAACGATCAATACGAAGCAAACCACCCTGCCGGAACGGACGGCGGAACAGATTTCCAGGCTGATTGTGGAACAGCACCTGACCAGCGCGGATAAGCTCCCCAGCGAATTTGAACTGGCGGAGCTGCTGCACGTGGGCCGGGGAACCATCCGGGAGGGCGTCAAGCTGCTGGTGGCCCGGAACGTGCTGGAAATCCGGCGGGGAAAGGGGACCTACATTGCCTCCAATCCCGGGGAAATCTCGGACCCCCTGGGCTTTGCCTATTATCCGGATCAGTTGCGATTGGCCTTGGATTTGGCGGAAATCCGCAGCCAGATGGAGCCCTGGGTGGCCCGCATGGCGGCGGAGCACGCCTCGGAGGAGGACCTGGAGCGTCTGCGGGCAAGCTGCGCCGTGGTGGAGGGAGACATCTTGAGGGAACGCAACCACTCCGAAAGCGATGTGCGGTTCCATGTGGACATTGCGAAATGCACCCATAATCTGGTGGTTCCAAAGCTGATTCCCATTATCACTTACGCGGTGACCCTGTTTGTTTCCCTGACGGAGAGCCGCCTGCGGGCGGAGACCATGACCGGGCACCGGGAGATTCTGGAGGCGATTTGCGGGAGGGACGCCCTCGGGGCGGAGAAGGCCATGGCCCGGCACATCGAGCGAAACCGGGCGCTGCTGCAAGAGGGCATCGGGCGCCTGGCCGGCGGGTCAGAGCCCGCTCCCTGAGCGATGGGGAGATAGAATGGATGAGATGAACGGGAAAAATATAGGATAGATGATGGATGAGGAAAGGGGAAAAGAATGATGAAGCGTTCGAAGAATGTGGGGAAGAGGTTTTTCCTGATTTGCCTGACGGCGGTGCTGGCGCTTTCTCTGGCGGGGTGCGGAAACAAGAGCCCCTTGGACCCGAAGAACCCGGTGTCTCTGACGGTGTGGCACTACTACAACGGCTCCCAGGAGGCCGCCTTTGACACCCTGGTGGAGGAGTTCAACGACACCGTGGGCCGGGAGAAGGGCATCTATGTCCAAAGCTATACCCAGGGCTCCGTCTCCAATCTGGAGTCGGCGGTGCGGGACGCCATCGGCGGCAAGGTGGGAGCGGACGCCATGCCGGATATCTTCTCCTCTTATGCCGACACGGCCTATGAAATTGAGCTGGCCGGGGCCCTGGCGGACCTCTCTGGTTACCTTAGCCAGGAGGAGCTGGACCAGTATGTGGACTCCTACATAGAGGAGGGGCGCATTGCCGCCGACGGCACCCTCCGCATTTTCCCGACGGCGAAGTCCACGGAGATTATGATGCTGAACCGGACGGACTGGGAGCCCTTCGCCGCCGCCACGGGGGCCTCTTTGGAGGACCTGGAGACCATAGAGGGCGTGGTGGCCACAGCGGAGGCCTACTACGAATGGACGGACAGCCTCACCCCCGGCGTGCCGGAGGACGGGAAGGCTTTCTATGGTCGGGACGCCGTGGCGAACTATTTTATCATCGGCATGCAGCAGTTGGGGGTGGAGATTTTCCAGGTGGAGAACGGGGAGATGACCTTGCACACCCCCAAGGAAGAGCTGCGCCGCCTCTGGGAGAATTACTACGTCCCCATGGTCAAGGGATATTTCGGGGCTTATGGCTCCTTCCGCTCCGACGACGTGAAGACCGGGGACATTCTGGCCTATACGGGCTCCACGGCCTCCGCCATGTACTTCCCCGATCAGGTGGAGCTGGATTCCGGCAGCCATGAAATCACGTATACGGTTCTGAACGCGCCGGTGTTCCAGGGGGGGCAGAATTACGCCGTGCAGCAGGGCGCGGGCATGGTGGTCAGCAAATCCGACGAGCGGCGGGAGTATGCCGCCGTGGAATTTTTGAAGTGGTTCACCCAGGCGGAAAACAATCTGCAATTTGGCTGCGTGTCCGGCTATCTCCCGGTGCGGAAGGAGGCCAATCGCATCGAAAAGCTGGAGCAGGTGATTGCGGACCGGGGGCTGGAGGTGGCTCCCAAGACCTATGATTGCCTGAGCATCCTTTTTGACGGGATGGAGGATATGACCCTTTATACCAACAAGAGCTTCCAGAATGGCTCCGCCGCCCGGAAGGTGCTGGAATACAACCTGGCGGATCAGGCGGCGGCGGACCGGGCGGAGGTGCTGGAGGCCATCGCCCAGGGAGAGAGTCTGGAGGAGGCCGCGGCGGACTATGTGAGCGAGGCGGCCTTTGAGCAGTGGTACACCTCCTTCTGCGCGGCGCTGAACGCCGCGGCCGGCAGGTAGCGATATGGGGAAGGAACGTTTGAAAGGGCGAAGGAAACTGACCATATTCCGCATCTTTCTCCTTCCGTTGATTGCCATTATGCTGCTTCAAAGCGCCATTTCCATCGGCACCCTGGTGCTCCGGCGGACCACGGAGACGCTGGAGGAATACTCCAGTAACATGATGAACCGGCTGGTGGAGAACCGGGGCGTGATCTTGCAGAACGACATGAATCAGCGCTGGGCCTCCGTCCGGGAGCGGGAGGCGTTGCTGAACGCGCTGCTGCGGGAGTATCTGGAGAGCGGGAACTGGGATTTGGAGACGCTGCTCTCCTCCGCAGAGCTGCGGAAGGGCCTGCTGGAGCGGCTGTTTCCCGAGTGCCTGGACGTTCTCCAGAGCGGGTCCACCACCGGAATTTTCCTGACCCTCACAGGACCGGAGCCGGCGGAGGACTTTGACGGCTTTTTCATCCGAGACTCCGATCCCAATACGAATCCCCCGGATTACACGGACCTGCTTTTGGAGCGGGGGAGCAAGGAGCTCTCCAGAGCCTGGAATATTCCTCTGGATACCAATTGGACCACCCGGTTTCACATGGGTGGCCGGGAGGGAAACGAGGCCGCCCGATATTTTTACGAGCCCTGGCGGGCGGGAGAGGAATTCCCGGACGCGGATACGGAGGACCTGGGATACTGGGCGCCGCCCTTCTGCCTGGAACAGGACCGGACGGATACCCATGAGATGATTACCTACTCCCTGCCGCTGCGGTACGAGGGACGGACCTACGGAGTGCTGGGGGTGGAGATTTCCAGCCGGAGCCTCTATGACTATTTCCCCGTGGCGGAGTTGAACGATTCCCAGCAGTCGGGGTACTTGCTGGCCCTCCGGGAGGGGGAGCAATGTGTGCCGCTGGTGGGTAAGGGGCTGCTCTACGATCAGGTACGGACAATGACGGGCGGCTTTTCTTTGGAGAAGACGGGCTATGAGAACCTGCACCGGGTCCGGGACGCCGAACTCCAGGGGCAGGGCATCTACGCGGTGGGCCATCCTCTGCGGCTGTACAGCAATCATGTTCCCTATAAGGACACCGATTGGGTGCTTCTGGGTTTGGACACCGAGGAGGACCTCTTCGGCATGAGCCGGCAGCTCTATATCTGGATGGTGGCCGCCGTGCTGATTGGTTTGGGCTTTGGGGTGTTGGGCATCTATCTGGTAGTCCGGCACCTGACCCGCCCGGTTCAGCGGCTGATGCAGTGCATCAGCCAGGGACCGGAAGGTTTGCAGCGTTTCAAGCTTTCCAATATCCTGGAGGTCGACCGGCTGTACGACGTAGTGGTGGACTTGACGGAACAGCAGCGAAAGGCGGAAAACATCCTGCTGGAGGAGAAGGAGCGCTATAAGGTGGCCCTGGAGTCCTCAAAGGATATTTTCTTCTCCTATGATCTGCGGAGTCAGGTGCTGGACGTGGTCAATCACCGGACCATGAGCGGGCAATGGCCCTGCGGCAGTTTTGGCGGCAGTTTCATCAACCCCGCCTATATCCATGAGGAGGACCGGGCCCATGCGCAAAAGCTTCTGCAAAGCGGCGCGGATGACCTCTATGTGGAATTCCGGCTGAAATGGCCCCAGGACACGGAGTACATCTGGGTCGGTCTCACAGGCAAGGCGGTCTATGACACCGATGGACGGCGCTGGAAGCTGGTGGGAAGCATCCGGGACATCCAGGAGCAGAAGGAGCGGGAGGCCGAGCAGCTTCGGAAGAACACCATGGACGGGGTCACAGGCCTCTACACCTACAGCGCCGGACTGCGGGCACTGACGGAGCGCCGGAAGAACCGCCCGGAAGGCGTTGTGCTCCACCTGTTTTTGGACGGGGTGAAGCAAGCCAACGAGAAAAACGGCATTGTCTTTGGCGACATGATTCTGGAGGAGCTGGGGGCCCTGATCCGGGCGCATTGCTGTCGGCTGGAAGAAACCGGCGGCCCTGTGGTGGCGCTGCGCCTGAACTGGGACGAGTTTGTTCTGTGGCTGGAGGGCCGGAGCAGGGAGGAGGCCCTGGCGTTTGCCCAGGCGCTTTTGGAGGAGGCCCAGCGCCAGGCGGAGGTCTTCCATCTCCGGTTTGGGGCCGGTCTGGCCCAGGGAGAGGAAGGACAGAGCGCGGAGCAGATAATCCGCATGGCGAAGCAGGCTCCCTCCCGGCCCGGCGGGCCGCCCCGCTTTTACGAAGGGGACGCCGGCGACCTGCCGCCGCTTCAGGCCCATGACACCAATACCCTGGGCTATGGCGAGGACGTGAGTCTGGTGTCCGTGGCGCTGAATCTCTTTGCCATGGGCGGCGATTTCCCGGCGCAGATGACGCTGATGACCCGGAAGATCGGCCGGTATTACCGGGCGGAGGGCGTGCTGGTGTCCTTGCTTCGGGCGGACTTCAATTCCAATTATTTGAATTATCAGTGGTTCTCCTCTGGGGAAATCTGTGGGAAGACAGTGAGAAAATACCGGGAGGAGGAGAAAAAGAGCTTTTTCGACTGGATGGGCCGGGAAGAGGTGCGCTATTTCTCCCCGGAGGACAGCCAGTTGGAGATGGTCCAGTGCTTTTTGAACGTTGCGCCTGGCCAGGAGGGAATCCTGCTGCCCATGTACGACAGCGGCAGCTACATGGGGAACCTCTGCATCTTGGGCATGCCGCCGGAGCGCCTGGAGGACCCGGAGGAGTATCAGGATTTGGCGGAGCTGGGCCGGGTCATCCAGGGCCAGCTGAACCAGCAGCAGCACGACATCGCCAGCAAGGCCAAGTCGGAATTCCTCTCCCGCATGAGTCACGAGATTCGCACGCCGATGAACGGCATCATCGGCATGACGGCCATTGCCCTCCAGAAGGAACAGAGCCTGGAGCGGATTTTGGACTGCCTGCAAAAGATTCAGTCCTCCTCCAACTACTTGTTAGGGCTGATTAACGATATCCTGGATATGTCCAAGATTGAAAGCGGCAAGATGAAGCTGGAGCCTGTGGACTTCGATATGCGGGAGATGCTGGACACGATTCAGGAGCTCATTCAGCCCCAGGCGGTTGCCAAGGGAGTCGGCTTTGTCCAGGAGACCGCCCTGGAGCACCACTGGTTCCTGGCGGACAGGATGCGGATTAGCCAGGTACTGATTAACCTTTTGGGCAACGCGGTGAAGTTCACCCCGGAGAAGGGGCGGATTACGCTGACCGTCCGGGAGGAGACCGCCGGAGAGGAGACCCAGGTGTTCTTCTCGGTGCGGGATACGGGTGTCGGCATTGCAAAGGAGGAGCAGGAGCGGGTCTTCCGGTCCTTCGAGCAGGCCTCCGGTACAAACCCGGCCAAGCAGCAGGGAACCGGCCTGGGATTGTCCATCAGCAGCCGTCTGGTGCAGATGATGGGGAGCAATATCCAGTTGGAGAGTACCCCCGGAGAGGGCAGTACCTTCAGCTTTACGATCCCCTTGATCCTGGGCAAAGCCAAGGAGGAGGGGAAAAAGACCGAGGATATCTCCTTTGAGGGCTACCGGATTTTGGTGGTGGAGGACAACGAGCTCAATGCTGAGATTGCCCAGTGTCTGCTGGAGGAGCGGAATTTCGAGGTGGAGTGCGCCCCGGATGGCGCTCAGGCAGTGGAGCGCGTCTGCAGTTCACCGCCGGGAACATATGACGTGATTCTGATGGACATTATGATGCCGGTGATGGACGGGTTGGAGGCAACCCGGGTGATTCGAAGCATGGAACGGGAGGACTGCCATACCATACCGATCATCGCCATGTCGGCCAACGCCTTTGATGATGATTTGAAGAAGTCCGTGGAGTGTGGGATGAATGGGCATTTATCCAAGCCTGTGGAAGTGGACCGGCTGTATCAGGTGCTCTACGAGATTCTTTTTCAGAACGGAGGAAAGGCTTCCTCTTGAGAGAAGAACCTGGTATATCATTTATGCGCTTGAAAATCGGAAAGAGGTAATTCGGGGCGGGCTATGCCCGCCAGGGCATGAACTGCGCGGTATTGCCTCTGCGGCATAAATGCGGCAGGGGTGGAAAGGAGAGTTTACTACTTTTCGACTGTGGTGACTCTAAAAGCGGCAGACCGCCAAAGGGCGGTCTGCCGCTTTTCATGGGGTTCGGAGGACAGAGGAGCCAACACTTTTTGTTGCCGCAGAAGCGCCGATTCAGTCCTCTTTTCGGGCCTCAAGCTGTTTCAGGATGTCGTGGAAGGTGCCGCGGTCAATTTTATAGAAAAGGAAGACGATGCCGCAGCCAACAGACAGGATTCCTGGAATCAGGGTGAAAAAGTTGTTGATGGTATGGAGGACAGCGGGGGTTTGCTGGACGTTTGCCTGAAAGTGCAGTGCGGCCAGAACGGCGGCTACGCCGGAGCTGCCGATGGCAATCCCGAATTTATTGCCCAAGGAAATAAAGGCGGAGAGGAAACCGTCATTTCTCACACCGGTTTTCAGTTCACCGTATTCCACTGTATCAGGAATGACGCTGTAAATGCCGGAGGCCAGAATGCCCTCAAAAAATTTGGAGATGGCGCAGAGAAGGTAGAAGGGGAGCGGCGTAGTGACAGGCGAGGTGAACCGCATGAGAATCATGGCCGCTCCGGCGCCAAGGCAGCCGTAGGCGGTAACCCGGCCCTTGTTCCCGTCCTTCTGATACCAGGCTTTGAACAGGTAACACCCAGCCACTAGGGGTATGAGCCCAACCAGATTGTAAACGGACATGAGGCCCTCGTCTCCCTGCACGTACTTGAAGTAATAGCGTACATGGATCCCCGTCCGTGGATGAAGAAACCCCATAGCAACTGGCCGGCAAAGGCGATCAAAAAGGGTTTGTTGGCAAACATGGATTTCAGCTGCAAGCCCAGAGGATATTTGTGTTTCCGAGGTGGCGCGACCACCTCCCGTTGGGTGGAGAACACCACTACCTGGCACAGGACGAAAACGGTAACAAAGATACCAGCGGTGAGGCGATAGCCCATGGCGGCGTCTCCGCCGCCCAAAGAGGAGACCATGGGAATGACGATGATGCCGATTCCGGCGATGGAGATGTTAGCCAGGGTGATACGCATGGTGGAGAGTTTGGCCCGTTCATCGGTATTCTGGGTCAGGACGCTGGTCATTGCACTGTAGGGGATATTGACGCCGGTGTAGCAGAAAACCAACAGGCCGTAGGTGAGATACATGTAAATGATTTTCCCTGAGGTATTCCAGTCCGGATGGGCCCAGAAGGTCAGTAAGGCCAGAATGGCCGCCGGGAAAGACATAAACAGCACCCAGGGACGGTAACGGCCCCAGGGGGTCTTGGTGCGGTCCGCCCAGCCGCCAATGAGAGGGTCGTTGATGGCATCCCAGAACCGGGCGATGAGCATCAGCAGGGAAACGGCTGCCATGGGGATACCGAACACGTCGGTATAAAAGATCATCAAATAGGAGCCCACGAAGGTCCAGATGAAATTGTTGCCGAAGTCGCCCAGCCCGAAGGCGGCGGATTTCCAAAAGGAAATTTTGACGTCGGTACTAGCAGTTCCCTGGAGCTCCATGTTGGTTTGTTCGTTCATTCAGCCTTCTCCTCGTATCGTAAGATTTGCCGGGGGCGAGGGATGATTTGCCGCATCAAAAGGTGATGATTCCCACACATTCAATCCCAATTTTTAATTTTTCCTTTAATACCAACACTTTGCGGCTTCTCATTTTCTGTTTGTTCCGCAAATTGTTCCGCAGAATTTGAAGAAAAATCGTAGACGTGCGGAACAAGCAAATTTTCGCCCTCTGTTTAACAGCGTTATATCTCTATTATTTCTTTTTATCTAATGCCTTTTGTATGCTTTTTTCTAGTTTATCTGCTATTTCCTTGCCCTATTTATCAATATTATCTTCACTTTTTCTAAAATCTGTTTGAAAATTCACATCTTCATGCTATTTTCTATATAAATAGCATGATAAACACTCTCTTTCACTAGGATTTTTAGCAATATAAGCTAGAATGTGTGCAAAATCATGTAACATTGTTACATCTCCTTTCAATTTTTAGGGCTTTTAATACCATTGTAGCCGCATAGCCCCATTTAAGCGGCCTATTTCCTTTTATTCAAGTATTCCTGTCGCTAAACTGTTATGGGCTGACCTAGTATATTATATTATTATTACTAGGCTTGCCCGTAACAGTTTAGCGACAGTAGAAACACGGAAAACGGCGGCGGCGGTTAGAAGTCTTTTAGCATAATATAGTTACCACGCAAAACGCCCTTTTGCAATATCCCATATTCTACAAGGGTATTTATTGCCTTGCCGTTATTATTCTTATATCCTCTATTCCTTAACTGCTGCGTTGTTATCTTATCACCAGCTTTCAAACCTGTTAGCCGTTCAGCAGCTATTGTATATACTTGCTCAATAGCCTGTTGCGCTCTTGCGGCTGACTTTGTATCTACAATCATTATATCTTTTTTAAAATCAACTGTGAATTGATAAACTTCACTTTGATAATCTGGTATTGATATAGTGCTAAAGCAGTTATTAACAATGCTCGAAATATCTATTGATTTATCACTTTTCATTTTTCTACATAAAATATCAATACAACTGCTTATCACTTCCTTTATTGGTCTTCCTATATAAGTATCAGGAAGTGCGATACGATTTCCTTTCTGACAATATAATAGCATTAAGCAATTTTTATAAATTATTTCTCTTCCTTTTATATCAGGTATATTTTCTCTAGATTGATAACGACAAAAAATTCCATATAGTTCTACTTTTACTCCTATTATCCAATTATACAAACTCATATCAATACCAGAAATAAAAGCCTTGTCTTTTTCTGTTCTGTATTTATAACAAAAAAAATCTTCTATTGCTCCATCTACTTTTCCTGATATATCTAAATCAGCACCAAAAGCAACCATTTTTTCTAATCCATCATCCCAATTAAAGCGGCGGTAATATTTCTGTATTGTTTTATTCTCATAGTATTTAGAAAGAAATCTAAACAAATCTTCTTTTTCTTCTTCATCAATAATCGGCAATCCAAAATGATACGCCAAAATATCATACTTCATTTTTATACGCTGTGTAGGCCCTATCTTTAGAAGATTATCTATTGTATCTGGAAAGTATACAACGCTCTTATTTATTCGTTTATCTGGATACATAGTAATTAGAAAATCATCAAACTTATATTCTTTATTATCATAAAAAACTAAAGATACTTCTTTATCTTCTACTATCTTAATACTTAATTCTATATGTTTTCCTCTAAACATAGGATTTTCTATTAAATATTTATATCTTGCAAGTTCTTTAATCTTTTCTGCTGGATGTTTAAGACCGCAAATATTATGTTCTATTGAAATTTTATATAATTCAATATAAATACAAAATTCAAGTATTGATATATATTTTCTATATTCTTTTTTGATACCACAATCATCACAATATCTATAAAAATTATCTATATGACAATCTTTAAAAAGTTTTATTACGGTATCATCACCATATCCATTTTGTTCATTATATATTCTATCAAGTGATAAAATGAACTCAATTAATTCATATAATAATTTCCGCTTAGAATTATTAGTTTCTTTAATTGCAATTTCAATACACTTATATATAACATCTCTATCATCTCCATTTAATATTGTTAGTGGTTCTTGTGGGTTAAAGTCCATTTGTGGGTTACTCCTTTCTTATAAGATTAAACAAGTAGCAAGATAGCGGAAACAAAATGGAGTAACCCACAAACCCCAATTATTTCCCATTTCCTTGCTACTTGTCTAATCTCACAAAAAAGAAGTTCCTTTACTACTCCTGCTCTATTATTCTTTCTTCATTTTCTGATTATATTATACTACAAAAATTTTTTTATTGCAACCTGCCGCAGTAGTCACCTAATACGCCTAGCCGCCATTTTAAGCCCTTGTAATGGTCTTTTCTATTGCTCCTATGGTAATAACCATACCTAGCCCATAAACGGCCCCTATCGGCTCCCTAGGCCCTAGGGGGGATAGTTACGGGAAAATACCCTTGCTCTCTGCTGGCCTAGGCTTTTTCGGCGGATTTCCCGACCGCAACCAAAACACGGCGGAAACGACCGCTTTCGGCGGCGGCGGTGGTCTGCTGGTATTCTCTACACAACAACGCACAAGGACCGCTATAATGGCCCTTGTGCGTTGCTCTGTCTTATGCTCCCAGTAGCTTGTAAAATGTCGTGCGCTTTGTCCCTGTCAACTCCATTGCCTTTGTAGCGGTGATTTCCCCGGCTTTCCACTGGCCTATTACTTCTTCCCAGTTCGGCGGCTTTTGGGCTTTCGGTCTGCCTAACTCCACGCCCTTTACCTTTGCGGCGGCTATGCCCTCTGCCTGACGCTGTTTAATGCTGGCCCGTTCCTGTTCGGCTATCGTGCCTAATACCTCAATCAAGATATTGTTTACCATTTCAAAAACCCACTCTTGCCCCTCTGGTAATTCCATCATTGTTGTGGGGAGGTCTAGCACCCTTAGCCGGATACCCTCATTCTTGAAATACTCTAACTCATTCTTAATATCTCCTTTGTTGCGGCTCAATCGGTCAAGGGATTTAATAATCAGAGTATCGCCACGTCGCAACAAGCCGCTCTTTAATAGCTGGTAGCCTTTTCTATCTAGGTCTTTTCCGCTCTCCTTGTCTACAATGATATTTCTTTCTTCTATTCCCTGTTCGGATAGTGCTATATATTGCCTATCAAGGTTTTGCTCCTTTGTGCTTACTCTTGCGTATCCGAATACCTTGCTATCCATGCTTACCGCTCCTTTGGTTTGTTGATGGTATTAGTATAGCAAAAGTGTTCGTAAATGTCAAGCGTTATTTGCGAATATCCGCAAATTGTTTTGCGGCTTTTACGAATATTAAAACGGCTTGTTTTCACTAGGTTTTCTAGTGTTCGTATTTGTATACTTAAACGAATAGCCGCTTTTTTCGGCTACTCCTTTATAAATGGTACGCTTTCCTTTAGTATGTTCAATACAACCGCTAACTGATTATCAGTACAGTTTTCCAATAGTTCATTTATTTCTTGTAAGTAAATATTGTTTTCTTTTGTTCTCTTTTCTACTGTGCAAGGTATTGAAATTATATCATTTGCAGTAATACCAAAGTATTCTATCAGGTCTACTAATTTATCTAGGCTAAATCTCCTTTCTCCACGTTCGCACTGTCCTAAATAGTTAGTTTCTGTTTCTAGTACCTCTGCTAATTTTTCTAGTGTTAGTCCTTTCAGCTTTCTATATTTTCTAATATTCTTTCCTATCTCAAAAGATAATTCGTCCATTAAATCACCGCCTTTCCTCTTGTTATTCTACAAGGTAGGCAGTCAATAGGCGAGTTACGCAATGCTTTTCATTCCATTGCAATTTGCAATGGAAATCTTGACATAGCAAATCGCTTGTGTTATCATTGCAGTAGGCAATTATTCGGCCTAAAATAAAACTAAAAGAAGGGAGGGAAAAGACAATGGGATTTGTAATGCCTTTAGTATTAGGGCTTTTGGGATACATAGTCATAGCATTTTTTGTTAGAGCGCCTGGTAGGAGTCTTCAACAAAAGTTTATAAAACTAGGAAATTTTGCTGGCATGACCTATGAGGAAATAGCAAAAAATGTAGGCCCTTGTAATTCTGAATCGCCCCAAGTAACCAAAGATGGTGAAACTATTATCGTTAGACAATGGATTAGCACAGGATATCATATTTCTCTTATATTCAAAGATGGTATTTGTATAGCAAAGAATCATGAATCAAGTGTTTAGAAACGAATACAAGGCGGCTAGTATAAACACAACTAGCCGCCTTGTATTTTACATATTGACAAATAGAATACTAGCCTATATAATACAAGACAATAAAGCAATAATCAAAACAACAAATAATACTTGAAAGGGGATTTACAAAATGGCTGGTAAAAAATCTGCTACTGAAAAGAAAGTTTACACAATCAGCGGGGAAGAAATAACAGACTTAAAGCAAATTACACTTCCAATAATCAAACGTCATGTTATGGAACTTGGAAAGAAAGACGCTAAATGGCTCATGGATTTTATGAAAACAGAGGTTGAGAAAAAGGACAAGGACGGAAAGAAAGTTATGCGTGTTCCGACCTATATTGAAGTTAGGAACGAATTTGCCCGTAAATACTTCCCCGACCTCGCACCCAAAGGGACAACAAGAAAAGCAAGCATGATGAAAGATACCCTTGCAGAGTTAGAAGCGTTCCTAGCAGAAGAATAATACAATCAAGCGGGAGCGGCGCAAGCCGCCCCCGCTTTCCTTATGCGCCCAGCGGAGCGGGCGCAAGGGCCGACGAGCCGCCGAAGGCGGCGAAGTCGGCCCCATCGAGCGGGAGCGGGACTTACTCGGCGGCGGTAGCTGCTGGCGGCGGTGGTCTTGTTCGGCGGCTGATAGCATAGAACGCCCTACAAGGCCCATAGAAGCCCCTAGGAGCGTTTCTGGCCCCTAGGAAATACCCAACACTACCCACGCCGCAAAAGCCGCCTAGCGGCCCTTACAAGCGGTCTAGCGGCGGCGGTAGCAAAAAAGAGGGGGAGCGGCTAGGCCGTTCCCCCTTGTTCCGTATTGTAATCGCTTTCTTACTCTCCCTTATCGCTTTCTTGTCTATCTTCCCAATAGGAAGTATTTTCCTTGAATGTGTCTGTTAGCTTAACACTTGCAAGGCTTAAAGCGTCTGCATTAGCGTCCCCATAGGTATCCAATGTCATTGCTCTGCTTGCGTGTCCCATCATAAGGGCTAAACTTGCAATATCCATTCCAGCACGAATACCAACAGTAGCAAAATTGTGTCTTAACCCATGCGGCACTATCTTTTTTCCGTAGGCATCAACTAGATTATTTCTATCTACAAATTCACTAAATCGGCTGTTATACTGTTGTGGGCGCATAAATTGTTCTTCTTCACCTATAACAAACCAATTATCTTGTGGGGTTATAAGTGCTTTTCGCTCCTTTAGTGCCTGTTCTAATTGCGGCAACATTGGAAAAGTTCTAGTAGAACTCTTATTTTTAGGATTTTTAGTGTAATCTCCTAATCCTTTTCCCTCACTTACTCCTACTGCCGACCTAATCCGTATAGTGTGCCTATTAAAGTCTATATCATTCCATCTTAACCCGCAAATTTCCCCACGCCTTAACCCGGCGTAAAAGGCTAACAGTATTCCTACATACATAGGGTCTTGCGGCTCAAAGTCCAAATAGACAGCTTCTAAAACATTGTCCATCTGTTCATTTGTCAAGTGTGTTACTTTTACATCTCCCTTTTTCGGCATTTTTACGCCTTTGAATGGGTCTTTTAACAATTCACCGTTATTATAGAAGTAGTTATATACTTTTTTCAGTCTTGCATAGGTTGTATGTATTGTGTTTTGCGATAGTCCTAAATTATATAGCTTTGTTAGCCAACTGTTAATAACGGTATTATCAACCGTTGCAAATATGTAATCTCCTAAATACGGCTTTATATACTTGTTATATGAGTGTATGCTATTGCTATAAGTGCTTCTTTCTATTTCTCCTGTATCTAGCTGGTGCTTTAGATATTCCATAAAGGTTTTATCTACTGTACTAGCCTTTCCAGCATTTGGCATTAAATCGGCTTCTGCATTAAGAGCGTCTAACCACTCTTTTGCTATCCGTTGCGCTTCTCTCTTGCCCTTTGCGTCTGGCAACATTTTACTAAGTTCTTTCCACTTCCCTTGTGTATCTTTGTATTTTGCCCTTGCTTGCCACGGTTTGCCCTTGCGGTCTAATTGCCGAACACTAACAGCGGTGTACTTCATCTGTCATACCTCCTAGGCTTGAATTGTTCCGCATTTCATGCCCTGATTGTACCGCATATGTTCCGCAAAGTCAATGCTCATTCTGAAAATGGCAAACCCGCAAACCCTTGATTTTCAACGGTTTGCGGGTCTTGATTTTTGCTAGTTTCTGAAAATACTATTCCCTTGAGATAGCCGGCGGGATTGGTGTCCAGCAGCCGAAAGCCTTCGCCGGTGTTCTCGAAGGGAATGCGGTGAGTGACCAGTTCGTCAGTAGGGAAGACACCCTTGGCATAGGCGTCCACGCCGATGCTCAGAATGTGCATGTATTCGTTTGTATAATAAGGGTGGGTCACGTGAATGATGGGAGAGCGGTACATCATGTTGTAGGCCATCTCCTCTGTCCAGACCTCATTTTTGGCGTAGACCGAGGGGGCCAAAATTCTGCCCTGTCCGGCGATCTTGGCGATTGAAAGGGCCGTTTGCATGCCCCGCAAGCTGCCGGTAATCTCCACCACACAGTCAAACATCCGGCCATGGGTGAGTTCAAAAGAGGCATCCTCAATGTCCACAGCGTTGGGGTTGAGAGTCACGGTAGCGCCGTAGCGCTTTGCCAGTTCCAAGCGCTGCTCATCTAGGTCGATGGCCACAAGCTCACCAAGGGCCCGATTTTTCAGGCCTGAGAGGATCATCAGCCCCATAAAGCCGCAGCCTATCACGGCGATCCGGTCTCCCATCTTCGGCTCCGCCGCCCGTACGATATTGGAAAGACACATCATCGGTTCCCCCAGGCAGGTTTCGATAGGCTTGGAGAGACTTGGAATTTTCATCATTTGGGCGTTGGCGGCCACGTTGTAATCTGCGATGCAGGCGCTCAACACGCCGGTGGCATAGTCCCCCGGCTTAAACTGGGTCACGTTTTTGCCCACATCCGCCACGACGCATACCGGCTCATGCCCGATGCCCATTGGGAAAGACGGGTTTTTGATCATGGCGTCGTAACCGTGCTTGTTTCCAAAACCCATGGCGCTGGTTCCATGGTAGGCGGGAATGTCGGAATGGCATAGACCCACGCTGATGGTTTTATACAGGACCTCATCTTCCCTCAAAGGCGGAATCTCCTCTTCGATCAGCTCAAAACGTTCCGGCGCGATGAGCATGGCGCGTGTTCGTTTCATAGCGGTTGCACTCCTTTCTCCTTTACTTTCGGGTGATAGCTCGCTTGACGGCTTCTGCGATGTGGCGGGGAGTCAGGCCGAGGGTCTCCTTTAAATAGTCGATGGGACCGACTTCGCCAAAGCGGTCCTGCACGCCGACACGTTCCACCGGAACCGGGCAACTGGTCCCCAGCACTTCGCAGACGGCGCTGCCAAGGCCGCCGATGACATTGTGGTTTTCCGCGGTGACAATGGCTCCGGTTTCTTTGGCACAGGCTGTCAGAAGTTCTTTGTCAATGGGTTTGATGGTGAACATATCTACCACCCGAACACGGATGCCCTGGGTGGCAAGAATGCCGGCGGCCTCCACGGCGTCGGCTACCATCAGGCCGCTGGCTACAATGGTGGCGTCGGTTCCCTCCCGGATGACACAGCCTTTGCCGATGGTGAACTTGGAGCCTTCCACATAGATTTTCGCCATAGGCTTACGGGCCATCCGGAGATAGTATACCCCGTTCAAGCCTACCAGTTGTTCCAGCAAGTTTACCAGCATGGCACTGTCGGTGGGCTCCACAATGGTCAGGTCGGGAAAGGCCCGCACGGCGGCAATGTCCTCAAAGGGCATGTGGGTGCCGCCGTTAAAGGCCGCCATGATGCCGGGATCGGATCTGACGAGGCGGATGTTGGCACCGGCGTAACAGGCGGAGATGAAAATTTGGTCGTTGGCCCGGCGGGACAGGAAAGGGGAAAAGGTATGGCAAAAGGGAATCTTTCCCACGGCAGACAGGCCGCAGGCGACGCCCACCATGTTGGCTTCCTGAATGCCGCAGTTGAAAAGCTGCTTTGGATAGGTTTCCTCCATCTCCCGATAACCGCCGCCCAGGATGCAGACACCCAGATCGGCTTCCAGTTCCATAACGTCTGCGTTTTCTCCCATCAGGCGCATCATGGTGTGGAAATACGTTTCGGAGAGACCGGTGCTCTCTATGATGACATTTTCAACGGTTTGGAATTCCATGTTTAAGCCTCCTCTTTCTTTAAGCGTTCAGGGCCCGAAGGGCCTCTTCCATGTCTTCCTGGCTCACGGCCATATGATGGCACCAATTGCGCATGGCAAAGGTACAGTCTTTGCCCTTGACCGTGTGGAGCACAATGGCGCTGGGGATACCAGAGAGGGATTTCGCGCGGACAATGGCGTCGTAGATAGCCGCGCAATCATGGCCGTCTACCTCCGACACATCCCAGTGAAAGCTGTGGAACTTGTCTGCGTAGTTCTCCATCTCTCCGATCTGGCTGACATACCCGTCGATCTGCGCCCGGTTATCGTCCACGAACAGAATCAGGTTTCCCAACCGCTGCTGGGCGGCGTAGATGATGGCCTCCCAGTTCTGACCCTCCTGGGATTCGCCGTCTCCCATGATGCAGTAGACGGTATTGCTTTTTCCGTTTAGCAGATGGCCGTGGGCAATACCGCAGGCAATGGAGAGGCCCTGTCCCAAGGAGCCGGTGGTCATGTCGATGCCCGGTGTTTTCCGGCGGTCACAATGGCTGGGCAGATTCGTACCGGGCTGATTCAGGGTTTCCAACCACTCCTTGGGAAAGAAGCCACGAAGGGCCAGGGCGGCGTAAATTGCTGGACCCGCATGCCCCTTGGAGCAGACCAGCCAGTCCCGATCCTCCCAAAGGGGATTTTCAGGATTGTGCTTCAGCTGGCCTCCGTACAACACACTGAGCAAGTCTGCGATGGACATGCAGCCGCCGATGTGCCCAAAGCCCCGCAGTCCGACCTGACGAATGGTGTGAATTCGAATTTGCCTTGCGAACTCCCGTAGTTCCAATTCTTTTACTTGGGTTAACATAAGGTCTCACTCTCCTTGTCGTTTTCACGCTGTTGCGTGTTGGCCATTAATAAAGCATTTTTTGTGCCAATATAGGATAAAACCACCTTTGTATTTCTAATAAAAAATAGAAAGATTTTTGGGCATACCTCCACAAAAACCGAGAATCTTAATGGAAAAATCCAAATCTTTATTCAGGTAATCTCTTTGTTTGAGAATTCTTGAGAAATTTTGTGCGACTTTTGTGAGAATTCGCACGAAAAAAAGCAGCGGAATGGGAGCTTGAAGGGAGAGGGAACGACGGAATAAGAACGGTTACAGGGACATCTAAAGAACACAAAAATAGGATTTTGGCAGATTTTTGAAATAACAAGAGATGGCATGTAAATTGCTTTTATATTTATTTCGAGGGACACCTCGCTATTCTTAAAATGGAGGTAAGCAAAATGTTGACTCAATTCTCTTTCCATGCGCCATCTTTTGTACTGGCGGAACGAAACGGGTGCGCAAAAACGGGGGGTCTGCTGAAAAGCTACGGCGCGGCGGGCAACGTACTGCTGGTGTGCGGCAGCAAGACGTCGGAGCTGGGGTTGCTGGTTCCAGTGATTGACAGTATCCGGGCGGAGGGCCTGAAGCCGGTGGTGTTTGATAAGTCGCAGCCAGACGCCCCGGTGGAGGTTGTACGGGAAGGCATCCGCATCGCCCAAAAGGAGGGTGTCTCCGCAGTGGTGGCCTTTGGCGGCGGAAGTGCCATGGACACGGCCAAGGCCATTGCCTGTATGGTGCATCTGGAAGGGGATGTACTGGAGTATTGCCGGGGCAGTCTGGCGCCGTCTCCCAGAAAATGCTTGCTCTTTGCCATTCCCACCACCTGCGGGACCGGGTCGGAGGCTACGGATATCGGCGTGGTATTGGATCGCCATGGCCCCTACAAATATATTTTCGCGAATCCCTTCGCTGGGCCGGACGTGGCGATTTTGGATCCGCTGCTGCTGCGGTCCCTATCCCCGCAGATGATCGCGGCCACGGCTATGGATGCTTTTTCCCACAGTGCCGAGGCGTACACTTGCCGTGGAGCGAATGTAATGATGGAACCCCTGGCCCTGTGCTCCATGCGGGATATCTTGACCTTTTTGCCTAAAGCACTCGCGGCTGCTGATGAGGAGAGACTGGATGCAGTCGAACGACTGCTCATCGCCTCTTGCATGGCGGGACAGGCCTTTACACAGGTGGGTCTGCATTTAGGACACGCCATTGCCCACGGCATAGGTGTTCATGGGCATGTGCACCATGGCGCCGCCTGCGCACTGGCACTCCCCTATGCCTTAGCGTCGGTTAGTGGGGAGATACCGAACCGTATTCGCACGGTAGGAGAGCTGCTGGGAGTGACCTTCCCTTCCGGTTGTGCTGCTTCGGAGATTGGCCGCTTGGTGGGAGAGGAACTGCTGCGGTTTAATCGTTCCGTCGGAATCAATTCCCTGAGCCAATATGGGGTAACGGAGGATATGCTGGACGCAATAGCGGAGTATGCCGTCCATGAAGAGGGGACCCAAGGGAATGCCTATCGTCCCTCTCACAAAGAGGAATTAGTTGCCTATCTGCGGGGAATTATGTAAATTTCAGCAGATGGTGTGCCGAAAAGTGGCGGGTTCATCTATGAATTCTCTGGCAAACCTGTAAGTTCATTTGATCTATGGACCCGAGGGCGGATTTCCGTCCCCGGGTTCCTGGTTATAGAGGGTATGAGATTCCCCTAGTGAATCCCCGGTTGCGGGCTCGGAACAATTTCTGTATAATGGGGCCAGGAGAGAGGAGGCTTTTTCATGCAGATCAACCATACCTTTTACCAGCATCTGACTGAACAGTGGCAGCGGTTCGCGGATACTGGAGAAATTCCGTCTGGGGTTCGTCCTGAGATTGCCGAGTCCTGGAGGCGGAGCCGTGCTTACGGAGTGGATATGGAGTGGCCGGTAATTTCCACTCTGTCGGATGTGGACTTCCAGTGCCTTTGTGAGGAGAACCGCTCTTTAATCGACTTTGTAATGCCGGTGATGAAACGAATCCACGCTCTGGTCAGCGGCACCAAAAACCTGATTTCCCTTCACACGCCGGAGGGGTACATGCTGGCTTACTGCGGCGACGAATACTATCATAACGGCCAGGGGGGATCCTCCTTCCGGATTGGGGTCAAATGGGACGAGGAGAGCATTGGGACTAACGGCGTGACGTTGGCGCTGCGCCTGCGAAAGCCGGTCCAGGTTTATGGTGCGGAGCACTACTGTCGGTTTCAGCAGGACGGCACTTGTTCGGCGGCTCCGATTTTTGGGGAGGATGGTGCCGTACTGGGGATTATCAACATGGCGGGAGAGAACACGACGGGCTCCCTTCATACCATGGGGCTGGTGGCACTGGGAGCATTTTCTGTGGAAAAACAGCTGGGATTGGCCCACTCCTATCAGCTGCTGGATGACACCTTTGCCACAATTTTTGAGGGCTTAATCGTTCTGGATCAGGACCTTTGCATCAGCCGGGTCAGCCGGAGCGTCACGCAGATGTTTCAAGTCCGGGAGGAAATGCTGCTGAAGACGTCCTTTTTAAAGCTAGTCGGTTCCCTGGAGCCGGAGTTTGAACAATCGCTTCGATGCAGCGCCCAGCCGCAATCCTATCCGGAGATGGAGCTTGACATTTTCGGAAAGCACGTTTCTTGCAATGTATCATGTACCCCCACCATAATCAATGATCGGTTTCGGGGAGCGCTGCTATTAATCCGGGAGAGTAAGACTGTGAATACCCTGGTCAACCATCTAGCGGGAAATACGGCACACTATACCTTTGACTCCATTGTCACCCGGGACAAGACCATCCTGCAGGCGATGGAGATTATGAAAAGTGTAGCCTCCACCGACTGCACGATTTTACTGGAAGGGGAGAGCGGCACCGGCAAGGAGCTCTTTGCCCACGCGATTCACAGTGTGAGCCATCGGAAAAGCGGACCCTTCATTGCGGTAAATTGCGCGTCGCTGCCGCATTCCCTGGTGGAGAGCGAGCTGTTTGGTTATGAAAAGGGTGCATTTTCTGGGGCGTTGGGACAGGGGAATCCAGGGAAATTTGAGCTGGCCGACGGAGGCACGATATTTTTGGATGAGATAGGAGAGCTACCGTTAGAGATTCAAGCGAAACTGTTGCGGGTGCTGGATACGCATCGGGCTTACCGTCTGGGTGGAAAACGGGAGAAGACGCTGAATATCCGGGTGATCGCGGCCACGAACCGGAATCTTGCAAAAGAAATTCAAAACTACAATTTTCGGGCGGACCTCTATTACCGGCTCAATGTGCTGTCGTTTTACATTCCTCCGCTCCGGGAGAGAGCCGGCGACACGGTCTTGCTGGCGGAGTATTTCCTCCGTGATCTCAACCGAAAAAATCTCCGGGAGGGAAGCGGCTTTCACAAAGAATTCTCCGGAGATTTTTTGGAGCGAATGCAGAACTATTCCTGGCCAGGCAATGTCCGGGAGCTTCAAAATGTGGTTCTGCGGGCCTATTATTGCAGCGGAAGTGACCGCATCATTACGGTGGACCATTTGCCCGATGCACTCCGGCCGACGGAGGGGACTCCGCTGGCCTCTCACCCTGAAGAATATGAGCAGATGACCCGGCTCATGGCCCGCTGCGGCGGCGACACGGAAATGGCGGCCCGGGAACTGGGAATGAGCCGTGCGACCTGCTACCGCCGTTTGAAAGAGCTGGGGATTCGCCCTAAGGATTTCCGGCGGTAATCGAGGCTTCGACACAGAGGGGCGGGGGGAGCGTGCGCGGAGTCCTTAGAAAAAGAACCGAGCATTTAATAGCGGAATTACAAAACACCAAAATACCGCGCGGCAGAGTTCGGGTGCTTTCGAAGGAAAGCCCAGTCCCTGCCGCGCGGTGGTTTTGATGATGGATCACAAAATACCGAACCAATTTAGACGGAAAAAAATCTCTCGTGACCTGAGGGGACGAAAACCCGATCAGACGCCGGAAGAGGTGCGTTCCCGCTGATTCAGTTCTTCCCACATCTGGTTTTCCGCGCCCCGGATGCCCAACTGTTCCGGATGGAATTTCAGGCGGGAGCCCCCGGCTTTACATTGTGCCTCATAATCCCTCAAGGCGCGCAGAGCCGGTTTTACCAGAAGCAAAATGGCGATGATATTGACCCAGGACATCAGGCCAAGACCGATATCCACAATGCTCCAGACGAGCTCCGAGTAGGTCAGGCCGCCGTAGAAGATGGCGAACAGCACAATTCCCTTGACCACGTTCATTGGGACATGGGTTCTGTCTCCGCAGAGGAACACGATATTGGTTTCCGCATAGTAATAGGTCGCCATAATGGAGGTGAAGCAGAAGAAGGAGACACACACCGCGATGATGGGAGAGCCAAAACCGGCGAAGGTTACATTGATGGCCTCCTGGGCGTAAAGTACACCGGCGCTGATGCCTTCCAGATTGGTCACAATGGCGCTGCCGTCCGGGGCAACCACGTTGTAGCTGGACGTCACCAGCATCATCAGCGCACCCACCGTGCAAATGAGCAGGGTATCGAAATAGACGGCCAAGGCCTGGGTCAAGCCCTCCTGACAGGGATGGTCAACATCCGAGGCACCCGCGGTGTGGGTAGCGTTGCCCTGCCCAGCCTCGTTGGAGTAGATACCGCGTTTGATGCCCCACATCACCGCCAGACCGGCCACGCCGCCAAAACCCGATTCTAGATTGAACGCACATTTCACCACCAGTGCCACGGCGTTGGGGAGTTGTCCAATGTGGAGAAGAATGATGATCATGCAGGCGCCGACGTAGATTAGGGACATCAGGGGGACCATCTTTTCCGCCCATACGCCGATCCGCTTGACGCCGCCGAAGACAATGAAGGCGAACAGAACCGCCACAACCGCCGTAGTCCCCAATCTGGGAACATGAAAGGCGCTCTCTACAGAGTCCACCAGGGTGGAGATGTTGGGCAGGTGGAGGCAGAATGTAGTGGCAAACAGGGCGATGGCGCTGAAGAGAACCGCCAGCCATTTGAGCCCCAGGCCCTTGCTCATGTAGTAGGAAGGACCGCCGCGAAATTCGGTCCCATCACTGCTTCGGACTTTGTAAATCTGTGCCAGGGTGCACTCCACAAAGGAGGTGGCTCCTCCGATCAGCGCTACCAGCCACATCCAGAAAATCGCGCCCGGACCGCCGAAGGTGATCGCCGTGGCGACGCCGGCAATGTTGCCGGTGCCTACCCGCCCGGCGGCAGAGATCATAAAGGCCTGGACAGAGGAGACGCCGGTCTCACTCTTTTTTCCGTCCAGCATAATGCGGAACATGTCTTTGAGCTTTCGGAATTGAACGCCCTTTGTTACGACCGTGAAAAAAATACCGGCTCCCAGGATCAGGAAGAGCATGGGGGTGCTCCAGATCAAATCGTTTAGTTTGGTAGTAAATTCCAGCATAATGTTCCTCCTAACACAGCCTGTGGTACGTGTGGACAACATACTTGAAAACGCAGTTTCCGCTCTTCCTCCGAAGGGCTGCACCTACGGACGGCGCGGGCTGCGCATATGGGTTTTGATATGCGGATCAGGTGTTCCGACCCCGCGCCGCCACTTCATACTTTCCGTAGATCTCCTGATCCCGCATGAGGTATACGTAATCGTACAGGTTAACAGTGGGGCAGATATGATTGGGAATGATCTTCAGAATATCACCTGTGCGGATGGAGGAATCGGGCTGGTCCAAATCCAGCATACCGTGCTCCTCGCTCAGGCGGGTCAGGCACAGCTCCGGGTGACCAACAACGGAGCCATAGCTCTGGAGGGAGTAAGGAAACTTCCCCGGTGCGGCGTCGGTGGAAAGACTCTTGCAGCCGCTGTCCACCACGATCACCTCCGGCTTGCAATGACTGACCACCTGGGTCCAGACGGTTGCGGCGACCGAGTCCACTGTGCTCTCACAAGCGTGTGTATTGACCTGCATCATATCCTGGAAGATGTAGGTTCCCGGACGGATTTCCGTAACGCCGGGGACTTCCGCGCAGAATTCACCGGTGGGCGTAGAGCCCACGCTGACGTCCTGGAGGGGAATGCCGCCGGCTCGGATCTTTTCCGCTAGAGCCACCATGATCTCTCCTTCTTGGAGACCGCATTTCCGGAGGTCGAGGTCCGTCTTTCCGTCGTATATCATTCCGCGGAACGTGAAAATTCCCTGTAGGCAGATACCAGGAAGTGCCGCGACAGCGTCTGCTTCTTCAGGAGCGCGGTCATATGGGATCCCGGTGCGGCGCATTCCGGTGTCCACCTCCAGACGGAGTTCCAGAGTCATGCCTTCCGCCACGCAGGCTCGGGAGATGGCCTCCGCGCTCTCGTAGCAATCGGTGGCGCAGATCAGACGGATTTTTTTAGCCAGCTCCAGGGCGCGGCGGATGCGGGATTCCCCAACCAGAGGATACGCCATAAAAATGTCGGTGATGCCGTGGGCAGCCATCACCTCCGCCTCGGACAGCTTGGCTACCGTAATGCCGGCGGCGCCGTATTCCAGCTGCAGCTTTGCCAGCTGGGGAATTTTGTGGGTTTTGGTATGGGGACGAAGAGCGCAGTGGTTCCGTTTGCAGATGTCCGCCATTCGCTGGAGATTTTGGTGGACCTTCTCCATATCCAAAACCAAACACGGGGTTTCCACACGCATGCTGTTTTCCTCCTCTCCTACTCGACCTCAAAAATGGACTCGATCTCCACCGTCAAACCCAGGGGCAGGCTATGGGCGCCGATAGCGGAACGGGCGTGCCGTCCCTCTTCTTCGCCGAACACATCCATCAGAACCTGAGACGCGGCGTTGATTACCTCTGCCTGGCCAGTGAACTCCTCGGTTCCCGCCACAAATCCCAGGAGCTTTACCGGCCTGCGGATGCGCTCCAGAGAACCAAGATGCCGCTCCAGGGCCGCAAGGGTATTCCACATGCAGATTCCGGCTCTGCGGGCCGCCTCCTGAAGGGAAACCTCCTTTCCAGCGCGCCCTGTCAAAGGCTTTCCCTGTTCGATGCACCCTTGTCCTGAGACAAAGGCCAGCTTCCCGCTGGTCTGAACCGGGAGATATAGTCCCACCGGTTCCAGGGCCTCTGGCAGAACCAGATTTCTCTCCCGCATGCGGTCGTATACGGTTTGTACCATGCGCTCCCTCCTTTCACATCAGGAAACATAACTGACTGTTTGTAAGAATAACTGACTTTTAGTCTTTTCGCTGGGTAAAAAAAGAAACCAAGGTCTGCTCTGCCGGAACCAAAGAAATAAGCGGGAAGAAGGGCTTCCGGACAGTTTTCCGGTTGCCAGCCGGACTGGCCACGCCTCCGGATCTGCTGAGAAGCGTCATCGTACCCTCACGGAAGAAGAGAAGACGCCCGAAAGCGGACTCAGGTCCGAAAACGGCCCTTTTGACAACTGTGTCTATGGTATCCCGCATATTTACTATAGCATAGGGCTCGCATGGTGTCAAACTATTTTTCTGATTTTTGCAAATAATCTCCCGTTTTGTCTGTTTCCAACAAAGGTAGCCCCTGCTTTTTTCGCACAATATCCAGATAATTGTAAAATGTATATTTTGAGATACCCAGCAGGGAGCAGATTCGTTTGCTGGAGTTGGTAATGATGAAAACATCCTTTGCCTCCAGCTCCGCAATGAATTGAATTTTTTCTTCTTTGCTGAGAGTCTGCGGCGCGTGGCCAAATTTTTTGACGGTCCGGTCGATGAGAATATCCAGCAGATCGTTCACATTTTCCGTGAAAAATTCCTTAGGGGACTCCTCGTCGTTCTCGCAGGATTCGGAACAGTTGTAGGCGTTCAGAAATTTCTCAAATTGAATCGTCTCCGTAATGTCCAGATTGAGGCACATGGAACCGATGGGAGTTCCGGAGGAATCTTTGAAGTAGATGGAGGAGGAACGCAGAATCTTACCGTTGGAGGAATAGGTCAGGTAGTTGAACTCATCCTTAGCCTCTACGGTTCCCTTCATGATTTCAAAACCGATGTTGGTGTTGTGCCCTCCAACTGCCCGGCCGGTCACGTGGCCGTTGCGGATATCCACAATGCTGTGCATCGGTCCCTTTGTGTAGTCATGAAGGATGATTTCGCAGGAGGGGCCGAAGTGGTGCTCCAGTAAATCCATAACCTTTTGCAGCAGTTCCATGCTTTCAGAAATATGTTCCATTTGTCTCTCCCTCATCTTGTAGATTACAAGAAGGTATTTGTATAATGGTAAAATCCATACCGTAGATTCTGTAATTATATAATGATTTTCCAGCTTATGCAAGAGCTTGTTTGACAGCCGACGAACGGGATCCCGTTTCCAGGCGGCCGTTCTTCGAGAAATCATCGTGAAATTTACATTGGCCTTCGAAAGAGAAGAACGCGAAAGCGGGATGTCCCGGCCCTAGGACCGGGACATCCCGCGCGATTTCTGCTTGCTCCGGGGAGGGGAGCGGGAACTTGGGAGACGCTAGAGAAATTCCCCCAAAACATCCAATAGATGGAAGGGGTCCAGCTGTTTGGTGGTAAAAAGACTGGCCAGCCGCAGTGTGAAGGCAAAGTCAGTCGATATGTCCGGCAGGATCATGACTTCTTCTTCCCCATTCCCCTTGGTTCGCAGAACGCGGAGGCCGAAGGTTTGGTAGAAACCAAGATAGGGAGAAAAAGCCTTACTTTCGATTGGCAGGTACCGGTACAAGAATACCCACCTCCTCCGCCAGCGATTTGGGATTCAGTTCCAATTCGATTAGCAGGTTAATTGTGTCTACCCAGTTTGGGCTGCTCTTGCCGTTTTCGATGTTGTTGATCCAATGTGGAGAACAGCTTAGCCGTTCTGAAAGTTCCTCCTGTGTAAGATTCTTCTGAATTCGTGCTTCTCGAAGAACTCGACCGAAACTTTCTTGTTGCTCTTGCGTTGCGGATCGGCGATGAAACATGGTAATCTCCTCCTATCATTTAGTTCATAATAGGAAGATTATTCCAAAAACATCGGGCAGTCTATGCATGCCGCATGCACAAAGAGGAAATTTGTCAAGTTTTGTCGAGCGCAGTGAGATAAAACAACAAAGTGTATGTGGAATTTGCTGCCTGGTTGTATCATTAGCACACCTGAAAAGGACTATCCGTCTTTTTTCCCGGAGGCCGCGACATGTCGGAGAGAGTCGTCCAATTCCAAAGAACGGGGTGCAGAGGGGGGAAGCAGAGGGTTCACTCTGGCCTCAGCTGGAATCTTCTTTTACTGGAAAGCCCAGCGCGGAAAACGAGAGAAACCCACTTAGGGATTTCTCTCGTTTTTCATCCGTAGCTTTTCAGGGCTTAGGAAAATCTGAAAATAAAGTTGGGTTTGTTCTTCAAAACGTTTTCCTATAGAAGCTCAAAGCGAATTCGAAATCTGCGCCAAGGGGAAGCGGAAGGCTCTTCCCGAGCAATTGAGTCCCCCCGAAATACCGACAGGGCCAAGCCAATAAGGGCCATGTCCATAACGGTTTGAAGATTTCCCACTACCAAGGGCAAACTGGCGGTGAACAGCACGAATCCAACATTCAGCGCCGCGCTGAACAGTGTCTGAAGACCGAGGATAATGACGACCGCCAGCACCACCATGCGCCCTGGAAGGTAGCTTTGCCGAAGGGCCTTTGCCAACAGCCAAAGCAGGAGAACCGTCAGCGCCGCCAGCAGAAGCAGCAGAGGAATCCAGCCCCATTGCACCGCCAGGGACGCTGGAAGAAAGTCGTGGGAGAGGTCGATGGGCCGCACTTGCCGTCCTTCACTGTAAAGCCGCATGCCGGAATTGATTCCGATGGAGACCTCCCCCTGCCGCAGAGGGGGCGTGTCCATCCAGAACATTCGAAGAATATAGCCCATAAAGCCTTTGTCCATTTTGTACTGCTCCGGGTGAAGGGCAATTTGCACCCTGGCAAGGAAGGAGTTGAGGTAGCCCTGGGAAATCAGACAGGCCAGCGCGGCGGCTGGGACTGCCAGGACCGCGCAAAGTCCCTTCCACCGGCCCACGCCGAACCAGTTCCGCCCCGCGGCCCAGAGGGTCTGCACCAGGCCGGAAAACAGGAGGAGAAACAATCCCATTGAGGAAGGGGCATGGGCGCAGACCAGCGCCAGGGGAACGCCGCCGAGAATGGCGAGCACAAGCCCCCGCCAGCCCTTGCCCCGGAAACTGTAGAGCCAAAGGGTGTAGGCAACGGGGTAGAGCGTCACCACATAACGGGTGTAGTACGAGACAGCAACACGGGTCAGAGGCAGCGTCAGCACCCCCAGCGCCAAGGCTCCGATGTACATGGCCCGGGTGTGCCGGACCAGCCGGGAGACGTCGAAAAAGTAGACGCCCAGCAGTGCCCCCGTTCCCAGAAACAGGGAAAGCAGGGCCTTTCCCAGGAGGATAGCCGGGTCGACGGGTTCGCAATGGAAGATCACCCGCAGTACCGCCCCCGCTGCCGCCAAGGCGATGGTCAGCCCCAGCAGCCCCCACTGGGGCCGGGGCCGGTGGACGGCGTCCAGCTCCGTTCCAACGATTACTGGGTCCCCCATGTCCTGAATCGCCAGCCGTTCCGCCTCCTCCGGGGATTTGCCCTCTTTGAGGAAGGCCTCTTTCTGGTCCTCCAGATGCCGTTCCAGCTCTTGAATCAGCACGGGTCTCGCCCGCTTCCAGCGAATTTCCTCCCGAACCGCCTCCAGATAGGCCTGCGTCGTCTCAGGCAAGGCACGCGCCCCCTTTCAAAACCCGGCCCATGGCCTGGGCGTAGGCGTTCCAGGCGTCCTCCTTTTCCCGGAGGGCGTTCCGTCCCTGGCGGGTCAGGTGGTAGTAGCGGCGGGACTTGCCGGACTCCGCCGTCTGTTCGTAAGCTTGGACAAGTCCCTTTTCCTCCAGACTGTGGAGAAGGGGGTACAGCGTCCCCGCCCGGAGACGAAAGGCGTCTTCGCTCCGCCGCCGGAGTTCTTCGATCATCTGATAGCCGTACAGGTCCCCGTCCTCCAGCAGTTTTAAAGTCAGCAGGGACATGCTGCCGCTGACCAGACTTTTTTCTAGCACCATAGATGGCCTCCTCTTTATATAGATTACCGATATATCAGCTGTTCGGAATTATATATCGAAAATCTATATATGTCAAGGACAACTTTTCCGGGGAGCGTTCCGTTATGCGTCTCCAACAGGCGGAAGTTCGCCGCGGCGGCAAATCTTCCCTCCGAACAATTCGCCTCCCAGCGGAAACGCTTTCTAAAATGGAAACTTTTTGTATCATTCTTCTAAATCCGGCAATGTATGGTTGACGAAAGGGCGGTGAGAGCGGTATAATAACTTGGTTTATTACCTTCGATGAACAAGGGGAGAAGGGCCCTGATTTTGCCCGCCGGAAGGAAGCTGGGAGCGTTTGCTCCGGAACCCGGACCCCCTGGAGGATCGGAGACACAAATGAGGGAGGATTGGCGATGTGGATTGCGGACCGATGGGAAGATTATGAGCTGCTGGACTGCGGCGGCGGAGAGCGACTGGAGCGCTGGGACCGCCAGGTACTGGTCCGCCCGGATCCCCAGGCCATTTGGGAGACGCCCCGGGAGCACCCCGCCTGGAAGAAAGCCGGAGGGCGCTACCTCCGCTCCTCTACCGGCGGCGGCCACTGGGAGAAGAAGGCCCTGCCGGAGAGTTGGAAAATCGCCTATCGGGATTTGACCTTCCAGGTAAAGCCCATGAACTTTAAGCACACCGGCCTCTTCCCGGAGCAGGCGGTGAACTGGGACTTTATGGCGGAGAAAATCCGGAACGCCGGCCGGCCTGTCCGGATGCTGAACCTCTTCGCCTATACCGGCGGGGCTACCGTGGCCTGCGCCAAGGCCGGGGCCAGCGTCTGCCACGTTGACGCAGCCAAGGGCATGGTGGCCTGGGCCCGGGAGAACGCCAGACTCTCCGGCTTGTCGGAGGCTCCCATCCGCTGGATTGTGGACGACTGCGCGAAGTTTGTGGAGCGGGAGATCCGCCGGGGGAAGACCTACGACGCCATTGTTATGGATCCCCCCAGCTATGGCCGGGGCCCTGGGGGCGAGGTCTGGAAGCTGGAGGAAAACCTGTATCCCTTTGTGAAGCTCTGCGCCGGGGCGCTGTCGGACAAGCCTCTGTTTGTGCTGATCAACTCCTACACCACGGGCCTGGCCCCGTCGGTGCTGGGGTATCTCCTGAACCTCCTGGTGAAGGAGAAGTACGGCGGGAAGTGCTCCTGGGACGAGCTGGGCCTTCCCGTGACACAGACCGGCCTGGCCCTGCCCTGCGGGGCCACGGGAAGGTGGTTCAGCGAATAGGGGGGCAGGTAATGCGGCTGAAGGAACAATTTGGAGAAACTCTTTTAGAGGAATGGGCGCTCCGCTTTCCACCGGCGGACGTCACGCTCTGCAATTCCAGAACTGGAGAGCGGACGCGGGAGATTTCTCTGGTCGCCGTTAAGGTCAGGACGGAAAAGACTCAGGGAAAAGACCTCCGCACCGGAGAAGAGAAAACGGTGGTTCGCACGCTGGCGCAAAGGTATCTGGCCGCCGGAACGGCTGCGTTGGCGTATGAGGACGCTCCGGATGCCGCGGTCTTTTCCCCCTTTCGCCGGGGACAGATTGCCAACTACGGCGCGGCGGAATATCTCTTTAAAGAATTTTTGAAGCGGCTTTCCCCTGGGCTCCATCTTCTGAAACCGATTTTGTGTATCCATGAACAGGAGCGGACCACAGAGGTGGAGGAACGGGCTCTGACAGAGGCCGGAATGCAGGCGGGAGCCCGTAAGGTGTTCTTGTATCAGGAGCCGCTGTCCATATTTCTTGAATCGGCGCCTCTTTACAAGGAGCTCCGCGGCGGCCTGGTGATCCATTTGGACCCCCGTGAGGAAGCGTGAAAACGAAAGAGAGACTTTTTATGTCAACCATGATTGAAACTGAGAGCCTCCGCTTTGCCTATCCGGCGGACGAGGGGCAAAAGCCCGTCTACGCCCTCCGGGGCGTGGACCTGACCATTGAAAAAGGCAGCTTTGTCGTGATATTGGGTCACAACGGCTCCGGGAAATCCACCCTGGCCAAGACCTTCAACGCCGTGCTCCTCCCCGCCGGGGGGAAGGTCTATGTGGAGGGCCGGGACACCCTGGACCAGGAGTTTCTCCTGGCCATCCGCCAGCGGGTGGGCATGGTGTTCCAAAACCCGGACAACCAGATCGTGGCCAATGTGGTGGAGGAGGACGTGGCCTTCGCCCCGGAGAACCTGGGGGTGCCCACAGAGGAGATTCGCCGCCGGGTGGACAACGCTCTGAGGGCCGTGGGCATGGACGAATTCGTCACCCACGCACCCCATCTCCTCTCCGGCGGGCAGAAGCAGCGCATCGCCATTGCCGGCGTCATCGCCATGGAGCCCGCCTGCGTCGTGCTGGACGAGGCCACGGCCATGCTGGACCCCTTGGGGCGGCGGGAGGTCCTCTCCACCGTGCACCGGCTGAACCGGGAGAAGGGAATCACCGTGGTTTTAATTACCCACCATATGGATGAGGCGGAGAAGGCGGACCGGGTGATCGTTATGAACGACGGCCGGGTGGATTTGGACGGCACGCCTCAGGAGGTCTTCGGCCAGGTGGCTCGCCTCCGGCACCTGGGCTTGACGGTGCCGGACACGGTGGATTTGCTGGACCGGCTGCGGCAAAAGGGGCTGGATGTGCCCCTGGACGCACTGAGCGTGGAGACCTGCGCTCAGGCGGTGGCCGGAGCGCTGAGAAAATCGTGACGGAGGGAACTTGCTTTGCCTATCCTGGAAATCAAGCATTTGACCCATACCTACAGCGTCGGGACGCCCTTCCAGCGCAACGCCGTGGAGGACATCAGCTTTTCCGTGGAGCCCGGGGAGTTCCTGGGCATCATCGGCCACACCGGCTCCGGAAAATCCACCCTGATTCAGCACCTGAACGGCCTCCTCCGGCCCACGGAGGGGGAGATTTTGCTGAACGGGAAAGACATCTGGGCGGAGCCGAAAAAGATACGAGCCGTCCGCTTTCAGGTGGGACTGGTGTTTCAATACCCGGAGTACCAGCTCTTTGAGGAGACCGTCTACAAGGACATTGCCTTCGGCCCCAAAAACCAGGGGAAGACGGGGGACGAGCTGGACCACGCAGTCCGGGAGGCGGCGCGGCTGGTAGGCCTTCGGGACGAGCAGCTGGAGAAGTCCCCCTTTGAGCTCTCCGGCGGGCAGAAGCGCCGGGTGGCCTTGGCCGGAGTGCTGGCCATGGAGCCCAAGGTATTGGTGCTGGACGAGCCCACGGCGGGCTTGGACCCGGCGGGCCGGGAGAATCTGATGGCGAACATCCGGGAGTATCACCGGCACAAGGACGCCACCATTTTGCTGGTCAGCCACAGCATGGATGAGATCGCCCGGAACGCGGACCGGATTCTGGTGCTGAAATCGGGCCATATTCTCATGAGCGGTCCGCCGTCGGAGGTGTTTGCCCGGGCGGAGGAGCTTTTGACCGCTGGACTGGATGTGCCCCAGATTACCCGGGTGGCCATGGCCCTTCGGGACCAGGGGATTCCCATCGACCCCGCCGTCTACACGGTGGAGGCTTTGGAGAAACAGATTCTGGCCTTGCGGAGGGGAGGGGGCCTATGCTGAAGGATATCACGCTGGGGCAGTATTTTCCGGGAAATACCCCGGCTCACCGGCTGGATCCCCGGACGAAAATTTTGCTGGTGGTGCTGTACATCACCGCCCTGTTTACCGCCGGAAGCTTTCTGGCCTATGGCCTGATGGCGGTGGTTTTGGCGGTGTGCGTACGCGTCTCGAAGGTCGGCTTGAAGGCCCTGGTAAAGGGATTGAAGCCGGTGCTGTTCATCATTGTGTTCACCGGGATATTGAACCTCTTTTTCACCCCCGGGGAGAATGTGCTCTGGGCTTTGGGGCCGCTGCAAATCACCGCCGGAGGACTGCGGAACGCGGCGTTTATGGTTCTGAGGATTATGCTTCTCATCATGGGCACCTTCCTCATGACCTACACCACCAGCCCCATCAGCCTCACGGACGGCCTGGAGCGACTGCTGAACGGCTTGAAGCGTTTTCATGTCCCGGTTCATGAGCTGACCATGATTATGTCCATCGCCCTGCGGTTCATCCCCACCTTGATTGAGGAGACGGACAAGATCATGTCCGCCCAGAAAGCCCGGGGGGCGGACTTTGAGAGCGGAAATCTGATGGAGAAGGCCAGGGCTTTGGTGCCCATTCTGGTGCCGCTGTTCATCAGCGCCTTCCGAAGGGCGGACGAGCTGGCCACGGCCATGGAGTGCCGCTGTTACCATGGCGGCGAGGGCCGGACGAAGCTCCATGTGCTGCGGTATGAGCGGCGGGACTACGTGGCGCTGAGCCTGGGCGTGCTGATTTTGGCGGGGGTGATCGCCCTGCGGGTCTTTGGTAAATAGGAGACGGAATCGGATGGGGAAGAAGATTCCCGGCGGCGGACAGCGCCGTTCTGCTGGGGTTGAAGCCCCGGCAGGGATGGCGGCTTGCTGCGGATTTGTGACAAGAAGATTTTTAACGGCAGGAGGAAGAGCTGGTGAAGGTCTCGAAACGAACGCGGCGGGTGCTGGCGGCGGTCTGCGCGGTGACGGCTGCGGCTGCCTTGGATGTGCGGCTGCGGACGGTAACCTATACCGTTGTCACGGACAAGGTCACCGCGCCGGTGCGGCTGGCGGTGCTGGCGGACCTCCACAGCTGTGCCTATGGTCCGGGGCAGCGGACGCTGCTGGAGGCTGTGGCGGCGGCGGAGCCGGACGGGGTGCTGCTGGCTGGGGATATCGTGGACGACGCCATGCCGGAAGAGCCCGCCTGGACGGCGATGGAGGCCCTGGCGGCGGAGTATCCCTGCTTTTACGTCACTGGCAATCATGAGTGGCGGACCGGCGAGGTGGAACGCATTTGCCGCCGGATGGAGGCGCTGGGCGTCCAGGTGCTGCGAGGCGGCGGAGTCCCGGTGGAATGGAACGGGCAGCGCCTGCGCCTCTGCGGAGTGGACGATCCGGACTCCGGAGTCCTGGAGGCGGAGCTGGAGCGGGCGGGAATGGAGGCCTGGAAGGACGGTTTTTCCGTCCTGGTTGCCCACCGTCCCGAGAAGCTTCCGCTCTATCTGCGCTCCCCCTTTGACCTGGTAGTGTCCGGCCATGCGCACGGCGGGCAGTGGCGGCTCCCTGGACTTGTGAACGGCGTTCTCGCGCCGGGGCAGGGGCTTTTTCCCGCCTATGCCGGAGGCTGTTACGGCTTTGAGGAGGCGTCGCTGGTGGTCAGCCGGGGGCTGGCCCGGGAGAGTACCCGGATTCCCAGGCTGTTCAACCGCCCGGAGGTGGTGGTGGTGAACATCGTGGCCGGAACGTGAGCCGGATACGGCGATTAGACCTGAAGGAGAGGAGACGGTTATGCGGAATATTGCCTTGAAGCTTACTTACAACGGCACGGCCTACCATGGCTGGCAGGTGCAGAAAAACGCCGCCTCCGTCTGCGAGACCCTGCAAAAGGCCATCTCCAGAGTCTGCGGCGAGCCCGTCCGCCTCACCGGCTGCGGCCGGACGGACGCAGGGGTCCACGCGGAGCGCTATGTGGCCAATTTCCGCACGGAGAGCCGGATTCCCATTGACCGGATGCCCTACGCCATCAACACCCACACCCCGGAGGACATTGCCGTCCGGGAGGCGGTGGAGGTTCCGGAGGATTTTAACGCCATCGGCTCCTGCGTCAAGAAGGAATATACCTATCGAATCTACAATTCCCGTTTCAAAAATCCCTTCTACGTGAACCGGGCCTATTTCTATCCCAAACGCCTGGATGAGGACTTTTTGAACCGGGCCGCCCATATGTTTGTGGGGACCCACGATTTTCGCGCCGTCCGCAGCGTGGGCACGGAGACCCGCACCACGGTGCGGACGGTCTACTGGTGCGACGTGACCAGGAACGGGGATTTGCTGGAGCTACGGGTCTGCGCCGACGGATTTTTGTACAACATGGTCCGGGCCATTACCGGCACAGTGCTCTACGCCGCCGAGGGCAAGTTTGCCCCGGAGGACATCCCCACCATTTTAGAGAGCGGGGACCGGACGCTGGCCGGGCCTACTGTGCCCCCGGGAGGGCTGTACCTGACAAGAATTTGGTATGAGGATGAGCGCCTGAATGAGTGAAAAACGGATGGACAAATCCAAAGAGGGGGAGAAGCGCCACCCGGTCCGAAGCTTTTTGAGCTTTGCGGCGCTGCTGGCGGCGGTGCTGCTGGTGGTGCTTGTCGCGGCCTATCGGGACGGAACGGGCTTTGACATTCTTCGCCGCTACCTTCACTATGGCCGTCCGGAGCAGGTGGGCGGCGAGGCGGTGTACCACTACGACGCCTCTTCCAAAAACCGTTTCGCCCTGCTGGGGGACCATCTGGTGGTGCTGTCCGACGCCGCCCTGCGCCTCTTTAACGGCGCCGGGGAAGAGGTTTGGTCCGCCCGGATAACCATGACGTCCCCGGCCCTGGCCACCGGCGGGGGACGGGCGGTGGCCTATGACGTGGGGGGCACAGCGCTGTACGTGCTGGACCAGACGGGACTGCTGCTGGAGCTCACCGCCGAAGAGGAGGAGCCCTACATAGCCGCCGCGCTGAACAAGAACGGAACCCTGGCGGTGACGTCTCAGAAGAAGGGATACAAGGGCAGTGTCAAGGTCTACGATCCGTCCCTGGGTCCGGAGGCGGCCTTTGAATTCAAGTCTTCCCAGCGCTTTGTGCTGGACGGCTATGTCTTAGGGGACAGCCTGGCGGCGGTGACCCTGGGCCAGGAGAACGGCGTGTTCGTTAGCAGCATCGGCCTCTATGACATCTCCAAGGACGCGAAGGAGCCCGTGGCAAGCTTCAACATCTCTGGCGGGCTGGTGGCCGCCATCGGGGAGAAGGAGGGCCGCATGGTCACCGTTTCCGACACCGTATTGTCCTTCGCCAATTCCAATGGGGAGATTACCGGATCCTATTCCTATAAAGAAGCCTACCTCCGGGCCTACGACCTGGGGGGCACGGGGTTCACCACCTTGCTGCTGAACCGCTACCGCTCCGGCAGCGTGGGGCGGCTGGTCACGGTGGACCGGGACGGGGAGGAGCTGGCCTCCCTGGACGTGCGGGAGGAAGTGCTGAGCGTCTCCGCCTCCGGCCGGTACCTGGCGGTGCTTTACGCCGACCGGCTGGCGGTCTATAACCAGGACCTTCAGCTCTACGCCACCCTCCGGGGAACCGGGAACGTGCGGGAGGCCCTGATGCGCCCGGACGGGACGGTGCTGCTGGTATCCGCCGGTTCCGCCAGCCTGTTTTTGCCTTGATTGTATGAAAATAAGCCGGTGTTCACAAAACGTTTACAGGAGAAGAGGTAGGAAAGCTTGACGACACCTGTTATAATAGATGCCATCGCCGTGGCGGTGCTGGCGGGCTTCGCGGTTTGGGGGGCTTGGAAGGGGCTGCTGCGGACGCTGGCGGGACTGCTGGTGCTGGCCCTGTCTCTGGCGGGGGCGGGGATCGTGGCCTCGGCCTTGTCGGTCCCGGCGGCAAAACTGGTGGCCCCAGTCATTGAGAAGCGAATTGAGTCCCGGCTGGACGAGGCCATTCAAGAGCGGTATTCCGGCGGGATACCTGAGGAGGACCGCTTGTCCGTTCCGGATATGCTGGAGATGCTGGGCATCGACGAGAGCCGGTGGGACGCTCTGACGTTTCGGGCCGGAGACGTGGTCCGGAACACCGGCGTTCAGCTGATGGCCGCCGTGATTGAGAGCGTGGCCCAGTCCATGCTCTATGGCGTGCTGTATATGCTCTCTTTCCTGCTGCTGAGCGTCGCGCTGCACCTGCTGGTGCGGATGCTGGACGCGGTTTTGAGGCTGCCGGGCCTCCATGGGCTCAACGCCTTTGCCGGAGGGATGATTGGCCTTGCGGAGGGCGCGCTGCTGCTGTTTTTGACGGTGTGGGTGCTGCGCCTGCTGGGCGTCTCCTTCGACGGGGAGGAGCGCAGCCAAATTTTCCGGTTTTTCACTACCTATACGCCGCTGGACGCATTGAAGTTCCTGGGCGCGTAAGGGGTTCTTAAGGGCTTTCGGAAGGCCCGTTTCCGTCAGGCTGAACTGGCGGAATTCAGAAATGCTGCCAATCGCCGGTCCAGGCGGATCCGGGGGGATTCCGATCGCCTGGGGAGCGCCGGGAATTTCTTTGGATTTTCCGGGGACCGTTCCTCATTCCTCCGCCTGCTGCGGCGGTTGGTAAAGCGAAACAATTGACGCCTGCGGGCGCGTGGAGGTTTAATCAATATGCAGCCGACTCTTTGTTCCAGATGCAAGAAAAACGTCGCCGTGGTATTCATTTCCAAGCTGGACGGCGAGAAGACCATCAATGAGGGCCTGTGCCTGAAGTGCGCCAAGGAGCTGGGGCTTCCCCAGGTGGACGATATGATGAAGCGCATGGGCATTTCCGACGAGGATCTGGAGACGCTGAACAGCGAAATGATGCAGGCCATGAACGGTGTGGAGAACATCGAGGATTTGCCCAGCGGCGAGGAGGGAGACGAGGAAGAGGGCAAGACGGCCACCTTCCCCTTCCTGAACCGCCTGTTTTCCGGCGGGGAGTCCAAGGAGGACGGCGAGAGCCGCGCCGAGCGCCGGGAAAAGGAGCGGAAGGAGCCCAAAAACACCAAGCGGAAGTATCTGGAAAACTACTGCATCTCCCTGAGCCAGAAAGCGAAGGACGGCAAGCTGGACCCGGTCATCGGCCGGACGGAGGAGATTGAGCGGGTGGTCCAGATTCTCAACCGCCGCCAGAAGAACAATCCCTGCCTGATTGGCGAGCCCGGCGTGGGCAAGACCGCCATCGCCGAAGGGCTGGCCCAGCGCATCGCGGAGGGGGACGTGCCCTTCAAGCTTCGGGAGAAGGAGGTCTACCTGCTGGACCTGACGGCCCTGGTAGCGGGGACCCAGTTCCGGGGCCAGTTTGAGAGCCGGATGAAGGGCCTCATCGACGAGGTGAAGCGCCTGGGGAACATTGTTTTGATGATCGACGAGGTCCACAATCTGGTGGGGGCTGGAGACGCCGAGGGCAGCATGAACGCCGCCAACATCCTCAAGCCCGCCCTGAGCCGGGGAGAGATTCAGGTCATCGGTGCCACCACCTTCAACGAGTACCGCAAGCATATTGAGAAGGATTCCGCCCTGGAGCGGCGCTTCCAGCCCGTGACGGTGAACGAACCGTCCATTGAGGAGTCTGTGGCGATTTTGAAAGGCCTGGCGCCGAAGTACGAGGCTTTCCACGGCGTGAAGCTGACGGAGGGCATCCTTCGCCAGGCAGTGCTTCTCAGTGAGCGTTACATCACCGACCGCTTCCTGCCCGACAAGGCCATCGACCTCATCGACGAGGCCAGCAGCGACCTGAACCTGAAGGACCCGGACATTTCCCGGCGGATGCAGATTCAGCGGGAGCTGGACGACTACGCCAAGGAGCGGACCATGCTGGAGGAGAAGGAGGAGAAGTCTGAGGAGGACTACGCCCGCATGGCGGAGCTGAAAAGCCGGGACCTCCAGCTCTCCACGGAACGGAAGGCCCTTGACGAAAAGGGCCAGCCTCAGCTGACCATGGAAAACCTGGCCCATGTTATTGAGCTTTGGACCAAGATTCCGGCCTCCCGGATCCGGGAGCAGGAGTTCCAGCGCCTCAGCCAACTGGAGAAGCGCCTGAAAGAGCATGTCATCGGTCAGGACGAGGCCATCGAGGCTGTGTCCGCCGCCGTCCGCCGGAACCGGGTTGGAATCTCGCCCAAGCACAAGCCCGTCAGCTTTATCTTCGTGGGCTCTACCGGCGTGGGCAAGACGGAGCTGGTGAAGCAGCTGGCCACAGACCTCTTTAATACCCCCGACGCCCTGATTCGCCTGGATATGTCGGAGTTTATGGAAAAGCACTCGGTCTCCCGGATTGTGGGCTCCCCTCCGGGCTACGTGGGCTATGACGAGGCGGGGCAGCTGACGGAGAAAATCCGCCGGAAGCCCTATGCCGTGGTGCTCTTCGACGAGATCGAGAAGGCCCATCCCGACGTGCTGAACGTCCTTCTCCAGATTCTGGACGACGGGGAGATCACCGACGCCCACGGCCGGAAGGTGAACTTTGAGAACACCATCATCGTGATGACCTCCAACGCCGGCAGCGCCACGAAAGAGGGCACCGTGGGCTTTGACCGGAGCCTGAGCCAGCAGGACAGCGAGAAGGCCATGAAGGCCCTCCAGCAGTTTCTCCGGCCGGAGTTCATCAACCGGGTAGACGCGGTCATCACCTTCAACCGCCTGTCCGAGGAGAACTTCCAGGCCATTGCCCGGATCATGCTGGATGAACTGCGGGATTCCCTGAAGGAGAAGGGGATCACCTTCTCCTACGACGTCGCCCTGGTGGATTTCCTGACGAAGAAATCCTACTCCCGGACCTATGGGGCCCGGAACCTCCGGCGGACCATCCAGAAGGAACTGGAGGACCCCATGGCTACCAAGATTATTGACAGCTATGAAACGCCCATCATCGGGGTCGATGCCACAGCCCAGGAGGAGAAGGTCTGCCTGCGCACGATTTGATTCCATTCCGAAAAGGAGAGGTAGCGTCCCATGCTGTTTCGAAAAGACATTGATCCCCGCTGTGTCTACTGCCAGTGGGGCCAGCAGCTGAACGAACGGGAGGTGGCCTGTGTGAAAAAAGGCGTGGTCCCGGTGGAGCACTCCTGCCGCTCGTTCCGCTACGACCCTATGAAGCGGGTGCCTCCCCGCCCGGCGACACTGGACACGAAAAAGCTTCGAAAAGAGGATTTTTCCCTTTAAGATTGGAGGAACTCCTATGGAAGTGAAACAGATACACGGCCTTTGCTACAGCGCAACCGGCGTGACGGAAAAGGTGGTTCGGGCCCTGATGGCGGGGCTGGAAGAGGCGCTGGGGCTGTCTGGAGCAGAGTTCCACAGCTTCCGGAAGCCCGGCGAACGGGCGGTGGACTACGCCTTCGGCCCCGGGGACCTGGTGGTGGTGGGGTCGCCGACTTACGCGGGCCGGATGCCCAATAAGATCATGCCGGATTATCAAGACCGGCTCCAGGGAAACGGCGCTCTGGCCGTGGCGGCGGTGACCTTTGGAAACCGGGCCTTTGACAACGCCTTGGCGGAGCTCTGTGCCCTGCTGGAGGCCAAGGAATTTCACACCTTGGCGGCGGGGGCATTTCCTGGCCGTCACGCCTTTACCGACGCCCTGGGAGAGGGCCGCCCCGACTGGGACGATCAGCGGGGGATCCGGACCTTTGCCGGACAAATTGCCGGGAAGCTCCGTGGGTTGGACCGGCTCCCACCGCCGGTGGCGGTGCCGGGGGACCCGAAGGCGTCCTACTACGTGCCCAAGGGCTTGGACGGCGAGCCGGTGAACTTCCTGAAGGTGAAGCCCCGAACGGACATGGGGAAGTGCTGCAATTGCGGCGTCTGTGCCCGGCTTTGTCCCATGGGGGCCATTGATGCAAAGAACGTGGCGGAGGTGCCGGGGACCTGTATCAAATGCCAGACCTGCGTGCGGAAGTGCACACATCACGCCAAGTTTTTTGACGATCCGGCGTTCTTATCCCATGTGGCCATGCTGGAGGAGCATTTCCAAGAGCCAAAGGAGCAGGCGCTCTTTCTATAAAAAAGCAAAAAATGGCTGGGGAAAACCGCAAAATTGCGATTTTCCCCAGCCGTTTTAATATCTAGGGCTCAGGGGTTTCCTGGTCGGTCTCCTCCTGGCGCAGCAGGGCTTGGTTCACGCAGAGAAGCTCCTGCATGGCCTGCTTGGCCTCCGCCGCGTCGTGAGCAGATATGGCATCGCGGATGCGGTGGTGCAGGGAGCGGGCCAGCTGGGAGCTGCTGTTGTTCGTGGCGGACATGAACTGCTGGATGCCTTCAATGATGATGGGCATCAATTTACTGATGACCACATTGTTGCAGGCGTCGGACAGGGCGCGGTGAAACTCAATGTCCGATTTCAGGTGAGCATCGGCGTTGGCGATGTCCTGATCGACCCGGTTGTCCCAATAGGTAATGCGCTGGATGTCTTCCTCCGTGGCGTGAATCGCGGCCAGCTCCGCGATGGCAGGCTCAATAATCAGCCGGACGGTGCCCCAGTCCATGGCCAGCTTGGCCCGGTCCTTAACGAAGTTAAGGCCCAGGGGATCCTCCACAGCGCCGGGGGCCTGGCACAGGAACGTACCGCAGCCCCGGCGGACCTCCACGATGTTTCGGCTTTTCAGGATGGTCAGTGCCTCGCGGACGCTGCTGCGTCCCATGCCCAGGATTTGCGTCAGCTCCAGCTCCGTTGGGATTTTGTCTCCGGGCTGCAGGCCGTGCTCATTGATCCATTTGATGAGATAGTCTGCGACGCGGTTGGAGAGTGGGTAGCTATCGTAAATAAAATCATCCATTTGACAGGTTCCTTTTGAAAAGATTTGTCACTGAGCAAATTTACGATACCCCGTCTTTGGGTCCACCGGGTTTTCCAGGGGCTCTCCGGAGGCGTAGTGCCCAAGGTTTCGAATGAAGAGTGCCACAATGTAGTCCAGGGTTTCCTGGAGGTGGTAGTCGCCGGAGATGTGGGGGGTCAGCAACAGGTTCTCACAGTTCCAGAGGGGGTGAGAGACCGGCAGGGGTTCCGGGTCCGTCACATCCACGGCGGCCGCCATCAGGGGACCGCTAAGCAGGGCTTGACAGAGGGCGTCGGTGTCGACGCTGGTGCCCCGGCCCACGTTGAGAAGGATGCTCCCGGGCTTCATCATGGAGAGACGGCGAGCGTCGAACAGATGGAAGGTTTGCGGAGTGTTGGGCAGGGCCACCGCCACGATATCGGCCAGGGGAAGCCAGGCGTCCAGGTCATCAAAGGTGCCCACGGCCTGGAGGTAGTCCGGAGCGGCGGTCTTGTTGCGGCGGATGCCGTAGACCTTGCTGCCCAGAAGAGACATTTTCCGGGCGTAATCGCCGCCAATGCTGCCCAGGCCCACCACCAGGGTGGTGCTGTCCTGAATGGCGGTTACCCGGCCTTCATCCTGCCAGCGCTTGTTCAGCTGGTTGCGGTGGTAAAGGCCGAGCTTCTTTTTCAGGAAAAAGGTCTGGGCCAGGAGATGCTCGCTGATGGCCAAACCGTAAGCGCCGGTGGAGTTGGTCAGCCGGGCCCCTGGGGCCAGTACGCCCGGCGCGGCGTAGGCATCGGCGCCGGAGGAGTTCAACTGCATCCACTCCAGGTGGGTCGCCAGAGGGACTCGCTCGGGAGGAAGGTTGCCAAGGATAATATCCGCGGCGGCGATCTGCCCATTGGTCACATCGCCGGCGGGGGAATATGTATAGACCGCGTTGGGAAGCTGCTGCTCCAGCCGGGTCTTTTGGTCCGCTTCCAGCGGCAGGGTTACCAGAACGTTCTTCACAATCAATGCCTCCATAGCCATTTGAAGCTGGTTTTAAAAAAGGATCTCCACGGAATAATAGAGATACCTTTTCTATTTTACAAGGTTTTCGAAATCATGTCAAGTTTTATAACCGCCCCAGGGGAAAAGAATCCGGGGACCGGATCAGGGATGAATGACGATTTTCACCGTCTCCCGCTTCCGCTCCATGGCGGTTTCCAGAGCCTCACCCAGCCGGTCTAGGGGGAAGGTGTGGGAGATCAGCGATTTCAAGGGGATCGACGCGGCGGCGGCAATGGCCCTGGGGAAGTCGTGGCAGTAGCTTTGAGTTCCAAGGATGCTGAGCTTCCGGGTGATCAGGCGGCTGATGTCCATGCGGATATGGGGCTCCTCGTAAATCCCAGCAATGACGGCGACGCCGCCGGGGCGAAGGGCCCGGGTCGCCTGTTCGAAGCAGCCTTCGGAACCGACGCACTCGAAGGACTTGGCCACGCCGCCGGTGGTATCCAGAACCCACTCGGCGCTTTCCCGGTCATGGGCGTTCAGAGTCTCCGTGGCCCCGAAGGATTTTGCCAGGGCCAGCCGAGCCGGGCTGTGTCCCGCCAGGAGAATCCGCTCCGCTCCCGCCAAACGGCAGGCCGCGGCAGTCAGGATGCCGATGGGGCCGTCCCCCAGGATGAAAACGGAGTCGCCGGAGGAGACGCCGCCCCGGCGTACCGCGTGAATGGATACGCTCAGAGGTTCCATCAGCGCGCCTTCGTCATAGCTCATGGCGTCCGGCAGGGGGAAGAGGGAGGACTCGTTCACAAGGATGTAGTCGGCCATGGCCCCGTCGCCGTCACGGTAGAGGAACCGCAGCTTCCCGCATAGGTCGTAGCGCCCGCTCCGGCAGGACTCGCAGGTCCCGCAAGCGGTACAGGGCTCCACGGTGACCCGCTGGCCCAGCCGGGCGGGGGAGACCGCTTCGCCAATGGCCACCACGTCACCGCTGAACTCGTGGCCGATGGTGGACGGGAGGGAGACGGAGGGATGCTTTCCCCGGACGGTGTGAAGATCGCTGCCGCACAGGGCGCTGGCCCGGATTTGAATCAGCACCTCATGGGGGGCAAGGGGACGTATGTCCCGCTGGCGGATTTCCACGGTATGGGGGGCGGTGACCCAGGCGATCCGGCCGGTGGATGGGTACTCCATAGACACCTCTTTCCAGCGCCGCCCGCTCTCCAAGGAGGAGCGGGCGGCGCTATGAAATTTACTCGTTGTCCCAGTAGACAGTGGCGCCGCGGTGGGCGCTGGTGCAGTGCTTGCGGTACAGCTGAAGCCATCCGGAGGCGGGCTTCTTCAGGGGGGTCCACTCCTTCCGCCGCCGGGCGAACTCCTCTTCGCTGACGTCCACCGTCAGCGTCCGGGCCTCTACATCGATGTGGATGACGTCGCCGTCCCGGATCAGGGCGATGTTGCCTCCTTCATAGGCCTCCGGGCTGACGTGGCCCACGGCCAGGCCGCCGGTGGCGCCGCTGAAGCGCCCGTCGGAGACCAGGGCCAGCTTGCTGCCCATTTTCTTGCCCAGAACGGCGGCCATGAAGGTCTCCATATGAGGCATGCCGGGGCTGCCCTTGGGGCCCTCGTAGCGGATGACCACCACTTCACCCTCGTGGATTTTGTCTTTCAGCAGGGCCTCCCAGGCCTCGTCCTGACTGTCGTAGCATTTGGCGGGGCCGGAGTAGGTCCAGACCTCCTTGGCCACGGCGCTGAATTTCACAACGGCGCTGTCGGTGCCGATGTTGCCCTTCAGGACCGCCAGGCCGCCCTGGTCATGGATGGGGTCGGCGACGGGGCGGATGATGGCGTGGTCCACCGTCTCTGCGGCGGCGGCCTTCTCTCCCAGGGTGCCGAAGAGCCCCTTGGAGGCGGGGTCCAGTTTCCCGCCGTCGATGAGCTCCTTTACCACGCCGGGCAGGCCTCCGGCGGCATCGAACTCCTCCATGGTATGGGAGGGGTGGTTGGGGTAGATGGCGTTGAGGACGGGAACCTCCCGGCTGATGCGGTCGAAGGTCTCCGGCGTGATGTCGCAGCCCATTTGACGGGCGATGGCGGGGAGATGGAGGAGACTGTTGGTGCTGCCTCCGGTAGCCATCATGTAGCGGATCACGTTCTCGAAGCTCTGCTGGCTGATGAAGTCTCGGGGACGGACGTTTTCCTTCCAGGCGTCCATGACCTTTTGGGCGGCCTGCCGTGCCAGGGCGTGCCACGCCTCGCTTTGGCTGCGCACGCTGGCGTTGCCGTGGGGAGAGAGGCCCAGCATCTCCGCCATGCCGCACATGGTCAGGGCGGTGCCCATGAAGGGGCAGGCCCCGGGGGTGGGACAGGAGTTCCGAATGACCTCCTTGTAGTCCGCCTCGCTCATGCTGCCCTCCACATAGGACGCGTAGGCCTGCTTGCCGTGGGTCAGCGTGATCATTCTCCCAGTGTGGGTGTGGCCTGCCGCCATGTAGCCGCCGGTGAACATCACCGTGGGAATGTTCACCCGCAGGGCGCCCATGACCATGCCCGGAACCACCTTATCACAGGTGGCCATGATAATCATGCCCTCCAGGCAGTTGAGCTCCGCCACGGTTTCCACCTCGCTGCTGACCAGGTCCCGGGCGGGAAGGGTGTAGCGGTCGCCGGGGGTGTTGCTGCAAATGCCGTCGCAGATGCCACTGATGGGAAGCTCCAGGGCCAGGCCGCCGGCGGCGTAGACGACCTCTTTCATCTCCCGGATCAAATCCTTGTCAAAAGGAAAGTGGCCGGGGTTCATCTCGTTCCAGGTATTGATGAGGCCGATGACCGGACGCTTGGCGTCCTCCTCCGAGATGCCCATGGCATAGAGCAGGGCGTTCCGGTGGTCCAGGGATTCCTCGTTCCAGGGATAGCGCAGATTCATAACATGTCTCCTTTCCCGCGCCTTGGGCGAAGTGCGCCGGGGCGCGACAGCGAAGTGAAACTTCATCAAAATCGAAATAGGAAATAAGCGGCGGAGGGCCTTTTGGAAATTTCCAAAGCAGGACATGGAGCCAATTTACCCAGGAATCTGCTGAAAGCCTCCCAAGCTCTCCTGATAGGCGCGCCAGACGTTTTCAAACCACTGTTCCCGTTCCGGCAGAGGACGCACCGGCCGCCAGGAGGGATGCAGCTCGCCGCCGGCCCACTGAATCTCCAGAATCCGGTCCCGGTGTGCGCCCTGGTCCAGGGGCATGTCCTCCAGCAGATAGGAGCCGCGGCTTCCGCCGCCGCCGTCGGCATAGGCTTGGATGCTCCGGGTGAGGGCCATGGCGGTGAGAAGCAGATCCCTCAGCCGGAAGGCCCCGGCTACTTCCTCCGGAGACCCGGCGGAGGCCTCCGTCTCCAGCCGCCGCTCCAGGTCTGTCAGTCCCGCCCAGGCCAGGGCGGTTTTTTCCCGGCTGCGGATGTGAGCGCAGTGTTCGCTCATCAGCCCCGTCAGCTGGCGGCGCAGCTCCTGGGGCCGGGGACCGCCGCTGCCGCAAAGCCGTTCCGCAAAGCGGAGGCTTTCCTCCAGAACCGGCTGTGCCACATTCCAAAAGGCCGCCTCGTCCATGGGAGCCTGGGTATAGGCCCCGGCGATTTTCAGGGCGGCCCGCAGGGCGCCCACCTGCCCGGCGTTCAGGGCGCAGCCGCCAGGGCGGTAGACGCCGTGGCTGCCGTTGACCTCTCCCACGGGGAAAAAGTGGGGCAGATTGCTCTCCCACCAGAGGTCGCCGCTGAGACCGCCGTTGTTGTGCTGGGCGCAGACAGAAATCTCCAGCATTTCGGTGCGGAGATCGATACCGTGGTTCCGGTACAGGGCGGCGGCGTTGGGATTCATGTGCTCCAGCCGTTCGATGGGGGTGGGGAGGAGGCAGCCGCTGTTCTCCAGGTAGGCCCGGGCCGCCGGACGCAGGGCGGAGAAGGCCTCCGGGCCTTGGACGGCGAGGCCTGAGGGGTTCTGGCGGTAGTCCAGCCATACCCGGCGGTTTCGGTGGTTGATCTCACGGTACACCAGAATATCCAGCAGGGAGGAGCCGCCCGCGTCCGCCTTGCGGGGGTCGAAGGGCCATTGGTAGCCCTTTAAAAACTGGGCGTTCAGCATCTCCGAAACGGAGGCGAAGCCCGCCTCCAGAAACTCCTGGGGATCGCTTCCGTCCAGCTGCGTGCTGACGTAGCGGGGAAGAACCTGCTGATAGCTTCCGGACACGTTCCAGCGGAAGGAGACGGAGGTCAGGCCGTATTGCCACTCCATGAGATTCTTGGCCGTGACCCCCGCCCGCAGCGCCGCACCGGTGCCGCCGGTCTGGCTGGACGGGTAGACGGAGTCCCGGTAAATCCCGGCGGGGCCGCCGGTGGCGTAGACGACGTTGGTGGCGTTGACCAGAACCCAGCCTCCGGTGGCCGGATTCAGACCCAGCAGCCCGCAGCAGCGGTCCTCCGTTCGGAGAACGGCGGTAATCTGAACGGGCTCCACCAGGGTCAGTCCCCGGGAGAGGGCCCGGCGCTCCAGACACTCGGTCATGTATTTGCTGGTCAGGGGGCCGGCGGAGGTGGCCCGAGCCGCAGGGTCGTGGTCCGTTTTGTATCCGGCGAATTCGCCGTAGCCGTTGAAAGGGAAGGGGACGCCGGCTTCACAGAGGTAGAAAAAGCATCGGGCGCTGTTGGCGGCTTCGCACAGGGCCAGATCGCCGTCCATACTCTCGCCGGAGAACAGCGTGCCGGCCATCTCCTGGACAGAGTCCGGTGTCTCTCCGCAGAGATTCAGCTTGTAATAGGTCTGCTTGTCGCTTCCCGTATTCCGGGAGGTTCCGACGCGGCGGGCCTCGGTCAACAGCAGGATGTCCGGCTGTCCCAGGTCCAGCAGGCGGTTGGCGGCGGCAAATCCGGCGGCCCCGCTGCCGGCAATGACGGTGTTGCAGCTGTAATATTGTACGGGTTGCCCGCAGAGGTTCCGCAGTTCGTGAATCATGCTGTCCCTCCTGATTGACGTGTTTTGGATGGATGTAAAGCGGTATGCAGAATCCGGTCTCGCCGAAGACGGTAGCAGGGCTTATTTCAGGATTTCCGCCCGGAGGGCCTCGACCATTTCCCCGTACTCCCCGTCGGAGAGCAGCTGCTTGGGCAGCGTGTCGTCGAAGGGAGCGCCCCAGTTCAACCCGTTCTGGTATTTGGGGACGATGTGGACATGGACGTGTGGAACGCCATCGCCGTAGGTGGCGTAATTGATCTTGTCCGGGTGGTACAGGTCAAAGATGGCCATGGCGACTTTGGAGACCTCGGCGAAGTAACCGGCGTTTTCCTCCGGCGTCAGCTGGAAATACTCGGTTTTGTGGGCTTTCAGGGCAACGATGCAGCGTCCCCGGTGCTTTTGGTCCCGGTTGAGATAGACCTTGCTGTAGGGCAATTCGCAGATTTCGATCATAAGACTCCGGAGCTTCTCTCCGTTTTCGCAGTAAAAGCAGGTGTTCATGGTAAACCTCCTAATTGAGTTTGGAATTGTTCGCGGGAATCCGGTTTCCGGCAGACCGGGAAGGGGAGGCAGGGCGCGGATTTTTGTCCGTGCCGCGCAGTAACTGAGAGAGAAACGTGGGAAAGGGGATGTATTTTTCCCTGGGATATGTTACAATGCATCCAGAACACCGGAACGCGTCCCGTTCGGCGGAGAGAACCGCGGCGGCCCCGGTGAAACCGAAAAGGAGGATGGATATGAAGCGGGTACGAATCACCATGGAGCATACGGAAGAGAGTGTCCGGCGGTTGGCCAAGGTGCAGTACGACACCTTTTCCTTCTCCGTCAAGCTGCTTTGGTACGCGGTTTGCCTGCTGGCGATTCTCGTGGGCTTCGGACTGATTGTGGATCTGGGAAAACCGCTGCGGTACATTCCCCTGGCCTTTGGCTGCATGGCCATTGTGAACATCGGAGCCTCTGGCCGGCTGCGGGCCGGCAAGACCCTGGACGCGATGCGGCGGCAGGGCGGCTTTCCCTGTACCGCCATGACGTTTACGGAGCGAGAAATTCAGATTGTGGAACGGACAGGCGGGGAGAACACGCTGGAATACGGCGGCCTGTTCCGCTTGGTGGAGGATGGGGAATACCTGTACCTCTTTATCAACCAGAACGCCGCCTACATGGTCCCCAAGGAGCAGTTGGAGGACGAGGAGTCCTTCCGGCGTTTCCTGGAGGAGAAGAGCGGACGGAGTTTCCAGCGGCCGGCCAGCTTGCTGAATTTCCGGCTCTCCACTCTTCGGGGGCAGAGGAAGAGATAAAGCTTTAGACAGAGGGGCCCGACAGTGGTGACTGCCGGGCCCTTTTCCGGTGATTTGCCGGATAGAAGGGTCTTCTCGCCGGCCAAAGTTAACCCATCAGCAGATTCGGCAGGAACATGACGAGGGGTTCGCAGTACGTAATCAAGAGAAGAACCGCAAGCATAGAGAGGAAATAGGGGATAAAGGCTTTGATGGTGTCTGTAATGGAGACCTTTGCAATGCCGCAGGCCAGGAAGAGGCAAACGCCGACGGGGGGCGTAAAGAGGCCGATGGCCAGATTGATGACCATGATGACGCCAAAGTGAACAGAATCCATGCCCAGGGCCGTGACAATGGGCAGCAGGATGGGGCAGAAGATCATAACGGCGGGGCTCAGGTCCATCCAGGTGCCCACAAACAGCAGAAGAAGGTTGATGAGTAGCAGCAATACGTATTTATTTGTAGTCAGGCTCAGCACCGCGCTGGAGATGATGGCGGGGACGTTTTGCTGCGCGAAGACCCAGCCCAGGGCGGAGGCTGTGGCGATCATCAGCACCACCTGGCCGGTGGTGACGGAGACCTCCAGCATGATGCCGGGGATGTCCTTGAGCTTCAATTCATGGTACATGAACCGGCCCAGCAGGAAGGTGTACAGGGAGGCCACGCCGGCGACCTCGGTGGGGGTGAAGAAGCCGGTGGTGATGCCGCCCAGGATGATGAGCACCGTCATTAGGGCGGGAACACCCTTGAAAATTGCCTGGAAGGTCTCCTTCGAGGTCATGGAGGCCTCGGCGGGGTAATTCCGCTTCCTGGCGAACACCCAGCTGACCAGCAGCAATGCTCCGCCCACCAGGATACCGGGAATGATGCCGCCCATGAACAGCTTGCCAATGGAGGCGCTGGCGGCGACGCCGAAGACCACCATGGGGATACTGGGGGGAATCATGACGCCGATGGTGGAGCTGGTAGCGGTGACGGCCACGGTCACGTCCTTGTCAAAGCCCTTATCCACCATGGCGGGAATCAGGATGCCGCCCACAGAGGCGGTGTCCGCCGCCGCGCTGCCGGTGATTCCGGCGAAGAACATGCTGGCTACGATGTTTACGTAAGCAAGGCCGCCCTTGAACCGGCCTACCAGGGCGTTGGACAGGCCGATCAGGTCTTTGGTGATGCCGCCGATGGCCATAAAGCGCCCGCAGAGCATGAACAGCGGGACGGCGATGAGGGTGAAGGAGTCCATGCCCACATACATGCGTTGGACGAAGGTCATGTAGCTGATGCCGTCGCTCATAACGATGCCTACGATGGCGGCAAAGCCGGTGCACACGGCGATGGGGATGTTGAAGAGCATCAGGCCGATCATAACCAGAAACGACACGATGGCAATCATTCCGCGAAGCCCTCCTTTTTGATCTTGTTCGCCCGGACCAGTTCCTCCAGGTGCTCCGCCGCGATGAGGATGAAGAGCACGCCCATAATGGGGAGAATCAGATAGAAGTATGTCATGCTCCACCCGGAGATGGGGGCCTTGCGCTTGGCGACGATGGAGAGAAGCTGCACCCCGTAAAAGGCGATGTAGGCGCCGAAGCCCAGAACGAGAATCTGAATGACATAGTCCAGAATGTGCCGGAACCCGGGGTTAAACTTGCGGTAAAAGTAATCCAGGCCCAGGTGCTGCTTGGCCCGCAGGGTGACGGCGCAGGCCAGGAAGCTGTACCACAGGAAGAAGAACCGGCTCATCTCTTCCGTCCAGCTGGGCGGGGTGGACATAAATGTCCGGCCGAAGATTTGCAGCATAATGACCAGCAGCAGCAACACGCCGGTGATTTTGACGGCCGGCTCCAGAAGAAACTTGAACAGCAGGTCGTTTACCTTTTTCATCGCTTGCTCCTTTTCCACCTGTTTACAGGACCATGTTGAAAATCGTCCACATCAGGTCTTCCGTCAACGGCCGGGGATTGCAGGTGATGTGACCGGTGGTACGCTTCACCACGTCCACCAGCTCCTCCCGGCTGGGAAGCTCGCCGGGGATATAGGGCCGCAGGGATTTGGGAGATCCGGTCCGGTCCTGGAGGGTCCGGACGGCCTGAATGGCGGCCAGGGCGTTTTCCCGGGTGTCCTTTCCGGCGTCGTACACGCCGAAGGCCTTGGCAATGTCGGCATAGGCCTCTGCGGCGTAATCCAGATTCAGCTCCATGGCGGCGGGGAGGAAGATGGAGCAGGCGTCCCCGTGGGGGATGTGGTATTGACCGCCCAGGGGCTGGGCCATGATGTGGTCGATGCCGATGCCCGCCGTGATGGCCACGCCGCCCATGTAGCTGGCCAGCATCATCTGGCCCCGGGCCTCCGCGTCGCCGGGATTTTCAATGACGGCGGGGAGAGCGTCCTTGATGAGCTCGATGACTTTCAGGCCGTACATCCGGGTGATGGGGGTGGCGTTGAGGGAGACGTAGCTTTCGATGGCGTGGCTCAGGGCGTCCATGCCGGTGGCGCTGGTAATCTTGGCGGGGAGGTCCATGGTCAAATCGGGGTCCAGGATGGTGATCTCCGCAATCATGGTGTTGTGGTACAGGCTCTTTTTCAGGCCGTTGTAGTTGTTCACCACCACGCTGGTCTTGGTGGCCTCGGCACCGGTGCCGCTGGTGGTGGGCACCGCCACGAACAGGGGGGGAACCGTGGTGGCCTGGCGGCCCTCCATCTGGTACTCCTCCACCAGTCCGCCGTTGACGGCCAGCATGCCAATGGCCTTGGTGGCGTCGATAACGCTGCCGCCGCCCACGGCGACGCCACAGTCACAGCCGTGCTCCAGGAATACGTCCCGGCCCTTGTTGATGACGTGGAGGTCCGGCTCGCCGGAGATCTCGTTGTAGAGGTAGTAGCCGATGCCCGCCTCGTCCAGCATCCGGCAGAGCTCCTCCCGGACGGGAGCGCCGTTGCTGCGGACGGATTTGGACGCCGCCAGAAAGACCTTTTTCTTCTGGTACCAGCTCAGGATGCCGGGAAGCTCCGCCAGCCTGCCGCCGCCGAAAATAACTCTTCTGTTTTGTACGATTTCCCAAGAATTCATAGTTGCCCATACTCCTTTCTGAAATAGAGAACTGCGCCGTGGGATGGAAGAGCGGGGAGGAGTGACACCCCCTCCCCGCTTCCCTTGCGAATGACGTTGCACTTGCTCTGAATGGTTCGATTACTTTCCGAAATAGTCGTAAATATCCTGGCCAATGGAGTTGCGGTATTCGTCGTACAGAGGGGCCACGGCCTCCATAAACTCAGTCTTGTCGGCGATCTCGCAGATGGTCATGCCGTATTCGTTCTCCAGCTGCTTCAGAGCGTCCTCCAGGCTTTCCTTATCCAGCTGAGCGGAATAAGCGCCGGCCTCCGCGCCGCACTCCTCCACAATGGCCTTGAGATCGTCGGGCAGGCTGTTGAAGTAATCCAGGTCCATGGCCATGAGGTTGGGGGTGCAGAAGTGCTCGGTGAGGACCACGTACTTGGTGACCTCGTACTCGGCCTGGGTGATAATCAGGGGCACGCTGTTCTCCGCGGCGTCCACGGTGCCGGTCTGCAGGGCCATGTAGCGCTCCGTGGCGGCCAGGGGGACGGGCACCATGCCCAGCAGCTCCATGGCCTTGCTCATGATGGCGGACTCCATGATACGGATCTTGGTGCCCTTCATGTCGGCCAGATTGCTGACGGGGCCCTTATTGGTGTAAACGCTGCGGGGGCTGCGGACGAACCAGCCCACAATCTTCAAATTGGCGGAATCCTGGAGCCGCTGGTCCAGAACCTCGTGGAGGCCGGAGTTCAGCACTTCCATCAGACCGTCCATACCGTCGGTGAGGTAGGGGAGGTCGAAGATGGAGAAGGCGGGATCCAGATTGCCCAGGACGCTGGTGTTGACCTCGGCGGCCTGGAGGCTGTGCATTTGCATGCTGTCCACGCAGTCGGCGTGGCCGCCCAGCTGGCCGGAGTCATAGACCTGCACGTCGATGCGGCCGTTGGAGCGCTCTTCCACCAGCTCCTCGAAGTGGTAGAAGGCCTTGACCACGTTGTCCTCGGGGTTGGAGGGATTCGCCAGCTTGATGACGTACTCCGCCTGGGCGGAAGCATCCGATCCCTGAGAAGAGCCGGAGTCTGCGGGCGGGGGAGTGGCGGCGTTTCCGCCGGAATCGCCGCTGGAGCTGTCATTGGAGCCGCCGCAGGCCGCCAGGCTGAGCATCATAATGAGGACGAGTAGCAAAGAGAGCGTTTTTTTCATAATGTACCCCTTTCTATTGTGTCTGTGCCGGTTCGCGAGAGGCGCGCCGGCCCCTCTGTCGAAGAAGGACGATGGCCAGCCCTTAAAACGCAGACATCAGACAACTGATGATGTTTGGATTGTACATGACTACCCGATGTTTGTCAAGGGAGAAGATAGAATTCTACTTTTTCGATAAAAAAATCAAGCCGAATTTAAAACATACTCCAAAATTTTCGCCGCGCTGTCCCCAGGCCTCTCTCCGGAGCAGGGGAGAAAGGCCGCTGGGGGCCGGATATAAGGGGGGAGAGAACCGGGCATGGGAGGCCGCTGCGGCCAGATAGGCGGCCCGGGATTATGGGGTGCGGGACAGGTATTCCTCGCCCCAGATTCGCATGGCGTTCAGCACAGGTTCCAGGCTGTAGCCCAGCTCGGTCAAGGTGTACTCCACCCTCGGCGGTACCTCCGGATAGACTGTCCGGGTCAGCAGGCCGCTGTGTTCCATCTGCCGGAGCTGGGCGGTTAATACCTTTTGGCTCACGCCGCCGATGGATCTTTTGAGCAGGCTAAAGCGCTTGGGCCCTGGCAGCAGATCCCGCAGAATCAGCACCTTCCATTTGTCGCTGATGAGGGACAGCGTCGTCTCTACCGGGCAGACGGGCAGCGGGTTGGCGTCCATGATCGCGTCCTCCTTTTCTTAATAGCGGCATAAATTTTGGAGAAACAGCCGCGTGCTGGATTTGGATTTCAGTTTATCGTATTTGTCATTGGAAGGTCAAGGCGGGAGCGGAAAATTTCGAAAAAACGACTCAGATACAAACAAAATGGTTTTCCGGGGAGATGGAATGGTTACCTGCCGGTGCCTGAGCCACAAATTTGTGCGTACTTCACAAAGGCGAAAGGGCCAGTTATGATGAAAACAGCGAAGGGGAAATCCCCGGAGTTCAAACGCAAGATTCTATGGAGGAACACAACATGAAAATCGCTGTTATCTGCGCCAATGGCAAAGCCGGCCGCCTGATTGTCCGGGAGGCCTTGGACCGGGGCTTGGACGTAACCGCCGTGGTCCGTGGGGAGAACAGATCTGCCGCGGCAAAGGCCGTGACAAAGGATTTGTTTGCCCTGACGGCCGAGGACCTGAAGGACTTCGACGTGGTGGTGAATGCCTTTGGCGCCTGGACGCCGGATACCGTCGGGGAAATTCCCGAGGCGGTTCGGCACCTCTGCGACGCGCTCGCCCATACGAAGACCCGGCTGCTTGTTGTGGGCGGCGCAGGAAGCCTCTATGTCAATCCGGAGCACACCCGCACGGTGGCGGAGGGACCCGATTTTCCCGATGCGCTCAAGCCTCTGGCCGCGGCCCACGACAAAGCGCTGCGGCATCTCCGGGGGCGGAGGGATGTGAAGTGGACGTATGTCAGTCCCGCCGGAGACTTTCAGGCGGATGGCCCCCGCACTGGCGCGTATCTCCTGGGCGGTGAGGAGCTGACCCTGAACAGCCGGGGAGAGAGCGTGGTCAGCTACGCCGATTATGCCATCGCCATGGTGGATGAGGCCGTTGGGGGAGAGCATGTTCAGGAGAGAATTTCCGTAGTGGGGAAATAGGCGGTTAGAGAGGGGCCGTTCCGTTTGATGGCGGGGCGGCCCTTTTGTTTTTGCGAAGGAGTCCCCGGTATTGCCGGAGGTTTTAAAACGCAAAAACCATACTTTTTAGACATGGTAAAGGATAGAAACAAAGTATTTTACATTTTTAAAAGCGCCAGGTAAAATGGGGACTGTCAAACAGGCAGCTTCCACGTTTTTATTTCGTGCCGGTAGAAAGGAAGATTGTTATGAAACCGATGAAAATCTGCGGCTATGTTTTGGCCTTGTGCATGGCTCTGCCCCTGGCGCTTACGGCCTTTGCTGCGGACGGGGCGTCCTTTTCCGATGTGGACGCCGGCGCCTCTTATGCCCGCGCGGTCCGGTGGGCGGCGGACAACGGCTATGTCAACGGCTACAGCGACGGGCGTTTCGGCGTGGATGAGGTGGTGACCCGGGCGCAGCTCTCCGCCATATTCCACCGGGCCGCAGGGAGTCCCGCCGCCTCGGGGGAACTCCGCTTTTCCGATGTGGCGGCGACGGCCTATTATAGGAGTGCGGCCGGCTGGGCGGCGGACGGCGGCCTGATCAACGGCTATGCGGATGGGCGCTTTTGTGTGAACGATCCGGTGACCCGCCAGCAGTTGGCCGCCATCCTCTGGTGCTGGGCGGGCAGTCCGGCGGCCTCCGGAGAGGATTACGCAGACGAAGCAGACATCGCCGCTTACGCGCGGACCGCAGTGGATTGGAGTCGTTCCAACGGTATCCTTTCCGGACGGGCGGACGGACGCTTCGCCCCGGCGGACGGCGCCACGCGGGCGGAGGTGGTTTCCGCCCTGTATCAATACCGGCGGCTGCCGGGCGGCAGTGAACTCCCTGAAGTACCCGGGTCCTCCGATGTTTCCGATAGTTCCCGGATTCTGGTGGCCTATTTTTCCGCCACGAACCAAACGGGGAATCTGGCCAATCGCTTGGCCGGTATTCTGCATGCGGATCTTTACGAGATTATTCCCGCTCAGCCTTACACCTCCGCCGATCTGAATTACACAGATTCCGGCTGCCGGGCCAACCGGGAGCAAAACGACCCCGCCGCCCGTCCTGCCATCGCTGGTTCGGCGGAGAATCTGGCGGACTATGATACCGTGTTCCTGGGTTACCCCATCTGGCACGGACAGGCCCCAAGGATCATCTGCACCTTTCTGGAAAGTGGCGATTTCGCCGGAAAGTCCATCGTGCCGTTCTGCACCTCCGGCAGCAGCGGAATTGGCTCCAGCGCGGACCATCTTCAGGTCCTGACGCCGGACGCCCATTGGCTGGAAGGACGGCGTTTCAGCGGCGGTGCTTCCCAAGGCACCGTGGAAGAATGGGTGAACAGCCTGAAACTAGCGGAGTCCGGAGCAGCCGCGGAAGAGGAGACTCTGGAAATCCAGGTCAACGGAACCACGATCGCCGCCCGTCTGGCGAAGAACTCCTCCGCCCAGGCTTTGGCGGAACTGCTGGCGGAGGGACCCCGTACGATTGAGATGCGTGACTATGGCGGCATGGAGAAGGTGGGGCCTCTGGGGCAAACCCTTCCCACAAACAACGAGCGAATTACTACCCAGGCGGGAGACCTGGCGTTGTATCAGGGGAATCAGCTGGTCATTTACTACGCCGCTAATACCTGGAGTCTCACCCGCCTGGGCAAGATCCAAGGGGTGACCGCCCAGGAGCTGCGGGACATTCTGGGCGGGGGGGATGTCAGCGTTACACTGTCCTTGCGCTGAGGAACCGGGTCGGGGAGGCCTGTTGCCTGCGCCCCGGTTTCTGTAATAGAATGTTTCCTTTGAAGGGCCCAATTCCAAAGGCCCGCGTATAAAATGGCCTCATCTAGACGACAGGTCCCAAGGGACCTATCCGGACTGGGTGAGGCTGTGCCTTTTATATGAGAATCTCTCACAGTAGTTGTATGCAGTCGCGTTTTTATTTTCAGGCGCCGTCTGTTAAACTGAACTTACGCTCCCCCGAATTGCCTGCTTATTGGGGAGAGATTTTACAGCTGGTGACAAGAAAATGAGGTGTGACGGTGCGCGCATTGGAAAATTATTGGAATACATAGAAAAATCCCGCTTTTTACTGATTTCTGAGTCAGGGGAAGATCCCCGTGTCATCCACCACCTGGAGCCGGAAAACGGTTGCCTTTTCGTAAGCTGGGTGCTCCGCCGTTCACTGGAGAGGTCTCTCCTTTACGGAAGTATTCCCTTTACCCGAGGCAGGGAGGGATGTCCGCTGCGAGGGGTTCTGGTTTGTGATCTACGGCTCAGCCCAGGCAGCGCCATCTGGAGCGCGCAGGTGTCGATGGCACGGTTCACCGCGGGGAAGCCGCTGATTTTCGTCGTACCGGACCGAAAAGCCTATCCGACCTTCGAGGGTCTGGTTCCATCGTCTCTGGAGGAACTGCGGGTGACTGCGGCCGCCTTCGCGAAGTCTCATCTGGAGGAAGCTTCTTCGGATGTGGAGATTGGCGGGAGGGAACAGGCGGAGTCCCTACTGGAGAAAGGCCTTCTGGCCTATAAGCTGCATAGACACTTCCAGTACCAGCGATAAGGAGAGCCTTTGCGCAGGGGAGGAATTACGAATGTTTGGAGTCATTGTCAACACCTATACGGTTATTCTGGGCAGTGCCGCGGGGCTGCTGTTCAAACGGGGGATTCCGCCCAGGATCTCGCAGACGATTATCTTTTCCATCGGCCTTTGCTCCGCGGTGATTGGCGTCCGGGGCTGCGTGGAGAGCGGCGGGTCTCTGGTGCTGGTGCTTTCATTGGTCACCGGCACGGCCATGGGAGCCGATCTGGACATCCAGGGGAAGCTGAGCCATCTGGGGGAGATGTTCGGAAAGGAAGGGGAGAACGCACAGGTATTCCTTTCAGAGGGCTTTGTATCCGCCTGCCTAATGTTCTGCGTGGGGGCCATGACCATCACAGGGGCCTTGAACGCGGGATTGAACCACGACAACAGCATGCTGTATACCAAATCCCTGATGGACCTGATTTGCTCCTGCATGCTGACGGTGAGCCTGGGCAGGGGAGTTCTGCTGTCGTCGGGATTTGTACTTGTGTATGAGGGCGCTCTGGTGCTGCTGGCCGGGACGCTGGCCCCGGTTTTGACGGGGCCGATGGTCGCGGAGATCACCGGCGTGGGCTCCGCGTTCATTATCGCTTTGGGGCTGAATGTGATGGATTTTGAAAAATTGCACGTGGCAAATTTCCTTCCCGCCGTGCTGCTTGCCCCGTTTTTCTGTTGGGCGATTTCCCTGCTGCCCGCCGGTTTTTAAAACCGGGCTGATGAGAGAACAGGGAAGCGGATTGAAAGGAGAGAGGAGATATGGGTAACGTCGCTGTGGTTGCGGGCCTGGGACTGATCGGCGGTTCCATGGCCAAGGCTTTGAAAACATACGGCGGCTATAGGGTCTACAGCTGGAACCGCACGCAGTCGGTGGCGGAAAAGGCCCTTGCCGAGGGCGCCATTGAGGGCGTCGCCGACGAGGAGATGTTGTCTCAGTGCGATCTGCTGCTGCCGGCGCTGTATCCCCAGGCCACGGTGGCATTCCTGCAAAACGTCATTCCCCGGATGAAAGCCGGAGCGCAGGTGGTGGACCTGGCGGGCGTCAAGGGGTTCGTTGTGGAGGCGGTGACCCCCGTCGCCCGGCGCTTTGGCGTCCGCTATACCGGGGGACACCCCATGGCGGGACTGGAAAAAGGCGGTTATGAGCGCTCGGCTCCCGATCTGTTCCAGGGGGCCAGTATGATTTTGGTTCCTACCGCCGCCACGGAGGTGGGAGATTTGATGGAATTGGGGGCGCTGTTCCGGAAAATTGGCTTTGGGAAGATCAAATTCTGTACCCCCCAGACCCATGACCGTATGATCGCCTATACCTCTCAGCTTCCCCACGTAATCTCCAACTCCTACGTGAAGAGTCCGGTGGCCGGAGGGCTGGAAGGCTTTGCCGGGGGAAGCTGCCGGGACATGTCCCGGACGGCGTGCTTAAACGAAACGATATGGACGGAGCTGTTTCTGCTGAACAGGAAACATTTGCTTCCGGAGATTGACCAGCTGCTCTCCGCCGTCTCGGAGCTCCGGGCGGCCTTGGAAGAAGGGGACGCGGCGGGCCTGGAGCGGCTCTTGCGCCGGGGACGGGAGGATAAGGAGCGCATGGAAGCGCCGCTGTCGGAGCGGCCGGGCGCATAAAGAAGGAAGGGATGATGACGTTGACAAGGGATTTGAAACAGAGGGTTTGGTATTTGGCGGCAGGCACAGGTCTGCTTTTGCTGGTGGGCATTGTGTACGCTTGGTCCATTCTCTCCGCGCCTCTGGCGGAGGCCTTCGGCTGGAACAGCCAGGATTTGAGCTTGAACTTTACGGTAATGATGAGCTTTTTCTGCCTCAGCGGGATTCTGGGCGGCGTCCTCTGCGCGCGGACAGGTTCTCCGAAGCTGTCTTTGCTGCTGGCGGCGGCCTGCTCTCTGGGAGGCTTTTTGTGCACGGCTTATTGTACCGGGGGACAGCTCTTCCGGCTATACCTGTTTTATGGCGTTTTGGTGGGCGCAGGTGCGGGCTTTGCCTATAACGCCGTGATCGGATGTGTCTCTGCCTGGTTCCCGGAAAAGAGGGGCTTTGCCTCCGGCGTTCTGCTTATGGGTTTTGGCTCCAGCACGCTGCTGCTGGGCGGCGGGGCCTCCGCGCTGATGGAAGCGGGAACACTGTCTTGGCAGAGCGCCTACCTGGCCATTGGCGTGCTTCTCTGCCTGGGCCTGGTTTTGGGGAGCTTGATCCTGGGCCATCCTGGCCCGGGAGCGTTCCTGCCGGCCCCCGCCGCGACGGAAAAGGCGGCGGAAAGCCTCTCCACCGGGAAGATGGTCCAGACCAGGGCCTTTTGGCTGTTCTTTCTGTTCGCGGTGGCGGGGGGAGGTATTGGCTCCGGCGTCATAGCCCATGCCGGGCCGATTGCCGCGTCCTCCGGGGTGGCCGGAGCCACGGCGGTCTACGTGGGCTTGCTGTCCGTGTCCAACGGCGTGGGCCGGGTGATCTTCGGAATGTTATACGACCGTCTGGGCAGAAAGGCGCCGATGCTGCTCGCCGTGGTCTTCTTCGGCGGCGCGCTGGCCCTGCTGGCTTGTTCGCTGCAAGCCCGGATTCCGGCGCTGGTGGTTCCGTCTTATCTGCTGATCGGCGCGTCCTACGGAGCCGTCCCCACTATGGCGGCGGCCTATACCGCCGCCCGCTTCGGGCCGAAGTTCTATTCCACCAATTTCAGCGTCATGAATCTGACGCTGATGTGCTCCTCCTTCTCCTCGGTGGTCAGCGGAACGCTGTATATGGCCTCCGGTACCTATCTCTCCGCCCTGGGCTTTTACGCCGCCCTCTGCGGCTGTATGGCGGTGATGTGCCTGCTGCTGAACGGCGGGCGTAGAAAATAGAAAGCGAGGCGTTTCTCATGTTTTACAGCGTAGCGAAGGAACTGTTTGAAAAGCTGCCCCAGGCCTGCTTTGGCGTGGTGGCCGTGAGGGGTGTGGACAACCACACCGGCAACCCGGAGATCCGCGCGTTTCTTCAGGAGGGAATCTCCCGCCAGGAGGCGTACTTCGAGGGCAAACCCGTCAAAACCGATCCCCATATTGAGCCATACCGGGAGGCCTTCCGGACCTTGCAGATCAATCCCAACAAGTACCTCTGCTCCATTGAAGCCCTGTTGAGCCGGATTGCCAAAAAGAAGGGCTTTCCCACCATCAATCCCATTGTGGACCTGGGCAACGCCGTTTCTCTGCGCCACTTTCTCCCCATCGGCGCCCACGATCTAGGCACCATTTCGGAGGGGCTGGAGGTCCGGCCCGCCGTGGAGGGGGATCTCTTCGTACCCTTCGGCGGCGAGGGGACGGAGACGCCGGACATCGGGGAGATCGTCTATGTGTCGGAGCATCAGGTCCGCACCCGCCGCTGGACCTGGCGGCAGAGTGAGATTGGGAAGATTACGGAGGAGACCTCGTCGGTGTTGTTTCCCATAGATGGCTTTTCGGACATTAACGGGGAGGAGGTCCGGCGGGCCGCCGCGGAGCTGGCGGAGTGTGTGGAGTGGTTTTTCCATGTGTCCTGTGAGGTGGGATTTGTGGACGCGGATCATCCCCGGGTTGACTTCTTCATGTAAAGTAAATATCATTGACGATGGCGTTTGCGAGATGCTTTGAGCGGAAACCATGCGGCCCCACGGAGCGTAATTTTGCTCTGTGGGGCCGTGTTTGTGTCCTGGGAAGAGACTGATGGGAGAGGTCGCCTTTTTTCGTCCTTTAAAAATCGTCGGAGGCCCGATTGGCAGGCCTGCGGAGGTGTGTGTTGCTAGAGTTTTTTATTCTTGACGTAGGCGATGAATTCCGCTTGGGTAGGGCGGATGTCCCGCAATGTCATAACCGCCATACCCAGCACCCGGCAGGAGGGCGGTGAGAGGGGCAGCATCTGAATATTTTCCATATTTCCGTCCAGAACCAGCTGGCTGAATACGCTGACCCCCAAGCCGCTGGCGACCATGGAGAGAATGGTGGAATCGTCGGCGTTGACCGTATGCTTTCGGGGGACCACGCCGTTTTCGTCCAGAACGGTCTGCACATCCCGGTTGCCGCCAAAGGAGGGCATGATGAAAGGGAGGTCCCCCAGGTCTTTGACGGGGAAGGTGGTTTTGCCCTCCAGGGGAAAGGTGGAGGGGAAGACGGCGAAATTAGGGTCCTCCGCCAGGGGAATGAAATCGCAGGAAAACTTCTTGCTCCGGCTGAGAAAGCCGATGTCAATGACCCCAGTGTACAGCCAGTTGTAAATCTCCTCCATGCCGCCCACCTTCACATCCAGTACGATGCCCGGCTCCCGCTCCCGGAATTCCCGGATGAACACGGGAATCCAGCTCCGGGCGATGCTGGCGTAAACGCCGATGCGAATACGGTCCTCCCGGCTGGAGTGAATGGTTTCGATTTCCGATTCGATTTGCCGATCCACGTCCACCAGCTTCTGAAACAGTGGCAGCAGCTTTTGTCCCTCCGGCGTCAGCCGAACGCCGAAGCGGCCCCGCTCCAGTAGCTTAAAGCCTCCAGAGCGTCCATCATGTGGGTGATGCCGGAGGGCGTATATCCCAGGGCGTCCGCCGCCCGAAGAAAGCTGCCTGCCTCCACGGCGCTGAGAAGAACCTTGATTTTTTGCGTGTCCATGGTCCGTCATCCCTTTCACCTGTTTTGTCACATTTCTTCTGTGAGAGTTTCTCACAATACTAGTATGGAATATCGTTTTATCTTTGTCATGACCTTCTGTATGATAGGGACATCGGAACACAAGAGGCCGAAGGGAACGCAACGACATTTGGAAAGGGATGGAATGTGATGAGCAAAGTGATCATGACCGGCAACGAAGCCGTTGCCCGGGGCGCGTATGAAGCGGGCTGCTATGTGGCCGCCGCGTATCCTGGTACCCCCAGTACCGAAATCCTGGAGAATGTGGGAGAGCACTATTCCGCCGACATTTACAGCCAGTGGGCGTGCAACGAGAAAGTGGCGGCGGAGATCGTCTCCGGCGCGTCCATCGGCGGCGCGCGGGCCCTGTGCGCCATGAAGCACGTGGGCATGAACGTGGCTATGGACCCCATTTTCACCATGGCCTATGCCGGTGTGAACGGCGGTCTGGTCATCGTCACCGCCGACGATCCCGGCTGCCACAGCTCCCAGAACGAGCAGGACAACCGCCTTTACGCGCCGCACGCCAAGCTGGCGATGCTGGAGCCCTCGGACTCTGAGGAATGCAAGGAGTTCACCAAGGCGGCCTTCGCCCTCAGCGAGCGCTTTGATATTCCTGTGCTCCTCCGCATGACCACCCGGGTCTGCCACTCCAAGGGCCTGGTGGAGCTGGAGGAACGGGAGAATGTGCCGGTGCGGAAATATGAGCGCAGGGCCGATAAGTTTGCCATGCTGCCTGCCGTGGCCAGGGTGCGCCACATGATCCGGGAGGAGTCCCTGGCGGACATGGAGAATTACAGCAACGCCTGTTCCTACAACCGGGTGGAGAACACCGGCGGAAGCAAAGTGGGCGTCATCACCTCTGGAATCTCCTATCAGTATGCCAAAGAGGTGTTTGGCGATACGGTGAATTACCTGAAGCTGGGCCTGACGTTCCCCCTGCCCCGGAACCTGATCCGGGAGTTTGCCGCCCGGATGGACACCCTGTACATCATCGAGGAGAACGAGCCCTACTTGGAAAACGCGGTTCGCGCCATGGGCTTTGCCTGCATCGGCAAGGACAAGATTCCCGTCTGCGGCGAGCTGAACACCGAGATTGTCCGCCGCTGCCTGCTGGGGGACAGTAGCGGCGCCGGCTATGAGGTTTCGGCCCAGGCTCCGGCCCGGCCACCGGTGATGTGCGCGGGCTGCCCTCACCGCGGCTTCTTCTACACGGTAAGCAAGAATTTGAAGAAGGTCGTTTCCGCCGGAGACATCGGCTGCTATGCGCTGGGCATCAACGAGCCCCTCAACGGCTTCGATTACTCCATTTGCATGGGCGCGGGCCTGTCCTCCATCATCGGTCTGGCCAAGGCTCTGGAGCTCCAGGGGGACAGCCGGAAGGCCCTGGGCATGGTAGGAGATTCCACCTTCTTCCACTCCGGCATGAACTCTTTGGTCGACGTGGTGAGCGCGGATGCCAACGTCATCGCCTGCGTTCTGGACAACTCCATCACCGCGATGACCGGCCACCAGCAGAACCCCGGCACGGCGAGAAACCTGATGGGCCTGCCCTCTCCCCAGGTGGATCTGGTGACGCTGATTCGGGCCACCGGCATCGGCGAGGACCGGATCCGGGTGGTGGATCCCATGGATCTGGAGGCGCTGCAGGCCGCCATCGACGCGGGTCTGGCCGTCACCGGCCCCTTTGTGATTGTCACCAAGAGCCCCTGCGCCCTGCTGAAGGAAGTGATCAAGGCCAACGCCGGGAAGCACTGTGTTATTCACAGCGACAGGTGCAAGGGCTGCAAAATGTGCATGAAGGTCGCCTGCCCCGCCATCGCCTTTGAGAACGGGAAGGCCGTCATTGCGGACGTGGCCTCCTGCAACGGCTGCGGACTGTGCAAGCAGATGTGCAAATTCGACGCTATCGAAAGGATCGGTGAGTAACCATGACAAAAAGTATTCTTCTGGTTGGCGTTGGCGGCCAGGGTACCATTTTGATCTCCAAGATTCTCAGCGAGGGCCTGGCCCAGATGGGCTATGACGTGAAGATGAGTGAGATTCACGGCATGAGCCAGCGGGGCGGCAGCGTGACCACGCAGGTAAAATACGGCGAGAAGGTCTATGCGCCCAATATCGGCGTGGGGGAGGCCGACCTGATTATCTCCTCCGAGAAATCCGAGACCCTTCGGGCCCTGTCCTATCTGAAAAAGGGCGGTGCCATTATTACGGACGACCACGAAATTTATCCCATGCCGGTGCTCACCGGCGCGGCGTCCTATCCCCACGACGCCATTGAGCAGCTTAGCGCTGTGGTGCCCAATGTGCGGACGGTCCGGGCCGGCGCGGTGGCTGGCTCCCTAGGCAACGTTCGGGCTCAAAACATTGTGCTGCTGGGGGCGCTGGTGAAGAGCATGGGGCTGACCGGCGTGGACTGGGAAGAGCTGGTGGCCCGTTATGTGCCCGCCAAGGCGAAGGACCTGAACCTGGCTGCCTTCCGGGCCGGCTTCGAGATGTGAGGGGCGGAGCATGAACATACAGCAGGAATATCAGCGCAAGCTGAAAACGCCGGAAGAGGCGGTCCGGGTCGTCCAAAGCGGCGACTGGGTGGACTACGGCCACACCCTCTCCTTTCCGGAGGCCCTGGACAGGGCCCTGGCACAGCGGCGGGACGAGCTGGAGGATGTGAAAATCCGCAGCGCCATTTCCCTGCGCCCGGTGCAGGTGGTGGAGCAGGACCCGGAGCACAAGGCGTTTACCTTCAATGTCTGGCACGCCTCCGCCCGGGACCGCCGCTACATCGACCAGGGCATGGCGTGGTTTACACCCATGCTGTTCCGACACAACGGGTCCTATTATGAGAGGGGCTTTGCCCCGGTGAACGTAGCCATGGTGACCATGAGCCCCATGGACAGCCACGGAAATTTCAACTACGGCCTCTCCAACTGCTGCCAGCAGGAGACCCTGGACGCGGCGGATTACATCATTGTAGAGGTCAACCGGCACATGCCCTTTATCGCCGGTACGGAGGGAGATCACATTCACGTCTCCCAGGTGGACGCCATCGTGGAGAACGACAGTCCTCTGCCCACCAATCTGCCGGCGGAAGTATCAGAGCTGGACCGGAAGATCGCGGAGCACATTTTCCCCTATCTCTCCAGCGGCGTGACCTTGCAGCTGGGCATCGGCGGTATGCCGAATTCCGTGGGAAAGCTGATCGCGGATTCGGACCTGACGGACATCGGCATGCATACGGAGATGTTGTCGGAGGGATATTTGCAGCTCTATAAGTGTGGCAAGATTACAAACCGGAAAAAAGAGGTCCTCCGGGGGAAGGGCACCTTCTCCATCTGTTCCGGGTCTCAGGAGCTGTACGACTTCCTGGATCACAACCAGGGCATCCTCTCCACGCCCATGCGGTGGGCCAACGATCCCCAGGTATTGAAGCAGTTTAGCAACTTTGTCTCCATCAATAGCTGTATCGCCTGTGACCTCTATGGACAGGTCTGCTCGGAGACCTCCGGCACCCGCCACATCAGCGGCACCGGCGGCCAGCTGGATTTTGTCACCGGCGCTTACGAGGCGGGGGGGAAGTCCTTCCTGGCCATGACCTCTACCTTCCGAAATAAGCAGGGCGAGATTCTCTCCCGGATTCTTCCCAAGTTCACCCAGGGCGATGTCATCACCACCCCCCGGACGCAGACCGCTTATCTGGTGACGGAATACGGCGTGGCCCATCTTCCCGGTCTGCCCACCTGGCAGCGGGCGGAGCGGATAATCTCCATTGCCCACCCGGATTTCCGGGAGGAATTGATTGCCGCCGCGGAGGAGCAGAAAATCTGGCGCAAATCCAACAAGCGCTGACCGTGAGAAACAGAAAGGAACATGGTTTTTATGAACGCCTATCTTTCCAGCGTAATCGACCACGTCAAGACCCGTCACGCCAACGAGCCGGAATTTGTCCAGACGGTGGAGGAGGTCCTCTCCTCTCTGGAGCCCGTCATCGAAAAGCACCCGGAGTATGAAAAGGCGGACCTGCTGACCCGCATGGTGGAGCCCGAGCGGATGTTCACCTTCCGGGTCTGCTGGATGGCGGACGACGGGACGTGGCACACCAACATCGGCTACCGCTGCCAGTTCAACGGCGCCATCGGCCCCTATAAGGGCGGCCTCCGCTTCCAGCCCAACGTCTATCCCGGCATCATCAAATTCCTGGGCTTCGAGCAGGTCTTCAAGAACAGCCTTACCGGCCTGCCCATCGGCGGCGGCAAGGGCGGCAGCGACTTTGACCCCGCCGGGAAGTCCGACGCGGAGATCATGCGCTTTTGCCAGAGCTTCATGCAGGCGCTGTACCGCTACATCGGGCCCGACGTGGACGTGCCCGCCGGCGACATGGGCGTGGGCGCCCGGGAGATTGGCTATCTGTACGGCGAGTACCGCCGTCTGAAGGGCGCGTTTGAGAACGGCGTCCTCACCGGCAAGGGCTTCAGCTACGGCGGGTCTCTGATCCGGCCCGAGGCCACGGGCTTTGGCGCGGTGTACTACCTGGAGAATGTCCTCAAGCACGAGGGCGAGAGCATCCAGGGCAAGACCATCGCCTGCGCGGGCTTCGGCAACGTGACCTGGGGCATCTGCAAGAAGGCGGCCCAGCTGGGCGCGAAGGTCGTGACCCTCTCTGGCCCCGACGGCTACATCTACGACCCCGACGGCGTGACCACCGAGGAGAAGATCGACTATCTGCTGGAAATGCGGAACAGCGGCCGGAACCGGGTCCAGGACTACGCGGAGAAGTTCGGCGTAGAGTTCCACCCCGGCGAGAAGCCCTGGGGCGTGAAGGTGGATATCTGCATGCCCTCCGCCATGCAAAACGACGTACATATGGAGCATGCGAAAAAGATTTCTCAGGCCGGTGTGAAATATTACATTGAAGTCGCCAACATGCCCACCACCAACGACGCGCTGAAATTCCTCCTGGAGCAGCCCGGAATGATCGTAGCTCCCAGCAAGGCGGTGAACGCCGGCGGCGTGGCCACCTCCGCCCTGGAGATGGCCCAGAACAGCGAGCGGCTGGTCTGGACCGAGGAGGAGGTCGACAAGCAGCTCCACCAGATCATGGACACCATCTACAACATGAGCGTCGAGGCTGCGGAGACCTATGGCCTGGGCTACAATCTGGTTGCCGGAGCCAATATCGCCGGCTTCCAGCGGGTGGCCGACGCCATGATGGCACAGGGTGTGTTCTGATTTCGCTCTCTCAAGATACCTTCTGTCTAGCTCCAGAAGCGGGAGATGTCCGGTATATCACCGGGCATTTTCCGCAGGAGCGGAAATTATGTTGAAAGGACGTATGACTATGGTTTCCCAAAAAATGCTGGCTCTGGGAACGACGCGTTCCTGTATTCGTGAGCTGTTTGAATATGGACTGCAGCAGGCGGCCATTGTGGGCAAGGAGAATGTGTATGACTTTTCCATTGGCAATCCCTCCGTGCCCGCCCCGAAAGAGGTGAATCAGGCCATTGTGGACATTGTGACCCAGGAGGACAGCGTGGAAATCCACGGCTACACGCCAGCCCCCGGATATATGGGCGTCCGAGAGGCGGTGGCCACCGATTTGAACCAGCGCTATGGGACGAAGATTCGTCCCCAGAATCTGTATTTTACCTGCGGCGCGGCTCCGGCGCTGGTGTCTGTGATTCGGGCTCTGGCCGTTGACGATGCGGAATTTGTGACCATTGCTCCTCATTTTGTGGAGTACCGTCCCTTTGTGGAGTGCAATGGAGGCAAGTTAGTGGTAGTGCCCGCGGATATGGACACCTTCCAGATTTCCTTCCCCGCTTTGGAGCGGCGGCTGAACGCCCACACACAGGCGGTCATCATCAACTCGCCCAACAATCCCTCCGGCGTCATTTATACCGGGGAGACCCTCCGGCAGCTGGCGGAGCTCCTGACCCGAAAGAGCCGGGAGGCGGGTCACCCCATTTACCTGATTGCCGACGAGCCCTATCGGGAGCTGGTCTACGAGCAGGGAGAGGTTCCCTTCGTTCCGACCATCTATAAAGATACCATTGTCTGCTACTCCTACTCAAAATCCCTGTCTCTTCCCGGCGAGCGCATTGGCTACATCTGCGTGCCCGACGAGGCGGAGGACAGCGACCAGGTGTTCGCGGCCATCGCCGGAGCGGCCCGGGCCATCGGCCACGTGTGCCCGCCGTCCCTGTTGCAGCAGGTGGTTGCCCGTTGCGCCCACCTGCGCCCCGATATCGGAGCTTATGACCGAAACCGGACAACGCTGTATGAGGCCCTGACGTCTTACGGCTATTCCTGCGCCAAGGCCAACGGCGCGTTCTATCTCTTTGTCAAGGCTCCCGGCGGCAGTTCGAAGGCCTTTTCGGAGCGGGCGAAGGCGAAAAACCTGCTGATCGTGCCCGGCGACGACTTCGGCTGCCCGGAGTTCTTTCGCATCAGCACCTGCGTGTCCTATGACATGATCCTCAGAAGCCTTCCGGTGTTTGAGGCCCTCATCCAGGAATACGCCTGAGGCGGCTCCGGCGGTTGGTCTGCATCGAATTGAACAAAAGGCATTCCCGGCTGCCGGCCGGGAATGCCTTTTTCTTGTGAAGAACGCATAAAGTTTTTTGTGATTTCTCATTTGAGGTTGACAATGTAAAATCCATTATGCATAATATGTTGAGGCTTCCATTGACATGGGCAGGAGTCAACAAGAGAAAGGGGACGCCGCGATGCTGCAAAATAAAAAAGAGCAGGCCTATGAGATCATCAAGCGCAAAATTCTTTCTGAAGAGTATCCCCTGGGTTTTCGTCTGAACATTGGCCAGCTTTCCACAGAGCTGGGCGTCAGCAACTCGCCCATCCGGGAGGCGTTGAATCTGCTGGAGAAGGAGGGGCTGGTGGTTAACTCGGTGAACAGCGGGCCCCGGGTTGTGGACATGTCGGAGCAGGACTGGTTTGAGCTGGCTCAAACCCGGTTCTTCTGGACGATCAGCGCCTATCGCTTCTGCGCCACCTTGGGCTATGACGAGGCCATGTGCGAAGACATGGAGCAGGTTTTGGCCCAGCAGAAGCGCGCGTATGAGGAGAAGGACATGTTTCAGTTTACCCACCTGGCCAACCTGTTTGACCGCTGCATCATCGTGGCCACCCGGAATAAATGGCTTTTAAAACAATATGACGCCATGTTCTCCCTGGCCTTTCTGGGAACGCTGTATGCCTTGAAGCGGGAGGACCCGGAGATCGACATCCGCCAGCACGAGAACATCCTGTCTCTGATGCGGCAAAAGCGCGTGCGGGACGCCGTGGACGCCCTGGCGGAGCATTACTATAAGCCCATGTGGACGCCGGAGGGCATGGTTCCGGGCTGAGAAGGAACGGGGGAGAGGGGCGCTTCCTGGGGCTCCGGCGGCAGCGGCTCTCGTGAAAACACGGACGTCTCGTTTCCGTTTTCCCCTTACATAGAGTGGTATTTGCCACAGGGAGGCCCGTCTTTTGGGACGGGTCTCCTTATTTATGTAGGAACCGTACAGAAACACTGGGAAAATTTCACAAGGTTGTCAATTGCCAAATCGTGCATTCTCTTTTATAATGGATTTAGCATAATGCATAATGCATCATTCTAGAACGCGAAGCTGTGCGCACAGCTTTGCAAGACCGAAAGCGGCAATGGCAGCGGAGGCCCGGAAAGCGGAACGCGGCGCCACTGCCGGAAAAGAACCGTTCCTTTGGAAGGCCTCCTTTGCCCGCGGTGTCCTCGAGGCGGTTTTTCAGGGGAATCAGCGGTGCTTTTCCGCGCTATGACAGCGGAAAGGCATCCTCAAAAAGAGAATGGGGAGGAAAACATGGAACAGTCATCGAAGAAAAGCACCATAAGCTGGAGTACCATCATTTCTTACGGCATCGGCGGCGTGCTCATCAACATGACCCTGATGAGCCAGGAATTTGGCTTCTACTTTTTCTCAGACATCGCCAAGGTGCCCGCCAAGGCCCTGGGCAACATCTTGTTTATCACCACGCTGATCGGCGCGATCATGGACCCCATCGTCGGCAACTGGGCCGACAACACGGAGACCCGGTTCGGCAAGTACCGGCCCTTCCTGATCTTCGGCGGCATTGGCACCGCCGTTTTGCTGGTGATGCAGTTCACCGTGGTTCCCTTTGGTGACACCGGCAAAATTATTTACTATGGACTGTACTGGTGGCGTTTTACATCATCTTTGCGGCCACCGTGGTGCCCTGGCAGGGCATGATGTCCGTTCTGTCCGACGACTACAATGACCGCAACCGCCTCCTGACCTCCCGAACGGTCATCGGCGGCCTGGTGGGCAGCGGCATCGGCATCATCCTTCTCCCCGGCGTGGAAGCGCTGGGCGGCGGCGGTGTGGGCTGGCAGCGCTTTGCCATGTGCGGCATGGGCGTGGGACTGGTCTGCATGTATTTCTGCCAGCGGAGCATGCGGGAAGTGGACCGCCCCGGCGCCATGGCCGCCGGAGAGAAGCGCCCGGTCTTCACAGCCCTGTTCGGCATGCTGAAGAACAAGCCCGTCATGTGTGTGGCCCTGGCCATGCTGCTCAATCAGGTGTTCATCAGCATCGGTGCCCAGGTGTCCATGCACTACTATGAGCACGTGCTCCACGATACCTCCGTTCTGCAAAAGACCTCCGCTCTGGGGCTGCCCATCAACATCCTCTGCTCCATGGTCACGCCGTTTATCCTCCGGAAGCTGGATAAACGGGTGCTGGTCACCATCGGAACCATTCTCCACGCCATTCGCCCCCTGGTGATTTTGGTGGGCGGGACTTCCGTCACCCCGGACATGGTGGTGATCCTGACGGTGGTGCAGCGAGTGGGCAGCGCTTTCTATGGCGGCGCGCTGTACTCCCTCATCCCGGACTGCGTGGACTTCAACCGCTGGCAGACCGGCGTGGGCACGGCGGCTCTGGTCAGCGCCACCATCACCTTCGCCCAAAAGCTGGGCCCTCTCTGGGCAGCGCCTCCGCGGGCTGGCTGCTGGCGGGCTCCGGCTATGTGGCCGGCGAGACGATCACCGACTCCATCACCAGCGCGATTCTGAATATGAACGGCTTCTATCAGGTAATCGGCTTTGCGATAACCGCCGTTCCCATTTTGCTGTTCCCCATCTCCCGGAAGCGGGGTGACGAGATCCGCGCCGAGCTGGCCCTTCGGGACAGTCAGGCTTCGGATAGCCAAAAGGCGTAACATACCTTGCCGCAGGTGAGAGGAAACGCCGGAGGGGGAGACTGCGAATATCCCCTCCGGCGCTGCTCACCACACCTGCGGGCAGACACGAAGGGTCCAGCTTCAAAGCCCCGTTTGTTTGGATCGGGCTTTACGCGGCTGACAATACAGGAACCTGTGCTGAGGACAGAGAAGGCCCTTGTTTCCTGATACATTTGCCTGATTAGCCAAAAAGGAGAAGATGAATATGGAAGGGACAAAAAAATACCGGCCCGGTTTTACCGATCAGTTTTCCATTCAGATCAAAGCGCCCCAGGGAATCCGAGGGATTCATCCGCTGACCATCGCCGTCCGCTTGAATCTGGCGCTGCATGAGATCATGGCCCATGATTTTCCGGGTGTGGAACGGGCGTCCATCCGCTGCGGCGTCATGCGGGCGGGTCTGGCGGCCAACTCTTTGCCGGAGGAGGCCTGGCTGAAAGGCGTTCTCTCCGCCGCCAGCCCCGACGCGAGGGCTGTGCTTCACGCCCGGGCCGAGGAGATTACCGCGGCTACCGCCGCCGCTTTCCGGGCCTCGGCGGTGGTCTCCTGGAACGAGACCTGATATCGTATCGGAAAAACGCGTCTATCTTGAAAGAAAGCGCAACGCGCATGGAGGTTACTATGAATGAGTTTTTGAGCCGCGCCCTTGGGATGAAGGAGGAAATTGTTCGCAACCGCCGCACCATTCACCAGTTCGGCGGAGTGGGTTTGGACCTGCCGGAGACCACCGCCTACGTGATGGAGCGCCTGCGGGAAATGGGACTGGAGCCTGTTGAAATCTGCCAATCCGGTGTGGTATGCTGTGTGGGAGGAAAGCGGCCCGGCAAGACCATCCTCCTCCGGGCGGACATGGACGCCCTGCCCATTGAGGAGAAGACCGGGCTGCCCTTCGCCTGTACCAACGGCACGATGCACGCCTGCGGCCACGATATGCATCCGGCCATGCTACTGGGGGCCGCCCGGCTGCTGAAAGAGCGGGAGGAGGAGCTTCAGGGCACGGTGAAGCTGATGTTCCAGCCCGGCGAGGAGGTCTTGGAGGGCGCGAAGGCCATGGTAAACGCCGGCCTTCTGGAAAACCCGAAGGTGGACGCCGCCGTGGCGATGCACGTGGGCATCGGCCGCAAGGACTGCCGCAGCGGCTATGTGACCTACGTCTCCGGCCCCTCCGGCAGCTCCGCCGACGAGCTGTGGGTCACCCTGACCCGGGACAAGGACAGCGAGGTGAATCTGGTGGACGCTGCCTGTCACATGATTCTGGGCCTGAAGGACCTGCCCTCCCTGGAAATCCGGATCAACGAGACCTTCGGCTTGATGATCAACGCCTTTGTCTGCGACAACGACGATCCGGCGGGCCTGGCGGACAGCGTCACCTTCAAGGGCGTGATGATCTGCATGAACGATCCTGTCCGGAATCAGGCCCGGGACCGCATCGTCACCATCGTAGAGGAACTGGCTAAGGCCCACCGGGTCCAGGCGAACATTCACTATGAGCGTAGCGTGGCGCCCCTAGTCACCAGCAAGGAGCTGGGAGATCAGATCAACCCCGCCATCGCGGAGATTGTGGGCGACGGCAACGCGGAAGAGCAGCCTCTGGGCTTCCTCAGCTTCGGCGCGGAGGATTTCGCCGAGGTGGCGAAGCATGTCAAGGCGGTCTATCTGAACCTGGGCGCGGGCTGCCCGGAGGAGGGCTACGCGGTGGAAGGCCATAAGGACAACGTGATCTTCAACGAGGACGTTCTGCCGGTGGGCGCGGCGATTTACGCCAACGTGGCCTATCGGTGGCCGCAGGATCAGGCCTGAGCCGGGGAGACGGAAATGAGACGCCAGGGGCCTCCGGAGCGCGGCCTCCGGAGGACGGGGGAATATGATTTGAATGGGGGGACGCAGGGGTATGGATAACCGAAGGAGAAGGAACCCGACCATCCAGGAATACGCCGCCTACGGAATTGGCGGCATATTTATTAATCTGGGGATTATAGCGGAACAGTTCGGCATGTATTATATGACAAACGTGGCGCTGCTTCCCTCCGCTGTTGTCGGCTTCATGTTGATGTTCATAACCCTGTTTGACGCGGTGAACGACCCCATCATTGGCGGGATGGCGGACCGCTGCAATACGCGCATGGGAAAATACCAGCCCTTCATCCTCTTGGGCGCGATCTTCATGTGCATCACGACGGTCTTGCGTTTTACAGTGCCGCCCCTGGGGACCGGGGGAAAGGTTGTTTATTACCGGATCATCATGATGCTCTACAGCGTGTCCTTCACCATGTGCTGCGTGCCCTGGCAGGCAATGTGCTCCATTCTCACCCGGGATTACAAGGCTCGGAACCTGCTGCTGACCGTCCGGCTTACGGCGGGGGTACTGACGGGAACGGTGATTGGCGTGGCACTGCTTCGGGGCGTGGAGCGGCTGGGTGGCTGGGCCGCCGGATGGCAGAGGTTCATTCTGGTGGTCTGGTGTATTGGGCTGCCGGCCTTCTTCATCTGTCAGCAGGGGATGCGGTTTGTGGACTATCCGGGATCTATCCCCACGCACCCCAGGCGCACGGTGTTTCACCACTTGCTCCAGCTGGCAAAGAACCGGCCGGTGGTGTGCGTCTGTGCCGCCATTAGCTTATCGTTCCTGCCCCAGACTATCAACAACGTCAGCTCCATGTACTATTACGAATATGTTCTGGGGGATACCAGCGTTTTAGAGCTGACGGCCATCTATAGTCTTCCGATTTCGTTAGCCTGCAACTTCGTGATTCCCTTTGTGCTGGAGCGAATGGACAAGCGGCACCTACTGCTGGTTGCCTAGTGTATCAGCCTTGTGAAACCGGTGGCGATCTGGATCTTCGTGGCGTCTCTCTCCGTTTGCACAGCGCTGGGCCTGATCGTGTTTTCCTACATCGGCGCGTCTCTGTATGGCGCGTCCATTTTTCCTGGGTACCGGAGTGTGTGGACTGGACCTCGCTCCACCACGGCGCGGGGGAGGCGGACATCATCAGCGCCTTTGTCATCTTCGCTCAGAAGCTGGGACGGGCCTTTGGTCAGTGGCTCACTGGTATTTTGATGGGACTGGTGGGGTTCCATGCCGCGTCGGCCATTCGACCGAAGGCTGTGGGCGTTATTTTGAATTTGAACGGGCTGTATCAGATCCTTGGCTATTCGCTGACACTGATTCCGATTTTCCTGTTTCCCATTTCCAAGGCGGGAGGCGACCGGATTCGAAAAGACCTCTCTGCCCGGGAGGACGCCGGCGTCACGGAACCCTGGCATCCTGGCCCCTGAGGGGGCCCATCTGTTTGGCATGGCATATTGTATGTAAATTGTAAAGGAGGCCATCGTGCTATGAAAGATCCCAGAATGCAAAGACTGGCGGAAGTGATTACAGGGTTATTCCTGTGGACTGAAACCGGGAGATAAATTTTTGATCGAGGCCAACGGGAGCTGTGACTCTCTGATGGAGGCGTTGATTGAAGAGGCCTATCGGGCCGGAGCGGTTCCCTTTGTGTGGCTGAAAAAGACGAGATTCTGCGCCCGCTGCTGATGGTCTGCACCCAGGAGCAATTGTCCATCATGGCGGAAAACGACATTGCCCTGATGCGGCAGATGGACGCCTACGTGGGCGTCCGGGGCGGGGAGAACACGGCGAAGCTCAGCTCCGTGCCGCCGGAAAAAACCGCGCAGTTCGGGCGCATCTACCGCAACCCCCTCAACGGCGACCTCCGGGTTCCCAATACCAAATGGTGCGCCCTCCGCTATCCCACTCAGGCCGCCGCCCAGATGGCGGGGATGAGCACGGAGGATTTCGAGGAATTCTTCTTCCGGGTCTGCACCTTGGATTACGGCCGCCTCCGGCAGGCCATGGAGCCGCTGAAGGAGCGGATGGAACGCACGGATCAGGTCCACATCCTGGGCCCTGGCACGGATTTAAAATTCTCCATCAAGGGTCTGCCCACCGTCTGCTGCGCCGGTGACAAGAATCTGCCGGACGGCAAGCTGTTCAGCGCCCCGGTGCCGGGCAGTATTCAGGGGCAAATTTCCTTCAACACGCATGCCCTTTACGATGGCTACACCTTTGAGGGAATTTGTCTGACCTATCGGGACGGCCATCTGGTGGACGCCGTGGCCAACGACGCCAAGCGGATTCAGGCGATTTTTGACCGCGACGAGGGGGCCAAGGGCGTTGGGGAATTCTCCTTTGGCCTGAATCCCTGCATCACGAAACCCATGAAGGACACGCTGTTTGACGAGAAAATCACCGGCTCCTTCCACTTCACCCCGGGGAATTGCTATGCCGAGTGCGACAACGGAAACAAATCCAGTATTCATTGGGATCTGGTCTGCATCCAGACGCCGGAGAATGGCGGCGGGGAGATGTGGTTTGACGGCACGCTGATCCGCAAGGACGGACGGTTTGTCCTGCCGGAGCTGGAGGGACTCAACCCGGAGCGCCTGCTGGAGAACGAAGGGCGGCGTGGCTGAAATCTGCGCAGAGCCGCGGGATATGGTTTTAATACCACTTATAGCATGTAAAGTGATTTCCCTTGCAATCCTAAAGGATTGCAAGGGAAATTGCCGTAATAGGGCGGCAGCAGGGCGAACCGGCGTGGGCAGGGAAGGGGTGGTGCGCTCTTTGCGGGAGGAGATGTCCGCTGAGAGGGAGGCCAGCCACGGAGAACCGACGGACATAATTCAGTCCCCACAGGAGAACTTCTCTATAACGAAGCGCGCAATGGGAGGTCCACTTCGCGAAAAAGGGTATTGTCAAAAGCCGCGGTTTCGTATATAATTCATTCACGAAGCAGCTGGCTGGGTTTTGTTATAGGGGGGGGGAGTGATGACGCTGGATGACACCAAAACGCGGATTATTTTTGCGGCGATGAAGGCTGTGCGGCAGTATGGCCTGGAGGGTGTGCGCATCCAGAATGTCAGCGAGCTGGCGGGAATTTCCCCCGGAGCGATTTACCGTTACTTTGACGGGAAGGAGCAGCTGCTTGTGGAGTGTTTCACCTATGTGGACAAACAGGCGGCGGCGATTTTTGAGCGCTTAAAATTCAATCCCCTGGCCATGCGCACCGACCCCATGGGCGCGGTGAAGGGCCTGTGGCTGCCCTATTTCCGGTTTTGGACGGCCCACCCGGACGAAACCGTCTTCTACCATCGTTTTCGGGACAGCTCTTTTTCCCCCAAGTACGACAAGAGTCGGGACGTGGCCTATTTCGGGACGTTTATCGGAATGGTCCGGGCCTTCAAAAAGGTGTTCCCCAGTCTGGACCAAATCAACCAGGACCTGTTGTGGCTCCACGTTCTCACATCAACGGTGATGTATGCCAAATACGTGGTGGAAGGCGTGCTTCCGAACAACGAGGAGACAGAGGAGACGGTCTTCCGTTTGCTGACTACCGGACTGAGCGGCTATTTGAAGCCGGAGAAAAAACGGCAGTAAAACGCACCGCTGGAGGGCGGTTCGTTTTTCACGGCGAAAAGAATAAATGTTTATTTTCAAATGGTTTTGCCCTTGGGGGCAATTTTTTGAGTCTGGAGTAAATAAATATTTATTATTACAGGTTTGAAATATGGGTTCATGGACCCGTTGAATCAAAAAGAGACGCAGCCGCCCCAGGCCGGAAACACAAAACAAGGAGTGTAGGTGCGGATATGGAAAAGATACTGATTGTGGACGACAGCGCGGTACAGGCGGCCCAGTTGAAAGCCATCCTAGAGGATGAGTACGACGTCTCCGTCGCCCAGACGGCGGAGGACGGGCTGCGCCGCGCCGGCGCGGAACATTTCTCATTGATTTTGCTGGACGTCGTGATGCCGGATATGGATGGATTTACACTGCTGAAAAAGCTGCAGGAGGAGATCATTACCCAAAGCATTCCGGTTATTTTGATCACCAGCCTTTCCGATGTGGAGCACGAGCAGCATGGGCTGGTGCTGGGAGCGGTGGACTATATTACGAAGCCCTTCAACGCCCTGATCGTAAAGGCGAGGGTGAACACCCACATCAAGCTCTATCGCTACCGCTGTCAGGCGGAACGGCAGTCCATGACCGATCAGCTGACCGGAATCGCCAACCGGCGCAAGTACGAGCGCTACAGCGCCGCGAAGTGGCAGGAGGCCGCCCGGCTTCAGGTTCCGTTTTCCGTCTGCATGTTTGACATCGATCATTATTAAGGTATACAACGACACCTTCGGTCATCCGGCCGGAGACCGGGTGATTGCGTCGGTGGCGAAAACGGCGGCCTCTTTTTTGAACCGGAATACGGATTTCCTTGCCCGCTATGGAGGGGAGGAATTTGTGGGAATTGTGCTGGGAGGAACCTCGGAGAAAATGTTTGCGCATCTGAAAAAGGCCCGGAAGGCCGTTGAAGACCTCCGGGTACCGCACGACCCCTCGGTTGCGCAGTGGGTCACCGTCAGCGTCGGCGGCGTTACCGTGGTTCCTCCGGCGGACAGTTCCTATGCGTTTTACTTGAAGATTGCGGACGCCATGCTGTACGACGCCAAGAAACGGGGCCGCAATCAGGTGGTTTGGGCGGATGAGCGGCTGCGGACGCTGTGGGAAAACTAATCTGTTTTAAGGACTCTACCATTCGCTCAAGTCCGGTGGCCCTGTTTGACGGCGTGCCGGGAGTAGACTGGCCTGTGAAGGAACCGGAGGAATTGTGGGAGGAGGCGTGGGCATTGGATGCTTCTGAGGGGCAGGCTGCACCTCTCATGTCGGATGCCGCCGCGGTGTGGGAGGGAGATTGGTCTGTGAAATCCCTTGGGGCTTCGTTGAGAGCGGGAGAGGGGATGGTCCGTGGAAACGGACCATCTTCTTTGTTATTATGGAATGACCAAAACTGTAAGAAAACTTTAAGAATTTTGTCGAGTTGTTTGTAAGAAACGGCCTGTATACTCTTCTTGGAACCGGCTGGAGCCGGAGAGAAGGAGGACATCATGAATTACAAACAGCTGAAAATCTTTGCCATGGTCTGCATGGTCTTTGACCATGCCGTCCGCATCTTTCCTCTGCATCAGATATTTGCTCCCTTGGCGGACCTTTTATGGAGCGGAGGCTATGGGGGCCTTGCCGACTGGCTGCTGGAAGAGTGCACTTTATATGTAATGTATATTGGCCGTTTGGCAGCGCCCATCTTCGTGTATTGCATTGCCCAAGGGTTTGCGCATACCTCCAACGTCCGCCGCTACATAGGCCGCGTTTTCCTGACGGCGGTGATCGCGCAGGTTCCCTATACGCTGTTTGATCTGGCGGAAATGCGGGTGCTGGGCGTGGAGGGAAACTGGCGGGAGACGGGACTGAACATCCTGTTCACGCTGGCCCTGGCCCTGTGCGTCCTCTGGGCCCATGAGGAGCTGAAGCGCCGGAAGAAGCTGTTTTTGAGTCCGGCTGTTGTTGCTGCGGCCACGTGGCTTGCCATGGCGCTCCGCTTGGAGGGCGGGCAGGGGTATATTATTCTGGCCTGGGTCTATTATATCACCCGGAACCGTCCCCGCTGGCAGAAAGCCATGCTGTACCTCCCCGCCGTCCTGCTGTCCCGCCGGGGCTTGGTGCGGTGGGTTTTGGAGAGCCTGGGGACGGCGGAGCTGACGATGGTCTTGCGGAACTGCCTTCTAAATGTGCTGGGAAACTATTTCGGGATGCTGGTCACGCTTTTGGACAACGGGGAGAAGGGGAGGGCCGGAAGGAGCTTTCAGGGCTTCTGTTACGCCTTTTACCCCGGTCATTTCGCCCTCCTGACCCTGATTGGCTTCCTTCGGCCGCCTCTTTTGTGAGCAGGACCAGGGAAATCTCTGGAAAAACAGGAAAATGAAAATCTTTTTGCCAAAAACGCTTGACGGAAGGGGAGGGCCATGCTATAATGCCTACTTGCGCGGACCCGAGTCCGTGAATTTTTGCGTGCCTCCGCGGAAACGGCCAATCGCCGTTTCTTGGAACCGGAGCGGGGAGGTTGGCCCCTATGGAGACTGAAAAGCGAGTCGTGGGCGTCAAGCAGTCCCGCAAGGCGATTCGGGAGGGACGGGCCCTCCGGGTGTACCTCGCCAGCGACGCGGATCCCGCCATCACCGGGCCCATCGCCGCCGAGTGCGCCGCCGCCGGCATCCCTGTGGAAACGGGGCGGACCATGGCCCAGTTAGGCCGGGCCTGCGGCATTGCCGTGGGAGCCTCCGTGGCCGCGGAGCTGTCCGGCTGAGGACCGCCGAATTTTTTGGTTTTTTCGGAATAGCCTGCCGGCTTTCTGTAAAAAATAAACATCAAAATATGAAAGAAAGGAGAAATTCGATGCCTACTTTTAACCAGCTGGTCCGCAAAGGAAGAGAACAGGCTTCCTACAAGTCCAATTCTCCCGCCCTGCAGTTCGGTCTGAACACCCTGAAGACCAAGACCACCAACCTACCCTCTCCCCAGAAGAGAGGCGTCTGCACTGCCGTGAGAACCGCGACCCCCAAGAAGCCCAACTCCGCCCTGCGTAAGATCGCCCGTGTGCGCCTGACCAACGGCTACGAGGTTACCGCCTATATTCCCGGCGTGGGCCACTCCCTGCAGGAGCACTCCGTGGTCATGATTCGCGGCGGCCGTGTCAAGGACCTTCCCGGCGTCCGCTATCACATCATCCGCGGCACTCTGGATACCCAGGGCGTGTCCGGCCGGATGCAGGCCCGTTCCAAGTACGGCGCCAAGCGGCCCAAGTCCAAGTAAGGACGACCCATCAGGAATCACTTTGCCGAACAGGCATTTTTATATAAATGCGTGGGCGTTGCCCTTCGGCAGAGGCATTCACGGAAGGCGAATAGCCTTTTGAGTACCTATGAGATCATAGAATCATTATGAAGGAGGGAAGCATAGTGCCTAGAAGAGGTAATGTTCCCAAGAGAGAAATTCTGCCCGATCCCATGTACGGCTCCGTGCTGGTGACCCGTTTGGTCAACAACGTGATGCTGGACGGCAAAAAGGGTGTGGCGCAGAAGGTGGTCTACAGCGCCTTCGACCAGATTAAGGAGAAGAGCGGCAAGGACCCCGTTGAAGTGTTCACCCAGGCCATGGACAACATCATGCCCAGCCTGGAGGTTAAGGCCCGCCGTGTGGGCGGCGCCAACTATCAGGTCCCCATGGAGGTTCGTCCCGCCCGGCGTACCACGCTGGCTCTGCGGTGGCTGACCACCTATTCCCGCGCCCGGAGCGAGCGCACGATGGCCGAGCGCCTTGCCGGCGAGATCATGGATGCCGCCAACAACACCGGCGCGGCTGTGAAGAAGCGCGAGGATATGCACAAGCAGGCCGAAGCCAACAAGGCCTTCGCGCATTACCGCTGGTAAGTTAGGAGAAAACAAGTATGCCGAGAAAAACATCCCTTGAAAACACCAGAAACATCGGCATTATGGCTCACATCGACGCGGGCAAGACGACGACTACCGAGCGTATCTTGTTCTACACCGGCGTGAACTATAAGATTGGCGAGACCCATGACGGTACCGCCACCATGGACTGGATGGCCCAGGAGCAGGAGCGCGGTATCACCATCACTTCCGCTGCTACCACTTGCTACTGGTCTGGTTCTAAGAATCAGTTCAAGCCCACCCGTATCAACATCATTGACACCCCGGGCCACGTGGACTTCACCGTGGAGGTGGAGCGGTCTCTTCGCGTTTTGGACGGATCTGTGACCGTTCTTTGCGCCAAGGGCGGCGTGGAGCCTCAGTCCGAGACCGTTTGGCGTCAGGCGGACACGTACAGGGTTCCCCGGATGATCTATGTCAATAAGATGGACATCATGGGCGCGGACTTCTACAACGTGCTCCACATGGTGGAGGACCGCTTGAAGTGCAACGCCGTGCCCATTCAGCTTCCCATCGGTAGCGAGGAGACCTTTAAGGGCATCATCGATCTGGTGGAGATGGACGCGGATATCTATTATGACGACTTGGGCAAGGACATGCGGGTGGAGGAAATCCCCGCCGACATGGTGGATCTGGCCAATGAGTACCACGAGAAGCTGATGGACGCTGTTTCCATGTTCGACGATGAGATCGCCGAGCTGTATCTGGATGGCCAGGAAGTTCCCCAGGATAAGATCCGGGCCGCCATCCGGAAGGCCACCATTGCCAACGAGATGGTTCCTGTCACCTGCGGTACGTCCTACAAGAACAAGGGCGTGCAAAAGATGCTGGACGCCATTGTGGATTATATGCCCTCTCCCACCGACGTTCCCGCCATCAAGGGCGTCAACCCCAACACGGAGGAGGAGGAAGAGCGTCCCTCTTCCGATGACGAGCCCTTCTCCGCCCTGGCGTTCAAGATCGCCACGGATCCCTATGTGGGCCGCTTGTCTTTCATCCGCGTCTATTCTGGTACGCTGAACACCGGAACCCAGGTGCTCAACTCCACGAAGAAGCAGAAAGAGCGCATTGGCCGCATTCTTCAGATGCACGCCAATCATCGGGAGGACATCGAGACCGTGTACTCCGGCGACATCGCCGCCGTCATCGGCCTGAAGAATTCCACTACCGGCGACACCCTCTGCGATGAGAAGCACCCTGTCATTCTGGAATCCATGGAGTTCCCCGAGCCCGTTATCCGCGTGGCGATTGAGCCCAAGACCAAGGCTGGCCAGGAGAAGATGACCATGGGCCTGATTAAGCTGGCGGAGGAGGACCCCACCTTCAAGACCTACACCGATGAGGAGACTGGCCAGACTATCATCGCCGGCATGGGCGAGCTGCATCTGGAGATTATCGTGGACCGTCTGCTCCGGGAGTACAAGGTGGAGGCTAACGTGGGCGCTCCCCAGGTTGCCTACAAGGAGACCATCAAGAAGCAGGTGGAGCAGGACACCAAGTACGCCCGTCAGTCCGGCGGCAAGGGCCAGTATGGTCATGTCAAAATCCGCGTGGAGCCCAACGAGTCCGGCAAGGGTTACGAGTTTATCAACGCCATCGTGGGCGGCGCGGTTCCGAAAGAGTATATTCCTGCGGTTGACGCGGGCATCCAGGGTGCGATGAACGCTGGCGTCATGGCCGGATTCCCTGTGGTGGACGTGAAGGTCACGCTGTACGACGGTTCCTACCACGAGGTGGACTCGTCCGAAATGGCGTTCAAGATTGCCGGCTCCATGGCCTTCAAGGAGGCCTGCCGCAAGGCGGGTGCCACGCTTCTGGAGCCCATCATGAAGGTTTCCGTTATCGTTCCCGACGAGTATCTGGGCACGGTTATCGGCGATTTGACCGCCCGGCGCGGCCAGATTCAGGGCCAGGAGGCCCGTCCCGGCGCGCAGCAGGTGGATGCTCTGGTGCCTCTGGCCAGCATGTTTGGCTACGCCACCGATCTGCGTTCCAGCACACAGGGCCGGGGCCAGTACTCCATGGAGCCTCACAGCTATGAGGAAATTCCCAAGAGTATCGCGGAGAAAATCGTGGAGACCCGGGTCAAGTCCAACTGATCATATTTCGCGGTCCGCCGGAAAAGCTCTGGACCAAATTGGGAAAAAGGGATTGATTTTCCAGGCGGAATACTGTAGAATAGACATTGCTGATTATCGTTTCGCAATGCCGTAACCGCAATTGAAACATTTATAGGAGGATCATCAAATGGCTAAGCAGAAATTTGAGAGAACCAAACCCCATGTCAACATTGGCACCATCGGCCACGTTGACCACGGCAAGACCACCCTGACCGCCGCCATCACCAAGTGGCTGTCCCTCCAGGGCAAGGCTGAGTTCGAGGCTTATGACAGCATCGACAAGGCTCCCGAGGAGAAGGCCCGTGGTATCACGATCAACACCGCCCACGTGGAGTATGAGACCGAGAAGCGTCACTATGCCCACGTCGACTGCCCGGGCCACGCCGACTATATCAAGAACATGATCACCGGCGCTGCCCAGATGGACGGTGCCATCCTGGTCATCGCTGCCTCCGACGGCCCCATGGCCCAGACCCGCGAGCACATCCTGCTGGCCCGTCAGGTGGGCGTTCCCGCTATTGTTGTGTTCCTGAACAAGTGCGATCAGGTGGACGACGAGGAGCTGCTGGAGCTGGTGGAGATGGAAGTCCGCGAGCTGCTGAGCACCTACGAGTTCCCCGGCGACGATCTGCCCATCATCAAGGGCTCTGCTCTGAACGCCCTGGTTTCCGACTCCAGCGACGTCGGCGCTCCCGAGTATGCTTGCATCAAGGAGCTGATGGACGCCGTTGACGATTATATCCCCACTCCTCCCCGTGACGACTCTCTGCCCTTCCTTATGCCCGTCGAGGACGTGTTCACCATCTCCGGCCGCGGCACCGTTGCTACCGGCCGTGTGGAGCGCGGCCAGCTGAAGCTTAGCGAGGAAGTTGAGATCGTCGGCCTTGCCGAGGAGACCAAGAAGACCGTCGTTACCGGCATCGAGATGTTCCACAAGCTGCTGGACTTCGCCGAGGCTGGCGACAACATCGGCGTTCTGCTCCGCGGCATCGACCGCAATGGCATTGAGCGCGGCCAGGTTCTGGCGAAGCCCAAGTCCATCAACCCCCACACCAAGTTCAAGGGCCAGGTCTACGTTCTGTCCAAGGACGAGGGCGGCCGTCACACCCCCTTCTTCAACAACTATCGTCCCCAGTTCTACTTCCGTACCACCGACGTTACCGGCGTGATCTCCCTGCCCGAGGGCACTGAGATGTGCATGCCCGGCGATAACGTCGAGATGGCCGTGGAGCTGATTACCCCCATCGCCATCGAGAAGGGCCTCCGCTTCGCTATCCGCGAGGGTGGCCGTACCGTTGGTTCCGGCGCTGTTACTGACATTGCTGAGTAATTATCGCAAAAAGAGGACTGCCGCGTTTCGCGGCAGTCCTTTTTGTCCTGTGGGGTGCTTAATTTCCGGCGCGACTCAACCTACGGTTTCTCCTTCGGGGAGAGCAGCGGCACCTGAAACGCCTTCTCTCCAGAGGAACAGATGTCCCCGGCTACCGGCAGATCCTCGCAGATATAGAGATTGGCCTGAACCCCTTCAGCTTGGTCCGGGTAATTGGTAACAGTGTAGGTGCAGCGGCTCACCTGCTTGCCGCAGCAATTGGTAAGGTCAAAGCCCTGGCTCAGCTGAAGTTCGTTATAGGAGCGGTAAGGCTCTTCCAGTTCCTCGGGCAGCAGGAACTGTAAGGTCTCTATGGGTTCCGGCTGCACCTCCCAGCCCAGGGACTGGAGGTAGGCCACCCGTTCTTCGTTGCTGGTTAGCTTCGGCAGGGGAATGTCCGGCTCCTTGGGCGTCCGGCCCACGAGGAGAATCAGGGCCATCATGGCAATGCCCATCAAAATTACAGCGGCAGCGGCTTTCTTTCGTGAAAATTTTGCAGTCCAAATCAACATGTCAATCCCTCCTGACAGTTCCTTATTCATTTTTCTATGAAAATATGCTACAATCAAACAAGCAATCCCCCAGGATCGCTGAATTGACAGGAGAGGGGAGTTCCCTGATGGAAAAACAGCGTTTGGACAAAATCATAGCCTCTACGGGGAGGTGGTCTCGCAGGGAGGTCAAAGAGCTGGCCCGCCGGGGATTGGTGATGGTGGATGGCCTTGCCATCCGGGGCGTGGAGGAGAAGTTTGATCCGGCCGTGTCGGAGATCACGGTGAATGGTGAGACCCTCTGTTATCGCCGCTATACCTGGCTTATGCTGAATAAACCCGCCGGGTACCTCTCTGCCACCGAGGATGGAAGAGGGAAGACCGTGCTGGATCTGCTGCCCCAAGAGCTCCGGCGGCTGGAGCTCTTTCCGGTGGGCCGCCTGGACAAGGACACCGAGGGTCTGCTGTTATTAACCAATGACGGAGTCTTGGCCCACAATCTCCTATCCCCCAAGCGGCATGTGGATAAGGTCTATTACGCCCGAACGGCGGGCCGTCTGACCGAGGAGGACTGCCGGGCCTTTGCCCAGGGGCTTTTACTGAACGATGGGCTGGCCTGCCGTCCGGCGGGATTGGAGCTTTTGTCCGTAGGGGAGGAGAGCGAGGTTCTGGTAACGCTGCGGGAGGGGAAATTTCATCAGGTGAAGCGCATGCTGGCTGCCCGCGGAGCGCCGGTGCTGTATTTGGAGCGGGTACAAATGGGGAATCTGCCCCTGGATCGGGCCCTTCCGCGGGGTTCTTTTCGCTTTTTGACTGAGGAGGAGATCGCAGAACTTCGCTCCCTTGTGTAGTTTTTAGAAAAAGCTCGAATACTTACCAAAAAGCGAATGAGTTTTTTGTTGAAAAAAGAAAAAACATCTTGCAATTTGGTGAAGTTGACGATATAATAAAGGTGTTTTATGAATCGCGTGAATACTTCCCCGGTATTTTAGGTGAGGAGGACGGCCATGTCTGGAAGAATTTATCAAAATGTCGTGCTGCAATTGAAGGAGAATACGGACCGCACCATTGGCGTCATGGATGGGGAAGGCGTGGTCATCGCCTGTAGCGAGCTCTCCCTGATCGGCCAGCGCTGGACCGAATATGTTCCAGTGGTGAACAATGCCGCCGGCGCGCTGATTTCCTCCGACGGTAAGACCTTTAAGGCCCTGAACGGCTGGGGAAACCAGTTTGACTACGCCGCTTTCGCCTTTGGTGAGAATGACATCAGCAAGGCGGTCTGCTCCGTGGCCACAGTGGCGCTGAACGCGGCCAAGGCCTATTACGAGGAGAAGCACGACCGCGGCTCTTTTATCAAAGACATCATCTCCGATAACATCATGCTGGGGGATATCTACATGCGGGCCAAGGAGCTGCGGGTTACGGCGGACGTGGCCCGGGGTGTCTTTGTGGTGCGGGCCCTGAAGAAGGGGGAGTCGGTTCCCACCGATGTGGTTCAAGCCATGTTCCCGGACCGGCAAAACGATTTTGTTTTAAACATCGGCGACGGGGATGTGGTGTTGGTCCGGCAGATGCCCGAGGGAGCGGGCTTCCGGGAGCTGAATAAAATTGCCGCCTCCATTGAGGAGAGCCTTCGCTCCGGCACGGAGAGCACCGTGGTGGTGGGCATCGGCACCATCGCCACCCATCTGCGGGATCTGGCCAAGAGCTATAAGGAGGCCCAGATCTCCATTGATGTGGGCAAGGTCTTCGACACGGAGAAATATGTCATCAACTACGAGAATCTCGGCATCGGCCGTCTGATTTACCAGCTGCCTACCACGCTTTGCGAAATGTTCCTTCAGGAAGTCTTTAAGAAAAACCCCATTGACGCTTTGGATAAGGAGACCCTCTTTACCATCCACCGCTTCTTTGAGAACAACCTGAACGTCTCGGAAACAGCCCGGAAGCTCTTCGTCCACCGGAACACTCTGGTCTACCGGCTGGAGAAGATCAAAAAATTGACAGGGCTGGACCTGCGGGAGTTCGACGACGCCATCACCTTCAAGGTGGCCCTGATGGTCAAGAAGTACCTGACCTCCCGGGGCATCGATTCCTGAATGAGCCGGAGCGGCGGACAAGGGTCCGCCGCTTTTTTGACCAGGCCCTTGACAGCGGTTTTTCCTCTGTGATATAGTTGATACTATCACAATAGTTTGACAGCCCTCGACATTGACGGAAGCCGGGGTTTATGCTACAATAGCATCCGAATTATGTCGACTGCCGGTGTCCCAGTTTTCGACACCGATTGGAGGTGCCCTATGTTAGAATCAGAAAGCGCCCTCATCGAATTGAAGGACGTGGAAATGGAATACGATAACGGGACCAAGGCCATCCAGGGGATATCCCTGCGCATTGACCCTGGTGAGTTCGTCTTCCTGGTGGGCCCTTCCGGTTCCGGCAAGTCCACCATTATTAAGCTGCTCACCGGCGAGGTGGAGCCCAACGCGGGACGGGTCCGGGTCAACGGTTTTTCCACCCGGAACATCTCCGAGCGGCAGATTCCCCTGATGCGCCGGACCCTGGGAGTCATCTTTCAGGATTTCCGCCTGATTGAGAAGAAAACGGTTTATGACAATCTGGCTTTTGTCATGCGGGCAGTGGGGGCCTCCGCGAAAGAGAGCCGGAAGCGTATTCCCTATGTGCTGGAGCTGGTGGGCCTGGAGAAGAAGTCTTATAGCTATCCCGACGAGCTCTCCGGCGGGGAGCAGCAGCGGGTGGCCATCGCCCGGGCGCTGGTGAATAATCCGGCCACGATTATCGCCGATGAGCCCACTGGAAACCTGGACCCGGAGCGGTCCTTGGAGCTGATGGACCTGTTGGTAAAAATCAACGAACTGGGCACCACCATGGTGGTGGTGACCCATGAGAAGGACCTGGTGGACCACTTCGGCAAGCGGGTGGTCACCATAGATTCCGGCCGTGTGGTCAATGACAGCGTAGGCGGCTATGTGGGAGGACGTATTCATGTCTAAGCACAATTTCGGGTATTTCATCCATGAGGGCGTCTCCAACATGTTCAGCCACGGTTTTATGAGCTTTGCCGCCATCGGCATCACCGTGGCCTGCCTGCTGATTATGGGGACCTTTACCCTGGTGGCGGTAAACGCCAACGGACTTTTGAAGGACCTGGAGCGGGAGAACGAGATGCTGGCCTTTGTGGAGGAGGATTTCGAGGATACCACCGGCCTCCAGAAGAAGCTGGAGGCCATCCCCAATGTGGCCTCCGTTACCTTCATCAGCCGCCAGCAGGCCATGGAGAAATTCCTGGAGGACTATCCCGAGGAGGAGATGTTCCGGGACCTGGACCCGGAGATTCTGCGGGATCGGTTTTCCTTGAAAATCCTGAACCTGGAGCAGATTTCCCAGACCAAGGCGGCAGTCAAGGCGGTGGACGGAATCGCCGATGTCAACGCCGCAGAGGAGGTGGCCGGGGGGTTCATTACCCTGCGAAACGTGGCCACCGTGGTCTGTGTGGCCCTGATCGCTATTTTGTTCCTGGTATCCGTGTTCATCATCTCCAATACCATCCGCCTCACCACCTTTGACCGGCGGGAGGAAATCGCCATTATGCGGATGGTGGGCGCCACCAACGGCTTCATCCGCTGGCCCTTTGTCTACGAGGGCTTCCTCATGGGCTTCCTGGGGGCCTCCATCGCCTTCCTTATGGAGTGGGGGCTCTACGAGGCCGTGGCCCGGGGCGTCAGCACCAGCGACGCCTTGCAGCTCATTGACGTGATTCCCTTCAAGGAGCTGTGGGTTCCAGTGGCGGGTTCCTTTGCGGGAGCGGGCATCTTCATCGGCGTAGGGGGAAGCCTCTCCGCCATTCGGAAATACTTACAGGTCTGAGGAGGGCGGCATGAAGCAAAACTGCAAAAGGTTCCTACTGCGTTCTCTGCCGCTGCTGGTGCTGGCGCTGTGCCTGGCATTGGCGGACCTGACTCCCACCGCTGCAGCGGTGACCCAGGCGGACATCGACGCGCTGAAAAATGACGCCAAAGGCCTGGCTCAGAAAAAAAAGGACATCCAGGCTCAGATTGACAAGCTATCCACCGACATTGACAATACGATGGAACGCAAGCGCCTTCTGGATGGACAGATCAGCCTGACGGAAGAGGAGATCACGAATAAAGAAGAGGAGATTGCCACCTACGAGACCCTGATTGTCCAGACGGCGGCGGAGCTGGCGGAGGCGGAAGCCAAGGAAGCCGCCCAGTACGAGCTCTTCTGCAAGCGGGTCCGGGCCATGGAGGAGCAGGGGAAGGTGGAATATTGGTCCGTTCTCTTCCGGGCAAGCAGTTTTTCAGACCTTCTGGGTCGGCTGGATGTGGTCAATGAGATCATGGAGTATGACCAGAGGGTTATTGACGATTTGAAAACCCTTCAAACGATTACCGCGGAAAAAAAGGCGGAATTGGAGGGCCAGAAGGCCGCCTCTGAAGAGGCCAAGGCGGAGCTGGAGGCCAAGAAGCGGGATCTGGATTCCCAGCGGGAGGCGGCCAACGCACTGGTGACCAAGCTCCGTCAGCAGCAGCAGGAGCAGGAGGACGCCCTGGACGACCTCTCCGAGGAGGAAGAGGAGGTCCAGGCCCGGATTAAGGCCCTGATTAAGAAGATGGAGGAGGAAGAGGCGGCCCGGCGGGCCGCGGCGGGCCAGTCCGGCCCCACCTCCAATCCCGGCGGGTATATCTGGCCGGTAAATAGCCGCTATGTTACCTCTACCGTAGGCGGCCGGGACTCTCCCGGCGGCATCGGCTCTACGAATCACAAGGGCACAGACATCGGACGGGTAGGCTATAACAGCAGCATCTACGCTGCCAAGGCGGGGCAGGTCATTATCTCCGAATACTCTAAGTCCTATGGAAATTACGTGGTGCTCTACCATGGCGCGGGGAATACCACCCTTTACGGCCATATGAGCAGCCGGAAGGTCAGTGTGGGCCAGACGGTGAAGCAGGGCGACGTGCTGGGGATTACTGGCTCCACGGGCAACTCCACCGGGCCGCATCTCCACTTTGAGATCAAGGAGAACAACACCATTATCAACCCTATCGCCAAGGGCTATCTCACCGGGGCTACCTTTGCGAAGGACGCCTGACTCGACACATAATCCGGCCTCCCGTCCCATATCATGGGGCGGGAGGTAATTTTATGGTAGGATTATTCACGTGGGCAGAGCCCCAAAAGGGACAGAAAAGCATCCGTCTGGAGGAACGGCTGGTTCTGCGGATGCGGGTTTTACAGGCGGAGGTGACCCGAAGCGCCCATCCGGCGGTGCTCCGGCGGCGGGCGGCGGCGGCGGGAAAGAAATTGCGAAAGAGAGGGGTAACCCAGGTGGTGCTGCCGGAGGATGATTCCGTTCGGGAGCAGTTGTCCAAGTGCGGATTGCGGCCCGTGGGGACGCTGGCGCTCCGGCGGGCCGTGGCGGCGGACTGGGTCCGGACAGCTTTGGCGGCAAAGGACCAGCCGGTGGCCGGGGCACGGGTAGCGGTGTCGGCAGCGGCACTGACGGGGGAGGTGGTCCGTACGGTGACGGAGCTTTGCCTGCGGCACCGCTATGTGCTCCTGGATCTTCCATACGGAGGGGAGGAGCTCTGCCGCCAGCTCCGGCGGGAGTACGGTGTGTCGCTGCTGTTGGGGCCCTCCAAGGACCAGCTGGAGGGAGCGGAAGCCCTGGTCCTCTTTGATTCCCGAACAGATTTGTCTCTGAAAAACCCTGTGGCTCTGCGGCTCTATGACGAGAAGCAGGCCCTGCCGTCCTTTACCCTGCCGCCCAGTCTGGAAGAGGCCCTGCCGGAGGGAGCGGATCGGGGGCAGCTGCTGGCGGTGCTCCGGGAGGCGGGAGTACTGAAGCGGGAAGAAATTTCGGTCGGGAGCCGAGAGGGGCGCTGAAAAAGAGGGACGGAGTTCAGGCTTTTAAAGAAGGGGTTCCGGCTTGTGTCCCGGAACCCAATGGCCGAGGTTGCCGAGTTTCGGCTTGACATTCCCGCACTCCTTCTATATAATATCATCTTGTAAAATTGCGCCTGTGGAAGATTTTTTCCGGGTAAAGCATATTGAGAAGAAAGGAACCGTCCGACATGGCAAAAGAATACAAGATGAGTCAAGCCCGCTACGACGAACTGCAGGAGGAGCTGAATTACCTCAAGACCACCCGCTCTGATGAGGTAGCGGAGCAGATCAAGGTAGCCCGGGGCTTTGGTGACCTCAGCGAGAACAGCGAGTACGACGAGGCAAAAAACGAGCAAGGCAAGCTTTACTCTCACATTGCCGAGGTGGAGGAAATTATCCAGTACGCCGTCATTGTGGATGAGAGCAGCAATACCGATGTGGTGGCCATTGGCTGCAAGGTGACGGTGGAGGGGCCCGACGGCAAGGCGCTGCCTACGCCTTACACCATTGTGGGCTCTCAGGAGTCGGATCCCATGCATGGCATCATCTCCGAGGAATCTCCCTTTGGCAAAGCCTTGATTGGTGCGAAGGAGGGGGATACCGTTACGGTGGAGGCCCCCAAGGGGAACATCTGCTATAAGGTGCTGAAGATCGAGCGGTAAGTTTCCTTTCAAGAGGGAGCGGCCCCGTACTTTGCCGCCGAGAGGGGCCGCGGACCTGGAAGGGGAATACGGGCCTCTGGGCCGCGGCTAAAACGGAGCGCGTACAGCGCAGCAAAAAGAAACGTCCGGGCCCAGCCCGGACCATAAGGAGAGAAAACATGGCTGAACAAACGAAAAACCAGGAGCAGGACCTGAGCCAGCAGACCAAAGTCCGCCGGGAGAAGCTGGCGGAGCTCCAGGCCGCCGGAGAGGATCCCTTTCAGCTGACCCGCTTTGACTGGGATGCCACGTCGGGACAGATCAAGGAGAACTTCGACGCCATGGAGGGGAAACCCGTTCGGGTGGCGGGCCGCCTTATGAGCAAGCGGGGCATGGGTAAGGTCAGCTTCTGCGACTTGCAGGACCGGGATGGCCGTATCCAGCTGTACGCCCGGCAGGACGAGATGGACGAGGCGGTTTACAGGAAGTTTAAAAAGTTTGACATTGGCGACATCGTGGGTGTGGACGGCGAGGTCTTCCGCACCCAGCGGGGGGAGATGAGCGTCCGGGCGAAAAACATCACCCTGTTGAGCAAGTCCCTGCTGCCTCTGCCGGAGAAGTTTCACGGCCTCCAGGACAAGGAGCTCCGCTACCGCCAGCGCTATGTGGATTTGATGGTGAATCCGGAGGTGAAGCGGAACTTCTTGATCCGCTCCCAGTTCATCAAGTTCATGCGCCGCTATTTGGACGACCGAGGTTACATTGAGGTTGAGACCCCGGTGCTGAACACGCTGGCCGGCGGCGCGGCGGCCCGTCCCTTTGTCACCCACCACAATACCCTGGACATCGACATGTATATGCGGATTGCCACGGAACTGCCCTTAAAGCGGCTAATCGTGGGCGGCATGGACCGTGTGTATGAGATCGGCCGCATTTTCCGGAACGAGGGCATGGATCCCAAACACAACCCGGAGTTTACCACGGTAGAGCTCTATCAGGCCTACACGGATTTTCACGGCATGATGGACGTGGTGGAGGGGATTCTTTCCGGCGCGGCCAAGGAGATTCTGGGCGGCTATCAGGTGGAGTGGCTTGGCCAGCAAATCGACCTGACTCCCGGCTGGCGGCGCCTGACCATGGTTGACGCGGTGAAGGAGTACGCCGGTGTGGACTTCTCCGCCATTTCGGACGACGAGGAGGCGGTGGCCGCGGCCAAGAGCATCGGCGTAGAGTTGGCGGAAACCGCGGACAAGACCTGGGGTAATGCCCTGTACGCCTGCTTTGACCAGCGGGTGGAGGAGAAGCTGATTCAGCCCACCTTTATCACCATGTACCCGGTGGAGGTCTCTCCGCTGACGAAGCGGAGCCCGGCGGATCCCCGACTGACGGAGCGGTTCGAGCTTTTCGTCTGCCACAGCGAGCTAGCCAACGCCTATTCCGAGCTCAACGACCCCATTGATCAGCGCCGCCGCTTCGAAAAACAGGCGGAGCTCCGGGACCGGGGCGACGACGAGACGGAGATGCTGGATGAGGATTTCCTCACGGCCCTGGAGTACGGTATGCCTCCCACCGGCGGTATGGGCATCGGTGTGGACCGGGCGGTGATGCTGCTGACCGGCGCGGATACGATCCGGGATGTGATTTTGTTCCCCACGATGAAGCCCCTGGACTAATATTAAGAGATAAAATCATCCTTGACAAAACTGCTAGAAAAGAAGCAAAGCGGCAAAGGATCATGCCTTTGCCGCTTTATCCTATGTTTTGGGCACACTATGTTTTCGCTGTCTGCTCTTGCAGGAACGTAATGAAATCATCCAGGGTCTGGAACTTGTCAAATCACTCCAGAGCGGCGTAGCAGTCCTTCCGGTCTTCCTTGACGCAAGGGAGGAAACGGCTCCGTAAGGTTGTTCGCAAACAGCGAACACAGATTTAAGTCTTTTGTAACAAATGATGCTGTTTTGCTTAACAACTCTCGTGTACCATAATACTTGCAAGAGACAAAACTTCTTTTCATCCAATCTTCCAAAACAGGCAGAGGGTCCACCGAAAGGCGGACCCTCTGCCTGTTTTCAGCGGCATAGCTCAACCAGACACAATCTGGTTTGCCTGAAAAATAGAATTATAGATTCGGAAGATTTTTTTGTCGAACGTGGGATACTTTTCTGTTTTTCACAGTTAAAATAATAGAGCCACGGGACATCCGTATATCAGTACAAAGGAGAGGATGGAATATGCTTGCAATCTGTCTGGCCGTGCTGGAGACCGAGCAGGACCAGCGACGTTTTATCAAGCTCTACAAGGCATATGAAAAGAAAGTCTACCTAACGGCGCTGCGCTTTCTGGGGAACCCTACCCAGGCGGAGGACGCCGCGCAGCAAACATGGGTGCAGCTTCTGCGGAGCTGGGAGCGGGTGTGTACCCTATCCTGGAGCCAGGCGGGCGGCTATGTGGCTACCGTGGCCAAGAACGCCGCCTTGGATATTCTGCGAACAGAGCGGCAGACAGAGCCCTTCCCGGAGGACTGGGATCCGCCTGCTCAGAATGAGCATCAAGAGGAGTATGCCTATCTGATTTCGCTGATCCGGGCGCTGCCGGAGAGCTACCGCCGTATTCTGGAGCTGAAATGCGTACAGGAGCTGAGCAACCGGGAAATCGCGCGGCGTTTGAAGATCAAGGAGTCTACGGTTGCCAGCCGGGTAATGCGGGGCCGGACGATGCTGCGGAAGTGTCTGGAAAAGGAGGGGTATGTAAATGATGCAGTTTGATCAAATTCTCTCCCAAGCGTTGATGGACGCCAACCTGGCCGATTTGGAAAGCATCTGCCAACAGATGAAGGATGTGGAGGTGAGTTTTTCTCCCCGGTATCTCCGGGAACGGATGAAACTGCTGGCGGACCCCTGGAAATGGATAGAATATCAGGAGCCTTCGAGTCGGAGAAGAAGGCTGGACTGGAAGCTGATCGCGTTGACAGCGGCGCTGCTTCTGCTGTCAGCCTGCGCGGTGGCGGCGTTCACGGGACAGTTTTCCCAGTGGTTCCCTTGGCTTGGAGTGAACCCCGATGCTCCCGAGGTATCGGAGAACATCATGGCCCGGATGGGCACCGTCATTGAGCAAAGCCAGACGGTAGACGATATGACGGTTACGCTCTACGCCGCTGTGTGGGATGGGGAGACGCTGCGGCTGTCCATGACGGTGGAAAAGCCGAATATGCCGGAGGAATGGAACGAGGAGTTTTGGCGCGGTTCCTGGATTTACCGGGAGAAGTGCCGCCTCTCCATGCGGCAGGACCAGTTGGAGGACTACACACGCAAGGAGGTGGAGAGCCGTTACGCGGAGATGGAGGTAAATCTCCCGCCGACGGAGCTGGAGAGGAGGATCCAAGACCAATTGGCCGGGAGCCGGTTCACATTTCAACCGGGCTTCAACCTGGTCCGACGGGAGGGAGACAAACTGTTCTTTGAGGTGACGCTGCCCCTGGCCGACTACGTGGAGCGGCCGGAGCTGACACTTCACTTGGAAACATTGGCTACTTACGAGGAGGGGAAAGGCACGTTGCTGACCGTTGGGGAAGGGGGGAGCAGCAGACCCGGACCGGACGTTGTGATTCTGGACGGCCCCTATGATTTCACCTTTACCTTGGATAAGATGATCCAGCCTGTAATCTATGAGGGAGCGGCCGCGTTAACGGTGGAGAATATTCCGCTGGAATTCTCTCGGATCAAGCTTACGGTTTCCGCCGTAGAGGCGGATTTCTGGAGCCCGGTTTTGATACAATATTTGCAGTTCCCGGGTGGGGAGGCCGGGACCTCGGATCGGACATACATCGAAGAGGAACAAGCCCAGGCGATGGGGCCGCAGGGACTTTGGCTGGAGGACGGTACCTATGTCGATTTCTCCAATATACGGAAGTCCTTCACGATGACAGAAACCTTGGAGGGCACAACGGGCGGAATGGAATGTCAGTATCCCCACGTCGTCGACCCCTATGCCGTAACCGCGGTCAACCTGGGCGGAACGCGGGTGGAGCTTCAGGACCTGGGGCGCCGGACGGAGTGAGCCGCCTCCCCCTATGCTAAAATCGCGGGATATTGTGCCCGCAGGAAAACAGAAAGGAAATGAACGATGAAAACTTGGAAGCAATTTTTGGCTGGAATGTGCACGGTGGTGCTGGTTGCCGCCATGGCCGGAACGGCTCTGGCAGCGGGTGGCCGACTGCAAGTCGGCGCGGCCGGCGTGGTGGTGAAGGACCAGGTGAAGGTGGAGCCGGGCGGAACTTATACCGTAGGTAAAGAAAGGATTCCCGGCGTTGTGGACTACGAAGCCGCCAACGGCAAGTCCTACCACTACCTGCCGGTGCAGATGTTCAGCGACTATCTCAACATCCGGACCGGCTGGAGCAAACAGCGCAGCAGCGTCGTCCTGGGTTCTACCATGGAAGGCGCGCAGCTTGAGGCCCGGGTGACAACCGACGAGGAAACGCTGAAGGAACGGCCCAAAAATCCGACGTTGGGCCTGAGCGTTGGAGCCTTTACAGAGGTTTCACCCAGCCTTGTGGACACGACGAAGAAGCCTACGCAGGTCGTAGACGATAAGACCAGGGCTCAGTCCATCACCGGCTACGGCTCCAGTGGAACCTTCCTCCCGGAAAACGGAAGGTATATCCTGCTCACAATAACGAATAACGGCACATCTCAGGTACGATGCCAGGCAGGTCTTCCCATCACGCTGGGTATATGGGACCGCTTCCCCAGTGTGGCGCTTGAACCGGGCAACACGTTAACCAGAGCCTTTGTAATTGCCGAAGGTACAACGAGGGAATCCGCCGAATTTGTGTACGGTGTCAGCCCAACGCTCTCTTACCTGAGTGCACCGGATGGAGCGGATGTGACCATCACGTTCATGCAATATCGATAATATTTATTTGTAAAGAGGAGCAGTTGCCATGAAAAAATACGCGTCGTTTTTTGCTGGAATGATCGTCATGATCTCCGTTCTCGCCCTGTCCGGCACGGCCCTGGCCGCATCGGGCCAGCTGCAAATCAGCAATGCGGGACTTGTGATCCTGGATGCCGTGAAGGTGAAGCCGGGGGACAACTATTCCGTGGACGGCCAATGGCTTCCAGCCGCCGTCACTTACACGGGAACGGACGGTAAGCCCTACTATTATTTGCCCGCGCAGATGATGTCGGATTATTTCAATGTCCAGGTTGGCTGGAATGAGAAGCAGGGCAGCATCGTTCTGGGTGCTTCCTCAAACGATAAAACCAGCCTGGAATCGAAAGATCCCAATCCCACAAAGCCCAAAATTGGCGTAAAGATAGGACCTTATAAAGAAATTGCCTCCAGTGGGGTAGATATGAAGCAGCAGCCTTCCCTCATCTGCGACGACAAGACCCATGTCCAGACCGTCACCAGCGTTCATTTGGGTGACGTCTTTATTCCGGCGAATGGTAAATACGTTATTTTCCGAGTGACAAACAAAGGCAAAGAACGAGTTACATGCCTGGCAGGTCAGCCCGTCATGCTGGGGGAACCCACATATTTCCCTGCCGTTGATCTTGAGCCGGGACGTACCTTAACCCGGGCCTTTGAGCTGGACAGCAACACTTCGGAAGAAAATGCCGGACTCCTTTTTGATATCCGAGGCGCGGCCGGTACGAGTGAGCCCATTGACGTGGAATATTCCCTGATGCAGTTCAAATAATAGGTGTACAAGCGTTCAGTAAAGACTTGACAACTTAGGATTGACGGAGACGCAAACACCCCCGCCGCATCAAAGCGGTGGGGGTGTTGTCAATCGATCGGCGGCCCGATCAATTTTGACCTGAAGGCGCTCCAGGGTTTTCTGGAGGCCCTCTCGGTCCACATCGGTATCTCCGGCGGACAGCTCCGCCAGAAAGAGCATCTGATGGAGAGTATGCTCGATTTCCGCCAAGATTTCCAGGGTGGTTTGTACCGGCATCCCTGGGCCTTTTTCATTGGAAGGAAGCATGGTTTAAAGCTCCTTTTCGTACTCGGGGGGAGGTGATTAAAATCAGCGAACTTGCAGCGGCTGGGGCATAAGTGGAATTCGAATTGCTGTATGTTTATCATAACATGGTTTTTCCCAAATCACAAGGGAAGTTTTTGCCGGAGGACTGTCCCAGGCAAAAGCGAATCTATGTGTCGGCTGGTCCTTCGAGACAAGTGAAAATTTGCCGGGAGATTGAATTGGGCAAATTCCTGTGCTATAATTAAAAAATCTATAGCATTCGAAAACAGATGGCACGGCGGGGAAACAAATATGAAGGAAGCAGATAGAAAGGCTTTGGATAAATACTTGGCCTCGACCGCAAAATTAGGAACCGGGCCTTTGGCAGAAGCTGAAAAACGCAAAAAAGAAGAAACCCTGAAAAAATCACTCTCTGAGGATTTGACGTCCCCCGGGGTGTTTTGCCATTGGCTGAAGGAAGCCTGTAAAGATAGAGACGGAGACGCGCTGGACGAGACTATGCTTTTAGGATGGATATTGAGGCGGTTTGACAGGGAAAGCGTCAAGGTGCTGGAAGAGATTTCACTCGAAAACTGGGTAAAGACCAATAACCTGGAAGATATGGTGGAGCTGATTGAGCGCTATGGCGGTGAAGAAACGGTGAACGTTTTGGCGTCTATGGCTATTCAGAGATACCCAGGTCATTATCTTGGGGAGTATGACGAACATATTACGCGCAAAGCGGTTTGGTCGCTGCATAGACTCTACAAGGAAAAGGGAAACGCAGAAGCCCTTGAAAAAATAAGGGAATTATCCAGATGCGGGGACCTTATGGTGGAAAGGCTTGCGAAGTACCACCTGGAAAAGCTCGGCGCGAATGAAAGACCGGCTTTGGAATAATGCCTCCTTGCTTGGTTTGTGTTGACAATTCCCGGCGTATCTGCTACAATACGTTTCACAGTGAAGAAGAGGACCAGTACCCGTCATGTCCTTCGCGAAGAGAACCCCCGGCTTGGTGAAAGGGGGAGGGAGGCGGACGGCGAATACGCCTTGGAGCTGGCGCCCGAACGGAGGAAAGAAGCCTCTCAGTAGGCGCGCGCCGGGTGCGCCCGTTATTGCGCAGAAGTGTGTTGGCACTTCATGAGGCCGTTCTCGCGAGAGGGCGGCGAACCAGAGGTGGTACCGCGAATGTTTTCGCCCTCTGTCCCCACCGGGACGGGGCGTTTTTTCGTTCCCTCCGGGGAATTTAAACAAAAAGGAGACGGTAAAATGCAGATTTACGAAGAGCTGAAGGCCCGGGGCCTCATTGCCCAGGTTACCGACGAGGAGGAGATTCGGGAGCTGGTGAACGGCGGGAAGGCCGTGTTTTATATCGGGTTCGATCCCACGGCGGACAGCCTCCATGTGGGCCACTTCATGGCCCTGTGTCTGATGAAGCGCCTGCAAATGGCGGGAAACCGGCCCATCGCCCTCATCGGCGGTGGCACCGGCATGGTGGGAGATCCCTCCGGCCGGTCGGACATGCGGCAGATGATGACCACGGAGACCATCCAGCACAACTGCGACTGCTTTAAAAAGCAGATGGAGCGGTTTATCGAGTTTGGCCCGGACAAGGCAATCATGGTGAATAACGCTGAATGGTTGATGAAGCTGAACTATGTGGAGCTTTTGCGGGAAGTGGGAGCCTGCTTCTCCGTAAATAACATGCTTCGGGCGGAGTGCTACAAACAGCGGATGGAGAAGGGGCTGAGCTTCCTGGAATTCAACTATATGATTATGCAGTCCTACGACTTCTATCATATGTTCCAGACCCTGGGCTGCAACATGCAGTTCGGCGGTGACGACCAGTGGAGCAATATGTTAGGCGGCACCGAGCTGATTCGCCGGAAGCTGGGCAAGGACGCCTACGCCATGACCATTACGCTGCTGATGAACTCCGAGGGCAAGAAGATGGGCAAAACCGCCAAGGGCGCGGTGTGGCTGGATCCCAACAAGACCTCCCCCTTTGAGTTCTACCAATACTGGCGGAACGTAGGGGATGCGGACGTGCTGAAATGTATCCGGATGTTGACCTTCCTGCCTTTGGAGGAGATCGACGCCATGGACAGATGGGAGGGGAGCCAGCTGAACCGGGCCAAGGAAATTTTGGCTTACGAGCTGACCAAGCTGGTCCACGGCGAGGCGGAGGCGGAGAAAGCCCAGGAAACCGCCCGGGGCCTTTTCGCCGGCGCTGGCTCCACGGAGCACATGCCCTCGACGGAGCTGTCCGCCGCTCAGTTTGAGAACGGACAGATCGGCGCCATTGCCCTTTTGGTGGCCTGTGGCCTGTGCCCCTCCAACGGGGAGGCCCGTCGGCTGATCCAGCAGGGGGGCCTGACGGTGAACGGCCAAAAGGTGACGGACATTGCCGCGGCTGTTGACCAGGCGGACTTCCAGGGAGAGGGCGTCATTATCAAAAAGGGTAAAAAGGTGTTCCATCGGGCCTATATCCAGTGATTAAGAAAGAGGGCAGTTGCCCTCTTTCTTATATTTCTATATTATATTACACAAAATTTTGGTTTTGTGTAATTATAAGGGTGGATAGAAGGACCGCCGCTCCTGCAACAGGGGACGGCGGTCCGGATGCTTCAATGGTTTCCGCGTCGGTACAGGCAGGCGAAGAGGAGACCCGCCAGGAGTATACCGCAGGATACCGCTGCCAGCAGCCAGGTGCTTCCGCTCACGGCGGCGAGAGATTCCCCCGGTAAATCCCCGCTGGGAGAGGCGGAATCCTCCGGAGATCGGAGAATCGCAGCCGGTTGCCCCCTGGCCTGGGAGAAGGCTGGAGCATCTTCCGCTGGGAAGGGTATGGCAGCTCCTTCTTGCTGGCTATCGGAAGGGAAGGGCCGCTCTCCGTCGCCAAAGCCGCCGCCCCGGTCCATGGTTCCCATATCGGAAAGACGGATGAAGGAGGCATCCACCAAGGAGGAGGCGTCCTCCTCCTGGCCCTTGGAGGTAGAGGGAATCGTTCCTTCTAATTGACCTAGGATACTCTCCGTCCGGAGGCGGCAGAAATCCCCCAGAGTTTCCGCGCCGGTTTGAAACTCCTGATTGGAGTAAAACGCCGTGGGGTCCTTCTCCACATAGGGCGCGATCAACGCCGCCGTCTGTTCAATCAGTCCGGTGATATTCACTGTCTCCAGAAACTCCCGGAAATACTGATGATAGAGCTCCGTATATTCATCCTGTTCCCAGATCCAATCCACCATGGGACGGCTGTCGCCGCCAGTGACGGGAGAGTCAATGGGCTCGTTCACGGTGCTTGTGGCATCACCGCTTTGGAAGGTGCCATAAGCCAGATTGTAGTCCCAGGGGATCATGGAGAGTCGGCCGTCTTCCTCGTAGAGGTAGTAATTGTGCACCATGGAGCCGGTGTAGCTGTCGCCGTTGCAGACGAAGTTGTGGACGACAAAGTAGCGCAGAACCCGGTCAATGTCCAGGACGTTCTCAAGATTTTCACCTTCTCCCAGGGCTTTTAAAGATGCAATCAGCCTGCTCTGGTCCGCCTTGGTGATGTCCGTTTTGGCGTTCTGGAAGATATTGGAGTAGCTGTCCGGATCATCATCGATATACCGCAGCTTCACGTCGTCGCTCCCCATGCCGCCTCCGGGGCCTCCGGCAAATTTGGCGGAACCGCCTCCGGCTGCTCTCCCGTCTTCCCCAGGGACTTTCTGGAATACCGGATCAGCCGGAGGATTGGAGGAAAGGGCGGCGCCCTCTTCGGGATTCCCGAAGTCGTCCATGCGGAACTCCCGGCCATTGCCCCGTCCGCCGCCGAAGCTCATGCTGTCCGGCTTATAGAGCTCTCCGGAGTTGCCGCCATAGTTCCTCCGGAGAAAGCCGTCTTCCACTCCCTCAACGGCCAGATACAGTCCCCAATCCTGACCGTTGACGGTGATGTACACATAGCTGCATAAAGGCGCGGCCACGCCAAAAGCGCCCATCATCTGGTAGGTGAGGTAATCCTTCATATATGTAGAGTCCTGAATGATGTTGTTGAGACTCAGCTTATCCAGGCCGTAGTAGGTCCTTCCGCTGTCGTAATGATCAAACTCCAGCTTGAAGCTGTATCGGTCGCTGTCCATGGCGGAAACCATGGTAAGGGAGGTGTTGCCCTTAGCCCGGATGGCGGTGTTCTGGTACGCCTCGCCGTCAATGAGAACGGAGCACTGGGCGTATTCCTCGTTCTCGCAGGTTTCCAGGAACTCCTCCCAATTGTCCATCACCAGATCGATGGTGTGGACCCGACCTGTGTCGAAGAGCCGGGACTCGTAGCCCAGAGCAGAGGCGGCGGGCCGGATGCCCAAAGCTACACCGTTTATAAAGGCGAAGGTCAGCAACAGACAAAGAACCAGGACGACAGCGCAGAGCTGGTCAATATGCTTGTGGGTCGACATTTGATATCCCCCTTTGGTGCTGTCGCTTCCGCCTGGTTTTCACCAGACGGTCGAGCGTGCGAAAATTCTTTTACTCCGCGTTCTTATCAGAACGAAAAACAGAAATTACCCCATGTAGTCTCCGTTGTAGCTTACCAATACCGCGCTGCGGACGCCGGAGAGGTCCGCCAGAGCATTGACAAAGCCGGTGTCCTCGCTCTTTAAGCGAATTTCCAGATTCACTTCCACCGCATCCTTTTGGACCGTCTTGCTTTTCACCACGCAGCGGCGGGTGTTCTGCCGGAGGAACCCCACCGCCTGAGCCTCGCTCTCCGGCCCGTCGCACTGGAGCACGGCTATGTAGGGGTCGCAGCGGGATTTCCGGTTCACAAAAACCAGAAGCATCACGCCGATAATCACGCTTCCAAAGACTGCCAGCGGAATCAGTCCCGCCGCCAATACGATGCCCACGGCAATGGACCAGAAGAGAAATGCGATGTCCAGGGGTTCCTTAATGGCCGCGCGGAAGCGGACAATGGAGAGGGCGCCCACCATGCCCAGGGACAGCACCACGTTGCTGGTGACCGCCAGAATTACCATGGTGGTAATCATCGTCAGAGCTACCAGCGTTACCCCAAAGCTGGAGGAGTACATGACGCCGGTGAAGGTTTTTTTGTAGACCAGGAAGATAAAGAGCCCCAGGCCAAAGGCCAGGAGAAGGGCCAGACTCATGTCCAAAAGACTGACGCCGGTCACGTTCTCCAGGAAGCTGGATTTAAAAATATCTTGAAATGTCATGGCAATCGGTTCCTTTCTTATCCATAGACGCGGCAAGCCGCGTATTTTGAGAAGGCGGAGGTGTGCCGCCCGGGGAGTTGTGCTGCATCCCGTATGACGCTGGGGAGAAATTCATCCCACTTCACCTCTAAAATGGCGGGGGCGTCCCCAGCGGGTACGGTAATCGAGCGGGGATTCAGGAAATCTGTGGATCCCAGGCCGGTGCGGATGTCGTAATCCAGGGTGACCCGCACATTTCCGGCGGGGAAGACATAGGCCTCCCGGGTGTAGTCCACAATGGTCCTCGGCCGGAGACCGGCGGACTTCATTTTCCAGTAAAGCTCCTGAACCAGAGGACGGCCGCTGCCCGGCATCCAGTCCAGTCCGCCGTCCAAAAGGGTTTGGACCTCCTGAGCGCTGAGGAGGACGGAGCGCTTGCCGCACAGGCCGTCCTGTTTGGTTTTTTTCTCCAGGCAGATAAAGGCGGTGTTGCCGTTGTAGTACCGTATTCGAAATTTCTCCCTGCGGGCCACGCCGTCAATTTTCTCCCGCAGCGCCGTGTCCCGGGGGTCGTCGAAATAGAGACTTCGTATTCCGTATCGGCCGTGGTCCCCGTGGCTGTCCCGGCGGGCCACCGCCGAAAGGCGGGCGGCGAGAATCAGGCGGTCGGCGGCGGTGATCTCGTGTTTCCACTCGTGCCGAGGTTTCATGCTTGGGCTCCTTTCGTTTCACAGGATGGGGGCATCATACAGCGGGTTTCTTAGTTAAACCTTAAAAACTGGAAAGGCAGGAATTTTTTTTCGGATCGGGAATCGACTGGAACAGGCGGAATCCGTCGGATTCTACCGCTGGTCGGTTGCTTTTTCGAGCCGTTCCGGTGTACACTGACGGGGAGGTGAGCACGGTGAATAAACAACAGTTCGGTGATTTTATCGCGAATAATCGAAAAGCCGCCGGCCTGACCCAGAGGGCCCTGGCGGAGCGGCTGCATGTGACGGACAAGGCGGTGAGCAAGTGGGAGCGGGCCCTAAGCTACCCGGACGTGACGCTGCTGGAGCCCCTGGCGGAAGCTCTGGGGCTGGGCGTGGAGGAGCTGATGGCCTGCCGGAGGATTGAGGTACGAAAGGACGAGGAGGAAGAGGCGGTGGAGAACATCAGAGAGGAACGGCCCGTTCAGAACTTGATGGAGATTTCCCGGGAAAACCTGAAGTCGGAGCGGCGGAAGCACGTCTGGCAGACGGCCCTGGCCCTGGCGCTGATGCTGGCGACAACCCTGGGGACCATCTGGTATTGTAGCACCTATATTCGGGAGGAGAGGAAGAACACCATTTTCCTGAAGGAAACCGTTGGAAATGAGAACTACCTCTATGTGGAGGACAAGGGCCATCTGCTCCGCCTGAAATGTGGGGAGGGCGTGGACTTCGACGGCATAAAGCAGACGGATGAGGGGAATTATCCTTTTGAGTATCGCCTAGACTGCCGCTGGAACCGGCGGACCTATGAGGGAACTGTCGCCTCGTGTGAGCCCACAGGAAGGATATCCTTGGGCGGGATGATGGATGTGACCTTCGAGACGGAGAGCGACCGTCTTTTCTGGTATGATAAAGTATTCTACACCAGCGAGAACTACTACCCGGATCCCTACGGCGAGCCCAGTGGGCAGGTCTATCTCTGTGACTACCGCTTCTGGACTGGGGAGTGGGATGAAACCGTTGAATGGAATGTCTGGAAGAGAATGCAAACCGTCCTGCTGGTGGAGGACTGCCTGAATGCAACGGTGGCGGATATCGACCAGGACGGACACAACGAGGTGGTGGTCCGCACCCGCTGGCCGGAGAAGCCCTACATGGTCTACGACTGGTGCGATGACTACAAGGTCAAGGAGATCGACCAGTACTGGCTGGACAGCGTCTCCCCGGAATTGCAGGAGCGGCTGATGACCGAGCAGGAGCGGTGGGCCCAATTACAGTAGTAGGTCAGCCGTCCGCAGAAGGAGACAGCGGGGATCGCGGATAAGATGATCAGGCCAACCGGAGGCAATAGAAAAGAGGACCGTCCGCAGATCATGCGGACGGTCCTCACATATTGCGAGCAAAACTGTAAGCCGGGTTCTGTATTTGACAGCCATCTATCTAGGCGCGCTGTTGCCAACGCGCTCCAGCCACCCCGGGAGCGGCCGGGCCAGCCTGTGTGCTCCCATACCGGTGTTGCTCCGGATAGAGTTTACAGCGACGGACACTCTCGAGCCGTCGGGTGCGCTCTTACCGCACCTTTCCATCCTTACCTCGTCGGCACAAGCTCCATATCCTTCACCCCGCCGCAAGCGGCAGGGTTCACTCATTTCGCTGTGCCTCCTCTCCCCACAAAAACTGCGTTTTTGCGGGGGCCCCATTTTGTAACGGGGGAGGCGGTATATCTCTGTTGCACTTTTCCTGAAGTCGCCTTCGGCGGGCGTTACCCGTTATCCTTGCCCTGTGGAGCCCGGACTTTCCTCATGGACGGCCTTTCGGCCTGCCCACGCGGCTGTCTGTTTTCCTCGCGACTCTTATTTTACAGGAGCCGAGAAAAAAAGTCAACAAATTTCAAAGGACGTCCGGATGTCTCTTGGTGTTTGCTGCGATCATGCTTCCGTGAAACGCGCGCCATACGGCGCGCGTTTAGGGTTCCGCAGTCTCCCGAAGCCAGAGGGACAGGGACTCCAGCTCCGGCGGCGTGTGGAACCAGTGCTCCGCATCCTCCACGGTCCGCAGGCGGCAGGAAAAACGCTTCGAGAAGGCTGTGACGCTCTCTTCCGCCACAAGGGTATCCCCAGCGCCCCGAAGGATATCCGTGGGGAAAGGCCAGCGGGCAACAGGGTGAGCGCGGATGTAACAGAGGTCGTCCCAATAGAGGGTCTGGCCCATGGGGGTGGGAATCGCTCCCTCGGCCTTCAAACGGGTCTCGGAAATCTGAAACCAGGCCATCATATCCCGGGTCAGGCCCTCCATGTCCACCACCGGGGAGAGGAACCAGGCGTGGGCGAGATTCCGGCCCGGACAGGCCAGGAGGCTGAAATAAGCTCCCATACTGACGGCAAAAAGATCGATGCTCTTCCAGTGGCTCTCCGCGTAGTCCAAAACGGCAGAGAGCTCCCGGGCACAGACGGGAGGCTTGCAGAGGGGAGGGGCCCCTTTTCGGCTTCCGTGCTCCGGCAGGTCGAAGCTCAGCACCTGACGCTCCGGGAAGGCCTTCGCCAAAAGACGGAAGGGGACGTCTGTCTTGCTGGACTGTGCCCCGTGGACGGCCACTGTTACCCGCTCTGAGGGTGGCCCCCAAAGGGCGGCGGGGATAGGGCCGATTTGAAAAAGCTGCGTATCCATGGCGAGATCTCCTTTTCGGTTTTCCGACAGGATATCATAAATTTTGTGGGAAGGCAAGTCTTGCCGGAAGAGGTCCGGCGTGGTAAAATAGGAAAGCAGTTTACACGGAACCATCTGTTTTATACGAAACCAGCAGGGAAGTTCGGGAAGTCCCCGCCGGATGTGCACAAACGATGCAGTCAAATCTCCGCCTTTGGGCGGAAACGATAAGGAGCGATTTCTGTGAAATTTGAGGAATATTTGTCCTCTTTCCGGGGTAAGACCGTAGCCGTCATTGGAATTGGCGTTTCCAACCGGCCCCTCATTGAGCTGCTGCTCTCTCGCGGCGTGGCGGTGACCGCCTGCGACAAAAAGAACCGGAAGGACCTGGGTACTCTGGCGGGGGAACTGGAGGGGAAGGGCTGCCGCCTCCGGCTGGGGCCGGACTACTTGAAGGACTTGACAGAGGACGTTATTTTCCGCACGCCCGGTATGCGCTTTGATCTGCCGGAGCTCACCGCCGCCGTGGAGCGGGGAAGCGTGCTGACCAGCGAAATGGAAGCCTTCTTTGAGGTCTGTCCCTGTCCCACCATCGCCGTCACGGGCAGCGATGGAAAGACCACCACAACCACAATCATCGCGGAACTCCTTCGGGCGGCGGGGAAAACCGTCCATCTGGGGGGGAACATCGGTCATCCGCTGCTGGCGGAAACCGGCGGTATGAGGGAGGAGGATCTTGCCGTACTGGAGCTCAGCTCCTTCCAACTGATGACCATGACCCGAAGCCCTCACATTGCCGTCATCACCAATCTGTCCCCCAACCACTTGGACGTCCACCGGGATTACGCGGAATACATTGCCGCCAAGGAAAACATCTATACCCATCAGAGCGCCGGCGACGTGGCCATTTTTAACAGGGACAACGAGGTAACCCACCTCTTCTTTTCCAAGGCCAAGGGTGAGGTCCGCGGCTTCAGCCGCCGGGAGAGCGTGGAACGGGGCACATTTCTTGCGCCGGATTCCTCCGGAGCGGGGGAGGCCATCTGGGCCACCAACGACCAGGGCCGCCGGATGGTGCTGCCCATAGCCGGAATCAAACTCCCCGGCGTTCACAACGTGGAAAATTACATGGCCGCCATCGCCGCCGTGGACGGTCTGGTCCCCGACAGAGTCATCCGCGGCTTCGCCGGCAGCTTCGGCGGCGTGGAGCATCGAATTGAGCTGGTGCGGGAGTTGGACGGCGTCCGGTACTATAACGACTCCATCGCCTCCAGTCCCAACCGGACTATCGCCGGCCTGAATGCTTTCCCGGAGAAGGTAATCCTTATCGCCGGGGGAAAGGATAAGGGGATTTCCTACGACAGCCTGGGTCCGGTGGTCAACGAACACGTGAAACTGCTGATCCTCTGCGGAGCCACCGCCGGCGTTATCCGTGCCTCCGTGGAGCAGGCGGAAAATTACGGCGGATTGGAAATTGCAGATGTGGAAGACTACCACCAGGCCGTTTCCCTAGCCCGAAGCCGGGCGAAGGCGGGGGATGTGATCATCCTGTCTCCCGCCAGTACCTCGTTCGACCGATTTACCAACTTCATGGAGCGCGGAAAGGTTTTCAAGGAAATCGTAAATGGGCTTTCTTAATGGTTTGCTGCCGTCGAATTCTTCTAATTCCATATCCGCTCCCATAGCCCGCTAAAGTTCTTTTTGGTCCTTTTTCTTTCAAGAAAAAGGACGGCCCTTTGCGCATAGGATGGCAGGGGGGTGAGGTTTTGTGGGCTTCTTCTATTACCGAAGGCGGGTAACACGGCGGACGCTGTTTGGAATCCTGGCTTTTTCCGCCATGGCGGCGGCGCTGTCCGTCGTGCTCTTTGCCACAACGCAGATGCGCCCGATTTTGGTGAGCCTGGCTACCACCCGAGCTTCCAACATGGTCAACCGGATTGTCTCCGAGGCGGTGGATGAGGCCATCGAGAGCGGCAATATCACCTATAGCGACCTCATCACCTTCGAGAAGGACAACGACGGAAGGATCACCGCCATCTACAGTAATATGGCGGCTTTCAATCGCCTCCAGTCCAAAATTCTGGACATTATCCTGGCCCGAATCGATCAGGTGTCCGCCAGAGAGCTGTCCATTCCCGTGGGCAGCCTCACCGGCTCCGTTCTGCTGGCAGGACGGGGACCCAGAATCTCCGTGAGGATGGAATCCGTGGGGTCCTCCTCCGCCAATTTTGAAAATGCGTTTACCACGGCGGGAATCAATCAAACCAAGCATCAAATTGTCTTGAACATTGATGTTACGGTCAGTATCTTGCTGCCCGGCTTTTCCACGGCGACTACTGTGTCCAACGCCGTCACCGTGGCAGAAACCGTCATTGTGGGCTCTGTGCCGGATACCTATACCTATTTCAGCTCCAATCCGGAAAGCTTCGTAGCCGACGTTAAGGACTATGTTTTAAATTAAAGTGCGTTCAGAAGATGAAAAATCCCAAAAACACACCGCCGGTCTTCTTCAAGGATCCGGTGAATCGCCCCACGCGCCGGAGAGAAGCGCCGCTTCACGGCCCTCTCCCGGCTGAGTTTACAAGGAGGAACCCCATGGACTACCGTGAAGAGATCAAACAACTGCGGGACACCTTGAACGAACATGGTTACCGCTATTATGTGCTGGACGCGCCCACCCTCAGCGACCGTGAATACGATCTGCTCAACCGCCGACTGGAGGAGCTGGAGGCCCAGCACCCCGAGGAGGTGACGCCGGATTCGCCCACTCAGCGGATCGGCGGAAAGATTCTGGAGGGCTTCGCTTCTTATAGTCATGAGGTGCCCTTGGAGAGTTTGCAGGACGTGTTCAGCGGGGAAGAAGTGGCAGAGTTCTGCCAACGGATGAACGAGGCCCTGGAAGGGGAGGAGCCGGTCTACTCCATCGAACCCAAGGTGGACGGGCTGTCCGTGGCGCTGGAGTACCGGGAGGGTGTGTTTGTCCGGGGCGCCACCCGGGGAGACGGCCAGACCGGGGAGGACGTGACGGAAAACTTAAAAACCATTCGATCCATCCCCATGACTCTGCCGGACAAGCTCCCCCGAATCATCGTCCGGGGAGAGGTCTACATGTCCCGGGCGGTTTTCGAGGAACTGAACGCCCAGCGGGAGCTCCAGGGAAGACCCCTGCTGGCCAATCCCCGCAACGCCGCCGCAGGTTCCCTCCGGCAGCTGGACCCCAAGGTCTGCGCCGCCCGAAAATTGGACATTCAGGTCTTTAATTTGCAGCTGGTGGAGGGAAAGGAGTTTGTCTCCCATCAGGAGACGCTGGATTATCTTGCGTCCCAGCGCTTTCGGGTAATCCCTCACAAAACCCTCTCCGGTTCCGCCGCCTGTCAGGCTGAAATCGCCCGAATCAACGACGAACGGATGGAGTATCCCTTCGATATTGACGGAGCAGTTGTAAAGCTTAATTCCTTGTCAGACCGTGTGTTATTAGGGAGTACCGCCAAATCCCCCAAGTGGGCGGTGGCATTTAAGTACCCGCCGGAGAAAAAATACGCTCAAGTACTGGACATTGTCATTCAGGTGGGCCGAACCGGGGTGCTGACGCCTAAGGCAGTGCTGACGCCTGTCCGTCTGGCGGGGACAACGGTCACAAACGCCACCCTTCACAACCAGGACTTTATCACCGAAAAAGACATCCGCATCGGGGACACCGTTCTGGTCCAAAAGGCTGGGGAGATTATCCCCGAGGTGTTGGAGGTGGATCATTCCAAACGCCCGGATGGGGCAGAACCCTACCAGCTGCCCGCGGTCTGCCCGGTCTGTGGCGCGCCGGTCCAGCGGGATGAGGACGGAGCGGCCATCCGCTGCACCGGGGCGGAATGTCCCGCTCAGCTTCTGCGAAACCTGACCCACTTCGCCAGCCGGAACGCCATGGATATCGACGGTTGCGGACCCGCCGTAATTCAGCAGCTTGTTGAGAGCGGCATGGTGGCGAACCCCGCGGATCTGTATGGCTTAACCGCGGAAAGTGTGGCCCGGCTGGAGCGGATGGGGAAAAAGTCCGCAGAGAATCTTTTGCAAGCGGTGGAACGCTCCAAACAAAACGACCTCTCCCGTTTGATCTTTGGCTTGGGTATTCGGCAGGTGGGGGAGAAAGCGGCCAAGGTTCTGTCCGCCCATTTTCGTACCATGGACGCCCTGTGCGCCGCCTCCGTGGAGGAGCTGACGGAGATCAACGATGTGGGCGGTGTGACAGCCCAATGTGTGGTGGACTACCTGACTTCGTCTCAGGCGAAGGATTTGATCGCCCGTCTGCGGGCCGCCGGGGTCAATATGGAGAGCACGGCGGAGCTGGTGGACGAGCGCTTCGCCGGAATGACCTTCGTCCTTACCGGCACCTTGTCCCGCTTTGAACGGAAGGTCGCCCAGACGCAGATTGAGGAACGAGGCGGTAAGGTCGCAGGGTCTGTCTCGAAACGGACCTCCTATGTCGTGGCCGGCGAGGCGGCGGGGAGTAAGCGGAAGAAGGCGGAGGACCTGGGGATTCCCATTTTGACCGAGGACGAATTTGCGGCCATGCTGGAGTGAGGGGGTCAATTTGACCCCTCTGTTGGTACCGAGGAGCTGGGTCACCTGGAGATGGTCGGAGCCCTGGTTCACCAGCTGACCCGGAATCTCACCGAGGAGCAGATCAAGACCGCCGGGTTTGATACCTACTTTGTGGATCACACCACCGGCGTCTTTCCCCAGTTCGCCTCGGGGTACCCCTGGTCCGCCGCCACCATGCAGGTGACAGGCGATGTTATCGGCGATCTGACGGAGGATTTGGCGGCGGATGGGGCGACCATACAAGAACAACATGGCTGGAAACCGTTGAAAACACTGGATTGTTAGTAGGACAAGCCTTTTCCGGCGGCGATGGTGTAAAGACAACCTGTTAAAATTTGCGATGGGACAAGCTGTTTCCAATCCAATTTTTGGGAGAAAATGCATTACAATGAAAATCAAGTTGCGGAGCTGATATATTAGAACCAAATAAAGAGCAACGGAGAACGTATGCAAGCGTTCTCCGTTTCCTTATGTCTCCCCGCCGGGAAAAACTAAAACTGTCTGATACCCATTTTGCGGCTCACTAAGAATTTCCATGGTTCCGTGATGCGCCTCAACAATTTGACGGACCAACAGAACGCCTAAACCGTGTCTTAGCTTTAATCTTTCATCGGTACTTTCCAAATGATTTGTTGTCGCTCTTAATTTGTCCAGCTTCTCAGCGGACACGCCGATGCCGTTGTCCGATACCGTTATGACCGTATTGTTTCCGTTCCACACTACGGAAACAGACATCACGCACCCTTTTGGATTATGAATGACGCTGTTCTGAATCAAATTATACAGCGCACGTTTCAGCAGAGCTTCGTCTCCCATGATGGACGCTGTTTCGCTCTCCTGGCTGGAATCGAACACAATTTGATACCGCGCCTCTAACCCGCCGTCCAAAAACTCACAGACGACTTGCCGTGCCAGCTCCACGAAATAGACCTTCTCCATCCGAAGGGGCTGCATGGAATACTCCAGCCTGGACGTGAGGTTCAAATCGGAAATCAGGCTTCGCAGCTTCTCCCCCTGCCTGCGGATATAGGACGCCTGCTCACGGGCGGAGATTGGAAGCGCTTGGTCATCCTCCAACTGTCCGGCAAAGCCCAAAATCACCGAGAGGGGCGTCCGCACGTCATGGGAAACGCCGCTGATCCAGTCGGCGCGGGCACGGTCCTTTTTGGCAATAAAAGCTCCCGCCTTGTTGAGCTGGCGGTTGATCTCCGCCAATTCTCCCTTCTCCGGGAGGCGGACCGGCTGGCCGGAGGAAACCGTTTCAATCCCCCGCAAAATGGGCGTGACCGCCTTTTCAACGTGCCGGGTGTTCTTCCAGATCAGCAGGACCACCACAATGATATTGGCCAGAAAGACGGCGGCCAGCCCGGCAAGCAGCTTTCTCGCATAGCTCTCACTGACGGAAAAGTAATACTTCGCCTGACTGCCCTTTTCGCCGCCCACTACCAATAGCCCCTGGGGATGCTCCTGCACATAGACCGGATAATCCCCCAAATACCACCGGCTGAATTTTGCCACATCCGCCGCCGTGTACTGCCGGGGCAGCTCCTCCGGCAGTCCACTCTCAAAAATGACGGTTCCCGCATCATCCAGAAGCATGACCCAAGCATGATTTTCTTTTAGCAGCTTGGATAGGTCCTCAGCCGTTGCAAAATGGCCTTCCTCGTCTATGATAATGCTGTCGCAAATTTCCTTTATAGAGATTTCCGGCGCCTCCGAGGTCTGCCAGGCCCAAATCAACACAGAGAAAAGCAGGACAACATTGAGCAGCAGGAACAGCGCGATAATGCCCGCCATGGATAAAAAGTATTTCCGGAAGAAGCGTTCCGCAGGTTTCATTTCTCCGGCTCCTTTACCACCAGCTTATACCCCAGGCCCTTCACCGTCAGGAGCGATACGGGCTTTGACGGATTTTCCTCGATCTTCTCCCGCAGATGCCGGATATGGGTCATCAGCGTCGTCTCATACCCCTGCCAGATGTCCCCGCACAGCGTTTGACAGAGAACGCCGATGGTGACGATCCGGCCCGCGTTCTCCGCCAGCTTTTCAAAAACGCTGTACTCCTTGGCGGTCAAGGGCGTCCGCTGTCCATCTCGGATAACCTCCGCCCGGTCTAAATCCACCGCGGCAGCGTTCAGCGTAACAACCCGCTCTTTTTCAGGATAGGCCCGTTTCAAAATCGCCTGGACCCGCAGCAGCAATTCCTTCGGGAGAAAAGGCTTGACCAGATAATCGTCCGCCCCCAGCTCGAACCCGGCAAAGCGGTCCTCGGCTTCCCCCTTCGCGGTGAGCATAAGAACGGGAACTTTGCTGACGGCCCGAATTTCCTGGAGCAGTTCAAACCCGTCCATATCCGGCATCATCACATCCAGAATGATGATGCCGGGTGTTTTTTTCGCCATCACCGCCAGCGCCTCTTGCCCGGAGGCCGCTGTTGTAATCTGGGTATATCCGGCGCTCTCAAAAATGGAACGGATCATTGTCCGCAAATCTTTTTCGTCGTCTACAACGAGGATTTCTCTGTCCAGCATATAAGCCCCTCCTGTCCGCACTCATTATAGCGCAGAAACTAAAAATTGTATATGCCGCCGGCGCAATCTCAAGGCTATCTCAAGGTTCCCTCAAGGATCGCTCAAGGCTGGTGTTGTATATTGACCCCACAAAGGAGGTAACCGCTATGAGCGAAATCGTCATCGAAACAAAACAGCTGACCAAACAGTACGGGACCCAAAAGAGCGTGGCGGAGCTGAGCATCCATGTTCAAAGAGGCCGCATCTACGGTCTGCTGGGCCGAAACGGAGCTGGAAAAACCACCACCATGAAGATGCTGCTGGGCTTGACACAGCCCACGTCCGGGAAGGTGACGATCTGGGGGAAGCCCCTGCTGGGCAATGAGAAGAAGCTGCTGCCCCGCATCGGCAGCCTGATTGAATCCCCCGGCTTCTACCCCAACCTGACGGGAACGGAGAACCTGCGCATTTTCGCCGCCCTGCGGGGGCTGAAAAACCAAGACGCAATCAAAAGCGCCCTGGAGCTGGTGGGCCTGCCCTACCGGGATAAAAAGCTCTTTTCCCAATACTCCCTGGGCATGAAGCAGCGGCTGGCCATCGCCCTGGCGGTGATGCACGACCCGGAGCTGCTGATCCTGGACGAGCCCATCAACGGCCTGGACCCCATCGGCATCGCCGAGGTACGCTCCTTCATCCGGGCGCTGTGCGACGAGCGGGGCAAGACCATCCTGATCTCCAGCCACATTCTCTCCGAGGTGGCGCTGCTGGCGGACGACATCGGCATTATCGACCACGGTGTGCTGCTGGAGGAGGAGAGCCTTGCGGACCTGGAGGCCAAGAGCGACCGGTATATCCGCTTCACAGTCTCCGACACGGGGCGGGCGGCGGAGGTCTTGAACGGTGTGTTCCGCGAAAATCAGTTTACCGTACAGGACGGCCACCGCCTGCGGCTGGATTCTGCCAAGGTCCCCGTGGAAAAGATCGTGTCTGCCTTTGTGCAGCGCGGCCTGGAGGTGTCGGAGGCCGCGACCGTGGAGGAAAGCCTGGAGGATTACTTCAAGCGGGTGACCGGGGGTGAGGGGATTGCTTAAGCTGATTTCCTGTGAGCTTCAGAAGCTGAAACGGAAGAAGTTCATTCCTTTTGTGATCCTCTCCGCGTTCCTGTTCCCGCCCCCGCTGGCGCTGATGATGCTGACGCCCCGCATGATGGAGCGGTACGACACGAAAGCCGAGCTCTTTGACGACTTTTACCAGTTTGTCCTGGGCTATGGGGTGGAGCTGCTTTTGCCCTGCGTCATCGGCGTCATCGCCGCCATGCTGTTCTTTATGGAGCGGGACAACGACACCTTCAAAAACCTGCGGACCATCCCGGTGACCAGCACCCAGATGATTTTTGCCAAAATGATCGTTCTGTTTCTGTTCGGACTGATTTTCTGCCTGTCCACAGCCGCCGTCACCATTGTCTGCGGGGGCCTGATTGCCGAGGTGGGCGGGCTGGGCTACAAGCTGTGGGTGGCGGTGGAGATGGGGATTTTCATCACGGCGGGCACCCTGCCGCTGGTGGTGCTGGTGGTCTTTTTCAGCAAGACCTATATCTTCTCCGTTCTGCTGTGCATTTTTTACAGCGTGTTAAGCCTGACCGCCGAAAGCAGCTTCGGCGTCCTGCCGAAGTTTTTGTGCTGGCTGATGCCGATTCCCCTCACAAACCTCTGGTGCGCGGGGGATATGGTTCGGCATGGCGTCAAGGGCGGCTTGGGGGAGCTGCAATACCTGATTCCCTCAACAACGCAGACCGTCTTGATTTTGGGTGCAATGACTGTCCTGTCCATTCTGCTGATTGACCGGCTGTATAAAAAGAGAGGGGGGAATTGAAATGCTGGTATTGATGAAAACCGAGTTTTGGAAGCTGAAACGGTATCACATGGTCTGGGCAGGGGTTTTCCTGATGCTGCTGTCCGTCCTGCTGACCGTTTTCTCCACCACCGCCCAGGATGGAAGTGTATGGACCTTCTCCTTTTTCGTGGAGCAGGTCCTGAAGAACAACATCACAACAATTTTCCCCATGTGCATCGCTTTGATTACCGGATATATCATCAGCCGGGAGGGAACGGACGACACGCTGAAAAACATTCTGACGGTTCCCCTGTCGTTTCCCGCTCTGCTGGCTGGCAAGCTGGCCGTCTGCGGGCTGCTCTCCCTGCTCCTGGGGATCGTCAGCACGGTGTTCGCGGTGACGGCATCCTTCCTTTTGGGCTTTCCCGGAGGCGATTTTCCGGCAGTTATGCAGGCCGGGTTGCAGATCACGGCCAACTGTCTGTTCCTCTATATCGCCGTCCTGCCAATCATCGCCATTGCCGCCCGTATTCCAAACGGGCACTTGATTGGAGCGGTTGTCGCCTTTGTCTACGGCTACGGCGGCATGTTCGCGGCGGGGAGCATGACCTTGGCGAATTTGTATCCCGTGACCGCAAGCATGGGGCTGATTGGATACCGCAGCTATGATGCGGCTGTCCGTTGGAATCCGCTGCTTTGTATGCTCAGCTTGGTGGCCGCTCTGCTGATTGCCGCCGCTTTTGTGGCGACAGCAAAAAAAGGCGCGGCTCCAAAGACAGCAAAAAAGCCCAAGCGGGTCATCACAAAAAAAGGTTGGTAAGGGGTGTCAAACAACATGAAGAAAAAAGTGAAAATCACAATAGGCGTCGTTGCCGTCCTGCTCATTGGTCTGGCCGGCTTTTGCGCATGGTTCCTCTCCGGCTCCGGCAGCACCGAGTATTACACCCAGATTGACAACACCAAGGTGGAACAGGTGGATTCTGACGGAGGTGTCATTAACTTCAAAGGCAACCTGCCTTATTCCTACACGCTGCTGTCCTATGACGAAAACGGGAGCGAAAAAGAGATCACCTTCGGGACATCCAGAGAACTTCGAGAGGGGGCCTTTATCCGTCTGACCGTCATGCCGGTCCGGGGCGTCCTGGACTGGAGCGAGGTACAGTATGACGAGCTTCCGGCAGCAGTACAGAATCACTACGCCGCTCCGTTAGGCGATGAAGGCTGATTGCAGCGAATAGTAGGAGCTTTATCCATTAAGGCTTATTTTCTGCGGCGGTTTTATGAAAGCCGCCGCATTTCTATTTGCTTTCTCGACATATTAGGGGAATGCCGCCATGCGATTACAGGTAGATAGGCACCTATCAAAAAAAGTCTGTCCCTGGCAACGATATCCTTTACCCAAGTATGCGAAAATAGTCGTTTTTTGACGGCTCATGCTGTTATACCCCGCGCCCGAACAGTCTTGCACTGTCCGGGCGCTTTTCTATATCCAGGCCAGCGACACCGGCCCCGTTGCCGCTCTCCGCCCCCTTCGTTCAGACCCCAAAAATCTGAACGGAGGAAAGGACGATGGAAATCACCATCAAAATCAACGGGCGGTTTATGTCTGTTGCGGTCAGCACCGAAGTTGCCGACTATCTGGAACAGGCCAAGCGGAATAATCGGAAACTCTACCGGGAGCGTCAACGGTATTGGGACGGACGCGAGTGTGACGAGTACATAATCAGCACCGAGGGCCGCTTGCCCTACTGCGCCACGCCGGAGGAACTGGTCTGCCAGCGGGAAACGCTGGATGAAATTCTGGCGGTGCTGGCGCTCTGTACCGACACCCAGCGGGAGCGGTTCTTGCTCTACGCGCTGTACGATTTCAGCTATACGGAGATTGCCGAGATGTGCGGTTGTACCAAAGGTTCGGTACAGACTTCCATCAACGCTGTCAGAAAAACTTTTCAGAAATTTTGGAAATAGGCCCATACGACCGACCCCCTAAGTGGGCTATAAGGTGAGGGGCGTTAGCTCCATCACCGGGAGGGACAAGCAGTTTCGGCTGCTTGTCCCTCCTGTCATTTAGGAGGTCAAAATGAAAGTTATCAATTTGCGGCTCCATTACCCCTACTATGAGCAGGACAAGCTGGTGGAGGTCAGTGAGGAAGTCTTTGATGTGCTGTGCCAGTCCGTCAGGGAAATGCGGAACCATGAGCGCCGCAAGCGGTATCATCGAGCGTTCTACTCGCTGGACGCTTACGACTGGACGGAAAACTATGCCCTGGAACACAGCCCGTCCCCGGAGCAGCTTGTCATGCTGGCGGAGGAACGGGCCGAGCGTGACCGGCTGGTAGCTACTTTACGGGAGGCCCTTGCCTACACCACCCCCACCCAGGCCCGGCGCATCCGCGCCTACTACCAGGGCGGGCTGACCCAGCAGCAGATCGCAGACCGCGAGTGCGTCCACAACAGCAACGTGTGTCTGTCCATCCGCCGTGGCCTGTGCAATCTCCGCCGTTACTACGCAGACCACCCCCAGGGGAAGTGAGGGCGGTATGGCTATTATCAATTTGCGAAAGCACTACTACCCGCTCTACACA
>CAJTFN010000005.1:0-17953 GCA_910575815.1 Oscillospiraceae bacterium
ACGTGTCAGTCCCTGGAGTGATACGTCAGACCAATGCCTTCCCATTCTAACAGCTTTGGCAACAATGAGGAAAAAGACACGGCTGGCTGCCGTGCCTCTTACCGTAAATCTTATTGTAATAGGAGTGATAACAATATGCAACGATTCAATATCAACTGGACGGCAAAAGCCTTGGTAAATCAGATGGAGAAGGGCAAGGTCAACTATGACAACGCCGTGCAGCGCAGCCTTGTGTGGGACATTGAGAAAAAGTCCCTCCTGGTCCACAGCATGATCTATGGTTATGCGATCCCCGCCATGTACTTTACCCGTGACGAGAACGGCGTTTATGACAGTCTGGATGGGAAGCAGCGGTCAAACACCATCAGCGAATATCTCCACGATGAGTTTGCGTTGTCCACCGATACCCCTGCTGTCGTAGATGACAACGGGTGCGTGGAAGATGTCAGCGGGTTATATTTCTCGCAGTTGCCGGAATGGGTGCGGGATCGAATCAAAGACTACAACCTCACGATCTACTATTATGAAGGAATGACGGAAGCAGAGGTCAGAGAGTTCTTCCGCAGGCTGAACAACGGCAAACCTTTGTCGGCAATCGAGTTGACCCGTGCCAACGTCCCCAGCTTGGCGATCTTCCAGCAGCTTGCGAAGCACAAGGCAATCCAGTTCGTAGTCTCGGAGGCTGGCAGGAAGCGGTTCACCGATGAAATGATTGCTATGCAGCTCTACCAGCTTATCACGGAGGAATCCCCCGACTTCTCCACCAAGCCCTTCCGGGAGTGGGCCAGCAAGGTTGAGGTTGACAGCGAAGTGCTGGACACGATCAACGCCGGGCTGGATGCCTACTCGGTGTTCGCCAGGAGCCTGATTGATGTCAACAACAAGGTACTCCGCACCGTCAAAGGCAGAACGCACTTCATCAGTTGTGCCTATTACTGCTGTCTGGCAGTCCAATATGATGTCAACCAGGACGAGATCAACCGAACCCTGACCGAGTTCTTCAGTGGGCATCCCTCCATATCGCCGGAGTACAATCACACGGTATCCGCTGGCAGCGCAAAACCTACTTCGGTGCAGACACGGCGGGATGTGATGCGGTCTTTGCTTCCGGTGATCGATGAGGTGGAGGAACCTGACCAGGGAGAAGCTGATCCTGATAATGTGGTCGATTCGGAACAATTCGAGGAGGAAGATCATGAGTCATGAGTGGGGAAACTACCCCGAGAATTTTACCCCGAAGATGTACTGGGGTGCGAGGGCCATCCTTGAACGGCAGAGCGGCCTACCCGGAAAGGTGTTATGCCTCCTGCCGGATCGCCAGAGCTTTGAGCGGCTGGATGGGAGCCAGAGGGAGCAGGATGTGTTCTTTGACTGGATCAACACAAAGGTTCTGCCAAAGTTGAGATGCCTTGCCAGCGAGAACCACTTCCATGAGTGGAAAGACTTGGCAACGATCCAGTCCGAGGACGGTGCTTTCATGTGTCAGGCAACGCCGAAGGGTAGCTGCGGGGAATACCTCTACATCGGCTGCTGGGAGGTGGAAAAATGAGGTACTACAGCACACATCGTCCAGTTGCGCCGGGTACATTCCCAAAACCGGATGGCAACAAGGTTATAGAAATCGTCAACTTTGATAAGCGGCAGTATTGCAGGGAGGCTGGCCGTGACTGCTGGGGCTACATTGAATATGAACACCCCTTGAGTGAGAAACAGGCTGTGGACTACGAACTTGTCCGGGAGCAGCTTCTGGATTTCACACAACGGTACATGGCGGGTGCGGGGACATCAATTCTCCGCACCTTTGATACGGCTGCTGAACTCAACGAGTGGTTCGATGCACAGATCGTAGAGGATCGCCACTTCTGCCGGCTCTATGACCGGGTAAGGATGGTGCATATCCTCGGTTGCCGTTATATGTGGCTCAAGCCGGAGGAACGGTGGACAGACGATCCGCAAAGTAACTTTCCAAGTCCATCGCTGCTTTCCAGAGAAGAACCTTGGAATTGAATGGGGGTAAACATGGACACATACAGAATACCGCTTGTTTGGCAGATGTACGGTCACTGTGACGTTGACGCTAACTCACTGGAAGAAGCGATTGAAATTGCGCTGGGGCCGGATACTCCGCTTCCTGATGGTTCCTATGTCGATGATTCCATTACCGTTGATTATGAAGTCCTTGAATTGGATCAGGACAAGGAGAGCAGCACACTGACAAAGCAGGAGTTGAGGTCACAGCTCCAGCAGGGCCGTACCCTCAATGACCTGTTAGCATTTGGCCCTGGCCAGGACTGCGAGATATTCAAGGCTGACAAGTTCTATCCTGGGGACGTGGTCATCTATGTTCCTGATGTGATTTTGAACCACATTCCTCTTGATCGTCCAATCACAAGCCCAGAGGAATTTTCCGAGGTCTTATCCAACTGCTACACAGGGCAGGACTTCATCGACGAGTGCCAAGGCGATACAGAGAAAGCCGAGCACCTGTTTTGGTACTGCGACTGGCAACATCCGTCCTCTGCGGTGGACGAGCTGGCCGATGACGAGGAGGACACATAATGAAGTACACTCTGATTGATGAAAATGGGCAGTATGCTCTTATCCTGCGGGGCGAGAGCATGACCCAGTATGCAGTTGTAAGCGGTCTGGACAAGGAAACCGGAAGCTGGGACTGGACGTGCTGCTACTACGATTTCGGCAAGTTCTCTGGGCTGACAAAGGCTGAGGCTCTTTTCAAAGCTCTGGACTATTACCTGGCGCGGACAGATGAAAAACACATTCCCTGGGCCAGAATGAGCGAGATCGCTACGGTTCTGAAAGATGGGCTGATTGAAGATGGCGAGGAAGAAGCTTACCGCTACATGGCTGATATTGCCGAACTGTCGGACACCGAGGCTGAATACTTTGGGCTGGATATGGAGCAGTACAAAAATGCCGCAAGTGAAGATGCCGATAATCTTACGGCTCCATCCAGCACAGGTGGCGATTACAGTCCCGCCCATCCGTGGGATGCCCCCGGAATGAGTGCGTCCGATTTCATATAGCGTTCCGTTAGGGTTTAGCCAAACGGGACGGCGAAAAAGCGTCCCATTAGAGTTGGTTTTCGAGTTCTGACACGTCCCAGACTGGAGGCCGGCCCTAATGGGACTTTACTTTTACTTTGAGGGGATCGAACATGAAGATCGGCTATATCAGGGTCAGCACCCAAGAACAGAACACCATTCGGCAGGAGGTCTTGATGGAATCCTTGGGTGTGGATGAAGTCTACATCGACCGTATGAGCGGCAAGAACACCAACCGGCCAGAGCTACAAAAGATGATGGAGTACGTTCGCCGTGGGGACACTGTGATCGTGGAGAGTATCAGCCGCTTCGCCAGGAATACTCGTGATCTTCTGGAACTGGTGGAACGGTTGACGGCCAAGGGCGTTGAGTTCGTCAGCAAGAAGGAGGCCATCGACACCACCACTCCCACCGGAAAGTTCATGCTGACCATCTTCGGGGCCGTAGCAGAGCTGGAACGGGAGTACATCCTGCAACGTCAGCGGGAGGGCATCGCTATTGCCAAAGAGCAGGGAAAGTACACCGGGAGGAAAGCCACCCAGCCACCAGACTTTGATCGTGTAGTCGGCCAGTGGCGCAATGGAGAGATTACAGCGGTTGAGGCCATGCGGATACTGAAAATGAGTAAGACCACATTTTATCGCAGAATAAAGCAGGCCTCCGCTAATTATGAACCGGGATAGCTATTTGGACTAATCAGCATGGATTATCAAGGGTGGGCGAATTAAATCGCCCACCTTTTTGCAATTATTTTTTCAAAAACTCCTACCAGAAAATAAATTTTGGAAAGGAGTGGATGTTATGGCTGCATTTAATATTTCCTTGAGCAAAACTCGTTGTGATGATATACCTACTGAGGCTCTAAGAAGGAAACATGAAAGTGAAATTGCATCCAATGTGTGCTCTGTGAAGAAGAGCGAAATCCAAGAATTTGTTGAGCTTGTAGGGAAAAAAGGGTATTCATTTTGCCCTTCAACTTTCAAAAATGCGTGCCAGAGAAAAGATACTTTCAAGCAATCGCAGTTGTTTGCACTTTTCTTCAACAATTTGAGCCATAATAACAAAAAACGCAACAATAGTTTTTCGTTTGATGACATTGCACAGCGCGCAAGGAAATATAACCTCCCAATTTTTTTTGCCTACGATGTTTTCTCCAGCTTTTCGTGGGAACCCAACCATCAACTATTTTGTATTGTGTTTCTCAATGAGATACCAATTTGCAGCTTTCGAGAAGCTGAAGCAATACAGAAAGCCCTGCTCACAATCTTTCCAGAAGCAGATCAGAAGCATGGTAGTGTCATTGATCTCTACTTCGGCGGCAATAGCGTCCTATATTATGATGAAACAATGCCTACTATCAATCCTGATGTGGTGTTCATGGGTATGTGCCTCTGCCTAAAGAATCGACATGGAGCTACTAACTATAAGCGAAAAGTTGTTTCGTTTGCTGAGGAAACGGGGATTCTTTTAGATAGCCGAAATCTCCCTGTTGTGTCCTTAGCTGAGGAATTGATAAATAATGATAACCTTAACATTGAGAAATCTTTTGATGAGGAATCCTATAGGGATTCTCATCAAAAAGATGATAAAAAATCACCAAAACCTACTATATATAGAATAGGGGATTATGGTGAAAAATTATCACGGCTAAGTTACATCATCAACTTCCAAAACGATATTACTCAGAAAGAATCAGATCAATCCACATCACCTACAAAGCCTAACATTCATCAACCGTACAGATCAGATGTCATCAAATCTATCAGCTTCAATTGTGAGCTCTATCATGAGTTTGAATCGGCCAATACCGACAGGAGGCTAACACATCAAGAGCTACTCGGCCTGGCCACAAACCTTGTTCATGTTGAATCAGGAAGAAAAGTATTTTTGAGCATCCTCAGATCAAAGTCTTTCAGTAAGGATGATGGATTTGCTGTCAACAACTGGGACTATTATTTTTACTACTTTAAGCAAAGAAGTCCGTACCCATGCAGCAGCTTTTGCCCTTATCACAAAACCTGCACTCATGGGAAAAATATTCTATCCACATGCAGTATACGACCACATCAAATTGAGAGAGTTAGTGATAACGAGGAATTCTTAGTGAGCTTGGATGAAGCCATTGAAGACTTTGAGAAAGCCTTCAACACCGCAGTTAATTCAAGTGAAAATATTTGGCACATTATCAAATCACAGACAGCTTTGGGAAAGACCCAAACACTTTTGCAGCTGTTAAAAGATCATCCGGATATGAATGTTTTAATCGTAGTTCCCACCAATAAATTGAAACGTGAAATTGCAGAGCGAGCAGAAGAAATGGGGATTCCTCTATATGTATCGCCGTCACTGCATGAGATAGGAGATGCGCTTCCTAGTGATGTCTGGGAGGATATTGTGAATCTTCTTAATTCGGGGAAATCGCCAATTCCAAGGATTATCAAAGCCATCGAAAACGAGAAAAAGCGTGATGCGGCACAACTAAAAAAATATCTGTCTGAACGTGACACTTTCTACAGTTCTACTGGCTGCGCTATCACTACACATCGTCGGCTTACCAGCATTGATTTAAGCAAATATGATCTTGTCATAATTGATGAAGATTATATTTTCAGCACTGTTCTTATGGATAAAACCTCGATCACTCTGTCAGATTTAAAGAAATTAAAGAATAGACTGCCCGCCCGTGATTCACTTTGCGCTAAGATAAAAAAGATTCTGAGGAAGAGCGAATTGCACGAGTTTTTTACCGTGAATGAAGTAGATTACAATGAATCATATACCGAAGTGAATACTGAGATCAATATTCGAGCATTGTGTGAAGGAACACATTTTTGTTATCTTGAATCCTCTCGCTATGGTCAAGCAAGCATTGCCTTCACCAAACGACCACATTTACCAGATGGCGTTAAAATCATTATGCTTTCCGCAACTGCGAATGAGGATATCTGCAAATATTGTTTTGGTGAAGAGAAGGTCAGGTTCTACGATTGCAAAGCAGCCAGATTAACAGGAAACCTGTATCAACACTATAAGTGGCCTATGAGTCGCGCTTACTTGGATGAGCATCCTAAAGTAATGGAGCAGATAAAAAGCTGGAGCGGGTTTGAACACACGATTACTTTCAAAAAGTACACAGATTTTTGTACGGATGGTATGTATTTTGGTAATTGTGTAGGATGTGACGTATTAAAAGGAGAAAACATAGATGTTATCGGAACACCGCATCAACCTGAGTGGGTATACAAATTGTTCGCTTTTACGCTTGGGTTTGATGTAACCGCTACTCTAAATCCTTGCTCCATTGTCACCAATAATGGATACCGTTTTCGATTTGCAACTTTCGATGATGAAATACTAAGAACAATTCAGTTTTATATCATTGAAACAGATCTGGAACAGGCTGTGGGGCGTGCAAGATTACTTCGGTGTGATGCTACTGTTAATCTGTTTTCCAATTTTCCGCTTCGTCAAGCGATTTTGAAAGAATCAGAATATGATAAGGAGTAGTTGAGTACATATATTGCAGAAAGTAAATATATGCTCGGTAAAATTTGTTGGATACGAGGGAATCTATATCTAATCCGCTGAAGCAAAATATAAAAGCTAAAGAACGCTAACTCCTTTGTAAAAAATATTCGCAAAGGAGGACAATTTACTATGGTTATAAGTCTAACATTCGAGTTATCCATGACATTAGACACGGACCACTTCCAAAGAATCTTCACCACCAAGGTCGGCTACCTGAAGGAGCTTGATAACGAATACGTTGACCCGTCTTTGGCTGAGAAGGGCATCACCGTCATCTACCGGGACAGCAGATACAAAAAGAGGATTCGGTTACTTGTCAACACATCATTGGTCGTGGCTGATTCTTCCAACACTGATAAACTGATTCGGAAACTGGGTAAGCGTATAGATGAATACTTCGACCACAAGTACGGGCTGGATGATTTTACCTTGTCAGGAGTGACCTTGACCCTGGACATCAATGTTGGCAGTCGTACAAACGTCTCCGACTACCTGAAAGTCTTGCAACGGATCGGCAAGGTCAAAGGATTCTCCCCGGTTGAGTACGAGTGCTTCGACAGCAAGGCCAGTTTCTGCCTGAGCGGAAAAAGTAATGACACTGACTTTCTCTTATATGATCTGGAAGCTGCTACCGTGGGCCAGCTACGGAATGCAGATGCAGGACGTAAGCAACTGCAAGCAGCAAGTATGCAGACAAAGGGCATCCTGCGGGCAGAGGTGAAGCTCACCAAGCCCAAGGCTATTCGGGAATACACGAATGTAGCCGATACATCTGGTCAGGTCTCGGAGTTAATAAAAGCCAGCACGGATGCCTTCTTGAACACGTTCGCACGGGTGATCCCCTTCGGTGATTTTTGCAAGATGGATGCCGCTGTCGAGATCGTCCGTAGCGAGGTTACAGACAGCACCATGCGGAGAAAGATGCTACGGCTCTTGTCATTGATCCCCGACAAGAAGTCGCTGCACCTGGCTCAGAAAGCACTAAATTGTCGAGACGTGGAAAAGGTGATGGAATCCTTTACTAAGATTCATTTGTCCCCTGTTACCATTGCTAAGCGGCATGAGATTAAGCACCTGGACAACATCTATTCTTATTTCTTAAAATAATCATTGCAGCGAGGTTCAAATGCTGTTGACAAGCCTATCTTTTCAATGTAAAATGGATTCATCTTTTGAAGACGGAGGGTATAGCGCATGGCCGGGAAGACAGCAGAGGAACGCATTGCGGCGATTGACGAGAAGATCGCTAAGAAACAAGCAGAGATCGAAGCTCTGGAGGCTCAGAAGCAGAAGCTCCTGCATCCCGTTAATATGAAAACGGTGATGGCGGCAGCGAAGGAAGCCGGGCTTACGCCGGAAGAGATTGCAGAGAAATTGGGGTTAAAAATCTGAAAGAGGGGGCTGCTCATTTGCAGCCCCCTTGTCTATTCTCTCGTACATCTTCAGGAACATATATTCTGTTCTTCTGCTTCTTATTTTTATATTGTAAAGCAAAAATATATATGATATAATCTTTTGTGATAATGATATGCAGGAAGAACAGAAGAACTATCGTCGCTTCTCACTGTTTCGACTGCATTGTGAGGAGGCACCACAATGAGCAGAGCGGAAGATTTGATTAGAAATCGGCAGGACGATGAAGAAATTGATCGCCTGCACAAGTTTCTCAAAGAAACTATTCACAAACATTTCATTAGAATTGATAAAGTTGTAGAAAATTTTTCGGAGGAAGAAATCATTGAGCTGACAGATTACATTCGATATTTTGTAAAAAATCATGGCGAAGAAAACTTATCCTCGGATGTTAGTATGGAGAAAGTGCAAGCACTTCTACTGTTACTTTGTAAACTGACAGATGTTGATGATGCAAATAGGATTTTATCTTATTTGGAATCCGTAGAATTTGGATGGCATGGTAGTAAATACTACATGAGCAATCCATGCCTTAGAAGGTTTCTTTATGATCCTAAAGGTCATTGTAAAAAAGCAGCTAAAATCTCGAACACTGAATTGGCTACAAATATGCTGGACGCTTTTTATGACATTTTTTTCAGTGACGAATTTTCTCAGATAGTGCTACTTGTATTTAGCTATTGTCTTACTTCTACATTTACATCTATGCTGAATAAAGGCGGAGTTTCCGCACCGTTTTTTCTACAGATAGCAGCAGATAAATCATCCGTTGCTTATCAAATTTTAAAAGAGATCGTTGAAATATGTGATGTAAATTCCGGTATTGACGAAAGCTGCAATAGAGCAAATTCAGCGTATGGGAAATGTAATTATATCCATCAGATATAACAAGGATTTTCTCAGCAACACCAGAAAAGCGCAAAATACAGTGCGCCAATCGTCAAAACATACCATATCTTGTGTAAAATGTTCTGGTATGCCGGGAGTACCATTTCAGATTTACACCAAGTTTACACCATTTGAAGAAAAGCTCGATGTGGGTTTCAAATTTCTTGCGGGACAAAAAAAGGGCGTGAGTATCGTGATTGATACCTACGCCCCGGCTTATTCCCAGAATTTCTCAAAATACCACAAATGCAAAAAAATAGGAAGCTGGCATAAAAAGCCAACTCCCCGGCAAAAGAACCGATATTCGATCAGCTCCAAATCTGTAGTATTACTATACTATTCTTTACATCTCATGTTTCTTGGGTAGCCTGAAGCTCAAATCCGGGCTACCCTCTGCTTACGTTCCCTCGTGCTTCTCCAGCCACTCCATATAGGCACGCTTGATATTCTCAATCGCCAGCACCGCTCGGTTATTTTCATACTCAGGGTGGCTCTTACAATAGTGCTCATAAAAGTCAATCTCTGACAGAGCTTCGATAAAATCCTCCTGGGTATGCGGAGCCTCCTGCAACAACTCCCGATTAAACCGAAGAATCTGCACTCTATGGGTATCCGCATTGCGTTCATTGTCAATGCGGATATGCTCATCCAGCCGCTCTCGTGTTTCTGCCTGAGCACTCTCCATCTTGTCCAGCTTCTTCAGCACATCACCATTCAGCGCACGACCAATCCACCGAGCAAGAGCGCCAAACGGATCAACCTTAATTGGCGTAATCTGAATCAGCATCAGAATGACAACCAGAGCGCCGCTACCACTTAGGAAAATGTCTTTTAGAGTCATTTTGTTTTCACCTCCGCACTGTTGTTGACCACCTTGCTCATATCGCACAGGCTATCAATCAGCGCAGAGATTTCGTCCATGTCGATTTCGTACTTGATGGTATCGGCAGAAGCCTTAACCATAGCAAGCACCCACTCCTTTCGGTCGGCACCTTTCTCGAACATTGCCTCCGCACGCTCCATGTAGCCCATAACCAGGTTCACAACCTGCGGCCAGTTCTTCTCCTTAATTGCACGCTGCACATATTTCACCAGCTGAACAACCAGCGGAATGGTTGCGGCAAGCCCGGAAAGAACAGAAACGATCAGTCTTACCCACTCAGTATCCATGATAATTCATCCTCCTTTTTACGCATGAATGATGGGAATGCCATATTCACGGGCACATAGGTTTTCAATCTTACATCCTCTGGCCTGCTCCCATCCATCACAAAACCATACCCAATCAGCAACCGCTAAGAGCTTTAGGCTTTCACCCAAATACTCCAAGGGCTTTTTATCGCCATCTTGAAAGAAGCTGTCAATTACCTCAACATCATCTTTCAAAATCCTTTCAGCGGCGAGTTTCGCATACTCCCGCTCTACGGCAATCTCTTCATCAGATCTACCCCGCATAGGTTGGGAAATAAAAAGTTGAACCATTTTTCTTCTCCTTATCAAATCGCTGGACTATCATCACTGCCGACATCGTATGTTTCAAAATTGTTTGCTTTTGCAGACTCAAAGGTAATTCCACCCTCGCTGTGATCTGACTTCGCCATATTCAAGTAGAAAGCGCACACCGTCCCATGTGCAGTCCACGGCAACCCCACCATAGCCGATAGCCACGGCAGAGAGCCGACATACCCTTTACGGATACAATAGAATGCAAGGAAAATTCCTCCGAGTGTTACCACCCAGAGCAACAGTCGAATATCAGAAATCAACCGCTTGGAATAATCCTTTTTCTTGGCTGTTTTCACGGGCTGATAATGGCTTGCAACACGCTTTCCGTTTTGTCCGAAAACAACCATACTGCCACCCCTTACGCCTTACCCATCATCTGGGCAAAACGGTAGAGAACCGTCACCAGCTGTTCACGAGTCAGGAAGTCCTGCCACATACAGTTGGGTTCTCCGTTAATCTGGGTGCCATTGCCAGCGATTAGGCCAGTAGCCAATGCCCACTCACGCGCTTCCTTGCTGTATGCGCCACTATCGTTGTCTTGCAGATCCTTACGCATTTCACTGAAAAGCTCTTTGAAACGTGTCATATCCATATCCTCATCCTCCATTCCATTATCCGTTTTGATTTTTTCTACCCAATCCAAAGACACCCAGCCTGTACCAGTAAAGCCCCAGCCGTTGTTCTCCTGAGAAATACTGAGCAGAGTGCCCAGAGGATATGTCATGATAATTGAACCGTTAGGATTATCTCGGCAGTTCAATCCGTCTTGAGCAATAACCTTTGCCTGGTAACTCACACTTGTTGGCTTTGACGCCGGTGCAGAACCCAGCAGTGCCGCCACATCATTCCTCGCTGTCTCCATTGACTTCCCAAACTTCGGGAACCAGTGAAGCACATCGCCGTGGTTAGAGCCAAGCTCCAGCCTGCAACTGTCAGCATGGCACAAAATGGTGGGCACTTTCACGCCGTTGACCAGAACCGTCCCATGCGGATCAATGTTGTAGAGCTTACAAAGGTAGGCGGTAATCTCGCACGCCTCCTTGTAGACCTTGTTGAAGTAGTCGGCGTCTGCCAGACCATCTTCACAGATCTCAAACTGAATCCAGCCGTTGTTGCAAGAGCCTTTGCTTCCCGAACCACAGCCCCAAGGCCGATAGTTCCACGGCATAGTCTGGACGGTAGTAACACTGCCATCTGCCAGCTTGCCAATCCAGCAGTTCAAGCCTGCCTGCACAGAAGTGTGGTTCCAGTCGTTCCCGTTGTTGTTCTTGCCAAGCAGTGCCATCAGATTGGCATAGTTCGGATCATCGGCACCAGGCTGCACATAGCGCCGCAATGTAGGATTGTTCGCGCCAGTGCTGTGCCACAAAACGCCTTTGACATCCATTTTCCGAGTGCCCTGATAGCAGGTGCTATGGGTCTGCATACATACCAGGGGCTTGTTGCGCTCTGAATATTTCATAGCGCTCCCTCCTTTCTGAATGGTCATAGCGAACTGGTCATAGTACCTCTGTCCATACTCAGCCCGCTTTTTCTGAACGCCCACACTTTGATTTGCCGGCCTCTCATAATTCAGCAATACAGCGTTGGACGCCTCAAACACGGAAAGAGCCGTCTTCAGCACCGCCAAAACACTGGGGTAACTTTCAGACAGCTCTTTCCAAAGAAAGTCCAACTGCATATTCAGATCGCCGATAGATTTGCCAGAAGCCTTTGCAAAGTTCAGAAGGGCTTGCTTCCGACTCCAATAAGTCCATTGTGCGAGTCCAAAACCCGCCTTGTCCTGCACGAAGTTTGTGTAGGTGCCATTATCCACAGCGGCAACATAGGCGTTGTCGTTCATACCGAGAGCATTTTCATAACTGTTCTGCAAATTCTTGGGGTTAAGGCCGCTCTCAGCAAACAAATTGCCCATCAAACCGGCGATCCCGTACTCGTTCAACCCTTTCGCACGAAAGTAGTCGTGAATTACTTGCTCATTCATATATTCCTCCCTTACAGATCAGAAAGCCCCGTCTGCTTCTGGGCAATGATCTCACCATCAGCAAAATACTTTCCGATTTCTTCCTCATCGTCGATGTCCTTGTATGTCGCAACCATTTCAAGACTGTCCCAGCCGATAATGGTCTTGATTACAGAGTCCGGCAGATTGGCTTTGGCAAGCGAGGTTGTAAAGAAATGCCGTAGACTGTGCCAATACACAGGGATTTCCAGGATAGCGGAGAATGTCTCCGCCCAACTGTTCAGTGTGGAAATCGGAAGCGGTTGTGTAAAATCTTCCTTATTGGGGAACAACCACTCACTTTCAATTCCCAACTCCTGCCGCTTTTCCAGCCACCGATCCAGATACGGCTTAAATGGCTTTGAGAGCACGTAACAAGTCAGCATTTTACCGTTGACACCACGCCCTTTTGTCCTGATTTTCTCAGGCGTTTTGTAAAGTGAACCGTAGATAATGTTTTCGTCATCAAAGTACGATACCTTGAACCGCACCAGCTCAGATTTGCGCCGTCCCGAATATCGCGCCAACGCAAAGCAGCAGGCTTTCTCATACTGCCCGTGTTCTGTAAGGTAGTCCTGGAGTGTGTCGGCCTGCTCATCGGTCAGCACCGTCTTCTCCCTGGTAGGCTCATTGATCGGGTTCTCAATCTTCCGAACGATTGAACGGAAGTTGGGTAGCTCGTCATCCAAAATGGCTTCAATATAGTTGCTGAGAGAAGACAGCGTTGCTTTCAGCCGGCGCACACGCGCAGGTGAGTTTTCGTTGTTCCGCAGCAGCCAGTTTTGATAGGCAACAATATCTCGTTTAGAAATCTCAGGGAAATATTTGTTGTCAGCATTTTGGAGCACCCACACAAAGAAGATGTATAGGTCACTGGTATACGCTTTTACAGTAGACTCCGCCTTGCCAACCGACCTCAGATAGTCCAGGAAGTCATTCATCAGCCGAATGTTCTTTGGATTGATCTGGGCAATCAACTCAGGCGAAGTGATTTTGTTTTGCTTTGTCTTTCGTCCCATATCCCTCACCTCCTATATGAAAAGAGCTGCACCCGAAAAAGGTGCAGCTCTCAAAAGAAATGGTTAGCAAATAGTAGTTTCATTCTGTAATTAGAATGTGTATCGCGGTCTTTCTCCGCCCTCTACCGCATATCGCATCCAGTCCAGCATGACAATCCCCACAGCTGAGGCCGCAATCCAGATAAAATAGAACGGCAAACAAATTTGACCCAGAATATTTCCAAACAAGTGAGAATAATCCCAAATCCCCAGCCCCAGCCAGATATTGAGGATAAGACCAGCTACGAACTCCGCAGCAGTAATCGCTGTAGCACAAATTACAGCCTGCATCCACAGAGGCATACTCCAAGGCAATTCTGCTCCAAACCGCTCCAGCGGAATAGCCAGGAAAATAGCAAGCGCAAACATCGTCCAAGAAATCGTCTCTGGCCTGCCCTGGAATGTCTTCCACGCGACTTCCATAAAGAAATACAGCCCGCCAGTCCACATCCACAGAAGCAGGGACAGCACCCATTTTCCTACCTGTTCTCTTTTCATAGTGCATCCTCCTCCCACGTTCCGGCAATACTGCGAAGACGGTTCAGTTCTTTCAATCTCTCCTCTTCCATAACCTCAGCGCCAAACTGCTCCAACACATAGGCTTGTGCTTTGATGATCTCAGCCTGACGGATGCAAATATCCGTCAGTTCTGAAATCAGTTCAACTCCGCTCATGTAGTCTCACCCAGCCGTGCAACAATGGCCTGCATTTGCGTCTGAGCGACTGCCAGCTTGTCCGCCAGTTCAGTGGCATAAGGATCGGGGAGAGTCATTCCGTACTGAATTGTGGTGATTTCTTCACTGGTTTCCAGTGAATTTACATACGCCTTGAGTGCATTGTGATATGCGGTCTGGGATGTGATGTGGCCTTGGGCCGCAATGTAGATTTGCGCGATCTCCTGTGCAGAATAGACCGTACAGGTGCCGTCATCCGCCTGATAGGGGAACTCGGTGCCTCCCAGCTCAACCACTCGGAATAGGTTGTTGATGTTGCTCTGATCCTCCAGAGCCAGATTGAAGTGATCGGTTCGCTCACCAATCTGCACATCAATACCCGCCACAATGACAGCATTGCACGCTTTGGAGATTTCCAGCAGCTTCGCTGTCCGAATCGTATCAAGCGCTGTGTCACTGCCCAAAATTTCAACAGCGTCCTCCGTAGTGATCCAGCCCTTTTGAATAGCGTTCAGCACACCGACACTGGTTAGAACCTTATCATTGTACAGCTGCGCAATATAGTTTTTGTCCATAGCTCAACCCTCCAAAATGTTTACAATCAGCCCGTCAATAACTTGCTTCTGCTCCGCAACCAGGATGCCTCCGTCAATCTTGGAGATTACTACAGTAGCAACCGCTCCAGGGAGTTCATCTCTGCCAAGGATATGATAAGGTACGCTTTGAATAGAAAGCCCCTGAGCATCTTCTTCCGTTGCGGGCACATAGCAGCCATTCTCGTGTAGGCGAATGAAAACGGGCTGATCTACATAAGCCATTACCGTATTGCCTTTAATGACCTGATACATATAACCACTTCCTTTCAAATATTGATAAGCTCTTTGATATGCCGCAAATCCGCAATAGAGGCAGTATAGAAATCAGGACTCCACAGCCAGAAGTCTTCGTGCTCTTTCCTGCGATACTTCTTGCAAACAGAGTCGTTACCCACCTTATCCCATCTGGTCTGATACTTATTGTCTCTCTTTGTCAATGTAGAGATAATATCAATGGTCAACTTCCCCCGCTCCTCCCACTGGCCGTCATCGTTTTGGGCAAAGTAATCCAGGCCGTTCTGACTGGTTGCAACACACACGGGTTTTCCATCAAGTGTCAAGATACCATCATACGCCTCCAGATGCGTGCCATAGGGAATATTGACTTCACCAGAAATCCCTTTGAACCTGGCTCGTCTTTTTGCAACATAGTTCCTGTGCTCCACAATAAATTCCTCCAAACATAGCAAAACGCCTGAGACATACGCCTCAGACGTTCGTTGTTATTTATTTAAGCTGTTTGCATAAGCTGTTTTTGTTGTTCCAACTTTCTATATTTTTCAAAGATTGCATAATGCAGTCTCCGCAGTCGTAACAGCCTACCGTGATCGTTATAGTTCTTATAGTACGCCGTTTGGCACTCCATGAACTGATCTATCTCAGCAAGTGTCCGTTTGCCTTGCAAATATTCACGATGGAACAACTTCAACTTACGGCGGGCGCTCTTCATCCCGCACCGATTACCGTTGACCTTGATTTTACCCGTTTCCAGCAGAGTGAACCTTGCTTTACAGAAACGGAATCCTTTCGGACTGGCAAGTGGAACGATTTTGCATTTACGCCGATTGACTTGAATACCATATGACTCCATCATTTTTACGATTCCACGAGCAATCTTTTTCAATTCCTCGGTATCAGGAAGGATGATATAATAATCATCCATATAATGGCCGGCACAGTGGATTCCCAACTGACACTTGATATAATTATCAATGGCACTGGGCAACGCCACCATCTCTTGTTGGCTCGGTTCCACGCCTAATGGCATACCCCGCCCCGGAGCAGTAGCTGGGGCGGTAGTAACGATGTAGTCCGCAAACGCTCTAACCTCTGGGTTAAGCATCAATTTACTGTGCCGTTGGTAAATCAACCGACGATTGGCGTTAGGAAAGAATTTCTTCAAATCCATAAGAAACACTGCACCCTCACGCCCATATCGCCGGTAGTGCCACGCAAGCTGTTCTTTAAGCCGACGGAATTGCCAATGCAAACCCTTGTTTTTCTGACTGGCTGCATTATCAACTATCATGCTTGGCTCATACAGTGGAATCAGGATCTTGTTGCTTTCCACCTTATGAATTTGCCGGTCTACGATATGAGGGGCGTCGATGGGGCGAACCTTCCCTCGCTCACAGAGCATAAAGTGAGAACAAGGCTGTGGTTTCCACTTTCCGCTGACCACCATCTGACGCCTCTTTGCCGTTCCAGAAAGCAAGTGCATTTCAAAGTTTTGGGTGCTCTGCTTCCAACGAACGCCCTTACAGCACTCCTTCCCATAGAAGAACATATCGTGGTAGTTGTAGATTTCGTTAAGTGATCCTACCGCATCACTCCGCTCTTGCCTGTTGGCCTGCCGTCGTGCCTGACGGCGCTGATAACGCGCCTCTCGGCGCTCTTCGCTTGTCATATTTTTTATTCGCCCTCCGCATAGATGTCTTGTAGGTGCGTGTCTAATACTACGTTGACCATACACATGAAACGGGGTTAACGCAATCCCCCGCCATGCAAGCAGCGTCCGTGCATGGTCGTCAAAGGGCCGTTTTAGGCTTTCACCAGGGAAGTATTTCTCCTTTTGCAAAGGTCGTCCTTCGCCGAAGCTACTACCATTCGACCTCGCACATTGCAAAATCCGGGGCGCACACCCGCCGACCAGGAAGCATTGTTGTTGTTGATGTTGCCGTTGTTGTTCACATTACAGAAATTGTTGTTGTTGTTGTAATAGGGGGAACGCAACCACCACCACACAGCAGTGTGACTCATTTACAGAAATACACCCATAGACCGATTACTGCTTTTTAGTTTGTGCCAGTGCCTTAGTAACACCTCTGAGAAGTTCATCTTCCTTGTCGATCAGCAGCCCTAAACTTTCCGCCATACGATCAAGTTTCTCAACCGCATCCGCAGATTTCAACTGAACGCCTTTACTGTTCGTAAAGCATCCTTCTGGGTTCTGCATCATAAGAAGATAGCAATGCGTAAGCCGCACATCCAAGGCTTTCAAAGAAGCCCTTGCTTCCAGCAGGTGTGCCTTGCGCAATGTCTTTCTCTGGTCGTCTGAGGGGTAGATACTGTTTGCCATTTCAGCTTGATCCACCACTCCACCGGCCAGATGTGCGATATCCTCAGCAATCAATCTGGAATATCTTGCAGACAGCCTTGTAAGAAAATTTAGCGTTTCCACATAAAGTTGGTTTGCCGTATTGACAAACTCCGCCTTGCTTGTGGTACGCTTTGCTTTAAGTACCGACACTGTTTTTCTCCTCTTCTACTGCTTTTTTAGTATCTATCACCCCGCGCTCCTGCTCAACTTGTTCCAGGTGCTTGATTAAGACATACTCGATGTAATTTGTCATGGATCGGTGCTCATTCGCCGCAAGCGTACCAATCTTATCAAACACGTCATCAGTCAGACGCAGGGTAAACACTCGTTTGGTTGTCGCCATATTATCGTACCTCCATCTAACTGGTATAAGGTATATTATAGGGCGACGTTCATGCTTTGTATGCAGTCTTTAACCTGTCAAGTGATAGCACTTTTTTGGAAAACTGCAAAAAAGCCCATTTTTCAAAAAATCGCGTCGGCGCTTCGCGCCGACATTGTTTTCCGTACCGAAACTTTCTGCCTCTATCGGAGCACCCGCCCACTGACGTGGGCGGGATATAGACCCGATACACTGCGGCAGATTAGACAGAAAAGCCGGGGCGCACACCCGCCGACCAGGAAGCA
>CAJTFN010000005.1:18022-258964 GCA_910575815.1 Oscillospiraceae bacterium
GTAATAGGGGGAACGCAACCACCACCACACAGCAGCGCTGTTCGCACTGTGATTATAAGCTACCTTAGCGTTTCCACTCTTATAGTAGTCATACTGAAGCTGGTAGTTTTGCTCTGCTGAGTTTGCGTAATTTCTGGTTCCAAAAACCTCGAACTCAGACAAAAGGAACAGGTAATCCGTTGTCGCAGTCACATAGCTTGCTGTGTTAGAGCCGCCGCCAGTATTATCGGTATACTTCGTCACTGACTTCATAACTGCTCTCAAATCGGCAGGAAGCGCCGCCATCAGGCTGTTCGCCAAGGGGCTGGTCGGACTATTGCTGTTGCCCAACAGCGTCTTGCGCATCGCGCTGTTGTTCCATCCCCCGCTGTTGGTGCGGGAGGTATTCATGTGGAAATATCCAGCGGAAGTTTGCTCGTTGTTGTATTTGCTGTCGCAAAGTGCCACATCTTTCCCACTAATTTTTCCGATTTGGAAGTGGATACGATTTGTTCCCTCCTTGGCACTATTGTGATTAAAGCCCAAAATAAAAACATCAACGGAGAGGTTAGAGAAAGTATAATTCCCCGCCTTACCATTGAGCTTAATGGTTTTGGTATCACCAACATTCCAATAGCTTGCTGCAAGACCAGCATCAGACACTTGCTTGATTTGCTCCCATGTATAGGTGTTCAGCTTATTCCCTTTTGCGGGCATAAACTGAGCTGTCACTTCAACCGTTTTATTAGCAGGAGCAGTATAATTGCTTCCCGCTGCAACCTTGATGGTAATAGTTGCTGATCCGGTGGTCTGATTCACATGGTTAATGGTCACGATATTGCTGGATACGCTTACTGTTGCAACACTGGTATTGCTGGATGTAGCAGAGATTGCGCCATCACCAGGACGAGTCACAGTCACAGTGTCACTCAGCTTTGATGTGTTCAGGGTTACAGAACTCTTACTCAAAGTTAAGCTGCCAGCCGCCTTACCAATGCTCCACGATACAGTCTTAGCCGTTGTAGTACCGTCAGGCCACATATAGTCATCTTTCGGAGTAAAGGTGGCGTTGTAACTCGTGGCATTGGTGCCTGTGGTCACACCGCCCAGTGTAAGCTGTGCGGTGTTATAGTTACTCCAAGACGGGGACTGCGGTGTGTTCTCTTGGAATGTCAAACTACCACTTTGACTGGGGACATTCGCAATCGTCATCCTGTTCGCTACACCAGTTTTGCGATTAACGGCGTTAGTGTTGGCTTTGCCGTCTGTAGACATGGGGAATAGAGAGACATAGTAAGTCGTTCCATTCTTCAGCCCTGTCGCCACCAGCGGGGTACTTGAGTGGCCGTTGCGGGTTGTGCTGGTATGGGTATATGCGGCGTCAGGATCGGTGGGAGAGGCAGCATAGCTTCCCTCTTTCACGACCACAATCGTGGACGCCCAGGTCGCACGGGTAACACCGTCAGTAACAACAGTAGCGGCAGGATCAGTCCACTTGATAGACAACTTCCCATTGCCCGCCGCTGCCAAAGTAATTCCAGATACATCACCGACCGCCACAGGGTTGGGCGTCGCACTAAACTCATCGTCGGCGCTATCTGTATATGCACTTGAAGTGGTGTACGGGAAAAACTTGTAGAAATACTCCACACCATCTGTCAAACCGCTATCACAGAAATAGCTGTTCTGATAAGCGTTTCTGGTCTTGCTGTCTAAAACGACAGTACCGTCTCTGCGGCTCACCGGCGCACTACCCGCCTTGCGAACCAAAAGGGTTCCTCCCCAGCTTGCCAAAGGCGAACCGGCAACAACCAGATCGTCAGGATCTGTCCATTTAACATAGACCTTTCCCGCCGCTGTCAATGTCTGAATGCCCGAAACTGCGGCCAGAGCAAGACCGCCGCCGCTGCCGCCGCTGCCAGACGGGAAATTTCCAATAATAGGCATAGTAACCTCCTTCTTTCTTTATCCCAAAAGAATGATGATGACTGGGATATCACAATAGGGCTTATCACCATTAGCAAAAATGGTTAGCGCACCATCAGTCTGGTCGCCAACCATCAGCTCTGCCATATAAACAGCATCAGTCTGTTCAAGTGTAAGATTTTGTCCAACACCAATAATGCCGTTTGTATCAGGTGTAAGCCCCTCGATTTCCAAAGTCTGTGAATACTTTGAACCTGTCCAAACCCAATCGGAAGATGTTAATGAAGCCTGGAATGACTGACTTTTGATTGCTTTTTCAGCCAAGACCTCATCAATCATCTCCATATTGGAATTGACCAGGCCGTTTAGTTTTTCCCGCCACTCTTTGAACTTGGCGGTATCATCTCCTTCGAGATAGAATCCATAGTTTTTTGTCGCGCTCATATTCCTTCCTCCTCTCGTTAATCGAGCAGGATAAGGGTAATCGGGATGTCGTATGTCGGTTTATCACCACCATACGCAACCGTAAAAGACCCATCGGCCTGGCCGCAGATATACAGCTCCGCACTTGCCACAGTCTCACGTTCCGCCGTTGAAATGTCTTGAGATAAACCGACTACACCATTTTGATTTGCAGTTAGCCCCTCAATCTCAACAATTTGACGATTGTTTTCCCATCTGGCAACGGTCAGTGTCGCATTGACTGAGCGACTAATTTCCCCAGAGATTCCGGGCAAATTTTCCACTTTATCGGACAAAGCGCCAATTTGTTGCGCCTGCTCTTCGATTGCATCAGCGGCGGTCTTAGCGACCTGACCGATCAAGGCGCTTTCCCGCAATCCAAACTGTTTCAAGTGCTCCAAATATGGAACCTTATTCACTGCCACAAGATTCACCTCCACCTATCCTAAATACAAAAGAGGAACGGCATATGCCGTTCCTCTTTATACAGCCATTATCTGAAATTAGGCGCTAACCTCCGGAGTATCAGGAACACCGAAGATTTCATCCAGCATTTCCTTGACCTCAGCATCAGTGGCGATCTCCACCACGGTCACATCGGCACCGTCAACGCTGATTGCACCAGCGGTAGTGCTTGCTTCAACCTTAGAAAAATCAGTAGCAGACTTGCCGCTGTCGGTCAAATTGCCATTAGCATCCAGGCCGGCAAAGTTGCCAGCGATAGCGCTGCCGACCTTATCAGCCTTGCCAGTGATATCAACCACATCGGACTTAGGCACATACAGGCCATCGTCTTTCTTCACCAGGGCGTTGTTTGCCTCAGCGGAGATATTCACATCCACGCTGATCTCATAGCCGCTCACAGTCACGGTAGCAGTGCCATCACCAGCCTTGGCCTTATAGGTGTCCACCAGAGCGGCCATATTTAGGAAAGAGTAGGTAATCGCATCGCTCCCGCCCTTGACGGCCAAAACCATAACAGGCTTGCCCTCCAGATTAGGGTCGGTCGCCCCAGCATAAGTATCTGCATCAAAAGCAAACTCGCTCACAAACTGGGTCTTAGTCTGATCCAGGAACAGCTCTGTAGGGAAATCAAAGCTGAACGCAGGGGTGCCGCTCTTATCCTCGGTGGTGTACAGCTTGACGGTATTACCCGCCACCTCACCAGACTTAAACGACGTTGCAAGGCTGGCAATCTCTTCCTTAGTAGCAAAGTTTTCATTGATAGTGGTCGCCAAGGTCTTCAAATCCTGTAGTCTGGTCAGTTTCTTCACATCGTAACTCATTGTCTTTTCCTCCTTGTTTTGTCATAGGTTTGTATTTTCTATCAGTTGACGGTCAACGACCGAAAACTTCTTTCAACATTTCTGCCACCTCCGCATCGGTGACAACCTGGTTTTCGTCTATGGTGCCATCTCCACTTTGTTCACCAAAGACTTCTCCAAGCATTTCATTGACTTCCTCGTCCGTTGTTACATCAGAGGGTTTAACACCGTCCCCATTTAGATCAACAGGATCTGGAACCTTGTCGGGCGCTTTCTCAATCGTGAATGAAAGAACTTTTTTATCGTCGATATGGGGCACATATACTGCACCATCCGCACCGACGATTCTGCCAAGATTTTTTACTCGCCCATTATCCAGAGTAACGACTAACTCTCCACTGTCGTTAATTTCTAAGGAAGCAATGCCAACGCCATCTTTACCGCCAGAGCCACTGCCTGCAATAAGCAAAGCGTCTCTTAAACTCAAATCTGCCATCGTCGCACCTCCTCCCTAAAACATATAGTAAATATTAACATTTACCGTTTCTAAAAATTCCAGCGATGTAATATCAATCTGGTTCATACCCAACTCAAAAACGCCAGTAAACAACGGGATTTCCTTCCCGTTAATTTTTACTACTGTACCGGCAGGACAGGAGATACCGAACTTTTTCAGCACCATGTCCCCATATTTCAAAATGCTGTTCGGGTTATCCCTGATTTCGTTCTTTTTGAACGTCTCCAGCATATTGACGCCAGGTGTAACAGTTCCATTGAAGCTACCCAAATGCGCCTGAGACATATTTGACCTCCTTCCATCCATCAACTCATGTAAGCTCGACCCAATCAAGCTCGTTAAGTGTCATATCGTCAATATCTCTTAACTCCAAATCATCAATTTCTCTAAGAAGTCGATATCGCTTTAGCCCAAAGTTTGCATCAGCAACATCAAGTGCCATACCGCAATCAGAAAGGTATAGCACTTTCACCAGCGTTCCTGTTGCACTCTCCATGAGCTGGATAATTGCCTCTGCTCTTTCAAACTTCTGAGAATTTGTCCCTTTCACATTAGCACCAATAGCAAGACCGTTATACCATCTACCAAGTGAATGCCGTATTTCTGTGCCGACGACCATTGCCATAAGTTCAAATGCCGCACTCGCCTCAATCGTTAGTTGGTAACAAAGACTTTGAAGAGTCGCGCCCATTTCCAGTGCCGTATCTGTTTCAATGTAATTCCGCTGATTGACTTCACGAATATCGGAATCAAGAAAGAAACCGCTGTCGGCTCTAATCAAACTTGTCTTTTTAGTTCCTATCACATCTGCATTAAGCAGTAATGCCAAATTCACTTTACCGGCAGACAACGCCACCTGCGTATCAATGTCTCCAGCAGTTAGGATAAGTCCATTGTTGAACTCATTCATAACCAGTTCGATAGTCTCTACAGCTGGTGTATCAAAAACGATTGGATCGTTTTGAATGTACAGGTTGTTATGCACCTCAATTTCTGCCGAAGCACCAAATGTCATCTCGATGCTCAACCGCTCTTTGCACAATTTTATCATCTCATCAATATGTGCAGTAAGCAGTGATCCAGTTTGAACCGCCACAAATTTATAAAGCGAATAGCTTTCAAGCGCAGCATTCAAAATAAGGCGATCTGTCACAGAGATACCGTCACGATATGGAATGGAGTAGATAAGCAAATCACATTCGATAATGTGCTTTTTCAAAAAAATATCAAACTCCTTTGACATAGATCTACCCCACCTTTCTTTCTATCACGTCGGGTTTTGCACAGACAGGTTCAGATATCCAGCCTTAATGGTCATAATAGTAGCCGCCTCCACAGAGCGAGGAGTTGACAGTGCTCCATACTGAAGCAGATTTCCTCCATTCTGGGCGTCAAACACAACAAAATGTGTCACCGTACCCCAGCTTGCGGTACTTTCGTTAAAATCAATGTTTGCTTCGTTTGTAACAACACCAGAAGCAGGTTCACTCAGCATATCGAGCTTAACCCTCGCATAGCCAGCACTACCAACCGGCTCGGAAACATTCGTACCGTTGAGATTGGGTGCAGTAGTGCTTAGGCCAATCCAGTATTCTGTAGGAATGGCCGGAGTTTCCTTCGTCCGATAAATATTACCGGCAGCAAGATTCAGAAAATATGTCGTAGTCATTTTGCATCCTCCTTGTTCTTTAATTTGTGTAACGCTATCAGATCATCTACTATCGAATAAATGCTTGGTTAATATTTTTGATAATATGAATCAGCCCATGATTGGGAATTTCAACTTCACCAGAAATATCACGGATGGTAATTTGGTAGATATACTTACCCGCAGGCAGATTCACCGTCTCATCCGCCTCTAACGTAACACAAACCACATTGTTTACATCACCGTCTCTATTTGGATCTGGTCTAATCTCCATTTGCTTTGATAGGAGCGGCTTACCATTTTTATTTACAAAATTGATAATAGAAAAGTCCGCTACACAAGCGGACAAATCCTGTGGTTTCTTCGTTTTGAAAAAATAGCAATGAAAGATCAGATCCTGAGTCGATCCACCAACAAAATCAAATGCTGGTAGTGTATATGGGTTTGGAATGTGCATATCATCCCCTCCTTATTCTTCCGTTTTGCTTTGCTCCTCCTCCGATGCGTTCTCTGCCTCAATATCCTTTTGAAGCTCTTGCACTAAAAAACGCAGTTCCTTCAAAGTATCGCCCATCATAATAGCACCATCACCACAGACTTGAATCTGTGCCAAACAGTTATGAATATTTGCGATATGCTGTACGATTTCAATTTTTGTCATTTTCATTACCCTCCTTAGTCGTTAAGCCAGTAATTCATGCAGCTTGTCAAAGTAGTAAAATACCAGCCGTACACGGTATCACCACGAAAAACAGTGTCAATTCCTGTTGAATAATGTAGTCCTATATTGTATCGAAGCGAATTGAATTTTGTTGCGGTTAAAGTCCTACTTCCAGAACTCATCAATGTACCTGCATATGAAGCGAATCTGTTGTTCCAAGAAAGACCTTTGGCATCAAGGATTTCTTTAACCTTATTCACCATATCGTTCCATACAAGATATGAAAAACCGCTTACTTTGCCCTTATTTCTAACGGCAGAGTAAGCGGCGCTTGTTTGCGAAGCTGAGGCGTCTCCATTCGATCTTGACCAAGACCATGGCTCAACCTTTATCTCTGGACTATCCGTGGTAAAGTATCTTGTGCCAATCCATGTTGTATCGTCCAATTTGACATTGCAAGCATAGTCGGTGCTTGGCTTCAAACCACTAAACGACCTGGAAAGCGAAGACGAAGTAGCAGTATATGTTCGGTCTACATAGACTGTACTTCCAGGATCTATTCTTACATAAAACCGAACTTTTTGCCCACTTTTCAACCCAGACACTCGCATCGTAACAGTGGTGTCGGTGCAAGATACAGTAAATGAAGCCAATTAACTCACCTGCCTTATCCGAATGTTGCCTCTAATGAGAGTCCTTCAATATGGGCGTTTTGGAAATTCAAATACCCAGAAAAAGTAGTTCGTGGAAAAGCCCAGTAAGCATATGCACCATCTGGACTCCAGAACTCAACTTCCGGCCCGAAGCCAGTGTCAATGTAAGAAATTGAAAGCATCTTGTAGAGATAGTTCCCAAAATAACCATACATACTGTATCCGCCAGTCCATTTACTATACCCAGCGGCATTTTTAGGTTTAACAATAAACTCATCTGCGTAAATCGTTGGGCTGTAGATCTCAGTTCCATTGATAAATGTTCCGTTGTTGAACTCACCATTAGCAATTTTTCTTGCCAGTTTTTCAGCGTCAGAAGCATCTCTTGCGGCGGCTGCAGCATCCTCAGCGGCATCAGCAGCGGCATCATATGCGCCGTTAATTGTGTTTTGCAAGCTATAATTTAGATTGCTCCACTTAATTGCACCATTACTCAATGTCAGATTTCCAGTCATACTAACATTGCCAGCAGAATCCACCTTAAATTTCGGGTTAGATTTATTCGGAACATAAATAGCTGGGCCGATAATTTCTGCACCAGCAAGAGCTGTCAACGACCCACTGAGCTTTGCAGCGCTCAATGTTCCGCTGAAATCACCGTTCTTAGCGTGAAAATCACCGTTTTTCTTAACCCAAAACGGAGCGATAGAAGGATTACTTGCGCCCGCCCACAAAGCGTATTCTGAGTAATAGCTTGTTCCTCCGTTGATAGCTACACGTGTATTGCCTGACCCAGAATAAAGGTAGCTGTCAGCAATCGTAAATCCGCCAATCGTACCGCTCTTGGCGATCAGTTTTCCACGGAAGTAGGCATTGCCAGTATTTACATCCAAATAGAAGTTCGCATTTGCCGGCATTCCCTCAGAGTCATAGGTAATACTGCCGGCCTTGTCCAGAAATTCAGGTGTCACAGTAGTACCATTTGTATTGAACAGGAGCTTTGTACCAGCCACAATACCATAATCGGGATCTACGATGATAAGTCCGTTGTTGCTCTGCAAAACAATCCGTGAATTATACAGCCATGCTCCGGTGCTATCCACTTGAAACATCATGGTGCCAGTCACGTTTCCATTTTCGTCAATCAACGGATTTTGAAGTACAAGGTTATTGCCGATAATCAGCTTACCAGCAATTAGTTCCGCGTTAACACCCCACTGCACTCCGGTTTCGGGAGACGCAAAGCGTCCAATCGCCAATTTTGCTGTTTTCCAGCCGTCATCTGTCATGGCAATCATATTGTCGATGATCCGCATCTGATATTTGGAATCACCACCAACATGAATGCCTGAACCGTTAAAGACAACCGTTTGGTTTTTCGCTGAAAGCACTGCGTCAACAGCACCTTTTTGCAAATCGTTCATAAAAATGTCGATCTCGGTTGCTTTGTCAGCAGTACGGTTATAGATATACTTGCTGGCGTCAAAACTTCGGCTTGAACGAGTGGAGTTTCTGATATCCTCTGTCCAACTCTCCGCCCCATTCCGCAAACGGTAGCGGTTAGAAAACACCAGCTTGAACTCATTGATTTTCTCAAAGTTCAGCTCAAAACCGATAATCTTTGGCTTAACCAATCCCTCACTGCCCAATTCTAAATAGACCGCCTTGCCAAGTTCCAGCCTATTTTTGAACGGTTCAAATTTCTCGTGGTAAAGGAAATTGGCGCTATCTACGCTAAACTCATACACAGGCCATGCGTAATCGGAAAGAACATCCGTACCAAAGTCGTATAGCTCCATTGCAACAGAATATTGTTGAAACTCACTCACATTTACTGTAAAATATGAATCAGCATTGCTTGTACTGAAGCTCAGTCTTGTTCCTTTATATTCTGTAATTCCTTGCTCCGTCCTCACAGAAATATCACTGGAAAACCGTGATAACCTGCCAGCGATGGTCAAAAGTCCACTGCTAAATTTCCGATTGTTGTAGTTCGTATTTCCCAGATAGGCCGTCAATACATAGCTGCTGTCACCCTTTACATCCAAAGTGCCCCGCACGATTTCAGCGGAGACACCAGCGTTTCCAACCGTAACAGTACCGCCGGCCAAAGTGTACATTGTTTTTGCAAACTGGCTCAGTTCCACTCGTGCGATATTTGAAGCATTTATGGACACAGTGCCGCTTACCTTAGAAATTGCACCTGCCGCAGAAGTGTCCACATCCGTAGCAACAAATGTTTCCTCCTCTACGGTGCTTTCAATAAAATACTGGTTGAGGATTTTCTGTTCCTCCTGTGTGAAGTATGATGAAAATTCCAATCGTCCAGTAAGCCGTTTGATATCATTCATGTAGCTGTCAATTTCAACTTGTAGAGAGTTGATTTTGGCCTGTTGTGTGTCGATCTCATTCTGTTTTGCGGCAATCTGAGAATTGATACGATCCAAGTTTGCCTGTTGTGTTTGCTGTCCTCTTGCAGTGGTTTCTAGGGAAAACGCCTGAATAGTTACACTTTGCTGTGCTACCAGACTCTCCATCTCACCGTTCAATTCTACAAGATCGGACTCGGCCATCAATTTCTGTGCTGTCAAAGAAGCCCGTGACGCAGCCAGCCCAGTATAATACTGCTGGTTCTCCGCAATTTCCAGCTGCCATCCCCGCACGCGGTCTGCCAATGTGGTATTGCTGTTCCCTACTTTGATGTCCAGATCCCCATTATAGAGAAAATAGCTCAAGTCCACAAGGTAGTCTGTCCCTGTGGGGTTTACATCCCGCACCGACAGACCATCCGAACCATAGAGATGTAGCTTTGTTACCATCTCCTCTGGGATTTCCTCAACACTAACTGCATCGACCAGATTGTTATAATTCAAATAGATGGGTAGGGTTTCCGGATTTTCGTTGGCATCATATACATTGATACTCTTATCGTACACATCAAACACAATGACACAGCGATACTTTTCCATGGCGTCTTCGTAACAAAAACCCAGAGCATCACTATCATACTGGTCAAATGTGCGGTAGCACCCAATCAGCCTTGGGGCCACATAGCCCACGTGCCATGTCCGATCCAATTCTAAAATACGACCCAAAATCGTATCTGCTGAATTGACTGGATTCCAGAAATTATAAGTACCTTCTTCTAAAAATAGGTTTTTCTTCTGGAAAAGATATTCCAAAGAATATCCTGTAACGGTCTTTATTTCTGACACGCCATTGCCCTCTTTACTGGGAGAAGTCAACACATAGATGCCAAACTCCTCTGTATAAACCACCTTGAAACTTGAAACAGCGGCATAAAGGGGGTTGAGCATTCCATTTACTTGATACGGGATTGTAAATGAAATCGTGCTCAACTCTGCATAGTTGATTGCAAAATTCAAATCATGTACATATGGAATTGGGCCAAGCTCTTTTCCGGCCAGAGTGCGAAGCCGAAGCATAGGCTGTTTTCTCTGTCCACTTTTAATTTTGGCATAGTTTAGATACATCTCTGACCTCCTCTCTTGTTATGCTCCAACATTATACAAATAGCGTCCGCTGATTGTAACAGTCCCGCTTCCATCGAAAATCAATTCATTATCTCCCGATGCTGCCTCAAAGAATTGAAAATTGAAAAAGCTGTACAAGTCATAGCCATCAGTTTTTTCCACCATGACTTCATTTTCATTGTCGATAAGAATTTGCAACCCGCCAGCTGGAAGACCTGACAAACGGAGTGTCTGCTTTGTAGTCTTGTTTGTGATTGCAAAATTTGTACAACCAGCCGCCAATTCAATTTTCAAATCTGGCTTCAAATTCTCTTTGATTGTGCTGTCATTATAGAAACGATATTCTGTTGTACCGTTAATTTGAATACGTTCCTCAAACGGATAACTGTATCCATACGGGCAATCACACAGTACCTGTGCCTCAAAAGCGATTGGTAGCCACCCCACGCTGATTGGTGTTAGCTTTTGAATCAGACACCGAAACTGAATATGCTCCATATCTGGCTGATCAATAGAAAGCCATTGATACTCCTGATATCCAGTCAGCCAATTTGAAACCTCTTGCAACTGGTAGCGATCCATGTACTGCTCACTTCCAAAAATAAGTGTAAAGCTCAAAGGCTGGTCGTGATACCGTACACCAAAATGCAGCGGAGTAATCCGATTCGCAATTCTTGTCTCTACGATGTTAGCCTGATTCCCAAAATCGTTGTTATTATGTTTGTTGCTACCGATATCAGCAACAAACATTCCATACAATGAAGCCGGAGTATCTGCAAAAGTAAACTCATAGGTTCTATACACCCGCCACACCTCCTCTCATCAAACCCACTTGACAGGCGGGCATACCAGACATGTCACCGTCTGGGCGGCTTCGTCAGCCTAAAATGGGTGGGAAGAAAATCTCCCCACCCTGACTAATTTAGATCCTGATTTTCAGAATCCGTGCAATTTGGTTGACCATATCACGAGTAACTTTGACATGACCGTTCACCGTTTCAGGACTTGCGTTGCCTTGAATAATGGTATCGCCAATATGAATTTCCACAGGCTGAGAACTATTGTTATACACATTGCTCACAGCACCAGCGCTGACCTTTGACAACTCGGGCAAAATAGGAGCATTAACATACCCAGGCATATCGCTAAATGCGGCGGACAGCTTACTCATTCGATTCACCATCTCAGTTACTGTATTCCACATCGCTTCTGTCAATACCGGTTCGCCTTTTTCCAATTTTGCCATAATCTCATTGTCTTTGACTGATCCATCCACGCCAGCAAAACCACCCGTATGGTAAATGTACTTCTTATATTTATCGAACAGAAGCTCTTTCGACCCATCCATATACCAGGTTCCATTGTCCCGATGAGTGTAGACACCGTACTGCGCCAGTTGTTCACCAAGCCGCAAGCTATAATCGCTTAGTTCTTTCTTGCGAGCGTCACTGGCCGTATGATGCTCCTGGCTATTTGCGTACATTTGCTTAATAATGGCATGAATCATTTCATCATTTGAAGACTGGTTGCCATAATTCGTATTTCCAACAACGGTGTTCGGCTCTTTACCTGTAGCACCCGCAGCATCCATATCAGCACCAATATTTTTGAGGGCAGACACATAGCTCCCATACCGTTGTGCCGCTGCCAGAGCGTTATCCCACGCAGTAGTTATCTCACTGTTCAGCACACTTCCATATTGCGTGTTCCAATCAATCAGTTCGGAATACAGTGTATCCCAGTGGTTCTGAATATAGTCGATCGCCATGTCATAAAGTTTTTGATAAGAGGAAATGCTATCTTCCAGAATTGCAATTTCTTTATCCTTTTCTTGATGATAGGCGTCTTCCATATCATCCAAAGCGTTTTTGGTAGCATCTAAAGCCTTATCTGCCTGTTCGTCTGCCAAGTCTTCCTGTAACTCAGCCATCTCCTCCAATAGCTTGGCCCGTTCCGCCTGCGCCTCTCGACTGTCATCCAAACTAAGCGCATCAATACGAGCTTGTAATTTAGCAATTTCTTTCAGCTTGTTAGCACGCTTTTTTTCGTAGTCGGCCTCATCCTTCGTAGCATCCAGCGACTCTTTTTTCTGGTCGATGATTTCAGAGTAAGCGTCTTTCATATCTTCCAGTGCGTCAATCTGATCGTTGATTCGTTGTTTCAACATATCCATAACGTACTTTAAGATATCGTCAAGCCCAGACTGCATCTTTTTCAGCTCGTCAGTCACGCCGCCAGCAGTTTGCCCAATGCTTTGTACAGCGCTGTCAGCCAATGCACGAATAGCATTGATGTTGTCCAGCGCTGCTTTATACTGATCTTGATCCAGCCCTGCCATAGCCAAACTTGCATACACGAAGCCCCATGTAGCGTCAGTCGCTTCCTCGGTAGCATACAGCAAATTGTTAAGGGTTTCGATATTCCCCTCCATTTTCGCGATACGCAAAGCCTCAATGTAAGACAAAGAACTCTCGATTGCAAGTTGCTGTGTCTTTGCCGCAATCACATCACGAATGCGCTCCTCATTGATGACCAGCTGGCCGTTTTCATCCATAAGATACGCCACATACTTCACACCTAATCCGATAATGTTCTGCAAAGTATCAACTGTAATGTATCCACTTTCCGCATACTCATCGGCGGCATCATGTAGGGTGTCGTAAACGTCTTGGATAGAATCAACCGCCTTAGATGCCTCTTCCACAATAGCGTCAAGCAAAGAAAGAATCTCTTCACGGGAATCTTTCATACTGTGCTGCAACTCCCACCAGTTAGCAGAAGCATCCCGATTTTCTTCGTTTAGATCGGTCAGCGAACCGATTAAATCTTCCGTTTCCTTGCGAAGAGCGTTTGTCGCCTCTTGCAAGGTATCGTATTCTCCCTTGCTGTCGGCTGTCAGATCATTGAGACGCTCCATATTCTCAATCCAGAGTTCATTGGTATCTGCATTGTACTTCACAACAAAGCCCAACTCACGGAGCGCTGCAACGCCAGCTGTGATTGTGCTATCCCTCTGGTTGTTTAGATTGTGTAGAGCATCTTGTTCACGCTCGTAAGCGCCAATCAACTGTCGTTCCAATAGGATCTTCTCTTTCAGATTATCAGACTCGTCGATTCTCGTCTCAATATTAGATCTGACTTCTTGAGCCTTGCGCAGACGCTCGATTGCTTCACGGTATGCGTCAATGTCAGCAATATACTCTTCAACTTCCTTAGAAGATCCACCACCTGAGCCTCCACCGCCACCAGAGCCTAATCCACCCTTAAAATCTTTCAAGGGGATATTTTTCAACGCACGAAGCGCGGCAATTTGTCCATCAATCTGAGCAATCGCATTCTGGTAGCTGGAGATATCAAGCTGAATCTGCGAAATAAAATCGTCCAGATTTGTTTGCTTGGCAGTATAGTTATAATCAGTACCTTGGAAACTCCCACTTGTTAGATTTAGAGAAATCCCACTACCGCCAACACCACCACCAGAGCCACCCTGAACACCGCTTGATCCAGCAACCTGACCACCAGCGACTCCAGCCATAGCCTTAGCAGCTTCTTGGCATTGTCTCGCAAAAGAAGCAACATCCAGCTTCGCCTGTGTCATGTTGTTGTAAACAGCCTGTGCTGCCGCATATGCGGCCTGATTAAAGTTACCGTTTACATCAGTGCAGACCTCCATAGCAACACGATCAAACTCTTCTGCGTTCTGGGCCATAGCTGCCGCCGCCAGCTTAAATGCAGTAGCTTCATCAATCCCTGCGTCAATCAGAGCTTGTGCTACAATATTGCCAGCGTTGATACGATACTCCGCCAGCTCTTTAGCAATCTGACCCTCTCCCTCACCTACATTTTGGGCGAGATCAAGTTGTGCCTGCGCTGCTTGAACCTTCGCTTCCAACACGGCCTTATCCGCTTCCAGCTTGGCAACCTCTGCATCAATCTGTGCGTCCAACTCGGCCTTTTTTCCTTGAATAAACGAGTTGACAACACCCTCGTTCAGAATAACCTGTCCATCAGCAGATACTTGAGCATTGTTGAGAATTTCAGGATAAACCTTAGCGAACTCCAAAGCCTTGTCCAATGACAGCGAGAACCCATTTGCAACCTCAGCCTGCAGTTCTGCAAGGGTTTGGAACGAATCGGAGACAGAATCAATGGTGCTTGCTACGTTGGAAAAGTTGTTTAGTGCCGCACTATAAGCATCCAGACTTCCCGTGATATTTCCATACAACGACTCATAAATTGCCAGCTTATTTTGGTTAGCAGCAATAGCGTCGGTATTCTCATTGATTTCATTTGTTGCCTTAGCAATCAAATTACTCCATAGACCGCCATCACTACCAAGCTGACGTTGCTCCTCATAATAAGCAATATTCTCACGTAAAGCCTCATTTTGCTCTTCCAACGAGTCGATTTCCTTTTGGATTTCGGCCATCTCATTCTGCATTTTAACATTGGCGTTTTCTTTCCATGCCTCAGTATTGAGCTTGACAACCCCATTTTCTTCATAGAGATAATCAAGATAATTGTCCTCAGCAGAAGCCAGCTTTTCAATAGTATCAGCAGACAACCCTCCGCCGTCTGCCATCTCTTTTTGAGCCGCCTCCAAAACATCATAAGCTGATTTCAGTTTTGAAAGCACCTCTGGCAACTTTTGAAGCTGTGCAATATAGCGACCCGTCTCCTCAGAGGCTCCAGCCAAATCCTCAGCATAGAAAGCCGCGAAATGCGACTGGCTTTTCAGAACAGAGTCAACAGCGTTCGCAATATCTTGACTTGAGCCAATAAATTCTCCGCTCTCCTCAGCCGCAGCTATCACGCTCTGCCGATAGTCGTTGAACTCATCTTCCGTAGACGGGATCTCATTTCCAATCAAGCCTTGCAACATATACTGTTCAGCCAAATTGTTGTTCAACGACGAAATACTGTCCTGATAACTCTTTACTGCGGATGAGCATTTGTTGTAGGCATCAAATAAGGCATTGTAGACTTCGTTATCCGAACCAGCAGTTTCAGACACAATATCCAGCATTTTACCCAACCGCTCATAGGCGTTAATGACTCCCTCAACAGTTGAAAGATCAAAATCATCCTCACTGGGCAACCACAATTCCATACCACGTGGAGCAAATGAGCCATCCGAAATGTATCCAGCGTCAACCAGAGCTTGCAACCCTTTCCGGTTAATATCCGCTTCATCTGCTCCCCATGTTGTAATTATGTGGTTCATTGATTTGTTGGCGGGGCCAGAGCCTTTCCCAGTTGATAAAAGCTCATCTTTTTGAGCGTTAAGACCACCACGCAAATCGCGCTCAGACGCTTGGAGAGATTCTATCGCGGCTGCTTTAATTGCGTCCGTAAGGTTCCCGTACTCTTCGGTCAACTCCTGGATTCGATCTTTTTCTATTCCGAGCTTGTCAATAAGCTCGTCTTGGGTAGAAAGCAAATCTTCCTTGACAGAATCATCTGTTTTAACAGCTTCGCTCAACTCCAAGTAGCGACCTGTCAAATCCACAATTTCATCGCTGAGTGTAGCCGCCGAGTTCGCAGCATCAATCGCCGCTTGACGAGCTTCCTCTTGCGCCTGCTTATAGCTCTGCCACGCCTGCACCAATGCCATAACCGCAGTTACCGCCAGCATAATCCACGTCATGGGATTAGTCGCCATAGCTGCAAGCGCTGCCTTGGCATTTGCGCCGACAACTTTCCATGAAAATGCTTGGGTTTCGTTTGCCGCAGCTTGTTCCAAAGATGCAATAATCGCCTGCTTTTGGGTAGCGGTCAATTTGTTGGAATTTAGAATTTCCACCATCATTGCGGCAGAAAGCTGTTCCGTTGTTCTCTTTTCAGTGGCCTTTGCCATATTTTTAGCAAGGGCTGAAGCGGTCGCTTTATCCGTAGACGCTTTTTCGGCAAGCTCCTGGATTGTATATCTTTGGGCAGAAACAATTAGAGCAGACATCGTTGTGATCTGTTTCTTCTGCTCCGCAGTTAGTCCAAGTGCGCTCATAGCAGCTGCCTGTTGAGACTTGTCCAGCCCTATCAGTTTCGTAGCATAGAATTGTACGCTTGCCGCACTACCATCCATAGCTACCCCAGATGCCTTAATTGCATTTACAGCAGGCAATACTGTAGTTTGTAAAGACCCCATCGTCGATCTGAACTTTGCAATCAGTGCAATGGTTGTGATAAGAGCACCAGATCCAAACAAACCAAGAGACTGTGTTAAACGGTCAATCACGTTAGAAACAGCAATCAGGCCGTCAACAACCAATTTCAAATCATCGGTCTGAAATAGATTTTGGGCAACGCCAACCCAGGTCTGTTGTAGAGTATTGAGCTTGTATTCCAAAGACTGGGTAATCTTATCCATTTCGCGTTCTGCACTACCAGCACTATTCTCCATTGTTTCGATAGCTTTTTGAGCCTGCTCAAAATTGGAAAGAATAGCCGAACCAATCTGGCCTTGCCGTTTGCCGAACAAAACTTCCAGCAGTTGTGCCCTGTTCTTATCTGTCAGCTCATCCCAAATTGTTGCGATATCTTGAAGAATGTCATATGTGGAACGGTAAGTATCGGGATCGCCAACTTCAAACAGTCTAACACCTTGGTTATTATTGCTGGCAACTTTGGTAAGATCCGCAATATCCCCTGTCAATTCAGCGACATCGTTTGAATACTCTTCAAGTTCTTCGTCATACCCACGAATACGCATAGACACAGTTTTCAGAGCATTACCGACACTGGAGGCATCTCTTGTAATCTCCACAGCGGCAGTAGCCAGAGCCACAGTTTCCTCAAAAGTATTATTCGCCGCTTTCATTGCTGAAGAGCTTCTGGTCATAACCTCTACGATATCCTTATTGGAAACAGCAAATTTATTGCCAATATCATTAACCTTAGAGATGATACCGTCCAAGGAATCGTTTACGTCGATTTCATCAAACGCTTTCAAGGCGCTGACCAGACCATCTGTTGCCTGAGTAATGTCCATACCAGGAGAAATTGCCGCAAAAATTGCAGAGTTTTTAGACAACTCTGCGGCCTCGGCCATAGTATAACCCAAACGTGCCCACTCAGCGGTTTGAGAGATGACCGCCTCTGTCGTTACTCCAAGTGCCTTTGCTGTATCGTTTGCAGTAGCGTAGAAATTGCGATACTCCGCCTCTGTTGCCACTGTAACCTTACGCAAATCCACCATAGCCGTATCCAGGTCGATAATCGTTGAAATCGCAGACCTCAGCAAACGAAAGGCTCTGAACAGTAGCGTTGTAGCTGAAACCCACTGCAATACCTTACCGACATTGTTCTTCAGAACATCGCCAAGGGATTGCATATTCTTCCCTGCCGCCTTAACCTCAGACTTAAACGCACTGAATTGTGCTGTCCACTTAGTCAAATCTGCCTGGCTGTTTACTCGTCTGAGATTTGCTTCCAACTGCTGGAACTGTGCGTTCAATCCAGGATCTTTTTTTAAGGCACTCCACGTTCTTCCAACGGTTGCCAAATCCGCTTTTGCCTTTTCCAGACTTTGAGTGAATCTAAAATCGTTGACCTCGCCACGTTGGACACGCATCAGCTCAGACATCTCTTTGCTGCACGCTCCAATTAGTTGTTGCAGCCGTTCATATGTCTGAACCTTTTCCCGATCGCCCATATTCGAGCTATATTGCGACGCCAGTTCCCGAAGCTGTCTCATATTCCGAGTAACAGACTCCGTGGGTTGCACCAGCTGATTATATTTAGTTTGCAAATCAGCGATAGTGCTCGGAATGCGCTGCATAGCGGCATCGTATTCTCTCGCCTTATCCGCAATTTCCATCTGGGTATATACCAGCTGAGAACCATTCAAAAGGCGGCTCTGTTCAAGAGCCGCCGCCTGTTGTGCGTATTGAACGATATCCACATAAGGAACCAGTTGTCCCTCCAAGGTAGTTCTCTGGTTCTGTAGGACTGCAAGCTGCCCCTGCAAAGCAACCAACTTATTCTGATCGGCTTTGGGGTCTAACTTCACCATTTGAGCTTGCACAGAGGTAATCTGTTTATCCAAACCAATCAACTGAGTGTATATAGCATTGACACCACGTAGCCGCTCTTGAAACACAGACACATCGTTATTCAGCTGGTCAAAGCTGTTAAGAAATGTCACAAGCTCATCTTTAGTGCCAACATTTTGCAAAGAGGTCTTCAGTCCGTCGATTTTCGTCTTAAATGTCTCGGTGAGCGTTCCCGCAGCCTCCAGCCGTTTTTCCAAAGCCTCCAAACCGGAAAGCTGGTCGCCCTTGATTGAACCGATGTCTTTTGTCCTCAGCTTGGTCGCTACATACTCCGCATTCTGATACTCTTTTACAAGTCGTTGCAGATTAGCAATCTGCGCCTCCAGGCTGGAACGCTGCACATTGTCCAAACGCCCCTCAGCAGAAATCATATTCTGAATTTGAGCATTAAGAGCAGTATAGGTATTATTCAGCGTTTCCAAATGTGAACTATCCTTGATCGGCTTTACAGAGGTGGAACCAGCATAAGCAGCCTGGACATCGGCCAAAATAGACAACTGCCGATTTAAGTATGAAACTCGTGATTCATTATCCTTTTGCGCCTGCTTTGCAATTTGCTCCTGGACATTCCGCTGGCGTTCAAGATTGGCTGTCACATTGGTCAAGTGGGTGTTGATTTCGCCCGTCTCAGTGTTGTAGGTCTGCAAATAAGTGACCGTGCGCTGCATCTGATCTGTGCCCTGAATAGTCAGGTTCAGCATTCGCTCCTCTTCACCGTTGACTGCTTGCCACCGCCCAGTAATCCGATCAATCTGAATGCCCATCTTATCCAGCTGGTCGGTCATGGCGCGAGAAATATCAGGACTGACCTTCAAGTTGTTTAGCTCTTGCCGGATTTTTGCAACAGAGCTTTGATCCAAATTCAACGTAACGCCGATACCTTGTGTTTTCGTTGCCTGAGCGATCTGCCGACTTACTTTTTGGGCTTCAGACTGAATGTTAGAGCTATCCAGAGAAACGCCAACCTTGATAGTGCTTTTCGAGTTGATCATCTTCGCAATATTAGGAAGCTGCGCTGAAATTCGTTGTGCGGAAGCCTGTTCGTCGGCCTCCAGTTCGCTCGTCAATACAATCTTCAGATCTTCGTCCATCTTTTCTCACCACCCTTTATTTCAAAAATCATTTCACTTTGACACCCTGCCTTTGTAATCCTGCTTTCAAAGCAGTGATGTGTGCTTTACTTGCTTTTAGGTGTTCAATCGTTTTTGCAGTAAAAGGACGCGGCCCCATATAGGCCGCGCCTTGTTTCGGAAAGTCGTATTGATAAAACTTGTACCCATGCCCGTACTCGATTAGTTCGGGAAGATTTTTCCCGGTCGTCACCTGTCCCTCGCTCATACAGCCGCCCGGATTCGGATCGGTTAAGTTGACTACCGCCATAACTCCACCACGGGATGTTCCTCCCTCAATTTCAATGTTATAAGGGTCAGCCATACCGCCATATTCTCCGCGTCTGCGATACATTCGAGGCGTATAGACTTTATAGATAACCTCGTAAATGGTGGCGGCTTCTTCGTCTTGAATCTCTTTGAATACTTCATTATTCATGGCATCGTCAATCTTTCCCATCAATTTTTTGTTCGCTGCCGCAAGAGCTTCACGAATAGTCGTACCCATGCCGCCACCTCCTTCTTTTACTCTTTCTTCCCCTCGTGGAGTTTAAGTAATCCTTGCAAAATGCCGCCCTCGTCTAACCCCTTTGTCGCAACAGACAGATCACCTGCAAACTGCATCAGGTCGCTCACATTCAGACTATCCACCTTTGTAATCAGAGCCACAATCAAATCACGCAGAGCGTTCTCCGTTGTGTTACCACTCAAAGTACAGCCCTTCTTCCAGTCGATAGCTTGAGTACAGAGGGCAACCATTTCACCCAACATAGCCTGATACCCCTCATTCTGCACGGCATCCAGATTGAGAGCCAAATACAGCTCGTTCATGCCGTTCAAATCCAATGCCGCAGCGCCCTCATCGTCTGTTTCGTTTTTGAGAGTCAGGGGCGGAAGGTTCGTACACATCTGCATAATTGTGGCCCGCAGCATAGGGGAAACATACTCAGGCCGGAATTTGCCCGTAGAATCAAAACAACCGGAAATCACCCGATTGATAAAGGTGGTTTTCTCACTTACTGTCAACGCTGTGTGAAAGGCCACTTCAAAAGAACTGTCTCCCATGGTGAATGTCTGGGTATATGCGTCTTCACGCTTGTGCTCTTTTAGAAAGGCTTTTACAGTATTCACTGCGATTTTCTTCATTATCATAATCCTCCAGAATCAGTTCATTTTCATAGCCAGATTGTAAGTCAAATCATCCGCGTGTTGACTGATCCAGCCACGATAGTTCTTTTCCAGACGGCAAACTGCCGTCCGCTCATCATTGTTAAACCACTCCATGTAAGGCACAAATCCAGAACGCTCCGGATTGGAAATAAGGTCGTTCTGTCCGTCATGTCCGATAACAATTACTTTGCAGCTATCATGGACACGTGTTAGCACTTTTTTTAACTCATCAAAGTAGAAATTCTGGGCTTCATCTACAATAACTACCTTGTTCTCAAAGTTCGTGCCTCGCAGAAAAGTGTGTGTCAAACATTCGATGTAGGCGCTCTGGTACTTCTCGTTGATAGAACTGTCATAAAATGCGGTGTTCCGATTCACACCTATCTTATCTAACGCTTCATAAAACGGCTCGAAATACGGTTCGGATTTTTCTTCGATAGTTCCCTTTAGGAAACCTTGTTTTTGTTCCTGTGTCGGTGAAGCGATATACACAATGCCTTGGCTTCTGCCATACTCATATAGAAGATTGGCCGTGGCAGTAGCAATAAGTGTTTTTCCTGTACCTGCCTTGGCGTTACAGAAAACAACCAGTTTCTCCTTGCTCCAAATCGCATCCCGAAAAATCTTTTGCTGTTCATCCAGCCTCAGCCCATAAAACGGGTGTTCAGAAAGGGTAATAGGAACATCATGAATGCTCACGCCAATATTTTTCCGCGCCATATTTTTCACTCCTTAAAGAATGGTATCAATGTCTGTCACAATCTCATCAGCGATTCCCAACTTAATCATTTCTTCACTGAACATAAACCAGTCTCGCCGGTAGTTCTTGTCATAAACATCCTCCGTAATGTGAGTGCTGGAAATGATATACGCTTTCATCCGCACCTCCAGCTCCTTGGTAAATTCCAAGTTATCCAACATTTTGCCAATACTGCCGATTGCACCAGAAGATCCATCGTGAATAAGACAACTGGTATGAGGGAAGATATACCGTTTGTGACCGGCCATCAGCAAAAGGCCACCAGCACTATAAACTCGTCCCATGCCAATGGTATAAACGGGGGTTTTAGATAAGTGGATCATATCAATGATGTGTAGCACTGTATCCACACTGCCGCCGTCTGAATTGATAAGGATTTTGATAGGCCGACGATCCTTCGGTTCAATGCCTCTATCCTCTGCATTCCACTTTCGGATGTAAAGCGCAATGTCGACTGTGGCATCATCAATTTCGTCGTTCCAGAGAATTTCCCTCTTTTTCAGCCGACGATAGTATTCAAGCAAGGAAGGTTCAGGAAGCACATCCTCCATCAAATCCTGAATGTCCTCAAAGTCCTCGGCAAATTCACCACAAATACGATTCTTCATGTTTGCACTCATGTTTTCTCTCCTTTTGATATTTCCAAATTGTTTACGACATAGTGACCAATACAGATTGCATCCGAAAGGTTGTCATTATCAGTCTCGATTCCGAACTTTTCCCGCACAAATTGCAGAGAAAGAATTTTGGAACTTTTCTTTGGTTCAAGCTCCACCTCTTTTACCTTGGATTTGATTTCCTTGGTAGTTCTGCCTCGTGCTTTACAAAAATTTTGCCATTGCGTTGGTGCTACAAGACCATAAAGGTATTCGTTTTTCTCACACAGATTTACGAGTACACCCTGCAACTGTGCCAGTTTCTTGAAAGATTGCACATTCTTTCTCAACTGAATGTCCTCAAAGAAAACCGCATCAATGCAGCGCGTGTGTATCACTTCATTTATCAACGCCTCGATGTGCAAAATTGCCTGTTCAAATGTATGATTTTTGCTCTCAAAAGCCCACGTCCCATAGTCAACCAGAGACTTTTCTTCATAATCGAAAACAGCCCACGCACCATGTCTGGCCTGATCAACGGCCAGGATATTCACCTCTACTCACCTCCAAATCGAAAAAGGAGGCGCTGCAGCCTATTTTCTGCAACGCCTCTTCTTTATTCTTATTCACTTACCTCAGCATCATCTGTTGAATGCAACTGCTTTTCATCCTTCTTCTCAACGACCGCCTGACCAGCGGGAACAGCTTTCTTTCTCGTCCCATTCATACCTTTCACTTTTGAGGCGATTTCCACCATGAGCATTTTCACACTCGGCAAAAGGCCGTCTGTCTCTCGAATATTCACACCACGTTTGCTAAGAGCATGATAGGCTTTCACAGCATCGTGATCGCCCTGATATTCCATCAAGACATTGAGAATATAGTAATGGTCGGCGGTGTCGGTCAGAGCACGCCAGCTATGAACCTTTTCACAGGAATAGCAATACTCGTACTCTGCACCGCACACCCGGCAATGACGCTTCATCGCTTACACGCCCACGCCAACTGCCTTACCGATGAGGATGTAGCACAGCTCTTCCTCCTCGGAGCAGTAATCCTTCATGGCGGAAATGCTGAAGGGGTGGGTGCCCTCGGTGGTCAGATTCAGACTGAAGTTGTTGTCCAGCTTACCCTTGGAAATCACAATAGTGATAGCAGCGGTCACACCACACACATCTTCAGCCAGGATCTTGGCAATATACTTGGCATTCTTGTTGAAGGTTTCAGAGCTGTCGGTCACACGAACGGCCTCGTCCGTCTCGTACTGATACAGCACGCCAATACGACTTCCGGTATAGGTATCAGGCAGCGTGATAACATTTCCGGTAATCTTGGCGTTTTCATCAGCAGTACCGACTTCAATGGGATCGCCCAGAGACTTGTCCTTGTTGATCGCGTACACCACACTGGGGGTAGTCGTCGGGGTATAAGCCATGGTAGCTTTCTTTTCACCACTGTCCTCCACAATCGTGATGATCTCGAAATCCTCACCCTTGATCTTCTTGTCGGCGGTCGCCACCTGAACCTCAGTACCCAGCTGAGAAGCCATCAGGCCAAGCTCCAGCTTAGAACTTTCGCCGGACAGAGTGAAACCCTTGGCGGTATCAAAACGTGAGATTAGAATACCACGCTCGTCGGTCTTATCCACAGATTCGCCAGTGAACTCAGCCTGGGGGCTTTCGATGTTTCTGAGCACCCAATTCACCATACCAGACTCCAGATCTACCTCGGTTAGACGGAGAAATCTGTTGATAACAGCACTCTTAATGTCAAAATTAGGCATAATTAACCATCCTTTCTTGTTAGCCGCAGGTGTCAGTCAGACATCCATTCAAGCTCTTTTTTGTTGATTTTTTTCATATCAACGCAACCACTATAAATTCCAAGCATTGTGAAATAGTAATGGTCACGCTTTTGCATACGCATAATACTGTCCATAAACACTCCGATAGGTGCATCCCAAACAGTATCCCATCGAAATTGAGATCCAGGCAGGTTTATTGCCGAAGAAACAAGTGGTTTCAGCATGGACTTGAACGGCTTGTTTGCTGCGTCCTCGCGATCATCCCGATCCGCCTCGATCATAATATCTCTGGTATAATCGTCATACGGCTTCACTTCATTCTTTTTGAACTGATGGATATGCCGTAGATAATCAGTTAGCAACTTGTAAACCGCACGGTCGATTACCGCCCCATCCCGATTCACAAGAACAAAATCTTTGAGGTTCTTTGAGGGCATAGGTTGAAACGAAGCCACATCTAAATCCCCAAACAGTATCTTCGTGTCACGCAACTGGATAGCTCTAAACGTAGACACAAACAACTCATACTCGTCTATCCTATCCCAATAAGTATTCATAGCGTCCCATATCTCTACCTTACGGTCAGCGGGTGTTGCACAAATTGTCTGTGCAAGTCCAAAATACTGCTGCTCCCCATAATGGTAGATCTCCCTCAATGTTGGGTTCCTCACTCCAATTTTTGGTGTAATTTTGTACGCTTCGCCTGTCAGCGCAGTTAGACTATCAATCATAACAGTTCTGCGCTCCTATTCCTCTCGTGAGTGATATATGGGATTTGCCACCCAGAATATCCTTCGTTAAACTGAACCTCATCTGCTGTGCTCAGAACAATTCCTCCCAGCCCAAACAAAGGTTCCTCTCCGTTATTCAGAATACAATCAACCTCATCTGCCAGCAGATCCGCTCTGGAACCCTGCAGCAAGTCAATTTGGTGTTCGTTACAGATGATATAGACGGTGATCCCCGTCTCCTTCACCACATTCGAGTCGGTATATACCACACGGCTACGCATCGTAATGAAGTTTTTATCTACTGTTTGTGTATCTGGGACATAAAAGTGAGTTTTGATAAGAGACGCCGCAGGACTTTTGCTTCCCGTTCTGATATTCTCAAACTCCACTACATTATTGCCCACATTACAAAGCAGGTTTACCACTGCCTGATTTTGTAGCAGCTTACGCTTCAAAAGGATTTTTTGCTGAATCATCGCGTCAAAATGCGGCACTCTCTTCACCTCCCTACCAATTCACGATTTGAATAGTAATGACAGCCTCACACGCGAGTTCGTCATTGATCGCTTTGATTTCAATTTGCTTTCCAACATAAGATGGATCGCTCTTTGCCTGTAATGTAATTACACCATCTTCCTCTGCGATAATACTGACTGCACCGCCAAAGTCGCATTCCAAGTGGTATTGAGGTGGATCAATAGGATCTCCATCAGCCGTCAAACAACGAACCTGTACTTGCTTTGTTTCGCCACTTGCCAATCTGAAGTCTCCGTCCAAATCAGTCAATATGAGAGAAGCCGTTGACCCTGGTACTTCCTCTACACCACCAGAGGTAGCAGCATGATAATCTGCAATCATCAGTTCAACACTGTCTGTTGCGGTATTCAGCTGGTCTTGCAGCACTGACCATTGAATTAACCCATCCTCCTCACGCTCACTGCCTACCGCATAAGAAACAGGATCTACCCTTGTAATACGATAGACACTTGGCTTGTCACGTCTTTTATCCATGATAAAGCGGAAATTGTCATCCAGCAAAATCGTCTCTTGGTTAAATGGGAGATAAATTAAATGCTGATCTTCTCCAACATTCATGTGGGTCTTTTCCAACTCACCTGTACCGTACTGTGTACTATTGGTGCTAAATACTGGATAGTCTACAATCTCACCAGTCAGCGGGGAAACAAATCGAATGGAATGTTTGCATTTCCACAATACCGCTTTTTCGTAAATACGGTTGTTGTCTGGCAACGCACTGACCAGCCAGAATGCTCCATCGTATTTCACATACTGCCCGCACTTCAAAATTCCAATATTACAGAGAATTTGTCGTACTGTCGTGCTGTTGTAAACATCGCTGGTCTTATTTTGAACGATTGCTCTTACCTGTTGTGGCTGGGCATATACAGCCTTATCATAGATCAACACATCGGCCCCGATAAAAGAGTCAAGCACCTCCTGAAAGCCATCCTGACCATATGCCCAAAACTCATCATCCTCAAAACCGCTGTTGAAAAGGGGGCGTGTCATCCGATACCAGCTCTTGGATTCCTCTGACATATTACCACCCCTTATCCATACGTATGATCTTTCTGCCGATGGAGCAGTCTTTCAACCAAAGCAATCTGATCGTCAAGCTCCTGCTTGGTCACACGCTTTGTAGCATCCTGCCCTGTCAGCTGTACATCTTTACCGTAAATACCATTCAAGGCCATGACACGGCTCAATTCCCTTTGCAGATAAGACACATACATCATCTGCGCCAGCGTCCGGCAAACGGTTCTATCCAGTTTGCCGGCAAACTTTTGTGTTTTCTCGTTATACCGCAAGTCGCAGCTTAAATTCAACTCATAATCTGCAACCGCTGTGGCAAGCCATTCTGCCTCTAATCCTTCTGGGATTTCAAATTTCGTCAAAGGCATGGAATGGAAGGTTTTCTCAATATCCGCAAAGGTTGTTCTCTTAGCGTTAGGCATATTCCATACCCTCTCCTCTCTCAGACCTAAACGGCGGCAGTTTCAGCCAGAGCACGTAGGGCATCCACCTTCCACGCCTCAACATCATCTGACCCGGCCTGCTGTGCCAACTCTACCAGCATCTTCTTCTCAGCATCGGTTGTTACCATTGCTTTAAGCTGCTCGTTGAACTTGGCCTTAGTACGGATATTCAGCAATGCCTTGACAGCATCCAGGTTCAGCAGAGCAGGAGCGTCTGTCTCCACACTTTCCAGGCCGAAAAGCTGCTTACGTTGCTCATCATTGACAATCTGAATACGAGCATGGTTGCCCATACCGTCTGTGCCAGTGAACATCCTATTCCCAGTTTGAATCTGTGCCTGAACCTCCTCGAATGACAGCAGAGGCCAGTTCTTCGCGTTCGCGGGGATCTCAACATCACCCTGCCCAGCTTTACGCCAGAAAGAGAGAGGCCAAGCGCACAGATTATTTACCAGGACATTGTTATTTGTTGCCATAACGATTCTCCTTGTTATTGAAAATTAGGGAGGGTTTTACCCCTCCCTTTTAGTTTTCTTTGATTTAGTTCGTCGCTTAGGCGGTGGGTGCCTCAAAGTTGGTGTCGGAAATCAGACCGATCTGATCCTCCATACCCTCCGCAACACCAGCGCCCAGTTCCATGTCGAAGCGGGTCAGATGCTGCCGAGTCACGATGTCGTCACCAGTCATAGTGGTCAGACCACCACGCAGGAAGACCTGCAGCGGGGACACAGCGCCACGGGGCAGGAAGAACAGCAGACCTTGGGGCATATACAGATCGTAGTCGGTGCCCGCAGCATTCAGCTTCGTCCAGTTAATTGCGTTGGGCAGCTCGGTCACGATTGCGCCGTTGTACAAATTGACAAGTCCAGTCTTACGAATCTCCTCAGCGACAATAGTGTTTGCGTACCGCGTCTCGTCAGCTGCCAGAGACTTGAACCCAGCAAAATCGTTAAACTGGCTAACCACAGAGTAGTCACCAGCGATGTTGACCTTGCCGTACCGACGCATGGACTTCAGCATATTGTCAACGCCGGTCTTGGTAATACCGGTGGACTCAGCAAAGTGCTTCACGCCCTTAGCGTTCTTCAGCGCATTGTACAGAACAGTCATCACATAATAGACAGCCTTATTCTGCATATCAGTCTGCACCTGGTTCATACCCTCGGCAATATTGCCGTCGAAATTGCCGCTCTGAAGCTCACGGTAATCAACAGCAAAGCCACCAGAAATAGTCTGGGTGCCGATGGGGTACTCACGCCAATTCCAAGCCGCAAACGGCACATCAGCACTGGAAGCCTGGAAACGAGAATCCACGCTCTCATACTTATAGGTCTTCATCATAGGAGCTTCGTGGTATCCGATCCGACGATAAGTACCCATAAAGTCGAATAGGCGCACAGCCTCCAGCAGTTTCGGCTCAATAGCGAAACGGACAATGGTATTGATTTCGCTCTGTGCGGCAAGATCGCCAGCCAAAGCCTTAGAAGACAGCTCCTTCAGCGTTGCCACAGATTTGTCCAAAACCTTGGCATCCACATTGGGCTTCATGCCCGCTGCGAGAGCAGAAAACACCTCGACAACAGGGGAGTTCTGCTTAACACGCCCAGTGTCAACAACAACCTGAGCATTGTTCATATTGATTTCATAAATCGGGTTCATGTTTTCTCCCTCCTTCATTATTGCACGCGGATAACGGCCAGAATACCCTTACCCATATACGCGGTCTTCTCGATGACCTCAAAGTACACCTTGTAGCCGTCACTTGTGCCCTTTACAATCAGGCCATCAGTGCCAAACACCAGGGTATCGCCAGCGTCAACACTGTCAACACCGCCGTTGATCTCATAGTCGGCAAACTCCATCTCCATGTTTGCCACGGAAGTCAAATCGTCAGCACGAACATATTCGCCCTCCTTGACCTCCACAGTCTCACTGTAATTGTGCATCTCAGGCTTATCGTTAATATTGGTAACGATGCGGTGGCACGCCTTAGCCTCATCCGCACTGGCAGGCAAATTAGCCGTCTTAGCAGCGCGATCCAGAATCACGCCCATACCCACCTTCAGATCGACAGCAGCTTTGCAGTAGCCGACGTTCTGAACATTCTTGAAATAACCGATAGTCTTTGCTTTCATTTCCTCTCACTTTCCTTTCTTAGAATACATCGACTTCACCGTCGTCAGCTTCCAGCTTAGTGCTGTCTGTCATAGCGAAAACATCAATTTCACTGGCAGCGTTGGTTTCTGCAACCGACTTCTCGCGTGACAAGCGCACCATCTCAGTACAAATCTTGCCCACGATAGCATTGATTTCCACACTTCCGGGGTTCTCATTGAAAGCGTCGATCTCCTCTTTTGCGATCGCCTGCTGCTCCTCGGTGTAAGGTGCCAATGCTGCATTTAGCTCGGCTTTGGCAGCTTCGCTTTCAAGCTGGGCGATCTTGGCGTTAGCCTCACTCAAACTGGCTTCTGCCGTCTCCTTGGCGGCATTTGCCTCAGTCAGTCCAGCCTCAGCAGCGGCTTGTGCGGCATTTGCCGCCTCAAAGTCGGCCCGCAGCTGTGCGATTTCGGCCTCCTTGAGTTTGATGTCCGCCTGGAGCTGGGCAATCTCAGCATCCTTTGCCTCAACCTTTGCCCAGTATTCATCCCACTTGGAATTGGACTCGGAAACAGCTCCGGAGATGACCGCCATCAATTCATTTTTCAGCTTCTCATCCATGGTACTTTCCTCCTTTTGTTGCTTTTTATTATTTAACTCCATCACGATAGCGGCCTCATCAGCCGGTTTGACGCTAAGGATTGCATAGCCACTGTAATCATAGATTTGCGGAATACGACCCTGCTCTTTCCAACCGCCGGAGTAAATAATGTATCCATCATGCTCGGCTTTACCAACAATTTCGACAGATCCCTTAATAGTGGATTCTGCCATATGCTCACGCAGCCAAGCTACAAACTTTGGATAACGCATCTCGTCCAGTGTTCCCTCAGCAATCAACACTCGCTTCGTTACACCATCAATTTCAACGTCATCAATATACGCCCTGTCAAAATGCCCCACCATAGTAGCATCCTCAAACAAAGGCAAGTTATCTTGTACACGAATCTCAGTCATTCCGTGCCCATAAGGAATGTCTCTATCATCTGTCAGAAACTCAACGGTAATTGACATACCTACTACAGAATGCAGGTTAGCTTGTACATATTTCTCAATCCACGAGATTCCATTCTCCTGCCACGTAGAATCGTCTGGAAAGATTTCATGCAGGATGACCTTGATAGGCCGTCTGCCTGCAATCTTGCTTTCGCTGGAAATCTCATAACAAATTGGATAAAAAAACTTCTCAGCCATACTTCTTCACCTCCCTTTACGTATCAGAAGGAGATGGACTTGCATTTCCATTATTAGCCGTTGTAGATGCGGTGCTTGCATTTTGTGGCGCATCACCGCTGGTACTTTTATCTACATCGCCATCTGGAGCGTCTTTACCCGTCACAGTAAACGAAGTTTTATGGACTGGGTAGCGATTTTCAAAATCTTCCTCCAACTCCAAGTCCATGAGAGAGAGATAGTCGTCAGCATTGATACCCGTTGCTGCAATCCATGCAAGCAAGCTCCCTTTGCCACGCGCATACAGATCAGAGAAATATTTTACCTGCTTCTCCCGATTAGCAAATGTAATAGGCAGGACCCTAAACTCTACGCGATAACTGCTATCACGAATTACATTATAGTTTAAGCACTTGTTCAACTCCTCAACAATAGCCTCAATCCATGTAAAAACATTGTTTGCCACAATCTCCAGATTCAGCATGGCCGTAGCATAGTTGCTTGTGGAACTGCTTCCGCTTAGAGCCGCCGCGCCCACACCGATAGCCTCGTTCACATCTTCTTTGATCGCATTCTCGTTATCCTCGTCCAGCAAGTCAATATTGACTGGCAGGCTATCCATTTTTGTGCCTGCCGCCAAAGAGAAAAATGCAATGCCGCTGGAATTTGTGCGCTGTGTCAGAGCTTGTCTTACCGTGTTATGCTGATTTTCCTGTTGCTTCTGAGATAGAGCGGAAGTACCCTTATCTTTCCCCTCTGGAAATGTCTCGTAGTAAATCTGATTGTTTACCTTATCCAACACATGACGCTTGGTATTGATAAAATACTTGGCATAATCAATATCATCCAAAGCCGCAACAGCAAACGGAACGCCATACGGATCGTTCTGACTGCTTTTAATTTTGGTTACAATCGTTTTGCGCCAATCCAACCTCAGCCATGTAGCGCCGTTTTCAAACCCACCATTGTGATACTTTTCCCAGCCGTCTTGAATTTGCCGAGGAAATCCACGTAATTTCCGCTTGCGCTCGTCATCCAACATACCATCAAAATACCGCAGATCAAACGCTACCTCGTAGCAGTTATTCCTACGGCCAATAATTCTTACATATTCAATAGGAAGAGAGATAACTACCGTGTTGACGCCAGCAGAGTTGATATCAGTAATGCCATTGATATCCGCATCCGTCAGCGCCAACCTCCGCTCTACAGGAATAGTGCGGGTTTCCATGTACCCTACATACATTCCTTCGTTGGCATTATGAAAAACAGCGTCACGAAACTACTTCTTTCTGACCGGCAATTACGATACGAGATCTTAGGTTATCGTCGTTCATGCACGACCAAGGCTCATATTCTACATTGCGTTCTACATCATATAGAACCTTCGCTAAGGCATCGTAAATAGCAATACCTGCATTTCTGGTATCCAATACACAGTAGTCCGCATCAAAGTCTGTAAATAGTTGTTTGATCCGAATGGCCTGCTTTGAATGTACTCTTTTAGATGGTCATAATCAGCATAAATCGCCTTATCCTTATAGAAGTCAGCCGGACAATGTTCCTCAATATCCCGAATCATCACACCCAAAGGACTGAGCTGCATTTCTGCTTCTGCTTTCTTCTTACGATCTTCAATCTCCGTTGTGGCCGCTTCGATAAACGCCTTGTAGGAATTTGCAAGAGCACCAACACCTGCCGCACTATTTTTCACACTGTTTTGTAAATTCAGCTTCAAATAGCAGATGGAAACATAAAGCTCATCCTGTCGTTTATCCACAGGCGCACCACAGCGATCTACCCAGCTGTCATATTCTCCTTGCAGGGTATCATAATCACCATCAGAGAATCCCAATCCAAATCTGCGGATCACCTCGATATTAGTTGTAATATCGTCATTGTCCTCCGCCTCTTGTACAGTCGCAGCATTTTCAACCTCAGCCTCAAAGCGCCTGATTAGCGTATCGGAATATGTGGACTCTTTGCTGCTCTGCTTAATATTCAGCTTAGAGATATATCCACTCATGCGATTGCGATTGGCACTGATTTTTCGTGAAGCGGCCCATGCTGTTTCGTCCACACATAGATCAATAATCTGACACACGCGCTCCATTGCAGAATCCTCATCCTTATCAAAGAACGGGATATTCTCTTCAAACATTTCTGCCACGCATTTACGACAGTAAACTACATAACCGTTGTTCCCCTTAAACAGTGGGGACTTAGAAGGAGAAAAATTTCCCTCTTGCTTTGTGTACTCATGGCCGCAGCGTGGACAGCGATATACCCTATCCTCAACAACACGCGGCTCGGCCTCGCTCGGTTTTGCATCCTTATTCACTTTCAAAGGAGCAGGTTTCTTTAGCTGTTTCTTTGCCGCCATACTGCGACCTCCCTTCTTAATATGACAAAACCTCGGAAATCCGAAGATCCCGAGGTTTTTTTAGTCGTTATAGTATTTTGCTGGTGCGCCTAAAGGGACTCGAACCCCCGGCCAACTGGTTAAAAGCCAGCTGCTCTACCAACTGAGCTACAGGCGCATATATAAGGGTGGGTAGGGTCTGTGTGGCCGTATCCCACTGGCCTACCCTCACTGATACGGGTGCAAAACATACTTTTTCAGGCTCTCGAAGTCCCGTTGGGGTATGTTAGCCCGCCGCGCTCCTGATCGGCTATGCCGCTTTGCTTACAGCGTTTAGGTTATCTATCGCGTTTTGCCTGCGCCGGAATTTCACCGGAGGGAGCGACCCCTATGCTACCCACACTCGGTCAATTTTTATTTTACCGACGTGTCAGAACCGTCACACGTCATCCAGGGTAGAGGTGTGCCTTTTCAGGCTGGTGGGTTGAGAAGGTAACGATCCTTCATCCTACGGTTTTTCAGACCGTCGCTCAGACCTCATAAGCCATCAACCCATATATGCGCATTTTTGTTTAACGGTAATCACAGGTCAGCGCATAAGACCACCGCCCGTTTCGTAGGGGTAACGCCTTTTCGTACCGTTTATCATAGGGTCGTTAGAAAATGGTAAATATCAACACATCCCGTTGGCGACGGAGGTGGGATTTGAACCCACGGACGGCTCATCACCGCCTCCAGTTTTCAGGACTGGTGCCATCAACCACTCGGCCACTCCGCCATTTGAACCCGACCTTGTTTTAGTTGCATATCGGGTAGCAACAAACACTTGTGGTAGGGGAGGTGGGAATCGAACCCACTCAGCCCGAAAGCAACGGATTTACAGTCCGCCCCAGCTCTCCAACTCTGGCGCTCCCCTATATAAATTGCATAAGTGACTCCACTCCCAGCCTCACCACACACCTTTACGCTGTGCCATATTTCAGCCTTTCTATCGGGGAGCAGGGGGATTAGTGTTTCCCATCTGAGTCTACCAAGGTATTTCGATGTACATGACATCCGTTGCACATATCCACGCTTCCGCAGTTACGTGGCTGTTGCCATCTGTGTGCGGCTATGGCCTGTGCGCAGCTTCCGCAACGCCCTCGATAGTACAACGCTACCTAACCGCTCTTTCTTTTATGCCCAGTCACTCCCTCACAGGAGGCCACCTTGGATTACGACCGCCACTCACAGCCGTGATATGTTATCTCAATCGGGCAAATATGGAGCTGGTGCAGGGACTCGAACCCAGAACCCACCGCTTACAAAACGGTTGCTCTACCATTAGAGCTACACCAGCAAATGGAGCTGACGCAGAGACTCGAACTCTGAACCCGCTGCTTACGAAACAACTGCTCTACCATTGGAGCTACGTCAGCATGGCAGGGGCCGAAAGATTTGAACTCTCACCAAAAGTTTTGGAGACTTTCATGCTACCGTTACACCAGACCCCTATATGGCGACCTCGGCGGGTTTCGATCCCGCTACCTCCAGCGTGACAGGCTGGCGCTCTTCCGATTGAGCTACGAGGCCATTTTACTTATCCCAAGGTATTTTATCATCTAAATCCAGGGGAGACTTCGCTGTACTAATTTGTTCATATCCGTCTTCAACCTTGCGCCATAAAGTAAACCGCATCCTTTCCAGACATTGAGTTATGAAATATTCCTGTCCGGTTGTCGTAATACAATGAACACCAGTCCCATTCTCAGAAGAAGGAAATTTTCTCACGATTTTCGGTTTATTATCAGCAGATCCTCTTGCCATAGCTACTCCTCTTTTTGGTGATGCCGGAGAGATTTGAACTCTCAAACTCCGCCTTGAGAGGGCGGCGACTCTACCAATTCGTCCACGGCACCAAGTATGGTACTCCCAGCGAGGCTCGAACTCGCATTACCGGCTTGAAAGGCCAGCCTCCTATTCCAGTTAGAGGATGGGAGCATATATTAAGATGTGGGCGAGGATTTGCACCTCACATAACCCAGCCAGAGCTGGAGTCCTCCGGTTGTATCGTCTTTGTCAAACGCCGCACAGCTCTCCACCACTGTCTTACGACTCCATAGCGTCTACCTATTCCGCCACCACATCTTTGGCAGGGGTGGCTGGAATCGAACCAACGATGCGGGAGTCAAAGTCCCGTGCCTTACCATTTGGCGACACCCCTAAATCGCTATTGTATTTTTCTCAGAAATATGGTATAAACTTCTTGTAGCAAACTTTATAAGGAGGCGTAACCATGGCTGAGGAAAAGAAAACCGTTACTCGTAGGAAACGCACACCGGAACAACGTATCAAGGACATCGACGCCCAGATCGCAAAGCTACAAGCAGAAAAAGCAGAGCTTGAAAAGCCAATCAAAATCCAACAGATCCTGGCAAAAGCATCCGATATGTCTCCCGAAGAAATCGCTGAAAAGCTCGGTATTGAGCTGTGATTTCTCTCCCCGCCGAAAGGCGGGGTTTCTTTATGGAGATACCGATAGGATTTGAACCTACGATCCTGGGGTTGCGGCCCAGAGCCTTACCAATCTTGGCTACGGTATCATAACGGGCCTAACAGCGTGTATCGTTGCCTTATGCAATCACTGTTTCCACTCTGAATAGAGCGTGTCAGGGTTTCTGGTTTGCCCTCCGCCTACTATAAACCCTTGTTCGGCTTGGTGCTGGTGGTGGGACTTGAACCCACACGCCATTTCTGGCAACAGATTTTGAGTCTGCCTCGTCTGCCATTCCAACACACCAGCGTGTTTCCTACGGAGCACATTTTGGGTTGTCAATTAAAAGTTGATTCCAAAAAAAAGTTGCTGTTAGTGCTCCAATGGTAGGGATAGTGGGAGTCGAACCCACACGCGAACTGCGTCGGAACCTAAATCCGGTGCGTCTGCCAATTCCGCCATATCCCCATAAAACCATCCAAGGCAATCTGATCGTCACCAGTTGCAAGGAGCTGCGGCCAGCTCCACATGGCTGGTAATATCCCACTTGGCTCTACGTTCACTAACGGTTTGTGGGCAACCAACAGGTATTTTTCCCTGCTCCCATCCCTCCACTATTTGCTAAAGATGCCAGGGGAGCCGGCACCTATCATCATATCTGCCAAAGTAGAGAAGTCACAGATATAATAGATTGGAGTGAGAAACGGGACTTGAACCCGCAACATCCGACTTGGAAGGACGGCGCTCTACCAGTTGAGCTATTCCCACATATTGACCTACTCACACCGTAGGCCATGGTGCCAACTCTCTGCTGTTGGGACGCAGCGGTTTCGCTTGAAACCTGCTAAAAGTTTTCACTGCCAGATTGTGAACATTTCTATTCCCCATTCAGTTTACAGTCTCCGCTCTGTTTGTGGGGTGGGCATGGTGGCGGGAGTGGGACTCGAACCCACGATCTCCAACTTATGAGGATGACGAGATGACCGCTTCTCTATCCCGCTATATGTTGGCAGTTCTAAAAACAGCACCGATGTAGACATCAGTTGCCTGTAAACTCTCTGCCATGTTTTGAGCTACTGGCTGGCAGGGTGGGACTCGAACCCACGACCCTCTGATTAACAGTCAGATGCTACTGCCATCTGAGCTACCCGCCAATACTTAGGCTACGAGACGCGAAAAAAATGGAGGTGGTTATCCTTGTCGGACTTAAAAAACATTTGATAGAATATTTTGAAAATTTGCTGTGCGCGTCTCACAGGACACTTTTTTTCTTTTTTACCTTAAAAAATTATAAATTGCTGTTAGTGTCCCTATGTATGGTGGAGCCGAGGGGATTCGCACCCCTGTCCGAAATTCCTACATGAGCAAGACCTTCTTACACAATAGACGATTTTCCAGCGATGCCTTGCGGCGGGCACTTGCGATACCGTCAAATCTTTCCTAGGGCGTACTGGTTTGTACACCTCCACCACCTTGTCTTTATTTTACAGAAGCACAAGGAGAAACTGCACGTGCTGGATGATTCTTTAACCGCAGACGCTTACCCATATCCAGCTGGTGCGTCGTTTTGGAATCCAGCCACCAATCAGGCAGCAGCCCTCTCAGCCACAAAAGCAGCAAAAGCGGGGTGGATCATTACAACAGATTCAGTGTTGTCATTTCATTTTTAGGTATGCCTTTAGGCGGTCATCTACCTGTGAGTCTTGCACTCTCAAAACCCCGTCGAATCTAAAAACGGCCCCATATAGAATTGTCAAAGTACCTATGGTCGGGACGAGAAGAATTGAACTTCTGACCGCACGATTATCAGTCGTGTGCTCTACCAACTGAGCTATATCCCGATTTAGCGATATGCGTCCGAAGAACCTCGTTCATGACCGATAGGTTTCTGACAGGAATAGTAGTTAAGTAATGAACTGAACCACACAAGCGTCAGCATAACCAACATATCTTGCTGGTGGAATTAGGGAGGATCGAACTCCCGACCTCCTGCTTGCAAAACAGGCGCTCTCCCAACTGAGCTACAACCCCATACATTGATTTTGTTTGTTTCTAAGGAAAATTTAATCTTTCCATCATACTCACCACTGGGCCTTCGCCCTACCTCCATAATCTTCTTCATTGTTCCGCCACCAGGGAGACAAGTCTGAGCTTCGGGGAGCGACCCCTAACTTCTTGCCCCAGCGCCATAGCGCCACCTCCTACGTGAGCCTGTTTACTCACAAATTTCACCGTTCGTTCAGAAAAGTTTTGAATTAAATACTTACTTTTATAGTAATTTCTTCAAAAGATTTTGCAATCTGTCCTACGGCTACTCTAACCAGTGACTTTCGTTATAGCCGGATTTCTCCGACATCAAGACAGGAGCGCATTGTTGGTTTTACCTCCGTATCTCTCGGCTACCACACCGAGCTACTGCAAGGCTTATTCTCCACAGGAGCGTCTATTGTTGCGCCCGAAAGTTCTGTGCGTTATGAAGCGATAACTCTTGGCGACATATGTTTCTGTTGGCGGTTTCCGCCTCCCCACCGTACATCACTGTACAGTAGCGGCCTCACTTGAAAGGTATCCCTATGCTACGATGTCCATAGACAATCGCCAAGTCAAACCGAAAATACCATACGCCTCGGAGTGCTGACACACTTTGTTCACCGAGTTAGTAATAAGCATGATGCAAAGATTAAATTTTCAAGGAACATTGATTTTGTTCGCCGCTATGGTTATAGTATAGCACGCTCTGAACCAGATGTCAATAGCGGCGAACAAAATTTTTTCAATTTTTTTCTGCTCTGCTCAACAAGCGGAGTTTCCCAGGGTCGTTAGCCTTTACAGCCTCTTTCAAATTATCACCAGGACGGAACACAACCACCCGATAATCGTCCATTTGTCTTTGCTTTTTGGTATGGATGTCTCGCACAAGACATCCTTTCCTTGTCTTCACCTCAAATGTCCCAAATCCCCGAATTGTTACTTTCTCGCCATGAGCCAACGCCTCTGCAATGACATGGAACACATCGTTGATTACAGCACCAGCCTGATTTTTGTAATAGTCCATCTCGGACAAGGCAACTACAAGATCGTTTTTGAGCACATGATCACTCCTCAGTTCAGTTTGATCTGATAATATGCGTCAGCGCCAATCCCAGGCGTAAACACCATCATCAGTTGACCCGGAGTGGAATATAACCGCTTCCCGTTCGCATACTCGTCAGTTCCGCAAAGGCACCTTACGATCATGCTCTCAATGCCCAATTCCTCAAATTCCTCTTTGTGGTGCTTATCAGCAAGGATAACATAATCAATTCCAGAGCCATATTTCTTCACAAACAGAGTGTTCAACGTCCTGCCGGCGTTCTTCACACTGTCAAGGTCGCCGTGAGTGGCGCAAATCTGATAACCACACACATTAAAGTATAGAAATTCGTAATACTCAGCTTGGGGAAATTGAATGTCGCCCCTATCACCCAGTCGTTGTTCCAGCCACCAAGGAATCAGACGCTCCATGTTATCCGCGTGAATGCTGTCTTGTTTATTCTGGACGGTGCGCAAATGATTTCCGTAGGTTGCGTGTACCACCGTTTCGTCAACTACATCTGCCAGAGCAGCCACTGCTTGGGCAATAATTTCCGACACCTGCATCACCTGATCGCACACCAACTCTTCAGAGGCAACACGGGCACTGGTGTGAATCGCACCGTGGGCCATATCCCCCAGCAGAAGGATATGAAGCCTCCGACAGCGATGCAGTCTGATCCGTTCGATTGCCGTTTCCACCAACCGTTCCACACGACAGCGGCACACTTCGGTATTATAACGCTCCCAGATGTTATCTGTCACCATACCATAGTGCCAATCCGCAAACACAATAACCGCTTCGTTATCACCATAGGCGTAAACGGAAGATTTGTCTATATTCAGAGGCGTAGACTCGTTCAATGCCGCAGCCGCCTCCACAAGACGGTCTTCCAGATTTTCAGTCCGTCCAATGCGGTCAACCAGCTTGTTAAACTCACGCCGCTGATCAAAGAGCCGTTTAGATTCTTTTCTGGCTTCAGCAATTTTGATATCAAGCTCTCCCAGATATTGCTCTTTATCCGGTCGGTCTACCGCTGCATACTTTCGCTTAAAGTGTTGGGCGACGGCATAGCCAGAGTATGGCGTAACAGACGCCGCTTTCCTCAGACTATCCCGATGACAGTCCAGCTGAGTCGCCTCTACGATATCTTCCCAGTCCAGGTCGTCCGGTTTCTGCTCCATCTTAATTTCAATCAGACGAAGCCCATACTCGTAAAGATCTTCACCATCTTTTTGCTCGTACTTAGGGTTCACGAATTGTTTCACCTCTCTTCTGTCGGCGGCAATTCTATCTGTCGCTCAATTATTAGTGTAATATTGGGTACTCCACTCCACCGTTTTAGAATTTCCTCTATGCTGTAGGTGTTTACTTTATCCCTGTGAAATTCCGTCAAGGTTCCGTCAGAACAGTCGATTGTGACATTTGTATATTGTTCTCTTTGCTCCTGAAAGGCCATCAACACTCACCACTCTGGCTTTTTCTTCGCGCATCCCGTAGCGCACGTTGGCGGTCAAACTCCTTCACCCTTTCTGCAGCCGCAGAATTACTGTCGGCAATCGGACGCATCAGCTCCTCGCTCTCCGTACAGAAATAGTGATGCCGTTTGGAATCTTGCTTCATGGTACGGGGAAATTTATAATGCGGGAACAGTTTGACCAGTAGGTCTTTCTCTTGCTTGGTAATCGAAATCACGAAAAACTCATCCTTTTCATATAGATTCGAGGGGCTTGATTTTGTTCGTTACTTCCCCTTCATAATTTGACCACAAAAATGCTATTCCTAACCGCCGAGCAACCTCGGCGGTTAGGTGTGGTCAAATTAGAATTTTTCTACCAAAAAGCAATAATTCACACCCGGATTTGTGCTTTTTCAACGAATACAGTCGACCAAATTCGCCGGAATCACCATCTCTCTGCGGAATCGGAAGTCATAGATTTCGATACTTCCTGCGATATTTTCATCTTCTACCAGCAACGGGATTGGTGTCCGGCTTTGCTCGATCAAATTCAAGAAGTCCTGATTGGGCAAAGAAAATAGCGCATAGAAAAGAGTCCTTGAAATTTCCTTGTTGGCTGGATCTTCGATTGCCAATAGTAAGCGGTATGCCGTATGACGATTTAGTTTGAGCTTTTCAATGTAGCTCAGGTATTCCTGTCTAACCTCGTTTACCAGAATCGCCTTACCGTAGTTATCCAGATCGTCGTCTGTACCGTTCCAAATCATTTGAATCTTGGATCTCATATCACGCACAAACTCCAGGATACGGTCTACCTGCGGATATTTGACAGAACGAGCGGAATATTCATCTTTGGGCATCAGCAATGCAGAAAACGGCACATAATCACGATGAACATGATTGACACGGAAAGTATTCAGACTGTGCTGTAGGTAGTCCATCGTAGTATCGTGGAATTTGTAATTCTTCCGATCACTGTCATAATACCCTTTCATACGGGCAATCTTTCCGAAAAAGTTGGGTTTGATTTGCCTACCATCATCATCTCGTGCCTCGTGCTTCTTTCTCAGCCTTTTAATCTCCGCTACACTATCTACGGCGTATTCCCGTTTGGCTTTGTCGATTTCGATGTTAGAAAGCACATCCAACTGGGCAATTTCACAGTAAAGCTCCTCCACCTCGGAGAAGTCTGCGCCGCTGTTCAGTGCATCCCATAGTTTAGTATTCAGCTCTTGCGAGAGATTTACAATCTCACCAATCTTGTTGACCGATGTTTTGATGTCCAAATCGGACTGATCCGCACGAGTGTAATGCCGCACAATCTTCTTGGCGTCAACCAGACTTGTAGGAACCAAGAAGCGATTATAATTCCTCTCTGCGGCACCAATTAGGATGGGATTGTCAGTTAAAAGCATAGTATCCGAGTCAAAATCAGCACCGGATAAACGGAATAAGATATTCTCCTCAATACTGTTGACACACACGACTTCTTTAGTGAGATTGAAAAAACGCTCAATTTCTGAATTTTCACGGTTTTTTGTCAACAGAATATTCCCCATTGTTACATGAGGACTGCGGGAGCCAAGAATGGTCTGATTGAAGCGAAAGCGCTTGCTATAAATATTGCCAGCTCCAATTTGGCTTGTGCCATCAAACGACCCAATAGCCGCATACAGCATTTCCATCGGATTACCCAGCAAAGTAGAGTAATTGCCGTCAACCAAAATATGACCTCTGCGAATGTCCTTTTTGAACGCTTTGCTTATGTCGTGCTTGAAGTCTTCATACAGACGGGTATTTGCAAATTTATCTGTAACCCCTAACATCTGATAGACGATATCATTTGTGGTTGGTGCTGCGTTAATCGGCTTATCAACACCAGAATAACGGATATGATACCGCAATACTGCCGGGTCATTCTGAATCATTCTCAGATAGTCCAACGACGGTTTCACCAACAAATCTACTTCCTGTTGCGTCATCTGCAAAGTATTCAGCAGCTGGTAATGAATCTGAACCATACGTCCATCAAAGAAGTCCGTAGGCTTCTCATATTTCACCACACCAAAATCACCGTCATCTTCTAAGAGCCTCAGCCACGTTTCCAACGGGCCAAACTTTACATACTTGATGCTGCTTGGCGTCGTGATGATTTTGATGTCACTAATCGAATTTGCGAGAGTAAACCCGTTTAGCTGGGACACCTCTGTGATTCCTTGAGCAGCAAAAAACTCCTGAATATTGCAGTTGAAGCAAGCCGACTTGAAGAAGCGGTTGCGGAGCAGGATCATTCCGTGTTCACCATACTCTGCCATTGCACTCTTGTCTATCAAAGACTGTCCATCCCAGATGCTATTCTCAACTTCAACATCTTCTGGCTGAGATGATAGCCACCCATCATCCCCAACTCTGGTGGCGATTACTCGATCTTTGAACTTACTGGTATAATCGTCAATCACCAGGAAGTTTTCGGGACGAAGTGGAATTGTACCAATGATACTGCTCAACGTCAGAGCAATGTAAGCCTCAAATCCGGCCAGGTCAAGGTCTTGCCCATCTCGGATGTGTAAACCGCACTGCTCCCATTTGTGCATACGAGGATAAAGCCGTTCATCAATAAAGAGGCACTTGCCAACCCGACCGCTGCCAGCAGAACGCTTAAACCTCCGAAAACGAATACCGTCACACACAAAGCCATCATGGTACAACCGACTCCGTAACTGGGCAGCGGTGAAGACAACTTTCATACTTTTTCCCAGCTTGTAAACACCGTCCTCAAACACAAACAGATTCCCCAAGACTGAAGACTCCACAGGCTGATCCACTGGGTTATCTACTCGAACAGCGATCAATTCTCCGTCCTTTATGCAGATATTGTCTACCAACTCTACATCAGACGGGAGATAACCGTATTTGATATAGGTTTTATCGAAAAAACGGTTAAACTCCTTGACACTGTACTTAAACGTTACATTGATGACTCGACGGCAATATTCTTTGCCTCGTTTGAAGAAAGTAAAGTCCATTCTACGGTAGATTTTCTCAAAGACCTCACGCATTTTAATAAGATCCAGACTGTAATCCAGCGTATTCACAAACCGTTTCGTATTAAATTCACCACGATTGTCTCCGCTACTATACCTCACGGTATATTCCGTACAACAATCATTGGAATAGTTGGACAAAAACAAATCCTTTGCGTCCGCAGACACGATGTACACTGAATTATTGATAGGTCTACCCTCCATTCTTTATCCGAACCAAATCACCGTACCAGAATAGCCACTTGGGTTCCTCCACCAGTTCAATGATTGCGGAAAATCCATCCTCCCGCTTCCGATATAAGCGAACAGTGAATACCTTATCCCTACTGGACTCAACAAAAGCCTGATACTCCTCTGTCGTTTGGGCATAGTCCTCACGCTTGGTGATACGGTCAACATCCAATTTAACCAAATCACCTTCATGCAATGGGTTCTCAATCTCCTGAGAGAGCTTGTTGAGTTTATCCGCCGCGTGCTCCCGCACGCTCTTTTTGTGTTTCTTTTGAAACGCTCTACGTTGTTCACGATTCACTGACATCAACCTCCCCGTCAGAATAATCGTTGATCATCTTTTGATACTCCTCCGCATTCTCTTTCAAGATGCGGGAATAATAATTCTCGTTCTCCTCTGATTCGTCAGCCGGTGTATAGTCCGAGCAGTACCCAGGACACTCACCGCCACACTGATCTTTCCAGATACATTCTTGATTAGCGGTGTTCATTTGCTACCTCCTTCCGTTGTCTCCACCGCTGCGTCAGCTTTCCTTAAATCCTCCAAACGCTTCTGTCTCGCTAATTCAAGTCTTGCCTTTGACGCCGCAATTTGCTCCGCCGATAGATTGCTTTTCTTCTTCGGCCTGATTCTAAACCAGTCAGCCGGGAGTTGAACCAAAATACTCCCGTCATTGTTTACGTGCCGAATATCCACTTCGCCCGGATATTCTTCATGTAATCGTTGAATCTCCCTAATCCACTTCTTTTCAGATGTAGAAAAGGTAGCTGTCTTTTCTCCGTAAATATGATCCCATGCAGTTTCTTTGATGTCTTCCATAACTTCACCGCCTTGATTTTATTCGTCGTTATCGGAGGAAGAAAGATCAATCAACCACTGCTTCAGTAGTTCTCGCATACGCCGGCTAGGAACATAAATCCAGATTTCTTTCCCGTCACGAATTGCAGACCGCCAAATCCACTGAATCATTTCGCCCAAAGCATACTCATTCTCTTTCACTTCTACGCCATGATCCATAAAGTAATTCTTCATCAGGGGGTTATAGAACACATTGACGCAGTAGGCCAGATGATCCCTACCACGATATATGTTTGTCGCTCGGATGTTGTACGAGAGAAATCCTTTGGTATAACCCTTACCTTTCAAGATGTCCTGATAGTTTTTGAAAGTAGTCCATAGATTTTGTCCGGTCGAAGAGCCAAACCGATTCGTGAACACGTTTACAAGATTGTTTCTCATCTGGCGAAGCTGAGGTTGACCTTTTGCTTTTCGCGCCCGATCATACCACGAGGAAGACAGACTTGCATACTGATCTCCAATCTTATTCAGCTTTGTGTCCTCTAAGATGTGGATTTTTTCATGCAAAGTCTTCACATACTCTGGCATATGCACATAGTCCGTAAAATGGTACTCACCACGCTCATACACCGTCCCGATTTTCTGAACCTCGATTCCCGCCATGTCGAAGTAGTATTTTTGCATTTGAGCGTCGAACATATAGGTCAAAATAATAACATCCTGAAAAGCGTGAAAAACTTCGATAGGATACAGCCAAAGCATCAGGCACTCTTTGTAGAGAATGACATTGCCAGTCATACACATATCCCGCAAGTCTTCAAAACGGCCCTCGTAATCTTCTTTGACCCACCGCACTCGGCAGTCATCGTCCACCTCAATCATCTCAGTGCGAAGCATTTTCAAGTCTTTTTGGGATATTTCAAGGTTTTGCGCCACCTGGAACACCTCATCCAGAATGAGTTTATACCCTCCGTCCCGAATGAGTGAAATTGTCTCAGTGGTATACATCTCAAACAGAGAGTGAGTGCTGGCAATATTGCACCTCTCCGCCAACAGCCGGTGTAAATCCCCCAGCTTCCGGTTCCCTTTGTTCTGCGGATCTTTGAAATCCCGCACGGCACAGCTCCGTTTGATACGCTCCACCTCATCCAGATATGGAGTAATGAAGATATATCGGCTCTCCTCGTCACTGTTCATTAGGGTAATCGCGCTCTCGGTCTTGCCAGCTCCCATAATCATATCGCACACTTTAACCGTCACGCCTCCACCCCCTTTGCAATCTGCCGGTAATGGAAGAATTGAATCTGCTGAACATATCCAGCATATCCAGCGTACTTACTGGGGTCAAAGTCACCATGATAAATGTCGTCAATCAACCGATTGATCCATACATCTCTGGGGTAGCTGTCCATACGGTGTAGGCCGAAGAGCATAACGCAATTTGCTACTTTCTCACCTACCCCGTTCAGATCCAGCAGTGTCTTCTTAGCCTCATTATCATCCTGCGCCGCAAGACCAATCCAAAAATCAGGCTGATAATTACAAAGCTCTTTGACATACTTCTCCCTGTATCCCAGGGATGCACAGGCCAGATCCTTTCCTCTCAACTGTTCCGCAGTAGGGAAACTGTAAATCTCGTGACCGGCCACCTCTCCCAGCTGTGTACCAAAGTTTTGGCATAGGCACTCCACCGCACTCCTGATCCTGGGAATGTTGTTACGCTGGGAAATCACAAAAGTAACGACCATTTCCCACAAGTCCTGCCGCAAGATTCTGATTCCGCCGCCCCTCTGAATTGCTTCAATCAAAAACAGATCGTCGGCCATCTGTCGCTGATATACTCCATAATCTTCGCTCAGGTCGAAGTATGCCAACCACACATCCCGAAAATCTTCCCAAGTACAGCGGAACACATACCCGCCGTTGCTTTGACAGTCAATCTTTACAAAATGCTGCCCTGTTATCGCCAGAAAGCTACCATCGGGAAGTGACTGAATCCGAAAACATTGGCCGGACTCGGCGATTTGCCCTATATCGAACTGTGGGGCACTCAGCAAAACACCGTTACTGACTAAGTGGCAGATTGCTTTTTCTCCATTCATTTAGCTCACTCCTTTCTTCAAGATATTTGCGGATAACATCAAGCCCACAGTAGACCAAATCACAATACGGTTTGGAACCGTCGCCGTCATAATGTGTGATTGCCTTACAAACCTCGTCCACCGTCAGATCTTTTGGCACCCACTTGAACATATCCAGCACGCTCTCCATCTTTTCCATGAGACGAATGTTGTCCGCACAGGTCTTGATTTGGCTCTTCGCCAGTGTCAACATGGTCATCGGGTCAATACCATATAGAGCTGCGGCGTCGTGGTAGATCTGAACCTCCGCTACCAGTCGTTCACATTTCTCTTTCAGCTCTTTCACAACTTCGTCATGCTCAATCATATTCACCACCCCTTTCCTTTCTGATTTCGTCTTTCACCTGCCGACGCAATTTTCGCTTTGCATCCCGCTTGTCGCTCCTCAACTGGTTCAGCCGTGCGTGTTGGCAGTACATATACCGGGCAAACCCGTCAATGCTGAAGAGCTTTCTGTACTCATTACCTTTACTCATCACCCGCCCCCTCCTCTTTGCCATAAAGCTCCTCACCCAAGCGGTTATACTCTGTAAAGATTGCGTCGAATGCCGCATTCCATATCTCATCGTGCTCGTGCTCCACACCGACCGCAACATGAGCAAGCTCATGGGCAAATGTCTCTACACAGACATTGATGGAGTGCTCCGCAAAGATGACGATTTGCGGGATCTCTCCCTCGACAAAGTGCGTAAATCCATACTCTTCCTTGTGGTCGTCATCTTCATGCTGGTCAAAGAACGCCGTGAAAGGCTTATCATATAGGTTTTTATAAGCCTGACACACCAGAGCGAAAGGATCGTTGACAAAGGGACTGATAAAAGCTACCATACTCACAACATCACCTCGATTTTGTTTGTCGTTAATATAAATTCAAATCAGCGTTGTCGCTCAAAATAGAACACTATCTTCTTTGGCGTTGGTGTCACCGTGCCGAATCGGACTGCCTGCCTATATGTGTAGTAATCCCGCGCCAAGGTATCAGGCGTCGATTCTAATATCTTTCGCCAACCCTCCAAAGAGTTGCCACGTTTATAGTGGTTGCAGCTACGACAGGCCGGTAACATATTCGCCAAATCGTCCTCACCATCGCTCCGAAGCGCAAGTACATGGTCTACCTGCATATCCTCAAACGCCAGTTCTTCCCCACAGTATGCACAGTGACCACCCATCTTGTCATAAATGGTACGGCGCTCGGTTTGAGTCAACTTCCGACGATTTGCCATTACTTCACATCCTTCCAAAAGCAATAGAGACATTGGTGTGGACATGGCTTTCGGCTATTCAGCAGTTCTTTCTTTCCTGAGTAGCAAAGACAATCCCGTCTTTGGTATCCAGCGGCATCCATGTCGTCGCCCACTGTCAATCCCATCAGCTGGATATCATATTCGGAGACGCAACCGCACCGAATAGCCTCCGTCAGTGTGGGTTCTGCACAAGCCTCAACTCTCAACGGTACATCGGGTAATGCGCTTTCCCACAGGAGCTTCCATCCACGCAAAACATGATTTGCATATTCGATAGTTTCCTTATCAGGCGAGAACCCTCCACCATACAAACTCGGAAGTCCGCAGTCTGCAAACCGTTTTCTTACATGAGGGTACATATCAATAAGACTCACCCGATAGCGCGAAAACCCGTGTTCTGTAAACATCCCAAAGACCCTTGTGGCCCGCATCATACCCTTTACAGTGGGGATCATCGGGTCAATTCTCACCACGACTCTTTCTTTCGGAAACCCGGAGCCTATCAACTGCAAGGCTGCTTCCATCTGCTCTTCTGGGTGAGGTACATTCGGTTCAACAACTGTACCACCATACCCCGTACAGGTTACATGAATAACTACATTTGGCAAGCCCTTTACCGCTTCAATGAACGCCGGTGTGACACGCTTTGTAATAAGCACCGCGCCATCTACAGTATTTAGCTTGTCTTTCCATGAGAGATCCAGTCCAGCGTCACCGCCGTCTGTTGCTCCAATCTTATACTTAGCCATTGAATTGTCCTCCAGCAGCGGTGTATCGTTCAATGATCTCGTCCAATGTCCTGGGTGTGTAATCCATCCAAGGCATCATACAGCCAACATTGTACATATTGCACTGCTTTTCGTACAGATCCCGCATAAGGAACTTGTTATGCTCCATCATATTCGCTTCAAACGAAATATGGACATAACCGTACAGGTGATACCAACCGCAGAAGTGGTTCTTGAAACACGGAATCGGGTAGTGGCATAGGACAATCTTTCTGCCAGCGTCGTCTACCTCCTTGTAGTCGGCCACCTCATCAAAGCACTTTGCTACGCGATCACTCAGCTTCTCCGGATCGTGGTTGCCTCGGATCAACACCTTATGACCATGCAGACGGCTCAGAATGTTGAACCACATCTCTTCGCCTTTCCAGCAGAAGTCCCCCAAGATGTATACCGTATCAGACGGATCAACCGCCGCGTTCCACCGCTCCACCAGCTCATTGTCCATTTCCTCGGTGGTGAAGAACGGTCGGTTGTCGTATTTGAGAATGTTCTTGTGCCCAAAATGGGTGTCTGCGATGTAAAAATTCTTTGCCACTTATAGCACCTCCATTTTCGGTTAAAAATGTTCGGATTTTAGAGGCGGTCAAAATCGGTTTATGACTTCCAAGGTTATAAATTCGGTTTTTGACGCCCCTCAAAGCCTTGATATTACTGGTTTTTTCAAAATCGTCCCTTAGAAGGGGAAGGGGTATTTTCGCTACGCTCAAAAATCACGAAAAAGTTGTGAAAATCGTATTCTCTGAATTTGAAAAAATGCGGCTTATCCTGCCTCGCTTCGCTCGGCAGTTGCTGGAAACTTATCGCAGGATAAGCCCCCCCCCTCTGCACTCCGATAGTAGGAGCTGACTGGGGTAAAGCTACCGTACATCAGCGGACGCCAGTTCCGGTTCCAGCATTCCCATCAGGTCGATGGAAACCTTATGGTAGGATTTCTTCTCTTCCTCATCAGCGATACCGATGTAGCGCATGGTAATTAAGGCGGAGGAATGTCCAAATAGTCTTTGAAGAAATACAATATCGTGATTGCTCTGGTAGTGGAAGTAGCCAAAGGTCTTGCGTAGGGTGTGAGTCCCGATGTTCTGCTTCAGTCCGCAAGCCTTAGCAGCGTCTTTCAGAATCTTACGAAGAGTATCAACCTCTACATGGTAATTTCCATCTATGTCCTTGATGTTATCTGTGCGAACCTTGCCATCTCTGTCTTTACGAGCTTGGCACTCCCTGGACGGAAATAGGTAGGTGTCTCTGCATAGGCTGGGGCTTTTCACAGGAAAGTACCAGTCAAGAGCCTTAACACAAGAGGAGTTAAGGTACATTCCCCGTCGCTTATGCACCTTATTCTGATAGACACTCATCTTATCCGTAGTGTCAGAGAAATCGTCAGAGACATATTTCAATTCTCCATTAGGGAAAAAGATGTCAGAGTGCTTCAGTTCCAGAAGCTCGTTGGCTCTTAGGCCAAGGTTGATCCCAAGGATAAAGCCAAGGAGATATTTGCGATCTGCGTTATGGTAGAGCCAAGAAGCCATAGCATTCAGATCCTCCTGACGCTTGATGGGAAATACGGTCTGCTCTCCACCAGCACGATAGTTAGGCTTCCGAGGAGGAATATTGGGAAATAGCTGGATAACCTTAGTGCTGGTGTGGGAGGCCACAGGGATGGTAGCTTCATGCTCGAAGAGCGACAACTGAGTATTCATCGAAAACCCTCCATTTTATTCGTCACTACGGACGGGGAAATTCGTGGTTTCCCACAGTTCTATTATACTCTATTTTGATCAAAATGTCAACAATAACTTTGATTTAGTTCTTCATTATTCGGAAGAAATGGCGAGTTTGCGGGTAGGTTAGGTGGACAATTTAAGTCGAAACAAATGCTAATATGATAATTTTTATGTAAGGTTTAACTCTTCTAAGGTTCGAGTTTGTACGGCTGTAAGGCCGAGCGATGAATCGAACGGGTGAGAGGGGTTTCGTGTGGAGAGGAGGGTACTGGAGACATATCGTAGATATGGCGTGAAGTTCAAAATGTAGAGGCTCCCCTCGGTCATGGTGGGCGGTGCTGGCAGGTGGGGCGGGCTTTTCCCGTGTAAATTCGGGGTTATTGGGGGCGGGTTCTGTTTTCTCTCCAAAAGCAGAATTGAAACGACGGCAGCACAGCGGCGGCGGCTGGCCTGAGATGGTGACGGCGGGCAGGCTGTACGGCAGACGGGCGGCAGGTGGGTCGGGGTGTTGCTGGGGTTCGGTATATTATGACTTTGAAGGCGGGCGGCTCTGTGCTTCCGGCTTGCTCCTCACTCTTTCCCCTTCTCCCCTCTCCCACTCTGCTCTGCTGGGCTGTCTCGCGGCGGCTGGGTGGAATGCTGGGACGGGTTCAGGCTGGGCGGCTTCTGGGAGATCGTCGGCGGCTCTCCGGCTGGGGCGGGGCTGGTAGGCTCCAGGCCGCTGGGGTAGGTGCTGGGGTGTTCTTCGCTTCCGCTTCTCTCCCTCTCTCTCCGTGCGTCCTCTGCTGCTGGCCTTGTCTCTGTCCCTCTGGGCGTATTGCTGTCTGTGCCCATGCTGGGCAGGGGCTGCGGGTGCTGGGCTGTCCTCTGTGGCTGTGCCTCTGCTGGGGCACTGTGGCAAGCTGGGCGCGGCTCTCTGGGGTGATGCTGGGCGGCAGATCAGGCAGGCGGGCACATGGCAAAATACATAAATACAAGGCTGTATCTTTGGCTATTTTTCACCCCTTAAAATATCTTAATGACGAACAAAATCGTTGACAAACTGGAAAAGGATATGGTATAATAGGGTATACCCAAAAGGGGGGTGGGCAGTCCGGGCGGCTTTTGCCGTCGTGCTCCTTCCCTTTAAGGGCGAATAAAATCATTGCAAAGGGGTATACATATTATGAAAAAGTCTTTCAATCTCTCCGCCATTATGGGCCGTGCCTGGGCTATCCGCAAAAGCGCCGCCGCTGAAATGGGTTGCAAGGTTTCCGAGGTCGTTTTTTCTCTGTGTCTGAAGCAGGCGTGGGCCGAGGCTGAAGGCGTCAACGCTGAGATCAACGCCGCCGCCGTGGTCGCTGAGTGGGCCGCTACCACTCCCGAAAAGCAAGTTGAATGGCTCCAGCGCTGTGTCGTGCGGGCCGCGAAAGACGTTATCGGCTACAGCACTGAAGATCACTATCACCAGTTCAACGAGTGCGCCGCCTGGGGGCTGCGTGGGCACCAGTTCGACGAGTTCACCGATGAGGCATACTGCAGGCTGTTCGATGCCTTTGACCGTCTGCCCATCACCAATGAGCGCCGCGCCGCTAAAGGGTTGCGTCCGCGCTCTCTGAAGTCCCTTGTCTACAACGCCGCAAAAGCCGCCATCATGAAAATCTGGGAGGATGACCGGAAACACGGGCGGGCGGTGCAAGACCCGGAGGTCGTGAACGATAACGGAGAGGCCGAAAGCTGGACGGAAACACGGGTTGCGGCTGCTGGATATAACACGGAGACAAGCGCCATCATCCGGGCCGATCTGGAACGGTTCACGGCTGGACGGGATGAGATCGACCGGAAGATCATCGAGCTTGTGCAAGAGAATTATACGGAACGCCAGATCGCCGATGTTGTCAAAATCTCCAATGTGGCCGTACACAAGCGGATTGTGAAAATCCGGGCGGCTCTCCAGAACGTCGGGATTGCCTGAAAAAATTTCAAATTTAGGTTAGCAACGAACAAAATCAAGCTGTAATTAGAATAAAGGGCGGGCCGGTGGAAATCACCACCACCGGCTCCCCCAAAAATTGAAAGGGGTTACATATCATGACCATCAACAACGCCAAACTGAAAGCCTGCATCAAGCTCTCCAGCAAAGTTACCGTTTACGTGCCCGCCACAAACGGAGTGGCCGACGCCGCCGACAATACGGAACAGGTGAAGAAAACCGCCGCGCTGCTGGCCGATCTTTTCGGCGGCTCCACCTCTACCGCCGCGCTGGGCTATTGGCTCTCTCCCGTGGCCGGCCTGGTCGCTGAGAATACCACCGTTGTTTTCGCCTACGCCAGCGATGCGGATTTGCAGAACGGGATCGCCGCCGTGGTCGATCACTGCGAGGCGCTGAAGCAGGAGATGGGACAAGAGGCCGTCGCGCTGGAAATCAACGGCGAGATGTACTTCATCTAACAGAACAGAAACGGCGGGCGGATGCTGCGAGGTGTCCGTCCGCTGAACATGGAAGGAGTTGAACACATGAAAAAGTTTGTGCTGGACTATGCCGCCGATGTTATGGAGCGGATAGCGGGAAATACTCTGATGAAAGAGGAACACAAGGCCGAAAAATTCCGCAACGTGGCGCGGGCGCTCAGTCTCTACAATCGGGAGATCATCACGACGGATGAGACAATCAAGGCGATTCTGGAGGCATAAAGACGGCGGGCCGGGGATAATTCCCCGGCCTTTTGTCATCTCAAAAAGATTTTTTGGAACGGTTAGCAGAACGGGAAAAGGGGCTGTAATAAGAATAGAGGCAACGCCCACAACAAATTTTTGGAGGTTACGAACATGGCAAGAAATCTCAAACCGGAATACATAAACAAAATCCGGAAGCTGGAAGCGCCGAACGGCTACAAGTTCGACATCGCAAACTACCTCTACAATCCCGCCTACGGGAACGAGTACCCGGCCTTTCAAAAGGTTATAGCGGAGACGGAGACGGAGCAGACAATCCGCCGCGTTTACTACTTCAAGCACTATGATGGAACGGGCGAGTATATCGCGGAGACGTTCACACGGAAAAAGAACGGTGAAGCGTGGCAGGTTGTAGGAGGACGGACGGAGGAAAAACTGGAGGTCGCAGGCCGGTATAACATGAAAAAGCTGTTGACATTTTGCGCATAAAGGAACGGAGGCGGGGAAATTCCCCGCCTTTTTTCATTTCAGTATTTGCCAAAAAAAGGAATACCAGAGGCCGTAAAGAATGGATGGTATTAAAAGGAACGTACCGACGATTACAAAGGCTACACACGGAACGAACATAAAAACGAAAAGCAAGAGGATACCAAAAACGGATGCCACAAGGGAAATTGTGGCCCCCCTTTCCCGTCGTTTGTGTGTTGCGTTATATCGTTTGCGCTCCTGGTCATTTGTGGGAAGGTTCGCTCTGGATTCGGATTCTTTTCTATCATCTCTTTTATCAATGGCATTTTGGAGGCAATTCTTTAAGCCTTTAGCGCTTGCACCTAATAGATAGGTAACGGCCATCCATGGATTATCGTATAATCTCATTTTTTTGTCCCCTGGAAAATTTGATGGATTGGTTAGCAAAGCGGAAAATCTTTCTGTAATTATAACAGAGGCCAAAACAAAATTCAAGGAGGAACACAAAATGATCGTTGACAGGATTCTTGACCGTAAGGACGGCGAACCGTATGACGCGAAAGACTTCTATAACTACTGCATGGAGGAGCAGAGAATTTTTGGATATTACATAGGCGGAGAGATTACACGGGCGATGAATGCCAGAAACAACGCTCAAGTACAGGCCGCGCTGTGCAAGTACATTTTGGAGCAGGACTATAACCCGGACATCTGCGATTATATCCGCTCTGTGGATTGGCTGGGTGGCCTGGAAAAGCTCAACAGCATTTGCTGGAGGTGCAAGCGGCTTGGTCGTGCGGTGGACGGATGCCCTGGTACTACGGAACAGGTCTGGACGGGTTGCGTATATCGGGAGGTATGATAGCGGAACGACTGAACGGCGGGAATTTTCCCGCCGTTATTTTTTTGTCGGAATGGTTAGCAAAAGCGGAAAATCGCCTGTAATAAGAATAGAACGGGTGATAAGCCTGAAACAATCGGAGGTGCAATCATGCTGGATAGGAACGGCTTTGAAAAGTGGGTAGCCGAAAACGGAACGGGTCATGTAGTCCGCAAGCATTTCAACGGGATTGACTATGCGTTCGCCACAATGAACGACGGCTGGATCGCTATTTTCGAGGTGGATGATGGAATGTATATCCCCAAAATGCAGGCGGCGGATGAGGCGCACGCGGATAGCTGGTGCTACATGATCGAGCGGCCACGGGTTCAATTTAATGTCATTTGGGACGGAAGGAGGCTACAATAATGGAAGTCAAACGCGGAGAAATCTACATGGCGGATTTGACGGTATCGGGGGGCAGTGAGCAAGGCGGAGTTAGGCCAGTGCTGGTTATCCAAAACAACACAGGGAACACCTATTCGCCCACGGTGATTATTGCGCCGATTAGTAGCCAGATGCGCAAGTCCAGGTTCCCCACGCACGTAAATTTGCACTGTCTCCAGCGCCCGTCTTTTGTGGAGCTGGAACAGATCAGAACGATTGACAAGCGCCGTCTGGGTAGACATCTGGGACGGATTGATACGGACACGCAGGAGCAGGTCAATCAGGCAATTCGGGTTAGTCTGGCAGTGTGAACGGTAGCGGCGGGAATATTCCCGCCGCTTTTTCTTTTTCATGGTTAGCAAAACATATTTTAGCGCTGTAATAAGAATAGAGGACACAAAATTTCAAATCAGGAGGCATACATAATGAATTGGTTTTATGACACATTTCTTCCTTCACTCTTGGAGCGAGCCGGCACAAATAAGGGTATGTGGCTGTCACGGAAGCAGACGGCCATCTGCATCGAAAAGATGGAAAAACATACCACGATGGTTGCTCAGTTTCAGGGAGACTATTACCGCCACAATTACTATACATTGGAGTGGAGCGGGAGGAAAGTTTTCTTGAATTACTCCAAACTGAATGGCTGCGGGCAGATTACTTTTGGATTTACACCGGCTGAGGCTGAGGATGCAGGTCGTCGCCACGCTGAGGAGAAGCGTCAGGAAGCTGAGGAGCGCATGGAGCGCAAGCGCAAATGGGCGGCGTGGGCGCGGGAGAATGCGCCGGAGAAGCTGGAGCAGCGTATCCGCCGTTACCGCGCAAAGATTGCCGATTTGCAAGAGGCGTTAGAGGATATTTTAGCAGACCTGGCCGAGTCGGAGTCTGAGGGATGGATTCACGGTATAGAGTGTGAACGGAACGCATTGGAGCGCACGAGAAAGGAGATTGCAGAGGCTGAAACTATGCTGGCAATCTATCTGTGAGCGCTGGCCGGGGAGAAAATTCCCCGGCTATTTTTTAGAAACGGTTAGCAAATACCCATTTCATCCTGTAATAGTAATGGAGGCGAAAGATTGAAGCAATACTTCATCGGCGATAAAGAGATTACTGAGGCGGAGGCCAAGGAGATCGAGGCGAAAAATCGGAAGGTTCTGAGGAACGGAACGATTGAGGAGCTTTTGAAAATTCAGTTTGTCATAGTAAAGGAGGATTTTTATGCTATGTAGAGACTGTCCATGCTGGAACAGAGAACGGGAGTGGGATGTAACGGCTGGAGTATGTGAAAATCCTTTAAGTGAATATTATGAGGAAGAAACGCAATGCTGGTGCAGCTGTTCTTTACATGATGAAGATGACGATTAAATTTGTGGGCGCTCTGGAGACGGAGCGCCCTATTTTTATTTCTGAATGGTTAGCAAACGCCGGAAACGCTCTGTAATAACAATAGAGTTTTGCCGCAAGGAGGGCTAAAAATGAAAAACTACACAATCGACATGATTCAGGCCATGACGGAAACGGATGCCGCCGCTATCGCGCTGGAAAAGCTGGACGTAAAGGGGCACACGGTTTATCTGGTGGACTTCGGCGGCTACTTCGGGTATAGCTGTCTGGTATTCAAGAACGGCCACCATATTTACTACGCGAACGACTACGAGCTACATCACAAGTGGAGGAAAGCAACGCAGAAGCAGCTGCGGGAGGTTTATGTGGAGAAGCTGGGCAACATTCTCTTTACGCTGGAGGAAATCGCCTCTCCCCTGTCGGATTATGCTGAATACGAGCGCCGAAGCAGATATCTCCATAACTACTACGGGATGCAGGAGGACAACATCTCCCTATTTGACGCCGGAGGCACAAAGCAGGAGGTAGAGGAGCGCAAGAAGAAAATCGCCACGATGATTTTCAATCCTGTCGGTTTTGCCTACTACACCAACACCGATTTTGTACGGGAACACATTGCACTTTTCCAGCGGCTGGAAGCGGCGCGGGACGCTATGGGAGACAATTTTGAGTATTGGAAGTCCGCTTTTAAGTACGAGATGGCAAATCACGAGTATGCAATCAACTGGCAGGCGGACTGGGATACCCTGAGCGCGTTCGGCAATATTCAGTACCACGGCCACGATGAAAACGAGGTTGAGCAGTATTTTGACGAGCTGCATTTCACGGAGACGCAAAGGAAAGCATATTGGGCCGCGAGACGGGAATATATGCGGGAAGCGAATAGCTGATAAGGTGGAGGCCGGGATTTCTCCCGGCCAAAACTTTTTTATTTTGACGGTTAGCAAAACCTGAAAATTCTCTGTAATAGTAATAGAAGCCAACACAAAACTGCTATATAATAATGGAGGTATTGGTATGTACGATGTTGAAAAATTGGTGTCTCTCGTATGTGAGCTTTTCGATGCTGAGGCAGAGGGTAAGAAGTATAATTTGGAAGTTCGGAAAAACAAGGGGTATTCCCCTGATGCTTACCTCTGGGTTTCAACGCTGGGAGGCTCTGAGGCGTATCGGCTGGGCGAATTGGCCGAGCGCTCCAGGCAGATCGGCTGGAGTCTGGCTACTGTCTGTGATATGCTGGATATTAACCAAGATTGGTTGATTGCCGCTGTAAAGTCCATGCTACGCAAGGAGCGGCACAATGGGAGATGGGACAATCCGAACTTGACTTGCTGGATGGGGCGGGAAGATAAAGAGCGGCTGCGCCGGTTTCTCTCCAATAAGCGGGGCGAGTTTGACTATCATCCCTGGTATTCAAGTACCGGACGGAAAAAGGCGTGGTGTGAATGATGTGAGCGGGCTGGCGAAAAGCTGGCCCGCTTTTTTATGTGATAGGTTAGCAAGCGGATTTATTCACCTGTAAAAAAGAATGGGAGACATCCCAACAAAAAAAATAAAACGGAGGAACACAACATGAAGAAGCAGTACATGATCGGCGAGAAGAACGGGCAGAAGTTTGTTGCCCATGCGACGCGGCTGGACATCCTGGACGGTGCGGTGGAGATCACCAAGGCGGAGTATCGCCGTCATCGTGCGGCTGGCATCCCGTCTTGGGGAGAGGCACAGACGGTCAACGCCAAGGCGCAGTCCCGCAACCCCAAGCGGGCTGCGAGGTGGGCTGCGAGGGCTGCGGCGGGCCACGTGGAGGCGATGAAGATGGAGCGGGAGCGTATGAACAACTGGAAGCTGCGGCAGGAGCAGGCTGCGGTGTAGAACGGACAACGGGGAGAGAGATAAAACTTTCTCCCCGTTTTTTTTGTGTTCGGTTAGCAGATACATAAATCTGGATGTTATATCAATGGGAGGTGTCGGCATGGACACAAGTATCATTCGTGAAGAAATGAACCGGCTGGATAAAATTTCTGGCCTGGATACCAGTGAAGTACCAATTCGCATATCGTCCAGAATGACGAGAACATGGGGCAAGTGCTGCTGGCAACGAAAAGGTCAGAAGTATTACATCAAGGAGCTTGTGTTTGCGGAGCGGCTGATGGAGCATGGAGCGGTGGAACATATAATCAATGTTATTCGGCACGAATACGCTCATCTTTATGTCACAAAGGTGCATAACAAAAACCACGGACATGACGCAATCTGGAAGCAGGCCGCGCTGTGGCTGGGATGTAACGCCAAACGATGTGAAAACTTTTAGGAGGTGTCGAATATGACAACAAAGACCGATTTTCACGCCATCATGGAATTGAAAGAGGCGTATAGGCCGACACAGAGAGGCATCGTGAGCGGAGCGGAGGCAGAGAAGATCATGTCCACGCTGGAAATCAAGTCCCGCAATGACATTGAGCTTCAGAATGTGCGGGATATGACGGTGATGCTGTATAGCCGCTGGTCTGAAAGAATGCGAGAGAAAGAGGTGGGAGACAGTTGTGTCATGGAACTTATGGACGCTATGAGCGCGATCTGCTGTGTAATTGACCAGGAAAAGTTTAATCGTGGAATGGAGGTGTAAAAATGCAAGAAGTTATGTGTAGCCGTACTGATTGCGAGTTTTTCTGGTGTGGAAAATGTGGCTATGGTGGAGAGGCAATCAATATTTCTGCTGACGGGTGCGACACATATGAGCCGGCCAGTGACGATGAGGAGTGATTTTTTTGCGGGTGGGGTTTGTCCCTGCCCGCTTTTTTTGCTTTAGTGGTTAGCACAAGGAAAATTAAAGCTGTTATATAAATAGGAGGTGCATTCCATGAGCTACAGATACTATTCAACACAGCGTCCTATTTCTCCCATGACTTTTCCTATGTCAAAAGACAACAAAGTGCTGGGATGGGAAAACTTCGACGAGCGGAAGCCCTGTTACGATATTCAGCGGGACGCATGGGGTTATATCGACTATGAGAAGCCGCTGACAGAGCAGCAGGCCAAGAATTATGAGCTGGTCAAACAGCTATATCCCAAGTACATCAAGACGACGGACGGATATATCGGGACATTCCAGTACCTGGACTTCGGGGAGTTCCCTGTCTATCGTTTCCCTGGTGGAGATCGGATAGCGGACGGATGGGAGATTGAGCATGGAAGCAATGACCGGAAAGAGTTGGAGGCGAGATCGTGAAAACATTTACAAAAACGGAGGTGTCGTGGCTAATCAATTTGCTGGAAGAAGAATCCCGCAGATTGGATGCCACTATGACGGCTGACGGGGCTACATCTATGGAACAGGCGCTGGCTGCACATATGTGGGAAAATTATCAGAGCGTCAAGTCACGGCTGGCCGAGGCAATCGAAAACAAAAACAAGCGTATAGAGATCAAATATTGAGGAGGAGCGAAATGCGTATTGTGATTTGTATGCCTACGGGCAAAGAGGCAGACGGCATCCAGGATGATGCGGTTATTCGGGATGCGCTGTTGACAGTGGTAAACCGTATCACGCTGGAAGATGAAAAATCTGGCGAGTTTGAAGCTGGCGACAACAAACGTAACATGGTCACTTTTAAGGTGGATGACACGGTGTAAATGCAAGGTGGAGAGGATTTTCCCTCTCCACCTTTTTTTTCGCTTTAGTGGTTAGCAAACAACAAAATCAAGCTGTTATAAGAATAGGAGGTGGTTCTACTACATGAAAAGCTATCAAACGACAAGAAATCAGTGTCGGCTGTACCGGAGGAAGATGGTTGAGCAAAAGCTGATGGGGCTGGGGCTATTGGTCGTATGTGCCTTTGTGTTGTGGCTGTGTTCCACTGGTACAACGCCGGAAGATCAGGACGCCACGGCGCTGGTGCTACTGTTTCCCCTGTCGCTATATATGCTGTTCACCAAAGAGATCGTGATTTATTAAGGAGGCGTAAAATGGGCTGGACAAGTTATCACGCAACGCATTACAAGCGCAACGGTTCGATTGATCGGAAAGCGGAGCTTGACTATGAGCTGTTCTGCCATGAGGGAGAGGACGGACACAAACTGGTGAAATCTTCGATGGTGGGTGCTGTCTACTATGCGGCGGTGCATCATCCGAAAGGTCATGTTTACGGACTGGTGGTTTTGACGCAGACGGACATGAAAGACTACTACAATTTCTATTACAAGGATATGTCCGAGGATATGCACCCGTTCTACTACGACTGCCCGCAGTCTATCCTTAAACTGCTGTCCCCTACGGATTATAAGGGAGCGCTGGAATGGCGGGAGAACTGCAAGAAAGCAACGGAAAAGAAAAAGTCCCCTACCGCCCTATCCAATCTCCCTATCGGAGCGCAGATTCAATTCAGATGGGGTGACGGTGTAAAAACAGTTGTCAAGCACGCGCCCGCCTATCAATTCAAGCGTCCGTTCTGGTTCAATTCGGCTGACGGCACCTACATTCCCGCAAAACGTATCCCGTCCGATTATACGGTAGTGGAGGCGGCAAGCTGAATATTTTCGGAATAGGTTAGCAAAACATTTTCTATTGCCTGTAATTATAATAGGAGGTGCAGATACATGGAACTGCTGGAAAATCTGAAAAAGTACAATGAAGCATCGTACTACGACTGCAACGACATCGCTGAAAAACTGATCGAGCTGGCAAACATGGAGGACGATGGGAAGTTAGGAGAAGAACTGCTGAACGCGCTGTATCAGGTCAAAGCCACGGCGCAGAATCCCTACAACTCCGACTACTGGCGGGTTTTGTACAATGTGCTGCTGGCAATCACTGGCCTTGAATAAAGTTGGCCTACGAGGGGAGAGGACGATACCTCTCCCCTATTTTATTTCAAACGTGGTTAGCAAGCACGGTTTTCTAACTGTAAATATAATAGAAGGTGCGAGTTATGGCATTTGACAAAGAATACATCAGCCGGACACTGGCGGAGGAAAGGTTGTGGAAGCCTGGTGAGAGTAGCGCTTTCACTTTCAATGGCTGGGAGCTGAAATTGGAGCGTGAAGATGATTCTTATGCTCCCTATCTGTTCCATGTGACTGGAAAACGCTTAGGCACAAAGGATACGAAAAATCGCCGCTACACCAGTATGGAGCAGGCGTTTCTCCATATTTTCAACGAGTTTAACGAGAATGTTGCTATCAAAAATCGCTACGCCTCTTTGAGTGAGGCGATGGAAAAATGGGAGGAAAATCCTATGAAAAAAATCTGCAAGACCTGTGGCAAAATCATTAAGGACGATGAAGACTATACGCTGGTCAATTCCGGGATGCCGGAGGAGTTTGTTCAGTGCTGGCCGTGCCATACCAGCGACATGGACAACGGCAAGGTGCTTCAGTGTGAAGCCTGTGGCGAGTATTTCTCCACTGACGTTCTCCACGATGAAGAAGTTTGTGGTGATTCTTTCTGCGAGTGTCCTAACTGCGGCAAAGACATCGTGGAGGGTCTTACAAAGGAGGAGTTCGAGGACGAGCATTTCATTCCCAAGTACGCCGTCGTAGTGACATTCGGAAACATGACAAGGGGCTATCAGATTGCCGCCCATGGCACCAATGAGGCTATGGAAAAGCTGCTGAAGCACCTGGGAGAATCCGGTATGAACGGAGTGACCGCCGTGCATATCAGCGAGATTCTGCTGGACGAGGATATTATTTCTTAACGGGAGGGCAACATGGAATTTTTTGTGAACAATGGACGGAAGATCGAGTTGGAGCAGGCCGAGCCAGACGGCCCGGTGAAAGTCACCGCCTGGGGAGCACCCCATGACGATTATACTGACTGTGAGGACGAGTACACCATCACGCCTGGGGATTTTGTGATGATGCTCAACTGGTATCGTCATCAGAAGCGGACAGGCAATGTGGACTTGAATTTCTGAATGGACGGGAAAGCTGCTGATGTAGCTTTCCCGTTTTTTATAGTTTTTTCTAAATGGTTAGCAAATCGTATTTTCCCTCTGTAATAAGAATGTGGAGAGTACCACGAAAAATAATTAGGAGGTATGAGTGATGAGCACTGCTAACTACCGTACAATGGATAACTTCTCCCTGTTTGTGAGGGAAGATCAAGATGAGGCCAAGCGCTGCCCTGAGTGCGGCGCTATCATGGATGCAGATGCTACTGCTTGCGACCTCTGCGGCTGTGAGGAACTGGAAGATTACTACTTCTCCGACGAGGTGGCATGGGAGTGTGACCGGCGTGAGATTGAGCGTGAGCTGGACGATCTCAACTATGATTTGATGTTCCATAAAATCAGCCTGCGGAGCGGGTACTACTCTGGGGTTCAGTTCTATGTGGAAATCGAGCACGACCTGGACGAGTATGACTACGACAACGACGAGTGCCACTACTACTTTGATTGCTGCCGAAGTGTAGCGTATCGGAAGTATGAGGCTGAAAAGCGGAAGATTAACCGGAAGCTGACTGAGCTGGGAAAACGCTGGGGATTTCAGGAAGTGGTCTGTATCGCACGGTTTTCCAATGGTGAGGCAATTTTTCAGCCCATCTCCAATCCCCGTGCCCGCCTGTACGCCGCCGTATCCTGACACTGCAAAGCCCACCGAAAAATCGGTGGGCTTTTTTTATTTCAATGGTTAGCAATTCCTGTTTATCCCCTGTAAATAGAATAGAGGCACTAAAAATTATGAGGAGGCTACACAATGAAAATCTACAATCTGATTCACGAGCAGGATACCGACGCCGCTTGGGGCTGCGATGTACGGTCGTTCACTGATAAGCTGTCTGCGCAGAACGCAATGCGGGAGAGCTGGGAGAGCACAGTCAAGGCGTGGGAATACGACGCAAAAGAGCACAAGGATGAGGATGAGTGCGAGTGCTGTGAGAGCACGGCGGTTATCCGTGATGACAGCGACGTGGAGAGTTGGCGAATTGAGGAACAGGAGCTGGATGTGCAGATAGCTGTGCGGGTTAAGGGCGGCTTGGTGGAGGAGGTTCACGCCAACGCCGATGTGAGCGTCGAGGTGTACGATCTGGACGTGTCCGACTTTCCTGACGATGGTGAGCAGGACGAGGCCGACAAGAAAGAGGTGGAGCTGGAGGAGCTGGTCAAGTCTCCCGGCTGGCGGAATGTTTGGTGAGGAGGAACAACATGGAACGGGATAAGAATGAGATCTGGAGTGGCGCTTATAAGGCGCTGACGGTGGGCGATGTGTTACGCATTGACCGACTGAACGCCCGTAACAACTGGGGTATCTCATATGCAACTGCGGAGCGGCTGTTCTCTGAGCACCGGCAAGCCTATAAGTGTGGAGACATTAGGAAAATGGAACAGGTGGAGTATCGGCTGACCGACTGCAATTTTCACAAAGAATGTGCTTTGCTTCGGGCCGGAAAATATAACGAGGCTCTGACGGAGCTTCATCGGAATTAAGGAGTGTAAAATGCAGATTACCTATGATGTGTCCAAACAGAAGGGTAGCTCTCGCTGGTATCCCCATAAAGTCGAGTCTCCCAAGGTAGCCGCCGGCCCGCTGGCCGACAAGAAAACGGCGCTCCACGCTGCCGCTGACCTCATGGGAGTGAGCTATAAAGAGTACATGGATATGAGGAGGAAGACGCAGTGAAAAAGAAATGGGATTTGCAGAAACGTGTTGACATTGACTCTCTCCGGCTGGGCTATCTGGCCGGAGAGATTTCTACCGCTGATGTGGCGCATCAACTCAACTGTGCCGAGGATGAGGCGTTAGATCGTATTGGTGTAACGGAACTGCGGAGAACGCTGGCCTACTCCCCAGAGGAGATTGAGGCGATGTATCAGCGAAACGAAAATTTCAATGGAAAGCGGGCTGATTTTGACAAGCTGCGGCTGTTCCAGGAGATCAAGGCGGGGCTGACCAAGTTTCTTCAACGCTGTGGTGATGTGCGAAAGCTGGAAGAGATTAAGCCCAACCAGTACGAAAAGAACGCTATTCTCTTTTTGGATGTGAGTAGTGTAGCTGCGTTTAACAAGGATGAGACGGCTATGCTGACCGCCATTATGAACAAGGCAGATCGGATGGTGGTTAGTACAGTTGGCGGTAGCTGTACACGGTTTTCTTTCTGTGTAGAAAATTGCTGGACAGAATAATTTTTCTGAACGGTTAGCAAACGACACATTTTTGCTGTCAAAAGAATAGGAGGCGGCAAGCCTACTGCAAAAGGAGGTTCAACCGAGGTATGCAAGCTGTGCAATGAGCGCCGCTTCTGTGAGGATGTGGACAATCTGGAGCTGTACATCCAAGCAGTACGCAATGATGACAGTGAGGCCGGAATTAACAACGAGTTTTTGGAGCTGTGCAGGGAGGATGCGCTTGCCCTGGTGGAAGATTTCTACAAGTGGCGTCAGGAGTTGTTTCCGAAAGTGCTGGCAGTATACGAGAGCAACAAATAAATTGGAGGAGTAAATTTTTCTTTGTGGTTAGCAAAACTGATTTTCTGACTGCTATAAGAATGTACCTGTTCACCACACTACAAAATTTAGGAGGTTTGCAAAATGGCAGCTAATGTTGAAACTATGATGTACGTTCGTGAGAAGCCCTGGCACGGTCTGGGCACGATGGTTGAGGAAGCGCCCACCAGCGCCGACGCTCTGCGGCTGGCTGGTCTGGACTGGACTGTGGACAAGAAGAACATCCAGGTCTGTGGTGGGGCGAAGATCGTCAACTACAAGGCCAATGTGCGGAGCAGTGACGGCGCTGTGCTGGGTGTCGTGACCGACCGCTATCGTATTGTTCAGAATGCGGAGGCATTCGCCTTTACGGACTCCCTGATTGACGGTGAGGTTCACTACGAGACGGCGGGCAGTTTGCAGGGTGGCAAGAAGATCTGGCTGCTGGCGAAGCTGCCGGAGACGGAGATTGTGGGAGACAAGACGGAGCCTTACCTGTGCTTCACCAACACCCATGACGGGAGCGGCGCTATTAGGGTCTGTATGACACCTATTCGGGTGGTCTGCAACAACACACTCAACTTCGCGCTGAACAGTGCGAAACGCGCTTGGGCTGTCCGTCACACTGGTGACATTCAGGCCAAGCTCCATGAGGCGCGAGTCTGTTTGGACATGGCGAATAAGTACATGGACGGGCTGGGTGAGTATGCCGATCAGATGGCGAACACCACCGTCACCGACGAGCGGATCAAGGCCATTCTGGACGAGATGTTCCCCGTGACGGAAGATATGAGCGACCGCGAGAAGCGGAACGCCAAAAAGGTCAAGGACGAGTACATGGTCTGCTACTTCGCTCCTGACATCGCCAAGTTCATGGGGACTGCATGGGGAGCACTGAATGCCATGAGCGATATGGTCAGCCACAACGCACCGCGCCGCCAGACGGCCAACTATCGGGAGAACAACTGGGGCCGTATCATGGATGGTCACGCTATGATGGACAAGATGGCCTCTCTGTTGGCAGGGGTGGGCACAAAGTAAAATAAAACAGGCGAGGCAGATTTTCTCCACCTCGCCTGTAATTTTTGGTTAGCAAGATTTTAGAACGATTCGTAAATATAATAGGAGCCTGCACCCTTGCAAATGAGTTGGATGTTTGATACAATGAGGCTGTCCTATCGGCTATACGGGGAGGAAGGACGGCAGAATGAGCGGTAAAAAGATTTTCTTCTTCTGTATGACTGTGTGCCACCGCCGTACCGATGAGCATATCGGGAAACGTTGCGGTGTGGTGTTGGCCGACAGCCAGGAGGAAGCGGAGCACACCGCCTGGGATAAGTACGGCAACGACGCCACCTGCCAGTTGTGGGTGGAGGAGGTGACGGACAACAGCTACGACTTCACTGTTTACAGAAGTGAAATTTAGGAGGATACAACTGATGATTTATTATAACACCATTTCCGACATCAAGAGCGCAATCCTGGAGCCGTTCAGAATGTGTGGGCGGTTCGTGGATGACTTCGAGGTAACAGTCGGCAGTAACGATGAGAGCGACTGCATGGAAAAGCTGGGCGAGCTGACGGAGCAGCACGGTGAGCTGGTCTGGTACTCCGGCTATGTCGATGAGGACTATGCGAATGGTGAGTATATCGGACGTGAGAACTTCAAGTACGACTAACAAAAAGTTTTGGGGAGAGGTTAGCAGACCTCTCCCCTTTTTCTGTAATAGTAATGGGAGGAGTGGTCATATGACAGAAATCAATACTTGGATGGCGGGAGGATACAAAGTCCGTGCATTTGACTGGATTGACGGGAAGAACATCTATCTCCACATTGAGTATTACCATCCTGGCGCGTCACTTTCCAGGCCACCGGCACGGGAAAAGAGTTTCTTGCTTCCTTTATCGGAAGAACCGAAAATTAAAAACTTTTTGCACAGTGTTGTAATTGGTCTGATGGAAATGCCAGATGTACAAACCGTAAAGTAGCAAAGGTTAGCAAACAATGGTTTCATTCAGTTATATAGAATGGGTGCCGTAAGCACGAAGCACCTAACAAGCCTTATCATAGCGACAAACAAAATCAAGGAGGCGGCGATATGGAGATTCTGATAGGCGTGATTATCACGGCAGTCAAACTGATTTGCGAGGCTTTCCAAGAAAAAGAGGCTAACAGGTACGCCGATATGGTGGTGCGACGCTACAAGGAGGAGTGAGTTCTATTGGAATATGTAATTCGACACTGCGAGTCTGGGAAATATCTCAGTCTTGTAAAGCTACGGAATGAGGCTGTGTGGGTTGATCTGGATAAAGCTCATCGTTTTAGCGACCGACAGAAAGTGGATAACTTCATGCGTATGAATTTCAATAATGCGGTCAAGGGGCAGATCAGAAAGTCGGAGGTGGAGATTCTTCCTTGTGATACAGCACATATGCCTTTCGATAGTTCAGGTACTCTTAGGGCTGAAATTACCGAGGAACAGGCCAATGTGTATCTGGATACGCTACCCGATATGATCGGACAGATGTACGAAACAGGACGCATTATGCGGGTACTTCTCTCCTACTATTCAGATCAAGTCCGTGTAGCGGACAAAGCGCAGGAGGATATGCTTCACAAGATCGAGTTCACTAACGCCAATGTAGTGGACGGGTTCAAACTCTACAAGGCATTGCAGGAAATTCGTCAGCGCCGCCGTCAGTGCAAGGATGTCTGCGATATGCTTGGAACTATTCATCGTTCTGGCACGGTATCCAGTTTGATGAACCTGCAGAATGAGATGACAAAATACCATGAGCATTTGGAAACACGGACATATACGCCGCGCATTCTGGAGGAGCTTTTTAACACCATTACCTCCGCTAATCTGGACAAGGTGTTAAGTGGAGTACAAAACATTGAAAGTGAGGAGAATTTAGATGAGTCTGCTTAATAAGTTCGCGTCCGTGGAGATCAAGGCGGATAACAGAATTTCTGAGGAGGACAAGGCGTTTTGTCTGCGACACCAGGATGCGTTTGACAAATCTGGGCCGGCACTCCAAAAAATTGCGAATGTCATATCCGACACGAGATATGAGCAGCGGCAGATCCTTGGGAACGATAGTTATGGAACATACATCACTTGTAACAGCTTTAAGTGTGATGATGAGCACATCTACGAGATGATGCAAAAACGAAATAAGCGATTTATTAAGGCAATCGTGGACTACTTTAGCCGGAAATATACCGTGGAGCTGGATAGCTCAATAATTCTGGAACATCTTATCCCTACCCCACCAAAAGAACCGCAGCTGCCTTGGGGTGGATATCGTGAGATGAGTGATGAGCAAATCGACCAGTTTAAGGAACAGATGGAGGTCTACCATCAGGAAGAAAGCAAGTATAGCGAGGCTATGAGAACGCTCCCCCTTCGTTATGAACAGATCGTGGATGAGATTTTCGTCCAGCTGGGAGGTTTCTCTTTCCAGGAGCAGGCTATGAACGAGTTCCTGGAGCGCACATGGAATTGCTGTCACCAGAACTGGGACGGGAAAGAAAAGTTTGAAATCAAGAACGACACGCTTCGGCTGACCAGTGGTTGGTGTTACTGTGATGACCAGTGGAGCTGGGGGCCGGAGTGGAAGCCTAACGAGAATCTTCATACCTTACTGGATGCGTTGGCGTGGTATCAGTGTGGACGCATGGGTGAAGCCGCGCTGTGGTTTCCTGAGTTGTGCAAATACACGACCAAGGTAAATGAGTTCGACACTTGTAATATGAGCAAGGTCAAATTTATCAAACTGTTCAAAAATGGTCGTGTAGATATCAAATTCAGAAGCGCCGCCTATGTCCAGGAGTTTGTGGAGCAGTGCATGAGGAGGAGATCTGTATGACAAAGAAGCAAATTGCGGCACTGAGCAATATTATTGCCAATGAAAATGCACGCCTTGAGGAGCGAAAGTCGGCAGTAAAACCCGGCATTCATGCCGCATGGGATAAGTGGATCGTTACCGATGGGATCTCGGCAGTGCTGCTTGCCGAAAAGCCGGATGGGTTGCCGGAGGGCGAGGAGATGCGGAAGATTTATGAGATGGTGGAGCGGGAGGTCAAGCGTGGAGATTCTGTGCTGGCCTGTACCGCTACTGTGGAAAAAATCAAAGAATGGAAAGCTCTGGTAAAGCCGTGGAAACAGGGCAAGGACAGCAAGACCGGCGCAACGCCGGTGGAGATCACCGCCCGTATGGAGGATGGACGTGCCGTGACTGGATACTACAATCCTTGGTATCTGGTAAATGTCGTGGAGGCTGTGGGCACGAACGCCTTGGTTTACATTGGGTATAGCGTTCAGTTTAGCAAGTTTCCCTCTCTGTTCGTGTACCCAAAGGACTGGATGGAGCATAACCCAGATAGGATTGGGTTCCTACTTTCGATTCGGCAATAATGGAGGTTTTATCATGACACGACGGCAGATTTACTTTTACTCCCCGCAAAGTGGCAAATATTATGTCTCTGAGGAAATCAATGGTGACAAGACCGAGTTGGAACGGATGGGATCAAGCGACTACTGTGAAAACACCTGGGAGGAAATTCTGGACAGCTTGAAAAATGTCGCTGGGATGGGAGATTTTCTTCAGGCACTGGCCCGACTTAACGGGATATACCATTCTTCCCTCGGATTCGACCGTCCGCCTACCAGATTGCGGATTGCTCATACCCATGCGGAGGTAGGCATGAAAGATCAGACCTATGGGATTACGGAGGGAACGCTTGGGATTTTTCTGGACGAGGAACTTTCTATCTGGAAATAGGTTAGCAAACTCCGTTTTCTGCCTGTAAATAGGAATAAGAATTGGAGGTGTTTATTTTGAAACGGTTCACAATTATGGCGGAAGACGGTACGTTTCTGAAGCTATATTACCCCACTATGGAGGTGGCTCAGGAGCATTATCCGAACGCCAAAATCTCCGAGTGTCACGATCAATCCCATATAGAGTACATCAACAAAATGCTTGCCAGCGCGGATGAGCACAAGACGATGGAACGTAAAGGTTCCATCGTCCATGTGCTACGGTTCAATACATCGGTTGGAACGTGCATTGCTACGCTGCATCAGGACGCCAGCGATGGTGTATGGTACGACTTCTGTAAGTACCAACTATGGAAAAACGGGGCGCTTGTTGTGCCGGTCACATTCACATTGACCACTCCCGATAACTTCTGTAAAGAGTTCATTTTCCCAACATCGGAGTATACAGTGCTTTGCTCTGGCAAGAAGGTACAAAAGCCGCAGGAACTGAAAGGGATACGGAAATTTGCATCTGTTCCTTTCGATGGGAAAAGCCAGTGTCAACTGTTTTTAAGTGGTGACGATCTTTACATTAACCACAGTGACTATTTCAGTCAGATGTGGAGGCCACCAGCGGATGATATTGGGAAGCCAACGTCGTACTACATGAAGAAATATTTTGGCGTTCTAAGACCGGAAAAGTTCATCTATGCGGATTCTTGGGGTGCTATTGTAATAAGGAATAGAGCGTGGTTGCAGATCACTAATTTTGTTCAGTTGGTAAAGCATCTGAACAGCACCCAAGTTGCTACTACGGTCTGGCCTATGATTCGGCAGTATCACCATTGGGCCACTGAAGAGTATAATCTGGAGTGGGAGCGCTTTTTAGAGGCAGTTGCAAAGGTCACTCAAAAATATACCAGTGAGATTGGTTAGCAAAGTTCCGCTTTGCTTTGTATTAAAAATGGAGGTATTGATATGAATGTTCAGCTTACTCTTATCTATATCCGGAACGGGCATGAGACTATTTTCCCTGTTAAGGATATTGACCAGGCCGTGCGTCTTGCGGACGCTATCGCAGACAGTGATTTACTTAACGACGATGTGGATTACAATATGTTCGATGTGTGCCAATATCGCAATGGGCAGGTAGGAGATTCTTGGGAGAACGAGGAGGGTGACGATTTTGAGGCATATTGGAAATTATGCCGAGATGATGCCTGAAAAGACAGACAAAACAGTCCTTTTATGGAGGTGTTAGCGTGAAACTTAAAGAGTTTTCTGAAAAGTCTGTCAAGGCAGCGGAAGCTGCCAATACACTTGGTTTTGACTGTATTGAAAAATATGCAGTTGATAAATGTGGAGGCAGGATAAGTGTTCCTCACGTTAGGATGATGAATGTTAAAACCTCATGCGAGTTGGACTCCAAATTCTTCCCTGAGCTTGAAGTCGGGGATAAAATTAGTATTCTCTATATCATCCACTTCCGTGAGTGCAACAAGTTATATAAAGAACGCGGAATGTATCAGGACGAATAAAATTACTCTTTCATGGTTAGCAAGATTTGAATTGCCTCTGTAATAAGAATAGGGGCGTGGTTCTTGGAGGACTCTACTCAAAAGCCTCCATCCACAACTTTTTATAATAACGAACAAAATCAAGGTGGTGACTGTATGAAATACACGTTTCACAATGAGAGAATCCCACAGGAGGCCCGTCAGGAACTGAATGAAAAGATTCTCTACCTTGTCGATCAGGATCTGGCGGAGCGTGAGGGAATTACCCGTGAGGATATTTTCAACGCCTACACTGGGGACGGTGGGCTGCATGGCCTGAAGCGTTCTGATTTCGCCAACTATTACGAGTTCTCTGAGGCTAAGAAAGAAATCGAAAACGGCCAATTTTTTACCCCTCCAGTTCTGTGCCAGTTCATCATGAATGTGCTGGGCGTTGGAATGGGAGAGACTGTGGCTGATCTCACTTCTGGAATTGCTAACTTTTGTAACTATATGCCAGTAGAGGCAAACTTCTATGGGTGCGAGCTGGATATCAAATCTCACAAGGTAGCGCATTACCTCTACCCTACCGCAAATCTGGAACACAAGGATATCCGTTTCTACGAGCCAGATATGCGTTTTGACTACATCGTGGGAAATCCGCCGTTTAATCTGAAATGGGACACACCACAGGGGGAAATCATTTCTCAGATGTACTACTGCCTGAAAGCCGCCCAGCTGTTAAAGCCCTTGGGGATTATGGCTATCGTCGTTCCTGCCTCTTTTCTGGCTGATGATTATTTGGACAGCGCCAAGCGGAATGAACTGGAGAAGTTGTTCAGCTTCTTAGGGCAGGTTTCAGTCCAGAAAGACGCTTTTAAGTCCTTGGGTGTAGAGGACTATGCCACTAAAATTCTCTTTTGGCAGCGCAAGCTGACCGATGAGGAGACTGGAAACCAATATGAGCTGAATACCGCTAATTGGTTCAACATTTCCAGTATGGAGCACGCCAGCGACCTGCTCGATGTGGTTCAGGAGGCAATTATCAAACAAGCAAAGGAGCGGATGTCTTCAGAGCGCACCCGTGTTAAGCTGGTATCTCGTGGTGAAAACGAAGATGATTTTCATTATCAGGTACAGAAAATGTTGTACCACATTAAGAACAATCCCAAACTGGTAGACAAATATGCGAAATGCCAGGAATATCTTTACCGTTTTGAAAATCAGAAACAGCCAGACGGAATGAAGTATGAAGAGTGGGCAAAAATCCGCATTACCCAGCCCAAGGTTTTGGCCTACCTTCGTCGAGTTATCCGCTCTCAGAACAGAAAGCCCGACCGTGATATCGTGCGGCTGGTCAAGCAGGACAGCGGACTGATCCACAAAGGATACAGTAAAAAAGCTCGGCAGACCATGACCCCAGATATGAAAGAGCCTATCCCTTTTTACGCTCTCGCTTCGGGACAGGTAGAAAATACGGGATTGGAGCCTTTTGCCCGCCTCATTCGGCGTAAGCAGAGAAATTATGAACGGGAAACAAAGCCTTTTGCGGATATGGAGGAGAACGCTGAGATTGCCCGTTTTCTGTCGGAGTTTACCGTTTACGATCAGGAAAACGAAGAATGGATATACCTCAATGAAATCCAACGCCACGATTTGAACCTTGTACTTCAAAAGCACTATCACCTGCTGCAGTGGGAACAGGGTGGCGGTAAGACGCTGGCTGGTATCTCTACTGGCCGGTATCGGATGGAACACCAAGGGGCAAGGAATGTCTGGGTAGTATCAACAGCTATCTCCATCAAGAATAACTGGGATTTGGTATTCAAGAATTATGGCATGACCAACTATCGAATGATCCGTAACCTTGCTGATTTGAACACAGTGCAGGATGGAGAGTTCGTCATTATCACTTTGAATATGCTTTCCAAGTATCGGAAACAAGTTAAACGCCACATCAAAATTAGGAACAGAAATGTTTGCCTGGTCTTTGATGAATCGGACGAGATGACTAACCCTAACAGCAAGCGTACTAAGGCTGTGCTGGATTGCTTTCGGAAAGTGCGTTTTAAGCTGGCAATGACCGGCACCGTTACCCGCAACAATATTTCGGAGAGTGCTCCTCAGTTGGAACTGCTCTACAACAACTCTTACAACATGATATCCTGGGCGGATTCGCTCTATTATTACGAGAAGGGTAGCGATGGCAAGGACTATTTGAGCATTTCAAACAACCCCTTCTATGGAAAACCCATCCCCGCCTATAAACCAGGTTACACACTCTTTGCTGAGTCCCATCTGCCGGAGAAAATTACAGTTTTTGGAGTGGGTAAGAAAAACCAGGATATTTTCAACGCTGAGGCACTAAACAAAATTCTGTCCTATTCCGTCATTACTCGGACGTTTGCGGAAATCACCGGAAAAGAGATCCGTCGTATTCATCAGGTGCAGGTTTCTTTTTCCCTTGCGGAACAAGCGGTTTATAAGAAAGCGGTGGAGGAGTTTTATTTCATGCGGCAGCACTACTTTGCTCTTACTGGTAACAGCCGTAAGGACAGCATGATGGCGTTGATTCAGCAGATTACTTTACTACTCAGAATTTCTGCTGCGCCCAACACTGTGGAAGAGTATAACAGCGACAAGACACCAACCAAGATAGAAAAAGTCTGCTCCATGCTGGATGGGTGGAAAAATGAGATCGTGGTGATTGGTGTTCGTCACAAGAATGTTGTGGCCGCATATGCAGATGAGATTCGCCGATGTTTCCCAGACCGTCCATTGTTTGTAGTTACTGGCAGCACGACTACACTGGCCGGACGCCGAAAGCTGAAACAGACGCTCAAGGACAGTGGGAATGGCATTCTGCTTTGCACGCAGCAGTGCCTCCCCTCCTCCGTCAACTTTGAGTTCGTGAATAAGATATTGATTCCAGAGTTGCACTACAACAACGCTCGGATGAGCCAGTTTTATATGCGGTTTGTCCGCTTTACTTCAACGGACTGGAAGGATATCTATTTCATTACACACGCTGGAAGCATTGAGTCAAATCAGATGCAGATGGTTCTTTCCAAAGAAAAGCTGAACCTCTTCATGAAAGGGCAGGATGTCGATTTGGACGAGATTTATGACAGATTCGGCGTGGACTACGATTTGATGAGCCTCCTCATGTCTCGTGAGGTGGATGAGGATGGAAAGTCCTACATCGCTTGGGGTGAACAAAAGATTGAATAATGGAGGTGTCAATATGACATTTATAAACGAGAAAAAGGAACGTGTTGAAATCGTTGTTAGAACAATGTTGGATTATCACGGAAACTGCACATATAGGATTGAGGACATCTATATCACGCCGTTCCGAAAGCGAAAGCCTATCAGCATAGCGGCTCAAGTAAGAGATCTGTACGAATATCGGAAGTTGAATCATGAGGAGCGTGCTGAGTACGCACATCAGGAATATATGAAATATTGTACGGAAGATCAGTTGTGGGAGGCTATACAGGAGGTGTATCATCAAATGGCACCTCAAAAGGAGTCTATTGTGTTTCGGGCGTGAAGAAAAAGCCGCCCTCGAAAGAGGGCGGCTCCTGTGGTCAACATTTGTGCTTAGTGCGGAACTCTCGTAACATATTGTTTTCCCACGCAGTTTTTATGTGGCTTCGGCACCATTTTGTGTATCGGTCATATTGAAGTGCCGCAGCTTGGGATGATAGGCCAAACACAGTTTGAATCTCCGTAACGGTACGGATGCCCATTTCGCGCATAATCGGTAGTGGAGCAATCATATTCCATGCGAAGTAATCAGCCTCGCTTTCAAACTGATCGTATGGCTCCCGCCAATCCGTATAGGCAATTTCAGCCTCCTCAATCGTTTCAAGATGGCCAATACAGATATGACCAACTTCATGGCAGAGTGTCCACAAAATCCTACCCTGATTCATGGATGCGTTATAGAGAATCAAATATCTGTTCTGTTCCACATCATGATGGGTCGCACCGGAGTTGCTTTTACACATGATAGCAATATCACGGATAGAACAGCGATTCAGTTCGGCCATTGTTTGATAGGTAAGGATACGGCAGCTTTTGGGGATACAAGGGATAATCTTTTGCGGTTGAATAGGATAGGAAATGGTATCCATAAGCTGATATAATTCCAACACCTTGCGCTGTATAAATGCCGTTCTGACCATTTAGACCTCCCCTCCTAACTGGAAAATGACAGACTCTCCATGTTGGAGAACTCAGTATAACATATCAGGTGTCCGATTTATCGGACTTTTCATCAGAAAATGCGTAGTCAAAACCAACCTTCAGCATTGCCATCATGCGGCTCTTGTCCCGATCTGTCATCCGTTCTCTGGCGCGTTGCAGGGAAACAAAGTCTTGATCGCACATAACAGTATCAATAGGTGTGCGGATGTCGGTAGCGCCCACGAGATAGTCAATAGAAACATCAAAATATTTTGCAATCTTGGAAATTTTTTCGATTGTCGGGCTGGTAGCGTTTTTCCACCTGCCAATAGAATACTGGCTCATACCAAGTTCGGTTTCCAGTTTGTTGACTGTGATATCGTTTTCAGCGCACAAATCTTTAATTCTCGTAAAAATGATAGAGTCCATAACACAACCCCCAAACAGAAAAATCTGCAAAGTCACGAAAAGAATCGTGAAAACCACTTGACATCACGAGAAAATGCTGGTATAGTAATCACCAGACACGAAACTATTCGTGATATCGAGGATAGTATATCACATATTTTCGGGTATGTCAACCCAAAACTATAAAAATTGGAGGAGTGCAATATGAGAATCGTCAATAGCCTGGTGGAAGATTTCGGTGGTTTTGAGCTGGATACCGGTGCAATCAAACTGCATAGTGCAAATTCACAGGATATCATGCTCCCGTACAGTGGCACTCTTCCGGAGCAAATGTCCTCGGTATCCAGCGCTTTCCTCCAGGTAAATGTTCAGCCTATCCAGGGCGCTATGTTGGCTCTGGTAGTTGAGAGAAATGGCAAGCAGTTCCGCCGGCCTATGGAGGCAACCAATCAAGAAATTATGACCCTACTGGATCAGTTTTTCAACCAACAGGATACAGGGCTTGATACCTATTGGCTGGGCTTCGAGCAGGCCAACTATATGGGATGGAGGCAAGTCGCCGCCGATTATCGCCGACTGCTGAAACCGCTGATGGCGTTGCCTATTCAGGAAAGGGCATATCTTTCCCGTCGATTGCTGGAATAAGCAGGCTGGCGCTCCTCCCCCAAAAAATTTTCAATGATTTTGTTATTTGCTATTGACAACGGCAGAAACTTGTGGTAGTATAATGGCATGAGAGATCGTTAGAGGGAAATGGAGGGCACCATGAACCGAACACAATTTTTTGAGGATGCCGATGGAGGTTATACCTCTTTCTCTCACCCGAAGCACTTCACCAAGACTTGGAACAAAGTTAGAGCGTTTGAGGAGAGCATCGGTAAAACTCTTGACGATGGATACACCAGAGAGGAATATATCGCACTGTTTAACTTTGCGTTAGCCCGCTGTTCCAGCACTTTTTACAATGACAAAAAGGTTGTTGTATTCTATATCCGATATCTGATTGCACGCGGAGCGTTACCAGCTGAACACGAAACTATTTTAGCTGGTATTACAGCGGATGATTTGAGCATCAAGGGCGGGACAGACCGTATCCGTTACTTCAAAAATCTCAATCATCTGCGCGAAGCGATCGAGGATACGGTCAAAGCTGCGGATCGAGTGGACGAGACGATGTACGATGTACCCAGTGCCGTTCTCTATTTGGCCTGGTATGGATTGACTGAGGAACAGGTTCTGACGCTTCCCAAAACAGCTGTTCTGGAAGACGGAATTATACTGAATGGTCAGAAAATTGAGATGCCCTATTTCTTGACAGACTTGTTGGTTCGTCTGCGGGACGCTGAGGGGTTCAACACAAAAGGTAGAGGGATTATTTTCCGAAAGTATATGTATTCGGATTATCTGATTCGGACTGAGGATAGCCACCAAGTAAGCGTCTTTCAAATGCGGGCCAGTCTCAGTCGAATGGATAAGGTGATGGATCACACCTACTCTTTGCGGTTCGATACTGCTCGTCAGTCTGGTATATTCTATCGAGCGTATATGCTGGAATGTGAAAACAACAATTTTGATTTGAGCGATCCTGAGTTTGCAGCCAATGTATTCTGTGAGGATTTTACTCAGAAGCAAAACAAGGCAGATCCTGGCAAGCGTCTTCGTGAACGGATACGGGACTATACGCTGTACAAACAGCTATTCTCCTAAAGCGGCGAAAGCCGTTTTAGGATTAGCATAATAACGAACAAAATCAATGTATGCTTATGGGGGGGGTAGAGATGCCGGTATTCATTTTCCTGGTCTTTGTGTTAGCGGCTGTGCTGTGGGTGCTGCTATCATTCGTATTTAGGCCGCTCGGTCGTTTTGTCGGACGAGTTTGGAAGGATGCAAAAGACGCAATGGACGAGGAAGATCCCAGCGAAGACGACACAGCAAATAAAAACTGACGGAGGTAAAAGAACACTATGAGAAAGAAAGGTTTCATTGGAGCGATCGTTCTGGCTGTCCTAATTTTTGGCGGTATTATCCTGGCTCTGCTGTGTACCAGCCGTGTGCCCGCAGGTTACGTCGGAGTGGTTTACAACATGAACGGTGGTGTAGACGGTGAGGTTCTATCCCAGGGCTGGAATTTGGTAGCGCCCACCAAAAAGGTCACTACCTATTCCATCGGCATTGAGCAAAGCTACCTGACATCCGACGATAAGGGAGACAGCAAGAACGACGAGAGTTTCAGTATTCCCACATCGGATGGTAAGACAGTCCGAGTTAATCTGGAGTTCTCCTACCGCTTCGATGAGGCGCGTGTAGCAAGCACATTTGTTACCTTTAAGGGCAAGTCTGGCGAGGAAATCAAGGATACCTTTATTAAGCCCAAGATTATCGCATGGACACAGGAAGTCAGTGCCAACTATCCCGTTACAGACATCTTTGGCGATAAACGCACAGCCATCAATGCGGAATTGGATCTGTACCTCAAGGAGAAGTTTGACAAGTACGGCATTATCATTGATACGGTGAACTTTACTGACATCTCCGTGGATTCTGAAACGGCAGCGGCTATTCAGAAGAAAGTAACTGCCCAGCAGGAACTGGAACTGGCAAATATTGAGGCTCAGACCGCCAAAATCCAGGCTAACAAAGACAAGGAAGTCGCTATGATTCAGGCACAGAAGGATAAGGAGGCCGCTGAGATTCAAGCAGAGACTGCTATCGTTAAAGCGAATGCCGAGGCGGAAGTTGTTCGGATTGCGGCAGAGGCAGAGGCTCAGGCTAACCGTGAAATTGCTTCCTCTCTCACTCCTGAGCTGATTGAGAAGATCAAATACGAACAGTGGGATGGTAAGATGCCTACGGTGTCTGGTTCTAACGCTATCGTATCCATCCCCGGCATGAATTAAGGAGGAGAGCAATATGGCTTTTGGAAAGAAGACTACCTCTTCCAGTTCACATGACATTCTGAGGGAAAAGCAGCAGGAAATTAACCGACTGGAACGGCAGGCGGACGATGCGGTTGAAATCGTAACCCGCACTATCTCTCGACTGGAACTCATCAACCAGCAGATCGACGACGGCATGACCGAGATCGACACCTATATGGCCGACCTTGTAAAGACACGGGAAACCATGTCCACACAGCGTCAGAACAACGCGGCTATCATCAGCAATTTCTCTAAGCTCCTCAATCCGCATTATGCTGAGGAGACTACTGGTGCCGGCGACGGCGAAACTACTGAATAAAACGAGCATTTTGTTTTGGGACGCTAACAGCAATTTCAAAACAATGAACATTTAATTCATCCAGTTGAAAATGCGTCCCGTGGTGGCGGAAATCGCCACATATGGAGGGGTAATCCTAATTGGTAAGGAAGCATCCTGCTAAGGTGCCAGTAACCCGCAAGGGCGTGTGGGTTCAAGTCCCACCCTCTCCGCCAGCCGTGTGGTGAGCGGCATAGCGTACATTGTAAGCCCCCTTTCTTGACGGCGGGAAAGACCGCTGACAGCTCGGAAAGACGAGCAATATGGGAGCGTCGGGTGGCAGGCCATACCGTGTAACGGGCGGCGGACACGCACAGCAATTTACTATACAAGAAGACTGCAAATCTTTTCCTCTACGGTTCGAGTCCGTAGGCTCCCCTAAAAGCCGCTATGATAATTCTTAGAAAGGAGATTCGTGCCATGAGTAGAGCACGTGACCAGACCATCTGAGTTATCTTTGGAAAATGTAATGTAATCGGCTGCTGAAACGTATGGGGCGGTGCCCCAACAGGTTTCAAAATGTGAACCGCCCACAAAAGTGCGGAAGATTGGGATGCAGTTAAGGAGGCTCTGCATGAACAAAGCACGAGACAAGCCCTAAGTGATGTCAATAACATCATACTTACCGCTTCCGGCACAACATTGAAAAAGTTATCAACTGGGACGCTAACAGCAATTCATTCTAAAATTTTGGAAAAAATGCGTCCACTAATATCATGAATACGGCGGTTCCTGGGAGGTTCCCGCATTCATATGTGTAATGAAAAAACACAGGCAGCAATGAAAACCTCCCAATATGCAGAGGTAGCTCAGTCGGTAGAGCAATAGTATAGAAAATGTGGAGCGCACAGCCTCACTAACAGCAATGTATAATGGGGAACTATGTGTCGTAGGTTCGAGTCCTACCCTCTGCACAAGCGTACTTTTGTACGCAAATCCTTTCTTTGCGGTTCGGATGCAGAATGCGATTGCTCTGGTACAGAGAACGCCGTCTAAAGGTGATCAGCAACGGACGTAAAACAAGTGTAGTGACCGTGCAAATCGGAACGTCTGGGAGTTGTACCACTCCCACCTGTGAGAGCCAGGACAGCAAGAGATAGGTGAGCAAAGAGAAAGCTCATAAGGCAAATCCTCGTGCCTTAGCAGATGTGGTGTAGCTGGATAGCACGCTGGCCCATGTGGGGCCGGAAGGATTGGGTTCGAGTCCCATTCGCTGTGACTAAAAAGAAGGGCGTCATGGAATAGCTGACCATGCGCATTGGGAGTAGCTGCCCGATGTACAAAAACGACGGATGAACCCTTATGTAAAACGGTGTAGCATAGACGAAAAGATTGTAAACGTCATGTTTATTGAAACGGGTGCGCAACCGTGGAGAACACTGTTTGTATGGGAGAGTGGCCCATACCCTATCACCTCAAGCCAGGGTAGCTCAGTGGATAGAGCGCGTATCAATGCGTATCGTATGAAACGCTCACAGCAATGATTGAAGGAATTTTAATCCCGTGGTCGTGGGTTCGATTCCCACCCCTGGCACAAGACTCCTTTGTTTTCCGGTGTTCTTTCGAGTCGTCAAGAAAAAAACCGGCGTAGTTGCGGATGATAAAACGCAAGCGAAATCCATTCTCGCTAATGAATGGATAAGGGCAGGGCTTTGGGATCGCTTACGTCTGCTCTGAAAATAAGCGCCAGATAATCAGCCCAAATATCTTGAACTGGGCTGTGGCAGCTTGGAAAGACAAGCAACTATGCGGCAGTGGTGAAGTGGTAACACAGCAGCCCTATAAAAAATGTGAAGCGGAAGTTTCACTAACAGCAAGGTAAAAAGGAAGCCAAGCTGCCATTCGTAGGTTCGATTCCTACCTGCCGCTCCAATTCTCTGAACACATACAGCAATAGCAAGATGACAACTGTGTTCCGAGGTATCTCAAAATTATAGGAGGTAAGAGAATATGAGCAACTTTATGGAAAGTGTCAAGGACACGATGCTGGACGGCGCAAACAATATCTCTGTTACCGAGAATGGGGCGGTCGGCTATCGCACCACTGGTCGATCTTTGCTGGATCTCAACTTTGCCGTGGCGTCTCTCCGTAACGCCAGCGTTAAGGAGATCGCGGATCGCTTCACCCAGGCGTTTTTCGAGGATAAGGTGACAGCGATGAAGTGGCTGTTCTTTGCCCGCGATGTGCGTGGCGGGCTGGGTGAGCGCCGACTGTTTCGTGCGGCTATGGTGCCGATGGCAAAGAAGTTTCCGGAGTACGTTACACCGGTGCTGTCGTTGGTGCCTGAGTATGGGCGTTGGGACGATCTCTGGTGTCTGCTGGATACGCCGGTGGGCGATAAGGTGATTGAGCTGGTGGCAAGGCAGCTGCATGACGATCTGCATAACAACGTCGAGCAGAAGCCGATCTCTCTGCTGGCAAAGTGGATGCCGCGCCGCAAGTCCTCTTCTAAGGAGTCTCGTCATTACGCCCGTATTCTGTGCGAAGGGTTGAATATGACCGAGCGTACCTATCGGCATACTCTTTCTGGCCTGTCCCGTTACCTGGTTGTTGTGGAGCAGCAGATGTCCAAGAACGATTGGGACGGGATTGATTACCAGCGAGTCCCCTCCCGTGCCAACCTGATTTACAACAAGGCTTTCCTCCGCCACGATGAGGAGCGCCGCCGTGAGTTCCTTAGTCGGGTGGAGAACGGCGAGGCCAAGATCAACGCTGGTACGCTGTTCCCGCACGATATTGTCAACAAGTATCGTCAGAGCCACGGCGTGGACGCCACACTGGAGGCATTGTGGCAGAATTTGCCTGACACGGTACAGGGTTGTGGAAACACGATGGTGGTTATGGACGATAGCGGAAGTATGGAGTGGGTGATGCTCCCTGGGAGTTCCGCTCGTCCGTTGGAGGTGGCAAACGCCTTGGCGATCTATTTTGCCGAGCGATCTTCTGGTCAATTCAAGGATCAGTATATGTCCTTCTCCGACAGACCGCAGCTCCTCGACATCTCCAGTGGCAAGAACCTCTATGAGCGGCTTCAAATTGTCCATGCTTGCCATGCTGGAGCCAATACCAACGTGGAGGCAGTCTTTGATCTCATCCTGGAAACAGCGGTTTCTAAGCATATGAATCAGAATGACTTGCCTGCCAACATTCTCATCATTTCCGATATGGAGTTTGATGCTTGTGCCAGCTGCGGTGCTCCTTCGAGAGATCGGTGGAGCTACAACACGCAGAGGCCAAACGCCCGCCTTTTTGACGAGATCAATAGGCGGTATCAGCAGGCAGGTTACAAAATGCCCAGATTGGTGTTCTGGAATGTTGCCAGCCGCTCTGGGACGATTCCCGTTAGGGAGAACGACATGGGCGTGGCGCTGGTCAGCGGTTTCTCCGTCAACATCGCTCAGATGGTGATGAGTGGCAAGCTCGATCCCTATGAGTGTCTGTTGGAAACGCTGAACACTGAGCGCTACCAGCCTATCGAGGACGCACTGCGTCCTGTTGTCAACGACTAATAACGAATAAAATCAAAGGAGGCTCAGAACGATAGAGTAGCACGCCGGCTGTCTACGGTCTGAGCCTCTTCTTATACGAAGGAGTGATATCATTGGTCTATCTCGACCATGCGGCATCGACCGCACCTTTTCCCGAAGTCTTGGATACCATGCTTCCATGGTTTCAGACGTGTCATGTTGGAAACCCCAGCAGTATCCATTCCCAGGGTATCAACGCCCGCCACGCTATCGAAAAGGCACGAGAACAGGTAGCGCTAATGATCGGTGCAGACCCTTCGGAGATATTTTTTACCTCCGGCGGAACTGAGGCGAACAACGCCTGGTTCCGATGTCTGACCAAACACGTTGTCCTTACGGACGAGATTGAGCATCATTCGATTTCTGAACCGTTGAAAAATGCGTGTGTATGCCCGCTCCCCGTTGTTATGAAATACGCAAGGGTTTGGTCGGACGGCTCGGTAGACCTGGATGATTTGGAGCGGCTTATCATTGAAAACAAGAAAGAGCTGGGTGCCGTTTCTGTCATGTGGGTCAACAACGAACTTGGAACGGTGAATCCTATCAAAGAAATCGGAACACTTTGTAAAAAGTATGACGTTCCTTTCCATACAGACGCAGTAGCGGCGGCGGGTCACGTTCCAATCGACGTTCACGCCTATAATGTGGACTTCCTATCTCTCTCCGGTCATAAGTTCGGAGCACCCCAGGGAATTGGAGTGCTGTATATCTCCAATCGAATCAGAAAGGAACCGTGGGTTTATGGTGGAGGTCAGGAGCGTGGATTGCGAGGCGGCACCGAGAATGTACCAGGAATCGTGGGGATTGGCAAAGCGGCAGAGATAGCGACCAAGCGCCTGCCAAGGCAGATGGCACAGTGGGCACATTTGCGGGATGTGTTTTTGAATGAGCTTAATGTCGAAATGGATGGAGAGTTTCATATCAACGGCGATACCGACCGGCGTTCCTCCGCTATCATCAGCTTGACACTGCCGGGAGTCAACAGCGAATCTTTACTTCTGTTGCTGGATCAGCAAGACATCTACCTTTCTGCTGGTTCCGCTTGCAGCGCATCCGACGCCACAACTTCACACGTTCTGCGTGGAATTGGATTATCTGAGGAAAGCGCTGCCTGTACCGTCCGTATTTCAATGGGGTTTGATACTACGGAAGATGAAATGCGTCAAGCTGCTCAGGGTGTTGCGAGTGTGGCGCATAGGCTGAAAGCTATGTATTCCTAACCCCCTATATTTATTCTTTTTTGTTTTTTCTATTAACAACGAATAAAATCAAAGGAGAGATGCAAATGTATTGTGCGTATGTCACCAAAATCCGCAATCTGCGTAAGCACACCAACGCTGATCGTCTGCTCTGTGGCGAGTGCTTTGGGAACACGGTAATTGTGGATCTTGGAACCGAACCTGACCAGCTGGGGGTCTACTTCCCCGTAGACGGCAAGCTCGGTGTAGAGTTCGCTCAGAAGAACGACCTTCTGCGGCGAAAAGATGAGAACGGCAACCCCGCCGGCGGCTACCTCGATCCAGAGAAGCGCAACATTAAGGCGCTGAAGCTCCGAGGAGAAAAAAGTGATGGCTTGTTTCTGCCCATCTCCTGCATGGAGGGATTTATTGATACCTCTTTGCTGAAAGATGGAGACACAATTTCTGTCGTGAACGGTATCACCATCTGTGAGAAGTACATTCCTAAGCGCAACCGTAGTGGTGGAAGTCCTGGCGGCGGAAGTCGTGTCCGCAAGAAGTCCGATCCGATTTCTCCGCTCTTCATGGAACACGCCGATACAGAGCAGCTTGCCTACAATCTGTCTGCTTTCCGTGCCGGCGACCTGGTAGAGATCACGCTGAAAATGCACGGCACCAGTCAGCGTACTGGCTATCTTCCTGTGCTTCAAGGCTACAAGTATAAGAACGGTTTGCAAAAGCGGCTGTTTGAGAGCGATAAAACTCCGAACTGGCTACGCTCTATGATTGAGCGGACGCCCATCTATGATTGGGGTTATGTTACCGGAACCCGCCGTGTAGTGTTGGATAGCTTTGACGGAGGTTTCTATGGTAGCAATGCTTTCCGTGAACAGCACGCCAAGATTTTTGAAGGGAAGCTCCACAAAGGCGAGGAGGTCTACTATGAGGTGGTGGGTTTCACGGATGATGGCACGCCCATCATGTCTCCTAGCAATAACGCCAAGATTGGTGACAAGGAGTTTTCCAAACAGTACGGCAAAACCACTTTCTTTAGCTATGGCTGCGATCCTACCGGCAAGAAAACGACAGCAGACGGTTCTGGAGTATCTGCCGAGCCTGTTCCCAAATCCGACATCTATGTCTACCGGATGACCATGACCAACGAGGATGGTGATGTGGTGGAGTACCCGCCCGACTTCATGCGTTATCGCTGTGAACAGATGGGTGTCAAGTGTGTGCCGCTGTTCTGGCGTTGCTTTATCCCGGATATGGTTCAGCTTCCCGACGCTGTGGGTTCTCCCCAAGCTGTGGACGCTGGCGAATACATCAAAGCTATCGCAGAGAGGTATTATGACGGCCCCGACCCTGTTGGCAAAACCCATATTCGAGAGGGCGTTGTGTGTCGGATTGTCAATCGTCCCAAGTTTGCGGCCTACAAGCATAAGAACTTCTACTTCAAGGCACTGGAGGGGCTTATTAAAGATACCGCCGCTGCGCCGGATATGGAGGAAGCCCAGGAGGTGGAGGTTATGGAAGAAGAGGGATGAATAAGTCTACAATCCTCAACTTTATCCAGAACTTCAAAGGCTCTGAGGAGGTTTTTCTAAATGGCTGCTGTTACTGGTTTGCCTTTATTCTTCAAGAGAGATTTGGCGGAAACATGATGTATGAGCCAGTGATTAACCACTTCGTTCAGGAAATCGGTGGCCGGCTTTACGATGTCTCCGGTGATGTGACCGATCAGTACACCACAGAGTATTTGATGTTCTGGGCTGATATGGAGGGGTATGACCCCTCCCTCTATCAGCGGATTTTACGAGACTGTGTGAGAAAGAAGGAGTGTAGCGATGAATAAGGAGCGCATTATGGCTCGGATGCAAGAGCATTTGGCTACCGTTCAAGAACACTTCGGAGATGCGTGGGTTGGCCTGTTCCTGCAAGGTTCACAAAATTACAAACTGGATTATGAGAGTAGCGATATTGATACCAAGGCAATCGTACTCCCCAGCTTCTCAGATTTCGTTCTTACCCACAAGCCCGTCAGCACCACCCATGTTATGGAAAACGATGAGCACGTGGACTTTAAGGATATTCGGCTCATGTTTGAGTGTATTCGCAAACAAAACGTCAATTTCATTGAGATTCTGTTCACGCCCTACTGCATTATCAACCCGCTCTACACCGATCTGTTTCAATCGGTGTTGGACGCCAGAGAAGATATTGCCCGCTATAACAACTATGCTGGTATGAGTTGTCTGCTGGGTATGGCGTTGGAAAAGCAACACGCTATGGAGCATCCTTATCCCGCCGCTCTTGCCAAGATTGAGCAATTTGGGTACGACCCTAAGCAGCTTCATCATGCCTTGCGGATGCGGGAATTTATGACCCGCTATATGGCCGGCGAAAATTATTTTGATTGTCTGGTTAGCAAACAGTCGGATTACCTTGTAGAGGTAAAAAGAGGGTGTCACACCTTAGAGGAGGCGCGGCAGCTTATGCAGGAGGCAGTTGATTCCATGATCGCCGATAAAAAGCAATATATGGATACAGTGCCTCTCGCAATCAATCAGCACGCCGATCAGGTGCTACAGACAGCGACGGTGGAGATTTTGAAGCGGCGGTTTCTGATGGAATTACAGGAGGGTAAGTAAAATGCAGTGCTTCTATATGATGGTTGGTCTTCCTGGAAGTGGAAAGTCTTGGTATGCCGAGAACAAGTTGCCTGACGCCGTGATCCATTCCAGTGATACCATTCGTGAAGAGCTACTGAGTGACATCTCCGACCAAAACCACCAGGAGCTGGTATTCCAGACGCTCCATGACCGTGTGCTCTCCGATTTGCGTGCTGGTAAAGATGTGGTCTACGACGCCACGAATGTCAGTTACAAGCGCCGAATGGGATTTCTGCATCGTGTCACCGCTGTTAATCCCCAGATCAAGAAAGTGTGCGTTTTCATGGCGACGCCGTATATCCTCTGTGTAGAGCGCAACGCCAACCGTGAACGTAGTGTTCCAGAGAATGTGATCGACCGAATGTACCGGGGTTTTGATATCCCTATGGAAGCTGAAGGCTGGGACGAAATCTGGGTTGAGGGTGTGGAACCGTTTATCGGCGGTATCAGCCTTCTGCTCTCCCGCCTTGCAGCTCTGGAGCACGATAATCCCCATCATGAGTTTACTGTAGGGCAACATATGCTAACGGCCTATGAGTATTTCGACAAACAGTATCCCCAGTGGGTGAATGATATCTCTTTGGGCCGGGCGGTAGCGATTCACGATATTGGCAAGGAGTATACGAAAGTTTTCTGTAATGCCAAAGGTGAACCTACAGATATTGCTCATTTTTATCAACATGAGCGTGTCGGTGCTTATGAGAGCTTTGCCCACACTACCGATTTGACTCTGCACGAAAGGTTGAAAGTAGCACTTTTGATTCGCTGGCATATGGCACCTTTCGCAGTAGAAAAGTCAGATAACCCGAACAAGACGGAGAGAAAGTTCAAAGGCTTGCTCGGTGAGGATATCTGGAATCAGGTTATGGTCTTGAATGACTGTGACCGTCATGCACATTAACCAAATTATAGGAGGAAAATGCAATGCGTAACAATGAAATGAGTTTGTATCCGCTGAGGGCTGTTCAGGTTCACCCCCCCTCGCAAATTTTGTGGCTGTACCAGTAAATGGTGATTTGCGTCGGCTTCTGTCTTTGCCTGCTGAATCCAAAGGGGTTGAGACGGCAATGGATCACGAGGGATTTCACAATGGCTGGAACGCTGCACTGCGGCATATGCGGCAGCATTCCGACACACTTCTTCCTGAGATTGAGCGTTTGATCTTTAACGATCCCGCTACCATTGTCTATTGGAGTGACGGTACGAAGACTGTGGTGAAGTGTCAGCAGGGAGACACCTTCAGCGCAGAGACTGGTTTGATGGCCGCTATGCTCAAGCGTTTCATGGGCAATGACAACAGCTACAACAAAGTCATCAATTACTGGTTGGCTACTACTCATCAGCCTGCTCTGCCGAAGGCTACCGAAGACCATGGGAGTTAATTATGTCAAATGAGGTTTATATCTTCATAGGTTGTGCTTTGCTACTGCTTCTCCTCTATCTGTTTGATGGAGGAGGCGGTGGCGGGCAAGGAGGTGGACGTTTTGCATAGCAAGGAACAACTGGAAGAAATGCAGCGTCTGCCTCTTCCCCGCAAAATCCAGATTACCACAGCTCGGATCATCGAATGGTATCAGCATTACAATGGCAAGGTCTATGTGGCCTTTTCTGGCGGCAAGGACTCGACCGTACTCCTTGATATTGTGCGGCGTATCTATCCTGATGTGCCGGCTGTGTTCTCGGATACTGGGTTAGAGTTTCCAGAGGTTCGCCAATTTGCCATGAGCCGAGACAATGTGGTAGTGGTAAAACCTGAGATGAATTTCCGAAAAGTTATTGAGGTATACGGATATCCTGTGGTTTCCAAGCGTGTAGCTGACACAGTAGAGTACGGGCATAAGCCTGGCTCCTTCCGGTGGAAGGAACTACACGGCGAGATTATGCGGAGCAATGGGACACCCTCAGAGTTTAATTGTGAGAAATGGTGTTATCTGCTGGATGCGCCGTTTAAGGTATCTTCCCGATGCTGTGCTGTTATGAAAAAGCGCCCCATGAAGAAATACGCTAAGGAAACTGGAAGAGTGCCTATCATCGCAACAATGGCGAATGAGAGCCGATCCCGCCGCGCTACATGGTTGCGTATGGGGTGCAACGCCTTTTCTGGCAAGAAACCCAGTTCTCAGCCTATGTCGTTTTGGACAGAGGAAGACGTACTCGAATATCTTTACACTTACCAAATCCCCTATGCACCTGTCTATGGCGAGATCATTAAGACTGACGGGGGGGGTGGACAACAACAGGAGAAAAGCGTACTGGCTGTGTCTTTTGTGCCTTTGGCGCTCATCTGGAAAAGGCACCGAACCGTTTCCAACGTCTGAAAACAACCCACCCAAAACTCTGGAGCTACTGCATGAAGCCGTGGGAAGAACATGGTCTTGGTATGCAGAGAGTGCTTGAGTATATCGGTGTGCCTATTGAATAAGTAAAGGAGTGTAAGTTTTGAAAAGGACATTTGAGGGTATCGGCATTGTAACGACCATTTTAGGATTTATCGGATTGCTGGTTTTCAGTCCGGTTCTCACATTTGGGTGTGCATGGATCGGTGGCTGGATACTAAAAGTATGTGTTGGCAATGCCATCGCTGGTGGCATGAACCTAATGTTCAACACAACCCGATTTACCCCGGATTTCATTCCATTGGCCTGTGCAACACTGGCTACAATCGGAAAATACTTCAAGAGTTCACAAACGAACAATAACAACGGAAGGAGTTAATACCAATCCTGGTAAACCAGGTTCATGTAAGATTGATAAGTACATGGTAAAGCTGCCTGTTACAGCGTGAAATTATTCAAACACGGACTTTAGGTTTGTGGAAAGTAGCTTAGGAGGATTAGGCAGTTGACCTCAGCCAGTGATGGTTGTGGTCGGTATGAAACACATCGTATGTTTTTCTGGCGGTCATTCTTCAGCAATCGCCGCCGTGGAGGTAGTCAGAAGGTACGGGGCAGAGAACACGATTTTGCTCAATCATGATCTATGTCCCCGTACCGAAGACGAAGATATCAAACGTTTTAAGAATGAGGTTTCGGATTATTTGGGCGTTCCTATCACTTATGCCAATATGCCTGGATGGGAAGTCAAAGACCAGTTTGATGTGTGTATGGAAATTAAAGCGTTCAAGTCTGGCGCTCAGTCAACCGCTTTCTGCACAAACAGGCTAAAGACCGAACCGTTTCATAAATGGTTATCCGAGCACTATCCCACAAATCCTCCCCAGATAAGGGACGATATTTCTCTGGTCTACGGCTTTGATACTAATGAGCAGCATCGTATTCAGCGTAGGGTTGGTATCATGGCTGCTATGGGATATCACACGGAATACCCGCTGACCTGGGAGATACGTACTGTTCATAATATTGAAGAGGTTGGGATCGAACGTCCGAAGACCTACAGCATTTTCAATCATGCAAATTGCACCGGTTGCCTCAAAGCTGGTAAACAGCACTGGTTTATTGTCTATTGTCTTTATCCCGAGATCTGGGAGAAAGCAAAACAGGCTGAGGCGGCTATCGGATACAGCATTCTCAAACAGGGCTATCTTTCAGATTTTGAGATGGAATTTGCCAGGCTCAAAGAAAAAGCATTACCACCATCTGAGAAGACTAAGCCGCAAAAGTTCTGGGCGGCAGCAAGGAAACTTGTCCAAGATGATGGCAACTTGCCTTGTGAGTGCTCATTCTAAAAACTATGGAGGTTTTTGCAATGGCAACATTTAATGTAACAGTCAACTTGGACTGGTTGGACGAGGAAGAGAACCTTGACGGGCGGCTGAGGGACGAAATTCTTTCGGGCATTGTCGCAAAGGTTGGAACAAACATCACAAACTCTTTGGAAAGCGAAGCGAGAAAACTCTTAGACGCAAAAATGGCATCCCTCGAAAACGAAATCAGCGAAAAACTTAATGCTATGATGCAGGAGTTTTTTGACACGCCTAAAGACATCACCGATAGGTGGGGAGATGTTGTAAAGCGTGGTATAACCGTTCGGGAGCAGTTGAAGGAGTCCTGCGCTCAATACCTGGATCAAAAAGTAGACAGCTCTGGAAAGCCCGCCTCCGGATATGGCTCCTGTAAAACGCGCCTGGAATACATTCTTGATAAGGCCGTAAACCACGACATGGAATATGCAATTAAGAGGGCTACTACCGAAGTTACGGACAACATCAAGAAAAAGATTACGGAAGAGGTGAAAAGGCAAATCGGGGAAAAACTTGCCGACGTGATTGGCCTTGATTCGATGATGGGGAACAAAAAGTAGTCAGTAGGATGAAAGCAGACTTTTATGACCAAGGAGGAATCTTTTATGAAGATGGATAAAGTTGCCGGTAGCGGCAACGACGAGTTCTACACGCTGGAGTATGCGATTGCTCCGCTGTACAAGTATTTAGCACCCCCCCCGCAGTGATATGGTGCCCCTTTGACACGGAGGATAGCCTATTCGTAAAGCTGTTCCGCCAGCGCGGGTATACCGTAATTGCTACGCACATTTGCAACGGGCAGGATTTCTTTGAGTTGGAACCGCCACAGTGCGACTATATTATCAGCAACCCGCCCTACTCTCTGAAAGGTGAAGTGTTTGAGCGGCTGTTCCAGCTCAAAATCCCCTTTGCCATGCTGGTCGGTGTGGTGGGACTCTTTGAGAGCCAGCGGCGGTTCAGTATGTTCCGAGATCACGATTTCGAGATTATGTATCTGAACCGCCGTGTCTCTTACTTCAAGAGTTATACGGATCAAAAACCGTCGCTTAACCCGCCGTTCAGTAGCGTGTATGGGTGCTACAGCATACTCCCGAAGCAAATCATCTTTGAGGAGATCGACAAAAGCGCATAAAAAACTTCATTAACAACGAACAAAATCGTTGACAAGAAGCCCGAAATACGCTATAATATAGGAGGTAAGAACCTTGGATTTCAAAACCGCCCTTTTCTGCGAGTTCGATAAGTACGCCGCAGAAAGCTATTGCGCCATTCACGGTGTCGATTCGACAGCCAACATCGGTGATATCACACAGGCCGACGAGAAAGCTGTTCCAGATTTTAACACCATGTTTGGTGGAAGCCCGTGCCAGGACTTCAGCATAGCGGGCAAACAGGGGGGGGCTGCATGGACTTGTAAACACTGCGGTCATGTGTACAACCCTCTGGAAGCTCACTACGATCAGCGTGACCATTGCCCTAAGTGTGGTTCAACCGAGATTGAGAAGACTCGTTCTTCTTTGCTCGTCGAATGGTTGCGCTTCCTGAGAGAAAAGAAGCCCCGCTTTGCCATCTATGAAAATGTCAAAAACATTACTGGTTCCCGCTTCCGCACCACTTTCGACCTCTTTGTAAAAGAGTTGGAAGACTACGGCTACAATGTCTATTGGCAGGTGCTGAACGCAAAACACTATGGTATTCCTCAAAACCGAGAGCGTGTGTATTGTGTCATCGTCCGCAAGGATCTGGACAACGGAAAATTCAAGTTTCCCACGCCGATTCCGCTGAAAAAGGCGCTGGTCGATATGCTTGACGACCATGTTGACGAGCGCTATTACCTATCTGACGATAAAGTAGCTGCCATGATTACCCCCCCCCGCTCAAACCAATCAGTAACACCGTCAGAGCCGGAGGTCGAGGCTCCACAGACAGGCACTCATGGGATTTGCTCTCTTTCCGGCGTGAAACTGAGTAAGAAAGGAAGCAAGTTTGAAGGGTACTGCGATACAGCCTTGGCACTGCTGGCCCGCGATTACAAAGGCTTTGGGAACCAGCAAATGACAGGAGTGATGGAGAAGAATGAATGACTTGGTAAAGGTGTTGCTTGCACCACCAGTGGCATATTGCATTGATGCAAATTACTATAAGGGCACCACCATCCAACAGTATCTTAAAAAGAAACGAAGACAACTGGTTATGGAAATTACCATGGAGGATGAAGAAGATATGAAGATTGTATGTGAGCAGCGATGTGACGAGGGCATTCGGTTTTTCCGAGATGATGTCTGCGGCACGATTCGCACCATTGACGGGGGGGGGACAAGAGAGTGATTGAGAACGATATTACAATGATTGGTGGTCTTCAGAAACACCAATCTCCCCGGTCGGACGGGATTTGCCCGTGTGTAAACAGTGCGGCACGGATGGGTGGCGGACAAACGCCTATCGCGATCCGTCCAGGGTTTCGGGTGAGAAAGCTCACCCAGCGAGAGTGTTGGCGGCTTATGGGCTTCACAGACGAAGACTTCGCTAAGGCACAAACCGCAATGAATCAGAACCTATACAGTGGCAATGACCGTAGCGGCTCTCAGCTTTACAAGCAGGCCGGAAATTCCATTGTGGTGGATGTGCTTTGTGCCATTATGGGAGAACTGTGTGAAGCTATGCCGTATCTTTTTGAAGATATGGTGGTAGGATCTTTTTTCTCTGGTATTGGCGCTTTTGAAAAGGCGCTTGCCAGTTTTGATAAATCGCCTAATAGCGACGAACAAAATCAGGCTATCGAAAGTGACGATCTCCACCAGCTTGGATATATCAACGACTACAACGGAGATGCTAACCGCATTTACGATGGAAGTACCGTGGCCCGTGCCCTGAAAGCCGAAGCTGGTGGGGGGGGTGCAAAAACGGGCTGGTATCAGCTTCCTAATAGAAAGGATGAGATCCTTTGAGCATCGTAATTATGAATCGTCGTGAAGCCTACAATGAGATTAAACCGAAACGGGAAAGCCGTAAGGATATGATCCTGGAGGTGCTAAAGAATGGCGATCCTGGGGGTATGACGGCGGAAGAGATTGCCCAGCAGCTTCTTCACGACGGAAAGATTTCTCACATTGACCCTAACTTTACTCGTCCTCGTTTGACAGAGTTGAAAGAGGATGGTGTAGTAGAGGTGGTCGGCAAACGCCGGAGTCAGATCACCACTCGCAATACTGCCGTTTGGAAAGTGGTTAAGCATTGATGTTGGGAGAATACACCTGTTTGGACTGTGGGGCGACTTTCGATGAACCCAAGAGATGGGAAGAACGTCACGGATTGGACACGCCACCATATGAGCAATTCAGCGGTTGCCCAGTCTGCGATGGGGCATATGCGTCAACAATCGTGTGCGACGGCTGTGGCGAAGCAATTACCGGCGAATATGTACGAATCGAATCAAGCGGTGAGTGCTATTGCGACTCATGCTTTATGCTCAAATCGTTTGGTGACGATTAAAAATCTCGGTTAACAACAAACAAAATCAAGGAGGATAGTATGGCAAATGAAGAAATCAAAGACCTAAACCTTGTCCAGAAGTTGGCGGGTATCCGCAAGATGGTTGAGGTTATCCGTAAGAACAAATCGGGCTACAACTACAAGTATGTGTCCGAGGATGAGATTCTGGCCCGTGTGACAGCCGGCATGGATAAATACCATGTTCTGTTGTATCCCGGCATTGTCCCGCAGACGGCGGAGGTAAGCCCGTACAACTACACCAAGATCAAGAATGCCAAAGATGGCAAGAAGATCGAAGAGAGCGTCAACGAGGTGCTGGTTAAGGCCGACATGACCTTTACATGGATCAACTTGGACAATCCGGAAGACACACTGGTGGTGCCGTGGGTAATTGTCGGTCAGCAGAGCGACGCCAGCCAAGCGGTCGGCAGCGGTCTTAGCTATCTCCACCGCTACTTCCTGCTGAAGTTTTTCCAGATCGCTACACCTGACGACGACCCCGACAACTGGCGGAGTAAGAAGCTACAGGCCGCTGAGGAAGAGGAGCGGGCAGTCGTTTCCGCCATGATTGACGAAATCGACGAGCTTATTTCCAACTACCTCAACAGCTTCCAGGACGAGGAGAAACTGAAAGACGCCCGCACTAAGCTAACTGCCGTGGTGAAGAAACACGTCAAGGACGAAAAGGGCAAGCCGTCCGGCAACTACCGGATTGTTACCAACATGAAGACCGCCACTGATGTTTTGGAAGCGGTTAAGAAATTTGTAGGAGGCAATGGAGCATGAATAGTATCATCATTAAAGGCCGACTGACCAAAGATCCTGAACTGCGCTACACCCAGAGTGACACCGCTGTGTGTACGGTGAATGTTGCCGTAGATCGCCCCTATTCTAAAGATAAGGAGACGGATTTCTTTACTGTTGTGTTCTGGCGGCAGACTGCCGAGTTTGTGTCCAAGTATTTTTCCAAAGGGCAGGAAATCTTGGTGCAAGGTGAGATGCAGAGCCGCAAATACGAGGACAAAGAGGGCAACAACCGCATTGCATGGGAGATTAAGGCCGACCGTGTAGAGTTCTGTGGTAGCAAGGGGCAAGGTGAGGAAAATGCCTCTGCGCCCGCCACCAAGGGTAAATCTACAAAGAAAGCACCTCCTCCCACCGCCGAGAGTGAGGTAGAATCCGGTGAGACTGAGGATGACGGTGAGCTTCCGTTCTAAGGAGGAACTAAATGCGATATGACCTAACGATTGAGGCGATGGAGTGGAGCTATTCGAGGCTGTCCGCCTTTGAGGACTGCCCTTATCTATGGCTCCAACGGTACATCTACGAAATACCAGGTCAGTCGAAGTTCTTCGCTCAATATGGAAGCCTGATGCACTCTATTCTTCAGCAATATCTGACTGGTATGCTGCATAAGGAAGAGCTTACACCTTACTACCTTTCCCATTTTACAACTGACATCACAGATAAAGCTCCATTACACAAGATTCATATGGGTTATCTGGAGCAGGGACGGCAGTACCTTAAAACGCTGTCGTTCCCTGCCCGAAAAGTAATAAAGGTAGAGGACAAGATGCAATTCCAATTTGCCGGGCATTCGTTTATAGGCTTTCTGGATCTGTTGTCTGAGGATGAGAGCGGTAAGCTGTACATTACCGATCACAAATCCAGAGCATTGAAGCCTCGCTCCAACAGGGCGAAGCCCACCCTCGGAGATGTTGAATTGGATAAGTACCTACGGCAGCTCTATATCTACGCCAGTGCGGTCTATCAGTTATATGGCCGATATCCCGACTATCTCGAATTTAACTGTTTTCGGACTGGCACATGGATTTGTGAACCATTTAGAAAAGAGCGGTTAGACGAGGTGGAAATGTGGGCAGCAAAGCTGATTGCCAAAATCACAGCGACTGACGACTGGTATGCTAACTTGGATTTTTGGTTTTGTAAACACCTCTGTGATGTAGCTGTGGAGTGTGAGTACGAAGAATTTCTATGATGAAAGTTAAGTTTCATTCACAAACAGAAAGCGAGGATTGCAATATGAATTTTTACATTTCGGCAGAAGAGCTTGCCCAGCGTAAGCACATCAACTTCAGTGTGGATCTGGATGAGAGCGGCCTGCTCATTTCCAGCTGCCCGCAGGAGATTGTTACACCTACCCTTGTCCAACAGCCTGCCGCTGGGCTTTTGACAGATTTGAACCACCTGACATGGGGTGAGCTGGATGCTATTGGGCGGAGTAAGAAAGCGCGACAGCAAATCGCGGTTGGTGCAGTAAAGACCGATCACATGAAGAACGGCTTCGCCGCAGAGTATCGCATCATCGGTTTCGACCACGACGATCTGGCGGATGGTTCCGGCAAAGCTCCATTCTCTTGGGAGGCCGTTCGGATTTATAAGGAGCGGCGTCCTTGGAATAGTGAATGCACTAACGAGGGCGGCTGGGACAAAAGTGAGCTTCGGCAGTGGCTTAATTCGGAGTTCTTGGCACTTTGCTCCGATGAACTACAGGCTGTTATTCGCCCCGTGGTCAAACTTACCTCTGCTGGTGGGCGTAGCAAGGAGATTGTCAAAAGCGTTGATCGTATCTTCATTCTCAGCGAGAAAGAGGTTTACGGTCGTGTAGCCTACTCTGTTCCGGGCGAGGGTAGCTGGTACGAATATTACCGCTTGGAGGATGTGCCTTACTTCGCTCTTGATGAAGATGGCGACCCCTGCTCCAGCGGGTTGCGTTCCCCCTGTTACGGCACCGACAACAATTTCTGTTTTGTGAACGGCGGCGGCGGCATCAGCAACGCCATTGCTTCCTGGTCGGCGGGTGTGCGCCCCGGCTTTAGCTTCTAATCTCCGATCGGTAAAGTCAAGCCCACGAAAGTGGGCTGACTTGCCGAACGAATCGAGGTGATTTTATCTGTGCAGATTGACCGCGACGCAATTATGCAGGCAAAAGAAAAGCTCGGTGACGATAATGCCCGAATCATCGTGGAGGAGCTTGGCATAACCGATTATGATGTGCGGGATATGAAATGCTGTTGCCCGTTCCACCAAGAAGATCACGCTTCGTTTATCTATAATAAAAAGGCGTTCAATTTTCGGTGCTTTGGTGCGTGTTCACGTAGCTATGACATTTTGGATGTGCTGATGTACAAAGGGATGACCTATGCTCAAGCGTGTCGTAAGCTCTTTGAATTGGCTGGCATATCCTACTCATTCGGAGAGTTGGGAGTAAAAACACGACGGCAATACCAGTACCCAAAAGAGGTCGTGTGTGATGATAAGACTCAGGTTTACGAATACTTCAAAAAACGCAAAATTAGCCCTCATACGATAGATTATGCTGATGTAAGACAGGACGGTGAGGGGAATGCCGTTTTTAACTACTACGACACCAACGATGTGTTGACAATGGTGAAATATCGTCCGTCCAGAAAAGTCAAAAAGGGTGAAAACAAATGTTGGTGCCAAAAAGGAGCAGACACCACACCACTTCTTTTCAACATGAATCGGATCAACACTACAGTCCCATTGTTGATTTGCGAGGGAGAGCCAGATTGCCTTTCAGCAATCGAAGCAGGTTTCACAAATGCAGTTTCTGTTCCGCTTGGCAGCACCAACTTCCACTGGATTGAAGAGAACTGGGATTTTCTTGAACAATTCAGTTCTATCGTAATTTGTTCTGATAATGACGAAGCTGGCCTCAAAATGCAAAAGGAATGTATCTATCGGCTGGGAAGCTGGCGGACAAAAGTTGTAGAAGTTCCTCAACTCTATGTTGACGAAACGACAAATCAGCGATATTCCGTTAATGATCTCAATGAAGTGCTTTACTACTTCGGTAAAGAGAAAGTTATGGAGATCATATTGGACGCCAAAGACTCCCCTGTTCCGGGCGTAGTTGATTTCGCTGATATTGAAGACATTGACCTTGATGCTCTTGACGGCATCCCGACCGGACTTCCCAATCTTGACCGATACCTGATGAAACTATTCTATGGAACGCTGAACATTGTAACCGGCATTAACGGCAGCGGTAAATCATCCTTCTTAAATCAAGTGATATGCCAATGCTTAGATCGAGGCGAAAACGCATACCTCTTTTCCGGTGAATTGCCTAACTTCCAGGCAAAGAACTGGCTCAACTTTATTTTCGCAGGCCAACGGAACGTGAAGGAATGTCAATATAATGATTCTGTCTTCTATAAAGTGACACCAGAAGCAAAAAGAGCAATCAGCGAATTTTACCGTGGTCGGCTCTATATTCGGCAAGACGGTGAATCCAACAAATCAGCAGATCTCTTAAAATCCATGGAGGATTCGGTGAGGAAATACGGCACAAAACTGTTGATTCTCGATAATCTGACAGCTATCAATTTGGAAAGCAATGACAACAACAAGTACGATAAGCAGGCGGATTTCATTATGGATTTGATTGCGTTTGCTGTAAAGTTCAATGTCGTTGTAATCCTGGTTGTCCATCCACATAAAATCGACATGATGCGGCGGTTAAGCAAAATGGATGTGCAAGGTATTTCAGCTATTATTGACCTTGCTCATCGTATCATTAGCCTTTACCGTGTACAGGAGTCAGATCGTCAAGGCGTTCCCAAAATGAATGGGAGCGGATGGAAGGTAAAACCCATTAAAGCGGATGTCATTTTTGATATTCTGAAAGACCGACTAACGGGCTATGAAAGTCGTAGTATCGAAACCTTTTACGATCGTCCGTCTAAGCGGTTCTTCACAACCGAGGCAGAGCTTGACTACCAATACGCATGGGATAAACGGAAATATACTACGCCACTTCCGTTCCCACCCCAGCAACTGGTAGAGGATGATAGCGAAGACGAGGTGTTTGGCAGAGTGAGTAACCAATAATCAGCACGAAGCCACGTACCGAAAAAACGGGATCGCCAATCTATTGTATGATGATTCCCGTTGACGATACGCTTGTGGCTCGTGAAATAGGAGTAATCAAAATGGGAAACAAAAACTATACAGTATATCACCTGCATACTCAGCTATCCTTGTTGGATAGCACCACCAAGCATTCAGATTACATTGCTCGTGCGGTAGAACTGGGGCAGACCGCTATTGCATTTACGGAGCACGGTCATATCTATCAGTGGGTTGAGAAGAAGATGGCCTGCGAGAAAGCTGGGCTGAAATATCTTCATGGCTGCGAAGTTTATTTGACGGAAGCGCTTTTGGTGCCACCTGACCCCAGCGAGGTGCGCCGCCAGGTTATGGAGGAGGTTTGGCAGCGTGAGAAGGAATATGACGAACTGCGGGAAGCTCCGAAAAAGTTAGAGGCATACCTTGAGATGTTGCAAAAAAACCCAGAGGGTAAAGCGTACTATGACCGCTTTTGTGACGATTTGGATGCCCTACATGAAAATGAAGCCAAAGAACCAGAGCCTTTCGATACCGCAAATTATATTAGCTGGCGCACCGATGAGCTGACCAAGGCTGGGATGCACAAGGTTCGTGATAACTTCCACACCATCCTAATTGCCCGAAACTATGCCGGTCTACAGGAAATGAATGAGTTGATTAGCCGCTCTACTCACAGCGATCACTTCTATTATAAGCCTCGAATTACGTTTGAGGAGTTTCTTAGCCTCTCCAATAATGTTATCAAAATCAGTGCTTGTCTTGCTTCTCCGCTCAATAAGATGAGCATTACCCACCCTATGTACGAGCGGTTACTGCGGCACTATGACTATTTGGAAATCCAGGCGCATGATCATCCAGAGCAAATCGCTTATAACCGCCATTTGGCCGATTTGTCCCAGCGCTATAACATCCCTTTGATTGCTGGTACTGACACGCACAGTATTGACAAATACAAAGCTGAGTGTCGGAGCATTCTTCAGCTGGCGAAACATATCGAGTTTGCAGACGAGGACAGTTTTGACCTCACCTACAAAAGCTATGATGAGCTGGTTGCAATGTTTGCCAAACAGGATGCTATTCCTGCAACACTCTATCTTGAAGCAATCGAAAACACCAATCGCATGGCTGATTCCGTAGAACCCTTTGAATTGGATATCTCTTTCAAATATCCCCCGCTGTACGGAGATCGTGATAAACAAGTGCTACATGAAACGATTGAACGCAATTTTCAAGCAAAGATTGCTGATGGCGCAATTACCCCAGAGCAGATAGCGCCATTCCGAGAAGCTATTGAGGAGGAGTTGCGGGTCTTTGAAAAGATTGATATGTCAGGTTTTATGCTGTTCATGGGCGAAATGGTGACGTGGTGCAAGGAGAATGGTATTCCGATTGGGCCGAACCGTGGTTCGTGCGGTGGCTCCCGTGTTGCTTATGTTACCAACACAACCGATTTGAACCCTGAAAAGTGGCATACGGTGTTCAGTCGTTTTTGTAACGAGGATCGTAAAGAGATTGGCGATATTGATATCGACGTATCTCCGTCTCAGCGCGATCAGGTGTATGACTATATTATCAATCGGTTTGGACAAGACCGAACCGCATTCATCCTTGCTATTGGCACTATCAAATCTAAAGGGTGCATTGACGAGATATGCCGAGCCTTGGGCGTTATGTGGAACAAAGAGCACCAACACAATTTGAAAGAGATCAAGCAGCAGATCGCAGAGGCTAAAGAACAAGGAAACGATCAGCTGGCACAGCAGCTTATCAAAGAGCTGGATCACTTGAAAAAGGAAAACGAAAGGATATTTGCAAAGAATCCTTGGGTTGGCAAAATTAACGCCACAATCAAAGATGAATATAGCGCGGCAGAACAGCGAGCACTTAGTTTAGCAGAGGGCAAGAGTAAAGAAGAAGCTAAACAAATCATGAGAGATGAGACTGCTGAAGTACGTAAAAAGTATTCAGATGTCTTTTACTACTATGACGGTCTGCTTGATGTGGCAATCTCGCAATCCATGCACCCTGCCGGCATTGTGGCAAGTCCTATTACACTCCGAGATAATTATGGCACTTTCATTTCAGAGGGCAAAGAGATCTTGCAGATTGACATGGAGTGCGTGCATGAAGTCAGCCTGGTCAAGTACGATATCTTAGGGCTGAAGAATATCGAGATCATCAAGGATGCCTATGAACTGCTGGGAAAACCTTATCCTAAGTCTCACGAAATCAACTGGGATGATGAGGCAGTTTGGAAAGATATGTTGCGTTCCCCTATCGGTATCTTCCAGTTTGAAGGAGACTTTGCTTTCCAAATGCTCAAGCAGTATGCGCCTCATAGCATTTTTGATATGAGTCTTGTAACGGCAGCACTTCGTCCTTCTGGTGCTTCTTACCGTGACGATCTTATGCAGCATAAGCCACACAAAAACCCCTCCCCAATTATTGATGAACTTCTGGCGGACAACAATGGCTATCTAATCTACCAAGAGGATGTTATCAAGTTTCTACAACAGATTTGTGGTTATTCTGGCTCTGATGCAGATAACACGCGAAGGATGATTGCTCGGAAGGTGCCAGAGGACTTGGAGAAGGAACTGCCCAACATTCTGAACGGATATTGTAGTAAATCCCCTCAGCCAAGAGAAGTTGCAGAGCAGGAGGCAAAAGAGTTTCTGCAAATTATCAGTGACGCTTCCAGCTATATGTTCGGTTATAACCATTCAGTTGGCTACTGCATGATCGGATATCTCTGTGCGTATCTGCGCTACTACCATCCGTATGAGTTCATCACAGCCTACCTTAACAACGCCAACAACGATGAAGATGTAAAAAACGGTAATGAGCTGGCGCTTTTATACGGGATCAAAATTGTTCCACCGCGCTTTGGACTCTCCAAGGACAAATACTTACTCAATAAAGAAGAGAAGGTCATTGCCAAGGGGATTAGCTCTGTGAAATATATGAATGCAGATGTTGCCAACGAGTTGTATGCTTTGGCTGAGACTGGAAAACCCAAATCCTTTATGGAGCTACTACAACTGATGAATGAAAAAACACATCTGGATACGCGGCAGCGGGACATCTTAATCAAGATCGACTACTTTATCGAATATGGCAACGCCAAAGAATTATTGCGGATGGTAGATCTGTTTTCTTTCTTCAAAAATGGCACTATGAAAAAAGTCCTCAAAGAGAAGTTGACGCCAAATCTGGAACCTATCGTTGCTCAATATGCTACTGGACTTTCAAAAAATGGAGCAGAGGCGAAAAGCTACACTTTTACAGATATGCCAGGGTTGCTTCTCCATCTGGAGGGTGTGGTAAGAGATATGCACATTCCGGACTTTGACCTAAAAAGCAAAATGCAAGACCAGATGGAGAACCTGGGCTATATTGATTTGACAACGGACAAAAAAGAAGACCGACGCAAACTTATCATTTTGGAAGTATTTCCACTGAAGAGCAAGGCAAGTAAAGAAATCTGGGGATATGCGCTCCAAACAAGATCTATTGGGAGTGGTAAAACCTCCAGACTGACGGTACGCAGCAGACTCTTTGAAAAGAGGCCATTGAAGCGTCTTGATGTAATCTACGCCAGCGATGTAAGGCAAGAGCGCTCTGGATACTGGTATCTGATTGGTTACGACTATGTAATTTAGCCGTATTCAATATATCAAAGCAACGAATAAAATCAAGGAGGAACGAGTATGAAGATTATCAAAGCGGGATTTCATATCCTTTCGCCTGCCAATGGGGCAGAGATTTTGAAATCCATTGAGCAGGCCGGACGAGTCTGCTACAAATCCGAAGACAAGATCACAGACGGCAGCGCCAAGAAATTTGTTGCTGGGATTATCAAGCGTGGTCATGAGGCGGTGCTGGAGCATGAATCCATTCGAGTTAAGTTCATCGTTGATCGTGGCGTATCCCATGAGATTGTACGTAATCGGCTGGCGGCGTATTGCCAGGAAAGTACCCGTTACTGCAACTACTCTAAGGATGGTTTTGGAAACGAGATTACTGTTATTGAGCCTTGTTTCTTGGAGCATGACACTCCGCAATGGGTAGCATGGGAGTCTGCTATGAAAAACGCAGAGTTCTTCTATTTTAGGATGCTGGATCTCGGCTGTTCTCCCCAAGAAGCCCGTAGTGTTCTCCCTAACAGTCTCAAAACTGAGGTAGTTATGACAGCCAATATCCGTGAGTGGCGGCATTTCTTTAAGCTCCGGACTTCGCTGGCAGCGCATCCGCAAATGCGTGAGGTTGCAATTTCTCTCCTTCAAGAGTTCCAGCGGTTGATTCCTGTGCTCTTTGATGATATTGAGGTGGCCGCATGAAAGTGATTTGCATTTCCGGCAAAGCGCAGCATGGCAAGGACACTACCGCCACTATGTTGAAAGAGATGTTGGAGAATAATGGCAAGAACGTCATAATTGCTCATTTTGCAGACCTCCTCAAATACATCTGCAAGACCTATTTCGGTTGGGATGGGCAGAAAGACGAGCGTGGTCGGCACATTCTCCAATATGTCGGAACCGATGTGATTCGAGCAAAATCCCCTAACTACTGGGCCGATTTCATTGTCAACTTCTTTTCCATGTTCCAAGACGAATGGGACTATGTGATTTTGCCTGACTGCCGTTTCCCGAATGAATACGAGTTGTTCAAATACAGTGGCATTGATACGGTTTTGGTGAGGGTGGTACGTCCCAATTTCGTCTCCCCGCTGACACCGGAGCAGCAAGCTCACAAATCTGAAACAGCGTTGGATGACTACCACTTTGATTACGTCATCCAAAACGATGAGGATTTGGATAAGCTGCGTGTTACGGTTGCCATTCTTATCACAGAATTGGAATCACCGCCTACACCTCTGACGATCCTTTTTGACGCCGATGATGTGGCGGAAAATTTGCTGAACTGCTGGGTTGATCTGCTGAATGAGCGGTATGGCACATCGGTTGCCTTTGAGGATGTTAAGGATTGGGATATGACGATAGCATTCCCCACTCTGACAAAACAGCAAGTATTTGGCGTTTTGTTGGACGATGAACTGTGGCACAGACTGGAACCTATGCCTGGTAGCCAGTGTGTTCTCCAGAAATGGTATGACCAAGGACACCAGCTTTATATGGTGACTGCCTCAGACTACCGCACTTGCAAGGTAAAAGTAGAACGAATTTTGCAGATGTTCCCGTTCCTCGATTGGGAGCATATCATCTTGGCCTCAAATAAGCAGATGGTGCATGGCGACATTCTGATCGACGACGGTATCCACAATCTTGTCAACGGCGACTACTTCAAAATCCTGTTTAACCGTCCGCATAATTGTGGTCTGGATGTGGAGAAATACGACATTCATCGTGCGGAAACATGGGATGATGTTGACGCCTTAGTACAGCAGTATGCAGAAAGAAGGAAGATTGAATGATTGTTCTTTTTTCAACAGGATGCCCGAAGTGCTCGATTCTGAAAAAGAAATTGGAGCAAAAAGGAATCGTTTACCAAGAAAATAACTCTGTCGAGGAGATGTTGGGACTTGGGATTACTCAGGTGCCAGTTCTAAAAATTGGAAGTAGGCTCCTTGAGTTTGCGGATGCAAATGACTGGGTTAATAAACAGGAGAGTGCAGAATGAACATCAACATCGAGCTAAAAAAGAATTTTATTAACGCATACAACAGAATGCAGAATGACTATGGAGAAGAAATGGCAAAAATCAACGGCTTCTCTACCGGTCAGTTAAGCTATACCGACTTTATTGACAACTTTATTGATTCGGACACTGTGGCTGATGCTTCAGTAGACGGCAACGCCAATGTCGGTCAAAAAGATATTGTCACTTTGATCAACGAAATGCCTAAGCCACATCAGAAACTATTGGCATTCAATAAGATTTACTACGAGATCAACAAAAAGTATGGATTCAGAGTGGCGAATGAGTGGTTACGCTGTGAATGGGATGGTCATTTGTACCTTCATGACGCAAATACCTCCACATTTGTCCATTACTGCTTTGCATATGACTTGAAGAGTCTGGCAGAACGTGGGCTGTATTTTATTGAAAACTTCAACGCCGAGCCGCCCCAGCATCTTGAAACATTCGTGGATTTTGTCAAGGAGTTTGTTAGCTGGACGTGTAACCGTAGTTCTGGAGCTGTTGGCCTGCCCAACCTGATTCCCTATATGTACTACTTCTGGAAGAAGGATTGCGCCGAAAATCTGTATACAGACTGCAATCGAGCTGCCCAACAGGAGATTCAGCGCTTGATTTACGCATTAAACCAGCCGTTCCTTCGTGGTGGTATCCAGTCTGCATTTACTAACACCAGTATCTTCGACAGACCTTATTTAGAAGCTCTGTTCGGCGGAGCAGAGTTTCCTGACGGTTCTTTTATGATTGACGAAATTGACGGGATCATGGAGTTCCAGAAAGTATTTCTTGAAACCATGGCAAAGATTCGTTCCAAGAACATGATGACATTTCCTGTCAACTCCATTTCTCTACTTCGCGTTGACGGAAAGTTCGTGGACGAAGATTTTGCTAAATATGCTTGTGCTCACAATATAAAGTGGAACGACAGCAATCTATTTATCGACGATTCTGTCACCAGTTTATCTAACTGCTGCCGTTTGAAAAACAACATTGAGGACTTAGGTTACTTTAACTCTATCGGTGGCACTGCGCTCAAGGTTGGCTCCGTTAAAGTTAGTACCATCAATTTGGCTCGTCTGGCTTTGGAGAATAAAACAGAGGACGAGTATTTGGTAGCACTTAAAGAAATGGTCGTACTAAATCTAAAAGTGCTTGATTGCGTCCGAAATATCATCAAACGAAACGTGGATAAAGGGCTGCTCCGTAACTTCTCTCTTGGTATTGTAGATTTTGAGCATCTTTACAACACCATTGGTTTTATCGGTATCTACGAAACGATGAAAACCTTTGGCTATGTCCGCAAGGATACTCTTGGCAATACGTATTACACTGAGAATGCAGAGAGATTTGGCAAAAAAATCTTTGAAGTGATTCACAATACCAAGGCTGAGTTCGCAAAGGCAGTTGATTATCAAATCAACTGTGAACAAATTCCTGGTGAAACTGCAGCTGCCAAACTGATGAAGAAGGATCTCTTCTTCTATCCCGATGCCACCGTGACCGATTTGCCCCTCTATGGCAATCAATTCATTCCTCTTGGGATTAAGACCACTATGCAAGAGCGTATTCGTATCGCTTCCATGTTTGACGGATTCTGCAACGGCGGCAGTATTCTTCATGTCAATATTGAAGCTCCGTTCAACACCTTCGAGCAAGCATGGGATATGCTTAACTACATTGCTGATCAAGGTGTGACTTACTTTGCGTTTAACACAAAAATCCAGGTTTGTAAAAACAACCACGCATTTTTCGGCAAGGTTTGTCCTGAATGCGGGGAACCTGTTGCAACAGAATACACCCGTATTGTAGGATTTTATGTTCCTATCACAACCTATTCTAAGGAACGTAAGGCAGAGTATCAGATGAGGGAGTGGGAAAAAGTTGCTGATTAAAGGATTGGTGGACGAAGATTTCGTCAATTACAAAAAACCGTCCATGTTTATCATCTTTCCCTACTGCACTTTCAAATGTGAGAAGGAGGCCAAGGTTTGCTGTTGCCAGAACAGCAACCTTGCCCATTCTCCTATAATTAAGGTGGGGGTCGAAGACATTATCCAACGCTATATTTCCAACCCTATCAGCAAAGCTATTGTTTGTGGTGGTATGGAACCTATGGACACCTTTGATTCTTTGTTAGAGTTATTATGTAGGTTTCGTAATGAAAGCAGCGACGATTTTGTAATCTACACAGGATATACCAGAGATGAATGTACAGAAAAAGGATGGCTTAATTCATTAGCTAACTTTCCGAATGTTATCATTAAATTTGGACGTTACATTCCTAATCAATCCAGGAAGTATGACACTGTACTGGGAACAACACTGGCAAGTGACAACCAATATGCAGAAAGGATTTCATAATGAAAATACGTTTGAATCCTGATCAGAAATATGTAAAAGAGATTAGAAGACAACTCAAAGAAAACTCAGGCTATTGTCCGTGCTCTCTGCTAAAAAGTGAAGATACGAAATGTATGTGCAAGGAGTTTCGTGAAATGGAAAGTGGTATGTGTCATTGCGGTTTATACATCAAGGAGGATGATTTGAAATGAATGGAAAGTTGGAGTTTCGTTGTTCTAAGTGCGGGAAACTGCTGAACGGTGCAACCCTGGATTACAGTCAAAAATGGTTGTGCAGTAAATGTGCAGCAGATCAAACTGATGTTTTGTATTGTGAGCGCGGCTGCAAAGTCAGGGCTGTTGATCTGGACGCCGGCATGAGTGGAGATTCCAAACAGGCGCATCAATTTCTGACTGAGGGAGAAGTTTATGAGGTAGAAAGCCTCAATGTAGGTGGCTGGATTTCCCATATTGTACTGAAAGAAATCCCTGGTCAGCGTTTTAATACCGTACACTTCGTTCGGTGTGAATGAGGTAGCAATATGCAAAGAGATAGACCTTTGACCGGTTGTGCAGTCTGCCCTGTTAAGGAATGTGACACTATGTATCGAGGATCGCGCTGCTCTGTTTATCGGGATAGGGTAGGTGTGGATTTCGACCCCCAAACCAATGCGGAAACACTTGTAACTCTGGAAGAGGATAAACTGCGGGAAACTTTAATTGAGTATTTCTGCCAGTGGGCGAGTTGTGGTGACAGTTATATCTTCGATTTGACCAGGGTAAAAGAAGCATTTGCTATCGGCACAATGAGCTTTGACGACTTTGTGGAGTGGGATGAAAGCCGAGTAGCGGAGCTGGTGGACGAATTTATTGCATGGCTAAAAGAGCCAGCACAAAAACAGAAAGGGTGATGAAAATGCTTATCGTTAATTTATATGGCGCTCCTGGAGCGGGTAAATCCACCGGAGCAGCTTATGTCTTTTCTCAGCTGAAAATGCGTGGAATCAATGCTGAGTTGGTAACGGAATTTGCTAAGGATAAGGTGTGGGAGGAAAGTAAAGCTGTTTTCCAGAATCAGGCGTACATCTTTGGTAAGCAATATTTCCGCATCAGTCGCGTTCAAGACAAGGTGGATGTGGTTATTACTGACTCCCCCATCCTGCTGTCTCCGTTCTACGCCAACGATCCTGTTCTGGGTGAGGAGTTCGATCGGTTGGTCACAAAGGTTTCTGAGTCATACGACTCTATGAATGTCTTTATCAATCGCACTAAACCTTATAACGGTGCTGGTCGTTTCCAGACTGAAGCAGAGAGTGATGCGCTTTCTCGTGATCTTCATGAATTTCTTGTAGGCCACGGTGTCGCCTGTCGGCATTATAGTGGTGATATCGAAGGGTACGATGTGTTAGTAACCGACATTTTAAGTAAGCTCAATTCAAAGAAAACGGAGGGTTAAGATATGTCGATGGTTCATGTATGTGATGCCTGCGGAAAAGTCATTCAGCATCCGCATGATCAAAAAATGCGGGAGTTCACGTTGAATACCAGTTATGATTATGGGACTGTTCTTACGAATCCCACTGTAGAACGTAAGGAAATCCATCTATGCGATAACTGCTTTCACGCTCTCTATCTCATTGCTGAGGGAGCAAAAATGCCTGGACAACCCGAACAGCCTATCGGACAGACAATCAAGGTCAAATACCTAAGCGATAAAATTGAGAAATTGGACTATATCGCCAGCAAGTCTGATTGGATTGATTTACGGGCCGCTGAAAATGTGGATCTGAAAGCCGGCGACTTTAAGTTGATTTCGCTGGGTGTGGCGATGCAGCTCCCCAAGGGATATGAGGCGCACATCATTCCCCGCAGCTCAACTTTCAAAAATTTCGGTGTTATTCAGGCCAACCACATGGGGATGGTGGATGAAAGTTATTGTGGAGACAACGATCAATGGTATTTCCCGGCCATTGCTATGCGTGATACCTCAATCAAGGTTGGCGACCGCATTTGTCAGTTCCGCATTGTGGAGCACCAGCCTCAGATCTCTTTTGAAGCCGTAGAAACGCTGGGTAATGAAGATCGCGGCGGTATTGGCTCTACAGGAACGAGGTAAGCAAATGGCAAAGAAGCAGTTTGTACGTGGTTCCTGGTTGCTCGAAAAGAATGTTGCTGACAGTAATGCTTACTGTAAAACACATAAGGCTGCTATCGACAGCATAATTGCATGGGCGAACACACTAAACATTTATGTAGGCTTTGGATTATCTGAAGATAAGACGTTCCTATGTGAATATGAAGTGTTTGGCGATACGAAAGCTATGTGCAAAGGTGTCGCAAGCGAGCTGAAAGCAAAGCTCAAGCCAGAATGGAAAGGTGTTAGCCTTGGATACCAAACATTTGGGTTTACATTGAGGTGATGATATGACCGTATATGAATATCTTATCAAACTACCCCGTCCTCTCTTCGAGGCCACACTACTTGGTCTTATGGGGATTCCGCTCAATCCTGAGAAAGAGGCATGGTTTCACGAGTGGATGGATCGCCCCTATGATGTGTTTCCGTCTTGTAATCTTTCCAGTTTGCAAAGTGAAGCCGTTGTTCCGCTCGACCACATGACCATGTTGCTGGGCAAGACGGCATCTACACTTCCAGCAGAAAAGCAGGAGCAGTTGAGATCCGCTATGAAGAACTACTGCGAGATTTGCGATTATATCAACGACCATCTGGCAAGACAACAAGCCAGCGATTATTAGAACATGGAGAAATGCGGAAATGAGATTGATTGATGCAGACGCTTTAGAGGATGCGCTTGGATCATCTGATCGTGATATTTACTGTAAAGAGTGGATACGAGACGCACCTACCATTGAAATCACGTCTAACGATGGCTGGATAGCTGTAAATGAAAGACTGCCAGTTGAGGATGATTTGGTACTTATTCTGTGTAAAAACAAAGCAATATTCGTTGGGGTGTGTTTCAGGATAAGCTATGAGAATGAACCACGGTGGAGAATCAAAACGGCTCTTAACTCAACTAAGCTATTAAATAAGGGATGTGTCACGCATTGGATGCCTCTGCCGAAGCCACCAGAAGATACTACAAAACAATAACATTCCACGATGGAGGTAAAAATGGACATAAAGTATCGCAGGTTTGCAATCGGAACAAAAGAGCGCCCTACAGTGTTTTTAATGAAAAGCGGCGAAGTCAGTGAGGACGCTGAGGATGCTCAACTATTTGAAACGATTGAGGAAGCAAATGCCGAAATCCAAAAATGTGACGAACCTGAACTCTTCAAATTGTACGATGTTGAAATAAGCGTTCAGGGCATATGAAAGACTGGTTTTATTCAGAAAGCGAACTGCTTTATTTCTTTCGGTAAATAACGAATAAAATCAAAGAATGTGAGGGAAAGAATATGAATAACAAACGACGATCCGGCCTTGTGCCGGTGAAAAAGATAACGGTGCTCTTTCTTGTAGCGCTGGTCGGCTTCACAATTTTGGGCGTTGGGGTAAAAGCTCTTGCTCCTTTACTGATCACCGACCAAATTGAAGTTGTCGGCTATCAAGATGGTGTGGATTATTACCGCCAGATGCGAGAGTGCGCCAAAGACGGTAGTAAGTACGCCATGCTTGTTGGGGAGATTTATGAAGAGCAAAGAAATTTCAAGATAGATCGGCTAAACCTGCCGTATGAGAAAACCGAACTCTTTATAGATAACCGCACCGGCGAAGAGGTACTTAAAGCGATAGATGATGATCCCCCCCCCACTGCAAAGAAGATTGAACGACTGAAATCTGAGTATGATGTAGCTGGTCAGGTTTATGAATATCTAAACACACAGGGTATGTCAGATATTGTGATTGCCGGCATCCTTGGCAACATGATGACCGAGTGCGGCGGTCAAACCTTGGATTTGCAGTGGGATATTTATGGGTATGATGGCAGCTATTACTACGGCCTATGCCAGTGGAGCCTTTATTATAACCCTTCGGTTGACGGTGCAGATATCACCGGCCAGCTTGATTACTTAATGAGCAACATTCGTACCAATATGGATTACTTCGGCGGAGACTATGATGAGTTTTGCGCTATTGCCGACCCAGGCGACGCAGCCAAATATTTTTGCAGTTACTATGAGCGCGGCGCTGGCAAATCTACACGCGCCACCAACGCCGAAACCGCTTTTAAGTGGATACAAGCAGAATAACCAAAGAGAGGGTGATTTGCTGTGAGCATTTCTCTTGACACCGTTATCAACGGTGATTGCCTAGAAATAATGTCCCAAATTGATACCGGAAGCATTGATATGATTCTTTGCGATTTACCTTACGGAGCGACACAGAACAAGTGGGATGTGGTGATCTCTCCCAATCTGCTCTGGCAACAGTACGAGCGCATTATCAAACCTAATGGCGCGATTCTTCTCTTCGGACAGGATAAGTTTACCGCCACAATGATGCTATCCAATCCTAAACTTCACCGTTACAACATCATATGGGATAAGGTCTTGAAGAGCGGATTTCTGAACGCTAAGAAAATGCCGCTTCGAGAGCATGAGGATATTATGGTATTCTATAAGTCTCCACCGACATACAATCCTCAGATGGAGAAAGGCGAAAAGAATCATAGCAAGGGTAAGGCTGTGGGCAAACAAGTTGAAGACATTCATTCCAATCGGAGTTATGGCAACTATATTTGCGTCCAGTCAGAGGACACCGATATGAAGTATCCTGCGTCGATTTGGCGGTTCCCGAAGCCACACCCCTCTGTTGCGCTCCACTCTACCGAAAAACCCATAGAGCTACTGCGATATGCTATCCGTACTTACACGCTGCAGGGGGAGGTAGTTCTGGACAACTGCTGTGGCACTGGCTCAACACTGATTGCGGCGAAGCTGGAGGGGCGGCATTATATCGGAATTGATAACGGTGTGTGCGACAAGAAGAAAAGCCCGTATTATGGAGTGCCTTGGGCTGAGGTTGCCCAGCGGAGACTGGAGGAAATCAATGGATCTAAATATGAATCAGCGTGACCTCGAACTGTGGGAGCAAGGTAAACTGAAAGCGTTTGCCGTCCCGCAGGGGGTAGACGACCTTAGCGTGGGTCAAACGGTTGGAATTAAAGAACCGTTCAAGAGATTGACAGTGACAGAGGAGTTTGAAAAGGACGGAGAGACGCGGGAAAGAAAAGTGCCTGTCGGTGTCATGTATCGTACCGATAAGAAAATCGCGTGGGTGGGCGACGAGCCGAGTCAGTACGATGAAGCCCCCAGATGGAGTCCCGCATTTCAGCTGCCGGAATATGCTATCCGCCGCCATGCAGTTATCTCCTCGGTGAGTAAGGAAAAGCCTATCCAATCCATCACAGAAGATGAGTTACATCTTATGTATTTGGACTACGCATCGCAAAACGATCCCCAGTTGCTCTTGGAAGAGTATCTTCCCACCAAGAACTTTGAGTTGTTGTACCACCGGTGGAAAGAGCATTATAAGGCAACACTGAAAAATACCGATAGTCCTCTGGCTATACTCTTGTGCGTCCAGCCTGCCTAATAAAAAAATAACGAACAAAATCACGGATTTCCTATTGACAAACGGGAAATCCGTGATATACTACATATAGCGACGAATAAAATCAATGAATAACGGAGGTGCTTATAATGAACGTCGCAATGATTAAGCATGGGAACTGTGGGAAAGTGTACTGGTTTGAAGTTCCTGACCATCTCGCCGATAAGGTAAAGCCTAACGCCCGTGTCGCCTGCGATACCGCGCGAGGCAGAAAATGTGGTGTCGTGGTCGGCTCTGTTGTCAACGATGCAGATGTGCGGGAACTTATGATAGCCTCTGGAGCTACTTTCCCGCTCCGCAAGATTGTTGGTACAACCTGCGATGTTGCAGTGGACAGCATTGTGATTCCGGACTATATGAAGCGCAGCAGGCCGAGTGATGACAAGATCGCCAAGCGTTTCATGGAATACTATCATACCGGCAAATTCAGCACGAATGTGGTAGTTGCAGACAACAATGTGCTGATGGACGGCTACACGGCATATTTGGTGGCGAAAGTTCTGAAGCTGCCTTATCTTTCCGGTATCAAACACCTTCCGAAGCCTCTGGCAGAGAACATACCTTTTGCATGAGAGGAGGACAAATGAAAATCTTCTTAGCAAATTTGGGTGCGCAAGATCCCTCTTTGTCCAAAGACGCTATTGCTGAACTTTTGAAAGTCAGCCCAGAGACGCTTGCCAAATTTGAAGAGTCCTATCAAGCCTATACCTTAAATGAAGAGCCGGACGACCTGTATCAGCAAAACTCCCGGCAGGCCGCAGAGCAAAACCATGCCATAGATGTAAACACTGCTCCTGTTTCGGCTGATACCTCAGAGCTTGAGCGTCGCATCGTAGACGAATTGCTTTCCCAGACCAGTGTTTACATTTTCGACGGGAATTTGGGAACCGTACAGAATTTTAAGGCACTTCCAGATGGTACGAAACCAGTCGCCCTCCAAGAAATTACGAGCCTACCTCCGGCAATGCAGCCGCAGCTCACCGGCGCACTTATGAAGCGTGATATCTCTGAGGATTCTGGGCCGATGCTGCTCTACCAATACAAGGAATATCTGGACAATCCCAACTCCGAGAGAGGTCGTACTGCCTACAATATGTTTCGGCAGGGCTTGGACATCCTCGATCTGGACGCTCTTACCTATGAGATTATTGGCACCAACCCCAACTCAATGGGGCATTGGCTCCCACAGCTCGTAGAAGCCTGCCGAGGCAAGCATTTCTTCAAGATACCAGCGACAACTATTGCGAAAGTGCCGCTGACTTTGCTGCAGCTGACTCGACAGGAATATGGCGGGCTTACGCCTACAACGCTATCCATCGTTGACATTTGGGCGCATAAGGCTTTTCAGCTGAACGATGATAAGGAATACTTTATCAAAACGGGCACGTATTCCTCCAAGTTTGATTTTCGCAATGCTCATGTAAAAGGAGCAAAAGAAGTGAGGGAGTTGGGTGAGTATCTGCTTTATATTCACTTCCAAGCGCTCCAAATGGCAAGCTACCTATCCTCCCCCTGTATCTATGGCGTCTCAACCACAAATGAATGGGTGGTAAGGGAGTGGATCGAAGACAAGGAGAATAACCCCTGTATCTACAAGGGGTTGCCGCTACACACCGAGTATCGCATCTTTATTGACTGTGACCAGCGTAAGGTAATTGGTTGCACACCGTATTGGGAACCGCAAACGATGAAGCAGCGTTTTGGGCACGGGAATGACGCCAACTCTCCACACCAGATCCATGACTATATCATCTATCGTGCGCACGAGGATACGCTGATGAGGCGCTACCAAGACAACATTGAAAAGCTGATTGCCGAGGTAGAAAACCTCCTTCCCGACCTGCACCTGCATGGTCAGTGGTCACTGGACATCATGCAAAATGGCGACGACTTCTGGCTTATCGACATGGCACTTGCAGAAACATCAGCATTTTATCAAATGTGTGTTCCTAAATCAATCCGAATGCCAACCCCAGAAAATTGGCTTCCTCAGCTTCCAGAGAGGTGAGATTATGTTCCGTGTTATCATTGCCGGCGGAAGAGACTTCAACAACTATCTTGGTCTTGCCAAAGCAATGGATCAGCTGCTTGCCAACGTTACCGACGAAATTGTCATTGTCTGCGGTATGGCTCAAGGCGCTGATCGGCTTGGAGAGCAATATGGAAAAGAGCGTGGATATTCCATTAGGTACTTCCCGGCAGATTGGGACGGGAAAGGACGCGGGGCAGGGTTTATCCGAAATGAGGAGATGGCTAAAAACGCCGACGCTTTGGTTGCCTTTTGGGACGGAAAGAGTCGTGGTACAAAACACATGATTGAAACAGCTCAAAAATACAAGCTGGATATTCGTGTAAAACATTACACTACGAGGAGGAGATAATGTGCTGAAAATTTACGATGTAAGATCGGTTTTTCAAATCAATCGACAGCAGTGGGAAGCCTGTGGGGATGCTGGGTATGCCTGTAAAGATGACTCGGAAGTACAAGAAGAGCGGATTATCTTGGATAAGTGTCCATTCAGCAAGGCTTTCCAAGAAATCTACAATAATTACCTCAATGGGATATACGCTAATGAAACTTTAATCTTGCACCGTCCGTATATCGGAGTTGTAGGATGTTGTAGGTCGAGAGGTTCACGGTATTTTGCCGATGATGTACACACCGTTTCTTATAAAATAATCTACCGAGAGCGAGAGTGTGTTTCTATCGACTGGATCACTAAACACCTCACAGCAGAGCAGGCAATCCAGTATTTCAAAGATCGCGGGATGACAGTCTGCCCTATCAGCCTGCAATAGTAACGAACAAAATCAATGTGCAGAGGTGAAGTCTGTGACTAAATCAGAAAACTATATGAGGCTGAGAAAGCAAGGCATGACCTATGCTGCTATCGCCAAAAAGTATGGCGTTAGTCGGCAAGCCGTACACCAGTGTGTTAAGGAATATGGCACTCTCAGTATCAACATCAGACCTACAACGGTTGTTTTCCCTGGTCTGCGTCAGTGGATGTGTGAGAACCACATTTTCGTCGCCGATTTGGAGCAAATAACTGGTAAATGTCTACGTAAAGCACTAAGTAGCGGAAAAATCAGCCATAAAAACATCGCCGCTATTCTAAAAGCCACCGGTCTTTCCTATGACCAGGCTTTTGGACAGTCGGAATAAAAGAGGAGGAACTATCTCAATGGAAACCAAAGTTGTTCATACCCATACTGGGAAGATTTATTTCAATCCGCTGATGGGATTGGAGTTCCTAACCGTAGGTGACTATGGCAAGGAAAACAATATCAAAGCAGATTTCTTAGGGCTTACCAAGAAGATTGATGGTGTTCAGCACCACGATGTAAACATTCAGGACAAGTGGGTGGCAACGATCAGTACCCAGAAAGGGTGCCCTATGAAGTGTACGTTCTGTGACGTTCATAAGTACGGCTTCTTCGGCAACGCCTCAATGCTTGATCTGGAATACCAAATCCGCTATATCATTGAGCATGAGGATGTACGGTTTACCAACCGTTTCAATGTTCACTACGCCCGTATGGGTGAACCTACATGGAATCCCTCGGTTTTGGAGTTCACTGAGCATCGGCTTGACGCCTTGGTCAGAGAATGCGGTCTGCACGCCGTCACAATCCACCCTGTCATATCTACCATGATGCCGGCAAACAACGAGCGGCTGGCGGAATTTTTACAAAAATGGTGTGAAATCAAGAACGTTTTGCGACACGGAGAAGCTGGGCTGCAACTCAGCATTAACAGTACCTCCGACGAACAGCGGAGTGCTCAATTTGCGGGCAAATCTCTAAATCTGGAGGAGATTGCAGCTATCGCAAACGCTCTTCCTACTCCGGTTGGTAGGAAATACACTCTGAACTTTGCTGTTACAGAGCAGACGGTTCTGGATGCCACAAAACTCGACCAGCTTTTTGATAAGCAGAAGTTCATCGTCAAAATCACACCGATCCATCAAACCACAGCTGCATCAGAAAACGGTTATAATATCACAACCACCTACGACAATTACAGCGTCTATGACCAATTCGAGAAACCCTTACTGGATTTGGGCTGGGATGTAATTGTGTTTGTTCCCAGTAAAGAGGAGGATTCCGACCGCATTACCTGTGGCAACGCCCTCATCTCTTATGCTCCAAAACCGTTTAGCGAAAGCGCTGAGAGGGAGTAAATAATGGAAAAGCTGATTAACGTAGGACTATATGGAGATGGTAGCCGTAAGGCACGTCTCCGAGCTGAGTACATCTATTGTGATCATGCCGAAGAGTGCTCGGCCTATAAAGAAGGGAGATGTTTTCGTGTAACAACCTTGTTCGGATTACGATGCGAATTTGGGCGTATCAACCATGTTGATGGAGGTACAAAACAGTCAAAAATGTACCACCGTCTTTATAGAGAGGCCAAGGCGGATGAGCATTATCACAAATTATCTTACCCATCCAACACCTATATCACTCGTATTGGTAACGGTGTATTTCTTACTCCACCTTATATCAATATTGAGTTACAGGGAGAGCGGCTGATGTGTCATGATCCTGGTTTTGGTGGCAACCGTCTTTTTGTACCGCAAGAGGTATTGACACCCGAGAATATCAAACGTATTTGCGATTATCGACCTCATGCACTCATGGGTGGAGAAATCACTGATTATCAGGCGAAAACAGTCCCTATGTTTTTGCATCAGCTCTCTCAGTTGTGCCCTGAGCTGTTTGAGGCGTTTACCACAATGTATCCGGACTACAATATCACGCCACCTAACTGGACTGGACGCTATGCAAAGCTATCCACTTGCAATCGCAAAGCAGAGTATAAGGATTTACAAGGCAACTTGTTCCATTTTGATGGAGATGATATCGTATGTGACTGCTATTGTTCGTCATTTCTTCCGTTCAATGGTTCTCTCACCAAACTTCGGATGGCGGTCACTGACAGCATGACAGTGAAAATCACCGATAACAACCAGGTCACAAACGAAACCATTTTTGTATAGGGGTGGGTGAAAGCAAATGAATGACAACGAACGAATGCTCCTCCGTGCCGTAGTTGACAATGATCCTAAAAAAGCCCATGCGTATGCCAAACTTATCTTGAATAATATTACTGCACAGCGGGATCAGCGTTTCAAGGCAGAGTTACTTCGCAAGCTCGAAGCTAAGACAAGTTTCATTGAACTGCCATACAATCTCAAAGATCTATTGGTGGCAGAAGATGTCACGGACTATCCTATGGGAAAGTTTCTCCTACGTAGTGGCGAGGAGGCTATTGCAGACAAAATCCTCGCCACCTACAGAGCGTCTAACCGTCTTATGGAGCTTGGTATTTCCTATCTGCCGGCAGCAATCCTTTATGGGCAAAGCGGTACAGGTAAGACTGAGCTTGCTCGATATATCGCACACAAAGCTGATCTGCCGTTTGTTTATGTGCGATTTTCCAGCTTGATCAATTCTCTTCTCGGCGGCACACAATCCAACATAAACAAAGTATTCTCATATGCAAAGATCTCTCCCTGCCTCCTTTGCTTTGATGAGATTGACGCCATTGGATTAAAACGAGGAGACTCGCACGATGTTTCGGAAATGAGTCGCGTAACCATCGCACTTATGCAAGAGATGGATTCTCTACCCAATAATGTCATCATTATCGGCACTACAAACAGATACGACAGGCTTGATCCCGCCCTTGTTCGTCGCTTCCCCATCAGCTATCGGGTAATGCCATTCACACGCCAAGAGGTTGTGTCCCTCACTGACAAATTCTTTCGATACGCCGGATACGAAATGGACAGCAATACTCTGCAATCGTGGTGTGATGACAACTTTGAAGCTCTGGATCTTGCTGAAAACGGAGTTCCCGTATTCGAGGTTATCTCCAAATGTACGGATTTCATTGTCGAGCAGATTGTGTTAGAAGAAAAGCCTTAAAACAAAAAAATCACAAGAGGTGAAGCAAATGAATACAGAGGTTATGTTCTCGTCCAAAGCTATGGACTGGGCGACGCCACAAGATTTCTTTAACCAGCTGGATTCGGAGTTTCACTTCACCCTTGACCCCTGCGCCAATCAGTCCAACCACAAATGCGCCCACTACTTTACAGAGACGGACGATGGACTGAAACAGTCGTGGGGGGGGGCAGACAGTCTTCTGCAACCCGCCGTATGGCAAGGCTATCAAAGACTGGGTGAAGAAATGCTTCGAGGAAGCCAAGCAGCCTAATACCACTGTGGTGCTGCTGATACCTGCCAGAACAGATACGGCATATTTTCACGACTATATCTATTTGAAACCCAATGTGGAAATCCGCTTTATCCGTGGCCGGTTGAAATTTGGAGATGGTAAAAATTCCGCACCTTTCCCCAGCATGGTAGTTATCTTTCGTTAATAACAAACAAAATCAAGGTGATGCACGTGGAGAAAAATCACATTCTTATTTTTGTAGGCAACCGTGGCAATAAGAAAAAGATTGCCTTTATCAAAGACCTACACGATACAGGCCGACTCAAAACCGACCAAGAGATTATGAGCGAAGCTGGGAAACTCATTAACGCTTTCTGTTCCGAACGCAACTTCAAAATCTACTATACCCGCGTTTGGAACTCTGATGGCAAGACCATTTTCGATGTAGGAAGCCATACTGAGTTCTTCCACCTCATTCCAGCAGTAAATTTTACACACCACGAACAGGAGGATACTACCGATGGCAAAAGCACCTGAAACTCTAAATCTTGTGCCCGCGATCCGCGAAGTTGAAGCTCAGATCCACCGGCTCACAGTGGAGTTTGAGGAAAAGATAAAACCATACAATGACAGCTTGGCCGCTCTCAAAAAGGCCAACACCGCTTGTGAACGGTGCGAAGGAACAGGGAAAGTCCTTCGCAGTCGCGCCTGTGCGGAAGATGACCGTCCCGACCCCGACGATCCAAAGGACTGGAACACCTGCCCAGTTTGCCACGGTACTGGATATGCCAAGACAAAGAAGGGAACACAGGATGGCTAAAGTAGAGAACAGAACGCCCAACATAGTCTCTCTTTACTTCCAACAAGAAAAAGGAGATCCAGACTATGGCTCCTGCCTTTGGGCAATCTTTAACTTCGACCTTGATCGTTATGAGTTGTCTATTACTTCGGACTGTGGAAACTACGCTTATGGATGGGTTCCTACTCCTCATAGTGAGAGCTTCATGCACCTCATAGCACGAATAGACAGTGGGTACTTGCTTGACAAAATCGCAACGCAAAAAATCTTAAACACTGGTGAGACATTCAAAGCGGTTAAGCAACTCATAAGTGACTATGGCGTCGATCCTTCAGAGCTGAATGAATATGATGAGCCAACCATTGATCTAAGTGTGGTTAAAAGTTGTTGTGAGGAAAGCATACCACCAGAGGTAATTTTCGCCTTGCGAAATACGTTTAGAGGCACACCTATGGAGGATTGCGATGACGGCGACTTGTGGGGTTGTATTTGTATGGATTTTACCGCAAACGCAAAGAAAATCGTTCAAATCTTTATAGACTATATTAAGCCACTATGTAAAAAGGCTTCTGACAAGGAGGTAATGTGATGTCACTCATTTTAGACGGCAACCATGCCGCGTCCGCTATCAAGCACAAAGTCAGAGAGGCGATTGCTGAGTCTGGCACACAGCCGCGACTTGCTGTTGTTTTGGTCGGGCATGATCCAGCGTCCAAAATTTATGTCCGAAACAAAGCAAAAGACTGTGAGCAGTGCGGTATCGACAGTGTGACCTATGTGCTCCCTGAAGACACAAGCGAGGAAAAGCTGGTTGAACTAATCCGCTCGTTGTCTAATGACGACAGCGTACATGGTATCTTGGTTCAGCTCCCGCTTCCTAAGCACATCAACAAGGATCACGTTATCTCCGCAATCAAACCAGAAAAGGATGTTGATGGATTCACCAAGGCTAATACCATGGCAATGTTAGACGGCAAGTTCCGATTCGTTCCCTGCACTCCTGGAGGCATTATTGAACTGATGAGGTTTTACAAGATTCCAATCGTAGGAAGACACTGCGTTATAGTGGGTCGTTCTGACATTGTTGGCAAACCTATGGCTACGATAGCACTTTGGAATAACGCCACAACTACAATCTGTCATTCGCATACAAGAAACCTTGGCGGTATCTGTAAATCAGCTGACATTTTGATATCTGCTACCGGAAGAAAAAACCTCATTAAGCCGGAGTTTATAAAGCCAAACACAACCATCATTGATGTTGGCATGAACCGTGACAAAGACGGAAAATTATGCGGAGACTGTAATCCAGAAGCTTACGAAAGAAGCTCCGCATATACACCCGTTCCTGGTGGTGTCGGCCCAATGACACGTGCTATGCTCCTATTGAACGCAGTGACAGCAGCTGGATTGAAAGTAAGATTGGATTGGTGACAATCAATGAGCGAGTGGATTTCCGTAAAAGATCGTCTACCCATCGACAATCAAGTCGTTTTAGGCTATACTCCAATAGACGGGTACATCTTCATCGGGTATTACCGTAAAGATCCGATGAATGAACGCTATCCCAGAGCAAAGCGCAAAGAGTGGTACATCTTCACTTCCATGCGCTCAACACAGAAAGTGACCAAGCGGGTGACGCACTGGATGCCTCTCCCCAATCCACCAGATCACACTGAACAGAGGGTATAAAGATGGTAGAGCTGTTCGACACATACGGCGTTTTGCATATAGGCACAGCGGTTTTCTATTTCGATTTGGAAGACCTTGTGCTAATCCAAAGTCGCAACTGGTATGCGGATAAAGACGGATACCTTACAAGCAGCTACTACTATCTGGGGCAACTACGGATTGTCAGGTTTCACAGGGTGGTTGCTCACGCCAAGCCTGGTCAATGGGTAGACCACAAAGACAAAAATCGGGCAAACAACAGAAAGCAAAATCTGCGGTGCTGCAACTGCTCCCAAAACAATAGGAATCGAGGCCGGTACTCTACCAACACCTCTGGCGTGACTGGTGTTACCTTTGACAAAAGACGGGAGCGTTGGGTAGCAACAATCATGTGTGACCACAAACGGATATTTATTGGCCGTTTTCAAAACAGGGATGACGCAATTCTGGCCCGCCTTGAAACTGAGGTGCGCCTATTTGGGAAGTTTGCTCCACAGTGGGAATTATATGTTACGTTGATGCAACAGAACGGAGGTGTATAAATGTCCATCGTTGATAATGGAAATGATGTTCATGTTGAGTACCAGATCCCCGATGAAATAAAGAGCAAGATACCACAGCATTTTTATAGCGCACTCGCTGGAGAACTATGCAGCGTTTTTGGACGTATGATTTTCGACAAAGACGAGTCTGGGGTTTATGGTATATCCTATATTGGTGGTACAACTGGATGGATGGAAGCTCTGAAAATGACCAGTGAAAAGCTGGATATGGCATGGCTGCTTGACTATTACAAATCACTTCCATGGCATGACTCAGATATATTTGATGGTGAGATAGAAGACAAGATTATCTCTGAGTTTATCGAAGCTGATCAGAAGCCGGAAAGCACCAACGCCTATTATGAATTTTTACTTCAAAGAAAGACTGTATGAAATGAGGGTTTCATTATGAATGATAACAACAAGCATATGGAGCGGAATCCTCCGTCGATTGAGCGGAGGGAGAGAACCTGTTATGATTGTAATTTATTTCTTGGTGGTGCCTGTGATGGCTTTGACGAAGATATAAAAGAATGTGCGGACTACTCCGATTGCTGGAGTACATCGGAAGGTTGATTTTATGAAAGTTATTGAATTTCTCAAAGCGGTCAGGGATGTTCCGCAAAAGAATCGGACTCCGGCTATCAGCGATGTTGATTTGGAGGATTTGATTAACCAAATTGACATGACCAAGGATGATGAACGGTATGCCCCATATCCCATTCTTGGAAGTAGACCGCAACAGTATATTCCTTGCGGACTACTTATGATTCATGAGGGGCAGGCATGGGAAAATCATATGCAATCTCTTAACCAGTTAGCAAAGAGGGGCGGTCTGAGTTGGGCAGAAGCTCTGGCTATCATAGAAGGTAAGAAATGGCGGGATGCGGAGCACAACGAAAACACAGCAGAGGTTATTGTCCGAAAAATGGTATCAGAGTATATGAAAGGTTAATTTGGTGATATAAATGAAAATTATTAAAACACACACAGGCAAAATCTATGTTGACCAAGAGCATAAGCTGGAGTTCCTGACCGTGGGAGATTACGGGAAGGAGAACAACATCAAGGCTGACTTCCTTGGCCTGCATAAAGAAATCCACGGTGTGCAGCACCATGATGTTGACCTGACACAGAAATGGGTCGCCACAATCAGCACACAGAAGGGCTGTCCGATGCACTGTCAGTTCTGCGATTGCCCCAAGTTTGGTTTCTATGGTAATGTTGCTCGTGGCGAGCTGGCCTATGAAGTCGAAACGATTCTCAGGAATGAGGATGTGCGCTCAACCAGCCGGTTCAATGTCCACTTCGCCCGTATGGGAGAGCCCACATGGAATGGCGAAGTCCTCGCTTTCACAGAGCATGACCTGCGGGGGTTGGTCGCCAAGTATATCGTCGCGGATACCGTTCATCCTGTGGTTTCCACTATGCTCCCCAAGCACAACAAGGGACTTGAGGGGTTTGTTCTGGAATGGTGCCGCATTAAGAATAAAGTATACAGCGGAGAAGCCGGGCTTCAGTTCAGTATTAACTCTACAGATAACGAGCAGAGAGATACACAGTTCAATAATATGAGCCTGAGTCTGGAGGAAATCTCCGCCTTAGCTCGTCACCTTCCCCGCCCAGTTGGCCGGAAGTATACGCTAAACTTCGCCGTCACGGAAGAAACCATTCTGGACACCGACCGGCTGTCCAAGCTGTTTGATAAAGACCGTTTTATCGTGAAGATTACGCCCATCCACAAAACGGCGTCTGCCGTCAGAAATGGCTTTAATGTGACGACCGAATACACTGATTACAATGTCTATCGTAAGTTCGAGGCCCCGCTTGTTGCTGCTGGATGGGACGTAATCGTGTTTGTCCCCAGCGAGGAAGAGGATAGCGACCGTATTACGTGTGGAAATGCGTTAATTGCAGTAAAAGATTAGTTTGGTGGTGATTTTGTGACCTATAGAGAAGCAGCAAACAGGATTGAAGAACACATCCAAATTCATTATAAGAATGAGTATCCTCATGCAGTTCTGATTACAGAAGCATTGCAAATGGCTATGACGCTGCTAAGAGAAAGAGCTAACCTTGAAAACTGCTCCAAGGCTATTAGAAAAGGCGACGCAATATGGTATGTGGACTTTGAATCCACAGGATTGAGGAAAGAGAAGTCTTTTCCATTCAGTTCAAAGATGGCCGCATTGACAGCTTCTCGGTAGACTTCAAAGAAACTGGAAACTTTGATGAGTTTGTTGGTGACGCAATCGGAGACTGCTTCTTTATCAGCAAAGAAATGGCAGAGTCAGCTCTTGCCAATGGGCATGGAATAAAATAAAGTTTTTGCGGAGTTGATGGCAGGTATGCTCAGTTTTGAATCTTATAAGAATTTTAGAAACTATCTTGACAATACAACAGAAACCACTGTGCTACCTCTGGGGCAATCTGCAAAAGTGTTTTGTGGAAATTGTGAGGTAATTTATAAGACAGACGACAGAGGAATTATGAGTATTGCTCGTTGTATCCCAGCTCATGGTTTTTACCTCTTTGAAATCTGTGCTACTTATGCAAAAACAATTCCACCATGCACCTATTACAGGCTGGCTAAAACAATGAACGAGGCCAAGCGGAATTTCAAAGCTGTAATGGGTGACTGGATGAAGATTATAAGTGCCAGGTTAATTCCGCCAGGTGAAGAGGCAGAATCAATACTAACCAATCCAATACGGGTTCCATTATGAAGCAGTGTATAGCAAATAGAATTTTGGTGGTGACGAATATATTGCAAGGGCTGTATTTTGGAGCACTGCTACTTTATCGTTCTCCGCTTGATGGGCATAAAACAAGATGCGTTTATGTCCGAGATGACGAAGATAGGGCGGTAGTATTATTTTGCCATGCCGAAAATGTAGCCAGGGTTGATCACAAGCAGCTTGAATGGTATCGCAGATAAAAATAGGTGGTGATGTTATGGCAGAATATCATGTTGGCTGCGGTGCATTTGCAATCTATGCAGGTACGCTGAACAGCAGAAACAAAAATTTGTGGCAGAACAAAACAGAGTGTACAGATGAAGCGTTGTGCGCTGTTAGGGATTATATGGTGCAAGAGCTTCTTGGTGGCATTGATTGCCACAAGGCTACTTCGAGTGGCTATGAATGGACGCTGAAAGATGGACGCACCGTGGAACTCAGAGTGACAATAAAGGAATCCAGCCCATGAAAGACAGATTCATAACTGAGTGGTATCACTCCAACTGCTTCATAGAAGCGCTGAAAGCCAAGTTCCATAATCCACTGGTAAAGATCTACTTCTGCAAGCCACGGATCACAGAGAACAAGCACTTTCAAATGATGCACTTTATGTGGTCAGACGGCACAGCTGACTATGACTTTTCAGATAACGAGGCCGATGGGCTTCCGTGGTATAGGTGCTTCTGGTTCAAGGGCGCAATCCGACAGTTTGAATTAGGCTTCGCAAAAAAGTATTCCGACTACCGCAACAAAAGGCGGTTCTGCTAATTTTCTATAACAACAAACAAAATCAACGAAACAAGAGGTGAGTGCCCATGACTCTTGAAATCCCATTCTGGGAGCGATACACGCTCTCCATAGAAGAGGCCGCAGCATATTTCAGAGTGGGAGAAAACAAGCTGCGGAAGTTAATCAGCGAAAATCCCGACGCTGACTTCATCCTCTGGAATAATACCAGAGCACAGATAAAACGCAAGAAATTTGAAAGCTACATTGACCGAATCAGTCTGATTTGATTGCGCTTGAGATTGGATACTCGGTGTGGTATAATGCAAGTACCACATCGAGTTTCTTCTTCAGGCAGAAAGGAGTTTGCAATGGCCTCGAAAAGAAGAGACTCAAAAGGCCGGCTTCTCAAAGTCGGTGAATCCCAGCGATCCGATGGGATGTATATGTACCGATATAACGATGCAGGAGGGGTGAGACGGACTATTTACAGCTGGCGGCTGGTAGATACTGATAAGTTGCCAGTAGGCAAAAAGGCTGGTGCGCCTTTACGCGATCTGGAAAAGCAGTTGACTCGTGATACCGATGACGGTATTGAAAGTTTTGTAGCCAGTAAGAAAACTCTGGACGACTTCTTTCGGAAGTACATGGCAATGAAGAAAGAGCTGAAGCCTACTACCCGCTCTGGCTATATCCAAGTGTACAATAACTACATCAAGGACGAGCTGGGAAGTCGAAGTATCAGCTCTATCAAGTACAGTGATGTCAAGCAGTTCTATCTCTCCCTGTTCTATGAGAAAGGATTTAAGCCCAATACCGTTCATGCTGTCAATACCGTCCTCCATCCTATCTTCACATTGGCTGTACGTGACGGTTACATCCGAGCAAATCCCGCCTATCAGGTATATGCCGAGTTGAAAAAGCAGAACGGCTGGGGACAGGATAAGCGTCACGCTCTGACCGAAGTTCAGCAACAGATGTTCGTTGACTTCATTCGTAGCTCTCCGAAGTATGCTGGTTTCCTCAACCTGTTTACTGTATTCCTGGGTACTGGCTGTCGTGTGGGTGAGGTTATTGGCCTGCGCTGGGACGACTGTGACTTTGAAGAAAACCTTATCTCGATCAACCACAACATGGCTTTTTGTAGGCCTGAGAATGAAGAGAGGATGAGGTTCCTCGTGTCTACACCCAAGACCGAAGCTGGTACAAGGGTAATTCCCATGCTCCGTGAAGTCAAATCTGCTCTGCTAAATGAGCGGCTTCGCCAGATGGCAGAGGGCTTTACTCGAAATGAAGTAGACGGCTACACTGGCTTTATCTTCCAAACGAAGAAAGGTAATCTCTACACGAGTACATCTATCAACCAGATCATCAAGCACATCATCCGTGACTGCAATGCTGAGGAAACTGCTGCCGCTAAAAAGCAGCGGCGGGAGCCGATCTTGCTCCCGCACTTCTCCGTCCATAATTTGAGGCACACCTTCTGCACCCGCTTCTGTGAGAACGAAACCAACTTGAAAATCATCCAGGAAATCATGGGGCACGCCAATATTTCTACCACCATGGATATCTATAATGAAGCCACGATGGAGAAGAAAAAGGCCAGCTTTGGGAACCTGGAGGGGAAGATTAAGATTGGCTGAGTCGTACACCAAAACCTACACCATCTCACGCAGTTTTTCTAAGAAGTTATGAGAAATTGCGTGAGATAATTCGGAAGAATTGCTTGAACAGAGCCGTTCTAAGAACTTATGAGAAGATATGCACCATAAAATTTTTATCCATAGGATTTATTTTCCTACTCAATCAACTGCAAAGGACATCGACAATTTAATGCTTCATTTCAAGGATTGTCCTGTCGCTATTGTAGGGTATGAAAACGAGAGAAATTATACTGCCTTGCTTAGAGAAGTCGCCAATATCCCGACAAAGAAAAAGGCCCTTGATTTAAGAGAACGCTTTAACTTATTACCTGTATTCGTATGCCCAGCAATTAAGTCAAGTTTCGACAACGTCTTTGATATAGACCTAACAGGCTGTGAAGTCAGTGCTAAGTATTTGACTTTAATAAAAGAGAAGAAGCAAATGCTTGCGTCATGGGTTTTAGAACTTGTAACAAGCGTCGAAAAATACCAATCACAAGAGACTGAATTAATTGATAGACGCCGGATTGCACGGAACCGCAGTCTGATTTCAAGTATGATTAGTCCCTATATAAATCAGGTTTGTCAAGGTTATCCTAACTTGACGCTGGATAATGCTAAGAATGTTGGATTCCTAAACTATTTCTTTAGTAGATACATAGACACAATTCGGCGACTATGTACTTTCCCTGATAATGAGAAATTTGAATTTTTTGAATCTGATAATGTACCCCCCCAACAGGATATTGGAGAAATAGTCGATATAATAAAAACACAATCTGAAAAATCTCTGGCAGATCTCCATCACCGGTATTTACCTGCACCTACAGCAGTTGGAATTAAAGATAGAGGGGCTGCAAATTTGGCCAGGCAAATCGAAAACCATTATAGAGCCTTGAAGGTATATGTCCGAGTAATCCCAACAGCGGTAATGGCAGATAGATATATTTTCAAACTAGAAACATTGAATGAAACAAAAGATGTTGATATTAGTAGAACTGCAAAAACTGTTCAGCGTAGATTGAAAAAGTATGAATGGTTCAGAGTGGATTTGAGGAATCCTACATCCATAAATTTGGTTGTCGCAGAACAGGCATTGACAGATAATAGCTTGATCGAAATGCTAAATAGTGGGGATTTCGCTGAGAGCAAATTAAAGATACCTTATGCTATGGGCTTTGATGATACTGGCGCAATGTGTATAGAGGATATAGTTGAGTTTCCCCATTTGCTGTTGGGTGGAGCCACCAAATCAGGAAAAAGTACTGCTATAATGAGCCTATTGATGAGCATAGCATATAAGCATCGGACCGGTAATGTCAATGTGTTGATTTTGGATCTTCTGGGAAAATCTCAATCTGATTTTGATATTTTCAAGAACCAGCCATTTTTATCTGCACCAGTTATTACAGAGCCAGATACCGCAAGGAAAATCATTCTTCTGTTGTACCAGGAGAGGACACGCAGGATGAAAGACCCTAATCTGCCTGATATGCCCTATATTGTTTGTGTTATAGATGAATTTCCTAGACTGTGCTCCGGCATTTCAAATAAGGAATACGCTGAGCAAATTGAAGCTGCAATGAACGAATTGCTGAGCAGTAGCCGCCATACTAAGATACATTTGGTGCTGGCAGCACAGAATCCGGCAAAGAGGAATCTACAAGGAAGTATCGCAAATATTACTGCGAGAATAGCATTAAAGTGTGCTCATTATCAAAATTCTGTGACAATCCTTGGGAGAGCAGGAGCTGAAAAATTAGTTGGTAGAGGACAAATGATTTTCGATTCTATTTTTGAAAGAGATAGAGTATTACAAGGATCATATATCTCGTTCAAGGATATGACGATGTTGCTGGCAGAAATTGAGAAGGATTTTAAGCAACAGAACAAATACCCTTTCAAGATTGGCAGTTTGGATACGGCTTCGGATCTCGTAAAGAGGAACAGCAGGCTTCCAGGATTCACCCAAAGCCCACCGGGGCAATCGTATGATGAAAAGCTGGCAGAAGCTATCATGTGGACTTTGCCACAGAGACAAGTGGCTAATTCAAGGCTTCAGGCCAAACTTCAAATAGGTAATAATAGGGCCAATAGGCTGCTGGGTCGCATGGAAGAATGGGGATTGATACATAAGCTGCATGGCAATTTAGGCTGGGAAACAATTCCCGAATGCTTTGAGGACATACCGATTACAGTAATCAATTATCTGAATGAGAGCGGTGTAACTGAGGCTGAAATTAGAAGTATATTCCAGGGAGATTCTGACGCCTAGGTAAACGATAAATTTAGGCAGTAGAGTATCCCTCTCTGGGAGTTGACCGTAATCACATCTGCTAGATACCAGTTACAGACTATACGGACAAGGAGTGCGCTAATGCACTCCTTGTCTTATCCGTTTCATTCAATCAAGGCTACGATTCGATTCGCCGTCTCAGCGTCCGTGTATTGCTGCAAATAGGGGATGATTGATTGAAAATTCTTCTTTTTCACCCCTGAGAGTTTCCTAATATCCGACCAATAGAAGGGCTTACCTTGCGCTCTTAATCTCTGATATGCCCAAATGATCTTCCTGGCCCAGCTCTCGGGATAGGTCTCTGTGTATCGTTCAAAGATGGCCCTGCATCTTGGCATATTCTCCAGTTGATGCCCCAGCAAGCCCATCTCCCGATACACAAGTCTCTCTGATACTCGTTCGGGCCTACTGTTCTCGTTGGCCGTGCCATCATATACGCCTTGGACAACCTTTTCCAATATAGGGGCTGTGTCTGCATCCAACTGTACCCAGTCTACGGGGGCGGTATCTTTCATGTAGTGGCTGTCCTGCTCCTGCTGAATCTGTTCCGGTGTCAGAGTAGAGGACGTTAATTCCTCTGGCTCCATGCCGAGGAAAAAGGCGATTTGACATACCACTGAAAAATCAGACCTATTCCCCAGCAATACCCTCTGAATCTGGTACATACTCGCTATATTACATAGACCCATGCCTCCATAGAACACATTCAGATCATCGGCAAGCGTCTTCGTGTACCTGCTTCGGCCTGATGGCTTCAAATACTTCGTCCGGCTCAAACCGTCATACAGGATGGAACTGATAGGAATATCTTTGTTAAAATCTATTGGTGCGTCAAATACGGAGTCCAGGTAGCTTGCCAACCGGATCATCTGGGGTTCTTCCTCAAAGGCAACCTTGTTGTGGCCTATGCAATGTTCAGCAGGACAAAAAGTGAAGCTCTGCTCACTCTTCGCCGGAACGCTGGATTCCACAAGCCTACATTTGTGCTTCGTGCAGACACCCATGTTTCGGATTTGATGTTTCCGATGCCAGTAGGTTTCACCGTATGTCTCCCTGTCCTCATTGACACACAACGGACAGAACCGCAAATATTGTTCCCCCTCAGACCGAGGGAGAACACAGAACAGGTGGTGTGCATCGCAGTTATCATGCCCCAGCCGATACAGGGCAGTCTTCTTTTGCTCCAATGGGATGAAGCGGGCATACTGAGGATACATCGTATGTTCCAGTACCAGCTTGTCCAAGGGATACATCTTTGCAATCTGCTCCATGGCTCCAGAATTGAGATTTCCAATGAACTCCTTGCTGGGATTATCTGACCGCTTGCAATACAACTCCTGCATAGCTGATTTACTCAAAAAGAAACCAGAATGGACGTAATAACGGCAAAACCAGCTATACACCAGTTCATCAGGATAGATGGCAGGGAAGTAGGAGATCATACTGCCACCTCCACCACTGGAAGATTTTGCTTTAACAGTTCCACAATGTCAACGCCCTCGCTTTTGGCCTGAGATACCAGAGCAGCAATCGTAAACTCTCCGTCCGTCTCCACATCAGTATCGACTTTGAGGATTGTAGTCCTTCGTTTGGTTTTCGAGGTCTGGCACTTTGGCTTCGGCTGGATAAATCCGTGGAGCATGGATAGTCTTTGCTGGTAGGCTTCGTTCAACGATTCCAGGTTTAGAACCTCTCTACCGTTGAGAATGGCAATCTCCTGAGCATCATGAATCAAGGACACCACCACCGAGATATTCCCCGACGTATGTTCATAAAGCCATTCCGTGATACCATCAGTGATTTCTGTCCTCTGCTTCACATACTGATAGGAATACAGGACTTCACAGAACGTCTTGAAGTCCTCTCCGTACTCCATCACATCATACCGCAAGCCCAACGATCTCCGGGCAAGCTGCATCGCCTGTTCAAAGAATACGGCACTCTCAGGAGTACCCACCATGCAGATTGAGATACCGCTATTGTTGATAAGCTGGGTAAGCATCCCCACAAGGCTTTTGCCATTCTTGCTGTTGCACACGTTTTGAATCTCATCTACCACCAGCAGCCCTATGTGGTTCAACGCCACCTGACTGACGCTGCCAATCAACATATCTGTGGTTGTCCTGGCCCGTAGTGCATTGGGATAATAGTTGCCGCCAATGACTTCATCGACCTTCCGAAGTATCTCCAATAGCAATCCTTTGACGGAGGAATCAAAGGGACACTGGACGCAGATACAGGGGATGATCTTGGTGTGAGGATTCTCTACCTCAATAATTCGATTCTCGGTAATCAGAGTAATGGCCCTGCTGATAGCACTACTCTTTCCAATGCCAGAGGCCCCTATGATCGTGAAGCTGTCAGAGCCACCCATGATACCGCTGTACTCCTGCTGAACGATAGCTCTGTAATTCTGGTTCCGCTGTTGTATTGCCAGTGTTGTACCCTTCTTTTACAATGATCGCATTAGAGCTAGATACAATTTGCTGTAAATCTCCAACGACATCTGATTTGGAACATAGACCCTGTAGAGGTCAGAGAGTGCCATGAGCCGCACAGGAGCATCGGCATCACAGATAGCAGCATCGTACTCCGGCAGCACTTCCAGAGCAGACAGCAGTTCAGTCCCTGACTTCATGGTTGGCAGGATATGGATAACGTCTGAAAGATCACTCACGGCTCGTCCCCTCCTTCATGTAGTCACGGTGGTTCTTGGTCTGCTCCCGTCTGCGAGTGTTACAGATATTCTTCATGTGAACATCACCACGACCAGCACCGTTACCAGCAATGGTCTCAATGTGTTGGGCCAGGTTGATTTGTGCCTGTAGATTATCTCTGGCTGCACCCTTGGTAATGGTTCTCTGGCTGTCCTGTAGCTCCTGTACCGCAGTCAAGTCCTTGCCCTGGTAACGAGATTCTATAATCGTGAACTCGGTATAGCCTCCATCTTCGAGTAACCATACGGAGGTCACATCTTCTGGATTGTAGGCTACAGTCACATCACCGCCAGATAGATACTGTTCCGTGTACCCCTCACGGTGATACCGCAACTTGTTTACCTTTAGCCCTGACCGACTGAACTTACCTGTAGTCCTCGGTAGCAATGTCAGCATCAGCTCTCTTTTCCCAATTTCAATGAGATTGGCCCCGATTTGGGATTTTCCCCAATTCCAGATTTGGGAGGCATAGGGCTTCACCTGAGCAGCAATCATGTCCTCGGTGTAGGGGAAGTTCTCAATGATCCGCTGAGAGTTATAGTAGAGGATGCAGTGGAGGATGATCTTCTCAAAGTCGGCCATGGTCAGACAGGCATCCTTCCGGTAGTCGTGAGCACCACGCTCCTGATAATCAGGCTCAATTACACCCTTGCCCTTCAAATGCTTCTTGTAATTCTCCTGTACCAGATCGAAGAATTTCTCTATCAAACCTTTCAGCTCTGGACGATAGGAAGGAAGATTGACAACTTTAACCCCCAGCTCTGCAATCTGTTCAAAATTCTTGGATGTGTACTCACTTCCCATATCGGTGATGAACGTAGCCGGGAGCATATCACAGTCCCAATCCTCTTTTTGGATGGAGATACCGTAGTTCTGGCACCAGCCAACCTTATCAGCAATGATGTTCAGCATTAATCCTCGGAGACTGTATACGCCACCTTCCCACGAGAGAGAGTATCCACAACATAGGCCACTGTAGGCATCGACACAGGCCGTCAGAATCGGTCTACCCACCAGACTGCCAGTATCATTGACAAGGTAGATGTCACACACAGTAGCATCGAACATTCCAACGCCAACAGCAGGTGCAAACTCTTGTACCCCGTCACCAGTGAGAGGCCGATTGTTCCGCTGATAATTCTTCAATCCGTCACGGGAGATGTAGAAGTTCTGGAGGTTCCTGGTCTTACGGTAGAAGTACCGGAACTGATAGAAGGACGGATATTCCTCTGCCAGCACTCCTAACCCATCACAATACTTCTCTTTGAGCATCATCGTGTAGGCTGTCATGAGCGATTGCTTCTTCGTGGTGTAGAAGAATTTATTCAACGCCCACCGCATATTCTTCTCGTCCTGTGTCAAGGCTCGTTCATCCTCCCTACGCCTGGGAGCAAGAGCAGTCACGTCCATGTAGGCCAGATACAGGCAGAGATAGCTTCTGACAGTTGCCTTTGATACTCCAGATTCCTCAGCCACAGAGCAGATCAGCCGGGAACGCATCCGATCATCGGCGACGAAGGACAGAATAGGAGCTATCATCGTGTACCTCTCGTACATGATTTTCCTCTGGTCGGCATCCAGATCATCAGCACCGACAACCGTAACCCCTATGACCGCCGACAACTCACCAGTGGTACACTCAGAGTAGGATTCCAGAGCATCCAGCCCTATCCACACGGGCATCGTCCTCTTGATGCAGTCAATGATAAGAACCCTGTCACCCTGCAATTCCAGAACCCGGATGATTGAATCACCAGACCTGAGCAGGTCATACTTCTTCATCAATGACCACCCCCCAATCCGTGACCCCATGCCTGAGCCAGTAGTCCCTTGAAGCGTCCAGCAGCTTTACCGTCAATGGCTTCATCAGGAACTTTCTAAACACGCACTCCCTGACCATCAGATCACCGTCCGCCTTGGTGCAAACGAAGTCCGAGGTGTACTCCCCAACCTCCAACCCATCCAGCAGCACATTACACCTGATCTCCTTGATCTCGTCTGATGCTTGTAGCAGGTCGGCATAGGCGTACTGGATGGCGTCATATGTCCGGCACACCTCAGCACACTTGCCCAACACCCGTTTCTCGCATCGACCCTTGAAGTTCTTCTTCCTCATTTTGGTAGTCCTCCCCTGTGGGAACATCCTGCATCAATCCCCAAAAGCAGTCCCCAAAAAGGATGTCAGCTTACTTTGGGGGAATTGGAGCTTGTGCTTTTGGGAAAGCTGACCTGCTCAAAGCCCCTGTTTGCAAGGTTTTCAAGCCTGCTGCCTTTTCCCCAAAAACGCACTCATCAAATATCACCATGTCGTAGGGCAATGTGATTTATTCTGTTAGGGGCAAAGTCGTTTATTCTGCCGGGCCAAGGCCCGGGTAGCCCCTACTCCATGGTGATATAGCACAAAATGTTCCGAAAATCCTTGTATTAGGCAGGGAAAGGATAGTCCGAAGGACAAAAATAAGACCCTGCGCCGTGAGACGCAAGGTCTTATTTTTCTATGTCGGAGGCTGATGTTTAGTGCCCTATACAGGATAAATCACATTGCCCTACGACAACACGAGGCGTTTGCTCAGCCCTCTTTAATCGCCGCCTGGGCCGCCGCTAGCCGGGCAATGGGCACCCGGAAGGGAGAGCAGGACACATAATCCAGGCCGATCTTGTGGCAGAACTCCACGCTGGAGGGATCGCCGCCGTGTTCGCCGCAGATACCCAGGTGCAGGCCGGGGTTCGTGCTCCGGCCCCAGCGGGCGGCGTTGGAAATCAGGCGGCCCACGCCGTGCTGGTCCAGCTTGGCGAAGGGGTCGTTCTCATAAATCTTCTTGTCGTAATAGGCGTCCAGGAACTTCCCGGCGTCGTCCCGGCTGAAGCCGAAGACCAGCTGGGTCAGGTCGTTGGAGCCGAAGGAGAAGAAGTCGGAGGTGGGGGCGATGTCGTCAGCGCACATGGCGGCGCGGGGAATCTCGATCATGTTGCCAACCTTATATTTCAGATCAGAGCCGGCCTCTTTAATCAGCGCGTCGGCCACGCTGGTAACGATGCTCTTCACATAGGCGAACTCCTTCAGCTCGCCCACCAGGGGAATCATGATCTCAGGCACCATATCCCACTCGGGATGCCGGGCCTTCACGGCCAGGGCAGCCTTGATGACGGCTCTGGTCTGCATCCGGGCAATCTCGGGGAAGGTGACGCTCAGGCGGCAGCCCCGGTGACCCATCATGGGATTGAACTCGTGGAGACCGGCGATGATGGCCTTGATCTCCTCCACCGTCTTGCCCATATCCTCCGCCAGCTTGGCGATGTCGGCCTCCTCCGTGGGGACGAACTCGTGCAGCGGGGGATCCAGGAAGCGGATGGTAACCGGCAGACCCTCCATGGCCTCGTAGATGCCCTCGAAGTCGCTCTGCTGCATGGGCTCCAGCTTGGCCAGGGCCCGCTCCCGCTGCTCCACGGTGTCGGAGCAGATCATCTCCCGGATGGCGGGGATGCGGTCCTCGTTGAAGAACATGTGCTCCGTGCGGCACAGGCCAATGCCCTGGGCGCCGAACTTCCGGGCCTGGGCGGCGTCGTGGGGAGTGTCGGCGTTGGTGCGGACCTGGAGGCGGCGATACTTGTCCGCCCAGCCCATAACCCGGCCAAACTCACCGCCGATGGCGGCGTCCACCGTGGGAATGGCGCCATCGTAAATCTTGCCGGTGGAGCCGTCCAGGCTCAGCCAGTCGCCCTCGTGATAGGTCTTGCCGGACAGCTCGAACTTCTTGTTCTCCTCGTCCATCTTGATGTCGCCGCAGCCGGAGACGCAGCACTTGCCCATGCCGCGGGCCACCACGGCGGCGTGAGAGGTCATGCCGCCCCGAACGGTCAGGATGCCCTGAGCAGCCTTCATGCCCTCGATGTCCTCGGGAGAGGTCTCCAGGCGGACCAAAACCACCTTCTCGCCCCGGCTGGCCCACTCCTTGGCCTCCTCGGCGGTGAAGACGATCTTGCCGCAGGCGGCTCCCGGAGAGGCGCCCAGGGCGTGGCCCGCCACAGGGGCGGTTTTCAGAACCTCGCCGTCAAACTGGGGATGGAGCAGGGTATCCAGGGACCGGGGCTCGATCATGGCCACGGCCTGCTTCTCGGTGATCTGACCCTCGTCCACCAGGTCGCAGGCAATCTTGAGGGCGGCGGCGGGGGTGCGCTTGCCGTTGCGGGTCTGGAGCATGTACAGCTTGCCCGCCTCCACGGTGAACTCCATGTCCTGCATATCCCGGTAGTGATCCTCCAGGATTTTGCAGACACGCTCAAACTGGCCGAAGGCCTCGGGGAACTTGTCGGCCATCTCCTGAATGGGCATGGGGGTCCGGACACCGGCCACCACGTCCTCGCCCTGGGCGTTGGTCAAGAACTCGCCGAAGAGCTTCTTCTCGCCGGTGGCGGGGTTACGGGTGAAAGCCACGCCGGTGCCGCAGTCGTCGCCCATGTTGCCGAAGGCCATGGACTGGACGTTGACGGCGGTGCCCCAGGAATAGGGGATGTCGTTGTCCCGGCGATAGACGTTGGCGCGGGGATTGTCCCAAGAGCGGAAGACGGCCTTGATGGCCCCCATCAGCTGCTCCTTGGGGTCGGAGGGGAAGTCCACGCCCAGCTTGTTCTTATACTCGGCCTTGAACTGGGAGGCCAGCTCCTTCAGGTCCTCGGCGGTGAGCTCCACGTCCTGGGTGACGCCCTTTTTCTCCTTCATCTCGTCGATGAGCTGTTCGAAATACTTTTTGCCCACTTCCATGACGACGTCGGAGTACATCTGGATAAAGCGGCGATAGCAGTCCCAAGCCCAGCGGGGGTTTCCGGACTTGCGGATGAGCACCTCCACCACGTCCTCGTTGAGGCCCAGGTTCAAGATGGTGTCCATCATGCCCGGCATGGAGGCCCGGGCGCCGGAGCGGACGGAGACCAGCAGGGGATTCTCCAGATCGCCGAACTTTTTGCCGGTGATTTCCTCCATCTTGGTAATATACTCCATGATTTCGGCCATAATGCCGTCGTTGATCTTCTGGCCATCCTCGTAATACTGGGTGCAGGCCTCGGTGGTGATGGTAAAGCCCTGGGGGACCGGCAGGCCGATGTTGGTCATCTCGGCCAGGTTCGCGCCCTTGCCGCCCAGCAGTTCCCGCATGTTGGCGTTGCCCTCGGTGAATAGGTAGCAGTATTTCTTGCTCATTTTCATTCCTCCGTTTTTTTGCGCTTGCTGGGCGGCGTTTTCTGCCGTCCGCTTGGCAAACGTTTGCCTAAATGCTTTACCATTATAATCGTTCGTTTTCTGGAAAGCAATCCATAAATAGCATAATAAATGGATGGTCATTTAAAACAATCTGCCCAAAATCGTTAATTTCAGCCATGAAGATGGCTGGTTTCTTGCACCCCCCATTCTCTCTTTTTGCGAAAAGAGAGAATGCGCCGTGCACGGTGGAAGAGAGAAAAACGATGGGGCGCGCCGAATGACTGGCGGAAGTCAGGAATGATCTGCCCGCGGCGTGGTGCAACGGGAGCTGGTGCTTGTCGACCTGGCGTATTTCTCTTTCCGCTGTCGCTGGCCTGGTGGGTGAATCGGCTTGGATTCCTTTTTCTTCATCGGCTTTTCTATATCTGCTTTTCTATATCTGCTTTTCTACATCTGCTTTTCTATCGGTAGAACACCCGTAGGGGCCGCCGCCCTGGCTCCCGCAACTGCCATGTTACCTATAGCCGATTTTTCGGAGCCTCCAGACTACCGATAACCCGTCCCCTCGTCCTTCGTCTGTCCTTCGTCTGTCCCTAAACAACCAAAACCACCAATCCCAAAAGGGCCAGCGCTCCCCCGCAAACGCGGTTTACTACCAAGGCTGCCTCTGAGGGCTCCGCGTCCTTAAACCGCCATCCGTAGGACAACGCCCAGGCCGCCCTGGGCCAGACGGCCCCGAACAGCCCAAGAAGGATTATAAAGAAACCTACGCCGGCATTGCCGCTCCGCGCTCTTGGCGCTTTCTCCAGGAGCACCTCCCGGAGGGTGTCCCCTTTCGCGTAGGCGGATTCGTAATACCCCTCGCTCCAGCCGCCATAGCCTATGCCGGTCCCGTTTTGCTCCCACCAATAGGTGGATTCGTTGGGATACTCGATGGTAACCTCGTAGGCGCGGGAATCCCCGGAAAACTCAAATCCATAGGTATACTGCCCATCCGAGATGGTCCCCGCCTCCCTGTCCACCGTATAGTCCTTTCCATCCCTTGTCACGGTATAGACGGACTGCGCGGAACAGGCGCACAGTGCCAATGCCAGACAAACCGACAGGCACAGCAGGAAGCCTCGTCTCATTCGCCCTTCCCTCCTATCCGGAACTTTCTTCTAGTATACACGTCCGTCCCCCTCCTGGCAAGTCCCGGCGGCGGAAAAAACCGCGCCCTTCTGTTGACTTTTTCCCGCCTATGGCCCATAATAACAGAGAGAAACCGTCTGTTTCATTCAGAAAATGGACAGGCGTCGCAGGAGGACGCGCTATGAAAACCATTCTCGGCATCGACATCGGCGGCACCACCACGAAAATCGTGGGCCTTGACCGCACCGGAACCCTTCTCTCCACGCTTCGTGTTCAGGCGGAGGACCCTCTGACCAGCCTTTACGGCGCCTTTGGCAGCTATCTTTCCAGCAACCATCTCACCCTCTCCGACGTGGATCGGGTGGTTCTTACCGGCGTGGGAGCCTCCTATGTGGAGGGGGACATCTTCGGTCTTTCCACCTGCGCGGTGGACGAGTTTTCCGCCAGCGGCACCGGGGCTCTGGCCATGTCGGGCCAATCCAAGGCCGTGGTGGCCACCATGGGCACCGGCACCGCCTTCCTCTGGGCGGAACGGGGCAAGGGCGTCCGGCACCTCTGCGGCAGCGGCATCGGCGGCGGCACCCTGGGGGGCCTGTGCCGGAAGCTGGTGGACATGGAGCGCTTCGGGCAGATTAAAAAACTGGCGGAGCAGGGGGACCTGGGAAAGGTGGACCTGATGATCCGGGACATCACGCCGGACCCCGCCGCCACCTTGGACCCCACCCTTACCGCCGCGAACTTCGGCAATCTGGCGGAGGACGCCACCCCCGCCGATCTGGCCGCCGGGGCGGTGAATCTGGTGCTCCAGGCCATCGGCACCATGACGGTGCTGGCCTGCCAGTGCTGCGGCGCGGACACGGTGGTCCTCACCGGCTCCGTCACCACCCTGTCCCAGGCCAAGCCCAATTTTGAGAACTTTCAGCGGCTCTACGGCATCCGCTATATCATCCCGGAGCGGGCTACCTTCGCGACGGCCATCGGCGCGGGGCTATACAGCCTGGAGCAGAAAGAGGCGGGCCGATGAACCTGGAGTCCCTGCGCCTGGCGGAGGCCTTTTTCGCCCGGAAGCCGGAGGCGCTCCCCTCGGTACGGGCTTTTCTCCTGGGGGCTCTGGAGCGCTGGCCTGAGACGGAGATTGTCACCCAAAAATCCCAGGTGGGACTGCGCGATCCCCGGCCCTACTGCGCCTTGACCGCGCCGGGAAAGCGCGTCAAGGGCAAGGCCACTCCCGGGGCGCTGTTGTCCCTCTTCCTGCCCCGGCCTCTGGAAACGGATGCCCTTATTTTGGCCGTGGAGGCCTATCCGGGCCGCTTCACCAACCATCTGGTCCTCCCGGAGGCTCCGGCGGACTTTGACGAAGCCCTCTGGGCCTGGACTGCCGAGGCCCGCCGTTTCCGCTGCGGGAGAGATTGATCCCCGCGCCGGATTTCCCTTAGAGCCTGTTTAAAATCTCCAGGTATGCCGGATGGGCGGGGATTTTCCCGCCAGACAAGGAAATTTTGCGCGGGAATCCTGACGGATTTCAAGGAAAATTGACGCAGTATGGTGGGAAAAGACCTGTCCAGACGGCGTGCATGGAGATTTTAAACAGGCTCTTATATTAAAAACGCGATAAGACCTTCTCTCCCTCCAAGGAAAGCCTTGCAAAAAGACACGAAGCGGGGTAACATAGAGGCAGAACATCTCCGGGCAGACCGCCCGGCGTACAGACAGGAGAAAACGGGCATGAAACTCTCTTTGGTAATCATGGCTGCCGGGCTGGGTTCCCGCTATGGCGGAAACAAGCAGATAGACGGCATCGGTCCCCACAACGAAATCTTGATGGAATATTCCATTCACGACGCACTCCGGGCTGGCTTCGGCAAGGTGGTCTTCATCATCAAGCCGGAGATGCGGGAGATGATGGAGTCCCTTTGCGGCTATCTGACCAGGAAAACCGCCCTGGACGGCAGTCCCGTGGAGGTGGAATACGCCTTACAGGACTTCTCCTCCCTCCCCGAATTTTACACCATTCCGGCGGACCGGACCCGGCCCTTTGGCACGGTCCACGCCCTTCTCTGCGCCGAGCCGGCGGTGAAAGGACCTTGCTGCGTCATCAATGCCGACGATTTCTACGGGCCGAACGCCTATCGCAGCATGGCTCAGGAGCTCCGCCGTCTCCCGGAGGCGGGGCAGGCGGCGATGGTGGGCTATCTTCTGAAGAACACCGCCAGCCTCCACGGAACCGTCACCCGGGGAATCTGCGCCCTTCGGGACGGCTACCTGGGCGGCGTTCAGGAGACCCGGAAGATTCAGCTCTACGCCGATGGGACTCTCCGGGACCTGGAAAAGGACCAGCCCCTGGACCCCGACGCGGTGGTATCCATGAACTTCTGGGGCTTCATGCCCTCGATTTTCCCCGTCCTTCGGGAGCACTTTCACCACTTCCTTCGTCAGATCGGAGACGATCCCCGGGCCGAGTGCCTGCTGCCCGATCTGGTGGACCGCTACCTTCGGGAGGACAAGCTGCGGGTCTCCGTCCTCTCCTCCGCCGGGCAGTGGTTTGGCATGACCTACCGGGAGGACCGGGCCACCGTGGCCCAGGCCCTTCGCCGCCTTCACGAGGAGGGAGCCTATCCGGCATCTTTGCGGGATTGAGGCGGCATAGAATGCCCGGCCGGCTCATAGAATTGGTTGGTCCTGGAAATTAAGATACCGTTTTGTCATCAAAATTTTAACAATTTGTTTCGACATTTTTCGACAATTTTCCGTATAATATAGGTAGCATCCTTGAACGCAAGGTCTCGGCCTTGGGAATGAGCCGCCCCGGAAGGGAACCGCCGGCGGCCCTGCATTCGCGTCACCGCGAAGGGCCCCGTCAAAAGGGCCCCGGGCGGGTGAACGCGAGGACTTTTGGAACGATGGATTGCCCGCCCCTTGGAGGCGGGATGACGATAGATGGGAAGGAACCGGCTATGGAAAAGAGAAGAAAAGGACGTTTACCAGCCCTTCTGGCGGCCATGGCGGCGGTGACGCTGCTGCTGGGCTCTTCCAGCGGCGCGGCCGTCAGCACCCCTCGGGAAGAAGTTGCCAAGCCCGCGCCGGTAAAACGGACGGCGGCGGCTCCCCGAAAAACAACGGACCCCCGGCTTCCCTCCGCTCCGGAAAAAGCTTCGTCGGAGGGAACGGGGACAGGAGAGCTCCCCTGCCCAATCCCGGAGACGGAGGCGGTGGAGGATACATACTTTGAGGGCGCCGTTTTTCTGGGTGACTCCCGGACCGAGGGTCTCCTTCTGTACAGCGGCCTGAAAACCGGGCATTTTTACACCGCCGTTGGCGCAACGGTGGAGTCCGTGTTTTCCAAGGACGCCTGGAAAACCGAGGAGGGCACGAAAATTCCTCTTCTGGACGCGGTGGCGGCCCAGGAATCCTGCGATAAAATTTACGTCATGCTGGGCATCAACGAGCTGGGCTGGACGAAAACCGAGACCTTCCGCGACCAGTATACCAAGGTAATCGACCGCCTTCGGGAGGACCACCCCGACGCTAAGATTGTGCTCCAGTCCATTCCCCCGGTCAGCGCTAAGCAGGAGGCCAAGAAAACCTATGTGAACACCGCCCGGATCCAGGTCTACAACGAGGTCATTCAGACCCTGGCCCAGGAAAAGCAGTGCTATTTTCTGGACGTGGCGGCCTGTCTCACCGGGACCGACGGCCTTCTTCCGGAGAAACTGAACTTCGACGGCATCCACCTGAACCCCTCCGGCTGCAAAGCTTGGCTGAACTACCTCCGGACCCACAGCCTGGAGGACGAGGCCATTGCCGCCGCCCGGAAGAAGTCCTCCTGAACCACGCATAAAAAAGGCAGAGACGAGCGTCTCTGCCTTTTTGTTTTCAGCTCATAGCCTCCAGCAGCTCCCGGGCGAAGGCCCAGACCCGGGCCTCCTTCTCCCCGTCCATAAAGACCCCGTCATAGCCCAGGCGCCGCTCTTCCCGGTTCCCCACGGAGGCCGGAGTGCTTGCAGTGGCGCCTCATACTCCCGGAAGAGGTCGCGGCCCTTCTCCGGGGGATAGCCGCGGGTCATTAAGAGCGCCAGGGACTTTCCGCCCAGAGAGAGGGACCCTTTTCCTCGCCGTAGAACTTGTTCCTCCCTTAGACCAGCCGGTCCAGCAGGGCGGCTGTGTTCCCCCGCTTTCGGGGGCTGCCCATCAGAATCAGGGACTTCATACCATGGCCTTCGCCCGCTTCCGCATGCGCTCCGGAACGGGCCGCTCCTCCGCGGCCGCCACGATCCGCCGGGAAACCCGCTCCGGCGCCTCCGCCCGGTCCGCCAGGCGCTCCCGGGCTACCGCCAGCATCAGCTTGATGCGGTTCTCCTGGTTCACCCGTGTGGCACTGGGGTCGTAGTCGATGGGGGTGATGTTGGCTTGGGGATAGAGCTCCCGAATTTTGTTGATCATGCCCTTGCCGCAGATGTGATTGGGCAGGCACCCAAAGGGCTGGGCGCAGACGATGTTCTCGTATCCCGCCCGGACCAGCTCAATCATCTCGGCGGTGAGGAGCCAGCCCTCCCCCATTTTGTCCCCTGTGCTGATGATGCCGTCGGTGAGCTTGATCAGCTCCCGGAAGGGCAGGGGCGCGTGATAGCCGTGGTCCTTGAGAACCTGAATGACCACCCGCTCCATGCCCTCAATATACCCCAGGATCAGGTCGGACACGTGCTTTTCCAGGAAGGTTCCGCCGTAGAGCCGGGCGGTCTCCGAGGGATTGTAGGCGCAGTATTGCACGAAGCCCATCAGCCCCGGCAGATTTACCTCGCAGTCCTGAGAGGCCAGGAAGCGCTCCAGGTCGTTGTTCCCCAGGGGGGAGTATTTGACATAAATCTCGCCCACTACGCCCACTTTTACCTTGGGCACCCGGCGAACGGGAATGGCGGCGAACTCCCGGGCGATGACAGGCATGGCGTTCTTCATCTCCCGGTTGGACCAGCCCTTGTCCTCATGAATCCAGCCGCAAATGGTGTCCAGCCACTTCTCCTGCAAGCGGGCCGCGTCCCCCCGGCGGACCTCATAGGGCTCCGTCTGGGCCTTCAGGGCCACCAGCAAGTCGCCGTAGTAAATCACGGCCAGAAGGCGGCGGAGAAAGGGCACCGTCATGGGAAAGCCGGAGTCCTTCTCCAGACCGGAGAAGTTCAGGCTCACCACAGGGACCTGGGGGTAGCCCGCTTTCACCAGGGCCTTGCGGAGGAGGTGAATGTAGTTGGAAGCCCGGCAGCCTCCGCCGGTCTGGGTGATGATGAGGGCGGTATGGTCCAGGTCGTACTTCCCGGAGGCCAGGGCGTCCAGAAACTGGCCGATGACCAGCAGGGCGGGATAGCAGGTGTCGTTATGTACATACTTGAGGCCCAGCTCGCTGACCTGGCTGCCGCAATTCTCCAGCAGCTCGCAGGTGTAGCCCGCCTGCTCCATGACGGCCTCCAGAATACGGAATTGCACCGGGGCCATGTTGGGGATGAGAATCTTGTGGGTCTTCTTCATCTCCGGCGTGAATTTGGGATAGTTCAAGGCTTCCATCGTGGTCTCACTCCTTATTCATCCAATTCATCCAAAGCGGCGAAGAGGCTCCGTAACCGGATGCGCACCGCGCCCAGGTTGGTAATCTCGTCAATTTTCAGCTGGGTATACAGCTTCCCTCCGGCCTGCAAAATGGCCTGGGTCTCGTCGGTGGTGATGGAGTCCACCCCGCAGCCGAAGCTGACCAGCTGCACCAGGTCGCAGTCCCGGTGCTCGCAGCAATACTTGGCGGCGGCATAGAGCCGGGAGTGGTAGGTCCACTGGTTCAGCACCGAGGTGGGGAATCTGTTCATCAAGCTGGAGACCGAGTCCTCCGTTACCACCGCCGCGCCAAAGCGGGTAATCAGGGTGTCGATGCCGTGGTTCACCTCGGGGTCCACGTGGTAGGGCCGCCCGGACAGGACGATGATCCGCCGCCCCTCCGCCCGGGCCTGTTCCATGATTCGGGCGCCCTCCTTGCGGACCTGGGCCATATGGTGGGCGTACTCGGCATAGGCCGCGTCCCCGGCCTCCCGAACCTCCGTCTTGGAGATGTCCGGGAAGTGCCTTCGAAGAATGTCGTAAATCTTCCTCATGAAGTCCTTGGGCCGGTGAAGGCCCACGTAATCATAGATGAATTTTGTGCCCTTGATTTCCGGGCAGTTCCCGGCGATGACCTCCGGGTAATAGGCCACCACGGGGCAGTTGTAGTGGTTATCCCCCAGGCCCTCGTCCAGGTTATAGGTCATGCAGGGATAGAACACCGCGTCCAGCCCCAGCTTGCTGAGGAACCGGATGTGCCCGTGGGCCAGCTTGGCGGGGAAACAGGCGGTGTCGCTGGGGATGGTGGCCTGGCCCTTGAGGTACAAATCCCGGCTGGAGAGAGGACTGTGGTACACGGCGAAGCCCAGCTTTGTAAAGAAGGTGTGCCAGAAGGGCAGCAGCTCCCACAGGTTCAGGCACAGAGGGATGCCGAGCTTCCCCCGCTTGCCGGGGACGGGCTTATAGCTCAAAATCAGCTTCCGCTTATAGGCGTAAAGGTTCCGTTCCCCGCTGTCGGCCTTGCCGGTGACGGGGCGGTCGCAGCGGTTGCCGCTGATAAAGGTCTCCCCGCCGGCAAAGGTATTCACCGTGAGCTGGCAGTTGTTCCCGCAGAGGCCGCAGACCCGGCTCTCCGTCTCCTGGGTGAAGGCCGCCAGCTCCTCCCGGCTCAAAAGGGCGCTGGACTGTCCGGAGACGGCCTTGCTCCGCCCATAGAGGGCCGCGCCAAAGGCCCCCATCAGTCCCGCGATGTCCGGGCGGATGACCTCCACCCCCATCTCCTTCTCAAAGGCCCGGAGGACGGCCTCATTGTAAAAGGTTCCCCCCTGGACCACCACGTTTCGGCCCAGCTCCTCCGGGCTGGCGGCCCGGATGACCTTGTAGATGGCGTTCTTGACCACGGAGATGGAGAGGCCGGCGGAGATGTTCTCCACGCTGGCCCCGTCCTTCTGGGCCTGCTTCACACTGGAGTTCATGAAAACCGTGCAGCGGCTCCCCAGGTCCACGGGCCGGTCCGCGAAGAGGCCCAGCTGGGCAAACGCCTTCACGTCGTGTCCCAGGGCCTGGGCGAAGGTCTGAAGGAAGCTGCCGCAGCCGGAGGAACAGGCCTCGTTCAAAAAGATGTTGCTGATGGCCCCGTCCTCAATCTTGAAGCACTTCATGTCCTGGCCGCCGATGTCGATGATGAAGTCCACATTCGGCAGGAAGTGCCTGGCGGCGGTGAAGTGCGCCACCGTCTCCACCACACCGTAGTCGCCGTGGAAAGCGCGGCGGGCCAGGTCCTCGCCGTAGCCCGTGGAGGTGACGGAGGCCACGTGCAGGGCGGGGTGCTCATCGTAAAGCCGCTGCAAGACACCCCGGATCAGGGGCACAGGGTTCCCCAGGTTGGGCTGGTAGTCGGTAAACAGCAAACGGGCCTCCTGGTCAATGACCGCCACCTTGACGGTGGTGGAACCCGAATCAATACCGATGTGGACGGGCGCGGCATAGTCCGCCTCGAAGGGAGCCCGGTCCACCTGGGCCCTGGCGTGGCGCTCCCGGAAGGCCTCGTACTCCTCCCGGGTCCGGAACAGCGGCGGCTGGCTCTGATAGGTCTCAGAGGCCCCCCGCTGCCGGAGCCGGTCCGCCACGTCCGTCAGGTCAAAGCTCTGGTCGGCGTAAAACGCCGCCCCCAGAGCCACAAAGAGCAAACTGTTCTCCGGACAGGCACCGGAGACCCCCAGGGTCTTATCGAAGCTCTCCCGCAGGCACTTGGAGAAGGTCAGCGGCCCGCCCAGATAGAGTACGTTCCCCTTGATGGGACGCCCCTGGGCCAGACCGGCGATGGTCTGGTTCACCACCGCCTGATAGATGCTGGCGGCAATATCCGTGGATTTGGCCCCCTGGTTGATGAGGGGCTGGATATCACTCTTGGCGAAGACGCCGCAGCGGGAGGCAATGGTATAGGTCTTCTCCGCCGTCTGGGCGGCGGCGTCCATCTCCCCGGCGGTCATTTTCAGCAAGGTCGCCATCTGGTCGATAAAGGCCCCGGTGCCCCCGGCGCAGGAGCCGTTCATCCGGACCTCCATGCCGCCGGTGAGGAAGAGGATTTTGGCGTCCTCCCCGCCCAGCTCAATGACCACGTCCGTACCAGGGGCCAAACGGTTGGCGGCCACGCGGGTGGCGAAGACCTCTTGTACAAAGGGAATCCCGGCTCCCTCGGCCATGCCCATCCCCGCGGAGCCGGAGATGGCCAGCGTTCCCCTGCCGGAGGGCACATACTCTCCTGCCACCCGGCGGAGCAGTTCTTCGGACTTCTCCAGAATATGGCTGAAATGCCGCTCGTAGGTACTGTATATAAGGTTGTCCGCGTCGTTCAGCACCACGCATTTTATGGTGGTAGACCCCACGTCAAGACCGATCTTCAAGGCGCGCTCCTCCTTTGGAAAAACGATTACCCGCCGTTCATCCAGCAAGAATCGCAGGATATCCATCCTTGGTATCATACACGCTTTCGACGGGATTTTCAATCGGCAAACCCTTCAAAAACTGTAAAGAACCCGTTAAAAATAGCCTGTCCTTTGGGTAAAGCCTCCAAATTGTATGAAATTCTCGCAACCGGCCCCAGAAGCGATTCCTTTCCGGACACGCCGCGTCCGCCTTTCTCGTCCCCTTGGAGCCGCCGGTCAAGGCGGTTGCTGGATTTTCGGCCGGGTAGAACGCTTGCCTATTTCTCCGGGACGTGCTATACTCAGTCTATTCCATCCGGAAGTGAGGCATGACCATGGACACCGTTCTTCTCCACTGCTGCTGCGCCCCCTGCTCCCTGAGCTGCATCGCTCCCCTCCGGGCCGAGGGCGTCGAGCCGGTGGCTTTTTGGTACAACCCGAACATCCATCCCTGGAAAGAATACCAGGCCCGGCGGGACTGCCTGCTGGAGTACGCCCCCACCATCGGTATGGAGGTCCGGGTCCGGGAGGACTATGGTCTTCAGGACTTTGTCCGGCACGTGGCGGAGGACATCGGCCACCGGTGCGCCTACTGCTATGCGCACCGGATCGAGGAGACGGCCAGGTACGCCGCGGAACACGGCTTTGCCGCCTTTACCTCCACCCTGCTGGCCAGCCTCTATCAAGACCACGACGGCATTCGCCGGGCGGCGGAGCGGTACGCCCGGCAGTACGGCGTGGAATTCCTCTATCGGGACTTTCGGCCAAACTTCCGGGAGGGGAACCGTCAAGCCAGAGAGCTGGGGTTCTATATGCAAAAATATTGCGGCTGCGTCTTTTCCGAGCAGGACCGCTATCAAAAGCAAATCGACCGGGACATGGTCCGGTTTGCGGAGGGATGACCACTCCCGGACGTTGCCCGCGGGGCAAACGGATAAATGGATTCGGAGAGAAAGCCCGGACGCCGTCGGCGTTCGGGCCTTTTGCTTGCGGTCCCGAACAGGAAGCGGCCGTGAATCGAGTCCGGCGCGGTTTTTAGTCTCATTTTCTTTCCGCTTTTTCCGTTTTCCCGATTACGCCTCGTATTATTGCAGGATATCCTGCGTATTTTCATTAAGCACATTGTCGATTTTTGACGCTTCCCGCTGTCGAACCGTCCTCCGTGCGGAACGCCTCCCGTTTTTCCTCAGCGCCTTTTCTCCCGTTTTCCCTGCTTTTCCCGGCTTCCTTCGTCTCTTCTCATAAATTCTCCGGAACCGCGGGTCCCTTTACATAAGATTTCTCATAAAAAGCGACTACGAAGAGTTATTCACATTATCCACAGGGTTTTCCACATCGCTCTCCCCCTCTGTTTCCAGGCTTTTCAGCGATTGCCTCCGGCTTTCCACAGTGTCCCCAGTCCGTTTTCAGGGTTATTCACTTTTGTTTTAGTTTACATAATTCTGCGTTCTATTAAAAATTCTCCATTCTTTCGCTAAACTTCCTCTGGACAAGTGTTTTTTTGTTGAAAAGAGGGATGGCCCCACGCAAATTGCACGGAGCCCTTGATCTAATTTGCAGGAAATCCGGCAAATTGGCCGTCCAGTTGCGCATAATACGTTTGGGCACGTCTCCGGGCCAGACAGGGCGACGGTGGGATTTCCCCTGAAAGCAACGGGACTAAGCTCCACGCCTCCAGTTTACACGTGACAAAACGCGAAATTTGTACTATAATAAGGCCGCGAAACAATATCCAAAACGGTAAAACGGCGAGGTGTTCCATGAAAACAGAATTGAACAAGAGCGCGCTAATTGCCATGAGCGGCGGGGTGGACAGCTCGGTAGCGGCCCATTTGACGCTGTCGGAGGGCTTCCGTTGCCAAGGGGTCACCATGGAGCTGCTGCCCGGAGATTGCGGAAAGAACATCACCGACGCCAGGGCCGTATGCCAGCGCCTGGGGATCCCCTTCTCGTCTCTGGACTTGGTTGAGGAATTCCGGGCCTGCGTCATAGACCCTTTTGTCCGGGTATACCAGTCCGGCGGCACTCCGAACCCCTGCGTGGAGTGCAATCGCTGCCTGAAATTCTCCCGGCTGCTGGAGGCGGCGGAAACGGCGGGCCTCTTCTACGTGGCCACCGGACACTATGCTCGGGTGGATTGCGGCCAGGCGGGACGCTGGCTTTTGAAAAAGGCCCTGGACACCGGGAAGGACCAGAGCTATTTTCTCTATACCCTTACCCAGCGGCAGCTGGAGCACGCGAAATTCCCTCTGGGAGGCATGACCAAGCAAGAGGTCCGGGCCCTGGCGGAACAGCTGGGCTTTTGCAACGCCAAGCGGCAGGACAGCCAGGATATCTGCTTTATCCCCCACGGGGATTACGGCTCCTTCATTGAGGCTTATACCGCCTCCGCCAGCCCTGCCGGGGACTTTCTGGACCAGAGGGGCCAGGTGGTGGGACGGCACCGGGGCGCGGTGCGTTATACCCTGGGCCAACGAAAGGGCCTGGGCCTGGCCATGGGGGAGCCGGTGTACGTCTGCGGAAAAAACATGGCGGACAACACCGTCACCGTCGGGCCGGAGAGTGCCCTTTATGCCCGGGAAATTCTGGTGCGGAAGCTGAACTGGATTTCCATGGAAACACTCTCCGCCCCGCTGCGCGTCCGGGCAAAAACCCGCTCCCGCCAGAGAGAGCAAGAGGCCGTCCTTTACCCGTCCACCCAGGACGACACCGTCCGGCTGGTATTCGACGAACCCCAGCGGGCCGTGACGCCGGGACAGGCGGCGGTCTTCTACGACGGCGACATCGTTGTGGGAGGCGGAACGATTGTGGAGACAAACCTTTGCAAGGAGGATCGAACGGATGAGCTGTGAAAATTGCCACGGAAGCTGCGGCGGATGCGGCGCACTGGTACTGACAGCCGCAGAGCTGGAGCTGCTGCGGCACTTTGGACAGACCCCTTTCCTCCCGGCGGCGTCAGCCTATGATATGAAAATCCCCGTGTACCTAGAGGACCAGACCCGCTCTCCGGAGGAATCCAGCGCCGCCATTTTGGGCTTGGCCGGAAAGGGCTTGATCCGTCTGGACTACGATATCCCTTTGGAGAACTTCCACTACGGAGCCTATGAAGCCTACCCCCTCCACGGCAGCATGGCGCTGACCGGGCGGGGGCAGGACGTCCTGGAGCAGATCGAAATCCAGGGAATCGAGGCGTAGGTATGCTGGACCAGTTTTCAAGAGCGGAGCTCCTTTTCGGCGCAGCCGGCATGGAGCGGCTATCCGGAGCCAGAGTGGCCGTCTTCGGGCTGGGCGGCGTGGGCGGCTACACGGTGGAGGCGCTGGCCCGCGGCGGCATCGGCGCATTGGACCTGATCGACAGCGACCAGGTGAGCCTGACAAACCTTAACCGGCAGATTTTAGCAACCCACCAGACCCTGGGATCTTTTAAAACCGACGCGGCAAAGGAACGGGTTCTGGCAATCAACCCAGAGGCAAGGGTCGTCACTCACAGGGTCTTCTATGGGCCCGATACCGCCGGGACCTTCGATTTCACACAATATGACTATGTAGTAGACGCGATTGATACCGTCACTGGAAAGCTGGCGCTGATTCAGCAGGCCCAGGCGGCGAGAACCCCTATCATCAGCTGTATGGGCGCGGGGAACAAGCTGGACCCCACTGCCTTTCGGGTCGCGGACATCTCGGAGACCACCGTGTGTCCTCTGGCCCGGATTATGCGGAAGGAGCTGAAAAAACGGGGTATTCGGCATGTGAAAGTTGTGTATTCCCAGGAACCTCCCCGAAATCCCAAGGGGGCGCTGTATCAGGAAACCCTGGCGGATCAGGAGCGGCGGCAGCTGCCGGGAAGCAATTCCTTCGTACCCGCCGTAGCCGGACTGATTTTGGCCGGAGAGGTCATAAAAGCCCTGGCACTGAATATGGCATGAAAAAAGACCGAAGGGCTCCCACCCCTCGGTCTTTTTTTCTTGAAAGCTCCGTCGCCGCCGCTCCAGCCCGGTCCGTCTCCAGACTGCCAGAGCGCGCCAAAGCTTTTTTGGTTCCTTTTTCTCGAAAAAAGGAACTTACTTCGCGGCCTTGGCGGCCCGGATGGCCTCGGTCAGCAGCGGGGTGACCTTGAACAGGTCGCCGCAGATGCCGTAGTCCGCAATCTCGAAGATCGGCGCGGTGTCGTTCTTGTTCACCGCGATGATGCACTCGGAATCCTGCATGCCGGCCTTGTGCTGAATCGCGCCGGAGATGCCCAGCGCCACGTACACCTTCGGGTGCACCGTCTTGCCCGTCTGGCCAACCTGGTGGTCCGCGCTCAGCCAGCCGCTGTCGATGGTGGCACGGCTTCCGCCGACTACGCCGCCCAGCTCCGCCGCCAGCTCTTCCGCCAGCTTGATGCCGCCCTCGACGTCCTTGCTGATGCCACGGCCAACAGACACGATGAAGTCCGCGCCAATCAGATCGACCAGCTTCTTCGCCGCCTTCACAACCTCGGTCACCTCGGTTTTCACGTCCGCGTTCGTCAGGGTGAACGCCGGCTTCTCAATGACGCAGGCGTCGGCCTTGGCCTGGTCGAAGGGATTCTTCTTCATAACGCCCGGGCGCACCGTCGCCATGCAGGGACGGAAGCGGGGGCAGATGATGGTGGCCATCAGGTGGCCGCCGAAGGCCGGACGGGTCATCTTCAGGTTCCGGTCCTCCATGTCCCACTTCTGGCCGTCCACGTCCAGGGTGGAAGCCTCCCGCAGGAACTGGATGTAGTTGGCCACGTCGATGTCCAGGTGGGTGCAGTCCGCGCACAATCCGGTGTGCAGCCGGGCCGCGCAGCGGGGCGCCAGGTCACGGCCAATGTTCGTCGCGCCGATCAGGAACGCCTCCGGCTTCAGCTCCTCAATCACGTCGCAGATCACCTTCGCGTATGCGTCGGTGTTGTATACGGACAGCATGGGGCTCTCGCAGACATAGACCTTGTCCGCGCCGTAGCCGCCCAGCTCCTTCGCCGTGGCCTCGATCCCCTCGCCCCCAAGAAGCAGGCCGCACAGGTTCACGCCCAGCTCGTTGGCCAGGTCGCGGCCCTTGGAAATCAGCTCGAAATCGGTGGGCATCAGCTTGCCCTCACGCTGCTCGCAGAACACCCAAACGTCCTTGAAGGCAGCGATATCCGCGCTATTAAAATTAGACATAGGCTTTATTTACACCTCTCTACAGACTTTAAATACAGCAAACTCTGTTGCCGTCGCCGCGGCATGGGAAACTCAAACGCGCGGCAACGCTCTCTTGCCTACTTTGCCGCCAGCGGTCCTGATACTCTAACGCTCTCGTTTCGCGCCCGCTCAGAACCAGCTTCCAAGAAAAGCAGGTCAGATGATGTGCTTGGCGGCCAGGATGCCAGCCAGCTTCTCGCAGGTGGCCTTGTCCGCACCCTCCAGCATCATGCCGGCGCCCTTCTGGGGAGGCGTGAAGCTCTTGAAGATGTTGGTGGGAGAACCCTTCAGGCCGATGGTAGTGGCGTCGATCAGGGGATCGTCCTTCAGGTCGTCATAGCCAAAGGTCACCAGCGGCTTGCCATAAGCCTCGAACACGCCGGAGACGCTCATGTAACGGGGCTCGTTGAGCTCCTTGATGCAGGTAATCAGGCAGGGGGTGTTGGTCTTGATGGTCATATAGCCATCTTCCAGCATCCGCTTGACGGTGACGGTATTGCCGTCCTTGGTGATATCGGCGGCGTAAGTAATCTGGGGCAGGTGCAGCTTCTCCGCCATCTGGGGACCCACCTGGGCGGTGTCGCCGTCGATGGCCTGCCGGCCGCACATGACGATGTCGTCGGCCTCCACGCCAATGCGGTTCACCGCGGCGGCCAGAATCTGAGAGGTGGCGTAAGTATCGGAACCGCCGAACTCCCGGGCGGAAACCAGAACGGCCTCGTCCGCGCCCATGGCCAGAGCCTCGCGGAGCATGCCGGCCGCGGGGGGCGGGCCCATGGTAACCACGACGACCTTGCAGCCGGTGGCGTCCTTCATTTTCAGGGCAGCCTCCAGGGCGTTCATATCGTCGGGGTTGGTGATGGTCTGCATGGAAGCGCGGTTCAGGGTACCGTCGGGATTGACCGCAACTTTACCGGAGGTATCGGGAACCTGCTTGATGGAAACAATGATTTTCATGACCTTTTACCTCCTATCTTATTTCACGCCCAGGTTGCTGGCAATGACCATGCGCTGAACCTCGGACGTACCCTCGTAGATCTCGGTGATCTTGGCGTCGCGCATCATGCGCTCCACGGGATACTCACGGGTATAGCCATAGCCGCCGAAGAGCTGGACGGCGCGGCGGGTGACGTCAGACGCGGCCTCGGCGGCGAAGAGCTTCGCCATGGAGGCGTCCATGGAATAGGGCTCGTGGAGCTGCTTCTTGCAGGCGGCGGCGTACACCAGGTACTGAGCGGCCTGCATACGGCAGTGCATGTCGGCCAGCTGGAACTGGGTGTTCTGGAACTGGCTCAGGCGGCGGCCGAACTGGACGCGCTCCTGGGTGTACTTCACGGCCTCGTTCACCGCGCCCTCGCCCAGGCCCAGGGCCTGGGCCGCGATGCCGATGCGGCCGCCGTCCAGGGTCATCATGGCGATCTTGAAGCCCTTGCCCTCTTTGCCCAGCAGATTCTCCTTGGGAACGATGCAGTCCTCAAAGATCAGATCGCAGGTAGAGGAGCCCCGGATGCCCATCTTCTTCTCGTGCTTGCCGGTGGAGAAGCCGGGGAAGTCCTTCTCCACGATGAAGGCGGAGATGCCGTGGTTGCCCTTGGACTTGTCGGTCATGGCCATGACCACGAAGGTGTCGGCCACGTTGCCGTTGGTGATGAAACATTTGGTGCCGTTGAGGACGTAGTGATCGCCCTCCAGAACGGCGGTGGTCTGCTGGCCGGAGGCGTCCGTGCCCGCGCCGGGCTCGGTGAGGCCGAAAGCGCCGATCTTCTTGCCGCTCAGCAGGTCGGGGAGATACTTCTTCTTCTGCTCCTCGGTGCCGTGCTCAAAGATGGGGGCGCAGCACAAAGAGGTGTGGGCGGAGACGATGACGGCGGTGGTGCCGCAGACCTTGGCCAGCTCCTCCACGCACATGGCATAGGAGAGGACGTCGCCGCCGGCGCCGCCGTACTCCTTGGGGAAATAGATGCCCATCATGCCGAGCTTCGCCATCTTCTCCACGGTCTCCATGGGGAAGCGCTCCTCCTCGTCGATCTCCTCGGCGAGAGGCTTGACCTCGTTCTCGGCGAACTCACGGTACATCTTACGGAGCATCAGCTGCTCGTTGGAAAGATGAAAATCCATACCTTATTAACTCCTTTTCTCAGGTTTTACTTGGAATAGTCGAAGAAGCCCTTGCCGGTCTTGCGGCCCAGCTCGCCGGCACGAACCTTCTTGCGCAGCAACAGGCTGGGACGGTACTTGGAATCGCCGGTCTCGTTGTACAGGGTCTCCATGATGGCCAGGCACACGTCCAGGCCCACCAGATCGCCCAGAGCCAGGGGGCCCATGGGATGGTTCGCACCCAGCTTCATGGCGGTGTCGATACCCTCGGCGTTGGCCACGCCGGTGTCCAGCAGATCGGCCGCCTCGTTGATCATGGGGATCAGAATCTTGTTGACAACAAAGCCGGGGGCCTCGTTGACCTCCACGGGCTCCTTGCCGATCTCCTTGGAGAGGTTCCAGATCACGTCAAAGGTCTCCTGGGTGGTCTTCGCGCCCCGGATGATCTCCACCAGCTTCATGCTGGGAACGGGGTTGAAGAAGTGCATGCCGATGACGGGATGGTTCAGGCCGTTGGCCATCTCAGTGATGGACAGAGAGGAGGTGTTCGAGGCAAAGATGGCCTCGGGCTTGCACATGGCGTCCAGCTCGCTCAGCAGGGCCTTCTTCGTGGCCATGTCTTCCTTGACGCACTCGATGATGAGGTCGGCGTCGGCACAGGCGGACTTCTCCTCCACCAGGACGTTGGCCATCAGGGCGTCGGCGTCGGCCTGCTCCATGCGGCCCTTGTCCACGCGCTTTTGAAGAGAGGCGGCCAGCTTATCCTTATGCTTCTGGGCGGACGCCACGGAGCTCGCGTACATCAGGGCGGTGTGGCCCTTCGCCGCGAAGACCTGAGCGATGCCGCTGCCCATCGTACCCGCGCCAAAAATAGCTACCTTCATGATTGTTCCTCCTGTTGTTTTTTTGAGATTTTACGGCAGGGGGACGCCCCTGCCTGTCGACAGACGCTGTGGTTGTTTGAACACAAGAGACCGTGAGTAAATTCCGACATTGCTAATTTACTCACAATCTTCATTATAGGAGTCTTCCCGCAAATTATCAAGTACAATTTTACTGTGCTCCCCCTCTTTTTTTCTTTTTTACGATTCATACAAATTATTCGTTAAATTTTATACAATTTTCTGTTCCCTGGTTCCACACCGGCGGAATATCCGGCGGCGGAATCCCATGACTTCCCTGAGCATTTGCTGGAGCGCCATGCCCTATTCTATTATAATAGGAAATCCGGTATGCGGACAGGCTTGTGGGGGAGTCATTTCTTCGCGCTTTTCTCCTCCGGTCCCTCTGATTTGCCCAAAAAGAAACCGTCTGTTTCGGAAAACTGTCTAATTTTTAGTTCGCCTAAAAATTTTTTAGTTTTTGTCTTGCATTTTTAATTTATTATGCTATCATAGGCACGTAAGCGAAAAACTTTAAATGATTATGGAGGCACACCATGAAAGAGGCTATCAAGTGGACCCTGAACCGCATGCCCAAAAGCGACGACCGGCAGCTCTCCGTCATGTCCCTGTCCAACGTGGCGAAGGCCCGTTTCTTCCACAGCAGTTTTCCCCAGTATTCCATCACCCCCCTGGCCGAGCTGGACGGCATGGCCAAGTATCTGGGGCTGGCGGGCCTCTATGTGAAGAACGAGGCCCACCGCTTTGGCCTCAACGCGTTCAAGGTCCTGGGGGGCTCCTTCGCCATGGGCCGGTACATCGCCAAGGAGATGGGCCGGGACGTGTCCGAGATGACTTATGATTACCTGACCAGCGAGGCCTTCCGCCGGGAGTATGGCCAGGCCACTTTCTTCACCGCCACCGATGGCAACCATGGCCGGGGCGTGGCCTGGGCGGCCAATAAGCTGGGCCAGAAGGCCGTGGTCCATATGCCCAAGGGCAGCAGCCAGCCCCGCTTCGACAACATCGCAAAAGAGGGCGCTCAGGTCACCATTGAAGAGGTCAACTACGACGACTGCGTCCGCATGGCCGCCGCCGAGGCCGCCCAGACGGAGCACGGCGTCATCGTCCAGGACACCGCTTGGGAGGGCTATGAGGAGATCCCCTCCTGGATCATGCAGGGCTACGGCACCATGGCCGGAGAGTCCGCCGAGCAGCTGCGGCAGATCGGCGTAAACCGTCCCACACACATCTTTGTCCAGGCTGGCGTGGGCAGTCTGGCGGGCGCCGTGGTGGGTTATTTCACGAATCTCTTCCCCAACGATCCCCCCAAGTTCATCGTCATGGAGGCCCAGGCGGCGGACTGCCTGTATCAGGGCGCCATGGCCGGGGACGGCAAGCCCCGGGTGGTGGACGGCGATCTGAATACCATCATGGCGGGTCTGGCCTGCGGCGAGCCCAACACCATCTCCTGGGACATTCTCCGGAACCACGTCACCGCCTTCGTCTCCTGCCCCGACTGGGTCAGCGCCCGGGGTATGCGGATGCTGGGCGTGCCTGTGAAGGGAGACCCGGTGGTCATCTCCGGCGAGAGCGGCGCCGTGGGCATGGGTCTGATTGCCGCGCTCATGGAAACCGACGAGTACAAGGATCTGCGGGAGGCCATTGGCCTGGACCGCTACAGCCAAGTGCTGATGTTCTCCACCGAGGGCAACACAGACCCACTGAAGTTCCGCAAAGTGCTGTGGGACGGCGAGTTTGCCACCGTTTGAGCGAGTATATTATCATATTATAATGTGTGGGGAGCCGGGCGCTGAAGCCTGGCTCCCTTGTTGTTTTCCCGCCAGGGATACGGAATTTTGTTGCGCTCTGTCCAAAAATGTGATATAACAGCAGATGGAAGAAACAGCAATATTTTTACAATGGAGGACAGCTTATGAACAACAACATCCGTCCCGCGGACATGAAGCGTATCAACACTCCCCAGCTGGCGGAGGCCTTCATCGCCGAACAGGTGGCCCAGGTCCAAGCCCAGGTGGGCGGCAAGAAGGTCCTGCTGGCCCTCTCCGGCGGCGTGGACTCCTCTGTGGTGGCCGCCCTGCTGATCAAAGCCATTGGCAAGCAGCTGGTCTGCGTCCACGTAAACCACGGCCTCATGCGCAAGGGCGAGAGCGAACAGGTCATTGAGGTTTTCAAAAACCAGCTGGACGCCAACCTGATTTACGTAGACGCCACGGACCGCTTCCTGGACCTGCTGGCGGGGGTGGACGAGCCGGAGCGGAAACGGAAGATCATCGGCGGCGAGTTCATCAAGGTCTTTGACGAGGAAGCCCGGAAGCTGGAGGGCATCTCTTTCCTGGCCCAGGGAACCATTTACCCCGACATTCTGGAGAGCGACGGCGTGAAGGCCCATCACAACGTGGGCGGTCTGCCGGAGGACATGGAGTTCGAGCTGGTGGAGCCGGTGAAGCTGCTCTTCAAGGACGAGGTCCGGGTCGTGGGGCGGGCCCTGGGTCTGCCGGAATCCATGGTTGAGCGCCAGCCCTTCCCGGGGCCGGGCTTGGGTGTGCGGTGCCTGGGGGCCATCACCCGGGACCGTCTGGCGGCTCTGCGGGAGTCCGACGCGATTCTGCGGGAGGAGTTCGGCAAGGCGGGTCTGAAGGTCTGGCAGTTCTTCACCGTGGTGCCGGACTTCCGGTCCACCGGCGTGCGGGACGGCAAGCGGGCCTTTGACTGGCCGGTAATCATCCGGGCCGTCAACACGGTGGACGCCATGACCGCGACCGTGCCGGAAATTCCCTGGGCGGTGCTGCAAACCATCACAGGCCGGATCCTGGCGGAGGTGCCGGGCGTCTGCCGGGTGCTGTATGATTTGACGCCGAAGCCGGTGGGGACGATTGAGTGGGAATGAGTTTTTGAAGTCCCGAACCCGTTGCGGCACAACGAATAGACGGTTTTGCGCTCCTCTTTTGATAACGATTTGATAACGCTCCCCATAGGCCGTATCATTCTGTATCCCCGGTGGATTGCAGGTGAAAAGTGTTCCTTTGCGGCTTGTGGGTGACAAAATCCATATTAGAAAGCCCTTACCGATGGCAACGTCGGTAAGGGCTTTTTGCTGTCTATTCCTCTGTCTCCGCCGCCTTGCGCTTTGCCCGGAGTGCGTCAAGCTCATCCCTTGTGCGCTGGGCCTCAACTGCGGGATATGTGTAACGCCAATGGTCGTACTCCTCCCTGGTGATTTCCCCAGCTTCCAGCTTCTTGGCTTCATTGGCCCACCTGGAGAACATTTCAAGCATGGAGAGATAAGTCCTACCCTTGGATTTGTCCAGCCGCAGACAGATTTCGCCGTCAATCTCCCCGATGGTCAGCCCCCGTATATCCTCCAGGGCAAAGAGGGTGTGCATGAGGCCAATATCGCTATCTATGTCAGGGACGGTCAGGGCATCGGTGGAGACTTCAAAGAAGCCCGCCAGCGTCCGGGTCAGGTCGGCCTTGGGGGTGCGGCTCCCGGTTTCATACTGCGCCATACGCACATCGGCGGAGCGTTCCGGGAACCCCACCACCTGACCGAGATACTTCTGCGTGACACCTTTCTTATTGCGGAAGAAGCGAATACGTTCACCAATCGCCATAACTGCCAACTCCAATCTATGTAATGGGGACACTTGGAGTATAACAGATATGTTTAGAACTGTCAAGCGAAATATAAATAAATTTGTTTATATTTTCTTCTTGGAAAGCCTTGACATAACGGAATAGAGTTAGTATAATAAGGTCAGCGTTAAACAAATAGCGTTATTATTCGAGAAAGGAGGAACCAGCATGGAGAACAAGTTTATCCGGGTGGACGAGGTTGCGGACGAGCTGGGCGTGTCGAGGCCCTACGCCTACAAGCTCATTCGGCAGCTCAACGAGGAACTGAAAGGAAAGGGCTTCATCACCATTGCGGGGCGGGTCAACCGTCAGTATTTCAACGAGCGGCTCTACGGGGCCAGAAAGGAAGTGAACGAAAATGCCGGTATTTAAGGACGAAAAGCGGGGCACATGGTACGTCATGGCGTGGTATCGGGACTGGACGGGGGAGCGCAAGCAGAAGTGTAAGCGGGGCTTTCCCACCAAGCGGGAGGCCCAGGAGTGGGAGCGCAGCTTTCAAATGCAGACCGCCGCCGACATGGATATGACCTTTGAAGCCTTTGTGGAGCTTTACACCAAGGATGTGCGGCCCCGGCTGAAAGAGAACACCTGGCTGACAAAGGAGAACATCATCCAGAAGAAGATTCTGCCCTACTTCGGCAAGCGGAAGATCAGCGAAATCACCACCAAGGACGTGATCGCATGGCAGAATGAGCTGCTGGCCTACCGGGACGACCAGCGCAAGCCCTACTCCCAGACCTACCTTAAAACCTTGCACAACCAGCTCAGCGCCATTTTCAACCACGCTGTCCGCTTCTATGACCTGCGCTCTAACCCCGCCGCCAAAGCCGGGAACATGGGGACGGAGGAACGGAAGGAAATGCTGTTCTGGACAAAGACGGAGTATCAGCGGTTTGCGGAGGCCATGATGGACAAGCCCCTCTCCTACTATGCCTTTGAAATGCTCTACTGGTGCGGTATTCGGGAGGGGGAGCTGCTGGCCCTCACCCCGGCGGACTTCGACTTTGAAGCCGGGACGGTAAAAATCAGTAAGTCCTACCAGCGGCTCCACGGCGAGGATGTGATTACCACCCCGAAAACCAAGAAAAGCAATCGTACTATCAAGATGCCCAATTTTCTCTGTGACGAAATGAGGGACTACCTGGGGATGCTCTACGGGGTCAAGAAGAAAGACCGCATTTTCACCGTCACGAAAAGCTATCTCCACCATGAGATGGACAGAGGGGCGAAAGAGGCCGGGGTCAAGCGTATCCGTATCCACGACCTCAGACATTCGCACATCTCGCTTCTGATTGATATGGGTTTCTCGGCGGTAGCGATTGCTGACCGGGTGGGCCATGAGAGTATCGAAATCACTTACCGCTACGCTCACCTGTTTCCGTCCAAGCAGACGGAAATGGCGGACAAGCTGGACTTTGAAAGGACGGGAGCATAATGTCGGCTAAGAATTTGGACAATCACAACCGCTGGCGGAACAAGACCGTGGCGTTCCGGGTGTCCCCGGAGGAAAACGAACAGCTTGAGATTGCCGTCCGCCTGTCCGGGCTGACCAAGCAGGACTACATCACCCGGCGGCTGCTCAACCGGGACATTGTGGTGCAGGGCAATCCCAGGGTCTACAAGGCCCTGCGTGACCAGCTCGCCACCGTCCTGGGGGAGCTGCGGCGCATGGAGGCCGGGGGCGGGGTGGATGATGAACTTCTCGCCACCATCCGCCTTATCACTGTGACGCTGGACGGCATGAGGGAGGATTGATAGATTGATGGATTCCAGAGAGGCGAAAAGGACTGTCCCATATCCGTCTGTTGGCGCAGACGGGGAACAGCCCATTTCACAAACAACCACCCCAAGTATAGCAGAGGAACCGGCTGAAAACAAGTCCCAGGATGAAAGAATGGAGGATATTCTTCGGGAACTTCAACGGACAAGCGACCCGGCCTACCTCCACACGGTTTCTATGAACGAGCTTTACCAGAACATCTACCAGAGCAGACCGCCAATCATTGACGGTCTGCTCTACCCTGGAACGTACCTCTTTGCGGGAGCGCCCAAGGTGGGCAAGTCGTTCCTAATGGCCCAGCTTGCCTATCATGTGAGCATGGGCCTCCCCCTGTGGGGCTACCCCGTCCACAAGGGCACCGTCCTCTATCTGGCATTGGAGGATGACCACCGCCGCTTGCAGGGGCGGCTGTATCGGATGTTCGGTATGGACGGCACTAACGACCTGCTCTTTGCGATCTACGCCAAACAGCTCGGCCTGGGCCTGGAGGAACAGCTAAAGAAGTTTGTTCGCCAACATCCCGACACCAAGCTGATTATCATTGACACCCTCCAGAAAGTCCGGGAGGTCGGCGGGGACAAGTACAGCTATGCCAACGATTACGAGGTGGTTGGCAAGCTGAAACGCCTTGCCGATGATTGCGGTATCTGTCTCCTGCTGGTACACCATACCCGAAAGCAACAGGCAGACGATAAGTTTGATATGATTTCCGGTACCAACGGCCTGTTGGGAGCTGCGGACGGGGCCTTTCTTCTTCAAAAGGAGAAGCGGACGGACGGCAACGCCATTCTGGACGTGGCAGGGCGTGACCAGCAAGACCAGCGGATGTATCTCACCAAGGACAGAGATCGGCTTGTGTGGGAGCTGGAGCGGCTGGAAACGGAGCCGTGGGTGGAACCGCCCGACCCGGTATTGGAGGTCGTTGCCGCCCTTGTGACGGCGGACAGGCCCGCCTGGGGGGGCACCGCCACGGAGCTGGCGGCGGCTATCCAGACCGACATGAAGCCCAACGCCCTGGCAATGCGGCTGAACGTCCGGGCCGGGAGGCTGGCGGCGGAGTATCATATCCGCTATGAGAACAGCAGGAGCCACGCCGGGAGAAGTATCACCCTCACCCTGGAACCGCCCCAGGCGTGACGACCGTGACGGCTGTGACGGCTTTTTTGAGAGCGGGGGCGGTGTGTAAAACATCGTCACGGTCGTCACGGCCGTCACGGGGAGCGGGGCCAAAAGTCAAGGGGCCATACCTGGGGGTGGAGATTGCCGCAAGGCAATACAACCCGAACCCCTTGACTTTTGGCCCACGGAGAACACTGGCCGGGTGGGGGGAAAGGCTGTGCCTTTCCCCCCTGCCCAACGGCGAGTGTCAAAGTTTAGGCGGGGTGCAGGGTGCCCTTTTCAAAGGGCGACCCTGCTGGGGGAGCCGTCCGCAGACGGCGGGGGCAACGCCCCCACTCCACCCCGTAGGGCGCAAATGCGCTTTTGATGGCCGCAAGGCTGTCAAAAGTGCTTTTGCGTTACTTTCGCAGAAAGTAACAAAGGCCGCCGCTGGCGCGGCGAAAGGAGTGTTGATTTGAAAAGGACGATTAGCGCGATGGTGGGGCAGGGTTCGGTGAGCCACAACAGCAGGGCGTTCAACGCCAAGAACACCGACCGGTCACGCTCCCACTTGAATATAACCTACTGCCACGAAAATATCAAGACAGTTTTCCATGAGCTTTTTGACGAGGCCCTCAAGCGGTACAATGACAAGCGGACCAGGGCAGACCGCAAAATCGAGGACTACTATGAAAAGATACGTTCCAGCAAGCAGGAAAAGCCGTTCCATGAAATCATCCTGCAAGTGGGCAATAAGGACGACATGAGCGCCGAGGGCGAGGACGGCCAGCTTGCGGCGGCGGTGCTGGACGAGTACATGAGAGGCTTCCAGGAGCGCAACCCCCAGCTCCGGGTGTTCTCCGCCCACCTCCACATGGACGAGGCCACGCCCCATCTGCACATCGACTTCGTACCGTTCACCACCGGGAGTAAGCGGGGCCTGGACACAAGGGTATCGCTGAAACAGGCGTTAGCGGCCCAGGGCTTTAAGGGCGGCACCAGGGGTGACACGGAGTGGAGCCAGTGGGTACGTTCTGAAAAGGAACAGCTTGCCGCTGTGATGGAGCGCCACGGGATAGAGTGGGAGGACAAGGGCACCCATGACAAGCACCTGTCTGTGCTGGACTTCAAAAAGGAGCAGAGGGCGAAAGAGATTGCCGAGCTGGATGCGGTCAAGGTAAAGAAGCAGGGACAGGTGGAACAGCAGGAGCAGCGTCTAAAGGAGCTGGCCCCAGCTGTGAGGAACATGGAGCAGTTGGCGGCGCAGTTCTCCGACGACCCGGAGCGGATTTTGCCGGAGCCTGGGCCGTTGGAGAGCGCCAAGTCCTACCGGGAGAAGAAAGCCAAGCCCTTGCTTGCCAAGATCGTCAAGGTGCTGCGCTCCGTCTACCGGGCCTATGTCGAGTTGAAAGGGAAGTATGAGCGTTTGCAGGGGGACTATGGACGGGCCAGGGAGGGTAACGCCAACCTGTCCGAACGCTTGCAGGAGGTGAAGATGGAGAACAAGGCCCTGCGGGGGACAGTTGCCGACTTTGAGCGGGTCAAGCGGGCGTTTGGCCCGGAGGAAGTAGAGAGGGCCGTGGAGGACGCAAAACGCCGGGAGGCGCAAGAGCGGGAGCAGAAGAAAGCAAAACGGAAGTTCAGCCGGGGGGCGAGGTAACGGACAGCGGGAGGGCGCTCCAGTGGGTGCCCTCCTGATTTATGCTTGTCAGCAGGGCTTTTGGGTGCTATAATATACAAAGAGAAACTCAAAATTGCGGAGGCATCGCTTTAATGAAAGAAAAATTAGCATTTTTAAGCAAAGCAAACAAAAAGTTAGAAAAAGTTCAGTTGCTTACGGGGGATAGCCTAAAAATCATCGCTTGCATTTCCATGTTTATAGACCATTTTAGCAAGATTTTTCTTGGCGCTATTTTGACTAAATTGTTTTGGATGTCTGAAAACGGCGAAATACCTTTTGAACAGTATCAATCTATTAGTGATTTTGTAAGATTAAGGCTTTACGCTATTGGCACGATTGCCTTTCCAATTTTTTGTTTTCTTTTGGTGGAGGGGTTTGTTTATACAAAGAATAGAAAGCGTTACATAGGCTCTATGCTGATATTTGCTTTTATTTCTGAACTTCCATTTGATTTGGGCTTTTTCAGCGAATTATCAAGCAGATATGGGACATTTCCTTTCTATTTTTCTTATCAGAATGTTTTCTTTACGTTATTTTTAGGACTGGTCTGTTTATCTATTTTAGAGAAAATTCCGAATTTTGAAAAAGGGAAAAGCCGAAAAGAAAACATTAAAGCGGCGTTGCTACAATTTGGAACTGTTGCAATAGTGGCAGTTGTGGCAGATTTTTTGAAATGCGATTATGGCAGTATGGGTATCATTTTTATAGCCGGATTTTACTTTCTCCGGGAAAATCGCATTTTGCAAATACTGGGATTCCTTATTTTGTATATAGCAACTACGGGTAATCAGCCGACAATCTGCACCATGATTGCTGTGTTTCTAATTCTGCTTTATAACGGGACACGAGGGAAACTAAAGTTGAAATATTTCTTTTATTGGTTTTATCCAGCCCATATACTTTTCCTATATGGCATGACGCTATTATTACCGTGAAACTATCGAAAAGGTGGGGAGGAATGTAGTTGCATTTCCCCACCTTTTGTGCTACCATAGAAGTTACAAACCAGCAGAACAAAGAGTAAACCCTCTCTCCCGTTATCACCGCTGATAACAATTTGATAACAGCCCATCGTATAGGCTGGATAATATGGATATATCAAATAATCAAAAGAACAGGGCATCATATTTCTAAAGCAAAATCCGTTAGAATATGATACCCAGCAACGAGTGGGAATAATTTCTATTTTCTCGCAGTCCGAAATTACAAAAAGTAAGAGGGCACTCCTTGGAGTGCCCTCCTGATTTATATTTGCCGGCGGGTGCGGTTGTTACTATAATAAGAGCGGCAAATCGGGATCGTTTTTTGCAGGGGGAATTGCTTCTCCATGGTGAACATGCCGTCGAATTTGAGTTGATCGACACCTCCGGGATGCACATTTCGCACTGTGTCGGATGTAATTATTGCTGGTTGCATTTCCCTGCCTTTTGTGGTACGATTCTTGATACTAAAAAGTGGGAGTGCGAAAACACACCTATGAACGATATGGGCTTGCTTTCCAGTCTCGGAGAAGCTTGGGCATCGGCATTACAGACGCTTTACAAAGAGAGCCCTGTCACCGAATACACGGAGAACACGGGAGATTTTTTCAGCGTGAAAGAGGTCTTCGCGTTGACCTTCGCCGTGGCAAGCGCCAGTCTCCCCGACGCGAGCATAAGAACGGCATAAGGTTCAAGCGGAATACGACTGGATGGTACGAAATTTCACGGCACAGGAAAACGTCAAGGAACTCCATGACGAACATTCCTGCGCGTCCCGCTTGTTCTCCTGCATGGGGCGGCAGGACCAGATCCGATGGGTTATCGATCGTCCGAAGGCTCCCCCCACACCCGGCCGGCAACCGTGACCGCCTTTGAACCCTTGACCGACGAGGGGTACATTCCCTGCGTGAGCCTGTTGGATTTCCAAGAGGAAGCCGGAAAGCTGAATCCGACCGTCTATTGCCGCGCCTTGGATTTTGGCTGCAAGACACACATAAATCTCGTTATGCCCTATACCATCCTGCAAACCGTCTCGGAACAAGCAGGACTGCCAGCTGGTCAGCTGACCGTGCTGGTTAAATCTGCCCACTATTATCCGCAGGACAAGGGAAACGTAAAGGGAATCTTGGAAGCGGAGGGCGCGGTTTAAAAGCGCCCTCCTGCTCCCCTCGGGCTTGCCTGCGGAAGGCCCTCTCCAATCCGCCGGAACCACCCGAAAATCCCGGAGACAAGCCTCCTCCCGCAGTCTGCCCGCGAAATATCCCGGACAAAACGTCCGGTTTACCAAGGAGGGAGCTTGATGTTCAACGACGGAAGAAGCAAACGGGTCCTCTTCCTGGCCCACTGCCTTCTAAACCAAAACGCCATCTCCGACGGCACCGCCGTCTGCCCCGCGTCTTACCGGGAACTCCTCCGTGTCCTTTTGGACGCGGAGGTGGGCATCCTTCAAATGCCCTGCCCGGAGCTTTGCTGCCTGGGGCTGGACCGGGGAGACCCTCGCGGCGGGGAGCGTCCGGTCACGGTGGAAAACTCCCGCATCCGCCGCTCCCTGGGCGAATCCCCTGCCAGGGAGCGTCTGGACGCTCTGGCTAAGGATGTGATTCGTCAGATTCTGGAATACCATCGCCACGGATTTGCGGTTCTCGGAATTGTCGGAGTCAACCGTTCCCCCAGCTGCGGCGTGGACACAACCTCGGACCAGGACCTGGAGCTTCCCGGCAAGGGTCTCTTTCTGGAGGCGCTCTCCCAACGGCTGGCGGAAGAAAAGCTGACGGTTCCCCTGCTGGGCCTTCGGGGGCCGGAGGAGGCCGCCGAAGCCATCCGCGCCTTACTGCCCTGACCAAACTACATTCACGGAGGACATTCCCCTATGCGCATGCGGAAAAAGAAGAATCTGATTCCCCGGATGGAGCGCTGCGGCGACCGTCTGATTCAAAACCCCTATGACCGCCCCGGCCACTGGCGGGAGCTGATGCCCCAGGCCCGGGAGCTTCACCTGGAGCTGGGCTGCGGCAAGGGCCGCTTTACCGCCGGAACCGCCGCCGCGGAGCCGGACGTGCTGTTTCTGGCAGTGGAGATGGTGCCGGACGCCATGGTGGTGGCCATGGAGCGCTGCGTCAACGCGGGGCTGGAGAACGTCTGGTTCATCAGCGCCAACGCGGACCAGCTGCCCTACTTCTTCACCCCCGGCGAGGTGGACCGTATCTACGTCAACTTCTGCGACCCCTGGCCCAGCGGACGCCACGCCAAACGGCGGCTGACTCACGGGAACTTCTTGAAGCTCTACCGGCAGGTTTTGAAGCCGGGGGGACAGATTCACTTCAAAACAGATAACCAGCCCCTCTTCGAGTTCTCCGTGGAGGAGCTGCCCCAATTCGGATTCCAGCTGTCCGAGGTCACGCGGAATCTCCACGAACACGGCCCCGTAGGGGTTATGACGGACTACGAGGCCAAGTTCCACAACCTGGGCCAGCCCATCAACCGCTGCGTGGGAACCATGGTGGAGTGGGAGGAGCCCTTCCCCACCACCTTCCGGGCGGTGAAAAACCAGTGGCTGGACGCCTTCGCCGGGGACGTTTCGGAAGCAGACCTGGGGAAGCACGTGCTGGCAGATGGAAATTACCTCTGGCATATCTTCTCCTGGAAGCTGGTCCCCTGCCTGGAGGGCGACGGCGCCCGGGAGGCCCTGGCGGCTCTGCCCGCCGGGAAGGTCTATCTCTTTTACGAGGGAAAGTGGAACGACCTTCCCTACGTGAAACCGGTGGAGCTGCCCTTGGCGGCGAACTTTTTTGAGGACCTCCACGACGTCTACCTGGTGGATAAGGATTTCACCTGGACCTATGTCCACACCCACGAGAAATCCTGCGGGCCCTACTTTTTCCGGCTGGAGAACCGCATTTCCTAAGCATCCCCCCACATTCTGAAAAACCGCCGCCTGAATGGGGCGGTGACGTAAGAAAACATTCTAAGCGAGGGTCGGCGTAGTGTTAAGCTGCGCCGACTTTCGCATTATTTTTGTCTTGGGCAGTTTGGGATTGCTCCCGCGCTCCCTCAAAATCAAACGCACCAATGAAGTTATAGACGATTTCAATTTCCCGGATTTTCACCCGCTTCTGCTGTTCGTCGGTCGTGTAGGTTTCGGACACCCTGATCTGTTCCACGAACTCACGCAGGATGGTGGCGTCAAGCTGGGTCATGTCCGTGTACTTCTTCACCACAGAAATGAACTTCCTGACGTTGGTTTTCTTCTGCTCCTGTTGCTTCACTTCCCGCCCCAGGGTTTCCACGACGGCCTTTAACTGTGCCTGCTCCTGTTCATAGTCGCGGGATAGCTTGATAAACCGTTCATCGGACAGTTTGCCGGAAATATTGTCCTCAGAGAGCCCTTGTCAAGGGTAAATTTCAAAATGCAGACCGTCTGCCACAATCAGAGCGAACGGTCTGCATTTCACATCTACTCAGATATCATCTTGTCAGAAAATTCTTCAACATCTGCGCCACCTGCGCCCGTGTTGCCAGTCCCTGGGGGCCTAACCGCCCGTCGCCATAGCCGTTCATGACGCCCTTCTCCACAGCCCAGCACAGGGCCTCCAGCGCGTAGCCGCCGGCCTTGTCCGCGTCAGGGAAATGCAGTTCCTTATCCGTGGCGGCCGGACTTCCCGCATACCGCCACAGCATGACGGCCAGCTGTTCACGGGTGATGTTGTCATTGGGGCCGAACATTCCGTTGCCATAGCCGCAAATGATTCCCTGGCTGGTGGCCCAGCGGATCGCCTCGGTGTACCATGCGCCGTCTGCCACGTCACGGTACTGCAACAGATAATTGACAAGCGGCCTGCCCTCCCTGTTAAAGAGGATCTGAACAAATTGGGCGCGGGTAAGGTTATCATTCGGCCCAAAGGTCCCGTTGCCGTAACCGTTCATCAGACCGTTCCGCAGAACATAGTCCACCGCTTCATGATACCAGGTTCCCACGGGGCCAAGATCGGTGAACCTGCGGGAGGGGCAATCCACTCCTCCGTCACAGGGCCCTTCCGTGCCGTCTGGAAGGGGCGCGAAGGCCGCCTTTACCGTTACGGCGCTGCCGGGCATGGTGAAGGTGTATTTGCCTCCGCCCTGGGCCGTCAGCTTGATCCCGTTCCCCTGGCTGCTGGTGACGGTCAGAGCATCCAGCCCGCAGCCGCTGTCCGGGGAGGCGGTCAGGGTGACGGTGCTGCCGCTGCTGGCTCTGGTGCGGTCGGAGGTCACTTTGCCATGCTCCGACTCCTCCACCGTAATGGCGTAGGCGCTGGAGTTCCAGCCGCCGCCCGAGGAGTGCGGGGAGTGCGAGGGCTGCGAGGGTTCTGAGGGGGTTGAGGGTCCTGACGGTTCCGAGGGCTTCGGGGGCTCCGGCTGGGGCACGTTGCCGGAGCTGATGTTGAACGGCCCGTTGCCCGGAATGGCAAGGATGGTCCTGCCGTCATAAAATCCCAGATGGAGGTCCGAGGGCAGATAGCCGTTGGGGATAGAGATGGCTTCTTCCCCTTTGAGGCTCTCCTCAAACGCCGCGCCGGAAGCCTGGCTGACATAGACAATATAATTTGTGCAGTTTCCCGTAAAGCGTCCGCCGGTGGAAAGCTCAAACGCCTTGTTAAAGCTGCCGCCCGCGCCGCTTAGCTGTACGCCCGTTTGCCCGAAGACCTCCAGCTCGCCGGAGGGGCCTACGAAAACCTTTCCAGTGTATACGCCGGCGGAACTGTCGCCCGCCTGCCGCGCGGTCAGCTTCCCATATACCGTGACAACGGCGTCCACCCCGCCGCTTGAGCTGACGTTGACGCCGCCCAGCGCCTCCACCCGCGCGTCCGCAGCTACCGTCAGGCTGAGGTTATTATTGCCGCTGATGTTAATAAGCTCCTGCACTGTCAGCTTGCCCGTGCCGGAGAGGGTCAGCGCCGTCTTCTGGGGGTTGCCGCCGCTGACGGCCAGCTCTCCAATGGTACTCTCCCCCTCCGTCACGATGGTCACCGCGTCGTCCGGGAGTGTCACCTTCTCCGCGTTGAAGCCCTCCTGGAGGGTCAGGGTGTTCGTCTCCGCGTCCCAGCTGTAGCCCTTGTCCGCGCCGTCTGCGGGAAGGCCGTCCGGGTCGCTGAAATCCAGCGTACCTGCCGGTTCCAGCAATCGCTTGCCCTCATTGGAGTAGGTTTCCGTAACTTTGTTGCCATCCGCATCCTCTTTTAGTACCTTCACGGTGCCTTCGCCGGTGAGCTTCAGGCCCTCAATGAGAGTCGAAATGCCCTCGCCGCCGCTGCCCGTTCCCAGCTTTATGGCTACAACGCCATCGTTGACGAGTTTGCCGCCCGGTTCGATTGTCAGAGACGAACCCTCGGAAAGAGTCAGCGTCGAGCCTGACGGAATCGTCAGCTCTTGGGCGAGGGAGGCGTTTCCGTAGATTTGGCCCTCCAGGCCGGCAAACAAGATTGCGTTTTCCGGTACGACAGCCTCTGAAACCTTGTCCGCCTTTATCACGCCGCCGGTAATGGCGGTTTCGGTTTTCCCATAAACATCCAGAAGGCTGGCGCCGTGCCATTCGACATATGTTTTGGAGCCGCTGATGCTGAGACCTTCTGTTGCGTAAAGGCCCGCCTGTCCCCCGTTTCCGGCCACAGAACCGCCGGTAACATTAACATCCCGCGCATAAAGGCCCGCAACACCCCCGCCTGCTGTTAAGCTGCCGCCAGTGATATGGATCGCCTGGGGACTTGTATCTGGGTCATAGTTATCCTCATTCGGCTGAACAAAAATACCGGCAGTTGATTTGCCGACGGCTTTTACCGTTCCGCCGGATATGTTGACGCTTACCGCTCCATAGTTGGGTATTCCAGAAACGAAAATGCCGCAGGATGTCCCTTGCAGGTCCAGCTTACCGCCGGAGACATTGACTGGTCCCTCAACGATATAAAGCCCATAATCCGCTCCCGAAGCGGTTACAGCCCCCCCGGTCATTGTAAACTCGTTCGTTATTTTGCAGAACCCGACATCTGATGTAATCGTTCCTGACTGAACGGTTAGATCTTCTCCTCCAAAACCATATCCTGTGCCCTTGCCAGTGATTTGAAGCGTGCCCTCTCCCTGAATAATCTGGCAGACCTCATTTTCTATGGCCTGGCCATCCCCGTCTATCCCATGGACCATGGGGTCGAGGTCGCCCAGAGTTGCAGTGGTCTCCAGGATATTGTCTCCTACCAGGATGATCGTTAATGTAAAGTATGCCGGAAATACAATAACGTCTTTCGTATCGGATTGAATGTAGCAGTTTGTCAATGTCAGAGTACCGCTTTTGGGTCCGGTAATCTCCCAGTTCCAGCCCTCATCTTCGGTCTTATCTGTGCTGGCTGAGAACTCTCTTAGATTAAGCGTCCCCGTCCTGGTTGGTGTCCCCGCCGCAAACGCCGTCCCCGGGAGAAGCCCCAGGCACAGGGCCAGGGCGGTAAGGATACTGAAAATTCTGCGCTTCATGCAGCTTCCTCCTTGCGCGGCAGAGGGAATTCAGTCCCCCCATGGGGGGACTGAGAAAGGGGCACGCCCCTTTCTTGATCCGTTTTCGCCGCAATTTTCTAGTTCACATCATACATAAAGCACTGAAAAAAACAAGACTACCCTACCAGAATGCAGGATTTGCGACCAAATAACATTGTCCGCCCCTTGACAGCGGCAATGTTCCCGGTTACGCTAAGTACAAACGGTATTGAGGAGGGCGGGATATGCGGATTGGAAAACGGTGGGCCGGTTGTCTGGCGGCGGGGTTGTTCCTGCTGTGCGCGGCGGGCCTTCTGTGGCTGCTGGGAGCGGAGACGGTCCCCCGGCAGGAGCCCGCACGCCTGACGCCGGAGGCCGTGAGCGGCGCGCCGGGGCTGGACGGCCTGTACCTCTACGCGGGTCCGCTGTCTTTGGAATACACCCTCCCGGAGCAGGCGGAAGGGCCGCGCTCAATTCTGGAGATCCGGCAGCTGTATGCGGCGGCGGAGCTGCGGCTGGACGGCGCACCCTTTCAGAATATCCCGGCGGGTTCGGGGAATCTGTATGTGACGCTTCCCCCGGATTGGAGCGGTAAGGCCCTCACCCTCATCATGGAGAAGGGCACGGAGGACCCGGAGCCTTCCCTCTATCTCACCAGCAGCGCGGTCATCAACGAATTGGCCCGGGCCGATACCAGCCTGCGGGCCTTTCCCGCCGCCGCTTTCGGCATGATCTTTTTGCTAGCGCTGGGCCTGTTTCTCCTGTACGGCACTCTGGAGGGGTCCTGGTCCTGGCCGGTACTGCTGCTGAGCATCGCCGCCCTGGGCCAGGCGGCGTACTTCTATCTGCAAAACTCCTCCCTGTTCAGCCTGCCGCCCGCGCTCTACGGGCTGGTGCTGTGCCAGTCACGGGCGCTGCTGTTCGCCGCGCCGCCCTTATACCTGATGCTAGGCATGAAAAAATGGCGAAAGGCGTTCGCTCCCTTTGCCGTCCTGCCCTCGCTGTTTTACTTCGTTGTGGCGGGATTCCAGACAGTGGTCCCGCTCTTTTCCGGTATTGCCGTCCATGCCGGACTTGCGTTCTGCTTTACCATCGCCGCCCTGCTGGCCTGCGCCGCGCTGGAGGTCCGGGACGGCAATCCGGTATTCCGCCGCTTCCTGCCCTGGCTGGGAGGGTGCGCCGCGGCTATCCTGCTGCTGAGTATCCTCCCGGCGGCGCGGACCGGTCCCCACGCGTCCATCTTATGGGCGTTCCTGGCCGGCCCAATCCTCTGGATCGACACGGAGCTGTTTTACTGGAACAGTCTGCTGCTGGCGCTGTGCTTTTTAGAAAGTGTGGTGGCCCTGACCCGCCGCGTGGCCCGGCGGGAGACGGAAATGCGGGTGCTGTCCGCCCGTGAGAGCCTGACACGGGAGCAGCTTGCCGTTGTGCAGGAGAGCGCCGCCGCCCTGGGGGAGCTGCGCCATGAGGTAAAGAATCATTATTTGGTGCTGCAAAACCTGTCCCGCGCGGGAGAGGTTGAGCGGCTAAACGCCTATCTGAGTACCCTGGTGTCTGATGTGTCCGCCATTCCCGCCCTGGCCTGCGCCCCCCACCCGGCCATCAACGCCGTGCTGACCACCATGCTGGCACGGGCGCGGAAGCAGGGAATCGAGGTGGAGCACCGGGTCGACGTGCCGGAAACGCTGCCCTTTCCGGACACGGAGCTTTGCACGGTGCTGATGAACCTTCTGCAAAACGCCCTGGACGCCAACGCCCTGGCACCAATGGGGGCGCGGAAGTGGCTGCGGGTGGATCTCCATATCCGGGGGTACCATCTGTATATCGGGGTGGAAAATTCCTGCTTCACCCCGGTGGACTATGACGGGGATAGCGGCCTGTTCCGTACCACCAAGGCGGACAAGTCCGCCCACGGCTATGGTCTGAAAGCGGTCCAGGCGGTTGCGAGGAAATACCGCAGTGAGCTGCTGCTGAAATGCTCGGATGGCTGCTTTTCCGCCGCTACCGCCCTGCAAATGCCGGACTGAATGCCGCCCTTCCTGTGGCAGTTCACAGGGAGGGCGGTTTCTATTTGAGAAAAGCGATAAAGCGTTTCGTGATCTCCTGCTGATAGGTGCGGCTGACCGGAAGCTCCGTCTCTGTGTCCAGCAGCAGTCCGCGTGTGGTCTGCTTGAGGACGTGCTCCAGATTCACGACAAAGCTATGGTGGCAGCGGCAGAACGCGTCCCCCCGCAGGCGGGAAAGCATTTCCCGAAAACTCAGGTTGATGGGAATTTCTTCTCCCGCCAGATGGACGGCGGACTTATGGTTGACCGCTTCCGCGTAAAGGATGTCTTTTGCCTCCACTTTGCGCAAGCCGCCCCTTACAGGCAGTGCGATCTGTCCTGGGCGGTGGTTTTTTTGCAGATCCCACTTGATGGCCTTTTCCAGCCTCTCCTCGTCCACCGGCTTCATCAGGTATTCCAGCGGGTGGGTGGCAAAGGAATCGGACATATATTCCGCATAAGAGGTGATGTAGATAATGGAGCAGCCGACATTCAATTCCCGCAGACGTTTGGCCAGTTCCATGCCGTTTTCCTGGGCCAGCCCAATATCCAGCAAGAGCAGATGAAACGCCACAGGCTGTTTCTGCAGGACGGTCAGCAGCGGTCCCGCTGCCGAAAAGCCGGAAACGGAAAAATCAATATCCCGCTGGAAATGACGGGCCTCCAGAATGCGGCAAATCATAGCCTCATTTTCTTGCGCCATGGATGGCTCGTCCTCGCATATTGCGATACGGTACATGGGGCGGTCACCTCCCTGCGGAACAGTTTGTGCCATTATAGCATTTTTCGGCGCTGCCGTCAAAGGGCAGTGCTGCTGAGGAAGTGTCCAAACGCGCATGTTATCCTTTTATCCGGGTTCTCCAGGGGTACACCATAGGGATGGGCCTCCTCCGTGCCCGTCCGTTCCCCCGAAAACAGCCAGTTTCCCTACAAACGGGCCGGGACAGAGCCCGGCCCCTACAGGACACCTTCCCAAACATAAAATCTGCCGATAGGACACTCCCTGCTGCTGGCAGGGATGGCAGCAGCAAGCAATGCGCCGGTATATACCGGCGCTCGCTTGTTGGTGGCCTCCGCCCCCAAGCCCCCGTAAGGACCGGCGCAACTGCGCCGGTCCTTTTAAGCCGCCTTCGGCGTCTGCGCGTCGGGACAAACTCCACTCCGCTGCGCCCGCCTGACGGCGGGCATCCGCTTCATTTCGTTGTCCCTCCTTTCCCCACGCAACCCGCTTCGCTGGGCTTGCGCGGGGGCCCCATTATGCAGGGAGAGAAAAAATCATCACCGCGCCTCCTGCTGGCGGCTACGATTTTTCTCTTTCTCCGTCACGCCCAAAATCCGATCCACGTTGTTTTTGGCAGTGAGCAGTTCTATCATTTTTTCTCGTGCCTGCTTGTACTCTGGATACCGCTTTTTGTTCTCTGCCTGCAACATGGCATACTTCTGTTTCAGCGATTGCATGGACGGCAGTTCCTTCAAACCGAGGGAATCAAAGTACCGCTTCGCCGCTTGACAGGCCGTGATTTCACTGCTATGCTGTTCATAAAATTTCTCCCTTTTCCTGCCCGTCAATTTCCGATATTGCGCGTAAATCTCTCGTGTCTTACCGTAAGCGCCGATGTGCTTTTGCAGTTCGGAAATGTCCTTCATTCTTGCGCTGGCGGCTTTCGTCCGGTCAGCTAAATCGTTGAATTTCTGAACCGCCGCATCACAGGCTTTCTCCAATTCTCCGAGGTCGGTCAGCCCATTTTCCTGCAAGTAGATGAGCGTCTTTGCCATCTCTTTGAGATTGAAAGTTTTCGCCCAGCGTTCATATCCTTTGCCCCTTCCTTCGGCCATCTTTGCCTGAATGTCAATGAGCAAATTAGGCTTAGGCTTCACCGCCGCCTTTGCCCTGGGAGCGACGATCTGCTTGCCGCAAATGCGCTCCATAATCGCCGTTTCGGAGTAGTCAGCGTCGAGAGAATCACAGCGGACGAACCTCTTGCCATTTGGGATTTTGAACGCTAGGTGCTTGCCCCGTTTCTCCTCTACGCCCGCCGCTCTCATGGCGGCGATGAAGCTGTCAAAATCCTTGCAGCCTTGACCGAGGGCGGTGTCGATGATCTGCTCTAACTGCCCCCGGACGGTAGGTGGTTTGTCCTCACCTAACCATGTTCCGTAGCTGCCCCGGCTGGGCCTCGGCTCCGCAATCACCGACAGGCCATTTTCCAGGCACAGCATATCGGAGATTTTGCGAATTGCGAACGAGGACCGCCAGAAGTTTCGGAATTTCCGGGTGCAGTCTATGGCGGTCGAGTTGAACACGATATGCGAGTGAATGTGATGCTTGTCAACGTGGGTAAAGACGACAAAAGCGTGTTTACCCTTTGTCAGCGACATAGCGAGATCATAGCCAATCTTATTCGCCAGCTCCGGCGTGACCTCCCCTGGCTTGAAGGACTGGCGCAGATGGTAGGCGATCACATCATTGTCCTTCCGCTCTCTGCCAGTAATGGCGGCGTACTGCCGTTTGGAAAATAGAAACTCCTGGTCAGCGATGGACGGGTTACATTGGTAGGCCGTGACCAAATCGCCGCCGTTGGTTTTCTCTTGATTCTTCACATAGTCCGTCACCCGGCCCAGAGCTTCGGCCACGGTCCGTCCTTTGCCGCTATGCAAGGGCATCAATCGTGTAGTTGCCATTTTCAAAACCTCCCCTCAAAAAGAAAAATGGTGGTGAGCGACATTTTGAACTGCTCCCCGTCAAGTAGACAGTGAAATAATTCATTGAAAATTCACAGTGCTGTAGCACTGTGGCACCTTGCAAAATTTATTTGTCCGCCGATGGCATCCAAACAGATTTTGCAAGGTCTGGTTATGCCGCCATAGCCAGTTCATGCTTCTCAAAAGGTGTGAGTACGCCAAGGCCGCGCTGGAGTCGCCTGGAATTGTAATAAGCGATGTAGTCCTCAATCATCCAGACCAGTTCCTCTCGACTGGTGAAACGCCGCCCATAATAGCGTTCCCTCTTGAGGATGCCCCAGAACCCCTCCATAGGACCATTATCAATACACTTGCCCACCCGGGACATACTTTGGGTCATGCCAGCCGCAGCCAGCTTGTCGTGGAACACCTGCGTTGTATATTGGAAGCCCCTGTCGCTATGGAACAGCGGGTGTGCGTCCGGATTGTCAGTCATGGCTTTGTCGAGGGTCTCGTATACCAGAGCGCAGTCATTTGCATCCCGAATGACTGCCGCAACGATTCTACGGTCATGCCCCACGCACCAGCTCACCAGCCAGCCCGCGCCCTCCATGTGGCTCTCCTTCCGGGCCGTGGCCCCCAGCACCTTGGCGGGCTGTTCCTCTGGAAGCTGGGCATCCTGCTGATGATCGTCCTGCTTTCCGTGAAGGTGTTCCGCCCCTTCTGCCAGTACCTGTGCCCCCTGAGGGCCATTTACGGCTGGTTCAACCGCTTCAGCCTTGTGCAGATTCACTGGGACCAAGAAAATTGTGTCTCCTGCGGAGCCTGTGAGAGGGCCTGCCCGGTGGACCTTTCCCTACTCGAGATTTCCCGCTCCCTGGAATGCGTCCGCTGCGGGAAGTGCGCGGACGCCTGTCCGTGCGGATGCCTGCATTTCACAGGCCGTCCCGGGTATAATTCCACGGAATCACAGTCATCCTAAGGGCAAAAAGGATGTGAACCTGTGTCCAACCATTTGCAATACGAAACCAGCCCCTACCTCCTCCAGCACGCGGAGAATCCGGTGGACTGGTATCCCTGGTGTGAGGAGGCGTTCCTCCGGGCCCGTGAGGAGGACAAGCCCGTCTTCCTCAGTATCGGCTATAGCACCTGCCACTGGTGCCACGTCATGGCCCATGAGAGCTTCGAGGACCCCGAGACCGCGGCACTGCTGAACCGCTGGTTTATCTCGATTAAAGTGGACCGGGAGGAGCGGCCCGACCTGGACAGCGTCTATATGGCGGTCTGTCAGGCGTTCACCGGAAACGGCGGGTGGCCTGCCAGCATCTTCCTGACACCGGAGAAGCGGCCTTTTTTTGCCGGGACCTACTTCCCCAAACGCCGCCGGGGCAATCTGGTAAGCTTCCAGGAACTGCTGACGGTCATTCACGAGAAGTGGGAACAGGACCGTTCCGCGCTGCTGGGCCCGGCTGAGCAAATCATGGATCTGCTCAGCCGCGCAAACACAGCGGAAGACAGGGCGGAACCGGAGCTGCTGGAAGACGCCGTCCAGCTCTATAAGCGGCTGTTCGACCGGGAAAACGGCGGCTTCGGCGGTGCGCCCAAGTTTCCCTCCCCCCACAATCTTATATTTCTCCTGGCGTATTACCGGAGGCGGGGAGACCCGGAGTGCCTGGAGATGGCGGAGCGGACGCTGACGCAGATGGTCCGGGGCGGACTGTTCGACCATATCGGCGGGGGCTTTTGCCGCTACTCCACCGACGAGCGGTTTTTGGCCCCCCACTTTGAGAAGATGCTGTACGACAACGCCCTGCTGATTCTGGCGTACTGTGAGGCATACAGCATCACCCGGAAGAAGTTGTATCTGCTGGCGGCGGAGCGGACGGCGGACTTTGTTCTCCGGGAGATGACCGCCCCAGAGGGCGGCTTCTACAGCGCCCAGGACGCCGACAGCGACGGCGAGGAGGGAAAGTATTATCTCTTCACGCTAGAGGAGACCGTCCGCCTCCTGGGCCCGGAGCGGGGCGGGGCCTTCAACCAGCACTTCGACATTACAGCCGCCGGGAATTTTGAGGGGAAAAATATCCCTAATCTCCTTCAAAGCGACCCGGAGGACCGGACCTTGGACGGTCTTCTGGAAACGGTTTATCAGTACCGCAAAAGCCGCTGTGCCCTCCGCCTGGACGACAAAATTCTGACCGCCTGGAACAGCCAGATGATCACGGCTCTGTGCCGGCTGTATCAGGCCGGCGGCGAACAAAAATACCTGGAGGCCGCGAAACAGGCAGACCGCTTCCTCTGGGAGCATCTCTGGGACGGTAAGTCGCTCCACGTCAGCTTCCGGGCCGGGCGGCGGGGTGAAAAGGGGTTTCTGGACGACTACGCCGCCTGCCTGTTTGCCCAACTGGCGCTGTATGGGGCCACGCTGGACAAGGCGTATCTGACCCGGGCGGAGGAGCTTTGCCGGGATGCCTGTGAGCAATTCCAGGATCGGGAACATGGCGGCTTCTATCTCTACAGCGAGAATCACGAGTCCCTGATTCTCCGGCCCAAGGAGACCTATGACGGAGCGATGCCCAGCGGGAACTCCCTGATGGCCTGGAATCTGGCGCGGCTCAGCCAGCTGGTTTCCGAGGAGACTTATGGCCCTCTGGCGGAGCGGCAGCTGGACTTTCTGGCGGCTGACGCAGGCCAATATCCCGCCGGGTACGCCATGTTCCTGCTGGCGCTCCTGGACCGCCGTGACCCGCCGCCCAAGGTGACCGTGGTGCTGTCGGGGAAGCCGGAGGCAGACTGCTTTCCCCTGGAGCTCCCGGCGGAAGCGGCTGTGGTATTGCGGGAACCGGGAGGAGAGTACCCGCTGAAAAACGGAAAGGTGACGTTCTATGTCTGCCGGGGGCACAGCTGCCGGCCGCCGGTCAATGAGCCGCCTGTTCTATAATATTTCAGCAACTGCCGGACGGAGGAAATCCTCCCGGCAGTTTTTGTTCTCCAAGCATATCCGCAAACCGGTGTAATGCCATTTTGAAATTGTAAAAAGTTACAAAGTGTCGCAGGAATGCGACCAAACGTCGCTATTTTGCTGATATAATCTCTCTTATTCAGCAGGGTGGTGTAAATTGTGATATATTGTCTTTCCGAACGGCTCAAAAGGCTCCGGCAGTCCATGCACCTTTCACAGGAACAGCTGGCCCGTCTGTTGGGAGTAGACAGAAGCACCATTTCCTCATATGAGAGCAACGTACGCCAGCCCCCGCTGGATACGCTTTCCCGAATCGCCGACGTATTTGGTGTAAGCACGGACTACCTTTTGGGGAGGACAAGCGCACTTACCTTTGACACATTTGATCTCACCGGAGAGGATACGGCCCTGCTTTACAACATGGCTTCCGAGCTGTCAGAGAAAAACCGAAGAATTCGTCAATTGCAGGCACATTAAAATCAATAGCCAGAGAATTTGAAAATGGAGGTACTTTTATGCCCCTCAACGACAGAGAAGCGCAAGGAAAGCCGTATCAAAGCGAGGGCAACGACGGCAAAGTGTTCATCCCCGCCAAACCGAAAGTCCATTTTGACGACCCGGCTCAAATCTTCAGAGTGTGTGCCTACTGCCGTGTCTCAACAGACAGCGAGGAACAGCTTTCCTCCTTTGAACTCCAGCAGGCCCATTACCGGCAGCTGGCGAAGGAGCGGCCCAACTGGGATTTAAAGCGCGTCTACGCGGACGAGGGCATCTCCGGCACGTCGTTGAAAAACCGCACGGAATTCAACGCCATGATCGCCGCCTGCGAGAACGGCGAATACGACCTGATCGTGACAAAAAGCGTCTCCCGTTTCGCGAGGAACCTGGTGGACTGTATCTCCCTGATTCGGAAGCTCAAAAATCTCTCTCCTCCGGTGGGCGTGTTTTTTGAGACAGATCATCTGAACACTCTGGGGAAGGATTCGGAATTGATGCTGACCTTTCTCGCCTCGATTGCCCAGGAGGAATCCATTAAAAAGCGGGAGGCCATGGTCTGGTCGCTGGCCCAGCGGTTTCAGGACCGCAAGCTGCTGACCCCTCCTTTGCTGGGCTATGACAGGCAGAGGGATGCCGCCGGCGGCTATATCAAATACGCTCCGCTTGTCGTCAACGAAGAAGAGGCTAAGGTGGTCCGCTTCATTTTCGACGTATATCTCCATGGATGGTCCCAGTCGCATATCGCGGATTTCCTGACGGATATCGGCTGCCGGACAAAAACCGGAAATACCGATTGGAACAGCGGCTCTATCGGCTATATCCTCACAAATGAGCGGTACTGCGGCGATGTCTTGACCTGGAAAACCTTTACATCAGATTTGTTTGAGCATAAGCGCAGGAAGAACCGGCAGGACCTGGATCAATACCACTACATGGGACAGCATAAAGCCATTATTCCAAGGGAGACGTTCGAGATGGCGCAGACGCTTCTTCAAAATCGAAAGCACCACATGCGGGGCGGTCTGCCCGTTCTTCAAGTGATAGACGGCGGAGTTTTTCACGGGTTTGTTCCCATTAACCATCACTGGGTCAATGATGATCCCGGGCTTTACTACGATACATCCAACAGCGTGAAAGGGCCGGACCGAAAAGCCAAAATTCAAAGAAGCACATTCTCCGCGTTTAATCTGGAGGGATATCAGGTTGTCAGAAGCCAGTTTCTACAGACCCGGTATGAAGGTCCGGCAATCACAATCTCCAGGGACAGGATTACGTTCAATCTTTTTTGCGTGAGAAGATTCGCGGACATCGGTCATATTCAATTGCTTCTTCATCCTTCTGAACGTAAAATCGCCATCAGGCCCTGTGAGGAAAACGCGACGCACAGTATCAAATGGCGTTCTGACGCCGCCAAGCCGCTGTACGCGAAGGCGCTGTGCTGCCGGCACTTTTGCGCCGCGCTCTTTCGCATTATGGAGTGGAATCCGGATTTTATCTACAGAGTCAGAGGAACCTGGGTGCGGTGCAACGACGGCCAAATCATCATGTTCAACCTGGAACAAGCCGTATCTGTGCTGCTGACCCCGGCAGATGAAAACACTTTAAAAAAGAAGCGCGTGGAACTGTTTCAGGAACAATGGGAGGATCGTTTTGGCGAGGAGTTTTACGAACACATCGTGGAAAACGAGATTTTCTACATGGCGGGGAGCGCGGCCTGGCAGACCCGCAGGCCCAGTATCCCGGCTCCCGGCATGGCGCAGTACAGAGCGCCAACGGAAGAAGAACTCCAAATCATGATGGAAACACTTACAAGAGAGGCGGCCGCCGGTCATGTTGGATCATAGTCAATTGGATGATATTTTTTTGAATGCAAGGCCGCTCGATGATGAGGACCCGGAAGCCGTGGCGGATTTAGCGGGATATCAGGTCACCAGGGCGGAGCTTTTCTCACACACCTACGAACCGGCCATTACCATCTGGCCGACCCGAATCAAGTTCAACATGGCCTGCCTACGGAGGTTCCCGGGCGTGACGCACATTCAGATTCTGATTCACCCGGAGCAGCGGCGTCTGATTATTCGCCCCTGCCTTCCCGACGCGCCGGACTCTCTGCGGTGGGCGAAGGGCGGAGGAGAAAAGGAGCTCTCCAACCGGGATATGCTGTGCAGGATTTTCGCGGGGAAGGTCTTTGACTTGATGAAATGGGACTCGGAATACCGCTACAAAATGATGGGCAGGCCCGCCGTCTATCAGGAGGAAATGCTGTTTCTGTTTAAGCTGACGGATTTCGAGCTGTTTATGGGCGGGAGAAAGCGGCGGTCCTACCTTCCGGGAGAATGGAGGGACTATTTCGGAACGCCGGTGGAATCTCACGAGGAGCAGTACAAAATTGATCTTGCGGACGGTTATATTACAACTGACAGAGTATAGGAGGGCTACAAATGGCGGCGATTCCTTTCAGCAGTGAGATTGAGGAAATTTCCATGGACGGTTTTCAGGTAGTCAGCGGAGACCTCTTTACACGCAGATCCGGCTACTATTCCCCGACATGCACGATTTGGAGCGGCGGGATCACCTTTAATAAGGTAGCTTTGACGGCCCTGAACAACTGTGAACGGGTGAGGATTGAAATTCATCCTCAGAAAAAGAGCGTCTTGCTTGTTCCGGTAACCATGAAAGACAAGGACGGCATTCCCTGGAGAAAAAACATCAAAGATTACGCCCCCCGGCGCATGGAATGCGTCAGATTTTCTTCGAAGCTTTACGAAATGTGGAACTGGGATACCGGCTGTGTTTGCAGGGCGGTGGGGCGCGTTGTGACAGTAGACAACAAGGTCATGCTCCTTTTCGATTTCAGCTCTCCGGAGCAGTGGAAAGGCAAAGAGAGAACATCGGAGAAATGAATGACATTCACATTTCCTTTTACTTAAGGGTTGGACGGATTCACATTTTTACAGAAACGCTTCGGCTCATCGGCCAGCCAAAGCGGATATGCTTTTTGATTTCCTCGGATGGGCAGTCGCTGCTGATGCGCGCATATGAAACCAGAGACCTCAAGTCCCACAGGGCCCCGCCGAATGTGTATAACGGCAAGCGCTCGTTTGAAGTATCCAGCTGTAAGCTGTGCGGGATTCTAGCTAATCTCCACGGTTGGAATCCGGAATACTCTTACCGTGTTCCCGGCGTACTGATGCAGGATCAGCGCTCAGTACGGTTTTCTTTGGCAGAGGCAGAGGTGATTGGTAAGGAATCATTTTGAGAACACGCTATATTGCCGGACGGAGTAAATCCGTCCGGCATTTTTTTGTTCCCGCAGCATATCCATGAACCGAGGTGATGCAATTTGGAAAGCGCGCAAAAAGAGCTGGTCAAGGTCCTGCTGGATCATATCCGCGCCCTTGGCCTGATATCGGATTTCACCTATTCCAGGGCCGTGGATTTGGTACATTCTGTGATAGACTTCCCGGAGCTTTTCCAGTATCCTGTGTGCTTGACAAAGGAGGCGGAGATTCATGAATGTACTTAGGATACGAAATGAAATGCGGAACGGGAAAACCATCTTCGACCTGCCCCTGCGGGTAACCTTCTACGCCAGAGTTTCCACAGACAAGGATGAACAGCTCAACAGTTTGGAAAACCAGGTACAGTATTACACACAATTCATTCAGGAAAAACGGAATTGGACCTATGTTCAGGGCTATGTGGACGAGGGTATTTCCGGCACCAGCACCAAAAAGCGGGACAGCTTCTTACGGATGATAGCGGACGCCAAAGCAGGGCGGTTTGACTTCATCATCACGAAGGAGATCTCCCGCTTTTCCCGTTCTACGCTGGACAGCATCCAGTACACTCAGGAGCTGCTGGAACACGACGTGGGGGTACTGTTCCAAAACGACAACATCAACACCCTGGACTCCGACAGCGAGTTCCGGCTGGTGGTCATGGCCGGGGTGGCTCAGGACGAGGTGCGCAAGCTGTCCGAGCGGCTGAAGTTCGGTTTCCGGCAAGCCATCAAAAACGGCCACGTGCTGGGCAATGACAAGCTGTGGGGGTATGACAAAAAGGACTGTGTGCTGACCATCAATGCGGGGGAGGCCCAGGTAGTACGGCGGATTTTCGACCTCTACGCCAATCAGCAAATGGGCATCCGCCGCATTTCTCAGGTGCTGTACGACGAGGGCTTTACCAGCCGCAAGGGCAACGCTTTCAACGTGCTCACCATCCGGCATATTCTCTGCAATCCAAAATATAAGGGCTGGTACTGTGCCAACAAAAGCCAGACAGTGGACTACCGCAGTAAGCGGAAAATTTTCATGGACGAGAGCGAATGGGTCATGTATCCAGATCCGTCTATCCCGGCGATCGTCTCCGAGGAGCTATGGGACAGGGCCAACGCCCTCTACAAGCGACGCAGTAAACAGATGATGTCCCATCAAAGCGGGGCGGAATTCCACAACCGATATCCTTACAGCGGCAAGATCATCTGTGAGGAACACGGCACCAGCTTCCACCGTCAACTGCTGAAAAGCGCCAAGGATGAAAAGGAGGCCTGGCAGTGTCGTGTCTACCGAGATAAAGGGCGGGCAGCCTGTTCCGCACCCCAGCTCCGGACAACGGAGCTGAATCAAATCATGGCCGACATCTTCAGCCAATTGGCGCAAAACAAACAGGCCATCATCGACGCGGTAGTGACAGTCCTCCAATCTGTCCCAGACGAACACGACTACGCCCAGGACATCCGGCGCATCGAAGAGGACCTGTCCGCCATCCAGGCAAAAAAAGACCGTCTGCTGGAGATGAGCATTGAGGGCGTCATCACCACAGTGGAGTTCAAGCAGCGCAACGACGGCTTCAACCAACAGATCCAAGCCCTGGAGGAACGGCTGGAAGCCCTCCGGGCGGAGGCGGAAAAGGGCCAACGAACGGCGGCACAGCTGGAGGAAATCCGCGCCGCCCTGGAGCGGGAGCTTTCCTTCCAAAACGGCATCCATTCCGCCCTTGTCACCACAATCCTGGACAAAATCGTGGTCAAAAAGAACAGTACCAAAGAGGAAATCCACCTGGACATCCACCTGAAATTCGGCGGCCCATGGGAGGCCGCTTTCAACCGGATGGATTCCTCCCTTTGCTTCATCCGTCCAAGAAGTATTACACCCAAAGCTCCGACCAGGAAGACCTGATCTCCATCGGCACCATCGGTCTCATCAAGGGCATTTCCAGCTTTGACCCCACCAAGGGAGCCCGGCTGGCCACTTACGCGGCGCGATGCATTGAAAATGAAATCCTAATGTACTTCCGCAGCCAGAAAAAGCTCCAGGGCGAGGTCTCCCTCTCCGACTCCATCGACACCGACAAGGAGGGCAACGCACTCCAGCTTATGGACATCGTCGGCGTAGACGATACCATGCTGGAGGACCTCCACGACCGGGACAACGCCCTCCGGCTTCACAAGCTGGTGCGGGAGTATCTCACCGCCCGGGAGGCGGAAATCGTCCGCCTTCGCTATGGCCTGGGAGGAACCGTGCCCTTAACCCAGCGGGAGATCGCTTCCTCCTTTGGCATTTCCCGAAGCTATGTATCCCGCATCGAAAAACGGGCTCTCGAAAAACTCCGGGAAGCCCTCCAGGATCCCCCGGCTCACGCCACCGGAGCCGCCCTCCGATAATCTCCAGGCACACCGGCCAGAACTCTGGCCGGTGTGCCATGTGTTATGACAGCTTCAACGTCCCGATGGCTTCCCACATCTGCTCCGCCGAAGCCGCCAGCGCCGCCCGCTCCTCGCCGCTCAGCGGCATCTCCAAAATCTCCTGCAAGCCCTTCCGGCCCACGATGGACGGAAGGCTCAGCACCAATCCGTTCATCCCATACTGCCCGTCCAGCACCGCCGACACCGGCAGCACCGCCCGTTCGTCCTTCACGATGGCCTCCGCGATCCGGCCCACCGCCATGGCGATTCCGTAATAGGTGGCTCCCTTCCGCTGGATGATCTGATAAGCGCTGTCCCGAACCTCCCGGTACAGCCGATCCCGGTTCTCCGCTCCCAGGGTCTGCCCCCGGACCCGGCAGAAGTCCTCCAAATCCAGGCCCGACACATTGGCCTCGCTCCACACCGCCAGTTCGCTGTCTCCATGCTCCCCGATGATGAAAGCATGGATATTCCGGCTGTCCACCTCCAGCTCCGCTCCCAGCAGCTGCTTGAGCCGCCCGGTGTCCAGCACCGTCCCGGAGCCGATGACCCGCTCCCGGGGATAGCCCGACAGCCTCCAGGCCGCGTAGGTCAGCACGTCCACCGGGTTGGACACCACCAGAAGGATGCCTCCAAAGTCCCGGGCGGTAATCTCCCGCAAGATGGAGCGGAGAATTTCCGTGTTCTTCCCAATGAGGTCCAGCCGGGTCTCTCCCGGCTTCTGGTTGGCCCCGGCGGTAATCACCACCAGGGCGCAGTCCGTCAGATCGTCATAGCTCCCGGCGGTGATCTCCATAGCCGCGCCATAGGGCAATCCGTCCCGGAGGTCCATGGCCTCCCCCTCCGCCTTTTCCCGGTTGGCGTCCAGGAGTACCAGGCGGGTGAACAGGCCCTGCTGCAAAAAGCGGAAGGCGATGGACGCCCCCACGTTGCCGCAGCCAATGACAGCCGCCTTTCTGTGGTCGATTTTCATGAAACATCCTCCTCTCAATCCGGCGGGACTTGCGCCGGTCCCGCCGCCGCTGTATACTGTTCCCGAATACCCGGCGGGCTATCCGCCGGAAAGCGGGGCCTTCAGCCCGGCGTCTCCCTCAACGCTCCCGCTGGAAAGCAGCCGCCCCTACATCCGCTTGTCATCCGTCGCCGGATTGTCCAGAAGCTCCCCGTCCTCCCCGAACCGGGACCCGTGGCAGGGGCAGTCCCAGCTGTGCTCCTGGGCGTTGTACTTCAGGGCGCAGCCCATGTGGGGGCACCGGGGCGCCGTAGGCGTCAGCAGCCCCAGGGCGGACTGCCAGGCATTGGCCGCCAGCTGGGGCCGGAGCACGCTCCGGGAGGGACAGAACAGCTCCTCATAGGGATTCGCCCGGCCCAGGAGCAGATCCGCCAGCAGCTCCGCCGCCGCCATGGAGGAGGTCATCCCCCACTTGTTGAAGCCCGTAGCCACATACAGCCCCTCCGTCCGGCGGGAGTATTGGCCCACATAGGGCACGCCGTCCAGAGTCATGCAGTCCTGGGTGGCCCAGCGGGCGGCGATCCGGGCCTGGGGATAGTGCCGCTGGGCAAAGTCCTCCAGCTCCCGCCAGCCGCCTCCGGGCTTTCCGGTCCGGTGTCCCCTGCCGCCCAGGAGAAGCAGCTCCCCGGAGTTCCGAAAGGACAGGCCCGTTTCCTTCTGGTCCACGTACATTCCCGGCAGACTCCCGGCGTTCTCCAGCGCCAGCACATAGGAGCGGTGCTGATAGAGCTTGAGGAAATAGGCTCCGTGTTTGTTGAGCAGGGGAAAATGGGTGGCAACGATCATCCGCTTCGCCCGGATGGTTCCCCGGTTCGTCACCGCCGTTCCCCGGCCCAGCTCCAGGACCTTGGTATCCCCAAAAATCCGGAGGTCCCGGGCGATGGCGGCGGCGAACTTCAGGGGGTGGAACTGGGCCTGTTTCGGGAATTTCAGCGCCCCCGCCGTGGGCATGGGCAACTCGGGAGTCCGAACCAGCTCCGCCGGAAAGCCCAGGCGGGACAGGGCCTCCAGCTCCCGGTCCAGCTCCCGGCAGTCTCCCCCGGCGTAGACATAGGCATCCCGCTCCTGGAAATCGCAGTCGATGTCCCGGCACAATTCCCGGAAGCGCCCCAGGGCCGCCCGGTTGGCCTCCAGGTAAAGCCGGGCCCTCTCCGGGCCGAAGGTCCGGAGGAGCTTCCCGTAGAGCAAGCCGTGCTGAAAGGTGAGCTTGGCGGTGGTATTGCCCGTCACGCCGCCGCAGAGGCGGCCCGCCTCCACCAGGGCATAGTCTACCCCGGCCCGGTCCAGGTAGTGGGCGCACAGAAGGCCGGCCATACCGCCGCCAAGGATGAGCGTGTCGGTATTCAGGTCCCCGTCCAGAGGGGCGAAGGAGGGCATGTCCGCTGTGGCGGTCCAGATGGAATTCATGGAATTCACCTCGCTGCTGTCGTTGTACGCCCGGGACAAGCCGGGCGGTTTTCAGGAGCCTCGCTGAGGATAGCTTGACCCTCCCGGCGGAAATCATACCTCCGCTTTGCCGGTTTTCCAAGCAAGTTCCCTCTGCCGTTTGTGTGGTCGTCCTGAAAGGAAGCCAGATAGAATTCCCCCTGAAACCATGGAAACGGCGTTCCAGGACCAAAGACGCGCAAAAAGGCCGCCCCTTTCGGGGCGGCCTTCGGTTTCGGTTTTCAGTTGATGGGGAACTCCGGCATGCCCGCCGCTCCGGCGGCGATGCTGTACTCGGGGAAGCACACCACCACGGTCCCGTCCTCCCGGACGTAGAAGCCGGTGCTTTCGTCCACGGTGGTAAAGCCGCCCTGGTCCGGAGTGAAGAACAGGGTGAAGCCCTCCTCGTCCACGCTCTCGTCAATCTGCGTCTGGATGGCGGTGTTGCAGGTTTCCACCCAGTCCTCGCCCAGGTAGTCCCGGAGGGTCAAGTCCCGGCCCTCGGCCAGGTCCAGATTGTAGTAGTACCGCTCCTGATAGGAGGCCACCCAGCCCTCGGCAAAGGTGACAACAAAGGAAACCCGGGAATCGCTCTGGCTCTTGATCTCGTAATCCACGATTACGTCCATCTCCCGGCCGGCCCACTCCTCCTCGGTGCCGCCGGTGGCGAAGAAGGCGTTCCGGTAGTCATCCCAGTCCTGTTGGGCTTTCGCCAGATGGGCGTCCATCTTTTCCTGAATGGCGGCGTTGACTTGCTCCGCCAGATCGGTCCCGGCGTCTACCTGTGGCGCGGAGACATCGTAGTGAATGCCGTCCTCCGTCTTATCGTAGTCCACGAAGGTCAAAACCTGAAACAGTCCGCCCAGCACGGGGACGTCGGCGGCGGCCTTTGCCACCGTGGGGGACAGGTTCAGCGTGGTCAGCAGTACGGCGAAGCAGGCGGCGGTAACGCCCCAGCGGCGAAGGGACGTGCCCCGGCGGCTTTGGCGGTTTTGGCTCCGGTAACGGGCCTGACCCTCCCGGATGCCCGCCTGAACCCGGTCCGACAGTTCGGCGGGAATGGGGGTGTTGTCATAGTGCTCCTTGGCTTTTTTGAATTCGTTCATCATATAACCTCTCCTTCCATGGCGACGCGCAGCTTTTTCAGCCCCGCGTACAGACGGCTCTTCACGGTGTTTACGTTTTGCCCGGTGATCTCGCTGATTTCCTTCAGAGTCAGTTCCTCGTAAAATCGCAGCCGGATGACGGTTCCCATCTCAACGGGCAGGGCGTCCACCCGTCTGGCCAAAGAATCGTCCGAAAGTTCCGGGTCCTCCTGGCCCAGCTCCAGCCCCTCCTCGGGGAAGGGGATGATCCGGCTTCGCTGGCGGAGGGTATCGTTACAGGCGTTCACCAGGATGCGGGTAAACCAGGTTCGCAGAGCTCCGGCGTTCCGGAGACTGTCCTGCCGTTCCAGGGCCCGGCAAACAGCGGTCTGTACCGCGTCCAGGGCTTCCTCCCGGTTTTGAAGGATGCTGTAGGCCAGCCGGTAAGACCGGGCCTGGGTCTCGATGAGGAATGAGGTCAACGTCTCTTCCTTTGTCACATCGACACTCCTTTCTGTAAGGGTCCCGCCCGGTCCGGCGCCTGGGCTTTGGGCGGTTTCTGTAGTATAGACGGAGAAGGAGGGCAAAAAGTTTGCGGGGGGAAAATTTTTTTCGAACCCGGCCTCACAGGGGAAGCCGGGGGGGCCATGGTCTTCCCGATCTCCGGCCGGGAGCGCCGGATAGGCTCGCCACAAGGCAGGTCCCCGGCTTGTCAAAAAAAGAGCCATCTAAAAGAGAGCGGAACGGAAAAGAGCTACGAGAGAAACCCCTGATAGGTTTCTCTCGTTTTCAATCAGAAGTTTTTTCGGGCTTCGAAGAAGTCCGGAAAAACTTGCTCAGGCTGGCGAAAAAGAATTTTCGCCAGCCTGAGGGCCCTGGGCTTACTCTGTATAGATCCGAACGGCATCCCGCAAAAACGCGGCGCAGCCGGGGACCTCTTGGTCATAATAGGCGGTGAAGCGCTTGTCTGCCGTGTACAGCTCGGCCAGACCCCGGTGGGCCTGGGGCGTGTAGGTCTCCCAGCTGTACGACAGCCAGCGGCGGTGGAGCTCCGCGACGCGCTGCCCTTCCTTCCCTGCCGGGTCCTCGTTTTCCCGAACGGCGGCGGACAGGGCGGAGCGGATTTCCTCTCCCAGGGCCTTCCACTGTCCGTAGTCTTCTTCGCTCAGAGAAAGGACGTTGGCGTTGGCCCGGTCGACGGTCTCGTCACCGTATTTCTTACGGATCTCCTTTCCATATTGTTCCTCGTTGGCCTCCACGGCCCGGCGCTTGAACGCCTCAAATTTTTCCTTGTCCAACATGGGGGTTCCTCCTTTTGTCTCGTCGATGGTTTTCTCTACCGTCAGGATCAGGGCGTCCAACCGCCGCCGCCGGGTCTCCAGCTCCGCCAGGTGGCTCTGCAGCGCCGCCAAACGGTCGAAGCCCGGCGCGTCCAGAATTTCCCGGACGGCCTCCAGTTCCAGGCCCAGCTCTTTATAAAAGAGGATGGTCTGGAGCCGGTCCACCTCTTCCCGGCCATAGAGACGGTAGCCTGCCTCTGTGGTCCGCCGGGGTTTGAGAAGGCCCTTTTGGTCGTACCAGCGCAGCGTCCGGGGCGTGACCCCCGCCAGCTCCGCCAGAGCTTTAACGGTGTATTCCATAGCGGTATCCCTCCTGACAAACTGGAGTATAAGGGCTGACGTTACGGCAAAGTCAAGGGGAATCTCGAAATTTCCCGAAAAAATTTTCGTTGCCTTCCAGGCGAAGGTCCGATACTATATAAGAGAACCACTTCATCAACCAAGGAGGATCCTGCCATGGACCGTTTTTCCATCCTCGTAGGCGATATTACGAAATCCAACGCCCAAGCCATTGTCAACGCCGCCAACACCACCCTTCTGGGCGGCAGCGGCGTGGACGGGGCCATTCACCGCTCCGCCGGTCCGGAGCTTTTGGCGGAGTGCCGGACTCTGGGAGGCTGCGAGACCGGGCAGGCCAAGCTGACGAAGGGCTATAACCTCCCCGCCCGGTATGTGCTCCACACCCCCGGGCCCATCTGGCGGGGAGGAACCGCCGGAGAGGCGGCGCTGCTGGCCTCCTGCTACCGCGCCTGTCTGGAGCTGGCGGAGGAGCACGGCATTGAAACCATCGACTTCCCCTCCATCTCCACCGGGGTATATGGCTACCCCATGGCCCAGGCGGCCAGCGTGGCCTTGAAGGCGATTATGGACTTTCTCCGGGAGCACGCGCTCCCCCGCCGGGTGCGGATGGTCTGCCACACGGAAAAGGCCGCGGAAATCTACCGGCAGACCTATAATATGTGGTACGCCGGGGAGAAGGCGGACCGGCTGTAAAAGGAAACAGGGCGGACACATGTGTCCGCCCTCTTCCCGGAACCTCCGGTGCGCCGTTATTCCTCCCGGGGCCCCGGCAGATATTCTTCCCCCGCCGGGACCATCGTCAGTTGTCCGGCGGACAGCTCCGTCAGCCGGGCTGCGAAGGCCGCCGCCCCCTCCTGGGAAAAGGCGGCGCGGAGGGTTACCTCCGCCCCGTAGTCCGCGTCCCGGAGGACGCCCTCCTGGGCGGCAATCTCCAGCTTCAGCCGCTCCAGCAGCGGGTAGGGGCAGGGAATGTCCCAGAGAGTCCAAAGGCTCACCCGGGCGGTGCCCGCCGCCTCCAGGCCGTCCTTGGCCCCCCGGCCATAGGCCCGGGTCAGTCCCCCCGCCCCCAGCAGCACACCGCCAAAGTACCGGGTGACCACGCAGCAGACGTTGGTCACCTCCTGGCGCTGGAAGACGTTCAGCATGGGCTGGCCTGCGGTGCCCTGGGGCTCGCCGTCGTCGGAGTAGCGGACCACGCCGCCCTCCCGAAGAAGATAGCACCAGCAGTGGTGCCGGGCGTCATAGTGCCGCTTGCGGATTTCCTCGATTTTCGCCCGGGCCTCCGCCTCGGACTCCACCCGCCAGAGGTTTGTGATAAAGCGGGAGCGTTTTTCGGTGAATTCGGTTTCCACATCTGCGAAGGGAACCCGGTAGCCGGACATGGGCGGCGCCTCCTTTCGGGGGGATGTTTTTTTGTGCGTAGTACGATGCCGTTGGTGGTCGCGGGGGACGGGCGGACACGCAGGTCCGCCCCTACACGGCGTTCTATCGGGAGACAGGGCATATACGGTGTTCTATCGAAAGACGATTCCGTAGGGGCCGCCCCCCTGGGCGGCCCGTCTCCCGGAACCTCCGGCGCTATCGGTAAACCGTTTTTAAATTTCCTCCAGCGCCTCTTCTGAGGGCGGCAGCATTTCCCGAACATCGGTCCGGCCCAGCAGATAATCGGCATTGACCTGGAAATGGTCCGCCAGGGCGCAGAAAACCGGAAGGCTTGGCAAACCTTCTCCGGCCTCAATCCTCTGATAGTTGCGTAATGCAATTTCAATTGCTCTGGCTACCTTCTCCTGAGATTCCTTTTGCTCCTTACGGAGCGATTTTAATCTTTCTTTGATTTCCATGTGTTACCCCTTGACACTCAGAAAAAACTATGGTACGATAATTACGATATATATATCGCAATTATATCGCCGCAAAAAGGAGGCTGTACCCATGTCCGACTTCATGCTCTGGCTCCACGCAAACTACATCAAGCCCCAGCTGGGAACCCTTACGAAAGAAAGCGACTACGCCCTCCGCCTGGAGCTCCTGCAAGGCCAGCTGGATGGCGGCGGAATGGAAGACCTGGACAGAGCCCTGGAATTCACGGCCATCCAGGCCTTCCTCCTGGGCCTGCGCACCGGGGAGGACCTGGCCCTCAGCCGTCAATGAACGCCGCCACCCTCCCCAGAGTCCGGGGGGCGCACACCGCTGTTACATCGATGGTCTCGGCGTATTCCACCTTCTCCACCCGGGCCTCTTTATAGAGCACGTCCAGCAGCCCTCCCTGGTCGTAGGGCAGATGGATGGTGACCCGCCGGGTCCCCTTGTCCAGCCGCCGGGCAATCATCTCCAGCAGCTTGTCCACCCCCGCACCGCTCTTGGCGGAAATGGCGCAGATGTCCTCCCCGTGGGGCATGATCTCCCCGGGAGGCAGCCGGTCGGCCTTGTTGAACACGTCAATCCGGGGCAGCTCTCCCGCGCCCAGCTCCAGAATCAAATCCTCCACCACCCGGGCCTGGCCCTGCCAATCCTCGCTGGATACGTCGATGACGTGGAGCAGCAAATCCGCGTACTCCAGCTCCTCCAGGGTGGCCTTGAAGGCCTCCACCAGCTGGTGGGGGAGCTTCCGAATGAATCCCACGGTATCGCTGAGCACGGCGTCCTGGGTGTCGCTGACGTGGAGCAGGCGGCTGGTGGTGTCCAGGGTGTCAAACAGCCGGTTGTTTGCCGGGATGCCTGCCCCGGTGAGGCGGTTCAGCAGCGTGGATTTCCCGGCATTGGTGTAGCCCACCAGGGCCACCACGGGAATTTCGTTCTTCTGCCGCTGCCGCCGCTGGGTGTTCCGCACCCGGCGCACGTCCTCCAGGTCCTCCCGGAGCTTGTCGATCTTCCGGTGGATGTGCCGCCGGTCGGTCTCCAGCTGGGTCTCGCCGGGGCCCTTGGAGCCGATGGGGCCGCTGCCGCTGGTGCCCGCCTGGCGCTCCAGATGGGTCCACATGCCCGTCAGCCGGGGCAGCAGGTATTGATACTGCGCCAGCTCCACCTGGAGCCGGCCCTCTCTCGTCCGGGCCCGCTGGGCGAAGATGTCCAGAATCAGCCCACAGCGGTCCAGCACCTGAACCCCCAGCAGCTCCGTCAGTACCCGGAGCTGAGAGGGGGAGAGGTCGTTGTCGAAAATGACCATGGTGGCCTCGGTGTTCTCGCAGTAGAGCTTCACCTCGGCGCACTTGCCCTCGCCGATGAAGGTTCTGGGGTCCGGGGAGTTCCGGTTCTGGAGGACCATGCCCACGGTCTCCCCTCCGGCGGTCTCCACCAGGGCGGAGAGCTCCTCCAGAGTATCCTCCCCGGCGTTTTCCTCCCGCTTGAGTACGGGGGAATTCAGACCCACCAAAACAACTTTATCTCGAACTTTGTCTGTTTCTCGCATAATACCTCACTTTTTGAATGGAGATGGGAGCCGGCGGGAGATGGAGCTCAGGTGAGAGCGGGCTGGGTCCCGTTCCGGTCTCCGGCCGTCCCCCGGGGCCCTTGAGAGGGCCTGACGGCGGGGGTGGCCCGCCTGGAAAATCGGGGCGACGGGGTTTTCCGGCGATTGGCCTACGTGAAGGAGTAGGCCTCCACAATCTCCCCGGTATAGGCCCTGTGCCAGCCGCCCTTGGCGCCGTAGTGGGGGAGGATGGCGTCCTCTCCGGCGGGGAGCACACAGGCGGGGTTCAGGTCCTGGGTGTAGAGCGTGCGGCACACCAGCACCAGCTCCGCCTCCTCGAAGAAGGGCGCGCCGCCCGCGCCGGTGCGGACCGTCAGGCCACATTCTTTGATTTTATCCATGTCCCGGCCGCTTTTCGTGCCGCAGAGGGACATGGCTTTTTTCATATCTTCCGGAAGGACGGAGACGGTAAAGTACGTCTGCTCCTCTGTGAATTGATAGGTATATCGTTCCGGCCGCACGTAGACCGTGCAGGTTTGCAAACCCCATAGCCGTCCCGCCTGACCCCAGCCGATGGTCATGGTGTTGCAGCGGTCCGCGGTTCCGGCGGTGAGGAGGGCGTTTCGCTGGCCCAGGACGGGAAGGAGTTCCCGGATGGCGGTTTGAGGGTCCGTGTGATGTAAGCGCATGGCGAAGGGCTCCTTTCTATCGCTTCAAAAAACGTGGGGGTCAGGCCGCCGAGGGCGGCCCCTACACGGCGTTCTATCGGGAGACAAATCCGTAGGGGCCGGTCCCCTGGCCGGCCCGTCTGCCTGCTTCCAGTATATGCGTTTTCTGGAAAAACGCAACCGGAAATTTTGGATTGGTCAGGGGGTCAAGGTCCGGATTTCCTCCTGGAGGTTCTCCAAAAACCGGGCGGCGTGGCCACCATCCATCTGGGTATGGTGAAACTGGAAGGAAATGGGCAGAACAGTCCGCCAGAGCCGCTTCCGGTACTTGCCCCAGATCAGAAAGGGGTTGTTGTAGAACCCGGCGTAGATATTCACGGCGCCATCGATTTCTGTCTGCGGCAGGGCAGAGGTGCCGATGACCATGTAGTCGCCGTTCAAATCGTAGGGGCGGCTGGTATCCCGGACCTGGGCGGTGAGGGCCAGATAATCTTGCCGGAACTGGTCCAGGCTCTGGGAAAAAGGCACATCGCAGGTGGCAATGTCCCCGTTTTTCAGGGCCACCACGGTGTTGACGGCGAGATTTTCGAACCGTACCAGCTTGTCCCCCACCGGGAGGGTGTAGAACTCCTCCAGCCGGGAGGCCGCCTTTCCGGCGCACCAGCAGAGAAGCAGGTTGAATTTCAGGGCCCGTCTGCGGCTCAGTCCCGCCAGCCGGGTGACGTCCAGCGTTTTGAACAGCGTCACTATGGGCATGGGGGCGCGCATCCACAGCGCGAAGGCCTCCGCCCGGTTCGTTTGTTTGGGGTCCAGTTCTTCCATAGTTCCTCCTTAATGCCGCGCTTCCGGCGTGAGTCCCTGGGCTTTCAGGGCCCTTTGGACCAGCGTCCCAACCAAGGCCATAGCTGGCGAGGCCATAAGTCCGACCAACAGAGGGGCTTTTCCGCCAGCGCCTTTCCCGAAATGTCCACGAAGCGCTTTCGCGGAACGTTCCAAAAGCCGAAGGACGGCCCCCACTCCTCCTCTGTCACAGGCTGATTGCCAATGGTTTCAAAGTATCCCCGGACAGGGGCAGGCGGTTGATGAGCCGCGGCGGAGCGGCGTTCAGGGCACTGGGGATCGTTCCGTTTTCCATCTGCCTGTCGTAGATGTAGAGCAAGTTCATCCCGTTCACAAAGCCGTCCCGGCCCTCCACCTCCAGTTGAATGATTTTTCGCAGCAAAAGGTTCCCGCAAGTGGCTGGAGCCGGAAGACGTCTCCCTCCCGAAGCCGCTTTCGGGAAGAGGTCATGGGAATCAGTTCGGTAAATTCCCGCTCTCGCATGGCCGTTTCCTTTCCAAAGGTACGCAAAAAAGAGCGCGCCGCAGCTACGGCGCGCTCTTTTACATGTGACAGTGTCGGACTTATTTGTCCAGGCCGAACCTCTTGTTGAACTTCGCGACCCGGCCGCCGGTGTCCACCAGCTTCTGCTTGCCGGTGAAGAAGGGGTGACACTTAGAGCAGACTTCCACCTTGATATCCTTCTTGGTAGAACCTGTCTCAATCACATTACCGCAGGCGCATGTAATCGTAGTCTGCTGATAATTGGGATGGATTCCTTCCTTCATTGCTCTGTTCACCCCTTTCTAAAACGAAGTACGCTATAACAGCATTTGTTAGTATAGCACGCCGGTTTTTAAAATGCAAGTGTTTTCTTTCATTTGAGAAATTTATTTTTCAGGGGCCAGCCGGAGGAGGTTTTGATTTGCTGCCCGCTCGCAACCATCGCTTTTCAGGGGCGGATCGGCCGGAAGGAGCCCGGTTCGGCCTCGGGGGGACAAAAATTTTACCCGATCACAAAAGCCAAACCTTGCAAGGCCTCCATATCAGCAGTATAATGTCCCAAGTCAATACTTTGTTTCAACCGATGAATTGGGCGGCCATCGCGGAGGGACGGCGCGTTCATTTCGCGAAAAGCGGCGGCGGAGCCCGCCTGTCAGCGGTGAGAAAACAGGAGGAAACATCAGGATGAATAAGCAGCAGCTCGCCTTTAAAATTTGGGAATCCGCCAACCGGATGCGTTCCAAAATTGAAGCCAACGAATATAAAGATTATATCCTCGGATTCATCTTTTACAAGTTCCTCTCCGACAAGGAGTTGAACTACTTGCGGGACAACGACTGGACCGAAAATCTTCTCCCTCAACTTACGGAGAACGACACCGAATCCGTGGTGAATATTCAAGAAAACCTCGGCTACTTTATCGCCTATAAGCATCTCTTCTCCACATGGATTGCCATGGGACCCCACTTCTCAGCCGACAATGTCACCGACGCGCTGTCCGCCTTCACCCGTCTGATAAGCCCCTCCTACCAGTCGCTGTTCGACAACATCTTCGCCACCCTCCAAACGGGGCTTTCCAAGCTGGGGGAGACCTCCGGCGCACGGACCAAAGCGATCCGCGAACTGATTTATCTCATCAAGGACATCCCCATGGATGGGAAACAGGATTACGACGTCCTGGGCTTCGTCTACGAGTACCTGATCAGCAACTTTGCCGCCAACGCAGGAAAAAAGGCCGGTGAGTTCTACACCCCCCACGAGGTCTCGCTTCTGATGTCCGAGATCATCGCGAACCACCTGAAGAACCGCACGGAAATCAAAATCTATGACCCTACCAGCGGTTCCGGGTCCCTGCTCATCAACATCGGTCAGTGCGTCGCCCGGTACGCGGGCAGCAACAACCACATCATGTACTATGCCCAGGAGCTGAAGGAGAACACCTATAACCTCACCCGCATGAATCTGGTCATGCGGGGTATTCTGCCGGCGAACATCGTGACCCGAAACGGCGATACTCTGGAGGACGACTGGCCCTACTTCAACGAGAACGACCCGATTTACACGTACCAAACCATATATATGGATGCCGTGGTGTCCAATCCCCCCTATTCTCAGGCCTGGAATCCGGCGAACAAGTACGCGGATCCGCGATACGCGCGGTTCGGAGTTGCTCCGAAGGGGAAGGCGGACTATGCGTTCCTGCTGCACGATCTGTACCACCTGAGACCCGACGGAATCATGACCATTGTCCTTCCCCACGGCGTTCTCTTCCGGGGCGGCGAGGAAGGAAAAATCCGCAGGAATCTGATTGAACAAAACCACATCGATACCATCATCGGCCTCCCCGCCAACATCTTCTACGGAACCGGCATCCCCACCGTGATTATGGTGCTGCGGCAGAAGCGCGGCAACACGGATGTCCTGATCGTGGACGCCTCCAGGGGGTTTACCAAGGCCGGCAAGAACAACGCCCTGCGAGCCTGCGACATCAAACGAATCGTGGACGCCGTCGTGGCCCGGAAAAGCATCCCCGGGTTCGCGGAGCGGGTGGAGCGGGACACCATCCGCTGCAACGACTACAACCTGAATATCCCCCGCTATGTGGATTCCTCGGAGAAGGCGGAGAGCTGGGATATCTTCGCCTCCATGTTCGGCGGCGTTCCGGAGCGGGAGCTTCAGGAGCTGCACCCTTATTGGACCGCCTTCCCCGGGTTGAAGGAGGCGCTTTTTGCCTCGGACACCCCTTTGTACTGCCGCTTGAACGTTCCGGATTTGAACCTGGCCCTCCGGGAGCACCCGGCGGTGTCCGACTTTTTCGCCCGCTACCGGGAGGCGTTCCGGGATTTTGGCGCGCTGCTTCAAAGCGAGCTGCTGGACAACATGCTTACCCTCCACATCCCGAAGGAGGAAGCCCTGCTGAGCGATGCCATCTTCTCCCGGCTGGAGACCATTCCCCTCGTCGACCGCTACGACGCCTACCAGCTGCTGGACGACCAGTGGGGACAGATTGCCGGAGACCTTGAGATCCTCCAGACCGAGGGCTTTGCCGCCGCGAAGCAGGTGGACCCGAATATGACCGACGGCAAGGAGCAGGGTTACTGGGTCGGACACATTTTGCCCTTTGACCTGGTGCAGAAAAATCTGCTGGCCGAGGATCTGGCAGCGCTGAAGGATCTGGAGGATCGCCTGTCGGGCATTTCCGGCCAGTACGAAAGCCTATTGGAAGAACTCAGCGAAGAGGACAGGGAGCAGGACTTTGTAAACGAGAGCAAGGACGGATTCATCCCGGCGAAGGTCCGGCGGGCTCTGAAAGCGAAGGAAGCCGGGCCGGAAACCCTGGCCGTTTTGGAAAAGGCGGAGCAGCTGATGCGCGTGGAGAAGTCGCTGCGGGCGCAGATCAAGGAGCGCGGCGCCGCGCTCCATCAGAAAACAAAGGATACCATCGAAAATCTCTCCGATAAGGAGGTGCTGGAGCTTCTGCGGAAAAAGTGGATCGTCCCCCTTCTGGACAGTCTCCACTCCCTGCCCGGCACGGTTCTCACAGAGTTCGCGGGTAAGCTGGAGACCCTCTGCGGGAAGTACGAGACGACGCTGGCCAAGGTGGAGGAGGAGATTGCCGGCACGGAGCGGTCCCTGGCTTCCATGCTGGAGGAACTGACGGGGGACGAGTTTGACATGAAGGGCCTGGCCAAGTTCAGGGATATGCTAGGGGGGACGTGATATGCGGAAAAAGGCACATGTCCCGGCCATACGGTTCGCGGGGTTTACGGAGGAATGGGCACAGCGGCAGCTGGGCGACGTCTTTGAGGAATACTCCGAAAAGAATCATCCCGAGCTTCCGCCCCTGACCATTGTTCAGGGGAGCGGCACGGTATTAAGGGAGGCCGCTGACCGAAACCTGCAATACGATAAATCCGGTTTATCCGGATATAAGCTGGTGCGGAAGGACGACTTCATCGTCCATCTCCGTTCATTTGAGGGCGGATTGGAAAAGGCAAGCCGGGACGGCGTGATAAGCCCGGCGTACCACACGTTTCACGGGGAAAACATCGATTCGAGGTTTTACTATCCCTTTTTCCGGTCCCGGTATTTTATCGACGTCTTGCTGAAACCCCATATTTATGGCATCCGGGACGGAAAGAGCATTGACATTGAGGGCATGAAAACAGTTGCCATCCCGGCGCCCTCCTATGAGGAGCAGCGGAAAATCGGAGAATACATGGAATGTCTCGACAACCTGATTGCCCTTCACCAGAGCAAGTATGCCCGGCTGCGCGCCATGAAGAAGGCCATGCTGGAGAAGATGTTCCCCAAGGGGGGCTCCGCTGTGCCGGAGATCCGCTGGGCCGGCTTTACGGACCCCTGGGAGCGGCGGGAATTAGGCGAATGTTTCACGGAGCGGGTGGAGAGCCTGCCGGAGGGGGAGCTCCTCTCCGTAACCATCAACGAGGGTCTTAAAAAATTCTCGGAGCTGGGCCGGCGCGACAGCTCTAACGAGGACAAGTCGAAATACAAGAAGGTCTGCGTCGGAGACATCGCCTACAACTCCATGCGGATGTGGCAGGGGGCCAGCGGCTATTCCCCCTATGAGGGCATCGTAAGTCCCGCGTATACCGTGCTCATTCCAAATCCGGGCGTTGACTCCAGGTGTGTGTCCTATCTGTTCAAGTGCGCGGACCTGATTCACACCTTCCAGGTGAACTCCCAGGGCATTACGTCCGACAGCTGGAATCTGAAGTTTCCCGCCCTTAGCAAGATCGAAATATACCTTTCCGGAAGCGTGGAGGAGCAGGCCCGGATCGCCCGCTTTTTCTCCCAGCTGGACGCGCTTGTCACCCTCCACCAGCAAAAGCTGACCCGTCTGCAAGGCATTAAAAAATCCTGCCTTGAAAACATGTTCGTCTGAGACCGAAAGGAGGCCGCCATGGCATTTGATAAAGAGTCCGATTTCGAAGCCGCGCTGGTTCGCCTGTTAACGGACTGCGGCTGGGAGACGGAGGTCCTGCAAAACTACACGGAGCAGCAGCTCATTCAAAATTGGGCGGAGATTCTCTTTCAGAACAACCGGAACATTGACCGCCTGAACGACTACCCCCTGACCAGCGGCGAGATGCAGCAGATCTTAGAGCAGATCACCGCCCTGCGGACGCCGCTGCGGCTGAACGGCCTCATCAACGGGAAGACGATCTCCATCACCAGGGACAACCCGGAGGATACGCAGCACTTCGGCAAGGAAATCTCCCTGAAAATTTATGACCGCCGGGAAATCGCGGCCGGGCAGAGCCGCTATCAAATCGTCCGGCAGCCCAGGTTCTCCGGCAGGTCCAAGCTGCTGGGGGACCGCCGGGGGGACTTGATGCTCTTAATCAACGGGATGCCGCTGATTCACATTGAGCTGAAAAAGAGCGGCGTTCCCGTCAGCCAGGCCTGTCATCAGATTGAAAAGTACGCCGCCGAGGGAGTGTTTACCGGCCTGTTTTCCCTGGTGCAGATTTTCTTTGCCATGAACCCGGAGGAGACGCTCTATTTTGCCAACCCCGGCCCGGAGGGGCGGTTCAACCCCAATTTCTTTTTCCACTGGGCAGATTTCAACAACATGCCCGTGAACGATTGGAAGGAGGTGGCCTCCGCGCTGCTCTCCATCCCCATGGCGCATCAGCTGATCGGATTCTACACGGTTGCCGACAGCACCGACGGGATTTTGAAGGTCATGCGGAGTTATCAGATCTTCGCAGCAAACCGTATTTCCGACAAGGTCGCACGGACCAAGTGGGAGCTGGGCGGCCAGCGGGGCGGCTTCGTCTGGCACACCACCGGGTCCGGCAAAACCATGACCTCCTTCAAGTCCGCCCAGCTGATCGCCTCGTCCAAGGACGCGGACAAGGTGGTGTTTCTGATAGACCGCATTGATCTGGGAACCCAAAGTCTGAAGGAATACCGGGGGTTCGCCGAGGAGAACGAGGAAATTCAGGCCACGGAGAACACCCGCGTTCTCGTGTCTAAGCTCACCAGCCCCAACCCCGCTGACACCCTGATTGTCACGTCCATTCAAAAGATGAGCAATATCCGGGAGGACGCCGACTGGGTGCTGAAGGCCGCGGACCTTGCAGTTATGCAGGCAAAGCGGATCGTGTTCATTGTGGACGAGTGTCACCGCTCCGTGTTCGGCGAGAATATGATGCCTCAGATCAAGCAGACGTTTCCCAGGGCCATTTTCTTCGGCTTCTCCGGGACCCCCATCCGGGATGAGAACCAGAAGAAGGGCAGCGTCACCTCCACGATTTTTGGCGACGAGCTCCACGGGTACAGCATCGCCGACGGCATCCGGGACAAGAACGTGCTGGGCTTTGACCCCTATAAGGTTCTGACCTATAGGGACGCCGATTTGCGTCAAAACCTCGCCCTGGAAAAGGCGAAGGCCCACACGGTGCAGGAGGCCCTGTCGGACCCGAGGAAAAGCGAGGTCTATTACGAGTACCTGTCAAAGCCCATGGCGGGGAGGGAGAACGCCGCCGGGGAGTATGTGAAGGGGATCGAGGACTATATCCCCAACAGCCAATACGAGCGGGAACAGCACCAGAGCATGGTGCTCCAGGACATCCGGGACAATTGGGTGACCCTGAGCCACAACGGCAAGTTCCACGGGATCTTTGCCACCTCCAGCATTCCGGAGGCAATCCAGTATTATCAGCGGATCAAGAGGGAGATTCCGGAGCTGAAAGCGGCGGCGCTGTTTGACCCCAGCATCGATGACAACGGCCACGGGCTCTTTAAAAAGGACAGCCTGGAGGAAATCATACGGGACTATAACAAACGCTACCGCCAGGAATTCAGCCTTGCCACCTTTGCCAGGATGAAAAAGGACATCGCCGCCCGGCTGGCCCATAAGAGCCCCTACACGTGGGTGGAGCGCACCCCGGAGATGCAGATTGATCTGCTGATCGTGGTGGACCAGATGCTGACAGGGTTTGACTCCAAGTGGATCAATACGCTCTACCTGGATAAGGTCCTGCACTATGAGAACATCATTCAGGCCTTTTCCAGGACAAACCGCCTGTTCGGCCCGGAAAAGCCCTTCGGGACCATCCGGTATTACCGGCGCCCCCACACCATGGAACGGCTGATTGGCAAGGCCGTCAAGCTCTACTCCGGCGACAAGCCCCTCTCCCTGTTTGTGGAACGGCTGGACAAAAACCTGGAGGGCATGAATTTTGTCTTCTCCCAAATCCGGGAGCTCTTCCGTCAGGCGGGCGTCGAGGATTTCTCCCGTCTGCCGCCGGAGGTGACGGAGCGGAAGAAGTTTGCCCACTTGTTCAAAACCCTCAGCGAGTATCTGGAGGCGGCGACGGTTCAGGGCTTTGTCTGGAAGACCCTGGAGTATGAGTTCAAGGGCGACGCCCCAGGGGAGAAGAAGCGGGTCACGGTGTCCTTGGACGAGGTCACCTATAAGATTCTCGCCCAGCGGTATAAGGAGTTGTTCCTTTCCAGCGGTGGCCGGGGCGGCGGTGACGTCCCCTATGACATTGACGGCTATCTGATCGCCATTGACACCGAAAAGATTGACACAGATTATATGAACTCCCGGTTTGTGAGGTACCTGAAGCTGCTGCGTCAGCAGGGCGCCAGCGCGGACACGATTCAGAACGCGAAGGACGAGCTGCATAAAACCTTCGCCTCCCTGACCCGGGAGGAGCAGAAATTCGCGAATATCTTCCTGCATGACATCCAGAGCGGCGATGTGGAACCGGAGGAGGGCCGGACCTTCCGCGATTATGTCACGGCCTACATGACCCGGGCCAAGGATGACCAGATTCACCGCATGGCGGTTTTGCTGGGACTCGACGAGGATAAGCTCCGAGCCATGATGGCGGCCCGCTCAACGGAGGCGAACATCAACGAGTTTGGCAGATTCGACGCGCTGAAGGCCACGGTGGATAAGGAAAAGGCCAAAGTCTACTTTGAAAAAATGGAGGGCGCCCCGATTATCCCTCCGAAGGTGCCGATGCGGATTGACCGGCTGCTGAGGAAATTCATTGTCCAGGGCGGCTTTGATCTGGAGTCCGTCTGAAAAGCGGCGCTTTGGCGATCAGGCCATCCCGAATATGAACCTCCCCAGCGAAAAACAGACCGTCTTCCAGAACACTGGAAGACGGTCTGCCGTTTGCGTGTTTACAAGCTCCCCGCCGGGCTCTCAATAAAATTCCTCAGAATCTGGGCAACCTGCGCACGGGTGGCCTGCCCCTGAGGGTTCAGCTGCCCATTGCCAAAGCCATGGATGATTCCATTGGCCACCGCCCAGCTCATGGCCTCCCGGGCATAGCCACCGATCTGGTCCGCATCCCCGAAAGAAGACTGTGCGCCGCCAGCGGCGGGGGAGCCCGCGTAGCGCCAGAGCATGGTGAGCAGCTGCTCGCGGGTGATGTTCTGCCCGGGGCTGCTTCCGTCGCTGATACCGTGAGCCACTGCCCAGGCCATGCCCTTTTCATACCACGTGCCGCCGCCGGTGGTGTCCGCGCCGTCCAGGCGGGCCAGAACCATCATCAGCATGGCCCGGGTCATGGGCGCTTCGGGGGTGAAGGTCGCTTCGGTGGTTCCGGCGAACAGCTCGCGGGCGGAGACAAACGCAATGGCCTCCGCGCCCCAATACCCGGAGAGTACGTCCGTAAAATCCTTGTTATTATCCACGATTTTCACCGTGGCCCCGTCCGGCAGGGACACCGTCACGCCGCCGGCTCCGGGGATGGAGGTTTTCAGAATCTCCTCCGTGCCGTCCGCCCGGACGATCACCGCCACGGTACCGGGAGTCGGGGAGGAAACCGGAATCTCCACCCGAACCGGCGTTTCGCTGCCTGTGCTCACGGTGACCCTCGACGCGGCCTCGCTATTCCGGGCAGCCGGAATCTCCGGGATGGGGAGGGAAACCGGCCCGCCGTTTTGCCGGGCGGCGTCCACCGCCGAGGGGGACAATTTGACGGTTGCCTCCGCCTGGCCGTTGGCCTGGATGGCGACGGCGGCGGTAGTGCCGTCTTTCCGGTCCACGCGGACCGTACCGGAGCCATCCGCCCGAACGACAGTCTCCGTTTTGTTGCTGGCCCGGTCGGTTTCCCGGGTGGTCACCGTGCCGTTCTTTTGGGTTTCGACGACGGTTTTGCTGCCGTCCGGGCGCTGGGTAGTCTTCGTGACGGTCCCCGTGCGCTCATCGGTCCTGGTTATGTTGGTGGAGCCGTCCGGGTCCCGGGTTGTGGTAGTGGTGGTGGTCGAGCCGGAGGGGGTGGAACTGCCGGAGTAATCGTTCCCGCCGGAGCCGCTGCCGGAACCGCCGGAATTCCCGCCGCTGGAGCCGCCGTTTCCGCCGGAGGAAGAACCGCCCGTGGCGGGAATACTTTCCGTTTGACGGTACTCACAGACGGAGCAGGTGCGATGCCTGCTGCCGCTCTGGCCGGCCGCTGCGCTCTGGTCGGTTACCCAGTCGCCGTAGCTGTGGGCCCCGTAGCCGTTTTTGCCGCTGTTTTCGGTGACGCCGCAGTCCTCGGCCAGGCACTCGTGCCAGTGACCGGCGCTGTCGCTACTCCAGGCCGAAGCCCAGCTGTGCTCGTGCTCCCCCGGCAGGGAAGGGGTTTCGGGAGGCTGCGTATTGTAATGTATGGTCGCGCCCTCCAGGGCCATTGTGTTGCTGGGCACCTTCTGTATACTGTTCCAAGCTGCCTCATCCCCGCCGAAGTACACGTCATTCAACGTGCGGGGCAGGGGGAAGGCGGATGTACCGATCTCCGTCACGCTGTCCGGAACATAGACCGAAAGCAGCGGGCATTTGGCAAAAGCCGACTCCCCGATGCGCGTCGCGCCCTGGGGGATGTTCAGGCTGGTGAGGGACAGGCAGTTTATAAACATGTTGTCCGCGATGCAGTCCACGCTTTGCGGCAGCGTTACCTTGCTCAGCTTCCAGCACTTCGCGAACAAATTCTCCCGCATGGCCACCGGCTCGCCGGAGGAATTCTGCCGGAAGGCCGCCTCGGTCATTTCCGTGCACTCGAAAAACGCCGAGTCTCCCACCGAACGGACGCTGGCGGGCAACGTGATGGAGGCCAGCTTGGAGCAGGCCTGAAAGGCGCCGGACCCAATGGTTTCCAAGCCCTCGGAAAGACTTATAGTGACCAGGTTCGCGCAGTTTTGGAAGGCGTGCTCCCCGATGGTCCGCACACTGCCGGGAACGCTCAGGGAAACCAGGGCGGTTCCGTTAAACGCGCCGCTGCCAATCTCCGTCACGCTGCCGGGGAGGGTCACGCTGAGAGCGGCGCTTCCAGAAAACGCGCTGCTGCCTACATTGGTCACGCCGTCCTTGATGACGATGGACATAATTTTGTCCATATGGTCCTTCCAGGGCGTATCCGAAGACCCGCCGAAATCCGTCATCGCGCCGCTGCCGGAGATGGTGAGGGTACCCGCCCCGGTCAGCTTCCACGTGAGGCTTCCCAGGCTCCCGCTGCCGATTTCCGTGCCGGCCGAAGGGTCGTCCGGGGGCGTGTAGCCCTTGGGATAGCGGGTGATGAAATAGTCGGCGGTCTCCACGTCCGCCTTTGACAGCGCGCGGCCCCAGTGGACCATCCCGGCCCCGCCGTTCACCCGGTAGTTTGCCTCGGCGACGATGACGCCGCCCTCCGTCACATGGAGCACAATCACACTGTGGCTGTTGTGATTGATCCGCAGGATGTCCCCGGCCCGCACGTCCGAGAGCTGAAACTCCCCGGTGGTAAGTGTCCGGGCGGGCAGAGTGCCGAAGGCCTTGTCGCTGAGCTCAAAGGCGAACGCCGCGCAGCCAGTGCCGCCGGTGATGTTCCCGGCCACAGGGCCGCCTCCCCAGTCGTCATAGGAATGGTTGGAATCGTCCCACGGGGTTCCTTCGCGATAGCCGTCCTGGGTTTCGAGGGCGATGAGGATTTCATAGACCTCCCGCGGAGAGGGGACGGCTTCCTCCGCGCAGGCCGCCGGAAGGGCAAAGGCGCACAGGCACAGAGCCAATGCCATGGAAAAGATCCGCTGTTTCATGGTTTCGCAGCCTCCTTGCAGATTTGCGTTCATAGGGGGATTTTGTGCGATGGTTCGGGAATACTTTCGGACGGAGCGCCGTGGCTATCCTATTCGGCGGCAAAGGAGAGAAATGCCTGTTCTCTCCCGTTCCGGTTTTCCGCCCCAAGCGGGTTTTCCTATTATAGCGATTGGGCGGAGCGATTGTAAGTGTAATTGGAAAAGGATATGTGTAGGTATGTGTGGCCATCATCCGTGGCGCAGCCCTCCCTCGTCAAGTTTCACAATGGTTTTAAACTTTACGTATCCTTTATCTGGTTTCTCTTGACAAAAATCCTTCCAGCGAATAAGATTGTATAAGCCAGTAATTCCCAAAAAATAAGGAAAAGAGGTCTTTCATCATGAACAGATTGCAGGACAAAGTAGCGATCATCACTGGCTCCACCGGTGGCATCGGCGTCGGCATCGCCCGCCTGTACGCCGCGGAGGGCGCTCAGGTCATCGTGTGTGGCCGCCGGGCGGAAAAGGGCCAGGCCGTTGTGGACGCCATCACGGCGGAAGGCGGCAAGGCCAGCTTCCACGCCATGGACATCACGGTTCCGGAGAGCATCGAGAAATTGGTGGAGGACACGGTCAACACCTATGGGCGCATTGACGTTCTGGTGAACAACGCGGCGAACGTAGGCCTGAAGGACGGCCGGATGGACGAGGTTACGCTGGAGATGTGGGACGATATTTTCACCAGCGATATCCGGGGCCCCTTCTACGTGACCAAATGCGTGCTGCCCCATATGCGCAAGAACCCCCAGGGCGGTTCCATCGTCAACATCGGCTCCATGGCCGCCTGCGGCGGCGACCTGGGCGCGACGGCCTATGCCTGCGCCAAGGCGGGCGTAGACGCGCTGACCAAGTCCGTGGCGCTGCAATACGGCAAGGATAATATCCGCTGCAACTGCGTCCGCCCGGGCCTGATCGTCACCCCGGACAATGAGGGCCGTATTCCCCAGGTGCTGAAGGATATTTTCCTGAGCAACATTATGGTCAACCGGTATGGCTGCCCGGAGGATATCGGACATGCCTGTGTCTATTTCGGTTCCGACGAAAGCGCCTATGTCAGCGGCCAGGTTATCACTGTGGACGGCGGCCTGAATTCCCATGTGCCCACCGTGGCCCAGTTCCGCGCCATCGGCTCTCGTACCTGGTAAAAGGCGAGTTTGCGCTTTTCCATCGGAGTGCACACGGACCGGGGGGAAGCAAATTTAAGATCAAGGCCGGCGGGGCGTTAAGCCCCACCGGCCTTTTACCGGACACCGACGCGGGGTGCCCGGTTTTGCGCCGGGGAAGAGCGCGACGGGATTTCCCATCAAGAAATGGGTGTCGACTTGATTGCCAAATTGTGCTATACTGCAAGGGTGAACCGAAGAGGAAGTTCTCACGCAGTGAAACGATGTGCGTGATGTGGTGGGGAGACCGTGCCCCTGGACCTGGCATGGAAATCCGGGCTATAGGAGCTTTTTTAAGGCTTTTCTTCCCGTTCGCACCGGTTTCCCAAACATGTAAAGGAGGAATTTATCATGTCCAAATACGCTGGAACGCAGACCGAGAAGAACCTGGAGGCCGCTTTCGCCGGGGAGTCCCAGGCCCGGAACAAATACACCTATTTTGCCTCCAAGGCCAAGAAGGAGGGCTTCGAGCAGATCGCCGCCCTATTCCTGAAAACCGCCGACAACGAAAAAGAACACGCCAAGATGTGGTTCAAGGAGCTGGAGGGACTGGGTTCCACCGCCGAAAATCTGGCCGCTGCTGCCGGCGGGGAGAACTACGAGTGGACCGATATGTATGAGGGCTTCGCCAAGACGGCCGAGGCGGAGGGCTTCCCGGAACTGGCTGCCAAGTTCCGTGCGGTCAGCGAGATCGAAAAGCACCACGAGGAACGGTACCGGGCTCTGCTGAAAAACGTGGAGGCCCAGGAGGTCTTCAAGAAGAGCGAGGTCAAAGTCTGGGAGTGCCGGAACTGCGGACATATTGTGGTTGGCGCCGCCGCTCCTGACGTTTGCCCGGTCTGCGCCCATCCCCAGGCCTACTTCGAGATTCATTCGGAGAATTATTAAACGGGAAAATAAACGGCATGGAGCGCTGCTCCATGCCGTTTGCTTTGAAAGGGTTTCTCCAGGTTTTCACCGCCGGGGCTCCCGCAGCCGAACCAGCCGGCGCGGTAAAATCCGCCTGTTGGGAACAAACGCCGCGAGGCAAAGAAACGCGGGGCGTTTTACGGAAACACGCTCGCGGAACTAGACTCTGGTGTCGATTCCCCGCTAGTAGCCGTCCAGGATGCCGGTATCAAAGGGTTTCCCCCAGTCCCAATCCGGATTGTGCTGGCGGACAAATTCACCAAGCCGGACCGCCTCGTCGTGGAACGCCTCGTTCAGGGTCCAGGACGCACTCAGCCGCTTTTCCGGCGAAAGGGACAGGGTGTAATTGCGAATGACCGCGCTGATGTCCTCCCCGTTGCTCACCCCATAGCCGTTTTTCATGTGGTCGAAGGCAATTTGCCGGACCTGCTGAATTACGCTCTCATCCATAGGAACAATCTTACGATAGTCCCCCGCGTCGTTCAGGCTCATGCCGGGCGTGCCGTAGGGATTAATGTGGGGTTGGCCCGTTTGGGCAACCACGCCGCATCTTTGCCGCTGCTGCTCTTGTACAATCTGCGTGACGGTCATGCGATGGCCTCCTTTTCCTGCTGGAAAATTTTATTTTCTCAATATTCACATCGGAATTTTATAGGGAAAATTAATGGGAGCGAGAAAAATTAACGATCAGGGACCGGCGCGGCGGCGCTCCGCCGGACCCGCCGCAGGCCGAACAGCGGCGGTCCTCCCCTTTCCGAAGAAGAAGGAGGAACCGGAAACCCTGCCGGCTCCCCGGTAACGGTCCCGCGAAAACAGAAAACCGGCGGGAACCATTCTGCATTTCCTCTTGACTTTCCCCCGATTGGGTGTATCATTTCCTTATGCCTTTTCCGCCCCGAAACCGGCGGAATCCATGGCCCTGACTCTACCCTATGCGCGGAAGGAGGCGCTGCTTACGAGACGGCGCTATCGACGACCCCACAACCGAAAAACCCGGGTACAAATCCGCCAACTGGCGAGAATCTGGATCGCCGGAGCCGCCGCGCTGCTGCTGGCTCTGACGGCGGCGGCGCTCCTTTTCGGGTCCGCCGGCGGACGGCCCGGCTTTGAAGCGGGAGATCTCCTGGTCTGCGCCAACGGCGACGGGACCCTGGACCTCTCCTGGCCCCAGGCCGGTTCCCCGGCAATGTATCTGCTGGAATTCCGCTGCGGCGAAACCCACTTTGAAAAATACTACACCACCCCCGCTGCCCGGCTCTCCGGCGTTCCGGCCGGGGAGGAGCTGCGGATTCAAATCCAGGCTGTGGCCGACGGAAAACCCCTCTTTGGAAAACCCCGGCAGCTTCACAGCTGGAAGACCCTGAAGGCCCGCGTAACCCTGCCGGAGGAGCTGCCCGTGCCGGAGGCGGAGGGCTCCCTGGAATCGGGGACGGTTTCCCTCCGCTGGACCGGCGACGGCAAGCTGTACAAGGTCTTTGCCCTGGGCAACCCCACCGGGCCGGGAAACACCCTGGTGGCCACCACGGGGGAAACCTCCCTTGCCCTTTCGGCGGACCGCGTGCCCTCCGGGGAACCGCTGCGGCTGGCCGTCCGTCAGGCTTGGAAGCGGAGGGGCTTTGTTCTCTGCGGTCCCGCCTCGGTCCCGGTGACCCTGAACCGGCAAAATTTGCCCGGCGGCCCGCTGTCCCTCAGCTGCCGGGAGGAGCTGCCCCGCATGTACATTCTGGAGTGGAACGGCGTCTCCTGCGACCACTTCGCCATTCAGGAGTGGCGGGAGGAGGGCTGGCAGACCGTCGGCCGGCGGATGCCGCAGGAGCATATGCGTTATGACACCGGCCGCCTGCGCTCCGGTTCCTATCACCGCTTCCGCGTCGCCGCCATGGGGGGAGACGGCACGGAGATTCAGGCGGAGGAGACGGCCTTCCACGCCTCAATCTCCCCCCTCTACAGCACCGTCTGGCCCATTCAGGACCTGGCCCTCTACGAAAACCCCGGAAAGGGAGATCGGCTGGCCACGGTCCCCGGCGGGACAGCCCTCTGCGTGTTGTCGGAGGAGGGCAGCTGGTTCCGGGTCCGCTTCGGGGATGAGTACGGCTGGCTGGACAGCCGCTTTTGCATGATTAATCTGCCGGAGTACGTGGGGGACCACTGCGACTACGACATCGCAAACAGCTACGATTCCATCTTCGCGGTTCACGGTTCCCCCATCCGCACGGTCACCCACCAGGTGATTCAGGGTTTTGAGCACATGCGAACGGCGGAAGGGGACTTTCTGGTGCCCTATCTGTATCCCTGCGCCCAAAAGCTCCTCACCGCCGCCCAGGCCGCCGAGGCCGACGGTCTCCGGCTGAAAATCTACGAGGCCTTCCGCCCCAACCGGGCGACCCGGTTCCTGTACGACACCACGTCGGAGCAGCTGGACGCCCCGGCCCTTCCGGATACCGGCCCGGGGGAGGAGGGCGGGATGGAAGCCGCCCCTGGCTCCGGAGGGTCCTCCAGTACGCTCTATAAGCTCATGACCAACAATGGCCGCTATCGCCTGGGCAGCTTTCTGGCGAAGGTGACCTCCACCCACAACCGGGGCATCGCCCTGGATTTGACGCTGGCGGACGCCGTCACCGGGGAGGAGCTGGCCATGCAGAGCGATATGCACGATTTGAGCTGGTATTCCGCCACAAATCTGAATAACCTCAACGCCAAAGTCCTGGCGAACTACATGACCGCCGCCGGGATGAACGGCCTGAGCTCGGAGTGGTGGCATTTCCAGGACGATAAGACCCGGGAATCGATCGGGCTGAACAGCTATCTCTACGAAGGCGTCAGCGCCGAGGGCTGGACCCAGGACGACGCCGGCTGGCGATACCGGAACGCCGACGGCAGCTATGCCTGCAATACGGCTCTGACGATTGATGGCCGGAGCTATACATTTGACGCCGCCGGATACGCGGCCGGTTGAAGAAAGCCCGCCAGCACTGCTGGCGGGCTTTTACACGCTTCTTCGAGACCGCGTTTTATGTTCTCTTTTTGAACTTCTCAATCGCAAACTCGTAAGCTTCTTGAAGCAAAGGCTTACATTCGTTAAACGTTGATTCCGATGGATTGAGAATACTGATCCACCCCATCCAGGCATACACAGGGTGGGGCAATAAGCAATCGGCCGCAGTGAAGTCATAGGGCATCTCTACAACCCCGCCCGCCGCGGGACGTGGGGGGATATCTCCGAACAGGTTTTGAAAGGTGGTTTTTCTCAGCCCAAGGTTTACGCGGTAAATGCCCTGCCGGTTCAGATTGGAGCTCCTGTCATTCGCTCCATCTTTTTCCTTGACCGTAAGCACATACACACCACGCTTTAAAATGTGATTGGGATTATAAAAAACTCCCTTTTCACCCCAACTCTCAACAAGGGTTGTCCCTTCCAAGCTGCTAAGACAATAATCTAAAATTTCATCCGGTTTCATAATCACGCACCTCTATAACCACCCGGTTGGCCGGTGGACATCACATACCGCCATCATTCCCCCGAAGGCTCACCGCGCTTGCAGCAGCCGAATTACCGACTCCGTCAAAAACGCCAGGTCCCCCCGGCAGGTCTCCCGGATCTCCGAGAACGTGGTCACCCCCTGCACGGCGGAGAAAATCGCGGTGACGCCGCAGTTGTAAACCGCCTCCGCCCCAGGGCCCACGGACCCGCAGAGAGCGGCGCAGGGCACCCCCTTCGCCTTGCACCGAAGCCCCACTCCCGCGGGGACCTTGCCGTGGGCGCTCTGGCCGTCAATCCGGCCCTCCCCGGTAATCACGAGGTCCGCGCCCTCCAGCAATTCGTCAAACCCAGCCGTGTCCAGCAAAAGCTCGATGCCTGGCCGGAGAGCACCCCCCAGAAAGGCCAGCACCGCCGCGCCCAGGCCTCCCGCCGCGCCGCTGCCGGGCATGGTGGCAATGGCCTTCCCGGTAAAATTCTCCAGCATCCGGCCCATGTGCGCCATGCCCCGCTCCAGCTCCGGCTGGCACTCCGGCGTCACGCCCTTTTGGGGCCCAAACACAGCGGTCGCCCCCTGGGGCCCCGTCAGGGGATTGTCCACGTCACAGGCGGCCGTCACCGTCAGCTCCAACGGTTTCTCCGGCGGCAGGATCTTTTGAATGGCCCCCAGATTCCCGGCCAAAGGCTCCACCGCCTCTCCGGCGGCGTCCAGAAAGCGGAAGCCCAGAGCGGCGGCCATACCCACGCCGCAGTCGTTGGTGGCGCTGCCGCCCAGGCCCAGCAGCACCTTCCGTATCCCCCGTTCCGCCGCGTCCAGCAGCAGCTCTCCCACACCCCGGGTAGTGGCGCGCAACGGATTCCGGACTTCTCCCGCCAGGGGCAGGCCCGCGGCGGCGGCCATCTCGACCACGGCGGAACCGTCGGGCAAAATCGTATACTCCGCCTCCACCGGCTGCCCCAGGGGGCCGGTGACCACGGCGGTGACCTTCCGCCCGCCCAGGAGGCGGAAATAGACCTCCGCCATGCCCTCGCCGCCGTCGGCCATGGGGATGGCCCGGACCTCCGTCTCCGGCAGCAGCCGGGCGATGACCTCTCCTTGGAGGGCGCAGATTTCGGCGGCGCTCATGGTGCCCTTGAAGGAATCCGGCGCAAGAATAATCCGTTTCATAGAAGCTTCCTCCTTGTTCCTCCGGGAATTTTTCTCATTGTATCACAGCTTCCCTTGGAATGCACGGATTTTCCTCGACCTTTTGGAAAATCTATGCTATAATAGAAATTCACCCCCACCCGACTTCACCCGCCGGGGATGTCTCATCCTCCGGCAAGAAAGGACGATTAACCTATGTGGGCCAATGAAAGTGTATTTTATCAAATCTACCCCCTGGGCTTCTGCGGAGCGCCCAGAGAGAACGACGGCGTTTCCGCCAACCGTCTCCAGAAGCTGGCAGACTGGGCGCCCCACATCCAGAAATTGGGGGCCAACGCCCTCTATCTCTCCCCCATCTTCGAGAGCGACCGCCACGGCTACGACACCCGGGACTACCGGAAGGTGGACTGCCGCCTGGGAACCAACGAGGACTTTGCCCAGGTGGTGAAGGTTCTCCATGACCACGGGATCAAGGTGGTGCTGGACGGCGTCTTCAACCATGTAGGCCGGGGCTTCTGGGCCTTCCGGGATGTGCAGGAGAAGAAGTGGGACTCCCCCTACAAGGACTGGTTTCACATCAGCTTCGACGGCAACTCCAACTACAACGACGGCTTCTGGTACGAGGGCTGGGAGGGCCACTTCGAGCTGGTAAAGCTGAATCTCCGGAATCCCGCCGTGGTGGACTACCTTCTGGACTGCGTGAAGTTCTGGGTGGAGGAATTCCAGATCGACGGTCTCCGGCTGGACGTGGCCTACTGCCTGGAGCCCGACTTCCTCCGCCGCCTCCGGTCCTTCACCGAGGGGCTCAAGCCTGAATTCTTCCTGGTGGGCGAAACCCTCCACGGGGACTACAATCGCTGGGTGGGAGACGGCCTCCTTCACAGCTGCACGAATTATGAGTGCTATAAGGGCCTGTACTCCAGCCTGAATTCCATGAACCTCTTCGAGATCGTCCACAGCCTCAAGCGCCAGTTCGGCCCGGAGCAATGGACCCTCTACAAGGGCAAGCACCTCCTCTGCTTTGCCGACAACCACGACGTCACCCGGGCCGCCAGCATCCTGACGAACCCGGCCCATCTGCCCCTGATCTACGGCCTCCTCTTTGGCATGCCCGGCATCCCCTGCCTGTACTACGGCAGCGAGTGGGGGGCCCTGGGGGAGAAATCCCAGGGGGACGACGCCCTCCGCCCCGCCTTCGACGCGCCGGAGTGGAACGACCTGACGGACCGGATCGCCGCCATGGCCAAGGCCCATCGGGAGAGCGAGGCCCTGTGCTATGGCGACTTCAGGGACGTCGTCCTCACCAACCACCAGACCATCTTCCAGCGCCGGACGGACAGCGAGCGGGTCCTGGTGGCCATCAACGCCTCCGACGCGCCCTACACCGCCCACTTCGACGCGGGCTGCGGCCAGGCGGTGGACCTCATCACCGGAACGCTCCACGACTTCGGCGGCGGCAGCGAGCTGCCCCCCTACAGCGTGGCCTTCTGGAAGTGCGAACGGTAGGCATGAAGAAACGGCGGAGCTGCGGAACCTTTCCGCTGTGTTTTCCGCTGCTGCATATTTTTGTGCCGTGAGCACAACTCGGACCCCCCGCCGTCCCGGCGGGGGGTCCTCTATTCCACCACGCTCCAGGCGCTCCGGCCCCGCCCCTCCGCCAAGAGGGTGAACTCGTTCTTCCGGAACCGGATCAGCCCCTCCGCCTCCATCAAGCTCAGCTCATGGGACAAGGCGCTGCGGTTCACGCAGAGGAAGGCCGCCAGCTCCTCCCGGGAGAAGGGGATGCGGAAGGTATGGGTCCCCCGGCGCTCTGCCTGCATGGTGAGGTAGACCAGCACCCGGTCCCGGAGGCCCCGCTGGGCCAGAATGGCCAGACGGTAGTGCTTGCGGAGGTTGCTGTCGGACAGAATGGTCAGCAGATTCCGCTGGAGAACCATCCGGGTCTCCTCCGGCAGGGCTCCGGGCTCCAGCAGCAGCGTCCCTGGAAACTGGAGAATCTGGAGCGGACCGGCGGCAATGGCGTAGTAAGGAGACCGGCGGCTGCGGGTGCAGATCAGGTCCGTCCCCAGGGGATACCCCGGCCCCAGGGCGTCCATCAGGCTGCTGGTTCCGTCGGAAAAAATCTGGGAAATCTGCGCCTTTCCCCGAAGGACTATGGCAAACCAGTCCACCCGGTCTCCCGGCGCGGTGAGCACCGCTTGCTTTTCAAACTCCCGGAGCCTTCCCCGGGGCAACAGCGCTCCCTCCAAAATCCCCGGCGGCAGGTCTCGGAACAGGCGGCATTGCCGCAGTATGGACCGTGGCGTCTCCACAGGCGTCCCTCCCTTTCCTCGTGTCTGACAAAATTATAGCACAAAATGTTGTTATGACAACATCATTTTTCCCGTCCAGCTTTTATAATGGTGCCTGACACACCGCCGGAAAGGGAGGGCGCCGCCATGCGGGACCGCTACGCCAGAAACATCACCTATCTTCGTCTCTCCGTCACGGATCTGTGCTCTCTCCGCTGCCGGTACTGCATGCCCGAGGAGGGGGTTCCCAAGCGGGACCGGGGGGACATCTGCTCGGTGGAGGAATTGACGGACATGGCCCGGGCCGCCGTGGACTGCGGCGTTCGGAAGATTCGCCTCACCGGCGGGGAACCTCTGGTCCGCCAGGGCATCCTGGACATCTGCCGCCGGATCGCCGCCATCCCGGCTTTGGAGGAGCTCTGCCTCACCACCAACGGCACGGCGCTCCCTCAGCTGGCGGGCCCCCTCCGGGAGGCGGGGGTGGACCGGCTGAACGTCAGCCTGGACACCCTCCGGCCGGACCGTTACGCTTATATGACCCGGACGGGCCGGCTGGAAGACGTGTTCCAGGGCCTGAATGCCGCGGCGGAGGCCGGATTTACCGGGATAAAGCTGAACGTGGTGCTGATGAAGGCGTTCAACGAGGACGAGATTCCGGATTTCCTGGACCTCGCTTTCCGCTATCTCGTGGAGGTCCGGTTCATCGAGCTCATGCCCATCGGCGAGGGAAGGAACGCCCGGTTCCTCCCCGCCCAAGCTGTGCTGGACGCCGGCCCGGACCTCCGGCCCATAGAGAGCTCCGGCGTGGCCCGGCGGTACCGTGCTCCCGGCGGGCGGGGAACCGTGGGGCTGATCGAACCCATGAGCCACCGCTTCTGCGGGGGCTGTGACCGCATCCGGGTGACGGCGGACGGGAAGCTGAAGCCCTGCCTTCACTCCGACCAGGAGATTTCCCTCCGGGGGCTTCACGGCGAGGCCCTGCGCCAGGCCATTCAGGAGGGCGTGGCCGCCAAGCCGGAACGGCACCACATGAACGAGACCGGCCGCAGCCAGGCGGGCCGGAATATGCATCAAATCGGAGGCTGACCTATGGAATTGACCCATATCAACGAACAGGGCCGGGCCCGGATGGTGGACGTGACCCAAAAGGACATCACCTTTCGGGAGGCCGAGGCCGAGGGCCGGATCCGCGTGGGCCCGGAGACGCTGGAGCTCATCCGCACCGGCGGGGCTCCCAAAGGGGATGTGCTGGCAGTGGCCCAGGTAGCGGGAATTCTGGCCGCCAAGCGGACCCATGAGCTCATCCCCATGTGCCATCCCCTCCGGCTGACGGCGGTGGACGTGGCCTTCACGCTGGAGGAAGACGCCGTCCATATCCGCTCCAAGGTGAAATGCAAGGGGGAGACCGGCGTAGAGATGGAGGCCCTGACGGCGGCCTCCGCCGCGGCGCTGACCATCTATGACATGTGCAAGGCCGTCCAGCGAGACATGGAGATTGGGGATATCCGCCTCTGCCGGAAAAGCGGGGGCAAGATTGGCGAGTATGTAAAGGAGTGGTAACGGTGGCGGAAGTGGTATCCGTAAACATCAGCGAAAAAAAGGGCACCGTCAAACGGGAGGTCCCGGAAATTCAGCTAAAACTCCGCCACGGCATCCTGGGGGACGCCCACGCCGGGGACTGGCACCGGCAGATTTCCCTTCTGGCGGAGGAAAGCGTGGACAAAATGCGGCCCCTACTGCCAGAGCTCCCGCCCGGGGCCTTTGCCGAAAACATCAACACCCGGGGACTGGAGCTGAAAGCTCTCCCTGTGGGAACCCGGCTCCGGCTGGGGGAGACGGTGGTGGAGGTTACCCAGATCGGCAAGGAGTGCCACAATGACTGCGCGATCAAAAAGCGCACCGGGAAGTGCGTCATGCCCACTGAGGGCATTTTCGCCGTGGTGGTAACGGAGGGGACCGTCCGCAAGGGGGACCCCATTGAGGTTTTGAAGGAGGGCGAGCCATGAACCGGATTCCCACCCAGGAGGCCGTGGGCCACGTTCTCTGCCACGACATGACCCAGATCATCCCCGGCCAGTATAAGGGCCCCCGGTTCCGCAAGGGCCATGTGGTCCGGGAGGAGGACATCCCCGTTCTGCTCTCCATGGGCAAGGAGCACCTGTATGTCTGGGAGATGGCGGAGGGCTGCGTCCACGAGGACGACGGAGCGGAGCGCCTCTGCGCCCTCTGCCGGAACGAGGGCATGGAGCGAAGCGCCGTCAAAGAGGGCAAGATCGAGCTCACCGCCGCCAGAGAGGGTCTCTTCCTGGTGGACCGCCAGCGCCTGAACGCCGTCAACGCCCTGGAGGACCTTATGATCGCCACCCGCCACGGGGGAACGGCGGTCCGGAAGGGGGATAAGCTGGCGGGGATGCGGGTAATCCCCCTGATCATTCAGGAGGAAAAGCTCCTTCAGGCCGAGGCGGCCGCCGGAGGCAGGCCCCTGCTGGAGCTGCTGCCCTGGAAGCTGAAAACCGCCGCCATTGTCACCACCGGCAACGAGGTTGCCAAGGGCTTGATTGCGGACTCCTTCACCCCGGTTGTAGAGGGGAAATTGTCGGAGTTCGGCATTCGCACCGTGGAGCACCGTCTTCCCGGCGACGGCGTGGAGGCCATCGCCAACGCCATCCTGGACGTCCGGAGGGCAAAGCCGGACCTGATTCTCTGCACCGGCGGCATGAGCGTGGACCCGGACGACAACACCCCCGGAGCCGTGAAGCGCAGCGGGGCGGATATCGTCGCCTACGGCGCGCCGGTGCTGCCCGGGGCCATGTTCCTCCTGGGCTATTTTGAGGACGGAACCCCCATTGTAGGCCTCCCCGGCTGCGTCATGTACGCCAAGCGGACGATCTTCGATCTGGTCCTCCCCAAGCTGGCCGCCGGAGTCCCCGTGGCCAGAGAGGACCTCACCACCCTGGGCGAGGGCGGGCTGTGCCTGGGCTGTGAGGTCTGCACCTACCCCAACTGCGGATTTGGCAAATGAGATTTACGAAAATGGGAGGGTCCCTATGAGACGGCTGTTCCCCATGCTTCTGCTTCTGCTCCTCGCGGCCTGCGGCGGGCCCAAATCCGACGGCGTCCAGCTGAACGTCTTCGCCGCCGCCTCCCTTCAGGAGCCTCTGTCTGAAATCGGGGCGGCCTATGAACAGGCCCATCCCGGCGTCGCCCTGGTCTTCCATTTTGATTCCTCCGGAACCCTAAAAACCCAGATTCAGGAGGGGGCGGAGTGCGACCTTTTCCTCTCCGCCGGGCAGAAGCAAATGGACCAGCTTGACGTCACCGCCGGTCCGGACGCGAACCCCGAGGGCCTGGATTTCGTGGACCCGGAAACCCGCTTCGATCTGTTGGAAAATAAGGTGGTCTTAGCCGTTCCGGCGGGAAACCCTTTGAACCTCCAAAGCTTTGAAAACCTGAAAACCGCCCTGGAGACCGGGGACGTTCTTCTGGCCATAGGCAACCGCGACGTACCCGTTGGTCAATACACCCAGAGGATCTTCGACTATTACGGTCTGAACGAGGACGCCTTGGCCCACTGTCTCACCTATGGTTCCAATGCCAAGGAGGTCACGACCCAGGTTTCGGAGGGAACTGTGGACGCCGGTATCCTCTATGCCACCGACGCCGCGGCCGCCGCCCTCGAAATCGCCGGCACCGCCACACCGGAGATGTGCGGCCGGGTGATCTACCCCGCCGCCGTCATGACCTGCGGAACAAACCAGGGCGGAGCCAAGGACTTTCTGGACTTTCTCCGCGCCGGGGCGGCGAAAGAGGTCTTTGAACGCGCGGGCTTCACCCCTCTGGGATAACAAAAACGGGAGGACCCTATGGACTGGTTTCCCCTCTACAATTCCATCCGCATCGCCGCCGTTTCCACGGTGCTGGTGTTCTTCCTGGGCGTCTTCGCCGCCCATGCCGTCGCCAAGGCTCCCCGGCTGGTAAAGGGCGCTCTGGACGTAGTACTCACCCTGCCCCTGGTGCTGCCGCCCACGGTGGTGGGCTGGCTGTTGCTTTTGCTCCTGGGTCCCCGGCGGCCTTTGGGGGGCTGGCTTCTGGAAACCTTCGGCCTCCGGCTGACCATGGCCTGGCCCTCTGCCGTCTTCGCCGCCGTTGTGGTGAGCTTCCCCCTGATGTACCGCACCGCCCGCGGGGCCTTCGAGTCCTTCGACGAGACCCTGGCCCAGGCGGGCCGGACCCTGGGTCTCAGTGATTCCTATATTTTCTGGCGCATCCGGATGCCTGTCTGCCGCCAGGGGATTCTGGCGGGAACGGTGCTGGCCTTTGCCCGGGCTCTGGGGGAGTACGGGGCAACCTCCATGGTGGCGGGTTACACCCCCGGGCGCACCGCCACCGTCTCCACCACGGTCTATCAGCTCTGGCGCACCGGGGAGGACGCCCTGGCTCTCCGCTGGGTGCTGGTGAATCTGGCCATCTCCGCTGGGGTGCTGCTGGCGGTAAACCTGCTGGAGCGAAGGGAGGGACGGGAATGGCCCTGACGGTTCAGATCGAAAAACGCTACGGGGACTTCTGTTTGAATGTGGACTTCCAGACGGAAAGCCGCCTGGCCCTTCTGGGAGCCTCCGGCTGCGGGAAGAGCGTGACTTTGAACTGCATCGCCGGCATCCACCGCCCCGACCGGGGCCGGATTGTTCTGGACGGCCAGGTCCTCTTTGACAGCGAGGCAGGCGTCAACCTTCCGCCTCAGCGGCGCCGGGTGGGCGTCCTCTTCCAGAATTACGCCCTGTTTCCCCATATGACCGTGGCGGAAAACGTCTCCGTATGCCTGGGCCGCATGGAAAAGCAGCGGCGGAAGCAGCGGACGTCGGAGTTGATGGCCCTCCTCCGTCTGGAGGGACAGGCGGACCTCTATCCCCGCCAGCTCTCCGGCGGTCAGCAGCAGCGGGCGGCCCTGGCCCGGATTTTGGCGGCGGAGCCTCGGGTTTTGCTGCTGGACGAGCCCTTCTCGGCTCTGGACAATTTCCTGAAATGGCAGCTGGAGCAGGAGCTCCGGGAGGTGCTGGACCGTTTTTCCGGCCCGGTGGTCTGGGTCAGCCATGACCGGGGGGAGGTCTTTCGGAACTGCTCCCAGGTCTGCGTATTGGACAGGGGGCGTTCCGCCCCGGCAACGGCCATGGCGGAGCTGATGGCAAATCCCGCCACCGTCACCGCCGCCCGGCTCGCCGGGTGTGGGAACTTCGCGCCCCTTCGCCCCGGGCCGGAATCGGGATGGGTGGAGGTTCCGGTCTGGGGGCTGACGCTCCGAACCGCCGTCCCTTGGCGGGAGGGCGTTACCACCCTGGGGATCCGGGCCGTCCGCCCGGCGGAGGCGGGAGAGGAGAACGCCTTCTTCTGCCGGGTGGTCCGGGTGGTGGAGGACGTGTCCTTCCTGCGGGTCGCCCTGCGCCCGGAGCACGCCGCCCCTGGAGCGCCGTACCTCTGGATGGAATTACCCCCGGCGGCGCTACCGGACCGGGAGGGCTTTTGGGTGGTGGCCCGCCCGGAGGACCTGATGCTGCTGGAGGAGCGGCAGCATCCCTGAGGGGCATAAAATCTCTTTTTACAGGAGGAAATCCCATGTATACAGCTGCCGTGTTGACCGTCAGTGACCGAAGCTTTCGAGGGGAGCGCCCCGATGAGGCGGGGCCGCTGGTTGCTTCGCTGCTGGAGGCGGCGGGATACCGGGTTTTGGAAACCGCCGTGGTTCCCGACGAACGGCCGGATATCGAAGCCGCCCTGATTCGCCTGGCCGGGGAGGCCGCGCTGGTGGTGACTACCGGCGGCACCGGCTTCTCCCCCCGGGACGTGACCCCGGAGGCCACTTTGGTTGTCTGTGAGCGGCTGACCCCCGGCATCCCGGAGGCCATGCGGGCGGCATCGATGGCGATTACGCCGCGGGCCATGCTCTCCCGGGCCACGGCGGGGATTCGGGGCGGAAGCCTTATTGTCAACCTCCCGGGGAGCCCCAAGGCGGCCCGGGAAAATCTGGAGGCGGTGCTGCCTGCCCTGGAGCATGGCCTGCGGATGCTTCTGGGCGGTCCTGCCAACTGTTTCAGAGGAACGGCTTCGGATGAAGAAGCCGAAGCTTCCTTTGAGGTCTGGGGCGGTTCGCCGGGGCCAGATATCCCATGATCTAAGAGGGGGAGGCCCTGGTCAGGATACTGCTCCCGGAGATACAAGCCTTTTCGAGAATGAGGAAGGACAACCCAAAATAAGATTAACGCACCAGGCGGGAACATCGAAAGTGATGCTCCCGCCTGACCTATTTGCTGATAAGCGCCTTACGTGCAATTTGTGTTTGCTTATTTAACCATAAATTCTGCGGCTAAATAGTGTGGTGTTCCGTCCTCTGACATCATTCTTAGCACAACACGGTAATTTCCTGGCTCCAGGCGAGTACCATAACAGGCATACTTCTGTACAATACTTCCCTCCAAACCGGAACCGTTCTCTCCACCTAGTGAAAAATCCAGATTGTTGAAGGAAAAATTGTCCTGCGAATACTCCAGACGATACCATTGACCGTCTATACGGCGCTCAAGGTATTCAAAACCAGGTTCTATTTGAGGATCCCACGAAACTGTATAGGCATCTTCGGAATCTGCTGTGACTTTCCATTTGATTGTATAACCTTTAAAGGGCGACCAAGAAGGGTCTTCTATTGCCAGTTCAAATCCATCAACCTGATTGACGGGGTAAGAAACCGGTTCGCCAAGTGCGGGATATTCTGCCGTGGCTTTCAAAGTAAACCAAACCCCAACGACGCAAAGTGCAATAAAAACGAGTAAGGCAACCCACCCACGGCATCGTTTCATAGTCTTAACTCCTTCATTTTCTAACTGTCGCCATTATATATGAATGTTGGCGAAAACACAAGGGCGGGAAACTCACTTCCCCCTTGTCTATTAAAGGATATTTTCAGCGAAATATTCGGCCCCAATAACCCCATCACCCGTGAGCAGCTGGCCGTCATGCTCTGGCGGTACGCTGGGAGCCCAGCGGTCACGAACAAGAAACTGCATTTCAATGATATGGACACAATCAGCAGCGCAGATGCTGAAAACTTTCTGGAAAATAAAACTAGACTGACAAATACAAACCGCAGACCGTCTGCCCAGATTATGACAGACGGTCTGCGGTTTAAAATTTACCTCTAACAAATCTGCTCCCAGCTCCATTTCCCGATAGGAAAGGAACTATCTTGGAAAACTATCTACGCCAGGCAGTCCGTAGGCCGCAAGGACTATCAAGATAAATGCTTTCCGGCAAAAACACAGCCCTTCTGCGGAATTTCGGCCAAGGGTGTGCTGAATACCTTGACGAAACCGCCGCCATGCAACTGATCGATACCAGCACCCGCCGCAGCGCAGTTGCTCCCGGTACCACGGCCACCCCGGCCCATCTTCCTTTTCTGAAAAACTCATTTGCCGCGAGGAACCGCTGCACCAAACCATCGTTCCCCGAATGGCACAGTGCCCCCCTCCGTCGATCACTTCCGGACAAAGAACAGATACTCCCGGCAGAGCATTCCGCCCAGCAGGGCGTCCTGGGTCTCCGGAGGGATTCCCGCCGGGAGGATGCTGCGCAGGGTGCGTTTGCCATCCTCGTCCAGGGTGTAGGGGATAGCCACGGTCTTTAAGATGGTTCCCTGCTGTTCCAGCGCCTTCCGGACCGCCTCCACCGGCAGATGGTAGCTGAAGACCGGGTCGTAGGTGTCCCGCTGGCCCAGCTGGTGGACGTAGGTCTGGAAGGCAAAGGTGTTATGCAGCTTACAGACCACCAGCCCCCCCTTCTTGCAGAGGGCGAAGAGATCATTCAGCAGCTTCTGGGGCTCGTGGTACTGGTTGACGGGCCGGTCCGCCACGACGCAGTCGAAATACTCCTGGGGGAAGGCATCGGACAAAAACTCCTCCCGGTCACAGAGAACGCCGCCTGCACAGATGGTCATCAGGTCCTGCCAATATTTCGGGTCCTGGGTGAAGGCAGACAGCTCCGCCGTGAAGACCCCTTGCTTCCGAAGCCAGTTCTTCATGTCCAGCACCGGCGTACCGCAGCGGACGTCCACCCCCAGAATCCGGGCCATGCCGGTGATTTCCAAGGGCGGAAGGTCCGGGAGGTAGGGGCTGAGAAAGTTATTCACGTCGTCCCAGGCGTCCACGCCGAAGTGCTTCTCCTGGAAGTTCTGGCGGCCTATGGCCAAAGAGCGTTGGAACTGCGCTGGGTCCTTCCCCTCGCCGCCCCGGACGTCGTGGTCATGGCAGATCCAGGTGTCGCCTGCCACGACGGTGCGGTAGCCCAAACGGCGGACCGCAAAGGCCGTGTCGTCGTCCAGGAAGTCATGGAAGTATCCCACGTCGCTCAAGGGCCAGCCGCAGGCCAGGAACACTTCCTTCCGCAGTACTGTCCCCAGGGTGATGATACGGAGGCGGTCCTCCCATTTCCGTGGGTCGGAACGGTTGAACTGGGCCGCGATTGCCTGCATCTCCTCGTCGGTTTTATACGGCAAATCCAGACACTGGAGATTGGAGCTATTGGAGGTCATAGGGGTCACCATGCCAATTTTCGGGTCGGACTTCATGCAAATCAGGAGGTTCTTCATCCAGTTTTCCGTGACGATCAGGTCGTTGGGTGCGATACAGATGAAGTCTCCCAGGTCCCGGAGAGAGACCGTGGTGTAGGCATAGGGTGCTCCCAGGTTCTGGGTGATGCGGATGACCCGCTTCTTCTCACACTGCACGCTGCGGAAGTAATCCAGGGTTCCGTCCTCCGAGCCGCTGTCAATCAGAATCAGCTCATAATCAACTCCCTCCGTATAACGGAGGATGCTTTCTACACAGCGTTTCGTCTTCTCCAGACGGTTCCAGCCCACCACCAGAATGGACACCTCTGCCGCTGCCGCCTGGCGGTACATGCGGGCGATGGCCTGCCGGTTTGTGAAGAGGTCGTTTTCCACCCCGTTGAGGCGCTTCATCCCGTCGGTGTTTACCGTCAGAAAGGATTCCAACTTACCGCCTCCCATTACAGAAATTCCCGATGCGTCACCGGAAGGGAAAGGGACTGGAGCGTCCGGTTAAACACATCGTTTCGGCACATCACGGGACAGTCTGAGCAGTCTATCGCTTCGTAAACCTCCTGGATACGGGCGCTCCGGAATATATCCTCCAAAGAGACTGTTTCACAGATTTGGCCCAGGTAATACGCCTCCTCCTGCCGGTGATGAAGACAGGCAAATACCTTCGCGTCCGCCGTAATCACAGTGGAGAAAAACATACCCCGGCATTTGACGTAGTCCCTTCGGCCGCTGTGGGTCATTTCCCGATACTTCTGCAAAGAGGCCCGCACCCCAAAGTCCGGCGTTTCATAGCGTTCCTTCAGCTGCAGATACTCCTGGGAAATGTCCAGCAGGTCCCCGGTGAAGGGCCGGAACTGGGCAAAATCCGCTCCGCTTTCCCGGGCCAGCCGGACGAAGGCCTCCATCTCCCCCGCTGTCTCCCGGCTGGTGAGAAAGCCCACGCCAAAGCTCACCGGACTGTCCAACTCCCGTTTTACCCGGGCAAACAGCTTGATATTCTCTACGGTCTTCTCAAAGGCCGCCGGAGGCATTCCATGGGTCTTGTTGTACAGAGTTGCACTTGCGGCGTCCAGGCTGATGCGAAAATACTCGCAGTTCTCTGCAATCAGCACCGCCAGCTCCTCCGTCAACGCCAGACCGTTGGAATTCAGGCCCAGTTTCATGCCCTGGCTCCGCAAGGCCCGGACCGCGTGGGCGAACTGCGGGCTGATCAGCGGCTCTCCGCCGCCAGACAGAATGACTCCCCGGTTTTCCATGGCCGCCAGGCTCTCCGCAATCAAGTCCACCTGTCGCCGTGACAGCTCTGCCTGATTTTCCTTCACACCGCAGCAGCCAGGACAGCGGTTGTTGCAGCGATTGGTCAAGTCCAGCTCGGTTACAATCAGCGTCTTGTGTCCATTAAAAAAGTAGTCCAGCTTGTCCGGATAACTCAGAATCTTTTCATCTGCATTAAAATGATTAACAACCGTTTTCACTGTTTACCTCCCCTTTCCAGTTTTTTCGTCACAGACGTTCCTCCGCTACGCGTCTCAGATATTGTCCGTACTCCGTTTTTTCCATGGGCTTCGCCAGGGCCAGCAGGGCTTCCCGGGTGATGTAGCCCATGCGGTAGGCGATTTCCTCAATGCAGGAGACATACAGGCCCTGCCGCTTCTGCACGATTGACACGAAGTCCGCCGCCTCCAGAAGGCCCTCATAGGTCCCCGTGTCCAGCCACGCCATGCCCCGGCCAAAGAGCTCTACCGTCAGGGCGCCCCGCTCCAGGTAGACGTTGTTCACCGCCGTGATTTCCAGCTCTCCCCGGGAGGAGGGCCGGAGGGCCTTGGCGATTTCCACCACGTCATGGTCGTAGAAATAGAGGCCCGGAACAGCATAGTTCGATTTTGGCCGGGCGGGTTTTTCCTCCAGGGACAAAACTTTTCCGCCAGGGCCGAATTCCACCACGCCGAAAGCCTGGGGGTTGGGCACGTTGTAGCCGAAGATGACCGCGCCCTGTTCCAGGGACGCCGCCTTTTGCAGCAGGGTGCTGAACTGGCGGCCATAGAAGATGTTGTCGCCCAGCACGAGGCACACCCGGTCCCCGGCCAGGAAGGATTCGCCGATCAGGAACGCCTCCGCCAGGCCGTTGGGGTGAGGCTGCTCCGCGTAGGAGAGGCGGAGACCATAGGCGGACCCGTCCCCCAGCAGGGCCTGGAAGGCCGGGAGGTCCCGGGGAGTGGAGATCAGCAGGATTTCCCGGATGCCCGCCAGCATCAGGGTGGAGAGGGGATAGTAAATCATGGGCTTGTCGTAGATGGGCAGCAGCTGCTTGGACACCGCTTTCGTCATGGGGTATAGCCGCGTTCCGCTGCCGCCGGCTAAGATGATGCCTTTCATCTTCTCACCACTCCTCTTCCTGCTCTGGAATGATTTCCAGAAGCCAGCTCTCTCCATTCTCCCCCGCCACAACACAGCCTGCTTTGGCGTAGGCTCTTTGGGCTCGCAGATTGGTCTTCAACACCTCCGCCGTCACCTTCTTCAAGCCCAATTCCCGGAAAGCAAATCGACACACAGCCCGCACCGCTTCCGTGCCGATTCCCGATTCCGGCGCAAGTGTCTTATCCACCAGTGTCCGGCCAAATTCCGCTGTCTTCGTCTCCCGGTCCAGGCCGTAGAGGGCAATGGCCCCCACAAAGACCCCGGGCCGGGCAGACAACTCCACCGCGAACATCCAGTCGTCCGGTTTCGCCAGATAAGCCGCGAACCAATCCCGCTGCTGTTGGGATTCGATATACCCGGTTGTATTGAAAAAATATCGGTTTGCGTTGCGCAATACCCGCAGGGCCTCCAGGTCTCTTTCTTCCAGAGGCCGCAGAAGTACCCGGCCATATCCGCAGCGGCAGGCGTGTTTCATAAGTCCTCCTTCACGGCCTGGTTGACAATCGCCGCAATCCGGTCCACGTCCTCCAGAGTCAGATAGAGATGGAGTGGCAGGGTCAGCAGATGCTGGCTAAGCTCATGGGCCCGGGGGCAGCTTCCCTGGCCGTAGGCATACATCGCGTACTCCGTGTTGTCCCGGTAGTGGACGCCGCCATAGATGTTCTCCTTCGCCAGACGGGCCAGCAGGGCTTCCCGGTCCGGGACCAGGATTTCATAGATGTGGTAAGCACATTCCTCCGCATAAGGAGCCCCTATGATCTGCACCCGGGGATTGCTGGACAGCCGTTGGTCATAGCGCTTTACCAGCGTCCGGCGATAGGCGTTTTCTTCATCCAGATAAGGCAGCTGCCCCAAGGCTATGGCCGCCATGATGGCATTGCCGTTGTATTTGAAGCCCACGGTTTCCACGTCGTACTTCCATTTATAAGTCCCACTATTGCTGGAACGGGAATAGGTATCCTTGTTGATGCCCAGCCAGGCCTCCCGGCGGCACTCCGTGTCCAGTTCCCCCTCCGCGAAGCAAACCATGCCGCTGTCTCCCGTGGGCAGGTTTTTCACAGCCTGATAGGAGTAGACCGCCACGTCCACCCCCTCCCAGGTACCGGGGAACACACCCTTGACCCGGGTGCCCGACATGTGGGCTGCGTCCAGAATCAGCCGCAGCCCGTGCCGGCGGCAAATTTCCAGAATACGCTCCAGCCGCCCCACACGGCCGCCATAGCCCACAAAGAGCACCGCCCGGGTTCGCGCGTTGATTTTCCGCTCCACATCCTCCGGGTCCAAGCAGAGATATTCGTCTACATCCGCAAAGCAGGGACGGAGGTTCTCGTATAAAATCGCGTGGTTGCTGGAGATAAAGGTGATGGGCGTGGAGATGATTTCGTCACCGTCCTGCCAGCCATACCGGCGCTTTAGCAGGCGCACCGCCAAATGAAGACCGGCGGTGTTGGAGTTCAGGTAGCAGGCGTGGGAGTGGCCGGTGTAGGTCTTCCACTGCTCCTCCAGCTCCACGGTTTTAAAACCAGCGCCCGTCCAACCTCTCTCCAGGCACTCCCGCACCTGGGCCAGACATTCTTCTATATGAAATTTCGGTTTCAGAACCTGAATCGCTGTTTGCTGACTCATGTCGTTTCCTCCCTGCTGAAATACACCCCGCTCTGTTCCAAAAGGGGCAAGGCCCGGTCCTTATCCGAGAGAATGGGGTCCGCGACGCCGCCCCAGTCCACGGCGATTTCCGGGTCGTTCCACGCAATGCCTCCGTCACACTCCGGGGCGTAGAATTCGTCGGTTTTGTATTGGACTTCGCAATGGTCTTCCAGGGTCAGGAAGCCGTGGCCAAAGCCCTGGGGAATCCACAACTGCCGGTGATTCTCCGCCGACAATTCCTCGGATACCCACTGCTTGTAAGTTGGCGAGTCCTGCCGCAGGTCCACCGCCACATCCAGAATCCGGCCCCGGACACAGCGCACAAGCTTCCCCTGGGCCTTTGGATTCCGCTGGAAGTGGATGCCCCGGATGGTGCCCTTGTGAAGGGTCAGGCTGTGGTTGTCCTGGACGAACTCCGCTGTGATGCCCTGGGCCGCCAGGGTCCGTTTGGAGTAGGTCTCGGCGAACCAGCCCCGGCTGTCGGTGAAGTACGCGGGAACCAGAAGCTTTACGTCCGGGATGCGAAGAGATGTGATCTCCATTTCAGACACCTCCCTTCCGGCTCTCTCCCAGGCGTTCGGGGAAAAGCTGGGTGTCTGTTCCATAAAGGATCTTTGCCTGATAGAGGTCCGCCAGACAGGTCCGGGCCACCGTCGGTCGGCTCCGGGTGGTGACGTAATAATCCGCGCACTGGAAGAGCAGGCGTTCGTCCAGGGTGGCGCCTGTTTGGAGGGTGACATAGCTGTCCCGGTCCTCGTACTGGCTCAGGGCCTCTTCCAGGGGCTGGAGATACTCCGGCTTCGAGAGATCCTCCGGCAGGTACAGCAGCAGTTCCGCGTGAGGGCGGTCCTTCGTGAAATACTCCGCCAGCACGCTGGGATACAGGGGCCACTTGCTCTCCACGTCCGGCACAAAGAGGACGATTTCCCGCCCTGCCTCCCGGGCCTCCGGGAGAATGTCCGCGGGGGGGGGCGGATTGTCCGCCAGAGGGAGATATTTTGCAACAAACTCCGCCGGGGGCAGGAAGAAATCCATCTTCCGCTTCCGCAGGGCCTCGTCCGGCCAATCCCACCAGGCAATCCGCTGGAGGGCGTCAATGATTTCCGGGTCGAAGCGATATTTTAAGACGCGGGCTGGATTGCCGCCCACAATGGCATAGGGAGGTACGTCCTTGGTCACCATGGCGTTGGTTCCCACCACACAGCCGTTGTGGAGGGTGACGCCGTTCATGATAGTGGCCCCGTGGCCCACCCAGACGTCGTTCTGGATGATGATGCTCCCCTTTTGACGGGTCCGCTTGGGCCGGATATTGTTCAATATCAGCTCCATCAGCGGCTCCGGGTCTCCTTGGACAACTCCGGTGAAGTCATGGTCCAGGTTTACCATAAACGTGATGCCCTCGGCCATGGCACAGCATTTTCCCACCGCAATGCAATGCCGTCCGGGCACTGGGGCAAAATTCAGCTTGCTCTGTACTTGTCCCCCTACCAGATAGCTGTCCAGGTCAAAGGAAATCAGGGGGAATCCCTGCAATTGCTCATTGCCGGTTAGCGTAATTTCCGTGTACCTATGAGTTTGGGGCTTGGAGGGATCATCTGGTATATTAAAGGCAATATTACAAATCATCTGTCTGCTCCTTATCTCATACGCGCTCAATCAAATGCGCAACCTTCTGATAGGCGGGACTTGCCTTCAACACTGCCACCGCCGGGTCCGCCGGGTCATACTGGGCCAGCAGGGCCCGCACCTTCTCCGCCAGCTCCAGCAGCTCCGGCGCAGGGGATTCCGGCGGGGCCTGGAGTTCCGGCGTGTTCTCCAGCAGGAAGTCCACCATGTGCTTTGCACCCTCGTAGGAGGTCAGGGCCTCCCGCAGGAGGCGCACGTAATGCAGCGTATCCCCTGCCTCCAAATACGAAAAGGCCTGGGCGCAGTACCATCCAAACCGGTGCATGGCGGGCAGGACGCAGAGGTTCCCCTCCCTCAGCACCTCCGGCGCGTAGCAACCGGTAATGAAGGCTTCCTCCACCCGGGCAAAGGTCCGGGCCAGGTTCATGCCCGAGTCCGCCGTCTTCCAGTCGAAATTCTGCACCGCCGCCAGGGCCAGGGCCCGGGTCCAGGTCAGACTCTGCCAGCTGCCTGTGTAGTCCGCTTCGATTGCCTTCTGCAAAACCGCGTTCAGCACCGCCGGATTTTGAGCCATCCGCAGGGCCAGTCCATCCAACTCCTCCAAGACAAACTGCCGTCCTGCCAGAGGGAAGCACACCCCTGCCAACAAAGCATGGGACAGGGCCGCAATGGGCAGCTCTCCCCAGTTGGTCACACGCTCCAGCAACGCTTCCATCTCCGCCGGATCCTGGCTGCTGAGAATAGCGGCGGCGTCTCCCAGGATGGACACGCCCTGCAGGGGCAGAAATACCGTATAGGCATGCCGGTGGAAATTGGGCAGCTTGTATTCACTGGCCCGGTAAACCTCCGTAAAGGTCTTCACCCCCGCCCGGAAAAAAGCCGCCTGTTTTTCCTGGGTCTTCTGGGGAGTCGCCTCCGGCGTCTGAACGGAGTCCCAAAGCCCCCGCATCAGGCTCTCTGTGGGAACCTGACTCCGGCAGTGCAGAATCAGCAACACCCGCAGGTAGGTCTCCGTATGGGATGTCCCCATGGCCCCGTCACAGGCCAGCTCCAGTATGGCCCGAGCTTCTTCAACCTCGCCGATTTCCGTGCAGACGTTCGCCTGCATCATCCGGACATTTCGCCGCTGAAAGGGAGACGCCGTTTTAATCGTGCTGTAAATCAAGCCGCTCATGTCCCCACGGCCCGCAAAAAAATCCTCATAGGACTCCAGCAGCTTTCGCCCCCGGACGGCGCAGGCGGCATAATCTTTACGGTCAAAATCATAGAGCTGTCGGTAAACGGCCACGTCCAGACGTGTATAATAGGACTCTGGGAACCAGGTCTCCGCCATCTCCGCCCACTGCTGAAATTCAGGAAGCTTCCGCTCCTGAGCGGCAATCACCGCGTGCCGCAGAAGGGGCGGACCAAAGCACTGCCAATCCTCCGCCTTGCGCTTCACCATGGAGACGCCCTTGCGAATCTGCTCTACATAATCCGGCTCGTTGTAGCCGCTCTCAATCATCTGAAGCCGTGTCAGCAGTCTCTTCGGCTCCCGCCGCAGCTTTTCCCGCAGCAGCGAAATATTCCGTTCCATCTTCTTGGTGTTCCGGCTCATGCCGACGTAGCCGTCGTGATCAAAGATGGTTTTCATCAGTTGTTTGATCGGCCCAGCTTTATCCAGTCCCTTCCAGCTCTCGTGGATAATCCCCTCGTAGCAGCCGCCAGTGGACTGGCGCAGCAGCCGCAGGGTGAAGAAATCCGAAAAACTGCCATCCATGTCATAGCTGTCGTAATTCCGGATAACCACCCGGGCCAGGTTGTACTTTGGGTTAGAACGCAGAAACTGGACCAGTTCCGCGCAGTCTTCCAGATACTCGTCCGTGTCCACAGAAAGATACCACTCGCCGGAACAGCGTTCCATGACGGCGTTGCGGGCGGCGGCGAAGTCATTAATCCAGGGGAAGTCAAACAGGATGTCGGCGTACGTCTCCGCCACGGCCCGGCTACCATCCTCCGAGCCGGTGTCAGCCAGAACCAATTCACAGGGGAGCGTATCCCGCAGGGGTTGGAGCGCCTTGAGGCAGCGTTCGATGCTGCGGATGTCGTCCCGGAAAATAATGCCAATAGAAAGCACAGGGTTTGCCATAATTGTCCTCCTTTGTTCCTGTTCTTTGGAGGGTTCCCGGGGAACCGGAAAGCTTCCAAAAAACAGGGAACGGGACGGGCCGAAGCCCGCCCCGTAAATGCTGGGTTTCTGATATTCCAAGAACGGTCAGCCCGGGGGATTAGCCGAGGAGCTGCAGCACGCCCTGGGGAACCGCGTTGGCCTGGGCCAGCATGGCCTGGGCGGACTGGACCAGGATGTTGTTCTTGGTGTAAGCCATCATCTCTTCGGCGACGTCGGTGTCGCGGATGGTGGACTCGGCGTCCTGGATGTTCTCCGCCATGACGCTCAGGTTGTTGGCGGTGTGCTCCAGACGGTTCTGGGTGGCGCCCAGGTCACCACGGACGCCGGAAACGTAGTTGATGGCGTTCTTGATGACGTCAATGGCCTCAGAAGCGCCCTCGGCAGAGCTGATGTCAATATCAGCAATGGACTTGCCGGAGACCAGAGCCTGGGTCTTCTCGCCATCGGCGCCATCGACCTCCTCGAAGGTACCCATGGCATAGACGTGCATGTTGCCCACGCTGACCTTCAGCTGGTTAAAGCTATCAGAGGTGTCACCGATCTGGAGGGTCAGGCCGTTGCCGTCCTTGTTGGCCTCGAAGAGGGCCTTGACATTGGCGTCAACCGTAGTCTTGAGCGCGGTCAGGTCCGCAGCGGCGTCGCCGTCGCCGTGGGTGATGGCGGTGATCTTGACGGTGGTGCCGTCAACCGTGGCGTTGTACTTCGCGGTATCCACGCCTTCCATCAGCTTCGCCTTCAGCTTCTCAGCCAGGTCCTCCGCGGTCAGCTCCTTGGCGTCGGCATTGGTCTCGCTGGCAACCACATACTCATCGTCGCCGATCTTCACGCGGTCGCCCAGCTGGAACTTGTTGAAGTCCACGCTCACGCCGCCGCTGACCGGAGCGGAATCTTGGCCTCTCTCAAAGGAGACCAGGCCCTGCATGGACTCGGGCGTACCATAGACCTTGTTGCTGGTCGTGGTCTGGTCCAAGTGCAGCTTGCCGTTGTGGGCGGAGAGATAGACTTCCTTGTTTGCCCCATTTGCAGCGTTGAGCTCAGTATTTATGGTGGAGTCGGTCATCTGGCGGAGGGCCTCGGCAATCTTAGCGTCATCCGTGGCGAACTTGGGATCGCTGACGTCGATCAGAATCTCGTTCTTGGCGGCGTCCGCCGTGGCGGCGCTGTTGGCGTCCGTCTTGAAGATGAAGGTGACATCCTCAGAGCCGTCTTCCGCGGTGCCCTTGATGGTCAGCTTGCTGTAGTCCGTGACAAGGCCCGTCAGATCGAGGTCGATACCGGCCCGCGCCGCGGCGTCCGCAGACTTCGCTTCCACGTAGTCATAAGCAGTATGGCGGTTCGCGGAGCCCTCCGCCACAGTGGCCGTGCCCGTAGCACCACCGGTGAGCTTAATCTCCGTGTCCCACTTGTCGTTCATGTTACCGGCTTCCGTAGCGTCATAGGTCTCACCATTCGCCAGTGTGAAGGTGAGCTCGCTACCAGTGCCGCCCACAGTGAAGCTGATGCCGTTGATGCTGACCTCACCGCCGGTAAAGGTCTTGAATGCAGTCGCCAGATCGTCGCCCTCGAACGTCTCATCACCGCCAGCGTTATTGGTTACAGTGAAGCTAACATTTTGGCCGCCAACATTAAGGGTAAAGGAACCCGTCGTACTTGCAGCACCGGAAACCGTGGCTTTCATGCCGTCCAAGTCCACCTTGAACGCCACAGTCGCCTGCGTGCCGTTGGCAGAGCCGGGGTGCCACGCGTTGTCGGTAGTGGTAGAACCGAACTTGTCGGTAATGCTCTCCGTCTCCCAGGTGGGATTGCTGTCCGCGCCCTGGATGACAGAAGCTTCCACGTTCCAAGCGGCGGTATTCGCCGTAGACAGGGAGCCGTCCAGCAGCTTAATGCCGTTGAAGTTGGCGGAGTCGGCGATACGGTTGATTTCAGAACGGAGCTGGTTGACTTCCTTCTGGAGGTTCAGCCGGTCCACGGGATCGTCATAAGTGCCGTTGGCGGACTGGGTGGCCAGGTAGTCCATGCGGTTGAGCATGTCCTGGATCTCCTGCATGGCGCCCTCAGCGGTCTTCACCAGGGAGATGCCGTCCTTGACGTTCTTCTGGGCGGCGTTCAGGCCGGTGATCTGAGCGCGCATCTTCTCGGAAATGGCCAGACCGGCGGCGTCGTCACCGGCGCGGTTGATCTTGTAACCGGAAGAGAGCTTCTCCAGGTTCTTGCTCAGAGCGCTGGTGTTGGTGTTGTAGTTACGGTAGGCGTTCATCGCCATGATGTTGTGTTGGATACGCATGATTGAACTCCTTTCAGTCTATTAATGTGCCCCGGAGCATCCTTTTACCGAAGCACAGGTCATGGAGCGCCGGGGAGCCGGGCCGCCGTGGCCACGGTGGTTCCGTCCTCCGGCGCGGGACAATATTTCAACCGGCCTAGGACCGGGTGAAATCAAAGGGAAGCCGCCTCTCCGTCTCCGGAGGGCCTGGGGAAAATCACGTCCAGCTTTTCCCGAAGCAGCTGGGCCTCGGGGCCGCCGTCCATGCGCTCCAGGGCCTCCCGGAGCTCTTGCAGGGCCAGCTTCTTCTCCCGGTTCCAGGGGAGCTGGCGCACATACCGGGCGGGCTTTTCCTGGATGCAGGAGGGCTTTTGCCCGCCGTGGCGCTCCAGGACCTCTCCCCGGAGAATGGGAACCTCCCGCGGGGCGTGAATCATCAGGCAGACCCGCTCGCCGTGGAGGCGGTCGAACTGGACAACGGTGCTGTCCCCGACGGTGAAATAGTCGCCGGGTTTCATGGAAATACAAAGCATGGCAGTCTCCTTGCAAACGTGCGGAACGAATCCTTCCGTTCCCTGGGGAAGCAAAATATTATGTTGAGTGGACGGCCCGGAAAGCCGGGCTTCGGGCGCCGTCCCCAGGGGGGAGTTGCCCTCTCTTCTTCCCACCGGGCGGCCTTGGGGGAACGCTGATTTCATTGGCAGAGGGATGGATGGGGGTTTTGAATCTGTCAATCAAATCAGCGCTTCCCGCCGCGCCTATGGGCATTTGCCGCCGTCCCGAGCGGCAAGGGGAGCCGCGTCAGGCGGCCTCCGTTTTCTGTTTCAGGAATTCCGCCAGGCCCATGTCCCGGATGTTCCGCGCGCCGTTGATCTCACGGGAGAGGTCCGCGCCGCAATGGGGGCAGGTCCAGCGCCGGGCCCGGGGAGGCAACGCCTCATGGACCGCGCCGCAGGCGTGACAGGTTTTGGCGGTGGGGGTGTAGGGGTCCAGGACAATGTAGGCCTTGCCCTGGCGCTCCAGCTTGTAGCGGAGGCAGTCCCGGAAGAGGCCGAAGCCGGCGTCCAGAACGTTTCCGCCCCGCAGCTTTCGGGCACGCTCCGTCAGGTCGGTGTCTCGCAGGCACACGGCGTCCCAGGCGTTGGCTATCCGCCGGGATTCCTTGTGGATGAAGTCCCGCCGCTGATTGGCGATGTGCTCGTGAAGAAGCCGGAGCTTTTGAAGCTGTTCCTCGTAATTTTTAGACCCGCGTTCCATCCTCGAGAGCCGCCGCTGCATCCGGGCCAGCTTCTCTCCGGACCGCTCCAGCCAGCGGGGCGGGTCCGGGCGATGGCCGTTGCTGTCCACGTAGAAGTGGGAGAGGGAGTCGTTGAGACCCAGGGTGGTTTCCGGCGTGGGAAGGGGTGCGGGGGGTTCCTGGACGGCATAGCCGAAGGTGACGGAGCAGAAATACTTGCCGCTTCTCGTCTTCGTGACGGTGGCGGACCGGGGGGACCACCAGTGGAGGGGGCTGCGATGGACCTTGGCCCGGATGAGCCCCAGCTTGGGCAGCCGGACGCCCTCTTTGGTCATGAGGACAGTGGGGCCGCTGCGGTACTGGCGGCAGTAGGTGGTGAAGGAATCCCGCCGGGCCTTTTTCGTTTTAAACTGGGGGTAGCGGAAGGCCGCCGGGTTCCGGAAGAAGTCCAGAAACGCCCGCCGGAGGTTCTGATGAACCGTGCACAGAGGCTGGCTGTCTACTTCTTTTAAGAAGGGGGCTTCCTTTTTATAATGAGCGGGAGTGGGGATATACTGGAGGTCCGTGGCGGCGTAAAATTCCTGCACGTCCGCCAGCATCTGGTTCCAGAGATACCGGCAGCAGCCAAAGGTTTTTTCCAGAAGCTCCGCCTGCTCCGGCGTGGGATAGAGACGGACTTTGAGGGTGGTAAACTGCTTCATGTCCGCCATATCCGTCCCTCCTCCGTGCCCGAATTTCCGGTTGAGAGAAAAAGATTGTCCGGAGTTGCGTACAACTCCGTCCAGCCTTTTTTGATTTGCTCAACCGCTTTCATTACTACATATCGGCGCCATTTTATCAAAAATAATAGTCTGAATAAAAATAATTTTTCGTCCGGAGTTGTACACTTTTCCGTCCAGCCTTTTTATGTGCGCTCAGCTTCTGTTTCCGCCCGCAGGGCAGCGTCATAAAAGGTGGATTTCGGCATCCCACAGGCATTTGCAGCGTCCCGCAGCGTCATTTGCTTTCTTCGCCACGCCTGATGAAACGCCTCGAAATTCTTCGGCAGGGCCTGGGCCTTCGGCCCAAAATGCACGCCCCTGGCCTTTGCCGCGGCAATGCCCTCCATCTGCCGCTGACGGATATTCTCCCGCTCTGTCTGCGCGACGTAGCTGAGAAGCTGGAGAACGATGTCGGAAATGAGCCTCCCGGTCAAGTCCCGACTCTGCCGGGTGTCCAACAGGGGCATGTCCAGCACCACAATGGCAGCTTCGTGTTTTTTCGTAATCAGGGACCACTGCTCCAGAATTTCTGTGTAGCTTCGCCCAAGGCGGTCAATGCTTTTCACCACCAGCACGTCCTCCGGACGCAATCCCTGCACCAGCTGCCGGTAACGGGGCCTGTTGAAGTCCTTCCCGGACACCTTCTCCACGACGATGTTTTCCTCGTGAACGCCAAAGTCCCGCATGGCGGACAGCTGACGCGCCTCATTCTGCTCTTGGGTGGAAACCCGGACATATCCATAAATCGTTTCTGCCATACTCATCCCTCCTCGTACAAGATCGTGACCATATTTTAACAAAAGAGGGCAAGTTTGGCATATGGATATTCCGCCCCGGCCTCCCCAGGGGGGTGGGCAAGGAGGACAACATATTCCGGAAAGCGGGCGGCGAAGGACTGGACGCCGGGATGAGCTTATGTAAAATTGGAAACTCTTTCGAGACGTGAAAGCCTTGGTTTGGTTGGACGGATGAAATCGTGCTGCGTGATTTGGTGTACGCTGAGCGAGAAGGCCTCTCGCAAGTCTGATAGCCAGCTTGTGTTTACAGGTTCTTAGGCCGGAGCAGCAAAAAGCCAGCAGAGCATAGCCATGATAGTGCAAAGAAAAAGAGTAAGTATAGCTTTTTTCATAAGGCTCTGCAACAGGCGATTGAAATTGGATACTTGCGTTCTAATCCTACCACCGCTTGCAAATTGCCCAAAGTAGAGCAGAAAGAAGTCAAAGCGTTGGACAATGGAGCGATTCAATCTTTTTTGAAAGCCATCCGAGGACGCCGTTTTGAAGTAATCTTCCTTGTGACGTTATGCACTGGCTTGCGTCGTGGAGAAGTCTGCGGCCTTACCTGGGATTGTGTGGACCTGGAGCATGGGACAATCCACGTCAATAAACAGCTTCAACAGATTCCGGGGCAGTCTGGCAACTTCCGTCTTACGCCCACAAAGAATGGAAAAGGTCGTACAATTACAGCTGCCTCCTTTGTTGTGGATGCGCTGAGGCAGTATAAGGTTCAACAGACAGAAGCACGATTAAAAGCCGGACCTGATTGGCAGGATGAAGGATTTGTGTTTACGGATGAAGTGGGGCATCGCCTCTCTCCAAACACGGTCTACCACAATTACAAGCGGATTGTCGCTTCTATCGGCTTACCCGAAGCACGTCTGCACGACCTCAGACACCCAAATGTCAAGCCCAAGACAAAAACTTTTTCAAGTTTTTTAGAAATTTTCGCGGCTGTGTCCTATGCTCATATATCCATGCAGAAGTCTTTCATCTTCCAGACGATCTCCACCTGATTATTGGGATAGACATATACCCGTTCAATCAGCGTATCGGCCAGCCCAGCCGTCAGGCTACCAGCCCCGACTACCTCCCGCGCCAGCTCGGTCCTGGCGCTTTTTGCTTTTTCGTCCATCTCCATCTGCGAGGTCTGCACCTTCAGATTGGAGTGGATTTCCCGCAGCCGGTCAAGCTCGCCGTCAATAGCGGATTTCTCGCTTTTGTAGTCCGCCATGGTGATCTGCTTCAAAATGAACCGCTCATACAGCGCCCGCTTTTGGTCCAGACAGCGATTGATCTGCTTGTCATACTCGGCCTGTTCCGCAAGCTGAACATCCAGCATTCCGGCGTTGGAGAGATCAGCCACATTCAAAATGACCTGCGCCTGTTTAGAGAGAATTTTGTATAACATCCCCTCCAGTTCTGCCTCCATGATCGTCAGGCCGTGGCAGGGGGCGGCTTCGTTTACCTTGCTGTGCCGACACTGAAAATAGTGATTTTTGTTTGCTGTCCGTGGCATAGCGTGACGGCAGCACCCACAGAACACTTTGCGCCGCAAGGGATAGGCATTAGCGTTTTTCTTGGGAGACTTCATCCGGGGCCGCCGGGCCTGCACCTGATCGAATAATTCCTTGCTGATGATGGCCTGATGGTGGTCGGGAATCTTGATCCACTGGCTTTCATCCTTCATCCGAACCCGGTGCCCGCCTACCTCCGTCACTTCCCGCTTTCCGATGATATATGTGCCGGTGTAGCGTTCATCCTCCAGAATGTGAATCACAGAGGATTCCTGCCAAATCCCGCAGCACCGGGAAATGTCGTGGCCGTTGTAGCCGTGGGCTGCTTTGTACTCGGCAGGAGTGGGGATATGACGCTCAAACAGGGCCTTGACGATCTCATTCGGAGTGCGCCCATCCCGCGCCAATTCAAAGATCATCTGGACAATGGGGGCAGTTTCCTCGTTCGGCTCCATGCGGCCATCCGCACCCTTCCGGTAGCCGTAAGGACAAGTTTTACTCTGATACTCGCCTCGCCGGAACTTCACATACTTGGCGCTTTTGTATTTGATGGACAGGTCCCGGCTGTAAAACTCGCTGACCAGATACTTGAATGCCACATTGATGCCGCCCGTGTCGCCATGGAGGGTGTCACTGTCAAAATTGTCGTTGATGGAGATGAAGCGGACACCGTACAGAGGGAAAACCATTTCCATAAAGTATCCCACTTCAATGCTGTTGCGCCCGAACCGGGTGAAGTCCTTCACAACGATACAGTTGATTTTTCCCTCCCGAATCTGGTCAAGCAATTCCTGGACGGCGGGCCGCTCGAAGTTGGTCCCGCTGTACCCGTTGTCGATGAACTCCAAGACCTCTACATTCTTAAGGCCCTCCATAGCATCAACGTATTGGTGGAGTGCGTTTTTCTGGTTCTCAATGCTGAAACTGCCCACCTTGCTGTCCTCGGTGGAGAGCCGGATATAGAGGGCGATCACATAGGGAATCAGACTGCTACTCATTTCCCAGCACCTCCATCACACGCTCAAAGCCGCTTTCAAAGGCAAAGTCGATGGAAACATCCTCCGGGCCATTCACCGTGACCTTCCCAATCAGTTGATTTACCAGCAGGGCGGAGAGAGCCGTGTTCTTGTCTACCGCCGCCAGCTTGTCGGCCATACTGGTGTACCGTGCCACCTGCCGCTCCAACTCGGATTGCCGGGTTTGAAGCTGCTGAACACGCTCCACCGCACCGCTGATCTTCTGACTGTAATCCTCCTGCATTTCCAGGTACTCCGCCCTAGTGAGGATGCCCTTGACGAAGCTCTCATAGAGGCCAGCGCGGAGGGCCTTGTCCTTCTGCGTCTGCCGCCCCAGCTCGTTGATCTCCTGCTCCACCTGGGCCTTCTGCGCGGCGATCCTGCCGTCACACTGTTTCAGCCGCAGGGCCTCGCCCATCACGACCTCGGCTTTCTGCCGGATGATGGTGAGAATCGTGTCAAACAAATCAGGTTCCGGCAAATGAATAATGCCGCCTGTGCAGGAACCTTCCCCCATCCGGTCATTGGAGATACAGCGGTAGAAGTACCGCCCGTGACTTCTCTGCCGGTGAAGGTTTTTACCGCAGTGGGCGCAGAACACACGCCCCCGCAGGATGTTCTCGCTGTAAGGATTTTTCATGGTCCTGGTGTACTTTGCCGCCATTTGCTCCCGGACGGCCTGGGTCTTTGTGAATACCTCCCGGCTGACCAATGGCTCATACAAGTATTATTCTACCCAGCGGCCCGTTGACATCGGCACGTTCCCCAATGGCAAGGAAAACCCGCCCATCCGGATCGAAAACTACGAGGGCCGGATTTGGGTGGAGCATGATACCCGGCTTGCATGGGGCGAGCTGGCCTATGCCCAGCCGCTCACGGAAAAGGAGCTCTATAATTACGAACTCAAGCCATCCCGTGATAACCCGGATATGCGGCGGCTGATGGATACCCAGGCCCAGGTGGTGGGGAAATGGGAGGACGAGGGCTGCATCCCTGATGGAAAGCGGCTGACATGGTTTTACCCGGATTTTGGGTGCTATGTAGTGAAAGAATTTGTTTCCCCGGAGCGGCTGGCCGAGTGTGCCCGTGGGGTGGAGCTCCAGCAGGAGGCCGCTGGCCGTAAACGGGCCCGGCAGGAAAAACCCCCGATTGCCGCACAACTGCGGGAGGCTGGGAAACTGGCCGGGGAACGGCAGGCCCCCGCCGCGCCCAAACGGAACACGCCCGACCGGGGCGACAGGTAGGCATGGCCGGAAAAAAGCGCCGCCGCCCCGTCCATCTTCATGTGATGGTATCCGAGGAAGAGCAGGCGCTTATCCGGGAACGCATGGCCCAGGCGGGCATCCGCAATATGGGCGCGTATATGCGGAGGATGGCTCTGTGCGGCTATGTGCTCCAAGTTGACCTTGCCCCCGTCCGGGAGCTGGTGTCCCTCCAGCGGCGGTGCTCAAACAATCTCAATCAAGTGGCTATCCATGCCAACACCTACGGGGGGATTTACCCCGAGGAAATATCGGCCCTGCAACGGGACTACTCCGCTTTGTGGGGGCCTTTGTCTGATTTGCTGAAACAGCTTTCCGCGCTGGTGGAGCTGTGATTTGCTGGGGAGCGGTGCTGTGCCGCTCCCCGGCTTTTTCGTACTTCGGGACATTTTGTCCCAAAGCGAAAGTGGACTATTAAAAACAACTGTGATATACTTGAACATAATTCTGAATAATAAGTGATGTCTCAATACACTACAGAAAGAGGTATAAATGTTATGGATTTATATCCAGTGGTATGAGGTTTGTAGCAACATATCAAGTTTTTATGGGTTAATGAAAGAGACTGGATATGAACAATATTACCAGAGCATATATGGAGGACTTTCATTTGAAACACACGCATTAAATTCAACAATGGACTTGAGTGTTGACGAAAGTGGACTTAGCTTGAAGTATATAAGAAATCCTGTGGGGGGCGGCTCTACTTTTGCACTGGCCTGCACTTTTTCTATGGGGGCATTAAAGGCGTTGTACGAATATCTTAATGATGGGGAAGAAGAAAAGCGAGAGTTTAGGGCGTTCTTTCTTGATTTTCAGAAAAAACGAGATATTGCAACTCATAATTTGGATATGATAAGGGACACGCAGAGTAGCAAGGGAGGTTAGGCAAAACGGAGGATTATAGAAATTCTCTGGAGCATGAATTAAACAGTATATTAACGGCGGGTAGTTGCCCGCCGTTATTTTTTAGAAACGGAGGTGCTACCACGGCCACGACCTACATCCGGCCCTACAAGCAGGCGGCGGGACTGAGCGCCGTCCAAACGATGGAGGAGCGGTTTGCCTACGGGCTCAACCCCCAAAAGTTGGGGGCCATGTCCTCCCACCTCTGCGACCCGGCCACAGCCGCCGCCGAGTTTCTGCTGGTGAAAAGCGAATACCAGGCGGCCACGGCCCGGCCCGTGGAGCGCGGGGCTCTGTTCTTCCAGATACGGCAGGCGTTCCCGCCCGGTGAGGTGACGGCGGAGGAGGCAAACAAGCTGGGCTTTGAAACGGCGATGCGCTGGACGAAAGGCAAGTACCAGTTTTTCGTCTGCACCCATACCGACAAGGGCCATCTGCACAACCACATCTATTTCAACTCCACGGCCTTTGACTGCTCCCGGAAATTCCATAATTTCCTCGGCTCCAGCTTTGCCCTCCGGCGGCTGTCTGACCGGGTATGTCTGGAGCATGATTTGTCCGTGATACAAAATCCCAAACAGCACAGCAAGGGCCGTTTCCTCCACTATGGCCAGTGGATAGGGGAAAAGCCGCCCTCCGCGCAGCAGCGGGTGCGGCTGGCAATCATCGCGGCCCTTGAAAAAAAGCCCGCCGACTTTGCCGCGTTCCTCCGGCTGATGGAGGAGTCCGGCTTTGCCGTCAAGCGTGGGCGGGGCGGCGTGGTGTCGTTCCTTGCTCCGGGGCAGGACAAGTACACCCGGCTCCGGGCATCCACCCTTGGCGCGGGCTTTGACCCCGAGGACATCCGGGCGGTGATCGCCGGGGAGCGGCCCCTCCCGGAGCTCCCCAAGGACGCGCCGCCCCCGCCCCGGCAGGTGGGCCTTATCATTGACATCCAACAGCGCATGGCCCAAGGCAAGGGCCCGGCTTATGAACGCTGGGCGAAAGTCTACAATCTGAAACAGATGGCCGCCGCCCTCCAGTTTTTGCAGGAGAACAATCTCACCGACTATGACGCGCTGGCGGCAAAGACCACGGCGGCGGTTGACCGGGCCCACGCGCTGGCCGGGGAGCTCCAGACCACCGAGGCCGCCCTCTCGAAAGTCTCCGAGCTGATGAGGGCCGTGGTGGACTATGCCAAGGCCCGGCCCGTGTTCGATGGCTACAAGGCGGCCCGGTACTCGAAAAAATACCTTGCCGAGCACGAGGCGGAGCTTGCCACCTACCGGGCGGCCCGGGCCGCTATGAATGAATTGTTGGGCGGTGCAAAGCTCCCCAAAATGGACGCGCTGAAAAAACAGCGGCGGGAGCTGGCGGACAGGAAAAAGGCCCTCTATGCCGAGTATAGGCAGGCCCAGCGGGATATGCGGGAGGCCGTGGCGGTCAAGGCCAACATCGACCATCTGCTCGGCCTTACGGACGGGCGCACTGATAAGGAACAGACGCGATAGCGGCGGTGACGCAGCCAACCTCTTTGGGACATTTTGTCCCAAAGAGCCGGGTTTGGGGAGGCTCCCCAACAAGCATTTTTGCGGGCCTGCGGCCCAGCAAAAATTTCGGAGTGTGGCCACACCCGAATTGCTTGCCGAAACGCGCAACCCCGGAAGTAGCGCGAAAAAACGGAGGCGCGTGCTTCTCTTTACGCATCCTCCGTTTCTTTAGCCGCTTTCATCGCTTGGATCATGGCTTCTACAATTTTTAGTTCTTTTTCGTCCAGGGCGTTAAGAATGGCGTCGATCCGCTTTCTGCACTCACTCCCTATTACAATAAGATTTACGGTAAGAGGCACGGCAGCCAGCCGTGTCTTTTTCCTCATTGTTGCCAAAGCTGTTAGAATGGGAAGGCATTGGTCTGACGTATCACTCCAGGGACTGAC
>CAJTFN010000006.1 GCA_910575815.1 Oscillospiraceae bacterium
GTTGGCCTGATTTTCGTGTCCATTTTTTGATTGTTAATTTTATTGTCAAAATTTTTCGAAAAAATGCCTTTTGGGACTTGACATTTATTTGCAGGTTTGCAAAGCCAGCTTATCAATCTGCTGTGCGACCGGGCCGACGACGTATACGGCGGGAGGCTTCCCGTCCATGTGCGTCTGATACTGGACGAGTTCGCCAATATCGGGCAGATACCCAACTTTGACAAGCTGATCGCCACCATCCGAAGCCGGGAAATCTCGGCTTCTATTATTTTGCAAAGTCAATCGCAGTTGAAAAGCATCTACAAGGACGCCGCCGACATCATCAGCGACAACTGCGACTGTACTTTATTTTTGAGTGGGCGGGGAAAGAACGCCAAGGAAATCTCCGACGCGCTGGGCCGGGAAACGATTGACAGCTACAACACGTCGGAGAACCGGGGCAGCCAGACCTCCCACGGACTGAATTATCAAAAATTGGGAAAGGATGTGCCATAATACCTTGTGACGAGTTCAGTTGCCCAATAAAATTCACGAACAGGGACACGATCAACTGGACTTTTCGTGGAAAGAATAGGACAGTAGGACTTGAACACAAGGAGGTTCATTATGGCAGAATTAACCTATACGAGAGTAGGCGACTACTACATCCCCGATCTGATACTTGACGAGGAACCGGAGCAGGATGTATTCTATGGCAAGTACGGCGATCTTCGTCGCGACTACCTCCGGGAGCATAAACCCAAGCTGTGGATGGTGCTGGTAAACAGCGGCAAGCTGGCTGACCACCTGAAGGGTGTCGAGCGGATGGCGGAGCAGCGCATGGACACGCTCCTGCCGCAGTTGATGAAAGCCGCTGGCGTGACCGAGGAATTGAAGGCCCGTGACCAGATGGCGTGGGTAGGACTGGTCAATAACTGCCGGGCGCGAGCCGATGAAATCATTCTGTCCGAGTTGGTCTATGTTTGAGGGGGCGGTCTGATGCTGACTTTTGAGAAAGTCTTTTCAGTGTTCGAATCGTTCCTCGCCGAAAATGGAATATATGAGGCCGTTCAAACCTCCCATGGCCACACAATACTGGAATGGGATTCATGTTCCCAGGAGTGGATCAGCGTGAAGCTGTGTGCCACGCCAGGAGAGCTGGCGGAAACATTACTGGACGATTTGACCGGCTATCTGGAATATAAGGCCACGTTAGGCCGCAGAGATCTTACCTATGAGGATATGGCCCAGGTCAGCGCCCAGCGCCAAGAGTATATTGCAAAACTCGGCTAACGCAACAGCAGCACAGGCTATCCCTCAGCGGGTGCCTGTGCTGCTATTTTCCAGATTCAATTTCTCTTGATTTTTTCAGTCCTTCCGCAGTTGCTTCTATGACTGATAATTCCCTTTCATCCAGCGAATCGAGAAGCATATCTATCCGCTGCCGGCGTTCGCTTTTTTTGCTGTACCGATTGGGGAAGAAGAACCGATCTACTGAAATATCCAGCAGAGTGACAACCTGATAAAAGACGTTCAGGCTGGGATGCTGGCCCCGCGTTTCCATATACATCACGGTATGCGAAGTGCGGTCTATACGTTGGGCAAGGTATTCCTGCGTCCACCCCATACTTTCCCGTTTTCGTTTGATTTCCCGGCCAAGAGGACGAAAGTTGAATCGGATTTGTTTGTCGTACATTGTCATATCACCCTATGTCATTCTACATTGTATGGGCGGATATGAAAACAAAATGAAATTCTATGTCTGGTACTATTTCATTCTATATCGCTGTTGCTGAAGAATTGAAAAACGGCAAGTTATTTCACACACATTCCACATTCCCATGTTATACTGCCCCAAAGGAGGTGCGCCAATGGCAACACTATTGATTGTTGAGGACGATCACAAGACGAACGACGCGATCTGCGAATATCTCAAGCCCACGGGCCACTCGCTCATTCCGGCCTATGATGGCAGCGAGGCCCTTCAGCTTTTCCGGCAGAATCATATTGACCTTGTAGTGCTGGATATTATGCTGCCCCATATCAGCGGTCTGTCTGTCCTGCATGAGATACGGCGAACAAGCACAACGCCTGTCCTGATGCTCACCGCTATCGAGGACGAATATACCCAGGTCATGAGTTTTGACGAGCAGGCGGACGACTACATGACAAAGCCCTTTTCCATGGTGCTGTTAGGAAAGCGGATCACCGCCCTCCTGCGGCGGAGCGGGCAGGCCCCGTTACCCCAAACAATCACCCTTGGGGACGTGACTGTTGATTTCTCCGGCTATACCGCCAGCGACAGCGCCGGGAAAATCGACATCATGCCCAAGGAAATTGATTTGCTCCGGCTGCTGGTGGAGCATAAAGGACTGGTGCTGACCCGCTCGCAGATTTTGGACGAACTGTGGGGCGCTGACTATCCGATCATCGACCGAACTGTGGACACCTACATCAAAAATCTGCGGAAAAAACTGCGGCTTGACTGCATCGTAACAGTCAAGGGTATCGGCTATAAATATGAGGTGCAGCCATGAAACGCTTAAAATTGTTTCCGAAGATATTTCTCTATACCATGAGCATCATGTTATTTGTCGTTGTTGTCACGCATGGGCTGATCTATCTGCTTGCCCCACAGATGCAGCTTGCATTGAGTACCCAAGATGATGTCGTTGTCAGCATCAGACAGGAGCAGTTTGTGACCGAGGCAGTAGAAAAAGCCCTGCCCATCTCGTTAAGCTGTTCCCTGCTGATTTCCGTTGTCTGTTCCCTCCTGTTTTCCAAAGCGATTGCCGACCCTATCAAGAAAATTTCTGCGTCAACCGAGCAGATGATGAAATTAGACCACGGAGCAAGCTGCCCTATCCATACAAAGGATGAAATTGGTACACTGGCGCAGAACGTCAATGATCTGTACTCTAATCTGCTGTCTACCATTGAACATTTAGAACGGGAAAAAGACGCTGTGCGTGATATGGAGCGGGCCAAGGTGGACTTCCTGCGGGCGGCGTCCCATGAACTGAAAACACCTGTGACCGCATTGAACGCCACACTGGAAAACATGATTTTAGGCGTTGGAAAGTATCAGGACTACGCAACATACCTCCCGGAGTGCAAGGAAATGGTAGAGCAGCTTTCCGGTATGATACATGAAATATTGGAAACCTCCAAGCTGAATTTGACTGCCGAAGCGCCAAAACAGGTTGATGTGTCTGAACTGCTGGCGGAACTGTGCGAACCCTACCAACTGATTGCGGCGGCACATCAAATTATGTTCTCTCTTGACCTGCCGGAACAATTCCCCGCGACACTTCCGGCTGGCCCGTTCAGTAAGGCGGTATCAAATGTTCTCGCAAACGCTGTTGCCTATACGGAGGCCGGGAAAGTGGTTTCCGTCTACATGGAGGGGCGTAGCCTTGTGGTCGAAAACGAGTGCAAGCCTATCCCTGACGATGAAATCCGCCGTCTGTTTGAACCGTTCTATCGTCCAGACTTCTCACGGAGCCGGGAGAGCGGGGGCAACGGCCTGGGCCTTTATATCGTGGACACGCTCTTGACCTCTATGAACATCCCCTATTCCTTTGCGCCCATGAAGTCCCCGCCTGGGATGTGTTTTACCATTCAACTATAAATGTGGAAAACTCCCCAGCCGGGGAGTTTTTCATTTCTGCTCAAATTCCATATACGTTTCATACCCATTCCACATTGGGATGCTATTCTGCGAGTGCGTTCGGAAGAACAGCACAACAATATGGAGGTATCGACCATGAGTATTTTCAAGAGGGCGTTTTTGTACGTCACGCGAAAACGGGGGAAAACCATTCTCCTGTTCGCCATTCTGCTGATTATGGCAACCTTTGTCCTGACGGGCCTTTCCATCTGGAAAGCATCGGAGGCCGCGCAGCTTGACCTACGGCAGAGTTTGGGCGGCAAATTTGATGTTTTCGTGGATTGGAGCAATAGCCCCTATGTAGTGAAAGAACCCGTCAAAGACGAAGTAGACGAGGAAACAGGCAGGACATCAAGCAGCTTTCTCATGTATTCTACCGTACAGTTTACCCCGGATAACATTGCGGCAATCAAAGGTGTTTCCGGCGTGAAGTATTGCAGCACAAGGCAGGACAATCTTCTCCCGTTTGAGGGCCTTTCCCTGTTTCCTGGAACGATCTCAACCGATGCGAAGTATCAAGGCTATACAAAGACGCTGGGCGTCTGCAATACGGAGGATGATGAACTTTTCACCACCGGCACGCTGACGCTGGCAGAGGGGCGGCATATCTCCACCGATGATATCCATGTGGCGATCATCAGCCAGGACTTGGCGGAACGGAACGAGCTGAAAATCGGTGACTACCTCACCGCCCACAGTTACAGCGTGGAAGAACAGGGCTTTACCGGGCCGGAAATCAGGGTGCAGATCATCGGACTGTTTACCCCTCATGCGGTGGAGCAGTTTGGGGAAACCGTCACCACCTACGACAAAATCCAGAACCGGGTGTTTGTGGATTTGCAGACCTCAAAAGAGTTTGACGGCGGAGAAATCAACTACGGCTTTTCCGCGCTCCACATTACCATAGACGACCCGCAGGACATGGCGCGGGTGGTGGCCGAAGTCAAGGCCCTGCCGGGAATTGACTGGAAAGCCTTTACCGTGGAGGTGGACAATGAAACCTACGAAAACGCCGCCACTCCGCTGGCTACGCTGAATGAATTGGTCGTGACCCTGCTGGTGGTGATTATCGTTGTCAGCGCCATCATTCTGGCCCTGATATTGACCCTTTGGACAAAGACCCGCATCCATGAGATCGGCGTATTCCTGTCCGTGGGTATCAGGAAATCGGCTATTATCGGGCAGTATTTGATTGAGGTGCTGCTGATTGCCGTCCTCGCCTTTGGCCTGTCCTACTTCACCAGCAACGCCATAGCGGGGCAGATCGGCAACCACCTGTTGGAGCAGAGTATGCAGACCGGGCCGGAGGACGATAACGATGTTGTAGCTGCCGCCTCCGTTGAGATAGGCGCGGATAACCTCGTGCAAAAGCCCTTACCCACTGAAAACGGCATCCAGGTATCGGTTGGGCTGGATAACCTTGCCCAGCTCTACTTGATCGGATTTGCCATCATCATTGTGGCGGTCAGCGCATCGTCTATCACGGTCATGCGGCTGAAACCCCGTGAAATTCTGTCGAAAATGAGCTGAAGGAGGTACGATCATGCCTATACTGGAATTGAAAAATGTTTCTTACGCCTACGAAAAGGGCAAGGCGGTTTTGCAGAACGTCAGCGGGTCACTGGAAACCGGGAAAATGTACGCCATCCTCGGCCCGTCCGGGTCGGGCAAGACCACGCTGCTGTCCCTGCTGGGCGGGCTGGATGTGCCGACACAGGGTAGCGTCCTGTTTGACGGCGAGGACATTACAACAAAGGGCCTGGAGCATCACCGCAGGAACCATATCTCACTGATTTTCCAAAGCTATAACCTGATTGACTACATGACACCTGTTGAAAATGTGCGGCTTACCGCCAAGCTGGACGCAGCCCCCATTCTGGAACGGCTGGGGCTGGAGCAGGACGAAATCACCCGGAACGTGCTGAAACTGTCCGGCGGACAGCAGCAGCGGGTGGCGATTGCGCGGGCGCTGGCTTCCGATGCCCCGGTTATTCTGGCGGACGAGCCGACCGGGAACCTGGACGCTGACACCGCCGAGGAAATCACAGCGATTTTGAAAGAGAGCGCCCATGCGTTCGGTAAGTGCGTGGTGGTCGTGACGCACTCTGGCGAGGTGGCAAAACAGGCGGATGTGGTGCTGGAAATCAAACGGGGACATTTGAAAGAGAGGGAAATGTGATGAAGAAAATTACTGCTATTTTGGCGTGTATGCTGGTCTGCTTCTTGCTGTTCACCGGCTGTACCAATCTGAAAGACGGAAGCGATCAGGACACAAACGTGGGGAACTCCGTGGAAATTGATGATACAGATATTGCAATCGACACCGAACCGGGGCTGGACACCGAGGGCAATTCCGATGATGTGATCTTACCTGACGGCTTTACCTACAGTTTCCGCGACCCGGATAATGCGGACGGCATTGTAGTCACACCGAGGGAGTAAGAAAAAACTCCCGTTTCACACAGGTTCCATATTGGCTTTATATAGGTTCCACATGGCGGCGGTACTTTGACAAGTGCCGCCGCCTATTGTCTATCCAAAATTGGCGGCTCTAGGAGGTAGCCGCTATGCCAAGCGGACAAATCACAATTTGGGAAGAAAATATAGAAAATGAAACATTTGATGAAGCTGACGTGCGGCAGAAAATAATTGAGCATATTTCTACATTCTATACACTGACTCGCCTGAACCAAGTCATGGCTGACTTTTACAGTACATACGGAGTTATATGCCGCACTAAAACGGTAAAAGACATGTACAGAGATTTGGAGAAGAGCGGTGAACTCATCGTACATCGTAATCCGTCAACAACGCCGACAGGTCGCCGTACCACTTATTTTGCTGATGAGAAAGGGAAATAGACTATATTGAGGCGGAGAGGATGAAATCTATGACCAGAAAGACCATGCTTTATAAAACTGGTGTTGAATATGGGGACTATACCATGAATCATGCCTTTGGATGTGCGCATGGCTGCAAATATCCTTGTTATGCTTTCCTGCAAAAAAGAGATTTGGTAAGGTTTCTTCTTACGAAGAATGGATTGAGCCTAAGATTGTATCCAATACATTGGACTTACTGGATACTGAAATACCAAAGCTCAAAGAAAAGATAGAGCCTGTGCAACTTTGTTTCACTACGGATCCGTTCATGTATGGATATGACGAAATAGCTGCTATGAGTTTAGCCACGATCAAGAAACTAAATGCTGCTGGAATAAGATGCTGTATTCTTACAAAAGGAATTCTTCCTATTGAATTAGCGGGTTTCTCGAAAAAAAACGACTATGGGATAACGCTGATTTCTCTAGAAGAAGAATACCGGGAACGAGTGGAACCTAGTGCAGCACCATATAAATTGCGAATGAAAGCATTGAAAGATTTACATGATAAAGGTTGCAAAACATGGGTCAGTATGAAGCCTTATCCAGCACCAAATCTTATAGTCCAAAACTTAGGCGATATTTTGGCCTCGATAAAATTTGTGGACAAAATTATTTTTGGCAGAACAAATTACAATCGAGAAGTGTCCGCATATATTCAGCATAAAGCATTCTACAATGAATGTGCTACTCAAGTAATGCAATTCTGCAAAAAAGAAGGCATTTCATATCATATTAAGGACAGAACGATTACCAATTAGTTTCTACCTTAGCAACATTGATGATTTTGCTGGCAGAATATATGACTGAACAAAAAAGAACTTACTGCCCATCCGTGAGCTGACAAATTGCTTAGTTACGGATGGGTTTTCCTTTGCCCGCAACATGACTAAAATTCGACAAGGCTGGTCTATCCACGTATGATGTTTCCATCACACATAAGGAGGCATCAAAAATGCAAGACCTGCAAGACTGGATCTCACGGTACCTGCTGGACTGCAAATACCAGAAGAATCTCGACCCAAAGACATTAAAGGCTTATCGGATTGACTTGGAGCAGTTTTCTGCGCTTATCTCTCAAAACGATTTGGAGTTAACACGCGAGGGGCTTATGGGGTACATCTCCAATTTGCACCAGCGATATAAACCAAGAACAGTCAAACGTAAAATTGCCAGCGTCAAAGCGTTCTGCAACTATTTGGAGTATGAAGAGCTAGTGAAAGAAAATCCATTTTCACGGCTCCGGCTAAAACTGAATCCGCCTTTGATTCTGCCAAGAACAATTTCTTTGCCAGTGATCGAAGCAATCCTAACAGCTGCTTATCAAGCAAGGGAAAAAGTGGGGACACCTGGGCAGCAGAAATCTATTCTTCGGGATATTGCTGTGTTGGAGCTGCTGTTTGCAACGGGAGTCAGGGTGTCTGAACTGTGCGCACTTCGCTGCGGAGATGTGCGGCTGGAAGAAGGTGAAATTAAAATCTACGGGAAAGGAGCAAAAGAGCGGTTTGTGCAAATCGCAAATCCGGATGTTTTAAACGCGCTTTGTCGTTACCGGGAAAATTATAAGGATGCCATGGAACAGGCGGGCACGTTTTTTGTCAACAGGTCTCAAAAGCCCCTTTCAACCCAGTCGGTTCGAGCTATTGTCAATAAGTACTGCAAGCTGGCCGGTGTAAAAAATCATATCACGCCACACATGTTCCGCCATTCTTTCGCAACGCTACTGCTGGAAGAAGGCGTTGATATTCGGTATATCCAACAACTGCTCGGGCATAGCTCCATTATGACGACGCAGATCTACACCCATGTAGCAGGCAGGAAGCAGCGAGATATTCTCTCGGAGAAGCATCCTAGGAACAAGATACATTCTATGTGACAAGAGACGGGTATGCCGCAAATTTGGCATACCCGTCTCAATTTATGTGAGGAAGTAAGGATAATACCCAATTATCTTTACTTGATACAAACCTTAAGAGAGTGTATAGAGTGATTGGAGGTACCTCTACTGTGCGGGTATTAAAATTAAACGCTCTTTGCGGCGTAAAAAATCAGATGTATTCTGCTGAGCAGTATGTTGGCACCCCAAAAGGCCCCTATATTCGCGATGGTTTTTTTGATATCAACTGGACGTTCCACGCCACCACGGGGGACAGCATTTTGGCCTACGCTGTGGAGATCACCGGCCTGCGGGACGGTAAGGTGATGGGCAATCTCTATGAGCTGGATTATCGCCAGCACGCCGCCAAGCTGGGACAGCAGGCACTTTCTATTCAGGAAGTCAGCCTGAAATTTGAGGACGGAACCGAGGGCCGTTATCCCTATGAGCAGTATAATCATGGCATGGAGCAAGGCCATTTTCTGATGTATCAACGCCTGTTCCTCCGCCGTCACCGGGACACGCAGCACGATTTTCCGCTTCCTGTTCGCCATGCGTCACCTCCGTTCTGCATAAGGGTTTGGGATTATCCCAACAAGCGAAAACGGACACGGCCCGTCAGGGGGAGGGGCGGGCCGTTTTCCGGGAGTGTGGCTACACTCCCTATGCTTGCTACGTTACCCCTCCCCCCGTTCCGCCCCCCCGTCCTCCGTACTAACAAGACACCTGGGAGAAGCAAAAATGCCCACCAAAGGCAGGCATTTTCAGGAAAAGAGTGCAAAAAATAGAAGCCGCTTCGCTCTCGCAAAACGACCTCTATTCGTCTAATTTGATTGCTCCGTCAATGGTAGCCTCAATGATGGGCAGATATTTTTCCGGGCATAGCTGCAACTTGTGGCTGATACGCTGGCGCTGGGCGCTGTCCTCTCCGATAAGATCGGGGCTGAAATAGCGTTCTATCGGCAGGCGGCAAATCCGCACCAACCGCAGCATGACAGGAATGCTTGGAATGGTAGGCTTCAATTCGATTTCCGAAAGATACCGTGGGTCAACATACACCTGCTCTGCCAGCGCCTTGATCGTAAGCCCCAACGCCTCTCTTGCGGCCCGCACATCCTCGCCAAAGGTTTCAAAGCCGGGACAATCCTTGATTTTCGCCATATCACATCACCCTATAACAGTATATAGTTCATAGTGTGTCCATTGGAATGATATGATATGATATGTGTTTTGTCACGGTTTATAGTTCATCTTAACATAGGTATTTTTAAGAGCGCGGCCTTTGGAATATCAAAATCGTTTTATATTCGCTTTGCGGCACACTTTCAATTTTCATCACCCCACCATGCGCCTCCACAATCTGCCTTACAAGCAAAAGCCCCAGCCCATGCCGCAAGTCCAGCCGTTCATCGGTGCTTTCCATATAGTGCGGTTTTTCTTCCAGCTCCCGCAATTTTTCAGCGGACATACCAACGCCATTGTCCGCAACCGTGATTGAAACATCTTCCGATGAACAGCCAAGGGACAAAGAAATATCGCACCCCTGCGGATTGTGGTTGATGCTGTTCTGCACCAAGTTACCGATCGCCCGCGAAATCAACCGGGCATCACACTCTATCACTGCGGTTTCCGCTTCGGGAGAAATTTCAATCTCGACGGAATGCTTCTCACCAATACCAGCGTTGAGCAAATCCGCCGCATAGGAGCGCAGCAGCTTGGACAGGCGCACCGGCTCTTTATGGAGCGGCTGCATTTCATATTCTAACTGCGATACCAAATTCAAGTCCTGCACTAAGTCTTTGATTTTCGCGCTCTGCGCCCGGATGATTTCTGCCTCCTGCTGAATATTCTCACTGGCTCCATGATCTCCGGCAATCCGTTGGGCATATCCCATAATCATAGAGAGTGGTGTGCGGATGTCGTGAGAAACGCCGCTGATCCAGTTGGCACGGGCCTGGTTCTGTCTGCTCAACACCTGGGATGCCTGATTGACACTATCCGCAATTTCCGACAACTCGCCTCGAATGGACAGTTCAACAGGTTTTCCTGTGGACAGTGTTTTGATAGAGGCCATAATCGGCTCCGTATTTTTGGAGATTTTTCTTTTAGAGAGATAGTAGACCAAAAACAGAAGCACTATGTCTATTGCCAAAATGCCGGTTATAAAGAGCGGAAAAAGCCTGATCGCCCGTATTGGGAAATAGTTTCCTGTCAGCTTCATAAAGCTGTCTTTTGGGTAGCCCAACACTAACAGACCATTATCTGTGTTCCGCACAAAAACAGGGTAGTCTTGCAGATAGCCTTTCGAGAACACGGCCACATCCTGAATGGTGTACTGTGTCGGTATTTCCTCTGGCAAAGATGCCTCCCAAATGCAGTGTCCGCTTGCATCCAATAGCATAGCCCAAATCTGATTACGGTTTAACTCTTGCAGCCTTTCTTCCGATATGCCGGATGCCGACAGATTAGCGGCCACGTCCTCTAACATATTTGCCGGTGATGCCGAACCGTATTCCCTGAATACGATACCCCCGAACATCAAGGCAAACGCCAGAATGTTGACAAGCAGGAGAACCAACGCAAAGGCAAAAAAGGAGAGAAGATACTTTGATATATATTTTCCAAATGCTTTCATCGGTTATTTCACCCCTTTGCTTGTCAATCTGCCGTAAGCTCTACTAATACGATTTCAGGCCGATTATTGAAACGAAGCGGTATGATACTGTTTCCAAGGCCACGGCTGACAACCATATTTGTGCCGCCGTCTGAATATAGGCCAGCATCGTACTTTGGGAAAAATCCCTGATTGGGAGCAACCAGCCCGCCGATCAGTGGCAACCGAAATTGCCCGCCGTGTGCATGACCGCTTAAAACTAAATCGACGCCGCAACTTACATAGGTATCAAACAATTCCGGCCTGTGTGAAAGCAAAATCGTATAGCCAGCCTTATTTTCCATCAGTTCATTCAACTTGGTGCTTATCATAGCGGGGACTTCATCGAAGATATTACTTTTGATTGTAAAATTAGGGTCTGAAAGTCCCATCAAAGTGACAATACCGCCGTTGTGTTCAAGCTGTATTGCTTTGTCCTCAAGAACGATCACGCCAGCGGCTTCAAGTCCTGTTTTAAGCTCACTGTACTGTGACAGGCTGGCCTCGTGATTGCCCGTCACATAATAGACCGGCGCAATTTGAACCGCCTTTTCAGCAAAAGAAAGAGCAACATCTATGTTCGTATGCTGTGCATCTACCAGATCGCCCGTTATTGCAATGATGTCCGGCTTGTTCTCGGAAAGCCTGTTTAATAAAAGCGAGTTTTTCTCTCCAAATTCAGCGTTATGCAGATCAGAAACCTGTGCAATTCTAAACCCGGAAAACTCCGAGGGTATCTGATTGCCGGAAAGAGTAATTGAATTTGCCATTAGCGCTGTATTTCCCCAAATCGTCCATACGATCAAGGCAAGCAGCATTGTTATCAGGACATAGAAAAGCAAATGTGTTTTGAAATGGCTTTTTTTCATGGCCCTTGTTTATCTCCCACGCATTATTTCCTTGCCAGCAGCTTATAGCCCAGCCCTTTGACTGTCAGCAGGGAGACTGGCTTGGACGGGTCTGCCTCGATTTTCTCCCGGATGCGCCGCACATGGGCGTTCAAGCTGTTTTCATAGCCAAAAGGATTGTCGCCCCATAGGGCCTCGCAAAGCGTGTCCACGGTCATAATGCGACCCTCATTCTTCGCAAGAGTTTCCAGCAGCCTGTGCTCCATTGCTGTCAAGGGAAGGATCTCGCCGCCCTTGTCCACTTCGGCCCGGCTGAAATCCACCGTGCAGTGATCCAGCTTCAAAACCGCTGCGTCCTCTTTGTAGCACCGGCGCAGAACTGCATAGACCCGCAGCAGAAATTCCTGGGGCAGAAAGGGTTTTGCGATATAATCGTCCGCTCCAAGACCCAGCCCCGCCAGCTTGTCCGCCGCCTCGTCACGGGCCGTCAGAAAAATCACGGGAATGTCCGTCCATGTGCGTATCTGCTCCATCAGGGAAAAGCCGTCACCGTCCGGGAGCATCACATCCAAAATCGCCAGATCAGGCTTTTCCGCTTTAGCGGCGGCAAGGCCTTCTTTCATATTGGCGGCGGTCACAAGGCGCCCAAAGCCCTCGTCCGCTAAAATAGCCGATACCATTTTCAAAAGCTCCGGCTCGTCATCCACCAGCAGGAGCTTTTTGCTGTGTAAAAAGGAATTGTCCATCGTGATGCCTCCTGACGAGATGGAATCACAGGTTTAGGCTATAGCGTAAGAGATTGTAGGGATGCCCGCTTTTACCGTCTATTTTAGCAGTTGAAGAAATAATCGAAAAACCCAAGGATCTTGCTAATCGGTTGGAAGCTGTGTTTTCATCTCTTGTTGAATAGATAAAGACTTTTGCGCCAAATTGTTCCTTGCAATATTGAAGCAGCCCTTGAAGAATCTGCTTGCCAAATCCTTTTCCAACATAATTTGGCCCCAAACATATTCCGGCTTCTTGATATATGTAAGGTTCAATTTTCTCTATACCAGCAAACCCAATCGCTTTACCGCTTAATTTTTCATAAACCAAATAAGTGTCATGGCTTTTCTGAAAGGTGATGGTTTTTGCGATTCTTATTTTAGCGGCTTCTTCACTTGTGGTAATATTCCAGTCCATATACCTTGCGCTTTCTGGCTGTGACCAAACATTATGGTACATTTCTTCCCAATCTGGAAACTTTGCTTTATCTAAGATAAGGCTCTCTGTTTCAATCATTTTCGAGTCCCTCCATTGTCAGCTTGATTATAACACAGTTTAACCGCTTTATAAATGCCGGTGCAAAAAAAGTAAGGTAAAAGTAAGGACACGAGAATGTAGAAGTCAGGTTGATGCTGTACCATAGGGGCAGAAAGGGGATGTATCTATGGACTATATCATCGCCACAGAGCAGTTGACGAAGAAATACAAAAATTTTACCTCCGTCAACCATGTGTCTATTCACGTCCGCAGGGGTAGTATTTACGGCTTTCTCGGCCCCAATGGAGCGGGCAAATCCACCACCATGAAGATGCTCCTGGGGCTGACCGCCCCCACAAAGGGCCATTTCACCATTGACGGGAAGCAGTTTCCCAATGACCGGCTGAACATCCTGCGGGAGATCGGCTCTTTCATTGAGGCCCCCTCGTTCTATGCCAACCTGACGGGCCGGGAGAACCTGGATGTGATACGCCGGATTTTAGGATTGCGAAAAAACACCGTAGAGGACGCCCTGGAGCTGGTGGGGCTGTCCGAATTTGGAGGCCGCCTGGCCAAGAAGTATTCCCTGGGTATGAAACAGCGGCTTGGCCTCGCCGGGGCGCTGCTGGGCCGTCCGCCCATCCTCATTCTGGACGAACCGACCAACGGCCTTGACCCCTCCGGCATCCATGAAATTCGCAATCTGGTGAAGTCCCTGCCTGATCTATACGACTGTACCATCCTTATTTCCTCCCATATGCTGTCGGAAATGGAACTGATGGCGGACGACATCGGCATCCTCAATCATGGGCGGCTGCTGTTTGAGGGCAGCTTGGACGATTTGCGGCACAGCGCGCGGCAGGCGGGAATGTCCGCCGACAACCTGGAAGATGTGTTCCTCTCCATCGTGGAGCAGGACAACGCCGCCAGAAAGCAGAGGGCAAAGCTATGAGGGCGCTTGTGATCGAACTGCGGAAAGAGAAGCGGACGGGGGTAATCCCGGTGCTGCCGGCTGTCGGTATTTTAGGCGCGGCCTATGCCTTTGTCAATTTTCTTATTCGGAAAGATACCCTTCTCAATCTTCCTCTGGCCCCGATGGACGTACTGCTGACCCAGCTTTACGGCATGATTATGATACTGAACTTGTTCGGTATCGTTGTCGCCTCCTGCATGATCTACAACATGGAGTTTAAGGGCAGCGCAATCAAAAAGATGTATATGCTTCCCATGAGCGTACCGGGGATGTATCTCTGCAAATTCCTGATCTTGACCGTCATGCTCTTTGTGGCGGTGGCTCTGGAAAATCTGGCGCTAATGAAAATCGGAATGAGCGATCTGCCGCAGGGGACATTTGAAATGGGAACGCTGCTCCGCTTTACGGCCTATTCATTCCTCACATCCATGCCGGTACTGTCCTTTATGGTGCTGATCTCCTCCCGCTTTGAAAACATGTGGGTTCCCCTAGGCGTGGGAGTTGCCGGTTTTTTAAGCGGGATGGCCCTGGCGTCGTCAGGCGCGGCAGTCCTGATGGTGCATCCGTTCATTGTGATGTTCAAGCCTGCGGTGGCTATGAGCGCACAGCCTGATATGTTGGCGGTCATGTTTGCGCTGGTCGAAACGCTCCTTTTCCTTGGCCTTGGGCTGTGGATGGCAAAAAGTAAGCGCTATGAGTAAAGGAGGAGCCGCATGAACTTTTTGGATTTGCTCGGCATTGAGTTTATGAAAGTGAAACGCTCAAAGATCGTTCCGCTAATTTTTATTGCGCCGCTGCTCGTCGTGGCCTCGGGGGTGGCGGCATTAAGCCGCTACTTCACGCCGGAATACACCAACGCATGGCCCGCTATGTTCATTCAAAGCGCCCTGGTCTACGCCTACTATCTGCTGCCGCTCAGCATGATCGTGGCCTGCGTGATGATTGCGGGGCGGGAAACACAGAACAACGGCATCCTGAAAATGCTGGCCCTGCCGGTGAGCCGAAAGGCCCTTTCTCTGGCAAAGTTTTGTGTCCTGATGTTCTACCTATTCATGGAGATGGTCGTTTTTCTGGCGGTATTCGTAGTCGCTGGCATGGTGGCGACTTCAACAATGGGTATTACGGAAACATTGCCCGTTCTCTATCTTCTGAAATGGTGCGTGGGGCTGTTCCTGACCATGCTCCCGTGTTTGGCGGCGATGTGGGCAATCACGGTGTTGTTCGAAAAGCCTCTGCTTTCTGTGGGGTTAAACCTGCTGCTGGTGATCCCCGGTATTCTGGCCGCCAACACGCCGCTCTGGATTGCGTATCCCTACTGTTACAGCGGCTATCTGGTGTCCTGCTCCCTGCACGATTTTACGGCGGAAACCTCTGACGCCGCATTTGCGTTGATGCCGTTCCTGCCCTGTGCAATCGCTGTGTTCGCTGCTCTGCTTGCGCTGTCAATTACACAATTTGGAAAAAAGGAAATGAGGTAATCGTATGGAAGTTACAAAAAAACTGCAAAAGCTCAGTCTGGCGGCGCTGATCGTCAGTCTGCTGCCGCTGGCAACCCTTGTTCCGGTGTTTCTGAAAATCACCCTGCCGGATGGAGTGCGCATGGTTTGGGCGGTCTGCAACATCGTCCTTGTGCTGGCGGGCTTCCTGCTCTCTGTGATCTGCGTAAAGAGCGCGGAAAGCCGGAGCGCTGTCAATATTATGTCCACGGGAATCAGCGTGGCACTGGTGCTAATGATGCTGGGGATTGCCGCCCTTGCCCTGGTTCTCAACTTCTTGCAGTAATAACAGATCGGGAAACTGCCATATAGCCAATATTTGAAAGACTGCCGCACGACAGCAAAAGAAAAAAAGCCGTCGTGCAGCAGTCTATAATCACGCTCATTTGCGAACGACAGCTTACAAATCAAAGCCGCCGTTCTTTTATCCCCCAAAAGAATGACACGGTAAAGCTGACAGATACGGCGGCTGATAGGAGGCAGCCGCCATGAAACGCATATCCATTCGACAAAACCCGACGAGGCTTGACCCGTCAAAAAAAGCCCGTCCTCCGCCTGGGAGTATTCCGGCCACGAATATGAACTATACACCGCTATAAAGTGCAATTTTATTCCCGCACCCCGCCCGGTAGGTCTGCGACCTGCCGGGCGATTTTTGTCGTTTCCTACGGTCTGTGCCGATCAGAAAAAATTATTTTCGCAAAGGGGGCTTTTAGCGGGTAGCAGACGACGTTGCCGGTGTCATGTTAGCGGAAAGGGAGAGAACCACCACCATCCCCGACGAAAGGGGGTGAGAAGATGGATGCTATCCCCCGCAGCTATGACGAGTGCCGGTTTGACGCCTTTTGCAAGTCGGTACTGCGGAACGAGGCCCATAACTACCGGCGCGGCTTAAAGCGCCAGCGTGACCGGCAGGTGTCGATCAGCGCCTTGTCGCAGGCAGATATGGACAAGCTCTCTACGGTAGATCACTACCCCAGCGACAGTTACATTTTTTCGTCGCATGGGTATGACCTGCATATCAACAACGAGCTTGTGGCCGATGCCTTTGCCAGCCTGTCCGCACAGACGCAAAGCATTTTGATTTTACGTTTCGTGCTGGATTTGGGCGACGCCGAGATCGGCAGCCTTGTGGGTATGTCCCGCAGCGCCGTCCAGCGGAGCAGGAAGAAAACGCTGGATGAACTGCGGAACAAATTGACGGCGTTGATGCCAAAGGGAGGTTGAGCTCGGATGATGAACCCCAGCTACAAGGGCCGGGCGCTTCTCCCCATGCCAGTGATCGAAGCCGCCCGCGCCGGGGACGCCGAAGCCGTGGAACAGGTCTTGCGGTACTACGAGGGCTACATAAACAAGCTCTGCACCCGGACGCTGTATGACGAGTACGGCAACCCCTATGTCTGCCTGGACGAGTGGATGAAGCACCACCTGGAAAACAAGCTCATCCAGGCTATCGTCGGTTTAGGCTGACGGCAACCGGCCCGGCAGGGCAGGCGGAACACCTTACCCTTTCCATGTTCCTCCGCCTCCGGCCCGGCGCTGCACCTTGACAAAGAAAGCCCGCAAGATAACGGCGGCGCAGCATAGGGCAACGGACACATTCTGTATGCGCCGCATCGGTTGGCGCGCCATGACCCCGCATCCTGCGGGAGAGCGAGAACCGCCTACACCGAAAGTCGGCAGCTTATAATCAGCGGTGCATACGCTAACGATACTCCCTTACAGCCACAGTCCGAGCGTTAAAAGCGTCGCAGGCAATGGGTAGGGCCGCGTGAGAACCATGCGGGGGTGAAAGTCCCGTGGTGCTGGTCGCCGCCAGCCGTCCGATTTATGCCCCTTTTTAGCATGAACCTTTTGTTTCGTGAAAGGGGAAAAATCTTGAAAAACAGCAACTTGATTAGGTACAGTATGCAGCTTTCTTTTTTGAAGCAGTTGCTTGACAAGAAACTGATAACCGACAAGGAATATTCCCTTATCAAAAATCGCCTGATGAAAGATTATAAGGTAGTTTCAAATTTAATGACTTGATTTGCCGTCCTGCTTGTGATATAATAAACACTATAATAGGAACATAAAAAGGGGGGCTATATATGAGCGGCGTTGAAATCATCAAAGCGCGAAATACACTTTCGACACGGGCGCGGACAAACCCTGCAAAACTGCTCCGTGTGGCGGCGTACTGCCGTGTCAGCACAGACAGCGAAGATCAGCTCAACAGCTACAAGTCACAGGTTGCGTATTATACGGAACTTATCAAGGGGAACGCTGATTGGTCTTTAGCTGGCATCTATGCGGACGAGGCTATCACCGGCACACAGGTAACAAAGCGTGAGGACTTCCAGCGGTTAATCAATGACTGTATGAATGGTGACATTGACATGATCGTTACCAAGTCCATATCAAGATTTGCGAGAAATACGCTGGACACACTGAAATATGTCCGTATGCTCAAAGAAAAGGGCATTGCGGTTTTCTTTGAGGAAGAAAACATCAATACCCTTACGATGGACGGCGAATTGCTCCTTGTCATTTTAAGCTCTGTGGCACAGCAGGAGGTTGAAAACATTTCTGCCAATGTCAAAAAGGGCCTGAAAATGAAGATGCAGCGCGGCGAACTGGTCGGCTTCCAAGGCTGCCTGGGCTACGACTATCACCCGGAGGACAAAACGATCACCGTCAACGAAGAAGAAGCGGAAATTGTGCGCTATATTTTCCGCCGCTACATTGAGGGTGCTGGCGGCTCTGTTATTGCACAGGAACTTCAAAACCTGGGCTATAAGACCAAACGAGGTAGTACAACATGGGCAGAAACTACCGTGATCGGTATTATTAAGAACGAAAAATACAAGGGCGACATTCTGATGGGGAAAACCTTTACCCTTGACCCTATATCCAAGCGCCGCCTGGACAATTTCGGAGAGGAAGATCAATTTTACATCCGAGATCACCATGAGCCTATCATTTCCGAGGAAGTTTTTGAAAAGGCACAGGAGATTTTAAGACGGCGGGCCAAGCCAAGGCGGTTAAACACAGACGGCAAACGCGAAAAATTCAGCCGCAAGTATGCTTTTAGCTGTATGCTGGAATGTGGCTTCTGCGGTGGAACACTGACAAGAAGAAGCTGGCACAGCGGTTCGCAGTATAACAAGGTTATTTGGCAATGTGTCACCAGTACCAAAAGGGGCAAGAAGTTTTGCCCCGCCAGCAAGGGGATAGCAGAGGAAACGATTGAGCAGGCATTTGTAGCATCGTACAAACTTCTTTGCCAGAACAACAAGGATGTCCTGGACGAGTTTATTGCCCGAACGGAAGAAACCTTGTCTGAAAGCAACGCCAGTAAGCAGTTGACGAAAATCGAAAAGGACATCCGGGCGCTGGAAGCAAAACGGGCGAAGCTGGTCGATATGCGTTTGGAGGAAGTGCTGGACAAGGAAACTTATGAAAGCAAATATCTTGATCTGACAGGCCAGATCGAACAGCTTCAATCCCAGCAGCGCGATTTGCAGGAAGCGGCAGAAACCGAAAGCACCATGAAAAAGCGCATTGCCGAGTTCAGAAGAACGCTGGAACAAAACAATGTGCTTGAAGAATTTGAGCGCTATGTTTTTGAAAGTATAGTTGAAAAAGTGATCGTTGGGGGGTATGATGAAGAAGGCCGCAAAGACCCGGCCAAGCTGACATTCATTTACAAGACAGGTTTCCAAAGTCACATGGATGGAACAACCTTTAAGCCGCCGCGCAAGAACAGCAAGACCGCAAAGCAGGCTGCCGGTTTGTGTTCCCATCCTACCGACAAGACGGAAACGACGTGTTCCCATCATAGTGACGACCCATGTGGAAACGGTTGTGCTGCTGTAAAGAGAAAACTCGTAGAAATCCAGCGTTTCCAACACTCTGCCCGTCATGTGGCGTTCCATGCCCGGAGAGTTCAATTTCACTGGAAGCATATGGGACCAATACCTCCGATTCAGTCCTCATCGATACGGAGCCGGAGTACGGAAACCTAAACAGAATCGAAGAAAGGCAAGCGGACGCCGCAGATTTTTAAAAATCTGCGGCGTCTTTCCATAGCCGGAGGCAGCCTCCCAATGAGCCGCCTTCGCCAGACAGGTCTCCCCTCTCTTACTCCACTGCCTCGATAGATTCCACCATGCTCATTTTGCTGATCCTCCTCAGCGGAACACACGTTGCCAGCAAGCAGGCGGCTATGGCAAGCGCCGCCGCCTCAACAATCGGCAAAACGGGCACAGCCACCAGCCGAATTTCATTCGTTGCAGCGGCCTCAACAAAAATCGTGCAAGCATATCCCGCAACGCTTCCAATCGCCGCCGCGATCATGCCATAATAGGCCCCCTCCCATAGGAACACCTTGAACAGGCTCCCCGCGCTCATGCCAATCGCCCGCTGGGTCCCGATTTCGGTGACGCGGGTGTGAATGTTGGTGTAGACCGTGTTGATGATGTTCAGCAGACCAATCAGCGCCACAAAGAGGATCAGGCCCCAAGCCAGAAGCTGAATCTGGGCGAAACTCTCCGCCAGCTGCCGGTCGGTCTCTTCATAGGACAGCCAGAGCGTGCCGGGAGTACGCGCCGCCAGGGCCTCCACCGCGGCGTCAAAGTCTGCCCGGTCAACGCCCTCCGCCAAAACGGGCAGCAGCCAGTTATACGCGGTCTTCCCCGTGAGGGCGGCATATAGCTCCTCATTCACAATGATCTGCACCCCATTGACAAAGCCACTGTTTCCAACGCTCAGATAGGTCTCATAGCCGTCTAGGGTCTCCAGCACCGTCAGTTCCCGCCCCGCTACGGTGATACGGTCTCCCGCCGGAATCGTGGTGCGGGGAATTTCCTCTCCCTCAAAGACCAGCGGTATGGGATTGCGGACCATACAGCCCTCCCCGGCCTTCAGCTTTTCCAAAACCTCCGGCGGCAAGGAGGAAAACGCCCGGTCCCAGTAGGCGCCGTTCAGCCCTACCACCTGGAAGGTCTCCGTCGGCTGGAGGGGAAATCCAAACGCAATCCCCACCGGAACGCCGTCCGTCCCCTGCTCGTAGAGAGAAAACTGCATGGCGGACAGCTCTTTCACCCGGGAATCCTCCCCCATGGCCTGGTACTCCCCGGGAGAAAATCCCACCGTCTCGTTGGTGATGGAATAATCTCCGTTATGCTCCGTTATGCCGCCCCCGGCGATATCCAGCAAACCCACCGCGCCTTGAAGCGCAATGAAAACGGTGATGCTCATCACCAGGGACAGGACGGTAATTGCCGTGCGTCCCCGGCTGCGCTTTAGATTCAGCCGCGCGTAATACGCCTCAAAGCTGCGGATCTTCTTTGCCCTCCGGTCCCGGCGCTTGATCCTGACCCGGTTCCCCGCCATAGCGGCGGTGGGAGACACTTTGGCCGCGTACCGGGCGGCGGGAAGCGCGGCGGTCAGAGCAAAGAACAGGGTGACGGCGGCGCTGGCCAGCAGAAAGAGACCCTTTCCATCGCTGTTTTCCGCGATCAGACGGTTCAATTCTCCGGCATCCCGCACCAGGAATATCTCCGGGGACAGCAATCCCGTGGCGGCGGCAAGGATTCCCCTGGCCGACAGGGTCCCCAGCAGCAGGCCAAGGGGAATCCCTATGGCGCACAGCAGCAGGACCTGGGCGGTGACCAGCGTATAGAGCTGGCCCTTTTCCGCGCCTATGGCCCGGAGAACACCGTACTGGGTTGTGCGCCGGGAAACGGCGATCTTCAAAATGTTGTAGATCACCAGCCCCGCCGCCAGCAGGAGCAGCGCCCCTACCAGGATTCCCGCCGCCAGCATCAGGGAAAAGCCTTCCCCAGAGGCGTCCGTCACACCGGCGGCCTCCCCGCTGTAGCGAATACCCAGGGCATCCAGATACGGGACGTTGTACACAATATCCAGCTCATGAACATTCAAGGTCTCTACCAAGTCGTCCATCGTGGCCTGAAAGGCCCCCTTGTCCTTCACGCGGACGTCCACATTATAATAGAGATACTCCTCCGGCAGCAGGGCCTCCGCCGTTCCGGGGCCCACCAGGCCATTGATGCTCCCGGCGGCGTAGCTCATGTAGTTGCTCTCGGTGACACCCACCAAAGTGAACTCCGCGGTAAAGTCATAGGATTGGGTGACAATTCCGTGGCGCAGCGCCTTGGTGAGGGAAAGCGTCAAAGGATCCCCCAGCCTTCCCGGAACCCCCAGATACCCCAGCACATCCTCCGGCAAGGCGATCTCCATGGGAGCCTCCGGCAGGCGGCCCTCCTTAACGGCGGACAAAGAGGGGTAGACCGCGCTCACATCCTCCTGGAACTCACTGAGCCCCAGAATCAGCGTGTTGTCCAAACGCGCGCTTCCCAGCACCACGGAGCTGCCCACAAAGGACAGCCTGCCGTCGCCTTTCAACGTCTCCAGCTGCTCCGAATTCATCTGGATAAACCAGGCATGGCGGTTCCCGTTAATGGCGATGGCCTGCTGCTGGCGCATGGCGGACAGCACCCCGATGGACTGGCCGATGACCGCCGTCATCATGGTGGACAGGAGGATGGCCAGAAGAATCAAAACCGAGGTAACCCGCTGGGCCAGCAGCTCTTTTACGGCCAGAGAACGTTCTCCTTTCATCCCGCCTTCACCTCCGACAGCACCCCGTCCACAATGGAGAGCCGGCGCTCCGCCATGGCCGCAATGCGGCTGTCGTGGGTAATGACCACCAGGGCCTTGCCCAGCTCCTTCCCCACAGTTTTCAGCAGCTCCATCACCTCGCCGCCGCTCCGGCTGTCCAGGTTGCCCGTGGGCTCGTCGGCGAAGATCACATCCGGCCTGGCGATCAGGGCGCGGGCGATGGCCACTCTCTGCTGCTGCCCGCCGGAGAGCTCATGGGGCAGATGGGTCAGGCGGTTCTCGATGCCCAGCAGGCCGGCCAGCTCCTGTACATACGCCTCGTCCGGCTGTTTCTTGTCCAGAAGCAGCGGCAGGATGAGGTTCTCCCGGGCCGTTAGAACGGGGAGAAGGCGAAACTGCTGAAAGATGAAGCCGATTCGCCGGCGGCGGAACGCAGACAGCTCCCTGTCGGACAGGCCGTAAATATCCTTGCCGTCGTAGGTCAGCCGGCCGCCGGTGGGCCGGTCCAGGCCGGACAGCAGATGCAGCAGCGTGCTTTTCCCGCTGCCGGACGGTCCCATGATGGAGATAAAGTCCCCGGGGACAATGGTAAGCGAAGCCCGGTCCAGGGCCGTCACCCGGCTTTCCCCCTGGCCATAGATTTTGGACAGTTCCTTTGCTTCGATGTTCATAAAAACACCCTCCTTACGTGGTATAAGGAGAGTGTAAGGGACAAATCTCAAGAAACCCTCAAGATCTGAAATTTATATTCAGGGAAGCGACGGCAGCCGCACCGCCCTCCGTCCGGTTCTCCAGGCGGAGAACGCCGCCGTGCTTCCGGCACAGGAGTCCGCTGCCGTACAGCCCCATGCCAAAATGCTCCTCCGCCTCCACCAGCTTTCCAAAGGGTTTCGGACCGCTCCGAAGCAACTGCTCCGGAAACCCGGGGCCGTCGTCCGCCACAGTCAAACACAGTGTGTCTTTCTCCAGGGTCAGGGTAAGCTCCAGCTTCCGGGCAGCGAACCGGGCGGCGTTGCCGGTCAGGTTTTCCGCCACGGTCAGGAGGATTCCGTGGTCAAGCCGCACCAGTCCCCTCTCCGGTCCCCGGACGGATGTCTCCTTGTCCGGCGCCAACAGCCGCGCCGTCTCCTCCAACTCTGACCGCAAAACCGCCAGAGGCACCTCCGTGGCCCGCACCGGCATTTGCTCCAGCCGCTGAATGGAACTCATGGCCTCCACATACTGCTCAATTCTCGCGGTGTAGTTCTCCAGCCGGTCCAGAGCCTGCCGGTCCGAAGAATCCTGCCGCAGCAGCTTGACGGTTCCTTTCAAAACGGTGACGGGGTTGCGCAGGTCGTGGGCGAAGGCGGCGTTGAGGCGTTTGCGCTCCTCCGCCTGCCGCCATAGCTCCCGGTTGGTCCTCAGCAGCTCCAGCCTCATGCTCTCAAAGGCCGCGCAGATCTGCCCCAGCTCGTCGGCGGAGACCGCCGGAACGGTGAAGTCCAGATCATGGGCCCGGATGCGCCGCGTTCCGTCCAGCAGCAGGGCCATGGGCTCCTTCAGCTTCCAGCGGTAAAAGAGCGCCCCCGCCGCGCCCAGGCCCGTCGCCGGAAACAGGACCCAGCCCAGCAGGGAGACGATCTCCAGTCCCCTCATCAGCCGCAGCTGCTCCGGCGTCGGGGTGGGCAGGGGCGTGATCTTTCCGTCGGTCTCAATGCTCACCCCGCCCAGGGGATATTGGGACATAACCGCCCTGCACCCCGTCCACAGCAGAGCCGCCAGCGCCAGCGCCGTCAGCAGCCCGCAGAGGGTCAGCAGGAAAAACGCCCGCCGCAAGCTCATGTTTTTCAGCCGTTCCACTTGTACCCGCACCCCCAAACCGTCTCAATGTAGCCGTGCAGCGTATGGCGCGCCAGCTTTGCACGGATCTTCCGGACGTGCTCCATCACGGTGTCGCTGCTGCCCTCGCCGTCAAGGCCCCATATGGTCTCATAGATTCGCTCCCGGTCAAAGACCTGTCCCGGGTTTAAGGACAGCAGCTCCAGAATATCAAACTCCCGGCGGGAGAGCGGCACCGCCTCCCCGCGAACGGTTACGGTCCGGGCGGAATAGTCCACCGCGCACTCCCCGAAAAAGCGCAGATTGGACGGCCGGTTCCTCCGCCGCTCCCGGCGCAGGTGGGCGTCAACCCGCGCCGCCAGCTCGTCCAGGTCGAAGGGCTTTATGATATAGTCGTCCGCCCCCGCCTGAAAGCCGATGATCTGGTCGGCGGACTCAATCCGGGCTGTTAAGAACAAAATGGGACAGGCCACGTGGCTCCGGATGGTCTGGCAGACGGTCAGCCCGTCCATGTCCGGCATATTGATGTCCAGCAGGATCAGGTCCGGCTGTCTTTCAGCCTTTTGGACGGCCTCCTGCCCGCTGTAGGCCGTCAGGACCTCGTATCGCGGGGAAAAGTAGGCTTTCATCGTGTCCGTAACCCCGCGCTCGTCGTCCGCAATCAACAGTGTCGCTTTCAAAGGGACTCTCCTCTCCGATCGGTTTTTTCTATTGTACCACACAAATCTCAAGGAAGCCTCAAGAACCGATTTTTTTTGCGGAATGTCGGCCCCTGTCACATTACTTCACAATGCAAAGGAGGTGGAGCCGTGAAACGGATACGGATTGAGGCGGGCGGCGTCCTTTTGAATAAAACCTCCGCCCTGACCTGCGGCGGCTGGGAGCCCAGCCAAATCGGGGGCTGTGAGGCGGGACCGGCAGACCGCATCACCAAGCCCTTTTCCATTGGGGCCTTGCGGCGAAAGATTCGCGTCTTGCTCCCGCAAAGCATTTCATGACATCCAGGGCGCATTTCAATACAAAAGCCTTGAAGCGGCGCACCCCGCCCGATAAACTCAGAAAAGTAGAGGTCCTAAACTCTACAGCGAAAAGGAGGACAGACATGAACCTACAGATGATGGAAGGACTTCTGGGCGCGAGCTCCAACATCCAGCTGTCGGATACGCCTATGAGCGTGTACCGGCAGGCCAGCGCCGAGGGCGACACGGAAAAGATGAAGCGGGCCCTGGGCTACTCCGGCGAGTGCGCGGAGAAGGCGGTCCGGTACCAGGAAAAGCTGGACAAGGGCATGAAGGCGGAAGCGAAAGCCGAACGGGAAAAAGCAAAGCTGGAACAGGAAGCCGCCATCGAAGCTCGCCGGGAAGAGCGCAAGCAGGCGGCGGAACGCACAGAGACGGGCCGCCCCCAGGGAGCCGATCTGGTTCAGATCAGCGAGGCGGCAAAAGCGGCCCTAAAGAATCACCGGCCTGCTGAGACGGCGGAGCCTATTGACGGCGAGCCGGTTATTTACACGCCGTCCGGCGAGGTCGCCACCGCTTCCGAGGAGCCCGAGCCCACGGTCTCATTCACCGCCTAAAAACTTCAAGGAGGAAAAACTTATGATACCGATTTCCGGTGTGAACGCCAACGCGGTCCAGCCTATGACCACCGCTGAAAAAGTGCTGGGCGCATCCAAGGTGCAGCGGGAGGAGCCCACAGCCCGCCAAGCGAAACCCATGATGGATGAATACATTCCCGAAGAACCCCAGGAGCCCTCTGGCCGCTACTGGATGGGCCGGGACGAGAATGGCCAACCCAAGATTTATTTTGACGATCCGGAGCAGGCGGCGGACACGCCTCAGCCGCCGGAGGCCGCCCCCGACGCCAAGAATCCGGACACTCCCGAGGCGGAACCGCCCGACACGGCAAATGAGGGCGCGAAGGGCCCGGAGAGGAAAAAGGACGAGGTCTGGGCGGGCAATACCGATAAGGTAGATCGTGAGATCGAAAAGCTGAAAAAGAAGAAAGAGGAGCTGGAGCAGCGGCTCCGTACCGAGACCGACGAGGCCAAGATCAAGGATCTGGAGCGCCAGCTGGCCCAGGTGTCCCGGGAGTTGACGCAGAAGGACAACGACACATACCGAAAGCGGCACTCCACCTTCACACAGCTATCCTGATGTTTGAAAAGCGGCGGTTTTGAAAATAAACCGCCGCTTTCCAGCTCCGCCTAACGCGTTCTATCAATCGGCCCCCCCCATTCATCGCTGCCGGGACGGCGAGACGTTCAGCAGCACACTCAAGTAAAACTGCCGTCCGTTTTTCTCTGTCAGCACCGCCCCATGGTACTTCTCCGCCACCGCCTGGATGTTGGAAAGCCCGGTTCCCGCCGGAGGCAGCGGCCCTTCGGGGCAGGTGTTCTCAAAGGTGAGCATATAGAAATCCCCCTGCCGCTTTCCGCCAACGCGGATGGCCCTGGCCCCATCGCCGGAACGGCAGGCGGCAATGGCGTTGTCCAGAGCGTTGGCAAAGAGCACGCATAGGTCCAGGTCATCAATCCCGCAGGGCTTGGGAAGGACCAAGGACACCTCCGCCGCGATCTCCTTCGCCAGCCCCAGCTTCTCCCCCAGCAGAATATCCACCACCGGGTTCCCGGTCTGATAGGGGAAGGACAGAGACTCCGAGACGGTCTCCAGCTTCTTCAGGTATTCCCGGCTCTCCTCCAGTTTTCCGCCCCGGAGCAGGCCGTCCAGGACAGATAAATGGTTTTTGATGTCGTGGCGGAAGGATTTTGTCTGTTCATAGCGAGCTTGGGCCTCGGTGATATAGACCTTTTGTTCATGGGCCGCCTGGGTCAGCGATTGCAGCTCCGCCTGAGCCTGAAAGCCCTTGCAGAGATGACGGTATGCGTACAGGGTGCACAGCAGCGCCGCCAGGCCCATGACTTGCAGGAGCAGCAGCGTACTGTGCCTGCCAACCTCTTCCAGAGAAATGACGGGGGCAAAAAAGCTGTAGGCGGTCTCGAGGATATACAGCTCCGCGGCAAAGAAAAACAGTCCGGGAAACAGCAGAAGTCCGATATAAGGCGTCTGGCTGTCCTCCGTCCAGGCCAGGAGCTTCAGTACAGCATAATAGCAGCCGGCGCACAGCACAAAGAAAAGGAGCTGTGCCGCTAAAAGCAATAGATACAACAGCGGGCTTCCGATAAAGCGTGGAAAGAGCGCCGCCTCCACAGAGTTGATGATTCCGAAAGAGAGCTGTGAAACGTAGTAGGACAGTACGGCGGCCAGCCAGGACACAGACCGCTGATTTCTCATCCCATAGCGGCTGAGTCCGTAGAGCGCCAGCACGCCTGCGCCAACGGAGAGTGTCCCGTCAAGGGCAAGTCTGTCCGAGATCAGCTGAATCATACCCAAGAGGAGAAAATAAGCGGCAAAGTGCCATTTTTTCAGTCTCTTCCTGGTGAGGCGGCTGATAAAGACCATGTGCATCACCCCATGTCCCACAATGAGACAGAGGCTGTCCAGAAACAGCGCGAAATAGTCCATGTCAGATCCCCCCCTCTTTCATATAGCGCAAAAGGGCCTGGGTCAGCTCCCGCTCCCGCAGCCGGGAGGCAGGGATACGCTCCCCCTGGAACAGGAGGACCTGCCCATCCTGGCACCCGCGCACATAATCCAGGTTGACCAGATAACTCCGGTGGCACTTGAAAAAACGCCCATCCACCCGCCTCTCCAAGTCCTCCAGCTTGTCATAGTAGTCGATCACGGTTCCGTCCTGTTTATGGAGATAGACTTTCCGGCCCAGGACCTCGCAGTACACGATATCCGAGAGCAGAACGACCTCGCAGCCGGTCCCCCGCTGGATCACCATCTCCTTCGCCCCCCTGTGCTCCAGAGAGCGGAGCACCCGGTCCATGGTTTGATGGAAGCGGACGCTGTCCAGTGGCTTGAGCAGGTAGTCGTACGCCTCTACCTGGAAAGCGTCGAACACGCACTCCTTCAAAACCGTCACGAAAATCAGCAGGCTTCGGTTTCCCCGCTGGCGAAGCAGTCCGGCCGTCTCCATTCCGTCCGGTTGTTCCATCTGGATGTCCAGAAAAATCACGTCAAAGCCATCGCCGCTCTCCAGCAGGGCGCGTCCGCCTGAAAAGCTGCTGACAGAATAGGCGGTGATTTGCCTCTTTTCCATATAATCTGCGAGGTGGCCGGCAATCGCCCGGGCCATCCGCGGCTCGTCGTCGCAGATCGCGAATTTTATCATATTCATCACCACGTTTTCTTCCCAGATTAGCAGAAGGGAAACAAGGACGCAAGGCTCATTGTAATAGAATGTCGCAAATCTGTCACGAAATGAATTTCGCCGTTCTCAAAAAACCGGCGGAGCGGCCGCTGCCGCTCCGCTTCTGTTCATCTATGCGTTACGCGCGTGAAAAGACAGCTTGATTTCCAGCGTATCGCCTGTGATCCGGGCGGACGCCTGCCCGCCCATCCGTTCCATCAACTCCCGCACAATGGAGAGCCCCAGACCGGCCCCGCCCGTCTCCCGGGCGGGGCTGCTCTGATAGAAGCGGTCAAACAGGTGATCCGGGTCCGGCCGGGGGCCGGGGCGCAGGGCATTGGAAAAGAGAATTTCACCATCCCCGCCGGAGACCGCCAGTCCCCCGCCGCCGTGGCGCAGGGCGTTGGCAATCAGGTTCCGGTACACCCGGCCCAGGGCCTCCGCGCTGGCCCAAACCCTTCTATCCTCCCGGTCAAACCGCAGCTCCGGCTCCACTCCCGCCGCCTCCAGCTGAGGGTAAAACTCCGCCAGCGCATCCCACAAAGGCGGCAGGGCGGCCGTCTCCTGACACTCCAGCGGCAGCGGCTCACTCAGCAGCCGGGTGTACAGAAACAGCTCGTCCAGCAGCCCTTCCAGTTCCTTCAGCCGCTTTTGTACGATGCCCAGGTACTCCCTTTGCCGCTCCGGTTCTCCCTCCAGCAGCTGCAAATAGCCCATGGCCCCGGCCAGAGGCGTACGGATGTCGTGGGAAATACAGGCCATGGTGTATTTTAGCTCCTGTTCCCTTCTCTGGGTTTCCAGGCGAAGCTGCCGCGCCTCCTCCAGCCGACGGTTCACCGTCTGGCACAGCCGCCGGGGCGCCGCGCCGGTCATCCCCACCGTCAGGCGCAGATTGCTTTGCAGCGGCGTTTCCTCCAGTGTCCGGGCCATCTCCAGCATTTGGGCGCGGTAGGAACACAGGCGCAAAAGAGCGATTCCCAGGGCGGCAAGGGCCAGAATCAGGGCCGGCAGCATAAAAACTCCTCCTTAAACGTCCCGTTTCTCCATAAACAGCAGGCTCCCCGCAGCGTAAATCAGACTCCAGACAAGGGTGCAGGCCAGAATCAGCCCCACCTGCGGTGTGTTCACACCGCACACAACGGCACTGAGGAAATACTGCTCCAGGCGGGGGAGTCTCAGCATGGCGAAGAGGGTTCCCGCCAGCATAGCGGTCAGGCCGCTCCCCGCCACCATGGACAGAATGATTCCCAAGGTATTGCTCCGGGTCAGCAGGACCAGCGCCAGGGCCATCAGGGAAAAGGCCCAGTGGGGCAGCCACAGCCAAACGGTGTATTGTACAATACTCCAAACCGGCGCCGGCGCCGGGTGCCAATGCACAAGCACAGGGGCGAACAACATCAGCAAAACCGAAAAGACCGTCAGAATCCCGCTGTAAATTCCCGCCAGAAGTATTTTCGAACACACATAATCCCGGCGGCGGGGCTTGACGCAGCAGGTATTTTTGATGAATCCGCTGGAAAAATCGCCGTTGACAAAGATCGTCACCCCGATCCCGGCCATCACCAGCAAAAAGCCGCCGCCCAAGGTCTCGTGCATCAGCTCCATCTGAGACATGCTATGAATAAGTTCGCTCAGCATCCAGTCCGATTCGGTGACCTCCGCCCCCTGGGTCTCCATGGCGTCCAGCGTTTCCGGGCTGGCGATGTGCGCCGCCATTACCACCACCAAAAGCAGCAGCAGCGCGGTCACAGCCAGCATCACATAAAAGCTCCGGCTCTTCACCAGCCGCCGCAGGTCCATACGCAGCATATTAAACACGATCGCTTCCTCCCATCCGCTCCAAAAAGTAGCTCTCCAGGTCCTGCCGGTGCAGCCCCATTTCCTCCACCGCGACACCCGCCTGGGTGAGAAGCTGCCCCACGGCCCTGGCATCCACGGCCTCGTAAATCCGGAGCTCGCCCTCCGGCCGCATTTCCCAGCGGGTCAGATGGAGCTCCCGTTCCAGCAGGGCCGCCGCCTTCTGGGGCTGGTCCGCTTTCAGATGCAGATAGTCGGTGCATTTCTGTTCCAGTTCGGCGGCGGTAATCTGCTCCATCAGCCGCCCCTCTTGAATAATGCCGTACCGGGTGGCGATCTTACTCAGCTCCCCCAGGATGTGAGAGCTGACCAGAATGGTCAGGCCCCGCTCCCGGTTCAGCCGCAGCAGCAGCTCCCGCATTTCCCGGATGCCCTCCGGGTCCAAGCCGTTGATGGGTTCGTCCAGCAGCAGCAGATCCGGCCCGCCCAGCAGAGCCAGGGCCACCCCCAGCCGCTGCTTCATGCCCATCGAGTAGTGGCGCACCGGCTTTTTCTCCTTGGGGGCCAGGCCCACGGTTTTCAGGATCTCCTCCACCTGCCGCTCCGGGCTGTCCAGCCCCAGCAGAGTGGCGCAGAGCCGCAGATTCTCCCGTCCGCTCAGGTCCGGGAAGAGCCCCGGCTGCTCGATGAGCGCTCCTACCCGGCGGCGGGCCACGGAGTCCCGGACGGGCTTGCCGAAAATCAGCGCTTCCCCCTGGGTGGGCCGGGCCAGCCCGCACAGGAGTTTTAAGGTGGTGGATTTGCCTGCGCCGTTTTGGCCAATGAAGCCGTAGATGTCCCCCTGCTCCACCCGCAGATCCAGGTGATCCACGGCCCAGCGGTCCTTATAGCGCTTGGACAGTCCCATGGTCTGTATGACTGACATGTAAAAGCCTCCTTTTCTGTTTACAGGCTCAGTCTGACAGACAAATGCCCAAACATCGCAAAGGAAAGGTAAAGAAAGCGCAAAGTTTACTCCGCCAGCTTGAAGCCGATGCCCCACACCGTCTGGATGTAGCGGTCCGTGCCGCTGGGACGCAGCTTGGCGCGGATGTTGCTGATGTGGACGGTGATGGTTTTGTCCTCCACGGCGTACGCCTCCTGCCAGACGGCCTCGTAGATCTGCTGCTTGGTAAAGACCCGCTTGGGCCGGCCCGCCAGCAGTTCCACGATCTTAAACTCATGGGCGGTGAGATTGACCGGCTGTCCCGCGGCGGTTAAGCTCCTCTCCTCCAGATTCAGCTCCCAGTCCCGGTAACGCAGAAGCGCTTCCGCGGGAATCTCGCTGGCATGGCGCAGCTGAACCAAAATTCTGGCCCACAGCTCCTCCAGCTGATAGGGTTTGGTCAGGTAGTCGTCCGCCCCCAGGCCCAACAGCTCCACCTTGTCGGACAGCTCCGTTTTCGCCGACAGTACGATTACCGGCGTCCGGCCGGTCCGGCGTATTTCCTCAATCAGCTCGCCGCCGGACAGCCCCGGGAGCATCAGGTCCACCAGCAGCAGATCGACGCCCCCCGCCTGCCAAAGCAGCCGCCCCTCTGTGCCGGAGAATGCCTGGGTGCACCGGCAGCCCTGCCGCCGCAGATAGGCGGCGGTGGAGTTGTTGATGTCGGTATCGTCTTCAACAATCAGGATGTGGGGCATAAGAATGGCCTCCTCAGTCATTTTTGAAAATTATACTCCATCCGGGCGTTGAAGAAAATACTTTTGCCGCAAAATCTTTTCCCGGCGGCTTGAATCCGGCGGAAAAGCCGGTCTCCAGGATCTCTGCGGTACGATACCCCGCCCCTCCCTCTTCGCCCATTCCAAAAAGAAGTGCACGGAACCCATTGACAAGAGGACTTTGCAACACATATAATGGAGTTAACGCTTGTGCCCAGAATTCAATTGAAAATTAGAGGTGCAGAGAGATGAAGAGTATCCGCAAAAAGATTACCGTGTGTCTGATCGCAACGGTACTGATCGCCCTGGCGGCCGTCGGTTTGTCCAGCATTGCTTTGAACTACCGCAGCACCTTGGCCACCGTGGAGCAGATGATGAGCGAGACCGCCGTGCTGGCGGCGGAGCGAATCGAGCAGGAATTGACCGCCTATAAAAATGTGGCCATGGACACCGGACGCATTACCCAGCTGTCCAACTCCTTTACCTCCCTGGATGAGAAACAGGCCATCATTGACGAGCGCGCCAGCCTCCACGGCTTCCAGCGGGGCAACGTGATCGATTTGAATGGCATCAGCATTTTTGACGGGAAGGACTACTCGGACCGGGAGTATGTCCAGCAGGCCATGCAGGGCAACGTCTATGTTTCCCAGCCCCTGGTCAGCAAGATCACGGGGGAGCTGTCCATCATGGTGGCGGCGCCCGTCTATTCCGCCACGGGCTCCGTGGCCGGGGTGGTCTACTTCGTGCCGCCGGAGACCTTTTTGAACGACATCGTTTCCTCCATCAAGGTCAGCCCCAACAGCCAGGCCTACATGATCAATAAGGACGGCGATACCATCGCCGACGTCACCCTGGACACCATCACCACCCAAAACATCGAGCGGGAGGCCCAGAGCGACTCCTCCCTGAAGCAGCTGGCCGCCATTCACCAGGACATGCGCCAGGGGAAGATCGGCTTCGGCGGCTACCACGCCTCCGACGGGCCCCGTTTCGCTGCCTATGCCCCGGTGGGCGGAACGGACGGCTGGAGCGTTGCCGTCACCGCCATGAAGAAGGACTATCTGGCGGATACATACTTCGGTATGGCTATCAACGTTCTGGTGATCATTGTCTCCATTCTGGCCTCCATTGTGGTGGCCCTGAAGCTATCCAGCAACATCAGCGTTCCCATGCGGGCCTGCGCCGAGCGGATGAAGCTGCTGGTCCAGGGAGACCTGGAGTCCCCCGTCCCCCAGGCCACCGGCCAGGATGAGACAGCGGAGCTGACCCGCTCCACGGCGGAGATGGTGACGGGGCTGAACACCATCATCAACGACATCCGCTATCTCCTCACGGAGATGGCCAACCGCAACTTCGACATCCAGTCCGCCCACCGGGAGGCCTATGTGGGCAGCTTCCAGAACATCCTCTTATCCATGCAGACGCTGAAACGGGAGCTGAGCGGCTCCATGCGCCAAATCAACGCCTCCGCCGCCCAGGTCTCCGCCGCCAGCGGCCAGGTCTCCACCGGTGCCCAGACTCTGAGCCAGGGCTCCATGATGCAGGCCAGCTCCGTGGAACAGCTGGCAGCCACCATCAACGACATCTCCGACAGCGCCCGGAAAACCTCCCAGGCCGCCGCCGAGGCGGGCCGTTTCGTGGGCCAGGCCGGCGGACAGCTGGGCATCAGCGTGGAGCACGTCAAGGAGCTCAACACCGCCATGGAAAAAATCTCCCGCTCTTCCGAGGAGATCTCCAAGATCATCGCCGCCATTGAAAACATCGCTTTCCAGACCAACATTCTCGCCCTGAACGCGGCTGTGGAGGCCGCCCGGGCGGGCAGCGCCGGCAAGGGCTTCGCCGTGGTGGCCGACGAGGTGCGGAACCTGGCCTCCAAGTCCGACGAGGCCGCCAAGGCCACCAAGGAACTGATCGAGGGGTCCATTATCGCCGTCACCGAGGGCAGTCAGGCCGTGGTGAAGGTCACCGAGTCCCTGGAGCAGACCAGCGTCTACGCCGGCCACGTGACCACCCAGATGGATATCGTGGTGGAGGCGGTGGAAAACCAGACCTCCGCCATCGCTCAGGTCACTGAGGGTGTGGATCAGATTTCCTCCGTGGTGCAGACCAACAGCGCCACCGCTCAGGAGAGCGCCGCTGCCAGCGAGGAACTCTCCGCCGAGGCGGCCAGCCTGAAGCATCTGGTGGACTCCTTTACACTTGCGAAATCCTGAGAAACCGGCAGGACCGTTTTCTATTAAGTTAAAGCCTCCGGCTAAGCCGGAGGCTTTAACTTTACAGGTGCGGCAGAGTGGTTCTGTAGCGGCGAAGGTCCGCCTCGCTGCCGGAGCGGCACACCTCCTCCAGATAGCGTATCATCCGGTCCCGCTCCTTCGGCAGCGCTCCCTCCACCCAAACGACGTTGGAGGCCCCCAAGGTCGCGAAATACACCGGAATTTCCAGGTGCTCCAGAAGGGTCTTGAGCTCCTCGATCTTCTCCAGCTCCCCTTCTTCCTCCCAGCGGCCCGCCTGAATCTCCTGGTAAAGCCCGGACTCCGGATAAACCGTCAGCATGGAGGAGCCAATCAGCTTTGGATTTGTCCGGTTGAAGACGGCGGCGCTTTTCCGGGCGCCCTCTGTTCCCCGGCCCCGGCCGGAGATGCCGGTGAGGTACATGAAGTTGTAGCCGATTCCCGCCTGGTCCAGCCGCCGGGTCTGCCGGACAATGTCCTCCGGCCCATAGCCTTTGTCCATGAAGGCCAGGGCCTCCCCGTCCCCGGTCTCCACGCCGATGGAGAGGCCGTCAAACCCCAACGCCCTCAGGGCCCGGAGCTGGCCGTCCTCCTTTTGGGCGACGTCCGTTACCCGGGAAAAGCAGCCGATGCTCTCGCAGGAGGGCAGATACTCCCGGATCTTCCGGGCGATGGCCTCCAGCCGGTCCAAGTGAAGGGCAAAGGGATTCGCCCCCACCAGGAACACCCGCCGGGGGCCGGCCAGGGGCGAAATCCCCTGAAGCTGAGCGGACAGCCGGGCCAAGGGGTCGTTGATCCGCTGCTGGGCCTCCCGCAGGTCCGCCTCCACCGTCTCCAGCGGGGTAAGGCGGTACCGGAAGGGCAGATCGCTGTAAAGCGTACAGAATTTACAGCGGTGATGCGTACACCCCGCGGCCACCTCCAGCAGCAGCGAGCCCGCCTCGTAGGGTGGCCGCCATACCGTTCCCGTATAATGCATTAATCGTACTCCTTTCCGTGTGTCTTTTCTGTCTGTACAGTTTAGCGCCCGGAAATTCCGATTACAAGTACGATTATTTTTAATAGATAGTACGTTTTGTAATCCTATCTTGTGTTTTCAGACCGCCTGGAGTATACTGCCCTTAGGGAGGGATGGAGGATGTCCGAAAACAAATTCGCCGGGGACGACGCCCTGGCCCGCTGCGTGCCCATGAGCAAGCTCCAGGCCATTTTGAGCGGCAAGTGGAAGATTTTAATCTTATGGTACGTGGCTTTTTACAAGGTCCAGCGCTTTGGCCAGCTCCGCCGCCGCCTGGAGGGCATCACCCAGTCCACCTTGACCAAGCAACTGCGGGAGCTGGAGCAGGACGGCTTTTTGCACCGGGAGATTTACAGGGAAATTCCGCCCAGGGTGGAGTACCGGCTGACCGAGCTGGGCGAGAGCTTTATCCCGGTTCTGTATCAGATGCTCTCCTGGAGCGAAGAGCGGCTCTGTCCCCCGGACTATGTCAATCCCTACGGCGATCAGGCGCCGGAGCCCTGAATTTTCCCGAGCTCCCCGGCGCCGGACGCTCAAACCCGATCCGCCATTCCCCCGGTCCAGACCCCGGAGGAATGGTTTTGCGTTTGGCCCGGCTGCGGCTTCCCCCGCGGGAACATCCCCTCCGGGGATGTTTTCTTGCATCTCCGGGGAAATCATGCTATAATCCTAGACGATAAAATGATGTTCCAACAATGGAGGATGTTTCTATGACCACCCAGGACTTCCAACGAAAATCCCCCCTGCAAATCTTCCTCTCCTACTTCCGTCCCCACCGAAAACTGTTCGTCATGGACCTGACCTGCGCCCTGCTGATTTCCGTCATCGACCTGGCCTTCCCCGCTGTGTCCCGTTGGTGCATGTATGAGCTGCTGCCCCAGAGCGCCTATAAGACCTTCTTCGCCGTGATGGCGGTGGTTTTCGCCGCGTTTCTTCTCCGGGCCCTGCTGACCTACGTCATCTGCTACTGGGGCCACACCTTCGGCATCCTGGTGGAGGCGGACATCCGCCACGACCTCTTCCATCACATGCAGGAGCTGAGCTTCAACTACTACGACCAAAACCGCACCGGCCAGCTCATGAGCCGCCTGACGGCGGACCTCTTCGATATCACGGAGCTGGCTCACCACGGGCCGGAGGATATCTTCATCTCCGGCGTCACCATCGTGGGGTCCCTGGTCATCATGTTCACCATTCAATGGCGTCTGGCCTTGGTCATTACCTGCATCGTGCCGGTGTTCTTCGCCGTGGTCTGGTCCTGCCGGCGGTCCATGAGCGCCGCCTCCGCCGCCGTGAAGCAGAAAACCGCCGTCATCAACTCCGACATTGAGTCCGGCCTCTCCGGCATCCGGACGGCGAAAGCCTTTGCCAACGAGGGGACGGAGCTGCGGAAATTCGACAGCTCCAACGCCACCTTCAAGACCTCCAAACGGGCCTTTCACAAGGCTATGGGCCGCTTCAACGCCACCATGGAGTTCTTCCTCTGCATCCTCTCCGCCGCCGTCATCGCCGCCGGGGGGCTATTCATCATGCGGGGAGAGCTGAACGTCATCGATCTGACCACCTTCAGTCTCTACATCACCACCTTCGTCACCCCGGTGCGGAAGCTCTCCAACTTCGCGGAGCTCTTCGCCAACGGCACGGCGGGCCTGGGCCGCTTCATCGAGCTGATGCGGGAGGAGCCCTCCTTAAAGGACGCGCCGGACGCCAAGGTCCTTCACCGGGTGGAGGGCCAAATCGACGTGGACCACGTCAGCTTCGCCTATCAGGACGACCTGGCGGTGCTCCGGGACGTGGATCTCCACATTCGCCCCGGTGAAACCCTGGCGGTAGTGGGGCCCTCCGGCGGTGGGAAGTCCACCCTCTGCCAGCTGATTCCCCGGTTTTACGACGTCACCGAGGGCGCCGTCCGGCTGGACGGCGCCGACGTGCGGCAGGTGACCCAGGAGTCTCTCCGGCGGAACGTGGGGGTGGTCCAGCAGGACGTGTTCCTCTTTGCCGCCAGCATCCTGGAGAACATCCGCTATGGCCGCCCTGGGGCCACAGAGGAGGAGGTGGCCCGGGCCGCCCGCCTCGCAGAGATTTACGACGACATCGTCGCCATGCCCGACGGGTTCAACACCTACGTGGGAGAGCGGGGCGTTCTCCTCTCCGGCGGGCAGAAGCAGCGGATTTCCATCGCCCGGATCTTTTTGAAGGACCCCCCGGTGCTGATTCTGGACGAGGCTACCTCCGCCCTGGACAGCGTGACGGAGGCCAAGCTCCAGGAGGCCTTTGACAAGCTGTCAAAGGGCCGGACTACCATCATCATCGCCCACCGCCTCTCCACGGTCCGGAACGCGGACCGCATCGCCGTCATTGAGGATGGGCGCATGGTGGAGCTGGGAAGCCACGAGGAGCTGATGGCCAAGGACGGGGCCTATGCCGCCCTGGTCCACACCCAGGAGCTGCGCCATGGATAAGGGGATGCTGCTGGACCGCCTGGGCCTCACTGGAGAGGACCGGCTGGCCCTGGCAAAGGTGCTGGACAAGGCGGAACAGGCGGAGAGCCGGAACATCCCCGCCTCCACAAGTTTCCTCAGCCCCCAGCAGCGGGCCCAGGCCCTGGACCTCCTGCGGCTGGCGGGGATTCCGGAGACGGCCTACGTTTTCCAGGGTGGCTATAAGGGTGCGGAGCGGCAAATTCTCCTTTTCCTCCCCGACTGGATGGAGCCAGAGAACGCCGAAGCCCCCATCCGCTGCCTCCGGGCCGTCTTCCGGGAGGAGGAGAGGCTGAGCCACCGGGATTTCCTGGGGAGCCTGATGGGCATGGGCATTGTGCGGGAGAAGGTGGGGGACATTTTGGTGGCCCCCGGAAGCGCGGACCTTTTGGTTTTGGACGGCGTGGCAGACTTTCTCCTGCAAAGCTGGGCCTCAGCCGGGCGAGCAAAACTCCGGGTTTCCGCCATCGAGCCGGAAAACCTTCATATTCCAACAGTCCAGCGGAAGGAGGTCCGGGATACGGTGTCCTCTCTCCGGCTGGACGCGGTGGCGGCCTCCGGCTTCCGGCTGGCCCGGGGGAAGGCCGCCGCCCTCATCGAGGGCGGAAAGGTCCAGCTCAACTGGCGGGAGTGCGTGAAGCCGGACAAGCTGCTGGAGGCGGGAGACGTGGTGTCCGCCCGGGGCTTTGGGAAATTCGAGCTCAGCGAGGTGGGGGGCCTGACCCGGAAGGGGAGAATCTCCATCATCTTGCAGGTCTATGTTTGAAACGGAAAGAAATCCGGCAAAAATTTGAAGAGCGGCAGGCCGGAAAACCGTTATGGTATACAGGAGGAGTTTGGGATGCTGGAATATGAGTTTGAGACGGTCCAATGCGAGAGCGGCGGATACAGCCTCTTTGGGGGCATCGGCCTGGAGACGGAACGGCACCGGGAAATCATCCTCCGCCGGGGAGCGGAGGGCTGGCGCTACGCGGGCTTTGTGCCAAAGAAGCAGCGGACCGGCGGATTTATGGAATCCATTGAATTGATCTTCGAGCGGGAACAGGGGGGACAAGCGTGAAGCAGGAGCAGATTGACCGCATCAACGAGCTGGCCCGGAAAGCCAGGTTTTCAGGCCTGACCGAGGCGGAGGAGAAAGAGAGGGCCGCCCTCCGCCGGGCGTATATCGACTCGGTGCTGGGGAATCTCAAGGACCAGCTGGACCACACCTACATCGTGGACGAGCAGGGGAACAAGCGGAAGCTGGAGAAGAAAGAGACGGAGGGCTGAGCCATGGCGGAGAATCGAAAAAAGACGTCCGGCGGCGGGGATTGGGGCTGGCCCCTGATCATATTGTCCTTTTGCTTCGGCCTCTGGCCCGTGGGGCTGGTGCTGCTGTTCGGCAAGCTCTTTGCCGACGATGAGAAGCGGCCCGCCCAGAAGGCCCCGCCCCTCCAGGGAACGCCGGGACAGGCCGCCCAGGCTTCCGGAACCGTGACCGCCTCCGCCCCGCCCCGGCGGCAGACGAAGGCCGCCAAGGCGGTGAAGAAGGTCACCAAGTCCCCGGCGGCGAAGAAGTCCAACGCCTGGTGGCTGAAAATCGGCGGACTGGCGCTGCTGTTCTTTGGCCTGAATGGGATGGTGGATGCGATAGACAGCTTGCTGTGGGTCCTGCAAAACGGGACGGCCGCCCTTTGGTGGCTGGAGGATCTGCTGGGGGGACTGGCCATTACCGCCGGCGGCGGGGCCATGCTGTACAGCGGCTTCTCCATGGACCGCCAGCTCAAACGGTTTTCCAAGTATCTCCTGGTCCTGGGAGACCGGGAGGCCATGCCCATCGACGAGCTGGCCCGGACCCTGGGCTACTCGGAGCGGCGGGTGGAGAAGGACCTGGAGAAAATGATCGACAAGGGCTACTTTGGCGGGAAAGCCTATCTCAACGTGGAACTGGGCTACCTCTTCCGGGGCGGGAACGCCGAGGCCAGCTTCCGCCAGCGTTTCCAGGAGGCCCAGGGAACCGCGGAGGAGGGACCAAAGGTCCCGCCCAAGGAGGCGGAGGAGGGCTACTCCGGCATCCTCCGCAACATCCGCCGGGCCAACGACCAGATCGCGGACCCCATTCTCTCCGCCAAGATTGACCGGCTGGAGGAAATCACGGCGAAGATTTTCAAGATCGTCGAGGCGGACCCCAAGAAGAAGGAACGTATCGGCACCTTCTTGAACTACTACCTGCCCACCACCCAGAAGCTGCTGAACTCCTACGCTCAGTTCGAGGCCGCCGGTGTGGAGGGGGAAAACCTCCGGCAGGCGAAACAGCGCATCGAAACCACCATGGACTCCATCGTCAAGGGCTTCGAGCACCAGCTGGACGAGCTCTATCAGGCGGACGCCATGGACGTGGACTCGGACATCCGGGTGATGGAGCACATGCTCCGCCGGGACACCGGCAACGCGGAGGAGGACTTCGGCCTGGGCGGCAGCGCCGTTCAGCAGGAATAACATACGGCCCGGTCTCCGCACATGGGGGCTGGGCCGCGCTTTTTCCAGGGGGAGGGCGGATACCCGGCGTTCCCTCCTTCTCTTTGCCGCAAGAGGCTCCGAGGTGGGGAAATCCGCTGGGCCAGGGCTTTTCGGCCCTGAAAAACCGGCGATGTAAACCGGCGGTTAGCAGAAGGGAAGCCGAAAGTTGGTGGCACTCCCCCGCTCTCCCCTGCTATGATGAAGCCCAACAAAGGAGGGATGCCCTATGACAACCGGCCAGCGCGTGGCCCAGAAACGAAAGGAGCTCAGCCTCTCCCAGGAAGCCCTGGGGGAAAAGCTGGGCGTGTCCCGGCAGTCCATTTACAAGTGGGAATCCGACAGCGCCCTGCCGGAGGTGGAAAAGCTGGTGGCCCTCAGCCGCCTGTTCGGCGTGTCCGTGGGGTGGCTGCTGGGCGTGGAGGAGGAGGCCGCCTCCGGTGGCGGCGAGCTGAGCGAGGAACAGCTGCGTCTCGCGGAGGAAATCGCCGCCCGGTACGCCCCCTCCCCTCGGAGGATGTCGGTGGTGAAGGTCTCGGTGGCCGCGGCGGCGCTGTGCCTCTGCCTGGTCCTCTGGGGGTTCTACCAGAGACTGGAGGACTTGACGCGGAATTACTCCCGCCTGGAAGCCACCATCTCCCAAGTGGAGACCGGGGTGAACGGGCAAATCAGCGGCATTTCCAACCGGGTGGAGCAAATCCTGAAATCCCAGAACAACGTGACCGCCGATTACCGCACAACCCTGGTGGATGTGAGTCCCTCTGTCGCTCAGGCCTTCTTTCAGGCGTACGCCGTGCCGAAACGCTATGTGGAGGGCATGACGGCGGAGTTTTACGCTGGGAACAACGAAGGCCGCCAGAACCGCCCCGTCCCCGGGGAGCCGGGTGCGGGCCAGCGGTTCTCGGCGGAGCTGCGCTGCGGTCTGGCGGAGGACATCGTTCTAAGCGTAACCTTCGTCTATCCGGACGGAACCCGGCAGACCCAGGTTCTGGAGCACTTTTACGGCCTCTATGGCCAAACCTTTCCGGCGGCCCATGCGGATTACGCTTTGGAGGAGAAAACGGTGGAGGGCAGGGCCCTTGTTCTGACGGAGAGCGAACGGGGCGTGCTGTACCAAAACCTTGACACGGCCGCCGCCGTCAACAGCGCTGTGTCCGTGGCGGAGCTGGAAAGCGTGCGGGTAGGGCTGTTCCGGAATCAGATGCTGGTGGACTGGGCGGTGTTCGCTCCGCTGCCGGGGGTGGCAGACCAGGAAAGCGGCTTCCTCACCGGGGAGCAATGGAAGGCCCTGGAGGACCTCCGGCCGGGAGACAAGGACCGGCTCACCTTCTATTTCCCCGCCCAGGAGATTCCCCTGGAGGCGGGAGATGTTCTCCAGGAAGCCGTGGTCCTCCGGGATGTGTATGGCCGGACGGCGGTTCAAGCCGGGAGGGCCTATGGCCTGGATGAACAAGAACGCGGATTGTGCCCTCTCGGGTTGGAGGTCCCGGATGCCTATCCCGATTGGGCGCTGGAGGACGGAAGTTCTATTTGCTCATTAAGGAAAGACCCCTGAAAAACGGAACGCCTGGGTAAGACGCCATATGGACAAAGCCCCTTAAGGGGCCCCGAGGGATTGCTTCCTCCGCGGGCCGCCCCTTAAGGGGCTGTTTCCTTGTGTCCGCCTGATGTTACGGCCTTTATCGTCGCCGCGGTTGAAAGGAGGCGGCTCTCCCTGCCCAAAAATCCGCTTGCCGGGGCAGGTCCCCTCTTGTCCCGGGTGGGTATTCCCCCCCAAATATCCCCTAGCGCATATGCAATTGTATCTCCCGCGGCGATGTGCTACAATTCCAAACACGCTCTATGCTACATTTTTAAAAATTTTTTCGATCCCCGTGTAATATTTTCCCCTCCCCCGCCGTTTACCCATAGAAACAGCGCCCATTCCACACAAAGGAGGAGACCTTTTATGCTTGCGATCTGCCTCGCCATGCTGGAAACCGAAGAGGACCAGCGGCGATTTACCCGGCTTTTCGAGGCGCATGAGAAGAAAATCTACAAAATGGCCCTGCACATCCTGGGAGACCCCAACCGGGCGGAGGACGCCGCCCAGCAGACCTGGCTTCAGCTTGTACAGAACTGGGACCGAATTTCCGCCTTGCCCTGGAAGGAAACCGAGGGCTATGTGGTCACGGTTTCCAAAAACTGCGCCCTGGACATCCTCCGGGCGGAGAGGCGGACCACCTCCTTCCCCGAGGATTGGGATCCCCCTGCCCGGGAGGAGCACCAGGAGGAGTATCACTATCTCGTCTCCCTCATCGGAGCTCTGCCGGAGAATTACCGCCGGATTCTGGAGCTGAAATGCGTGGAGGAGCAGACCAACCGGGAGATCGCCCGGAGGCTGGGCATCCCCGAGTCCACCGTGGGCGTCCGGGTAATGCGGGGCCGGGCCATGTTGCGGGAGCGGCTGGAAAAGGAGGGGTATACTTATGAAGCAGTTTGACATGCTCCTGCGCCAGGGGCTGATGGACGCCAACCTGGCCCAGTACGAGCGGGTCCTTCAGCAATCGGAGTCGGTGGATCCCTCCCCCGCCTACCGCCGGGAACGAACACGCCTTCTGGCGGATCCCCAGGCGTGGGGAAGCCGCCGGAAGCGGCGCGGAGGAAGAGCCCGGCCGGACTGGCGGTTGGTGGCCGCCGTGGCGGCGCTGCTGATCCTCTCCGCCTGTGCCTACGCCGTGGCCACGGGACAGTTCTCCCAGTGGTTCCCCCGGCTGGGGGTGGACCCCAAGTCCCCGGAGACTTCCGAGGAGGTCCTCAGCCGCACGGGCACGGCCATCCAGCAGAGCCAGACCGTGGGGGACACCACAGTGACCCTCCACGCCGCCGTGTGGGACGGGAGTGATCTGTGGGTGTCCATGGACATCGAGAGCCCGAACATCCCGGAGGAAGTCCAGCAGTACACCCCCCTCTATATGGCGGACTGCCGTTTCTTCCTGCGGGACGACCAGTGGGAAGAGTATACGAGAAACCGGATGAAACAATCCATCGCCGCCATGGGCGCGTCCCCGGAGCAGATAGAGGCGGATATCCAAGCCGAGCTGGACAAGGGACAGCCGGGCTTTGGGAGCTTCCTCATGCCGCAGGAGCGGGAGGGGAACACCCTCAGGTTTCAGGAGAACACGTTTTTGGAAGCCGATTGGTTCACGGAGACCAAGCGGCCGGAGCTGACGCTGCACCTGGAAAACCTCGCCACCTATGCGGACGGAAAAGGAGAGAGCATGATCGATGAAAACGGATACGCCCACAATCCCGGACCGGGCACGGTCTTTATCGAGGGGCCCTTTGACCTGACCTTCACCCTGGAAGAGCCGATCCTGCCCATCCGTTATGAGGGGGCCGATGTCCAGACGGTGCTCACGGACATCCCCCTCCGGTTTACCGGGTTCGAGCTTTCCGCCACGGAGCTGTCCGCCACCTACGAGGCCGTGAACCCGGAGGATCTGCCCGAGCCTGGCCCGGATCTCTCTCCGGAGGAGAATGACCGGCGCTTTCAAGCGACCGTGGCAGTCTGCCGCGCGGTTCAAGACAGCGTGCGGGGCCTCTGGACGGAGGACGGAAAGTATGTGGACCTCTCAAATTCGGAGTCCAGCGGAAGCAGTGGCTACGCGAGCCTCCGCTATCCCTACCCCGTAGACCCCGCCACGGTGACGGCGGTGGACCTCGCTGGGGTCCGGGTGGAGCTGAGCGGACTGGAGCGCCTGCCGGAGCCGGTGAGCTGAAAAATTTTTTCCGAAATTTTTCAAACAGTGAAATACTATGTCCTCCCCCGCCGTTTACCAGTCAGAACGGAGGGGGAGGGCAAACCCTTTCCGCAAAAAACAGAAAGGAAGATCACTATGAAACACCGCATCCCGACTTTTTTCAGCGGCTTTTTCGCCGCCCTGGCCCTGGCCGCCTGCCTGACCACCGCTCTGGCGGCCTCCGGCAAGGTGAGCTACAACTTCGCCAACGTCTCCATGGACGGGACGCAGAAAATCACGGCGGGGCAGGACATCACCGCCGCCAACGGGCAGAAAATCCCCGGCTCCATTCTCTACACCGACGCGGCGGGAGGCAAGACCAACTATCTGCCTATCCGCACCATCAGCGAACTGCTGGGCACGGAGATCGGCTATGACTCCGCCACGAAGACCGTTCTCCTGGGCAAGCAGCCCGCCGCCCCGGAGCCTCAGCCCGCCGGGGACGAATATGCCGTCGACCTCCGGACGCCCAAGGAGGTTCCCGCCAATCCCCGCCGGGGAGACGAGGAGCTGATCAAGAGCCGGGGCGGCACCATCCTGCCGGACGACGACGTGAACTCCTACCGCGGAAACGACAAAATGTTCCGGGACAAGAACGGGGTGCTCCGGTGGGAGTACAAGGTTGGGAACCAGAACGCCCTTCATGAGATCGACAAAAAGGCGATGGAATGGTCCCTGGTGGACGGGGATTATCCCAAGAACAGCCAGGGGGAGAGCTATGGCTCCATGCTGCTGGCGGAGTTTGTGGGATACATGCCGGACCTCCAGCACATGGCCGCCTATCCCCCGGAGGGCCGCCCGGAAGGCTACATCCGGGAGGCGGAGCTCCAAAAGGGCGGCGAGGCGCTCCAGGGGCTGTCCAAGGAGGAATGTCCCCACTGGTACTCCATCCCCCTGTACAATTCTGAGGGGAATGTCATCGGCGAGTACAAGGTGGGCTGTGAGGGGCACTATGATACGGAAGGGCTGACCCTGGAGGAGGCCCGGGAAGTCATTATGCGGGGCGAAGGGTGACGGGGGTTCCCGCCGGAAGCTCTCTCGGAGGATGCGAAAAGGCTCCCGCGGTATCGCGGGAGCCTTTGGCTTGGATGGAAGCGCTTATTTGGACATGGTATCCCAGCTGAGGCCCATCAATTGCTCCTGGAAAATGCGGGAGTCCATTTCCTTCAAATCCGCCGCGATGTGAGGCCGGAAGCCCATCTGTCCCAGGATGTCCCGCTCCAGGTCCACGCCGGGGGCAATCTCCAGCAGGGTCATGCCCTCCTCCATCAGCTTGAAAACGGCCCGCTCGGTGATGTAGAGAACGTTCTGCCCGGTGCGGTTGGCGTAGTTGCCGGAGAAGGTGATCTGCTGCACGTCCTGGACCAGCTTTTTCACCCGGCCCTCCTGCAGAATGGTCAGCTTGCCGTCCTGGACCTGGACCTTCAGTCCTCCGGCGGTCATGGTGCCGCAGAAAATGACGTCGTGGGTAGACTGGGTGATGTTGATGAAGCCGCCGGCTCCCGCGATCTTGGGGCCGAACTTGGAGACATTCACATTGCCGAAGCGGTCCGCCTCCGCAAGACCCAGATAGGCCAGGTCCAATCCGCCGCCGTCGTAGCTGTCAAACTGGGTGGACTGGAAGAGGATGCAGTCCGGGTTCAAGGACGCGCCGAATCCAATGTCCGACACCGGCACGCCGCCGATGGGACCCGACTCGATGGACAGGGTGAGGGCGTCTCGCAGGCCCTCCTCCTCCGCCACCTTGCCCACGCCCTCCGGAACGCCGATGCCCAGGTTGATGACCGAGTTCGGACGAAGCTCCATGGCCGCCCGGCGGCTGATGACCTTTTTGGCGTCCAGCGCCAGCTTTCCCTCCGCCGGCGGAATCACCACCCGGCAGTTTCCACAGTACGCCGGATTGAACGCCTCGTCAAAGGTCATCATGTGGTTTTTCAGATCGCTCACCGGAACCACGTAGTCCACCAGGGTTCCGGGGATACGGACCTTGCGCATGTCCAAGGTCCCGTAGGGAACCACCTGCTTCACCTGGACAAAGACAATTCCCCCGTTGTTTTTCACGGCCTGGGCCGCTTGGAGGGACTCCAGGTAGCAGGGCTCCTCCTCCAGGGAGATGTTTCCCTGCTCGTCGGCGTAGGTTCCCCGGAGAAGCGCGTAGTCCGGCTTCTTGACGTGGCGATAGCGCAGATATTCCATTCCGTCCAGCTCCATCAGCTGGACAATGTCCTCCGTGGTCCTCTCGTTGAGCTTGCCGCCCTCCACCCGGGGGTCCACAAAGGTCTCCAGGCCTATGCGGCTGATGGTGGGCCGTTTGGCGGCCATGTCCCGGAACATATGGGAAATGACGCCCTGGGGCAGGTTATAGGCCTGGATTTTGTTCTGGGCGATGAGCTCCTGGACCTTGGTGGCAGGGCCGAAGTGCCCGCCGATGATCCAGTCCAGCAGGCCCTCGTGGGCCAGATGGTTCAGGCCCCGGTCCTTCTTGTCCCCCTGTCCGGAGGAGTGAATCCAGCTCAAGTGCTCCGGCTGGCCGGTCTCCAGGAACCGTTTCTCCAGTTCCAGCATCAATTCCTCCGCAACGTCGTTGCCCCCCATGCCCTGGGAGCAAAGCGTGCTGCCCGATTGAATCATGGCGGCCGCCTGGGCCGAAGTGATGATTTGAACGCGCAATGCCATTCCTTCCCTTCCTGATTGTAATCGGCAAGCGGATTCCGCTCAGGCTCCCCGGCGGCGAATCGCCCCCGGGAGCCCCGGCCCCTTGCCGTTCGGCGCGGGCAAGGGCGCTCTTTTCCGGCCGGGACGGGAAACCGTGCCCGGCGCCCCCTTTGCCCGCTCGCGCACTGATTGGAAAAGGCCGGGCGTGCCCGCCTTTTCCAGCGGAGGGCACGCCCGGCCCTTCAGAAAGCAGATACGGTGTGCGGAACCGTTACATGATGTACTCCTGGCCCTCTCCCACGATGACCAGCTCTTCCTTCTGGTTGAAGCACTCGGTCTTGATCTTGACCCGGTGCTTCTCGTCCATCTTTTCGATCACGGTGGCCACCGCGGTAATGGTGTCCCCCACGTAGACGGGCTTCAGGAATTTCAGGGTCTGGCCGGAGTAGACATTGCCGAAGGTGGACTGGGTCATAACCGTGGAGATCAGGCCCGCCACCAGCAGACCGGGGACAATCACATCCTTGAAACGGGTGGTGGCCGCGTACTGCTTGTCAATATGGACGGGATTCATGTCGCCGGTGAGGCCCACCCAGAGGATCATGTCGGTTTCCGTCATGGTCTTGGTGAAGGATTCCACGTCGCCCACATGGATGTCGTCCCAGTGTTTAATTTTTTCTGAGTAATTCATAACGAACCTCCCTTGTCGTCAGACGGTACTCGCGAAAGCGTCAAGCCGCCACCAGGTTAGGCAGGCCCACCACCAGCTGGGGGAAGGCGATGCACAGGACGGTCACGATCAGGACGATGATGATGAAAGGAATCACGCCCCGGTAGATCTCCGAGATCTTGACCTCCGGCGGGACAATGCCCTTGATGTAGAACAGGGCGAAGCCGAAGGGCGGGGTCATGAAGCAGGTCTGGAGGATGACGGCGGTAACGCCCACCAGCCAGAGACGGTCCACCCCAAACTGATCCATAATGGGCAGGAAGATGGGCAGGACGATCATGATGATGCCCGTCCAGTCGATGAACATGCCCATGATGAACACCAGGACCATCATAATGGCCATCGCGCCGATCTTGCCCACGCCCAGGCCCAGAACGAAGTTCGTGATGATGACGTCACCGTCCAGGGACATGAAGATTCCGGTGAACGCGGCCGCGCCGAAGAGGATGATGAACACCATGGCGGAGGTCTTGGCCGTGTCGACCACGGAGTCGTACAGCATCTTCCAGCTGAACTGCTTATAGCAGATGGCCAGAATCAGCGCAACCAGGGCGCCTACGCCGGCGGCCTCCGTGGGGGTGGCGATGCCGGAGAAAATGGAGCCCAGCACGCCCAGGATCAGCAGCAGCGGGGGAATCAGGTTCACCAGGGAACCGACGATCCGCTGCTTCATGGGCATCTCCGCCAGCTCCTCCGCGCTCATGGCGGGGCCGTAATCGGGATGGATGTGGCAGATGACCATGATGTAGATGGCGTAGCCCGCCGCCAGCATCAGACCGGGAACCAGGGCGGCGAAGAAGAGCTTTCCGACGGAGACCTCGGCGTAGGAGCCCATGGTCACCAGCATGATGGAGGGCGGAATCAGAATACCCAGAGAGCCGCCCGCGCACACCATGCCCGCCGCCAGACGGTGGTCATAGCCGCACTTGAGGAGGATGGGCATGGAGAGCATGCCCATGGTGACGACGGAAGCGCCCACGATGCCGGTGGTTGCGGCAAAGATGGTGGACACCACGATGACCGCCAAGCCCAGGCCGCCCTTCAGGGGGCCCAGCAGGTAGCGGATGGAGAGAAACAGCCCGTCCGCCACCTTCGAGTGGGTTAGGAAGTTCGCCATCAGCACGAACATGGGGATTGCCACCATGGAGTAGCTTTGCATCTGGTCATAAATCTTGGTGGCGGCGATGTTCACGCCGGAGCCGCCCCAGGCGATGACGCCGATGATAATGCCCGCGCCGCCTAAGACGAAGGCCAATTCCTGGCCGGCCACCAGGCCGACAATCATGATGGCGAAAAGCGCGCCAATCAGAATCGTACACAGCGCCTCGTAGGAGATACCGCTGGAGACCACCGCATTTCCCACGACTTGTTCAATTACTTGAAACATTTACTTTTCCCCCTCCTTCCCGGCAATCTCCGGGGCCTTGCGGCCATTGCGGAAATACTCGATGACCCAGTCCACATGCTTGAGAATTTCAGACACGCCCTGAATCGCCAGGAACAGCATACCCAAAAACAGCGCCAGACGCACCGGCCAGGTCACGGGAGACCAGACGGAGTAGCCCAACTCGTGGGTGGTGTAGGCGCGGATGAAGAAGCTGTAGGTGACGGGGATCAGCTCAACGGAAAAGGGAACGAAGAACAGCAGATACGTGACGATGTGCAGGATGTGCCGGGCAAGGGCGGGGAGCATCGCGTAGACCACGTCCACCGCCACAAAGGACTTGCGCAGGAAGCCGAAGGCGCTGATCAGGATGATATAGCAGCCGAAGCTCATGATAATCATATCCTGCGTCCAGATTTGGGGTTGGTTCAGAATACGGCGCATAAAGACCTCGAAGATGATGACCGCCATGGTCAGCAGCGAAATGAACGAGAACGCGCGCCCCGTCCATTCCGTAAAGGTATCGATGCCTTTACAGATCATTTTTATTGCTTTCATCTCTTGACCCTCTTATTCGAATTCGTGGTTAAAGCCGAAGCCATAGCCGCCGGAGTTCAACATCTCCCGATAGGGGTCCACGACCTTGCAATACTCCTTCATGGAGTCGTACACCATCTTGAAGTTGGGGTTCGCGGCCGCCTCTTCCTCGTAGACCTCGGTGATGGTCTCGTGGATGGTGGCCAAATCGTCCTCGTTCATATAGGTGACGGTGACGCCCTCTTCCTCAATCATTCTGGTTGCGGCGGTGCAGTCCAGCCAGGTGTAGCGGGCCAGATTCTCGCCGCGGCAGGCGGCCGCCGCCGTTTCCACGGCCAACTGATACTCCGCGGGAAGGGCATCCCAGGCGGCCTTGTTGATGACAACGCCGTTATTGCCGGAGGACTGATACCAGCAGGGCTCCACCCAATACTTGGCAACCTCTTCCAGCTTCAGCGTGGAGTCGGCGTTGGGGCCGGAGAACTCGCCGGCGTCGATGACGCCCCGCTGGAGGGACTCGTACAGCTCGGAGGCGGCGACGGTGGTGATGTTGAAGCCCAGCTTCTGGCCCACGCGGCCGGCCATGACGCCGCCCAGGCGGGTCTTCATGGTCTGGAGGTCCGCAATGCTGGTGATGGGCTTGGAGGAGCGGATGCCGGACTCGGAGAAGTGGCACAGGATGGGGAACCACACCAGGTCATACTGGCCATAGAGCTCCTGGGCAACCTCAATGCCGCCGCCCTGCTCGAACCAGACGTAATAGTCCAGGCCGGAGAAGAGGTTCATGGTGGTAGACAGAATCTCAAACGCGGGATCCTTGCCGGCCCAGTAGCCGGACCAGTCGCCGGCGCACTGGACGGTGCCGTCCTGGACCGTGTCAAACACGGCGGCGGCGGCGCAGATCTCGCCCTCGCCATAGTTGGTGATCTGGAACTTGCCGTTGGTGAGCTGGCTCACCAGCTCGGAGAAGCGCTGGTCCACGGTGAAGTGCACGTTGCCGGAGCCCCAGGTGGAGGCCATCTTCCACTTGACCACGGGCAGGTCGTCGTTGCTTCCGGTGGTATTGGTGACTTGGTTCATTACGCCGGTGGTCTGGCCGCCGCAGGCGGACAGGGACAAGGCCATCGCAAGGCAGAGCAACAGTGCCAGGAATTTCTTTTTCATGCGGGTTCCTCCCTCGTTGTTCTTGGTTTGTTTTACATGTGCAAATCGTGTGCAAAACGGGCTGCGCAAACGATTTTCTCCGGAGTCCTGGAAACGGGCCCTGTTTCCAGGTTTTCTCACTTCCTGATTATATTATTTTTAACAATCTTTTTCAATGTTGTTTATGAATAGAAAATTAACACATTCTTAGAGGTTATATATAAAATTATAATTAACATTCATAAACTACATTAATATTTTTTATAGTTCTTGTAAAAAAAGGAAGCTCCTTCCCCATGCGGAGCCCCTTTTGTTCATGGTTTGTTAAAGTTCATCCGGCGGCAGGTTCTTCTGCACATACTGCAAAAAGGTCCGGCAAGCTTTGTTCATGTATTTCTGCCGGTTCCACTCCAGGACAATGTCCCAATACTTCATACTGTCGGTCAGAGGGATGCACACCACGTTCGGGTCCGGATGCTTGTCCAAGACGGGCTTTGGCAGAATGGATATTCCACGGTTGCAGGAGACGATTTCCACCAAAAAGTCCCACTGGGAGCTGAGCAGCACGGTTCTAGGCCGAAAGCCCGCCTCCCGGCAGGCCTCTATGATCTGGTGGTGAAGAATAAAGTCCTGATTGAAGATGGCGAAGGACTCCTCCCGCAGGTCCGCAACGGACAGGGTTTTCGCAGAAGCCAGAGGATGGCTTTTATGGAGAAGGACCACGTTTCTTTGGGTGGAAAAGTGGCAGCAGACAAAGGTGGGCGGCCGGTCCGCCCGGAGGGTTACGGCGATGTCCACCTCTCCCCTTTCTACCAGCTCATCGATCTTTTTCGCGCCGTCCTCGATCATGTTAATTCGGATATTCGGGTAGGCCTCTGAAAAGCTGGGGAGGATGTTTCCAAAAAAACACGCTCCAAACAGAGGCGAAAGTCCCAATTTTACAATGCCGGAGCTGGTTTCGTTGAAGCTGGTGACGTTTTCCAGGGTCTCCTGGTAGGCCTCCAGAATTTTATCGGCTCCGTTTTTCAGCCGGACGCCTTCATCTGTGAGAAGCTGTTTGCGATTGAAGGAGTAAAAGAGCTGCACGCACAACTCCTCTTCGATCCTCTTAATCGCCATGGACAGCGTCGGCTGAGAGACCCCCAGCTTTTCGGCGGCCCGGGAAAAACTCTCTTCCTGAACAATGGCCATGAAGTAAGATAGCTGCTTAATGTCCACGAATACTCCTCCTTGACAGCCGTCTGTGTTCTTATACCTTGCGCCGCAGTCGATTCCTATGCCGTCTCCCGGTCTTGTGCAGGGCATGAAAAGAGCCCGCCGGCGTTGGTGATGGGAATCCGGCTGTTTGGAAATAAAATTGCTCTTGCGGCAAAAATTTTTTTGCGGTTGCATTGTTTCGTGCAAATTTATGGGGACGTCATCCCTTGTTATACGAAGGGAGGCATTTTTATGTTCGAATTATACGCGGAGAAAAACAAGCTTCGGCCATGCCGGTGGGAGCGCGTTACCAGTGGGTCGGTGGATGTGTACCCCGTCCGGTTTACGTTTTCTGAGCACTGGGAGGGTCTGACACGGACGGCGGTCTTCCGGGCGGCGGAGGCGCGGGTATCGGTGCTGCTGGGGCCGGAGGGGACCTGTAATGTGCCTTGGGAGGTGCTGCAAAAGCCCGGATGTGTGCTGGAGGCCGGGGTATACGGTACGGATGATGCCGGAGAGATGGTACTGCCTACGGTTTGGGTCAATCTGGGAACTATTTTGGAGGGTGTGACCCCCGGAGAGGTTATTCCTCCTACGCCGGAGTTATGGGAACAGGCGCTGGCCCGGAAGGGCGACGCCTTGGGCTACACCGAGGATGGAAAGCTGGGGCTTTACTCCGGGGAGGAACTGCTGTCTTCTGTGCCGGTTTCCGGCGGTGGGGACGGGATCCCTATTGGTGCGGTCATCAGCTTTCTGGGGCTGATGGCCCCGGCGGGATATCTTATCTGCGACGGTGCGGTGAAAGATATCCGCGAGTATCCCGCCCTGGCGGATTTCTTCCGCCGGCAGTTCGGGGCGGTGAATCACTTCGGCGGTGACGGAGAGACTACCTTTGCCCTGCCGGATATGCGGAATCTGTTTCTGCGGGGATATCATGGTGAGGCGGAGGAACGGCTGAGTGGGGATGTGGGGGCAACGCAAGAAGGTACGCTTCATGCGAATTTTAGCGGAAGCATTAATCTATGGGTACCAGATCAATTACTTGAGTATTCTGCGATAGCTCCAGATTCTATTAAAAATAACCACATATCCAGTCGATATGCATCATTAACCAATGGTGCTGACGGACCTAAAGCCGGGGCTTATACTTCTCGTCCTGTCAACATGGCTGTGCTCTACTGCATCAAAGCTATTTAAAGACGGAAACACAACTTTATTTAGATAAGAGCTAAGGGGCAAATCTCCCCTTAGCTCTACCTTAAACAATGACTTTGGCGGCCTAGTTTCGATTTTTCCGTATAGCTCTGTTTATTTGTAAGGTGAGATTTCTATGTAGACTTGTACACTTAATTTGCTATTTTAATTCCACAACAACACTATAACGGGGGTCAATGGCTTTGACGATTGGTTCATATACTTCCTTTACCATTTTGACGGCAAGCTCATCTGCGGCCTGCCCGTTCGCTGCCGTATCGAATTTCTCCTCCAAGCGGGAGCGCAGATCCCGTTCTATGGCGGTATAGTCTGCCACGCTCAGCTTAATATCTCCCCGCGCCAGCAGGCTTTCCTCAACCTCCTCTATTATGATACGGCCCGGATCGATTTCGATGGTCTGCAAGTAGGGGCGGTTAATCCGGATTGTGACCGTCTTCTCGCTGCGGACCTCGATGACGTCGGCGGCCGTCAGATTATCCAGGTCCACAACGTAATATCCCGTCCCGGTATAAGACACATTCTGGGTCTTCTTCATGAAGTCGAAGTCCAGCTGTTTGATGAGGCGGTCCGTTAGCTTTAGGGAAACCGTGCTGGTTTGCGTACTGACTATCAACCTTCGGATTTCATTTTGGCCGGAGAGGATGACGTCGGAAAAGTCGACTTCCACACCGCTGGATTGAAGGTAAATCGTGTCCAGGTCAACTTGGTCAATGCCGTCGGAAACCTGCATCCGTGAGGAATTGGAGTCGTGGGCGAATCCCCAGAGAACTACCGCAATGAGCAGCGCGGCAAGCACGCCGGCGGTGATATTCAAGCCTTTCTGCCGGTTTTTCATGGCTGCTTCCTCCCTGCGGAAACAAGCTCAAGGCCGGAAGCCGATTCCGGAGCGACGCCGCAGCGCTCGTTCGCGGACGGCAGAGGGATTGCGATTTGAAACAGCTCCCGCAGAATCCACTTGAGGACAAAGAAGGTGAGCAGCGGCATGAGACAGTTGGTCAGGATCAGAATGGCGATGGAATTCATGCATTTTCGTATGGTGTTCTGGAAGTGGAGCATCAAATCTGAGATGTCCCGGATGGCTGTCTGGAAGAGGTCCGACAGCTTTTCGAACATGGTTTTATCCTCGGCGCCGCCTTTCATCGCCTCATGGAGCTTGCCGGCGCCGCCCTCCGTCTCTTCGATTGTGTCATTGACGTAGGCTGTGAGATCGGACGCAACAATGCCGGTAATATGCGTGTTGCACGGGACGACGAACGCCACCGCCAGGGCCAGGACGCAAAGCCGGATTGCCAGACTTTTCAGGAGGTTCCTTCTGGTCACAATGAACAAAGCCCCCGCAAAACAGGCCAGCGGAATGAGGATTGTGAAGGCCACGTTTATTCCGTACCGGATCAGAATCTTTTCCAGAAACAGAGCCACGAGGATCGCTACAAAATAGAAATTCATATCCGCCAGGCTGTCCGCCAAAGGCGTTGCGAAGTCATCCGGCAACGCGGAAATGGCCAAAGAGGCGGAAAGCGTGGCTGCGGACAGTCTCATCACCGTATTGCCGCTGGCTTCCACGCTTTCGAGGGAATCCTTTACAAAATCTGTTTCCGGAAGTTTTGCGGAAGCTACGAAGAACGAAAGCGCGGCTATAAGGGACAGTGATAGAATCTTAATCGCCAGAGTGGCGTGCTTTGCGGATAACATATGGAATTCCTCCTTGTATCCATAACTGGATGCAGCCCGTATGCGGGGATGGGTTGGGTCTAATATGGCTTCAAGGTGCGCTTGCTTTGGCTGGCAAGATGCCTGGCCTAATCGACCATACGCTGATGCTCCTGCGCTTATGTCCGCTTCAAAGGCTAACTGTCTTTGTTGACCGTTTGAAAATGGGGTTCGTCTGAGACAATCTGGATATATTCCCCGCGTTCTCCCCGAACGGGAAGACAGTGAGATGATTTTGTATGCTTCTCCCGAGGTTTCGCTCTGAACACTGTTTTGTGTCCGGCTCGAATTTACTCACTTTTTGCCGGTTCCATGGTAACATACTCCTTCTGAAATTTCAATTGCAAGATCGTCAAAGCCTCCGGCCAAGCCGGTGGCTTCCGAACCCCCAGAAAACAACCGCATGACACCATAGCATCATGCGGCCGCCGCCCGGCATTTCCCGGGGACTCAGGAACCTTTGCGGGCCTTCCAGACCCTTGCCAGTATGTCTTTCAGCACCAGGAAGGCATCCAGCTCGTTATAGCCGTAGTCCTTTTTCAGATTCTCCAGCAGCCGCTCCAGCTCCGCCACATAGGGCGCGGCGTCCACCTGGGTCTGGTATTGGGTCAGAACGGGGTACTTCTTGCTCCACGCCTTGGTCCAGTCGATCTTGTCGGAAACCTCCTCCCGGGTACGATCGATGACCTCCTGAATCTCCTGGACCTCCAGGTCGAACTCGATCAGCTCATCCAGAGTCAGGCCGTACAGTACCGCCAGGTGCCTGGACTGGCGGATATCCGGCAAGGTTTCGTCTGTCTCCCATTTCGAAATGGTCTGGCGGCTCACCCCCAGCTTCTCCGCCACGGTTTCCTGAGAGAGGCCCTTCTTTTTCCGGGCGTCGAATAAGTTGCTTCCCAAGCTCATGTTTTGTCCTCCTTCGGTGAATTTGGCTTTATTATAAGGGGTTTTCCCGGGAAAGGCCAGCGAGGAATCCTTGCAGTTCCGCACGGATTCCCGACAGGTTGGGAGGCTCTGGGAAATTCGGGCTTGACCGCCGCCTGGGGATGGAGTATACTTGGGCCGGATTCATGGCAGGAACGCGAAGCTGCCGCCCAAAGAGCGCCGGCGGGTACGCTGGGGCCTCAGCGTGTTCCGTATCCACCCATCCTTTACGGTGTATCGGTTCGCGGCTTTCGCGGTACTTGCTTTTCTTGAATGTTACCTTAACATAATATGGCGCTGAACGCCAGAAAGAAGGTCTCTTCTCCATGATCCGCCTCATTGCCAGCGACATCGACGGAACCCTGCTCCAGAACGGAGCTACGGAGATTCCCCCGGAAATTTTTGACCACATCCACCGCCTGGAGAAGAAGGGGATTCTCTTCTGCCCCGCCAGCGGACGGCAGTACACCAGCCTCCGGCGGCTCTTCGCCCCGGTGGCGGACCAGATCCCCTTCCTCTGTGAGAACGGCGCGGTGGTCTATGGCCCCGGCCACCCCGGGCCCATCCTCAGCAAAACCGTCATGGACCGCCGCCTCTCCCTGGAGCTCTGCGGCGACATCCTGGCTCTGCCGGAGGCGGAGATCTTGATTTCCGGAGCCGACGTCAGTTATCTCTGCCCCAAATCTCCGGACCTGGAGGATCAGGTTCGCTGGTTCCTTGGAAACCGCACCGCCATTCTCCCCGCCCCGGCGGACGTACCGGAGGACATCATCAAGGTCTCCGCTTATTGCCCCACAGGCATCGAAGACGCCAGGGCGGCCCTTTTCCCCAAGTGGAACGCCCATTTTCAATGCGCCATGGCCGGACCGGTTTGGCTGGACTTTACCCTGGCGGACAAAGGTCTGGGCCTCCGGCGGCTCTGCGAGGCCCTGGATCTCCGTCTGGAGGAGGTTATGGCCTTCGGCGACAACTACAACGATGTCTCTATGCTGGAACAGGCAGGCTATCCCTATCTGATGGAAAGCGCCGCGCCGGAGCTTCGGGCCCGGTTCCCCGTTCGTTGCCGAAATGTGGCGGAGATACTGGCGGGTTTGTAATCCCTGCTTCAAAACGGCGGAGCCCTCCCGGCCCCGCGCCTGAAGCTTCCCGCCCCCTGGGTTTTCTCCAAAAATTTGAACGGTTCCTTAATTTTTGTCATTTTTGTTACTTTTTTGCTTTGTCCGCCTTTACAAGGCGGACAAAATTCTTTATAATAGATGCTTGCCACACCGTCTCGCCTCCTGCGGCCCAGGCGGTCCGGCATTCAGTTTTACATAGAGAAGGCGGGCCTCCGAATCCCGTCTCTGGAGGTAGTATGAAACAAATCATCAAGGGCCTGACGGCCCTGCTGCTGCCGGTAGTCCTGTGCGCCTCCCTGCTCTCCGGCTGCGCCAAGGACGGCGAGGGCATGACCCTATCCGTCTGCGTGGGCGCCGCTCCGGACTCTCTGGACCCCATCTACGCCGAAGACGCCGCCGGCCAGACGGTCCTGGCCCACCTCTACGAAAATCTCATGCGGGTTACGGCGGACAGCTCCGGAAAGACCAGTGTCATTGCCGGCATGGCCAAGTCCGTGGACCAGGACGAGGAGACCAAGGAAGGCGCCATTTCCGTCACCTACACCTTCCGCCTCCGCAGCGCCCGCTGGTCCGACGGGCAGCCCGTCACTGCCGGGGACTTCGTCTACGCCTGGCGGCGTCTGGCGGACCCCGCCACCGGCTCCCGGTACGCGGACCTTCTTTCCGTGGTCAGCGGTTTTCAGGAGGCCCGGACCGCCGGGGACATGAGCCTTCTTAAAGTGACGGCGAAGAACGACAACACCTTGGTTGTGGTGCTGGACGGGCACTACGACTGGTTCCTTCGGGAGGTCTGCACCTCCCCCGCCACCATGCCCCTGCGGCAGGACGTGGTGCAAAAGCTGAAAGCCGCCTCCGGCGATAAGTCCTGGTGGGAGGGAGATCCCACTCAGCTGGTGACCAACGGTCCTTACACCGTCGCCGCCCTGGAGGAGGACCGCCTTCTCCGGCTGGAGACCAACAGCCGTTACTATGCCGCCCAGCCCGGCCCGGCCAGCATCGACTTCCACTACGCCGGCTCGGCGGAGGAAGCCTGGTCCCTCTATGAGAGCAAAGCCGTGGACGCCGTTTGGCCCCTGCCCGACAGCCGGCTGACCGAGCTGGCGACGGACCCGGAATGGCGGGCTCTGCCACAGCTGGAGACCTACGCGGCCCTGTTCAACGGCGCCTCGGAACTCTTTGGAGACGCCAATCTGCGGGAGGCCCTGAGTCTGGCGATTGACCGCAATGCCCTGGCCGAGGCGGCGGGGTCCGCCGCCCACCCAGCGGAGGGCCTTGTGCCCCCCGGTGTGCCGGAGGACGGAGAGGAGGACTTCCGCACCCGCAGCGCTCCCCTTCTGGACAACGACCCGTCCACTTATGAGGAGCGCCGCCTCCAGGCCAAGACCCTGCTGGAGGAATCCGGATACAACAGCGGCTCGGACCTGGGAGAGCTGGAATTTCTCTATCTGCAAAGCGCCGTGAACGACGCGGTGGCCCAGGCCCTCTGCCAGCAGTGGCAGGAGGCCCTCGGCGTCCAAATCACCCCCAAGGGCCTGAGCGAACGGGCTTTGATGTCCGCCCTGCGGAAGGGGGAATACGATCTGGCGGGCCTGAATCTCACCGCCTCCGCCAATGACGCGGAGTGCTTCCTGATGACCTGGACCAGCGGCGGACGGAACAACCTTATCGCCTATGAAAGCAGCGCCTACGACACCCTGATGAGCATCATCGCCAGCGCCGCCGACGGCACCGCCCGTATGGGCTGCCTCCACGACGCGGAAGCCCTGTTGCTGATGAACCACGCCATCGCCCCCCTGTACACCAAGGGCACCGCCTGGGAACTGCGGGAGACCCTCTCCGGGGCCTTCCGGGATCCCCGGGGCTGGTTCAGCTTTGCCAACGTGGTTCCGCGGACGGCCTAAGTGCTCTTTCCGCCGCTTCTTAACAGATGCTCCATGCCAAAGAAAGCCTCTGGACTTTTCCCCTGCGGCGTGCTATGATGAAGAAAATGGAAGAGGAGGAACCTGATATGCGCTTAAACGGAGTGGAATACAACGACTATCCCGATCTGAGTCCGGGAACCTATGCTGGAGAGTCCATCGGCGTCTATACGGCCAAGACGTTTCTCTGGATGTTCCTGGGACTGCTGACCACCTTTGCCGTGGCTTTTTTCGGCTATGCAACCGGCTGCATTCTCTATGTCTTTCAGATTCCCTATTTCCACATCGTCCTGATGGTGGCGGAGCTGGCGGTGGTTCTCTTTCTCAGCGCCCAGCTCCACAAGCTCAGCGTGCCTATTGCCCGGGCCCTGTTCTTTCTCTACGCGGCGCTGAACGGCGTGGTCTTCTCCGCCTACTTCCTGATTTTCCACATGGCCAGCTTGATTTTGGTCTTTGCCATGACCGGCGTCTATTTCGGCGCCATGACTCTCTACGGCTACCGCACCAAGACGGACCTCACCCGCCTACGCCCCATCCTTGTGGGAGGGCTGATTTTCCTGATTGTCTGCACCCTGCTGTCCCTGTTCCTCCCCTTGGGCATGGTGGACCGGGTGGTCTGTCTTATCGGCATTGCCATCTTCCTGGCCTTCACCGCCTATGACACGCAGAAAATCCGGACCCTGTATACCGCCTACCAGGGCGACACGGCCATGCTGGAGCGGGCGTCCATCTATTCCGCGCTCCAGCTGTATCTGGATTTTATCAATCTGTTCCTGTACCTTCTCCGGTTCCTGGGAAAGAGCCGAAAGTAATCATCATAAACGAAAGGAACCCCTGATGGGGTTCCTTTCCAATTTCCTGCCATTATAAATGGACGTTTCTACCGGGAAAAAGGGGATCCCCGGTCTCAGCCCTCCCCTTGACCGGAGATCTCCCGGTCCTCCCGGGCGAACTGCTCTCTCCAGGCGTCCAGCTCCTCCTCGTCCCGGTCCTCCAAGGCGTGGAGACCTCCCCGGCCCTCCATGTGGTGGGTCAGCTCGTGGGAGAGGGTCTGGCGGAGCTCCTGCCGCCAGTCCTCCAGGGTCCAGTCCTCCCGCTCCGCCATGGCGGCAAAGGAGCCGTAGTACAAATTGATATACCGTCCCAGGAGATTGTCGCAGTAATCCCCCATGACGAACATTTCCCGGTCCGGAAACGCCGGGTCCAGCATGACCTCTTCCCGCAGGTTCACGCCGCCGTTCAGTCCCTCAAACAGGGCCTCCGGAAAGGGCTCCGCCAGCTCGTCCAGCAGCTCCCCTACCTGATCGAAGCTCAGGCGCATGGTCCCTCCATAATGATAACCTCCAGTTCCTCCATCGTATCCGCCAAACGGTCCGCCCCGGCCTCCTCTAGGGACGCCCGGGGCCGGAAGCCCCAGGTGACGCCGCAGGCGGTCAGTCCGGCGTTGTGGCCGGTTTGAATGTCCACGCTGCTGTCTCCCACGAAGAGGGTCTCCTCTGGCCGGGCTCCCAGCTCGGCCATGATCTTATGAACGCCCGTGGGGTCCGGCTTCACCGGCACGCCGTCCACCTTGCCCCGGACCAGCTGAAAAAAACCGGGGAGGTAGTGCTCCACGATTTGGCGGCTGAAGCCGTCCGCCTTGTTGGAATACACCGCCATCCGGACCCCCGCGGCCTTCAGCCGCGCCAGCAGCGCCGCAACGCCCTCGTAGGGCACCGTGGTGTCCATGTTGTGCTCCCCGTAGTATTCGCTGAATTGGGAGAGGGTATTCATCAAAATCAAAGGACTGCGGCAGCCCTCCGGAGAAAATTTGGTAACCAGGTTTGGAATACCATGGCCCACCATGTCCTTAAATTCCGCCACCGAGTGCTCCGGCCATCCGTTGCGGCGGCAGACCCAGTTCCCGGCGGCGGCCAAGTCCTCAATGGTATCCAGCAGGGTTCCGTCCAGGTCGAAAATCACGGTACGATACATATGACACCTCATGTCTGTTTTCAGTAATAGTAAAAGGAGCTTGTTTCCTTCCAATTCTCCGATTATAAGTATTCTAACAAGCACCCTTCGCCTTTGCAAGTGACGAAGGGACCGAAAGCCAAGGCTTACGGCGGTGGCTTTTTTAGCGTATCTGGCAAAAAAGCGGCGGGGCGCGTCTTTCATTTTCTCCGTTCACTTGGTAATCAGGAACAGCCCCTACGCGCAGACCGCCATTCCCAAAATCTTCCGGAGGGTCAGAGTCTCCAGATTGAGGCAGAATCCCCACGGCCAGCAGCACACAGGACAGGGTGATGCTGGCCACCAGGTTGCCCGTGCTGATCTTCCACCCCGCCCGGTAGACGCAGAGAAACCCGAATTCAAGCCCCACAATGGACAGACCCAGGACCCACGCCGTCCAGTTCGTCTTACCCAGCCTCGCGGCCAGGTTCTTCTGTTCCCCGGTGAGGTAAAACAGGAGCACCGCGCAGACCGCGGCCGCCGCGTAAGTAACCGCCAGGGAGGCAAAGCCATTCACGTCCCTGGGCGTGGATTTCGCACAGACATTGTAAAGCGTGTTAGCCGCCACCACCATCAAAATGGGCCACCGTTTGTTCCGCATCGTAGCTCCTCCTAAAAATACCGCACAAAGCCTCAGCCTTGTGCGGTAGATGCCCACCCGTTTTTATCTGATGTTCGTTTTGATAAAACCGAAGCTTATGAATGTCGCAAGGAGATTTTCAAAAACACGCGGCGGAGAGCCGCCTTTCCGGACTGTCCCCGGCAAAAACGGGGTATCACTCCGGTTTTTGCAGTTGATCGTTGACCTTTTTGACTTCCTCTTGCAGTTTTTGAATCTCCTCATAAAGAATGACTGCAACGCCAACTACCAGCCCCGCCAGAAGAATCAATCCGATGTAAAGGGGATAGAGGAAGCTTTGTTCCGGCCCGCCGCCGATGAGCGGCTTGAGCAAGACATTCCATAGCCCGCCGAAGAGCACTATGGCGAGAAACATTCCCGCCATGGCAGCAATCACTTTCTTCATCCGTTTGTCTCCTTTCAAGCCTCAATAGAATAGTTTTATATTATCACCGGCCTCTATTCATTTCAACCCTTATTTCCGGACGCTGTACGCACAGCGAAGAGGCGGGAGACCCGCCCCTCCGGGGCGTCCTGTTTGCAAACGGTCCCCGGGGATGTGCCCTCTTGCGAACAGGAGTGCCCGGTTTGGCAATGGCATCCTGTAGGGGCAAACCTGTGCATCCCCCCGGCGCTTCCGACAAAAGGGTCCCTACGCACTCCTCTTTTAAAAATGCGCGGGAGGACCCGTCCCCGCGGACATTCCGCTTGACTTTTCCCCCCAAAGCGTGGATAATGACAATGTCTAAAAAATACGCCGGGGCACTCCCGGCTTGACCAGGAGGTTTTTTATGGCTACCGACAGCCGTTTCTTCCAGGACATGGAGGACCGGATTCCAAAAGGACAGGTACGCACCCGCTTCGCCCCCTCCCCCACGGGCTACATGCACGTTGGCAATCTCCGCACCGCCCTGTACACCTGGCTCATCGCCCGGCATCACCACGGCACCTTCATCCTCCGCATCGAGGACACAGACCAGGGCCGCCTGGTGGAGGGCGCCACAGACGTGATCTACCGCACCATGGCCGAGTGTGGCCTGACCCACGACGAGGGCCCCGACGTGGGCGGGCCTGTGGGACCCTACATCCAGTCGGAACGCCGGGACCTCTACGGAAAATACGCCCAGCTCCTGGTGGAAAAGGGCGCGGCCTACTACTGCTTCTGCGAGAAAACCGAGTCCGAGGAGGACTCCGGCGAGTTCAACCGGGCCGCCGACCCCTGCCGGGACCTGAGCCAGGAGGAGATCGACGCCAATCTCCTGGCAGGACGGCCCTACGTCATCCGCCAGCGCATTCCCCAGGAGGGGACCACCACCTTCCACGACGTCTCCTTCGGGGACATCACCGTGGAGAACAAGACCCTGGACGATCAGGTCCTTCTCAAACGGGACGGCCTGCCCACCTACAACTTCGCCAACGTGGTGGACGATCACCTCATGGGCATCACCCACGTGGTCCGGGGCAGCGAATATCTCTCCTCCGCCCCAAAGTATAACCTTCTCTACGAGGCCTTCGGCTGGGACATTCCCACCTATGTCCACTGTTCCCCCGTCATGCGGGACCAGCACAACAAGATGAGCAAGCGCCACGGGGACCCCTCCTACGAGGACCTGATCGCCCAGGGTTATCTGACCTCTGCCGTGCTGAACTACGTGGCCCTTCTGGGCTGGGCCCCCAAGGGGGAGCGCAGCGAACAGGAGGTCTTCTCCCTGGCGGAACTGGTAGACGCCTTCGACATCGCGGGCATCTCCAAATCCCCCGCCATCTTTGACCTGGAGAAGCTGACCTATTTCAACGCCCTCTACCTCCGGGCCATGACCCCGGAGGACTTCGTCAAAACCGCCGGGCCCTATATCCGCCAGAGCGTAAAGAACCCCTCCATCGACGTCTCCGCCGTAGCCGCCCTTCTCCAGGCCCGCTGTGAAAAGCTGACGGACATCCCGGAGAAGGTGGACTTCTTTGACGCCCTTCCGGACTACGACGCTGCTCTTTTCACCAACAAGAAGTCCAAAACCGACGGCGCGGTCTCCAAAAAAATGCTGGAAGCCGCGATCCCCGCCCTGGAGTCCCTGGCAAGCTGGACCCAGGACACCGTTCACGACGGCCTCATCGCTCTCGCGGAATCCCTGGGCGTAAAGAACGCCACCCTGATGTGGCCCGTCCGCATCGCCGCCGCCGGCAAGCAGGTCACCCCCGGCGGCGCGGTAGAAATCTGCCATATCCTGGGCCAGGAGGAGACCCTCTCCCGCCTGCGCAAGGGTCTGGATAAGCTGAGCGCTCAATGAAACGCCGGGAGAGCAGAGAGGACATTCCCTGACCTCCCCGTCCCTCTATATTCATATAGTATTCCTAGTCTGACATTCATTTTCCAAAAACGAAAGGACCTTATCATATGAGCAACCTCACCATTCCCGCCGGCTACAAAATGCCCCTGAGCAACAACGAGCTTCAGCGGGCCATCGAGCTCATCCACGAGGACTTCCAACGAAACCTCACCCTCCGGCTGAACCTCCACCGGGTCTCCGCCCCCCTGTTCGTGGACGGGCGCACCGGCTTAAACGACGATCTGAACGGCGTGGAGCGTCCCGTCAGCTTTGACATTCCCGACGTTGGCACCGAGGGACAGGTGGTCCACTCCCTGGCCAAGTGGAAACGCCTGGCTTTAAAGCGCTATGAATTCCCCCTGGGCATGGGCCTGTTCACCGACATGAACGCCATCCGCCGGGACGAAATCGTGGACAATCTCCACTCCATTTACGTGGACCAATGGGACTGGGAAAAGCACATCGCCCAGGAGGACCGGAATCTTCAGTATTTGAAGGACACGGTCCAGAACATTGTGGGCGCCCTGTGCGACACCGCCTCCGTCCTGCGGAATCACTTCCCCGTTCTCAGCTTCCGGCCCGACCGGGACGTGTACTTCCTCACCACCCAGGAGCTGGAGGACCGCTACCCCCATCTGACCCCCACGGAGCGGGAAACGGAAATCTGCCGGGAGCACCAGACGGTGTTCCTCATGCAAATCGGCAAGACTCTGGCCTCCGGAAACCGGCACGATGGCCGGGCCCCGGACTATGACGACTGGGAGCTCAACGGCGATATCCTCATGTGGAATCCCGTTTTGGAGCGCTCCTTCGAGGTCTCCTCCATGGGCATCCGGGTGGACGCTGCGGCTATGGACCGCCAGCTCACCGCCGCCGGGTGCGACGAGCGGCGGAAGCTGCCCTTCCATCAAATGCTGCTGAACAATCAGCTGCCCCAGTCCATCGGCGGCGGCATCGGCATGTCCCGGGTGTGCATGCTGCTTCTGGGCGCCTGCCACATCGGCGAGGTCCAGGCCAGCCTCTGGGATCAAACCACCCTGGAGAGCTGCGAACAGGCGGGGATTACCCTGCTGTAACACCATCCAAAAAAGCCCGGCGCGGTACACCGCGCCGGGCTTGCCTTTGGGCGAAAACCCCAGGAAGGTACTCTCACGCCTCTTCCCCCTTTAAAAGCTGAGAGAAACAGGCCGCCCGGTACTGAGAGGGCGTGGTTCCCGTGGCCCGCTTGAAGACCTTGGTGAAATAATTCTGATTGGAAAATCCCACCTGCTCGGAGATCTCCGCGATGGACGCCCGGTTCTCCCGCAGAAGCTGCTGGGCCCGCTTGATCCGCACAGATTCCAGGTAGTCCCCGAAGGACACCCCCATCTCCTTATGAAACAGCTGGCTGAAGTAAGTCTTGTTCAGCCGCACATGGGCCGCCAGCTCGTCCAAGGTGACCTTCCGGGCGTAATGCTCATTGCAATAGGCCACCGCCTGACTGACGGCGGGAGAGGACACCCGGTACATCTGGTTCCCATAGCCGATATAGAAGGAGCAGAAGCGGTTAAGCCGCCGGTTCAGCTGGGCCGCGGTCTGAGCCCTGGCGGTGCTCAGCACCAGCCGGTCCAGCCGCTGGTAGCTCTCCGGCTGCACCCCGTCGAAGGGCAGCGCGCTGAGCATTACCTGCATAGCTGCGGTAACTGCCCGCCGGATACGGGAGGGGAACACCCGGTCCCCATGGCGGGCGGACACGTAGTCCTGCACCAGCTCACAGGCCCGGTCGTAGTGCTGGAGATTCACCGCCGCCGGAAGGGCCTCCATCAGCGCCCGCTCCTCCTGGTGACCGGGGTCCTTGTCCGGCGGCAAGGCCGAGGTCTCGTAGTAGAGCTGATAATCGATGAGCTCCTGGGCGTAGTGCAGCTTTTGGAGCAGATCGTCGCTGCGGCTGAAAATCAGGTTCACATTCTGGGTCAGTCCGCCCATCCGGGCGGCGGTCAGGTTCTGATCCAGGGCGGAGAGGAGCCGCATATGCCGCTCCTGTAGGGCCGCCTCGTCGTCCAGTGCGTAAATCATCAAATAGGTATCCGCGTCCAGAGAAAAGGCCACTCCCGCTAGGCCCATGCTTTTCAGCGTGCCGCAGCAGATGCTGGCCGCCTGCCTCTCCCCGGCCCCGGCGGGGTGCTCCTTCAGCATCAGCATGGTCATGCAGCCCTTCGCCGCTCCGGCGGGAAGGCAGCAGTCCAGAAACTGCTCCTGAGAAGCGTCGGGTCCCTGCCGGATGTAGGTCTCGTAGGCGCTCTTGGCCTGGCGGATGCTGTCCTGATACTGGTTCAAATAGAGCTCCGCCCCGTGGGAGAGGGAGCGCTTCTCCCGGACCTTCTGCATCAGGGAGGAAATGTCCTCCTGTTTCATCTCCGCCTTGAGAATATAGTCCAGGGCGCCACATTGCAGGGCCACCCGGACGTACTCAAAATCGTCGTAACCGCTGAGCACGGCGGCGCACAGGCCCGGGCGCCGGGTCCGAAGGTCCTTAATCAGGCTGATACCATCCTGTCCCGGCATCTTGATGTCGGTGATCAGCAGGTCCACCGGCTCTTCCAAACAGATGCGCAACGCCTCGCCTCCGTCGTCCGCCTCCAGAATATGGGAGCGGTCCCCCTCCAGCTGCTGGAGAATGATTTTCAGCCAGCTGCGCACCAGCGCGTTGTCGTCAGCGACCAGGATTGTCATATACCAGTATGCTTCCTTTCTCTCCGGTTTTGGGAATGGTGATCCGCGCCACCGTGCCGCAGCCCGGGCGGCTCTTGATCTCCAGCCCGCAGGACTGGCCGAAGGTCAGCGTCAGCCGCTGTCGGACGTTCTCCACGCCGAGGCCGTTGTGGGGGGACTCCACGCCGCCCCAGTTTGTGGGCCGGGCGGAGTGGGTGTCAAAGCCGGTGCCGTTGTCCTCCACGGTAATCTCCGCCCGGTCCCCCAGGTCCCGGACCCGGACCGTCAGGCGGCAGTGCTCCAGATTTCCCTCGAAGCCGTGGATGAAGGCGTTCTCCACAATGGGCTGGAGGGTCAGCTTGCAAATCCGGCAGTCCCGGACGGACTCGTCCACGTCAAACTCCACATCCAGGGGCTTGCTGAAGGAGATGCGCTGAAGGGACACATAGTCCTGAAGCAGCTTAATCTCCTGGCCGACGGTGGAGAGAATATGAGGATTGGAAAGGGTGCCCCGAAGGATGTTGATTAGGGACAGCAGCGCCCGGTCCGCCTCGTCGTTCTTGCCGGAGAAGACCAGGAATCGGACGGAGGCCAGGGCATTGTAAATAAAATGGGGATTGATCTGGGCCTGCAGCGCCTGCATCTCCGCCCGGTGCCGGGACTCCTGTTCCTCCACCATGCCGGCCAGAAGCTCTTTCAGCCGGAGGAGCATCTCGTTATACTGCTCGGAGAGCTGCCCAATTTCGTCGCTGGAGGTCACAGGCACCATGGTGTCAAAATTGCCCTCCTTCACCAGGGCGATGTTGTCGCAGAGCTGGCGCACAGGCCGGACAAAGCGGGCGGAGAAGATGAATGAGAGCACCACCGCCACGGCAAAGCACAGCAGCAGCGCCGCCAGGAAGGCGTTGGTGGCCGTCTTGTAGGGCTGGAGCAGCACCACCGGGTCGCTGGCCACCACCAGGGTCCAGGCCCCGGAGGTGATGGTGTGATAGGTGACGTATTGGGGCCTTCCCTCCGCCTCATCCGGGAAAAAACCATAGTACAGGGCACACCGGGCGGCGTCGGGCTGGTAGGGAATTCCCTGGTTGTTCACAAAGGAGATGACATTGCCTCTTCGGTCCAGCAGATAGGCGTTCTGGGACTCCGTCAGGTAACCGGAGTAAATCTTCCGCAGCTCCGTCTCCCGCATGGACAGCAACAGCGTGCCTGTGGGTTCCCAGGTGCCATGGTTGTGAAGAGCGCGGACGGCGTACAGGTAATCGCCGGAGACCGCCCCCTCCGGGAAGTCGAAGGAGGATCTCCAGACGGTATTGCTCCCTCCGGCCTCCGCCGTCCGGGCCACGGCCAAGGGGTCCAGAATCCCGGTGTAGCTCTGCCCGCCGTAAAGCTTCCCCTCCGGCGTCAGCACGGAGGCGTCGGCGTGAATCCGGCCGGGATAGGCGCTGTACCTGGAGGTAATCTCCCGAACCGTTTCCGGCCGGAGACCCGTTTCCCCGCCCTCGGAAAGGGCCTCCACCAGCTCTCCGTCCAGGTAGTAAAGATTCCCCAGGCCGCAGACCGCCTGGAGCTCCTGGTTCAAGCGCTCCGCCAGCTGGGAGGTGCTCCGCTCCAGGGACTCCGCCACATAGGACTCGGTAATGTTCCGCTGAATAGCAAACAGCATGGTCCCAAAAAATCCCAGAGGCAGGACAATCAGCCCCAAAAACATGAAAATCAGCTTGGTGCGCATGGTAAACGGGTGTTTTCGTCCCACGGGTCCGCCCTCACTTTCCCCGAAGCTCCGCCCCAGCCGGGGCGTTTATTGTGGTTTCCATAGAAAAAGACTAGCACCAATTAGACAAAAAGTCAATTTTTCCTGAAAATTTTTTCAAAAAACTAAATATATTGCCCAGTCCTCTTCCCTGCTCTATTTTTTTGCTAAATTGTTACGAAGATATGATATTGTCTAAAAAAAGGGCAAATGCTATACTATCTTTAACAATTCCAACGAAAAGGAGTAAGCAATGATGAAAAAAGTTTTGACCCTTCTCTTGACCCTCTGCATGGTCCTCAGCCTTGCCGCCTGCGGCGGGAAGGACGCCGGCAATGACGCCGGCAGCTCCAACAACGACACCTCCGCCCCCGCCGATACCGGCTCTGACGACGCCTCCGGCGACGCCGCCCCCAGCGGCGACACCATCAAGATCGGCCTCTATGCCACCATCACCGGCCCCAACGCTCTGGCCGGCGAGATGGCCGAAAAAGGCGCTCGCCTGGCCATCAAGGAAGTGAATGAGGCCGGCGGCGTCAACGGCCAGATGCTGGAGCTGGTGGTCTATGACGACAAGTCCACTCCCGAGGGCGCCGTCCGCGCCGTTACCCGTATGGTGGACGTGGATCAGGTGGTTGCCATGGTCGGCTCCAACTCCTCCCCTAACATCGTGGCTGCCTCTCAGATCACCGAGGACGCGGGTGTGCTCCAGATCGGCTGCGGCACCAGCCCCTCTTACACCAACGCCGGCTATCAGTATATCTTCCGCGGCACGGCCAACGCCAACCTGCCCAACGCCGCCTTTGTGGACGCCATGACCCAGATGGGCGTCACCAAGGTCGCCATCCTCTCCATCGCCTCTGAGAACGGCGTGTCCGGCGTGAACTCCACCAAGGAGCTGATGCCCGACTCCATGGAGATCGTCTGCGAAGAGCAGTATCAGCCCACCGACACCGACTTCACCGGCCAGATTGCCAAGGTCATTGCCTCCGGCGCCGACGGCGTCATCCTCTACGGCACCACCAGCGACTCCGCCCTGGCCATCAAGCAGCTGCGCAGCAACGGCTACACCGGTTACATCTATGGCCCCGAGGCCCTGGGCGTGCCCGACATCATCAACGTGGGCGGCGAGGCCGCTGAGAACGTGATCTTCGGTTCCGGCGCCATCATCCCCGCCAGCATTGACGACGCCGCCAACGACGTGGAAAAGGCCATGCTCACCGCTTTCGTGGAGGAGTACGGCGAAATGCCCGTCTCCGACGTGGTTTACCGCGGCTATGACAGCGCCAAGCTCATCGCCATCGCTCTCCAGAACACGTCTGATATAAGCGATCCCGACGCCATCCGCGAGGCCGTCCTGGGCATCACCGATCACGAGGGCATTGCCGGCACCTACAACTTCTCCGACGGCTCCGGCGACGGTCTGACCACCGCCCGCGCCTACATCGTCAACGGCGGCAAGAACGTTCTCTTCGCCGACTGGCTGGCTGAGAATCCCCAGTAATTCCCTCATTGGAACGAAGCCGGGAGGCGTCGCGCGACGCCTCCCGTTTTTTCAGAAGCTGTACCAATCGGCGGCAGCGCGGAGTTCGCGCGTTCCCGCCAAACGGTCCGCTTCCACCGATTGGTATAGCTTCTCAAAAGCGCCTCTTCCCGGACCCGCGGGCTCCGCTCCCGCAATTATTAAAAAAGGAGTGAACCCCTATGCTGTTAACACTTGTCATCGGCGCGCTGATGCTGGGCGGCATTTACGGACTGGTCGGCATGGGCTACGGCCTGATTTACAAGGCCTCCGGCCTGATGACGCTGGCCCAGGGCGACATGCTGATGATTGGCGCGTTCCTGGGTCTCACGTTCTATAAGACCCTGGGCCTGCCCTTCCTGGTCTCGCTGCTGCTGGTCATGGTCATCATGTTTGCCCTGGGGATGTTCATCGAGCGGGTGCTGGTTACGTCCCTGCTGGCCAAGGGCGCCCAGACCGTTTATGTCATCCTCTGCACCATCGCCATTTCCATGCTGCTGCAAAACGGAGCCATGTTTGCCTGGGGCTCCAACGTCATGCAGTTCCCCTCCATCTTCGGCGTCTCCTCTGTGAACATTCTGGGCTATGAGATCATGCCCGAGCGGCTGCTGGCCCTGGGCGTGGGCATCGTGGCCATGCTGGCCCTCCACTTCTTCATGCAGAAGTCCAAGTTCGGCACCTCCATGCGGGCCGCCGCTCAGGACGAGTTGGCCGCCAGCGCGCTGGGCATCAACGTGCCCTTGACCAAGGGCGCCGCCTGGGGCATCGCCTCCATGCTGGCGGGTTCCATCGGCGTGGTGGTTGGACCCATCTTCGGCGTGTACACCGCCATGGGCTCCCTGATCGGCCAGAAGGCCTTCGCCTCCGCCGTGGTGGGCGGCTACGGCAACATGTACGGCGCCATCGTGGGCGGCATCTTCTTCGGCTTTGTCGAGACGTTCGTCTCCGCCTATGTGACCAGCCTGTACAAGGACTTCATTTCCTTCGCCATTTTGATCATCGTGATGATCTTCATGCCCACCGGCCTGTTCAAAGAACAGGTCATGGAGTAAAGGGGGGCCGGACATATGCAAACTTTGAAATCAAATCCCGGCGCGTTCCTGAAAAAGAACCGCTACACCCTGCTGGCCCTGCTGGTGGTGGCCTGTGTGGCGGCCTGGATGCTCCAGGAGCGCTACCTCTCCATGATTCTGGACTACATCTGCATCTACACCATTGCCGTCACCGGCCTGGACATTCTCTTTGGCTACACCGGCCAGGTCAGCTTCGGCCATGCGGGCTTCTACGCCATCGGCGCCTACACATCCACCCTGCTGTCCATCAACCTGGGCATCCCTCCCATCATCTCCATTCTCCTGGGAGCTGCCCTGGCGCTGTTCTTCGGTATTCTCATCGCCTTCCCCGCCTCCCGGCTGGTGAAGCACTTCCTCTCCCTGCTGACCATTGCCTTCGGTCAGATGGTGTACACCTACATCGTGGGCGCGGCCTGGCTGACCCGGGGGCCCTCCGGCATCACCGGCATCCCCAAGGTCTCCCTCTTCGGCTACACCTTCAAGGGCTATCAGAGCTACTTCTGGCTGGTGCTTGTGGCGGTGATTCTGGTGCTGCTGATGAAGCGCAATATCATCAACTCCCGGGTGGGCCGGGCCTTCATCGCCGTCCGGGAAAACCCCCACGCCGCCGCCGGCATGGGCATCAACGTGGCCAAGTATAAAATCATGGCCTTTGGCATCAGCGCCTTCCTGGCCGGCATGGCCGGTGCGTTCTACGCCCATATGGTGGGCTTCATCAGCCCGGACACCTTCACCAGCACCCAGTCCAACATGTTCATGACCATGCTGCTCTTCGGCGGCATCGCCACCATCTCCGGCTCTCTCATCGGCGCGGCCATCATCACGGTGATTACGGAGCTCCTCCAGAGCTTCGCCTCCGCTCAGACTCTGGTCTACGCCGGTTTCATCCTGGTGGTGCTGTTCTGCCTGCCCAACGGCGTGGTGGGCCTGTGGGATAAAGCCCGGACCATGTTCCTCAAGCGTCTTGGGAAAAAGGAGGTGGCGTCATGACGGAGAACAAAAACGTGATGCTGGAGGTGCAGGACCTCACCATCCGCTTCGGCGGCCTGGTGGCGGTAAACGCCGTAAACTTCCAGGTCCCCGCCGGGTCCATCTTTGGCCTCATCGGCCCCAACGGCGCGGGCAAAACCACCCTCTTCAACATGATCAGCGGCGTCTATGCCCCCACCAGCGGCAAGGTCATCTTCAACGGCGAGGAAATTCAGGGCCGCCCTCCCTATAAGGTCAACGCCCTGGGCATCGCCCGTACCTATCAGAACATCAACCTGTTTAAGAAGATGTCCGTGCTGGAAAACGTCATGGTGGGCTGCCACACAAAGACCAGCTCCGGCCTCCTCTCCTCCATGCTCCACACCCCGAAGCAGCGGGAGGAGGAACGGGCCGTGATCAAGAAGTGCCAGGGCATCCTGGAATTCATGGAACTGGGCGACAAGGCGGAGCTCAAGGCCTCCAGCCTGTCCTACGGCGAACAGCGCCGCCTGGAGATCTCCCGGGCCCTGGCCTCGGAGCCCAAGATGCTGCTGCTGGACGAGCCCGCCGCCGGCATGAACGGCGCGGAGAAGGAGGACCTTCAGCAGACTATCCGGAAGATCGCCGACAAGGGCATCACCGTTCTTCTGGTGGAGCACGATATGAAGCTGGTGATGAACGTGACGCATCAGATCTGCGTCATCAGCTTCGGCAAACGCATCGCCTTCGGCACGCCGGAGGAGGTTCAGCAAAACCCCGACGTGATCGAGGCTTATCTGGGAGGTGGGCTGGATGTCTAAAATTCTGGAAGTTAAGGACCTGCATTTCCATTACGGAGAGATTCACGCCCTCAAGGGCATCAGCCTGGATGTGGAAGAGGGCGAGGTCGTCACCCTGATCGGCGCCAACGGCGCGGGCAAGACCACCACCCTCCGGGCCCTGTCGGGCCTGCTGGGCCGCATCACCAGCGGCGAGGTCTGGTTCATGGGCGAGCGCATCGACAATCAGAAGTCCCACGTCATCGCCGCCAAAGGCCTGGCCCAGTGCCTGGAGGGCCGCCATGTTTTCGGCAACCTCACCGTGCGGGAAAATCTGGAGATGGGCGCGTACCTCCGCAAGGACGCCGCCGCCGTCAAAAAGGACTTCGACTATGTGTTCGACCTGTTTCCCCGCCTTCTGGAGCGGGAGCAGCAGCGGGCGGGCACCCTCTCCGGCGGCGAACAGCAGATGCTGGCCGTGGGCCGGGCGCTGATGCAGAGCCCGAAGATCCTAATGATGGACGAGCCCTCTCTGGGCCTGGCTCCCCTGGTCATTCAGGATATTTTCAGCACCATCAAGCGAATCAACGCCGACGGCATGCCCATCCTGCTCATCGAGCAGAACTCCAACGCCGCGCTGAAGGTGGCGAACCGGGGCTACGTCATTGAAAACGGCGAGATCGTTCTGAAGGATTCCGCCGCCAGCCTCCTCACCAACGAGGACGTGAAAAAAGCTTATCTGGGCGGCCAGTAACCGCCTGGGAGATAGGGAGTGTAATTGTGGAGAACAAACAGCTGGCCGGCCTGGCCACTCAGGCCCGGCTTCTGGCTCTGGACGCGGTGCACACCGCCAACTCCGGCCACCTCGGGGGCTCCTTTTCCATCGTGGACGCCCTGACGGTTTTGTATTTCAACACCCTGCGGGTAGACCCTGCCAACAGCAAGGACCCGGACCGGGACCGCTTCGTCCTCTCCAAGGGCCACTGCTCTCCGGCGCTCTACGCCGTGCTGGCCCTCCGGGGGTACTTTCCCCAGGAGGATATGAAGAAATTCCGCTCCATTCACCACCACATGTCCGGCCACGTGGAGATGAACCACGTCAACGGCGTCGACATGTCCGCAGGTTCCCTGGGGCAGGGCCTCTCCGCCGCCGTGGGCATGGCCCTGGCGGGGAAGCTGGACGGCAAGGACTACCGGGTCTACGCCGCCATGGGCGACGGCGAGATCGCCGAGGGCCAGATCTGGGAGGCCGCCATGGCCGCCGCTCACTACAAGCTGGACAACCTCTGCGGCATGGTGGATGTGAACGGACTGCAAATTGACGGCCCCACGGACAAGGTCCTCTCCTCCGCTCCTTTGGCGGACAAGTTCCGGGCCTTTGGCTGGCACGTCATCGACGTAGACGGCCACGATTTCGGCGCCATGGCCGCCGCCTTTGACGAAGCCAAGACCGTCCAGGGCAAGCCCACTATGGTACTGCTTCACACGGTGAAGGGCAAGGGCGTGTCCTTTATGGAAAATCAGGTGGGCTGGCACGGCAAGGCACCCAGCGACGAGGAATACCAGCAGGCCCGGACCGAGCTGCTGGCAAGATTGGAGGCGTGAGAAATGGGTGAGAAAATCGCAACCAGAGCCGCTTACGGCGATTCGCTGAAAAAGTACGGCAAGGAGAACCCCAGGGTCATCGTTCTGGACGCAGACCTCTCCGGGGCCACCTATTCGAACCGCTTTGCCCAGGAGGTGCCGGAGCGCTTTTTGAACTGCGGCATCGCCGAGAGCAACATGGTGGGCATCGCCGCGGGCCTGGCCACCACGGGGAAGATTCCCTTCCTCCACTCCTTCGCCATGTTCGCCGCCGGCCGGGTTTACGATCAGGTTCGCAACTCCGTGGCCTACCCCCGTCTGAACGTGAAGATCGTAGGCACCCACGCGGGCCTCTCCGTAGGCGAGGACGGCGCCACCCATCAGTGCATCGAGGACATCGCCCTCATGCGGGTCATCCCCGGCATGACGGTGGTGAACCCCTGCGACGCTTTTGAGGCGGACGCGGCGGTGAAGGCCGTCATGGACTATGAGGGCCCCTGCTATCTGCGCATTGGCCGGAACCCGGTGGAGGTGGTCATGGATCAGATTCCCGGCTACCACTTCGAGCTGGGCAAGGGCATCCTCCTGCGGGAGGGCAGCGACGTGGCCATTCTGGCCACGGGCATCATGGTGCAGGAGTCCTTAAAGGCCACGGAAGCCCTGGCGGCAGAGGGCATTAACGCCCGGGTCATCAACATCCACACCATCAAGCCCATTGACCGGGAGATCATTGAGAAGGCCGCCCGGGAGTGCGGCGCCATCGTCACCAGTGAAGAGCACAACGTTCTGGCGGGCTTCGGCAGCGCCGTGGCGGAGGTGGTTTCCGAGACCTGCCCCGTGCCAGTGGTGCGCCACGGCGTCAACGATGTCTTTGGCCGCAGCGGCGCGGCCCAGCAGGTGCTGGACGCCTATGGCGTGAATGCCGCCGGGATTGTGGAAGCCGTCCGCAAGGCCTTGGCCATGAAGAAATAAGACCGGTTTCAGAAACGTTCCGCTCCGGCCGCTGGCAGCAGATCGTGCCAGCGGCCGGAGGTTTATCCCGAGGGCGTTTTCTCTCCCACAGCGGAGGAGAGAAAACGCCCTCGGTTTCTTTCTGTTGTGATTTATATGGATGTTTGATGTTTTTTCGCAAAAAACCAGGCTAACAGAACGCATATCGCAATTCCGACCCCGTAAGGGATACACAGCAGAAAAGCGGTATCCGCCGGAGCACTGCATCCGCCGTATTTTCCGCACCACTGAAGCGTACAGTAGTTGTAGGCGACCGCGGCGCACATAACATTCGAGAGCAGGATTGCAAGTGCGGCAAAAAGGCCAGTCAAGCGTTTGTAATTTTTCATCGCAAATACCTCCCGAATCTATCTCTTTTTGAAAATCAAAATCATTCCCAGTATCATAAGCAGCACAAACAGCGTAATGAGCATTCCCGTTCCGTTCAACGTAATCATGGACGATTCGTTGATCTGGTCAACAGAGGATGGGCGTATGACTGTTAAAACGCCAAACAGAATCAGGAGCGCGGCTCCCGCAAAACAAAGACAAATGCCGGTTCTGCTCTCTCCCGTTTTCTGGAGGCCTTGATGCTCTTCCCTCCGTACCATATGATCGGACTCGCTTGTGATCGGATTCCCGGTAAGTTCGTCTATGGTAACGTGAAAGCAATCACTCAAGGCCTTTAGTTTATCTAATTCCGGGGTCGAGTGACCTCCTTCCCATTTTGATATTGCCTGTCTTGAAACGCCGATTTTTTCTGCAAGCTGTTCCTGTGACAGTCCATTTTTCCGCCTGAGTACATATATTTTTTCAGACAACATCTACTTTACCTCCCTGTCAAAACCATACCGTAATTTTCCGTGGCACACTACCAACTGCCCTTGAAACTTCCGCAACCCAAAGTTGCATTCCAAAAATCATCACAAATGATTCTATATTATTTCCCTGTCTGTTGTAAAGATGGGAAAGCGAGGAACCCTCGAAAAAGAGTGTCCTATTCAAAGATTTTATTTTGTAGGGACCAGCCCCTTATGAGGACCAATTCTTGTGCCGGCAGGCCGCTGAGGGCGGCGGCCCCTACACGATGGTCCCCTTTTAAAATGCGCGATAGGGCACTCCCCCTCGAAACTTTCTCTTTCCTTTTGCAGCGAATTCTGGTACAATATTTTCTATAAGATTTCCAAAGAGGGGGCGAGTGCTTATGCGATACCTCACCGGTATACTGGCGGTTCTGCTGCTCATCCTACCGGTCCGGGGAACGGAGCTCGCGGAACTAAGCGATCCGGATTGGGACGATCCGATGCTTTGGGAGCCGGACCTTCCCACCTTCGACGGCCCTATGGTCCGCCCCGGGGAAACGGAAGATTCCTTCCGGGTCGTATTGAGCTTTACCGGCGACATGCTGCTGGCCTCCCTCCACGGGCAGCGGGCGGCGGGAAATTTCCTGGACTACGCCGCCAAACAGGACCCGACCTATTTCCTTCAGAATGTCCGCCCCATCTTTGAGGCCGACGACTTCACCGTGGTGAATCTGGAGAATGTCCTGACGGACCAGAACCTGTCCCCCCGGGAGAAGACCACCACCCCCGCCTACTGGTTCCGCTCCCCCACCGCCAGCACCAGTATTCTCACCTCCTCCAGCGTAGAGGCTGTCTCCCTATCCAATAACCATATCAACGACTACGGCCCCAAGGGCAGACAGGACACCGTCCGGGCCGTGGCCGCCGCCGGGCTGGAATACGGCTCCGACGGCCGGACCTTCTATCTGGAAAAGAACGGTTACCGCATCGCCGTTATTTGCCATGGCCTCTGGTCCGAGGGGCAGGCCGGCACCATCCTCCGGCGTATTCAGGAGGCGGAGGCGGACTCCGACTTTCAGATCGTCTTCTACCACGGAGGCGCGGAGGGTGTCCACACCCCGGAGCCCTGGCGGATCCGGGCCTCCCGCCGCCTGATCGACGGCGGCGCGGACCTGGTCCTGGGCAACCACCCCCATGTGCTCCAGCCCCGGGAACTATACAAGGACAAGGAGATTCTCTACTCCCTGGGCAACTTCTGTTTCGGCGGCAACCGGAAGCCGGAAAACCGGACCATCATCTATCAATTGATCCTCTCCATCCAGGATGGCGTCCTGGCGGGCACGGCGTCGGAGATCATCCCCTGCTACGTCCACACCGGCGGCACAGTGAACAACTACTGCCCCGCCCCCATCACCGACGAGGCCCAGCGCCAGCGGGTGCTGGATTTTATGGATGGCCGGGCAAAGCTGCCCTATTAAAGGCCTTATGAAAAGGAACAAGGTCCGGCGCGGTGTACCCGTGCCGGACCTTAGTCGTTCTTTCATTTTTTCTTTAAAACAGACCGGCGGGGAGCTTCCACCGCCGGTCTTGTTCTATGGTTCGAGCGCAATCCGCCGCCGCTCCCCGGCGCAATTGGCGGCGCTTACTCCAAGTTCTCGAGCATGGAGGGCGGTTCTTCTCCGTACTCCGTCGTCCAGAATTCCACGTCGGTATTCTCCTCCGGTTCCATCCGCTCGTTGGACCATCCGTTCAACCCCGTGGAGTCCACGAAGGCCTCCGCCGCCGCAGGGTCCGCCTTAGACGGGTCCAAGGGCAGGGTGAAGAGGGCATGAACCCCGGTGAAATCCTCCGCGAAGGCGATGGTTCCGTCCTCCGCCACGGTGAAGGTCGTGTTGCTGGGCACGCCGCCCTCGTAGAAGGCCATATAGACCGTGTGGTCCGCAAACATTTCCAGACTCGCGGTGTCCAGCAGATAGTAATACAGCCCGTCCCTGGCGAAGCCGGAGGCCCCGGCGTTCAGCGTCCAGTTGTTCACCGCCACGGGGGAATAGCCTGCCACCAGCGGCGTCATGGTGTAGGAAATGAAGTCGAAGGTCTCATTCTCCAGAGGCGTGCCGTCCAGCCGCCGGAGGGCCAGGACGGAATAGGTGTGGTCCTTGTTCAGGTCCTGATTTAAAACATCCAGGTTCCGACCGGAGACCAGGCCCAGCAGGGTAATGGAATAGTCCCCGCTCTCCACGGTCTCGTCGATCTCGATGGCGTCGGGGCCGCCGAAGGCCTCCGCCAGCAGGGGCTGATTGTGCTGCTCCGCCACCTGGGCGGGGGTCAGCCACAACACGGCGGCGGAGACGGACACCGCCAGCAGGGCAATACAGGCAGCGGCCAGCACCGCCATCTTCTTGGTTCTACTAAACGTCATGTTGCTACACTCCTTTTCCAGTTCACGGGCGCGCTGTTGCAGCAGGTTCGCCGTCCGCTCCTGAAAATCCGCGGAAAAGGAGAGCTCGTCAAAGGCTTTGCGGTAGTCTTCCCGATTCATATAACGTCCTCCCTCAGCATCTGCCGCAGCCGCTCCCGGCCACGGGCCAGCCGGGTGCCCACCGTAGCGGCGGGCAGGCCCAGCAGTTTGGCAATCTCTTTGATGGAATAGCCTTCGTAGTAGTGAAGGTGAATCACAGCTCCGTACATCTCCGGCAAGCCCCGGACGGCGGCTCGGAGTTCGCCGCCGGAGCTCTCCGGAGCCACAGGCTCCGTGATATCCTCCAGGGGGATGTTCCGCTGCTCCGCCTTCCGGCGGATGTCGCTGGCGCGCTGAAGGGCGGTTCGGATCAGCCAGGCTTTCTCGTGTTCCCTGTCCCGGAAAACGGGCCGGGCGGTGAGCAGCCGCAGGAACGTGTCCTGCACGGCGTCCTCCGCGTCGGCGGTGGAATCCAAGCGGGTGCAGGCCAGCCGCAGCAGCATGGGGCTGTACTCCTCCACAGTCTGGCGTATGGTTTCATCGGTACCAAATGGAACCAAGGTCCTCAACTCCCTTCACTCTCAACACGTCCGAGGACCCGGAATTTTTTCACTCCTCCGAAAAAAATCTTCCGGACCCGCCAAATATCGTCCGCTCCCCCTACCTCTCATATACATTCGAAGACCCGCCGTCGCGACCCAGCAGTTCCTGCCTCGCGCCGGGAAATCCCAGTCGTTCCGGCGCGTTTTCCATATCCCGGGACCCTTGGCCCGTTTTCCTTAGCAATTGCTTTTTCCCACAAAGACTTTGTGGAATCTAACAAAAAGAGAAAAAAACTATGACAAATCTGAGGGGGTGTTGTATAATGTAGTCGTATTCTACAGTCGCCTGACCGGCGAAGGAAGGAGTCCCCTGTGGAGAAACACGATATCACCCGGAACACGGTCCCGGACGTCCCTCTGGTGGCCCTGCCCCGCACAATCCATATGATCCCCATGGACCGCCTGAACGGCTTTGATGTCCGCCCGGGCTTTTACGAGATCAACGGCGCCACCGCCATCCCCGGCGGCGTCAACTTTACGGTATACTCCCACGGCGCCGCGTCCATTGAGCTCCTGCTCTTCCGGCGGGAGGAGGAGACACCCTACGCCGTCCTCCCCTTCCCCGAGCGCTACCGCATCGGAAACGTGTACTCCATGATCGTCTTTAAGCTGAACATCGAGGAGTTTGAATACGCCTACCGGGTAGACGGGCCCAACGACCCCGCCAAGGGCCTGATCTTCGACAAGACCAAATACCTTCTGGACCCCTACGCCCGGGCGGTGACGGGCCAGAGCCAATGGGGCGTGAAGCCCTCCATGGACCAGCACTACAAGGCCCGGGTGGTGAAGGACGACTTCGACTGGGGAAATATGCCCCGGCCCCTGATTCCCATGGAGGACCTGGTGATCTACGAACTCCACGTCCGGGGCTTCACCATTCACGATTCCTCCGCCGTGGCCGCGCCGGGAACCTTCGAGGGCCTCCGGGAGAAAATTCCCTATTTAAAGGAATTGGGCGTCAACGCCGTGGAGCTGATGCCCATCTTCGAGTTCGACGAGATGCAGGACGCCCGGCAGGTGGATGGGGAACAGCTCTATAACTACTGGGGCTATAACACCGTCAGCTTCTTTGCCCCCAACACCAGCTATGCCTCCGGCCTGGAGTACAACCGGGAGGGCAACGAGCTCAAGCGCCTGATTCAGGACTGCAACGAAAACGGCATCGAGGTCTATCTGGACGTGGTCTTCAACCACACGGCGGAGGGCAACGAGGACGGCCCCTTCTTCTCCTTCAAGGGCTTTGACAACAACATCTATTACTTACTCACCCCCGAGGGGCGCTACTACAATTTCAGCGGCTGCGGAAACACCCTGAACTGCAATCACCCCATTGTGCACCAGATGATCATCAACTGCCTGCGCTACTGGGTCACCACTTATCACATCAGCGGCTTCCGCTTCGACCTGGCCTCCATCCTGGGCCGGAACGAGGACGGCAGTCCCATGAACAAGCCCCCTCTCCTCCAGGCCATGGCCTTCGACCCCATTTTGGGGGACGTGAAGCTCATCGCCGAAGCCTGGGACGCCGGCGGGCTCTATCAAGTGGGCAGCTTCCCCGCCTGGAACCGCTGGGCCGAGTGGAACGGCCGTTACCGGGACGACATGCGCCGCTATCTTAAGGGAGACGCGGGCTGCGCCCAGGCCGCCGCCCTCCGGATGATCGGCTCCCGGGACATCTACCAGGCCGGAGACCGGAAGAACGCCTCGGTGAACTTCATCACCTGCCACGACGGCTTTACCCTCTGGGATCTGTTCAGCTATAACGTCAAGCACAACGAGAAAAACGGCTGGGGCGGCACCGACGGCGCCAACGACAACAACAGCTGGAACTGCGGCATCGAGGGAGAGACCGACGACCCGGAGATCAACGCTCTCCGGCGGCGGATGGTCCGAAACGCCTTCGCCCTTCTGATGTGCAGCCGGGGTATTCCCATGTTCCTGGCGGGAGACGAGTTCTGCAACACCCAGTTCGGCAACAACAACGCCTATTGCCAGGACAACCTGACCAGCTGGCTGGACTGGCGGATGCTGGAGAAAAATAAGGACATGTTCCGCTTCTTCCAGTCCATGATCGCACTGCGGAAACGCTTCCGGGTCCTCCGGGCCAACCTTTCCGACGGGTATTACGGCTTCCCCGACGTCAGCTTCCACGGCGTCGCCCCCTGGCACAGCCAATTCCAGGACCACGAGCGCTACGTGGGCGTTCTCTTCGCGGGGCAAGAGGCGGAACAGGAGCCCCAGATTGTCTACACCGCCTCCAACGCCTACTGGAAAGCCCTGGACGTAGAGCTGCCGGAGCTCCCCGCCCATCTCGTCTGGGAGCAGCTGGCGGACACTTGGGAAGGGTTCCAGTCCGCCGTGGATATTCCCGACGGGCGGTTCTCCATCGGCCCCCGGAGCGTGAAGGTCTTCGCCGCCCGGCCCAAGTAACCGCGGAGCGGAATCCCTTGGCACCTCTGTCCTTCTGGTTCCGGCGGGCGAATATGGCCTATTTCACCGGCGTTATCCGCTTTTCTGGGGCGAATACCGCGTCTCCCCATTTATAAAAATGCAAAGCCGTGGAGCGCCTTCAACGACGCCCCACGGCCTTTTTATGCTCACGGCGTCCCGGGCTCCTTCTCCGAAGGGTTCTCTTTCAAGTTCTGCCGGGTCTGGTTTGTATAGGCGATGGACTCTAAAATATGCTTTTCCAGCAGCGTCAGGAACCTCTCCGCCTGGACGGAGGGCTTGCCACCCTTCAGGGCAATCCAGCCGATGCGAATACCGCTCTTCTCCACCAGGGGCAGCGTGATGATTTTCCGGTAGCCGCTGCTCTGGGTGATCAGGCCGCTGCCGGTGGTGAAGCCGTCGGTATAAGACAGCACCCGGAGCATGGCGCTGCGGCTGTTCACCCGGATCTGCCGGGCGGGTTTTTTCAAGGACAGCATCCGGTACTCCTCGGAGAAATCCACCGCCACCCCCTGCTCCCGCTCAAAGGACACATAGGGATAGCCCGCCAAGTCACTCTCCATCACGGCCCCCTGCCCCACCAGAGGGTGGCCCCGGCGGACGTAGACACAGGGGTCCACCACGGCTACCTCGTGGAACGCCAGGGCCCTGGAGTCCAGATACCGCAGGACCATTTTCTCCGTCAGCTCCGTTAAACAGATGACGCCGATGTCCGCCCGGTGGTCATACACATCATCAATGACGGCGTCCATGTCCACCTCCCGGACAGAAAACTGATAGCGGTTGGCCTCCGGGGCCTGGAGAAGCTCCAAAAAGGCGTCCTCCGTAAAGGGGTAGCGCTGGGAGGAGATGGAGAGGTGCGTGGCCGGGGCGGCGTTCCGGGCTTCGCCGTAGCGGCTTTCGATCCACTGCTTCTGCTCCAGCAGCGACGCCGCGTAGCCCAAAAACTCCAGGCCGTCCGGGGTGAACTCCACTCCCCGGTTGCTTCGGACAAACAGTGGAAAGCCCAGCTCCTCCTCCAGCTCCCGAATGGCGGCGGAGATGCCGGACTGGGAGAGGAACAGCTTGTTGGCCGCTTTATTGATGGAGCCGCATTTGGATATCTCCACCACGTAGGTCAGCTGCTGAAAGGTCATACCACCTCCGCGCTCCTCCCCTGGCCCATTCCGTAAGGCCAACCTCCCGCCCGTCCGGCGAAGATTGGTCCCGCGATACGCGGGTGCCTTATGAAAACACCCTCCCGGGAAGGACCGCCAGGCTTTCCGGCGGGCGGCGCGCCGTTTTCAACTGCACTGCCTATATTATAGAGAACGTACGCCGGCTTGTCAAACCATTATCACTAAAATCGATAACCATTTCACAAAAACTGATACTAACACTTCTCGAAGAATAATGGTATGATTACTATATAAGTTGACAAAAAGAATTGCCGCATTCCTCCGTTTCCTGGGCAACATCACTGTATTTTTGCCGCTTCCGCCATCTCTTTACATACGTTTTCCTTAACCGCGAGGTTTAAAAACAGGCCAGTTCAGTAGCAAAAAAACTGAACTCCAACTTTTTCTACCAAAAAGCGGCGCCGGACGGCGCAAAAAAGAAAGGAAGGTACACAACTATGAACTGCAAGAACAAGGGCTTCGCCACTCGCCAAATCCACATCGGCAAGACCAGCAACAGCGCTGGTTCCCTGTGCGCCCCCATCTATCAGACCTCCACCTTTGAATTTGCGTCCGTGGAGCAGGGCGGCGCCCGTTTCGCCGGCAAGGAAGAGGGTTACATTTATAGCCGCCTGGGCAACCCCACCACCGGCCTGGTGGAAGCCAAGATGGCCGATCTGGAAGGCGGCGAGGATGCTCTGGTGGCCTCCTCCGGCATGGGCGCCATCTCCACCGCTCTCTGGAGCTCCGTGGTAAGCGGAGACGAAATCGTGGCGGACGAGACCCTGTATGGCTGCACCTACTCCCTGCTGGAGCATGGCATGACGCAGTTCGGCGTCAAGGTCACCCTTATCGACCTGGCAAACATTGAGAACCTGAAAAAGGTTCTGACCGACAAGACCAAGGTGGTTTATTTCGAGACTCCCTGCAACCCCACCATGAAGGTGCTGGACATCGCCCTCATCGCCAAGACCGCCCACGACTTCAACCCCAACATCCGGGTCATCGTGGACAACACCTTCTGCACGCCGTACCTCCAGCGTCCTCTGGAGCTGGGTGCCAACACGGTGGTCCACAGCGCCACCAAGTACCTCAACGGTCACGGCGACGTTATCGCGGGCGTCATCGTCGGCGACAAGGAGTTCCTGGGCAAGTGCCGCATGTTCGGCCTGAAGGACCTGACCGGCGCGGTCATGAGTCCCTTTGACGCTTTCCTGATGGCCCGGGGCCTGAAGACTCTGGACATCCGCATGGAGCGGCACTGCGCCAACGCCAAGAAGGTGGCCGAGTTCTTCGAGTCTCATCCCGCCGTGGCGAAGGTCTATTATCCCGGTCTGGAGAGCTTCGAGGGCCACGAGCTTGCCAAGAAGCAGATGAAGCTGCCCGGCGGCATGATCGCCCTGGAGCTGAAGGCCGACAAGGCCGCCACCGCCGCCGCGCTGAACAAGCTGGAGCTGTGCACCGTGGCCGTCTCCCTGGGCGACGCCGAGACTCTGGTGGAGCATCCCGCCACCATGACCCACTCCACCTACTCCGCCGAGGAGCTGAAGGCCGCCGGCATCTCTGAGGGCCTGGTTCGCGTCAGCGTGGGCCTGGAGGATCCCGAGGATATCATCGCCGACTTCAAGGCTGTGCTGGATCCTCTGGCGTAAGTTCCGTTCCCACAAAGCGGCGGGCAGCCTTTTCTGCCCGCCGCATTTCTGGTGTCATAAGCCGGCGGAGGGTCCCGCGGAGGGACCACGTGCCTCCAACCTGACGCCATCCCCCTTTACATACTGTCTCAGGACCTTCTTTGGGCCAAAAATCCGCCTGACGGACGAAGGCTCTCTCTTGAGACAGACCCAGGAATTTTGAAAGGAGAAACACGCGCATGAAAGACATTGTGGAAATCCGCTGGCATGGCCGGGGCGGCCAGGGAGCGAAGACAGCCTCCCTCCTGCTGGCGGATGCCGCGTTCAACACGGGCAAATATGTCCAGGGCTTTCCGGAGTACGGCCCGGAGCGCATGGGCGCGCCCATCACGGCATACAACCGCATCAGCTCCGAGCGGAGCACGGTCCATTCCAACATCTATGAGCCGGATTATGTGGTCGTCGTCGACGAGACGCTGATTTCCGCCGTGGACGTGACAGCGGGCCTCAAGAAAGAAGGGGCCATCGTCATCAACTCCGGCAAGTCCCCTGACGAGCTCCGCCCTCTGCTGAAGGGCTACGAGGGCCGGGTGTGCACCATCGACGCGGGCAAAATCTCCGAGGAAGAGCTGGGGAAGAACTTCCCCAACACTCCCATGCTGGCGGCAATTGTGAAGGTCTCCGGCGTGGTCAACGCAGAGGAGTTCATTAAGGATATGGAGGCGTCCTTCAAACACAAGTTCGCCTCCAAGCCCCAGGTCATCGAGGGCAACATGCGGGCCCTGAAACGCTCTATGGAGGAGGTCAAGGAAGGATGAGCCATTTAGCCAAAGACATGACCCCCCAGGTCACCTGGAAGGACATCACCCCCGGCGGCGCCATCTTCGAGGGCGGCACCTCCGAGGTCGTGGAGACCGGCGACTGGCGGACCATGAAGCCGGTGCTGGACATGGAGAAGTGCAAGCAGTGCCTGCTGTGCGCGCCGGTGTGCCCGGATATGTCCATCCCGGTCAACAAGGAAGGCAAGCGGGAGGATTTCAACTATTTCTTCTGCAAGGGCTGCGGTATCTGCGCCAATGTCTGCCCCTTCGGGGCCATCACCATGGTCAAGGACGAAAAGTAAGGAGGGGCCAGGATAAAATGAGTATTCGAGAGAGACTTTCCGGCAACGAAGCCGTTGCCTACGCGATGAAGCAGATCAACCCCGACGTCATGGGCGCGTACCCCATTACGCCCTCCACGGAAATCCCCCAGTATTTTTCCGCCTATGTGGACAACGGCGAGGTGGACACCGAGTTCATCGCCGTGGAGTCCGAGCACAGCGCCATGTCCACCTGCATCGGCGCGGAAGCCGCCGGCTGCCGGGCCATTTCCGCCACCAGCTCCTGCGGCCTCATTTACATGGCCGAGATGCTGTACGTAGCGGCCTCGGACCGTCTGCCCATCACCCTGGCGGTCTCCTGCCGCGCCCTCTCTGGCCCCATCAACATCAACAACGACCACTCCGACGCCATGGCCGTCCGGGACGCGGGCTGGCTGATGCTGTTTGCCGAGACCAACCAGGAGGCCTATGACAACTACCTCCAGGCCATGCGGATCGGCGAGGCGGTGTCCCTGCCTATCATGATCTGCCAGGACGGCTTCATCACCTCCCACGCCATTGAGAACATCGAGCTGGAGGAAACCGAGGCGGTGCGGAAGTTCGTGGGCGAGTACAAGCCCCAGCACTACCTGCTGAACAAGGACGAGCCCATGGCCGTGGGTCCCTACTCCACCCCGGTGTACTACATGGAGACCAAGCGCGCCCAGGCCCAGGCCATGCTGGACGCGAAAGACGTCATTAAGAAAGTGGCCGACGAGTTCGCCGCCTGGACGGGCCGTCAATACGGGCTCATCGAGAAATACGAGATGGACGACGCCGAGGAGGCCATCATCATCATCGGCTCCTCCGCCGGCACCGCCCGGGAGGCCATCAAGCAACTCCGGGCCCAGGGCAAGAAGGTGGGCATGATTAAGATCCGCTCCTTCCGCCCCTTCCCCGCCGAGGAAATCGCGGACGCCCTGAAAAACGTGAAGGCCTTCGCCGCCATGGACAAGGACGACAGCTTCAACGCCCACTGCGGCCCCATCTTCGCGGAAACCTGCGCGGGCCTGTATGCCAACGGAATCAGCGGCCCCAAGGGCATCAGCTACATCTACGGTCTGGGCGGCCGGGACGTGCGGGTGGAGAGCATCCAGCACGTGTTCGCGGACCTGGAAAAGATCGCCAAGACCGGGGACGTGGGCGAGACCTACCGTTACCTGGACGTGCGCGAGTAAGGAGGGAAGAGTCAACATGGCCTATAATCTGAAAGAAAACGTCATGAAGGAAGACCGTTTCACCGGCGGTCACAGAATGTGCGCGGGCTGCGGCTGCCCCATCGCCGTGCGGACGGTGCTGCGCGCCCTGGAGCCGGAGGACCACGCGGTGGTCTGCTCCGCCACCTGCTGCCTGGAGGTCTCTTCCTTCATGTACCCCTACACGTCCTACAAGGACAGCTTCATTCACAACGCCTTCGAGAACGCGGCGGCGACCCTGTCCGGCGTGGAGACTGCTTATCACGCCATGAAAAAGCGGGGCAAGCTCGACGCGACCTACAAGTTTATCGCTTTCGGCGGCGACGGCGGCACCTATGACATCGGGTTCCAGAGCCTGTCCGGCGCCATGGAGCGGGGACATGACATGGTGTATGTCTGCTACGACAACGAAGCGTACATGAACACGGGTATCCAGCGCTCCAGCTCCACACCCCACTTCGCCGACACCACCACGACACCTGTCGGCAAGGTGGTCCCCGGCAAGCCCCAGCAGAAGAAGAACCTGACCAAGATCATGGTCGCCCACGGAATTCCGTATGTGGCTCAGACGACGTTTATCGGGAACTTCAAGGACATCACGGAGAAGTCCCACAAGGCGATCTACACCCCCGGCGCGGCCTTCCTAAACGTGATGGCACCCTGCCCGAGAGGCTGGCGGTATCCCAGCGAGAAGCTGATGGAGATCACCAAGCTGGCCGTCGAAACCTGCGTGTGGCCCCTCTACGAGGTCATCGAGGGCAAGTACATCTTAAGCTACAAGCCCAAGAACAAACTGCCCGTGGAGGAGTACCTGAAAGCCCAGGGCCGGTTCGCCCACATGTTCAAGCCCGGTAATGAGTGGATGATCGAAGAAGTCCAGAAGGAAGTCGACAAAAACTGGGAGGACCTTCTGAAACTCTGCGATCTGGATCGTTAACGTCTTTGGGAGAACGCGGTCCGCGGATATTTCTCCGCCATCCCCCGCGTGTAAGCGTTAACGGCGAAGCCTGAGACAAGGAGATTTCGAGTCCCCGAACTTCCGGAGACGCCTTTAAAGCACGCCGGAAGTGTCTCAACGATCGTCCTCTTTCCCTCTCCAAGGCCGCCAGGACTCCGGAATTCCGGGGCCCTGGCGGTATGTTTTCCCCGGAGCGGCGGCCCCTCCCGTTTTATCCGATACGCCCTGAAATTCATAGGTGACAAGTCGAAGGGACTATGGTAAAATAGACATATATTGTCCTCTTTTAAAACACAGACAAAATCCTCATCGGCGGACAGCTATCCACAAGTCCAGAAAAATTTTCAAGGCCGGGCTATTCCCCGATTAAACACGGAGGAATGGAACAAAGCCCGCCCTCCGGGCATTCCCTCGCTTTCAACAAGATCCAACTTCCAAACCATCTTAGGAGCACCACATGAAACCATACACTGACAAAGCAGCCTGCTGCGGATGCGCCGCCTGTGCCGACGCCTGTCCCACCGGGGCAATTTCCATGAACCCGGACAAAGAGGGCTTTCTCTACCCCGCGATTCGAGCCGACGCCTGCATCCGCTGTGGCCGCTGCGAGACGGTCTGTCCCCTTCGCCACCTGGCCATGGCCTCCTCGGAGCCCGCCTTCTTCGGAGCCCAGGCTAAGGAGGAGGCCCTTCGCCGGGCCAGCTCCTCCGGCGGTATGTTCCCGGTGCTGGCGGAGTACGTCTTCCGCCGTCAAGGCGTGGTGTTTGGGGCCGCCTTTACGGACTCCCTGGAGGTGGTCCATCAGGAGGCCTGGAACCAGAAGGCCCTGGAGGGGCTGAAGCGGACGAAGTACGTCCAAAGCCGTCTGGACGGCGTGTACCGCCGGATCGGGCATTTGCTGAATGAGGGACATTGGGTTCTCTTCTGCGGTACGCCCTGTCAGGTCCACGGCTTGAAGCGCTTCCTGGGGAAACCCCATGACCGGTTGATTCTGGTGGATTTAATTTGCTACGGCGTTCCTTCTCCGGGCCTTTGGCGGAAATACACCACCCAGCTGGCCCGCCGCCACGGCGGCCCCTTGACGGGATTTTCCTTCCGGGACAAACGGAATCGCGACAATGGCCAAACCCGCTCCTTCATCGCCGGAGGCCAGGATTTCGCCGCGCCTCTGGGCCAGGACCCTTACTGCGGCTTCTTTTTTGCCAACCTGAGCATCCGCCCCTCCTGTCACGCCTGCCCTTACGCCGCCACCGTCCGGGAGAGCGATTTCACCCTGGGGGACTTCTGGGGCCTGTCCAAGGTCCGTCCCCAGGCGGAGGATGGAATGGGAACTTCCCTGGTTCTTCTCCACAGCCCCAAGGCTCTGGACATCTGGGAGGAAGTCAAGACGTCCCTCCGTTATTTTCCCTGCCGGCGGGAAGAGGCTTTGCAGCCCCGTCTATTGGGTCCCACCCCCGCCTCCCGGTTCCGGGGGGTATTCATGGCGTTGTATCGGGTCCTGCCCCTATCCGCCTTGCTCTTCCTGTTCCAAACAGCCCGGTCCGCCGCCAGATGGCTGGGGCGGCTGAAAAGAGGCACTTGATGAGTATTTTTTCAAGATTGAAAAACGTCCTGCGGGAATGGGAGTGGACAGTCTACAAGAAGCGGCGGAGAGCCCGCCTGAAGGTTACCGACTTCTCCATTCTGTCCACAAACTGCATCGGCGGTATTATATATCACGACCTGGGCCTGGAATTCCGGACGCCCACAGTCAACTTCTCCATCCCTATACGGGACCTGCTTAAACTGGTAGAGCGGCCCCAGTGGTATATGGATCAGCCTCTGGTGGAAATTCCAGTGCCGAATCCATCCCCAAAAGTTCTGCTGGGAGCTATGCTGGGCGATCTCCGGGTAAATTTCATGCACTACAACAACTTTCAGGAGGCGGCAGAGAAGCGGGAGGAACGGAAGCGGAAAATCAACTGGGACCGGAGCATCCTCGTGGCGACGGACCAGGCCAACTGCGACTATGAGACCATCCGCCGTTTTGACCGTCTGCCCTGGCCCAACAAGATCATCTTCACCCGCCTGCCCTATCCGGAGTTTCCCTCCGCTTGCCACATCCCGGGCTTTGAGGCGCAGGAGGAGCTGGGTATCCTGACGGATTTCAAACCGGGCTTCTGGAAGCGGCGCTTCCTCGACGACTTTGATTACGTGGCCTTTCTAAATCGCACCCAATAAACCAAGGAGGGAGCATCATGAAATACCGGAGCGGCCTTGTTTCCGTGGTCACGCCGGTCTACAACGGCGAGAACCACTTGTCCCGGCTATTGACCTCTCTGCTTGTTCAAAGCTATCCCCACCTAGAGCTGATTCTGTCCGACGACGGCTCCACCGACGCCACCCTCCGTATCGCGGAGAGCTACCGGGAGCGCTTCCTGGCCAAGGGCTACGGCTTCCGGATCGTCACCGGCCCCCATATAAACGCCGCCGCCGCCATCAACCGGGGCCTTCCCTACGTGACGGGAGAATACCTCATCTGGCCGGACAGCGACGACGCCTTACAGCCGGAGTCCGTCCGGAAACGTGTGGAGTTTTTGCAGGCCAACCCGGACTATCAGTGCGTCCGCTCCCTGCCCTATTACATTGAAGAGGTAACCGGCCGCTACCGGCAGAAGCCCGACGAGCCCCTGGGGAACCTCAGCCGGGAAGAGCTTTTTTGGGATATTCTGGAGACTAAAACTTTTGTCTGCTGCGGCTGTTACATGCTGCGCTCCCAGCCCTTTTTCTCCATTTACCCGGACCGCCGTATTCCCGAGTACGGCGTGGGCCAAAATTTCCAGATGCTGCTGCCCTTCCTATACCGGCACAAGTGCTTCACTTTGAAAGAGGCCCTTTACGTGGTCACCATCCGTCCAGGCAGTCACTCCCGAGCGCCCCTGACTCCCGACCAGGAGACCGCCAAATTCGCCGCCTATGAACAGCTGGCGGATGACATTGCCGATCTCTGCTCCCTGGACGAAGCGGAACGCCGCCGCATTCACGTCTGGAAGCTGCGCCGCCGGTACATGCTTGCCTTGAAATACCATCGCAAAAAAGACGCCCTTCTCGCTCTGTCTCAACTGTACGGCCACAAAAATCTCTCCACGGCGGCACTGGCCCAAAATATTGCCTGGGTCTGTTTTCTCAACAACCCAACCGGCAAAAAACTCCTCCACTTCTACAGGAATCTTCGCGAGAAACACGGTACATGAAAACCGCCCCCCGGAATCCGCCCCACTGGCGGCCCCGGAGGGCGGTTGTTATATCCTGAAAACTACGGCGAACGTCGCCGCAGCAAACCGCAGACAAGACCCCTTTCACAAAAACAGTTCACCGCCCTCCAATGTCATTAAGTTAAGGATTTTGCACAGTGCGAAAAAGTACCCACCCCATTTTTGAGGGGTGGGTACTTTACCTTTTGACTTATTCATATTTTGAGGAGTACTCTATTAAAAATTATTTTTCAGTAGCCCTCGAATGAAGCCAAAGAAGAATCCTACCAAAAATTTGAACATTAATTTCTTATCTCCCTTCAGTTGCGGCACGGAGTTTCTCTTGATAATTGGTAGTCAATACTAATTCTCCACGTTCGTTGCTGGCAATTCCAGCCCATTCTAAAATCGCCGCTAATGCAAACACGGGATCAAAAACTGATGTTCCCGTTTCTTTATGAGCGTAGTTATACCCAATGGCTCCAACAACCGTTGTTTCATCACAGTCTGGTTCTCCCAACTTGAAGTTACGTCCGTTGCCTTTTCTTGCGCGCCCTCCCTGGGAAATTAGAAGTCTCACGATCTCATCAAAGACTTCATACCGGTATGGGGGATTCGTAGGAAGTTTATTGCAAAGAAATGAAATTCCATCCGGGGCGACTTGGACTTCACAAGGGAGCCCTCGCGCAGTATGGACGATTGCTCGTCCTCCGTTCTCTATGAGCATTTTCTTGATAATATCTGATGCCTTGTTACTGTCTTTTGGAATAAACCAGTCTGACATATCAACGAGCTCCTCCTCTTTCTCTACTTGCGCAATGTTATCTACTAACTTTAACACGGTCAATAGATCATCTAACTTTTTCTTAGCTGTTGGATAAGAAATTCCAAGTTCTTCCTGTAAAGAACTCATTTTGCCCCGTTGCCTCAAAAAGGAAATAAGAAATTCTGTCTGGTCGGCAGTTAAGGAATCAAAAGGGCCTCGCTGAAAGTCATTGTGCAGTTCCATCCCACAGTCTGAACAGCGCAAAACCGCAATTTTCAATGCTCCCCCGCAGGATGGGCATTCAGAAATTACTTTCGCCATGCAATCATCACCTCGAGAAAATAGTATCATAGAATAAAATGTTTGTCAATATAGACCTTAAAAAAATTAATATCTAATTCAAAATAGATGATATATAAATTGGGCAAAACAGTAAAACGTACCACCGATATAGAGTATGGATAACTCTCCAATCATTTTACGTCTCATAGGTTTGTCACATTTTTGAATGTTGCTTTCCGCATATATTTTGGATAACTTTTAGTGTATTGCAAAGATAAGTTGAAAGTATTATTTTTTCTCAACTTAACAGTTGACTTCCTGTCAAAATTTGCAAAAATACCCATCCCGAAAAATTCACAGGATTGGTTTTTAATACACAGTCCGGACAAGTTGAGATTCTGGGGCAGGCTGTGTTATTACTCAAAATGAGGAATTATCTTGTTTTTTTACACATATACAAGGCGTGTCAAATTTTCAAAACATCATTTGCTGTTTTGCCTGCTTTTTATTCCGTTAAGTTAAGCGGGCTTTTCTTTTTGGGAAAACGTCCGTTTTGAGCCGCAAAAACGGACGTTTTCAAAAAATATGGTGACAGAGGGGGCGGGTAAGTAAAACCCGCCCCCCTTTTTTTCAGGCTGCCACATAGGATTTTTGAAATGTCAAGAAAGTCGGCGATTAGCTTAATAAATCAGAGTAAATAGGCCCCGCCATTAAGGGCCAGACTGGGTAATTTGGCCCTTAGCGGCGGGGGTTGGGGCTTAACTTAACGACATTGCACCGCCCTCTGCGCTCTTTATCCGGCAGACTATCCCCGCCACCTATGAACGCACCAGCAAATCCAGTCCACCAGAAAATACAATCTCCAGCGAAAGGCACACAGAAACATCCGCCTTTGCAGGCTTCCGCTCTCCCAGCTGTGGCCCAGGGCCTCTTGAAACAAAGCGGTCACCCATATCTGTCTTAAAAAGGCGCGGCGCTCACTTGTTTCCCTCCCGGGGATAAAGACCACATACACCAGCAGCGAAACGAGGTGATCCAGCACACAGGAGGCATACTCCCGCTCCAGCGCAGCGTACCGTCCTTGGACCGTCAAAAGGGTTTTTATCTTTTCCGCCAATGCCGTATGATTCTCAAATAAAGCCGGGCTGTAGCTGTGAGAAGCGGAATCCCCATGGTACGCATAGAAGTAGACCGGTGCGGAAATGTGGGCACAACGCCTCGCCCGGAACAGGTACTCCAGATTAAACATCCGGTCTTCCCCATAGAAAAGCTCCTGAGAAAAGACGATGTCCGCCTGTTCCAAAATGGACTTCCGATAGGCCCTTCCACAGCAGGAGATAAAGTTTACCGCTCCACCCTCCGGCAGTGGCCGGGGAACCAGGGTTCTCTCCGTCAGCTGGGCGACATCCTCCCCCTCGTAAAGCCACACCTTCCCGGTATGGCCAGAGGGGGATAGCTCTTCCTCTCTTTCGGCAAAATCAAAGAACAGAAGGTCCAAAGCCCGGTGTTCCTCCCGAACAATCAGGCTCAAAAGGTCTCTGGAAATCCGGTCGTCCGCGTCAACAAATACCAGCCACTCGCCCCGGCTCTCCCGGATTCCCCGATTCCGGGCGGCAGACGCCCCTTGGTGTTCCTGACGGAATACCCGGACCCGGCAATCCTGCTCAGCAAAGTCCCGGCAGATGGAAGGGCAGCCGTCGGTGGACCCGTCGTCCACCAAAATCAGCTCAAATTCAGGATAGGCGGAATCGAGAACCGATTCAACGCAGCGGCGCAGATATCGCTCCGCATTGTAAATCGGAATGATTACCGACAGCAAGCCTTTCCACCCTCCCTTCCTCCATTGTTAATGAAAATAGTATAGAATTTCTCTCTAACATTCGCTTAATCCCTTATCCTTTTGGCCTCACGTACTCTTCCGGTACTGGGACAGAAGTCCCCGGCCCTTCTCCATCAACAGACGGAACTCCCACATCCGATGATACAAAAGCCAGTAAACCAGATTGGTCACCACAACGCAAACCGCCAGCCGCTTCATGCACACCCCCCAGGGCGCTCCGGTAATCCTCCGGCACACCAGGTCTTCACCGTACCAGAGGAGAAAGGTCACCGCGGTGTAAAGCCCATAGCGGCGGAAATAGGGCCAGACCGAGCTTTCCAAAAAGTGGCGATAGAGCATCAGCGGCTCTACCCATAGTGAGGTCGTCACGATGCTCAACAGGGTTCCCAGGAATATACCCACTGTTCCCAGCCGCTGGCCCAGCAAAATGGAGGCCACCAGATTAATGGCCGCTTCCACCAGAGATTTATAGCGGTCATACCAGAAAATGCCCAGGGAGTCCCGGAAGACCAGGGTGGGCTGACGCATCCCCGTCAGGTAAAAATTCAGGCACAGGACCAGGGTCACATCCTTGGTGAACACATAGGTTGGACCAAAAAACAGAGAGACAAAGGGGTCGATCAACTCATAGAGACAGATAACCGCCAAGCCATGCATCCACTGACTCAGAAAGAAGGTGGTCTCGAAAATACGATGGACCCGCTTCTTGTTCGTCTCCACTCCCAGGTTTCCCACGCTGGCAGTAATGCCTTGAAAGGCCTGTTTCAAAATCTCATTAATGGCGCAAATAATCAGATAGTAATTTGAATAAAGGCTGTTGCTGATAATCCCCACCAGGGAAGACAACAACAAATTATCCGTATGGTTTACCAAAGCTTTTCCAGTTTTATGCATCAGCATCGCCCAGGTATTTTGGAAAATCTCCCGTCGCTCCTCCTCGGGCAGCTTCTGAACATCCCGGTCCCGCAGGTACGGATAGAGTTGGTCGGCCTTGATGGAAATCGCCGCGTTGCTCAGCAGGGTGCTCAAACTAATGATGGAGACAAACAGGACAAAGTTTCGGCTGGTCAACAGCACCGTTATCTGGAGAATCCCCTGCAATATACCGGCTGCCGTTTGGCACAAAACGCCAATGTAAGAGAGTTGATGGGCGTCCACCAGTGTCCGCTTGTAGACCACGGTATAGGACAACACTGAATTACACAGGTACAACAGATAAATCAGGTTCAGATGGTCAATCTCCGGCGTGTCTTTGATCAGAACATCCATAAACGGAAGAATCAGCAGTCCTCCCACTAAAATGATGCCGGCCACTATCCGGTAAAGCTGCCGGAATAAACACATCAGGGATTTTTGCTTCTCAATATCCCCTTCCGCAATAGGCCGGTAAAGGGCATAGGTAATGGCTGTGCCCGCTCCCAGCTCCGAAATGGAGAGAAGACATAATATATCGGAGAACAGACCGTTGACTCCCACATACTCCTGGCTGAGGGTATGGGTGAACACAACCCTGGTACAAAATCCCATCAAAATTGTTATCATTCTTCCCAGCATCGACACCGTGGTGTTTCTGGCGGAATATTCTGTCCTGCTTTTAGCCATGCGATGCCATACCCCCCACCTACCGTTCGAAAGAAAACCGTTTCGGAAAAATATGTTGGAACGCCTCCTGAAACTCCTGCCGTATCCGTTCCTTATCCCGAACCGACATTGTTTCATTGACGCAGAGAATGGAACCCATCTGCCTCCGGATAGTCCGGATCAGCGTTTTTATATAGTTCCCTAAGCTATCATAGGAAATATCCCGCTTTCCATTCCGGGACTGAAAATTCCCCAACAGCTTCGGGCACTCCGTATTCAGCCACGGAGGCAGCAGCCCCAGTCCCGGTAGCGGCACTCTGAATGGTCCTCCCCGGCGTTGGATTGGTACTTCGCCCGCTCCCGCTGCCAGGCTTCATCCTGCCCGTCTACCCAGGTGATTACAAAATCAATGGGCCCTTCCATGTTCACACGCCTCCCCCATGAAATGCCCTGCCCAACCGGTAGCCATACTTCCCGGGCTCCTGATCATTGCCGAAGAAAATCCGCTGGCCGGTAGCCCGATCCGTCAAGTTCAGATATACCGTCCACTCCCCCTCCGGCAGCTCCGCCAAGGGAATACTGAGCTGGAGCGTCAACCGCTGATCCTGATCCATTCCCCCTGCCAGCGTCCGCACATCCTGGGAGAGGGGATAGGCCCGCCGTTGGTTTCCCTGGGCGTTCCACAGCACCACCTGGGCGTCCGCCTGCCGGTAAACCGGGGCGAAGCCCACATTCTGCACGTCCACCGCCACGGACAGCGCCTCGTTCTTCCGGTCGTGCTCCAGCCGGGCCTCCCGAATCACCAGCCGGTAGCCCAGGCGGCGCTCCATGTAGGTAATGCCGTCCATTCCGTTAAAACAGCTGTCCTCCGTGACCTTGGACCGCTCCCACTTGGCCAGCACCCCGGCGTGGTGGTCCCGGCTGATGTAGGTCACGTGCATGGTTTCCATATCCCGGATGGCGTTTTCCAGGTCGTTGTAGGGGTTATCCAAGGTCACCTCGCCGCCGTTGGGCGTCAGGCGGCCCAGAGCGTTCTGGAAGGCCAGCTCCTCCTTCCGCTCCCAGGCCACATTGGGACCGTTCTTTTCCAGCGTCCCGCTGCCATAGGTGCCGCAGTCGCTGCTGCTACCCAGCATGCCGTCGTTGAAGAGGCCTAAACGGACAGCCAAAATTCTGCTCTTCCGGCCAACGCTCTCCGGCGCGGCGATCTTCGTGATCTTCCGCCAGTAGACCGGGGTCCGCACCGCCAGATAGGTGGTCTCGTCCGTCACCTTCTCCAATTGCCGGATCAGGGCCAGCACTTGTTCATCCGAGAGGTAGGCCGAGTGATGCATCTCCCCATAGCCTCCCACAAAGATTCCCTGAAGGCAGAAAATCCGGCTTCCATAGGTCCGCAGCAGCGGCTGAAGCTGCCGCATGTGGGCCAAAACCCGGCCCATCGTGTCCGGCTCCTTCTCCAGGGAGCTCCCTTCCCAGTCGTAGAGAAAGCGGATGATCAGCTGTTTGTCCTTCTTCGCCAGGGCCTTGAACAGCTCCTCCAGATTTGCCAGGCCCTTTCCGGAGATGGGGCAATCCCGGTACTCCGCCAGATTGATTTCAATCAAAGACAGCGTGGCCTCCTGGTCGTATCGGAACCAACCGGACACCAGGGCGTCAAAATCCCGGGCCTCGTCCTCCAGATACAGGCTGTACAGGTGAAAAAAACCCCGGTTTGGGTTCCGCAGGAGCTTTGCCGACTCCGTGAAGGAAACGCTCTCCACTTCCAGCTGGCAGGCGCTGCCCTCTCTTCCCGCGGTGGTCAGCAGCATCGCCGCCAAAACGATGGCCAGCGCCGCGCTGCCAAACCGGCCGATTCCCTTTCCATCCATCTCCATTCTCCTTTACCCAAGGCAGTTCCCGCCGCCGGTGTCTCCCGGGAAATCCGACGGATTTCCTCAAACGTCAGCGCCTGTGCCCAGAACGTTCCAAACGGGACTCTCCGTCCTCCCGATACAGCCGCCCCAGAAGAACCCGGCCCGCCTCGTCCGCGGCGTTGGCAAAATACAGCCTCGCACCGTCCCGGTCTCTGGCGGCGGACAGCCACAGCTCGCCCTCTACCGGCGGGATTTCCCAGACCAGATCCCGGGTCTCCCCGCTCTGCCAGGGCGTTGGCTGGTGGGCCGAGACCTCCGTCCCGTCCGGATACGTCAAAACCACCCGAAATGCCTGATACACACTGGCAAAGCCGGTGTTCTCCACTTCCACCTCAAGCCGGCAGCGTCCGCCGGACCGCCGGTCCGCCTTGACCCGTCCGCCGCGGATTACCAGCCGGTAGCCCAGGTGGGCCCCCACATAGTCGTACAAGCTGGCCTCTCCCCAGATGCCCTGGAGGGGGCAGCACCAGCTCTTCCACAGGTCCAAAAGCCGGAGATCGTGGGTCCGGTTCAGATAGGTGACCCCCGTTTTGCGCAAAACCGCCAGCACATCCCCGGCCTCCACGGGCTCCTTCCCGCTCCAAACGGCCTCGCCGCCGTAGGGCGCCTGCCGGCAGAGGTCGTCCAGAAAATCCAACTCGTCCTCCCGGCTCCAGGGGCTGTCCCAGGAGGTGTAGGCCCGGCCCTTTGTGCCAAAGGTACCCAGGTGATCCGGAGAGCCAAACATGCCGTCGTCAAACAAACCCATATGCGTGAAACCAGGCGGATCCGTTCCCTCCTTGTGGAGCTGCCTCCACTGCACCGGGCGCCGGACCGCCAGCCAGGTTTCCTCCCCCCGGCAATTCTGGAGCACCTCCGCCATCTTCCCCAAGCGCTCCCTGGAGAGGAAGCGGGAGCTGTGCATCTCCCCCCAGCTGCCCACCAGCATCCCCTGGTACACGAACACGCAGGAAAAGGGCTTCAGCACCCCGGCGACCTGCTCCAGATGGGCCAGCACCTGGGCGAAGAAGAAGGGCTCCCGCTCCGGCGCACGGCCCTCGTGGTCGTAGACCGCCCGGACAACGCAGTCATAATTCCGCCGGGCAAAGAACTCCAGTACCCGGGTCATCCGGCCCAGGGCCTCCTGGTCCAGGTTCCGGTCACGGTATCCCCCGATGTCAAACAGCAGCAAAACCAGGGCGTCCTCCGGATTCAGGCACCATGTCAGCTCCTCCAGGTCCGGCTCCCGGTCCACCAGGAAGGTGTGAATCTGATACCAGCCTCTGGCCGGGTTGCGGAGGGGCTCCCTCGTCTCCGCCAGCTCCGCCGCCTGGAGGCGGACCCGCTCTTGCCGGGGCTTAAAAAACGGAAGTTTCATCCTCACCTCCCGCGTTTCTGACAGGCGCTTCCTCCACGATCCCCATGTCTATGTGAAAAAGCCGGATGCGGACCCACACCGCCGCCAGAGAGAAGGCCATGCGGAACATGTACACCACCGGCCTCAGCCCGGAATGCATGCTGACCCCTTCCACCCGGGAATGCATCACCGCCGGAATCTCCTCCACCCGAAAGCCCAGCAGCAGCATTTGCATCAGCATGTTGGCGTCGGGGTAGCGGTCGTCAAAATGGTTGTAGCCCGCGTAATAGGAGAACGCCCGCCGGCTCAGCCCCTGAAGGCCCGTGGTGGGGTCCATGATCCGCCGCCCGGTTCCCCAGCGGATCAACAGGCGGAAGGGCACATAGGCAATTCGCTTCGCCAGGGAAACGCGATAGGTGGCGCTGCCCTTCAGAAACCGGGAGCCCAGCACGATGTCCGGCCTCCGGCCCTCCCTGTCCTTCTCCAGCAGCTTCCGGTACAGCCGCTCCACGTTGCAGGCGTCGTGCTGCCCGTCGGCGTCCATCTGAATCACGAACTCATAGTCCCGTTTCCGCGCGTACTTATAGCCGATCTGGAGGCCGCTGCCATAGCCCAGGTTATAGATGTTCGTCACAACGGAGCAGCCGTATTCCCGGGCAATGGCGGCGGTCCGGTCCGTGGACGCGTCGTCCACCACCAGAAGATCCGCCCGGTCTGCCAGCTCCGATTGCCGCAGCTTCTCCAAAAAGGCGCCAATGTTCTTCTCCTCGTTGTAAGCCGGGATCACAATCAGCAGCGACTTCCTAGCCCGCATCTTCCCTTCCTCCCCCCGATGGTTCCAGCAGAGAAAGCAGTTTGTTCAGTTCCCGCCCATCGGTCTGCGGTCTCTTGGCGGCGGCCTGACCCAAGCGCTCCCGAAGCTCCTCATTCTGAAGCAGCTCCCGCATCGACGCGCAAATGGCCTCCGGCGTCAGGTCGCACAACAGCCCGTCCACGCCGTGAACCACCTGCTCCCGGTTTCCACTGCAATCCGAGATCAAAATGGCCTTGCCCAGAATCTGGGCCTCCTGAATGGCGATGCTCTTCCCCTCGTAGCGGCTGGCGTGGACATAGAGGTCGGCCTGCCGCAGATAGGGATAGGGGTTCTTCACCGTTCCGGGGAGCAAAAAGTCCTCTTCCAGCTCCAGAGAGCGGATGGTCTTCTCCAGGAAAGCCCGCTGGTCTCCCTCCCCCAGGACGTACCAGCGCACCGGAACCCCGGCGTCCTTCAACAGCCTGGCCGCTTGGATAGAAACCTCCAGCGCCTTCTGCTTCGCCAGTCTTCCCAGGGTCACCACGCGAAACCCATCAAAGTGGTCGGAAAAGCCGCCGGGAAGCGTGGACAGGCGGTAAATTCTCTCCCGGTTCAAAATATTATGAAAGACCTCCACCTTGCTTTCGCACTCCGGGTGGAACGCCAAAAAAGCGCCTTTGATCTCGTCGGATACAAGAAATATTTGATCGATCTTTTGATAGCAGTCCCCATCCAGCATGGGGGAATAGCCTCCCTTTTCATAATCAATGTGAAGAAAGGACGCCTTTTTTCGAGCTCTCACATGGTCGGCCACATAGTAGGTGGAACCGCCCTCGTGAAAGGCCACCGCCAGATCGTAGGTCTCCTCCATTCGCTCGCCGCCGTCCGCCAAAACGCGCCACAGCAGCTTGTCAAGCCGGACCTCCCCCTTTCGCAGCATCCGCCAGAAATTCCGCCAGAGATAGGGGAGCAGGCGGAACACCGTTCCCCGGGTAACCATGGCCCGCAGCACCTGTGCCATCAGCTTTCGCCGCCCTTTCGGCGTCAGCACGGAATCATACTGATAGCGCCGGTTCAGCAAGCGGACATAGGGCGGCAGCTCCCGAGCCAGTTCCCCTTGGTTTACCATAACATACAGGGACACTTCATACTCCGGCGAATCCAAATGGCGGAAGAGCTCCAGCAGCGCGAACTCAGCTCCGGCACACCCCATCGTATTAATGACAAACAGCAGCTTCTTCATTCCGCGCCTCCCCTTCCTCATCCCCGACAGAAGCGTTCTCCCACTGCTCCTCCAAATCCTCCACCGTCTGCCGCAACAGCGATATCTGCATGGACAGCTCCTGATTTCTGCGCATCAATTCCGACACCCGGAGGCTCATAAAATACGCGCCGAAGAGCAGGCAGAATCCGATGGAGGCCACCATCAGCATTCCCATGCCGCTAATATAGCGGTTCAATTCCGCGGGACGCAGGAAGGCCCCTCCCAGAATCAGGATAACGCTGATCAGCGCCCAGGTCAGGGCAAAAGGGTCCGTCATCTTTCGCCTCGACAGAGACAGCATGGTAATTCCCAGCAGGAAAACCCCAGTGATAATCATCGCGAGGCGTATTTCAAAACCCGCGTCCATTGTAATCCCTCCTCTCCTAGTCTTCTTCCGGCAAGGTGTATTTCAACACTCCCCGGTTTTTCTCCAGCAGGATTTCCACCCGGTCCTCCAGAACATGGAGCAGATAGGCGTCCCGCTCCACCCGCTCGTATTCCGCTCCCTGGATTTCCGCAATCTTCTCTCCGTGAGTACGCAGAAGGAACCAGCACTCCTCTTCCATGCCCTCGATCTCCAGGGAAATCCGGTCGTCCTCCCGCCGTTCCTTGTAATCCAGGTTCAGGAACGTTCTCACCCGCCTGTCGCTCTCCGACAGCGTGGTCTTGTCAAAGGCCTGAAACGCCTTCCACCAGGTGTCCAGATTGCTGGTCACCTTTTCGGACATCTTCTCCCAAAGGGTATCCTCACTCTCCGTCCATAGAACATCGTGGATATCGATCTTGACCATGCTGTACCCCAGCGCCGTCTCCAGGCCCCGAAGGCGCACATTCTCCTTATAGGTATGGGTTCTGGCGTCTCCGATGATGCTCTGTCCGGTAATCTCATCGTCGCAATAGAACACCAGCGGCATGTCCGGACGGTACTCACAGGCCACCGTCCGAATTTCCGACGTGAACGCGGCCTCCGGCTGATCCTTTAACTTCATAAACTCCGAGGGCTCCGCGTATGCCGCCGTGTATACATACCGGCTGTTCGCGGAATCGTAAAATGCCTCGTCCCGCTCCACCTTTTCCGCCAGGGTGATCTGATCGCTGTGCCGGAGGGAAATCCCGGCTTCCGCCTCCACCTCCCGGAACTGTTGGAGATAGAATTGGTAATTTTCGGCGTTAGGCTCCGCTCCATCCTGATAGTCATACTGCGGCACAAGAAAACTGGTCAGTTTCCATCCTCCCCTGCGGGCCATCGAAAGCAGCATGGGCCATACGATGTCCTGCTGCAAGGCCTTCGGAGACCGGCTGTACAGCTTCTGAATAACCTCCGTGTTTTCCTCTGCGAAGCTTGGATAATCCACGACCACCAAATTCTGAGCGTTGATGACAGGATAGAGGTCATAGGGTCTGGCCTCATAGTACACGGCGCTCAAAATCCCAAGGCCCGTGATATCGGACAGGTAATCCCCGTTTACCGCGAAGACGTTGGCCCCCTTGTAGCTGTTGCGCCAGATAACGCCCGGGAAATACTCATTCATGGCCTCCTCGTCTTCCAGCAGCTCCTCCAGCATACCTACCATGTAAGTCTTTGTGCCGGACAAAGTAATGTACCAGGGCATTTCCAATGTCAGATCCTGCCGCTTCCGGCTCTCCTCGTCCGTGGCGGCGTAAATATAGCGGCCACCCAGAAAAAAGTCCTCAAACAGGTGTATTCCCTCCACCTCAATGGAGTCAGCCCGGACCTCCCGGATCCCCAGCAGGGTCCGAAGGCCCTCCCGCGCCCGGATCACCTGAGGACCGGGGAGATTGCAGAACAGCAGATCGCAGCCCGCTTCGGCCAGGTCCATCAGTGCCGCCTCTTCCCTTCCGCAGTCGATCACGGTGGCATCCACCAGGATCAAATCCGGCGGGTTCACCCCCGGCGAACAGCCCTGGGCACTGCTCCGGACAGCCAGATTCCGCTTGGTGTACCGGCACCACTGACAGACCACCCTTCCCGCATCATTGCTCTCGTCTCCCAGAAGCAGCACGTATCGGCCCTCCGCCGGCAGACTCTCCGTCCCCAGGGCCATAGAGGCCAGGGCTCCGTCCTCCGGGGTCCAGCGAAGACTGCCGGACACCGGGGGCTTGGCCGCGTGGGCGTTGACATCGTAGTCGCTGATGGACTCCTTTGCCACCTGGGTAAAGACGAACATAAAGACAATCACCAGCATGATGAAGAGGATGCTGAAATATTTCCGATGGGTTATCATGGGCTCCCTCATCCGTCGTCCCCCTCGCCCTGGGTATAATCCCGTGTATTGTAATCGTAGTCAATGGCAAAGTCATACAGGCGGAATATGTTCTGCTCGATCCGGTAGCAGACAAAGTTGTCCGTCTCCAGATAGACCTCCATTTCGTTGGGGTAAAGCCTCTGGAATTCCTGAGCCCAGTAGTACATCCGGGACATGAGGACCCAGCGGCGCTCGCCCTGGTATATACCGATGCCCTCGCCGCCTGGTAGAGGCCGGGCGGCTCCCTCCTCAGAGACTGGCTGGCCCGTACCCTCGTATTCCTCCATATAGGCCAACGGGATTTTCTCGATGAAAATGAACACCACCGGCGTAGGGATCCGAAGCTGAATTTCAGGCCAGTCCTCCACCCCCTCCATGTCCCGCAAAAAGGTACTCACTTCGTAGTGGTAACCGTACTCCAGTCCCATCTGAAGCTCGTCGTTGGCGGAGATGACGGTCCAGGTGAAGTCGTCCTCCGTAGCGATGATATTTTCCATACAGGTAATGGCCTCGTTGCTCTCCAGGGCCCCGCCCTTCCAGGGGGAACGAATTTGATCCGTCTTCCAGACATGCCAGACCGTCAGAATCACGAGGGCCAGAGACAGGAGATGAACCAGGCCCTTGTTTCGAAAAGGCAGAAACACCAGTGAAAGGACCGCATCGATTCCAAACGATATCAGCAGCGGCAAAGAATAGGCAAAATAGATACTCGCCCGGCTGCTGTCCATCAAAGCCAGGATGCCAAGGGTTTCCGCGGTCTGCATAATGGTCATAAACATCAGGTAAATTCCCACGGAAACCAGCATGGCTCCGTAGCATCTCTGCCGCAGTAAAAACAGCAGAAAACCCAGCCCAACGAGCACTGCGAAGCTGTCGATAATCCAAGTGGCATAGCGACTTTCCGGAAGCTTCACCACCCAATTTTGAAGTGCCCAGAGGATAACTTCCCGAACCTTCTCCCAACGCTCCCAGATGCGCTCAATCATCGTTTTTTGGGGCTCTTGCGGCGTCAAAACAGGCTCTTGAGTGACGGTCTCCCCGCCGTCGGACGGAGCTTGCACTTCCGTCTGCGCCTGAGATTCCCGAATAACGCTCAGCCCCCATCCAATGGAACCGCTCAGCTTTGTCCCACCGAGGAATGACAGCAGCATGGGCAAAATTGCAATGAACACGCCGAGAAGCACTGTGGAAACTACACTCCAGAAATATTGCTTCCGGAAAAAGAGGAACGCATAGCCAATGGCCATCGCCAGACAGAACAAGCCCACAATAATCGTCCCATAAAAATGGACGGTGAGGGACATGGAAAAGCTCATCGCAAAGCCGGCCAGGTAAAGATAGGACTCCCGCCAGCGCAGCAGCCGTATTCGCTCTCTCCAGCGCTTTGGCTTTTCAGGCGGCACCGGCTCCTCCTCTTGGGGCGTCTCCGGATTTGAGAGAGGAAGAGCTTCTTCCTCCAAGGGCTCTTCCCCCTCCGGCGACTCCAAAGGGGAGGCTGGCACGGTTGTTTGCCCAACCCCAGCGACCCGCAGCTTTTTCCATAGCCACCCTCTCCCAACTGCCGTTCCCGCCGCCTCCAGCTCCCGTTTGTGCGTCGCGAAATAGGCGAAGCCGAAATAAATTGGCGGCAAAATGAAAATCATGCCAAACTCTTGGGGCAAGGCTGCATAAAACCGCAAATAGACTCCACTTTTATAATAGTTGCTCCCCGCATAGAGGAACGCGCCCACATACGGCGCAAACCGACTCTTACAGCATAGCTTCAGAAACACCAGCAGCATCAGGTGGACCATAACACTTTCCACAAAGCCGAAAACCCGCAAAATCTCAAAAGTCGGGAAGCCAAAGAGACTGTGGAGGTAGTAAATCACACAGTGGAAGCCGTAGGGGTAAATGCCCGCAACAAAAATGTGATTCTCGCAAAGCTGGTTGATCCAGTAGTTATGTACCGGGATATCGGAGGCCTTATAGCCATAGGCAATCAACAAATTCGTCCCCTGAAGCCAATTTATAAATCCCAAAAAGGCCGCCAGCAGCAGGCAGTCGATGGGATGGCTGAGCAAAATCCTGCCAATATAGCGTCCCGCCGCCTTGAGCTTCCGCCCCGCCGCCTGGCCAATCCGGAATATCGCCGTCCGGCGGCCCATGAAGCCCCTTGTAAGCTTTTTCAAGTCCGCCAGCCGGTCCTCCACCATCTGACGTACCGGCGTCCGGTTCAGCCGCAGCCGCGTCAGAACCGCCGGTACGAAGGTCCCCAGAGCCAGGGTGACCGGATAGGAAATCCTCAGGAGCTGAAGGAGGTAGACCAGATTCATGATATAGAAATTGCCAATCATGAAATAGACCAGGAAACGCTCCAGTATTCGATGTTCCTTCAGCTTCCGCCCGAACACGAAAGCCGGCAGCCCTACTGACACAAACAGATACGCCCCAAAAACCGAGACGGTCTCCAGCAGCGTCAGCACATTCATTGACATGCGAAATCACCTACCCATCAGCGGCGCCAAAACACGGTGCGGTCCTTGCGCCGGAACCGTCTCCGCCTTCTTCGGGCGGGCAGCGGTCGGTCGTAAACCTTGTTGGAGGGCTTCTTTCCAAAGCCCTTCTCCACCAGATTGCCGGCGCAGAAAATGTGGATATCCAGGTCCCGTTCCATTTTCCGCATCCGATAGTAGGCAAAGGTGAACCCCACCAAAGCCCCCGCCACGACGCCCAGACCGTACCACACCGGCGCAAGATACCGGCTGGTCAGGATGCTGCCCACAAACGTCACCAGGCAGAAAAGCAGGGACGTGAGCAGGGAGCCGTTCAGGTCGTTGTAATAGTATTGGAAAATAATCACGGCGTACATGACAAAGAGGATGAAATACCCGCCGGCCAAACAGGGGTACATCCGCATCACCATGCCGCCGAATCCAAACTGGGGCAGCAGAATGATGCAGAGCAAGAACAAGCTGACGCTGACAATGAATTGCAGCCGCACCAGACTCAGCAGCTCCTCGGCCAGCTGGTAAAACATCCGCCGCTTGGCGTTTTCGATGTCGTTGCCCCGGCCGCCGATCACCGCCTCGGAATAGCGCTTATAGCGCTCGTGGAAGTTCATCTCCACCCGGGAGATAAAAATCACGCTGGCGGAGAGGTTTGTGAACATGGCCAGACAGGTGGCCATGTCATAGGGCTGGGCGCAGACAAAGCTGTCCACCACAACCATGCGCATGTCCGTGGTCCAAAATACGAAATTGTGGATGTACAGGCCCAGGATGTAGAAAAAATTTGTGCCCACCAGCTGCCAATATTTCTTGAAATACCGCAGCACCTCTTTGTACTTCCGGCTGTTCTCCCGGAAATAGCTCTTCACCAGGGCCATCTCCATGGAGGCGATCAGCCAGAAGCCCACGTCCAGAGACACCAGCATGGCGAAGCTCACCTCCACGTGGAAGAAGTACACCAGCAGCAAAGAGAGGAGCACGGTCACCAGCATGCCCAGGATGAAATACAGGGAGATTTTTCCGTAGTCCTTGCAGATGGAGAGGTACAGCATGCAGTAGAACACCAGGGCCAGGGACACAAAGCCGCAGTACCCGGCGAAAACGTAAAAGATCCAAACCTGCCCCGTCAAATACTCATGGATGCAGAAGGGAATACCGAAGAGGCAGGCAAAGACGATGTTCATCAGCATCCCCGTATAGAAACAGGGAAGAATGTCCTGATAGGTCTCGTTGTAAATGATGTCCGAGAGATACCGGGAGAGCACCGCGTTAAAGGGCGCGCAGCTCAGCAGGGCAAAGATGAAGATATACAGCACCGTACAGGCGAAGAGCTCCCGGGCGGTATAGCTCAGCCGGGAGAAGCCCAGAAAATATTCCATCAGCATGATGGCCCCGATGACCACGCACATGGGAGCAACGGTCATAATGGAGCTGTACCCAAAGCCCACCAAATTGGTGGCCAGGGTATTCTTGCCGAAAATACGATTCAGTTTTATGCCTATGCCCGCCATTTTACATCTCTCCCCATGGCCTTTGGTGAGTCCAGCCCACCTGCTGATAGATGTTCTCGTAGGCCTGCTGCATCTGCTGGAGGCGGTGGCGCTTCTGCACTCTGCGGTAACCGCACTCCCCCATCTCCTCCCGCATCTTCGGGGAAGAAGCCAGCTCCAAAATCGCTTGGGAAATCTCCGTGATGTTCATCACGTGGGTCAGGATGCCCGCCGTGCCGCAGCCGTCGTCCTCCCCGTAAATCAGCTCCCGGCAATTCCCCACGTCTGTGGCAATCACGGGTTTCCGGGCCGCGTAGCTCTCCAGAATCGTCAAGGGCTGGCCCTCGCTGATGCTGGTGAGGATGGTGTAGTCCATCCGCCCCAGGTACTCCTTCACGTCCACCCGCCCGGTGAAAATCACGTCCGGCACCCCCAGGGCCTCCGTCAGCTCCACGCACTCCTGCGCGTACTTCTCCTCCTCGTCCATGGGGCCCATGATCCAAAGCCGCAGGCGGCTGTTCTTCTCCTTGGCGAAGGCGAACGCCCGGATCATGGTCTTCACGTCCTTAATGGGCGTCACCCGGAGGATGGCGCCGATGTTGATGTAGCCGGCGTCCTCCTCCGTCTTTCCGGGGAGCCTCTCCAGGCGCTCCGTGACGATGCCGTTGGGCGTCACCCGAATCTTCTCCGGGGCGCAGCCCATCTCCTGCTGGAGCTTCCCCGCCCGGCCGTAGAGGCAGGTCACCACGTCCGCCCGGTCATAGGCCAGCCGGGACATCTTCTGAAACTGGTCCATCCAGACGTTCTTATAGATGCCGGCCACCCACTCCGCTTTCAAAAGCTCCTCTTCCCGCTCCCGGGTGTAGATGCCGTGCTCCGAGACCACCAGCCCGCTTCCATACAGGAAGGCGGCCATGCTCCCCAGCACGCCGGCGTAGCCCGTGGCCACGCAATGGTAAAGGTCCGCCTTGGGCAGATTCGTCTGGAGCACCCGGAACAGCGGCAGGTAGATGGACCGCATGGTCCACAGGAAGTCCGAAAAGCCGATGTAGGGATAGCGCTTTTGGTAATAGTCCTCCACGATCCGGAGGAAGTCTCCTCCCATCAGCAGATCGTCAATGGAAAACCGCTTTTTCTGGAACATGCTGAAGACGGTATCCCAGTCCACATCGTCTCCGGAGACGATGCTTTGCAGGGCTTTATACTCCTTGGCCCGCAGCCGGGTCCGGCGTTTGGTGTGCTTCCGGTGGGCCCAGTCCTTGTCGTTCAGGTAGACCTCGTAAACCGCCGTCAGGTTCTGGGGGAGCTCAAACTTGAACTGCCCGCTCAGGGTGCGGTCCGCAATGACGGCCAGCAGCACAAACTCCACCTGGGGCCAGGCTTGAATCATGCTGTGCACCCAGCTGGAAACGCCGCCCACCATGTAGGGGTAGCAGCCCTCCGCCACCAAGCAGATTTTCAAGAGTCCTCTCTCCCCCCCTTCTACTGGAACACGCGAATCAGCTCCAGGGTTTCCCGGTCAATGACCACCGAGGAGCGCTTTAAATCGTCAATGGTCGCAAAAAACTTCTCTCGCTGGCCGTTGCTGAAATAGAGCTTCAAAAAACAGGAGTAGGTGGCCAGCGTGTTGGGATACTGGGCGGCCGCCCGCAAGCACCACTTCTCGCAGCGCTCGAACTCCTTCAAGTCCAGCAGCCGGAGGCTCACCGCCTCGTACTGGTGGCTTTTCAGCTGCTCCGGTCCCGCCTGGAAGAGAATTTCGCAGGTCTCCTCCAGCAGGTTCACATACCGCTCCTGCTCCAGGCCGGTCAGAACCTTTTGTCCCAGCACCTGGTTCATATAGTCCACCAGGGCGTCGGCGTACTGGAGCCGGTTCTCGTCCTCCTGGCGGATCAGGGCATACTGCTTCTCCACATTTTCCTGGAACACGTTCAGCGTGCTTTGCAGGACCGAGGCCGCGTAGTGGGCCGTCTCCGTGTCCTCGCTGTTCATCGCCAGGGCGATGGTAGCCAGGGAATTCTGAATGTCCCCCCGGACCACGCTCATCATCAGCGTCCGCAGCTCGCTGGCCTCCGTGATCTCGATGGCCTCCTCCAGGGGAGCCAGGTTGCTCTCCCGCTCCTCCTCGGCGTGAATAAAGGTCCGGGCCCGGGCCTTGCTGAACACCACATCCTCCAGGTCCACCGGGTCGTAGTAGAACAGCCGGAACAAAATCAGTGCCAGCACGAAGAAACAGGGCCCCACCACCGGACACAGCAGCATCACAATGGAGCAGAGGACAAAGCTTCGGTTCTTTCTCTTAAAAAGCAGGATGTTCAGCAGAATGTACAGCAGCACCACCAGGACGTTGAGAATCAGGATGATAAAAAAGAGCCTAAGCTGCGTCATTTCCATCGTCCTCCATGGTTTCCACTACCCGGCTTCCAAAGCCCAGCTCCATGAAACGCTGGATCACATACCTCGCGTCATCCCGGTTGGTATTGGCCAGCAGCGCGTAAAGCTCTCCGTCCTCCAAGAGGCCGATATAGTCGCTCTGGCGCAGCTTGGACGCCAGAAGGCCGCCGCTCTCCCGGCGATCCGTTCCCAGGGTATCCACCCGCAAAAGAGTGCACTCCGTCAGCCCCTTTCGCCGGGCCGACAGGAACGCCTTCACCAGTCCGGAGAAAGCCTCGGTGCCCAAAATGTTCGTGTTCTCAATATAGCGCTGGTGCTCCAGCGTGGCCAGATAGCGGTTGGCCCCCAGCACCGCGTTTTGAATCAGGGAACTGATGACTACCAAATGGTTCGCCTGGCCCAGAGTCATGCTCTCCCAGGGGATTCCCCAGACCATCAGGATCAGCTGCATTTCGTCCTGCTCGAAAATGGCGTTGGCCATCAGGGGATAGCGGTCATCCAGCTTACGGTTGATGTAGACCTTTCGGGCAACCAAGGTGTCGTAAAGCTCCCCCAGCTCAGTATACCGGATGGAGTTGCCCAGCATCTTCGCCTTCTCCGAGGTGGAGGAAAACAGGCGGGCGTAAGAGGCGTTGGAGATGGTGTAGATGGCCACGTCCTGGCTCTTGACCAGCTTCCCCAGCATCTCCGCCGCGTAGAACAACACCTCCTCGGGGCTGTACTGATTCAGGGCGGAGGTGATGCTGTAGATTTTCCCCACGCTGTCGTTCTGGTTAACAATCTGGGTTTCCAGGGCGTTCTTCACCCGGACGTTGCTGCCGTTGATGTCCTGAATATCCGTCAACTGCAAGGTGAGGAAATCCCGTTCCTCCATGCTCTCCCGTTTTAACTGCCGGATCTGGTCCCGCATGTAGCCCACGGTCAGTCCCAGAATGAAGAGCTGGGCCGTCCAGACATAGGTATTCGTGTCCAGCAACACCTCATAACTGGTTCGGTTATAGCTCTGACGGAAGCAATACCCCGCCACAGCCAGCACCGCCGAGAAGGTGGCCTGCTGCTGGCCGTAGACAATGGCGAACAGCAGCACGTACAACAGGTAGAAGTCCAGCTTGGAGAAATAGGCGCTGCCCACCGCCCGGTTGTTCAGCATGAAAAAGGGAATGAAAACGATCATATTCTCCACATAGGGGATCAGCGCCTTCAGCAGCCAGCCAAGCTTCTGGTATAACCGGGCGAAAAAGCCCTTCTTCCCGCCGCCGTCGGTGAGAAACTCCTCCCTGTGTTTTTTCATGTACTGGAGAATCTTCTCCACGATTCCCGACACTTCGCAGAAGAACGGATTTCCAAACTCGCTCTCGTACCGGCGGCCGGAGAGGACCCGGCGCTCACTCACCGGCTGATCGTCCACAATCACCACCGGCTCGCCTATGGCCTCCTGAATGAGCTCCGCCAGCTCCCGCTGGGTAATCACCTCCGGAGAGGAGATGTTGTAAATCTCGTACTCGTGCTTGGCGCAAGTGGCCAGACGGCACAGGAACTCCACGGCGTCCGTCTCGTACAAAAGGGAAAAGCTTCTCCCCGGAAGGACAGTGAGAACGTGCTTTTCAAAGGCCTCCAGGCACATGGCGCCGCAGATCTCCCGGATCTCCCCCCGGTTCTTCGGAACCTTATAAAAGTGATCCAGCCGCAGGGTAATCAGGTCCAATTCCCGATTTTTGCGGTAGCTGGCGCACATCTCCTCCCCCTGGGCCAAGGCCATGCCCCGGACGCCCACCGGCGTGAGGAGCTCCTCCTCCGGAATATCCTCCGAATAGCTGCCGCTGTACACCTCGTCCGAGGACAGGTAGACAAACCTTCCCCGGCCCCGGGAGGAATAGCTCATCAGGATGTTCATCAAACCGGCGGAGTATTTTACCGCGTCGGTCTCTACCTCCCGCCAGCGGTAATTCGTGTCAAAGGCCCCCAGATAGATGGTCAGGTCCGGATCGACACTCTCGAAAATGTCGCCTATGCAGGTATAATCGTATGTAAAGTTGTATTTTTCAAAAACCTTTTGGTAGACGGTTCCGGTATACCGGCTCCCGGTCAAAAGGCTGATGCGATGGCCCTCTTTTTTCAGCTTGATAATGATGCTGTCAATCAAGCTACCCGAACCGCCAATCAACAGAACATTCATAAACCGCACCCCGCAAACGAAAGGGAGACTCCGCGCTCCCTGAACCCACTTCAACGCAATATCCATCGCCGGAACGTAAACCGGCGGATTTATCTTTTGAAATCCGCGACGGGCATCACCGGCCGGTTGAAAGACGCCATTGCGTCTTTACAAGTGCGCCGGCGCCTCACGGCTCGCGGCTAATCTCCTCCGCCGGAAGATTCCGTTCCAGAAGAAGGGCCTTCAGCTCCTCCCGGCTCTGGCAGAACTGCCGCAGACGGCGGGAGACCGTCTCCCAGTGCTGCTCCGCCTCCGCCTCCGCTTTGGCTTTCAGCACCTCGCACTCCCGCTTTGTGTCCGCCTCCAGCTGCCGGGCGCCGCTCAGAAGGATCTCCGCCTCCTGACGGGCCTTGGCGATCAGGGCCTCCGCCCGCCGCCCGGCGTCCGCAAGAATCCGTTCCGCCTCCGCCCGGCTCTTTTCCTCCATCTCCCGGCAGACACTCTCTTGACGGCTGCTCAGCCGCTCAATGTTCTCCAGATACTGGGCCGCCGCCTTCTCCGCGCTTTCAAAAATCCCGCTCAAGGACAGGGAGGCCTCGGCAATGGAACCCGCCCGGTCGATCTTGATCTCCCGGTCCGAGAGCCGCTTCTCCACATCCACCAACCGGAGCCGAAGCCGGTCAATCTCATCCTCCCGGTCCGCCAGCGCGTCCAGCAGCTCCTTCCGCCCCAATTTCCGCATCTCGATTTCCGACATCTTCTCCCACTCCCTCCGCCGCCCGGAAAGGCGGCCTGTCACGACCTTCCTCCAAACGCCCCGGCCCCGAAGGACCTCGCGCGCTGTCGTCCCCGATAAAATCGGGAGAAACACAAGGGATTTGATGACAGCCGTATACGGCTGTCATCAAAAAGCGTACGCTTTTTGCATCCACAAGTATATTTACAAAAAAAGGAATCCCCTTGGCGCCACACACCCGTGACGCCAAGGGGCCGTCTTGCTTCCCAGGCGCCCGGTTTTCAGAGCATCCCCACCTCTTGCAAGGAGCACAATCCAGTGTAGTATAACACGCCCACCTGCGCTTTGCAAGCGGCAGAAGCCCGGCCCCACTCTTCAAAAGAAACGCCCGATTCCCTGGCCGGCGTCCCAACCCCCGGCCTAGCCCCTCAGATTTTCCCGGGCGGCCGGGTTGTGGGAAAAAATCTCCCCCACGGTCTGGCAGGTCTCCATATCCGCACAGTCACCGCAAGTGGTCACGCCCCTTTTCAGCGCGCACCGGCGAACAGCGCAAAGCTGTTCACAGTACACGGTTTTAACCCCGTCTTCACGGCAGCCTTCGCAGTTGATATGTTCCGGCAGAATGGGCGCCTGATTCGCCTCGGCCCACAACTTTGCGGTCTTCTCCCGCAGGGCTTGGTCATCCCGGACCGTCGCCAAGTAGGCGTCGCAGGCCTCGCAGTCCAACCCGCAGTATGCAATTTTATTCTTCATCCTTAAAAACCTCCCCGCAACGCCTGTTTGGAATTCCACCTTCACGTTGGTCTCTTTTTTTGCAAAAAAACGGAAATTATATCCGTATTATTTGCGCAAAAACCGAGAAAACCACTATCTTAATGCAGTGAATATACATTCATTATAACACAGGCCAGCCTAGATGAAAAGCAAAATTTGAATAATTTCGTAGACTATTTTTTCACAATTTCCCCGCCGCCGGCGAATTGCAGAGGATTCCCCCTGGGTCGGCTATGAAAGCCGCGAAGATCGCCCAGGGGGAAAACTATTTGTTTCAATCCTAGAGCAGCACCCAAAAAATCATGAGAAACGTTCAGCGGTCCAGGAATCGCAGGGCCGCGTTCTCGTCCCAGACGTGCGTCAGCCCGCCTGCGTCCTTCGCCTTGCCCTGCGCTCCCTGCCCTCGCTTCCTTGTTTCTCATGATTTCTGGGAACTGCTCTAGGGTCTGGTCACAAGCCAACACGGACACCTTTCCGGCAAATGATCCCTCAGAAATCCAAATCACCTCTTTAGGGGCTGCGGTCCGTTCCGCAGTCCGGCTCCGTGGCAAATAAGTACTCGAAGGACTTATTGAAGTACCTGCAAAACGCCCGGCACTCGCTGGGCCAAAATCTCCCGCTTCGCAGTTTTTGACTGTAGATATTCCGGCTCACGCCGATGATGTTTCCCATGTCTTCGTCGGTGAGATGATAATAGTCCTTCTGCTCCAGCAGATTCGCGTACATCTCCTTCACCTCCCTTGTGGGCGAATCGCCGACTTTTCACTAATTATATACGCAATACGCCAACTTGTCAATTGATATCCTAGGATTTGTTGACATTTCGCCAACTAAATGGTATGATATTTATAATGGGAAATGAGGTGTGCTATGGGGTTTCGGGAACAGCTGAAAGCGGCGCGGCGGAACATGCACTACACCCAGCAGCAAGTCGCCGATCAAATGGGTATTACCAAAAGCACCTACTGCGGTTACGAGACAGGCAAGCGGCAGCCGGACGTGGAAAAGATCAAACAACTGGCAAACATTTTGCAGACCTCCGGCGACGTCCTGTTGGAAACAGGCTTCTCTCCGAAACCGGACGCGAAATTTGACGAAGCCCTGACGATCTTCAAATCCCTGCGGCCAGAGTTTCAGGACTACGCCCTGGAACAGTTGAAAAAACTGGCGCAATTGCAGGAGAAGGGCTGATGCCCTCCTTCTAGGGGCGAAATTTTCCTCTTGACAAACGGCTCTGTATCCGCTAAAATGCATGCAAATGCAGTGATGGGGAGAAAGACAGGCCGTTCACGCTCAGAGAGCCGGTGGTTGCTGCGAACCGGTGCGGAGAATCCTGTGGATAACTGGCCCCTGAGCAGTCCGCCCGAACCTTTGCAGTAGGGTGGGACGGCTGGCCTCGTTATTGGCCAAAGCCTTGTTGGAGGCTGTGAGGGCCGCCGGGTGACCGGTGGTTGAACCAGGGTGGTACCGCGTGTTGTTTACACGCCCCTGACTCGAAGGAGTCGGGGGCGTTTTTCTGTCCCCTGACACATCCAACGCCATATTTTTTTGAGGAGGACACTGTTATGAAACCGGGATTTGAAAAGTACATTCCCTTCCAGCCCCAGCCCATCCAGGGCCGCACCTGGCCGGACCGGGTCATCACTAAGGCGCCCACCTGGTGCTCCGTGGACCTGCGGGATGGAAACCAGGCCTTGATTGACCCCATGAATCTGGCGGAGAAGCTGGAGTATTTTCACACCCTGATCGACATCGGCGTGAAAGAAATCGAAATCGGCTTCCCCTCCGCCAGCGAGACGGAGTATGAGATCTGCCGGGAGCTTATCGAAGGGGGCCACATTCCCGACGATGTGACCATTCAAGTGCTGGTCCAGGCCCGGGAGCACCTGATTAAGAAGACCTTTGAGGCCATCCGGGGCGCCAAGAACGTCATCCTGCACTTCTACAACTCCACCTCCACCCTCCAGCGGAAGGTGGTCTTCCACATGGACTGCCAGGGCATCACCAAAATCGCCACCGACGCCGCGGACCTGATCTACGAGATGTCCCAGCCCATGATCGAACAGGGCATGAACCTCCGGTTCGAATACTCCCCGGAGTCCTTCATGGGCACGGAGATGGACTACGCCGTGGAAATCTGCCAGGCTGTTCTGGACCACCTCCACGCCACGCCGGAGAACAAGGTCATCCTGAATCTCCCCACCACCGTGGAAAACTGCATGCCCAATCAGTTCGCCGACATGCTGGAATACTTCATCCGCACTCTCCCCGGCCGGGACAGCGCCATCATCTCCCTTCATCCCCACAACGACCGGGGGTGCGGCGTGGCGACAACGGAGATGGGTCTGCTGGCAGGAGCGGACCGGGTGGAGGCCACCCTTTTCGGCAACGGCGAGCGCACCGGCAACGTGGATATGGTGACTCTTGCCATGAACATGTACACCCAAGGCGTGAACCCGGAGCTGGACTTCTCCCACATCAACAAAATCAAGGAGATGTACGAGCGCTGCACCAAGATGCCTGTGGGAGACCGCCAGCCCTATGTGGGCAAGCTGGTCTTCACCGCCTTCTCCGGCAGCCATCAGGACGCCATCAACAAGGGCGTCCAGTATATGAAGACCTCCGGCACCGAATATTGGGAAATTCCCTATCTTCCCATCGACCCCGCCGACGTGGGCCGGGAGTACGAGCCCATCATCCGCATCAACTCCCAGTCCGGCAAGGGCGGCGCGGCCTACATCATGGAGCACGACTTCGGCTTTGACCTGCCCAAGTCCATGCAGCCGGAGTTCGGCCACATCGTCCAGGTGGAGACGGACAAGGTGGGAAAAGAGGTGGCTCCGGAGCGGATCAACGAGCTGTTTCACCAGGAGTACATCGAGGCGAAACAGCCCTACCAGCTCCTCAAGCACGCCTTCAAGGAGACGGTGGACGAAAAGGGCCACTCCCACGTGGCCTTCCAGGGAACCCTCCGCCACACGGACACCGTATTCCAGGTCTCCGGCGAGGGCAACGGCCCCATTGACGCCTTCTTCAACGCCATCCAGGGGGAAAAGATTTCCCGCTTCACCTTCCTGGACTATGCCTCTCACGCCATCACCGACGGCTCCGACTCCCAGGGCGTGGCCTATATTCTCCTCCAGGACCAGCGCACCGGAAAGCAGTATTGGGGCGTAGGTCTCAGCCACAACATCAACCTGGCCCCCCTCCGGGCCATCCTGGCCGCCATTAACCGGGCCAAAAAGGCCTGACGGCGGGATTTGAGACAAGGTCCTTTTCTCGGCCTCCCACAGCGATGTTCGCTGCGGTCTTTAGGAGGCGTATCCTCCATGATTTTTTGAAAGATTTTCGATAACCAAGGAAAAAAATGCTTGTTTTTTTCTATCTTCCTATGATACACTAAGATTTAAGCAAGCCCGCCGTCTCTGACGGCGGGCCAAAATCCGTCTGAAACCGGCAAGAGGCCTCTTCCAGGTGCGCACCGGAGCCCTCCCTGTAGGTTCCAGCGGATTTTTTATCAAAAGGAGGAGCAGCTGATGCAAAACACATTCAAACTGATGCACGTAGGATTCAATACCCCCAACCCCGAGGAAGCCCTTAAACTGACAGAACTCCTGAGCCTGATGTTTAACCTGGCGCCCCGTCAGGGCAACAGTTCCAACTTCGCCGGAACCTATTTCGAGTGCATGAAGGCCCCCTTCCTGGGCACCAACGGCCACATCGCCATGGAGACGGCGGACCTGGACGCCGCCGTGGAGGAGCTGAAGGGAAAAGGCTTTTCCTTCAACATGAACACCGCCGCCTACACCGAGGACGGCAAGCTGAAGAACATCTATCTGGACGGTGAGTTCGGCGGCTTCGCCATTCACATCATGCAAAGCAAGTAAACCTACAGGTACCGCGAATCAAAGGAGTATCCCTATGCTGGAAAGTTTCCTGGCCGCCCTGGGCGCGGTTTTGCCCATGGCGCTGCTGATGGCGCTGGGGACGGGAGCCCGTAAGACAGGTGTCATCGACCGCCCCACCATGCGGAACATGGACAAGCTGACCTTCCGCCTGTTCATGCCGGTGCTGCTGTTCAAAAACATCTATGAAACGGACCTCTCCCAGAACTTCGACCTCCGGGAGATTCTCTTCGTCACGCTGACCCTGACGGCGCTGCTGCCCCTGGCTCTGCTGCTGCCCCGCCGCCTGGAGCCGAACCCGATTAAGGCCGCCACCATCGGCCACGCCATGATGCGGACCAACTATATCCTCTTCGGCATCGCCGTGGCGGAGTCCATCTACGGCGAGGGCAACATCGGCCCCGTGGCCCTGGTGGGCGCGGTGGCGGTGCCTGTGACCAACGCCTTTGGCGTAGTCATTTTGGAGACCGGCCTCTTCGGCCGGACGAACCCGGGAAAATTGGCCCTCTCCATCCTGAAAAATCCCATGGTTCTTGCCACCCTGTCCGCCCTGGTGCTGATGGCCCTTCCCTTCCGCCTTCCGGCGCTGCTGTGGGAAGTCGTGCAGGATGTGGCCGGGGTCACCACCACCATCAGCTTCATCTCCCTGGGCGTCAGTCTGGACCTGGGCGAGGCCCGGAACAACCGCCGTCCCCTGGCCATGGGAACGGTTCTGCGGACGCTGTTGGTACCGCTCCTGTTTCTCCCCCTCTCCGTAGCCCTGGGCTTCCGCGGGCAGAGCCTGTGCGCCCTGATGGTCCTCTTTGCCGCTCCCACGGCGGTGGCCTCCTATCCCATGGCCGTGGCCATGGGCGCCGACGGCCCCCTGGCGGGACAACTGGTCTGCGCCACCACGGTGCTGTCCGTGTTCACCATGTTCGTCTGTACCTTCCTCTTCCGCAGCCTGGGTCTGCTCTGACCGGCGAAAAACATTCTGGAGCCCCATACGTTTTGTCTTTTCACCGTGAAAAATCCCTGCCCGCGCCGGAGGGGGACCTTGCGTCCTCCCTCCGGCGCTTTTTCTAATACTTTCCAGAGCCCCGGAGATGGAAAATTTTGTTTGGGAGCGGAATATCATGAATACACCAGGAACCACGCTGCGGCGGACTTCCATCGGATCATTTTGTTTTTGAATTATTCCCGCTGCACGCTTCACACCTTGACTTTTTCCCACGAAGGTGTATAATGTTCATAGATTCGACATATTTCCAGCTGAACCGGGCCAAATTCTCTCCCCTTTCCGTAAGGCGGAAACACGGCGGAGCCTCATTTTTGTCCCGCGGAGCTCCCGTCGGATGTACTGTAGTCTGTTTAGGAGTTGGTGTTTACATGGCCCTACATTCCGCACCGTTTCTCTTCTTCTTTTTCCCTCTGGCGTGGCTGCTGAGTTTGCTGGTCTCGGGTAGGTGTCGCAATTATATTCTTATCGCCGTCAGTTTGGCCTTCTACGCCTGCGGGCAGTGGCAGGGGATTCCCTGTTTGCTGTTGTCCGCCGCCGTGAGCTGCGCTGCCGGTTTTTTCATGCCGTCCGTCCGGCAGAAGAAGGCCCTGCTGGCCCTGTCTCTGACCTTCCATCTGGCGCTGCTGGGCCTTTTCAAATACCTGGGCTTCTTTACCGACACCCTGAACCGGCTCTTCCAGACGGAGCTGCCCCAGGCGGACTTGCTGCTGCCCCTGGGCATTTCCTTTTTCACGTTCAAATCGATGTCCTACCTCATAGACGTCTACCGGGATGAGACTGCCAGGGCACGCCGCTTCTCCGACGTGCTGCTTTATATCTCCTTCTTCCCTCAGGTGACCTCCGGCCCCATCTCCCGCTTCGGCCAGTTCATCCAGGGGCTGGAGCGCCCGGAGCTCAGCGCCCGGCGGACCGCGGAGGGCCTGCGGCGCTTCACCGTGGGCTTTGCCAAGAAGGCCCTGCTCTCCGAGCTGGTGTCCACCGTCGCCAACACCACCTTCGCCCTGGGGGCGGACCTGGACTGGCGCATGGCCTGGCTGGGCGCCATTGCCTACACGCTGCAAATCTACTTCGACTTCTCCGGCTACAGCGACATGGCCATCGGCCTGGGAACCCTCTTCGGCTTCGACACTCCGGAGAACTTTGACTATCCCTATGTCTCCGCCTCCATCACGGAGTTCTGGCGGCGGTGGCATCTGTCCCTCTCCTTCTGGTTCCGGGATTACCTCTACATCCCCCTGGGGGGTGGACGCCGGGGCAAGGCCCGGAAGTGCCTGAACAAAGCCATCGTCTTCCTGCTCTGCGGCCTCTGGCACGGGGCTAGCTGGACCTTCGTCCTCTGGGGCGCGTGGCATGGGCTCCTCTCCGCCCTGGAGAGCGCCCTGCCCATGGAAACTCTGCAAAAAGGGCGGCTGGGCCGCTTCCTGGGCCATGTCTACACCCTTTTGGCCGTGTGCCTGGGCTTCGTGGTCTTCCGGGCCGGCAGCGTGGGGGAGGCCATAACGGTCCTCCGGGCCATGTTTGCCGGCTTCACCCTCACCCCCGCCTCCACTCTGGCCCTGGAGCGCATCTCTCCCGCAGTATGGTGCGCCCTGGGAGCAGGCGTTCTCGGTAGCCTGCCTCTGGGACCCTGGCTGCGCAAGCGCCTCTCCGGCAACAGCTGGGAAACGGCGTCCTTCACGGGAGCGGCCGCCCTATTTGTCCTCTGCCTTCTGGCGGCGGCGGGCAGCGCTTTCCAACCCTTTATCTACGCCCAATTCTGACCGTCCCCTCTAGCCATCCCTGGGGCCGCCGCTCCTTTCAGGGGCCGGCCGCCAGGGTTTTTTCGAAATTTTTAAAATTTTTTCGAAATTATAAAACCAAAGAGCCTTCTCATGGTACTTATTATATAGCAGGGTTGTTGGCAAGGCCCTCCCTCCGGGGTTCCACCCTCGGGGCTCCAGCCTCATGAACTGCCATATCATTAAGAAATCCGAGGCGCTGTTTATGAAAAAAAATTTCCTTTACGCCACATTTACGGCCTTGATCCTCCTACTGTGCTTAATTCCCTCCCTGGGAATGGCTCTGGCCCCACAGGCGGCGGAAGCCGGCGGCAATCAGGCACTCTCCGCGCCGCCTTCCCTGTGGGACGCGGAAGGACGGTGGAACACCGCCTACCTCTCACAGATACAGGACTACGCCCGGGACAACTACTTCCTCCGGCAGGACATGATTACCCTCTGGTCCGCCCTGAACGTCAAGCTCTTCCGCAGCTCCATCACGGAGGACGTTGTGCTGGGTACGGACGGCTGGCTCTACTTCGGGGACACCCTGCCGGACTACGCGGGGCTGGAGCCCATGACGGACCGGGAGCTCTTCTCCGCCGCCCGGAATCTGGCCTTGATCTCCGAATACTGCGAAAGCCAGGGGGCGAAGTTCCTCTTTACCACCGCACCGAACAAAAACTCCCTCTATCCGGAGCATATGCCCGGCCTCACCGCCTCCCAGGAGCCTCATGACGCGGAGCGCCTGTCCGCAGAGCTGGCCCGGCAGTGCGTGGCGGAGCTGGACTGCTTCGCCCTCTTCCGGGCACAGGAGGAGCCCCTGTACTTCCGGACGGATTCCCACTGGAACAGCCAGGGCGCGGCGCTGGCCGCCGACGCCGTCAACCACGCCCTTGGGCGGGAGTCCCAATACTTTGACGGGCCCTTCACCCCGGAGGAAGTCCACAAAGGCGATCTCTATGACATGCTCTACCCCACGGGGGAAGGGCTGGAGACCGATTGGATCTACGCCAGCGGGCTGGATCTCACCTACGACGTCCCCATCCGCTCGGCGGAGAACCTGACCATCATGACCCACGGCAGCGGAGAGGGCTCTTTGCTGATGTTCCGGGACTCCTTCGGAAATTTGCTGTACCCCTATCTGGCGGACAGCTTTGGCGCGGCGCTGTTCTCCCGGTCCATGCCCTACCGGCTGGACCTGGTGTCCCAGCGGGAGGCAGACTATGTGGTGGTGGAGCTGGTGGAGCGGAACCTCCGCTATCTGATTCAGAATGTCCCCGTCATGCCCGCGCCCCGGCGGGAGCTGCCGGAGGGATTTCCCGAGACCTTCTACGTGTGGGACGACGGCATTGAATTTTCCACAGAGGCGTCGGAGGTTCTGCCGGGCTATGTTCTGGTCACCCGTCCCAAAATCCCGGAGGATATGATTCTCCCGGCGGTGGACACGAACTCACAGGTGCTGGTTCTGGCGTCAAACGGGTGTTTATACGAGGCGTTTTTGCTGGAGGACGGTCAAGCCGGCCTCTACCTGCCGGAGGATGTCCAGCCTCAGGGCCTGGCGTACGCTCCGGTTTGGGGAACCCCCAACCGTGAATGTTTTCAATAGCAGATAAATAGAAACTATCATAATATAGAGGACAAAGGAGAGATCGCATATGGGAAAGAACTGTTGGATCGCGCTTCTGCTGTCGCTGGCGCTGCTGGTCTCCACCGCCGCGCCGGCCTTCGCCGCCGGGGCCCGGAGCCCCCAGCTCCAGGTCTATGACCTGGAGGACGACTACGGCGGCCTTGCCCCACCGCCAGAGGACAACACTCCCAAACGGCCCAGCCGTCCCGCCGGGGAGGGCGACAACGGCGGCATCGCCCCGGACCCTGTGGACACCACCCCCAAGCGGCCCAGCCGCCCAGCCGGAGAGGGCGACAACGGCGGCATCGCCCCGGACCCCGTGGACAACACTCCCGAACGGCCCAGCCGTCCCGCCGGAGAGGGCGACAACGGCGGCATCGCCCCGGACCCCGTGGACAACACTCCCGACCGACCCAGCCGTCCCGCCGGAGAGGGCGACAACGGCGGCATCGCTCCGGACCAAAACAGCCAGAACACCATCAAGAAAAAACAGGAAAACAGCCCGCGCAACGGCTCGGAGGGAACGGTCACCGCCGGCATCACCCTGGTCAACATGCCCCACTCCGCCTACGCCTATGGCAGCAGCGGCGCACTTTCCTCCTTCAACCCGGCCCGACAGGTCACCCGAGCCGAGGCGGCTCAGATGCTCTACCGCCTGCTGCCCCAGCAGCAGCTTCCCCCCGCCTCCGGCGCGGTCTACACCGACGTGCCCGCCGGGGCCTGGTACGCCGAGGCCGTCACCACTCTGGCGGACCTTGGAGTGCTGACGGCTCAGGACGGCATGCTGGACACCGGCCGGGCCGTCACCCGGGGGGAGTTTATCCGGTACATCGCCTGCTTCTTCCCCCTGCGGACCGACGGGACCCTGTTCCCCGACGTGGCCGAGGACGACCCCAACGCCCCCTTCATCCGCTCCGCCCAGGCCTACGGCTGGGCCCAAGGAGGCAGCGACGGGCTCTTCCACCCTGACGAGACCATCAACCGGGCGGCGGCAACCGTGCTGCTGAACCGGGCCCTGGGCCGGACGCCGGACCGGGAGTACATCAGCCGGAACCATCCCGCTTTCTACGTAGACGTGAACCCCTCCAGCTGGTATTACTACGACGTGATGGAGGCTACCGTGGGCCACACCCACGCCGTCGAGGGCGGCGAAGAGCGCTGGACCTCCCACACCGCCAAGGCCGAGGTCCCCAAGGACGGCTTCCAGCTGGTGGACGGGTGGCTGTACTGCTATGACAGCGCCCGAGGCGACGTGGTCCGGGACGCCATGGTGGGAAATCACTACTTCAACGTCCATGGCCGCTTCTCCACCGGCAACAACGAGCTAGACTCCTGGCTCCACAAGATCGTCCTGGCCCGCACCAACAGCTCCCAGACCCAGGAGGAAATGCTCCGGGCCCTCTTCCTCTACACCCGGGACTCCTTTACCTACCTCCGCCGCCCACCCTACGAGTTCGGCGCCCACGACTTTATGGAGACCGACGCGCTGCGGATGCTGGAGACCGGCTATGGAAACTGCTATTGCTACGCCGCCCTCTTCTGGTACCTCTCCCGCTGGATTGGCTACGACTCCGTGATCTACAGCGGCACCGTGGGCCGGAACCGGGCCCCCCACAGCTGGGTGGAGATCAACATGGACGGCAAGAACTATATCTTCGACACGGAGCTGGAAATGGCCTACCGCCGGAAGAAACGCTTTGACATCAACCTGTACAAATTCTACGACGCGGGGAACAGCTGGAATTACCGGCGGCCCAAGAGCTGAGAAGCTGAGAAGCTGAGAAGCTGAGAAAAGGAGACGATTGCTATGAGAAAGAAATTAAGCACCCTGCTGTGCGTCCTGCTGCTGTGCGCGCTCTGCGCCTGCGGCAGCGGCCAGGCAGCTGTGGAAAATTCTCCACCGGACACCGGGAAGACCGATTCCCTTCCCAACGAGACGAAAACGCCGGACCCCGCCCCTCAGGAAGCCCCCACCGAAACGCCGGAGGACTCCCAGGAGGAGGCCGGAGAAACCGAATCCCCGGTGGAGGAAACCCAGGATCCCGCCCCGGCGGATCCCCTCGCGCAGGGGAAACCAACCGAATCCCAAGACAAACCTGAGGCAAAGCCTGAAGCAAAATCCGAAACAAAGCCCGAGACAAAGCCCGAAACAAAGCCCGAAGCAAAGCCTGAGACAAAGCCTGAAACACAGCCTGAGACAAAGCCCGAAGTAAAATCCGAGACAAAACCCGAGTCGGAGGTTCCGCCGGAGCTCTCCCCGGAACTGGCGCCGCCGCCCATTCACGATTCGACGCCCGAGCCGGCGCCTCAACCGGAAGCGGAGACCCCGCCCGCGGTGGACCGCAAGGCCGTGGCCCAGGGGCTGGTGGGCCGCCCGGTCAGCGAGCTCTACGCCGCCATCGGCCGCCCCATCTCCGCGGACTACGCACCCAGCTGCCTCGTGGTGGACGGAGAGGACGGCGAACTGGTTTACGACGGTTTTGTAGTCTACACAGAAAAGGGCACGGATTATGAGACGGTGTACGCCGTGTTTTGACACGGTTCCCGCCCCAAAGGGCATATGATGCCTTTAAAGCGTTCAGTCTGACCTTTGGAGGATAGCATTTTGAAGAATCACAAATGGATTCCGGCCGCCGCCATCGCCATTGCGCTGGCGGTTTTGGCCGTGACAACGGCTTATGTATACATACCCGGCGGGGACCTGCCCGCCTTTGAGGAGGGAGAGCTCCGCCTCTGCCGCAATGAAGACGGCAGCCTGGAGCTGAACTGGCCGGAAGCTAGCCTAACGGACGCAGCCAAGCGCGCTTTCTCCTCCGTCTCCTACCAGCTGGAGCTCAAAAGCGGCGATCTGGCCCTTCGGGAGGAATACGGCTCCCCCGGCGTCTTTCTGGAGTCCTTCCCGTTGCCGGTGGAGGTCCGCGTCCGGATTCTGGCGGAGGGGAAGAACCTGCTGGGCCTCACCCGGCGAGTCACCGGCGGGACTTTGACGGCGACGGTGGAGCCCGCGGAGCTCCCCGTGCCGAAGGTGACCGGCACGCCGGGACCGGGGGCGCTGGCCCTCTCCTGGAAGCTATCGGGGGAGGCTCCCGATTTCTGCGAGATTTTCTCTCCGGAGGACGGCAGAGTCGTCCGCACCGCCGCCGCTGGGGAAACCCGGGCGGATCTGCGGGTCGGCAAGCAGGAGGGAGATCTGCTCCTGCCCAGCTACGAACGGCCTTTGGAGGTTCTCGTCCGGGCGGGGGTCCGGGGCGAGGGATACGTCCTCTGCGGTCCCGCTTCCAACACCATCACCGTGGAACGGCAGGATCTGCTGGGAGACGACCTGAATCTCCGCTTCCAGGAGACGGCCCCCCAGGTCTATACCCTGGAGTGGGACGAGACCCGGGGCGAATTCTACGAGCTCCAGGAGTGGAGCCGGGAGGGATGGGCTCTTCGGGACACCCTGGAACCGTCGGAGAGCTTCACCTACGATCTGGGCCGTCTGGGCTCCGGGTCCCACCATCGGTTCCAGGTGGTGGCCAAGGACCGCAACGGCACCGTTCGCTCCTCGGAGGAGGCGGACTTCTTCGCCTCCATTTCCCCGCTGTACGCCACCGTCTGGCCCATCATCGAACAGCCTTTTTATGAGAAAGCCAGCGCAGAGTCCCCTTCCCTAGGCAAGCTTCCCGGCGGGACAGCTCTTTGCGTTCTGGAGGAAAGCGGAGACTGGTTCCAGGTCCGGTACAAGGACCAGTACGGCTGGGTGGACAGCCGCTTCTGCATGATTAATCTGCCGGAGTATGTGGGAGACCATTGCGCCTATGACATCACCAACAGCTACCGTTCCATCTTCAAGGTTCACGAAGCCCCCATCGCCTTGATTACGGACCAGGTGATTCAGGGCTTTGAGCACATCCAAACAACGGACGAGCACTTCCTGGTTCCCTATCTCTATCCCTGTTCCAAGAAGCTTCTCAGCGCCGCCCAGGCGGCGGAGGCCGATGGCTACCGTCTGAAAATCTACGAGGCCTTCCGGCCCAACGAGGCCACCCGCTATCTCTATGACACCACCGCTGCCCAACTGGAATGGGCCGCCCTGGTCTACGACGAGGATGAGAACGCCGTTGACCCCGTCACCGGCTGGGTGGTGGACTTGGCGGACGGGCTTTTGACGGACCCGGAAACCAAGGAGAAAATCAGCCGGGAAGAGCTGGCCCAGCGGCAGGCGGAAGAGACCCAGGAGGAAACCCCGGAAGAGGGTCTGCCGCCGGACGGATCGCCCGTTCCCGTTCCGGAGGACACCGACCCTTCCCAACCCTTCTTCACACTGCCGGAGGAAGGAGAGGGCGGCAATCTGGAGGAAATTCCGGAGGAAGTTCCCCCGGAGGCAGAGGCGCCCTCTGGTGAGCCCTCCGGGACGCCCTCTGAGGAACCCTCCGGGGACTCCTCCGAGAGCTCTGAGACCTCTGAGACGCCGGAAGAGGAGCCAGAGGAGACTTACGACACCTATTTCTCGGTAATGACCAACAATGGCCGCTTCCACCTGGGGAGCTTCCTGGCCCGGGTGACCTCCGCCCACAACCGGGGCATTGCCCTGGACCTGACGCTGGAACGGCAGGACAGCGGCGAGGAGCTGGAGATGCAGAGCGCCATCCACGACCTGAGCTGGTACTCCGCCACCTACCTGAACAACGAGAACGCCAAGCTCCTGGAGAAGTACATGACCGCCACTGGCATGCGGGGCCTGACCTCGGAATGGTGGCACTTTCAGGACGACGAAACCCGGGAGGCCATCGGCCTGTCCAGCTATCTGTTCCGAGGCGTGAACCTGGCCGGCTGGACCCGGGACGAGACCGGCTGGCGCTACCGTAACGAGGACGGCAGTTTCCTTCGCGACACCTCCGCGACGGTGGACGGAAAACGCCGCACCTTCGACCAAAACGGCTATACAACGGACTGACCCCATAAAAACCTTCCCCGGAAGCCGGTTCGGCTTCCGGGGGAGGTTTTTCAAACGCGGCCAGCCGTCGCGCTTATAAAACCAGGTTCGCAAAAAGCACAATGAGGGGAATGGCAATGAGGGTGCGCTCCATGAAGATCAAAAACAGCTTCCAGAGATTCAGGGGGATCTCGCTTTTGATGATGATGGCTCCCACCTCGGTCAGGTAGATGATCTGCACCAGAGAGAGGACGCCCACCACAAACCTGGTCTTCACGGAGGTCAAGCCGCCAATCAGCAGGGCCGGGATAAACATATCCGTAAACCCGATCAGCGTGGCCGGAGCAGCGGCAAAGGCCTCCTCCAGGCCCAGCGCTTGCAGATAGAGACCCATGGGGTAGGATACCCAGTCGAAGAGCGGCGTGTAGGTGGCGATGATCAGCACCAGAGTTCCCCAGGCGGCCACGATGGGAATCAGGTCAAAGAACATGCCGATCACCACTTCCAGTCCACCGGAGAGCACATCCTTCAAGCGGAAGGTCTCCGCCCGGCGGCAACTGATCTCCAGCGCGTAGGGCAGCAGCTTTTTCTCCTGGGGAACCTCCTCGTTGATCTGGCAGCCCGCCTGCTCCTGATAGGTTTCCGGCAGACGGCTCAGAGGCGGCACCCGCGCCAGAAGCACCGCCAGGACAACCCCCACCAGGCAGATGCAGAGATAGAAGGCGGGAAAGACATTGGCAATGCCCAGGGTGTTGGCGATGAGAAGGCAGAAGGGAATGGAGACAATGGAGAAGTTCGTCATGATGTACCCCGCCTCCCGCTTGGTATAAAAGCCCTTCATGTACTGCTCCCGGGTGAGGATGACGGCGGCGTTGGACGCGCCGAACCAGGAGGCGATCAAGTCCACCGAAGCCCGGCCCGGCACGTGGAACAGGGGCCGCACCACCGGCTTCAGCAAAACCCCCAGGAACTCCATGATGCCGCAGTCCGTCAGGAAGGGCAGAATGAAGCTGAACCCCAGCACGATGCAAAAGAGGGTGGCGCAGAGGTCCACAATGGTGCCGCCGGTGTCGATGGAGGTAACAAAGGCCGGTCCGATCTGAAACACCACCATGCACGTAAACACCGCACCCAGCACTTTGGACACCAGATACAGCGGCGTGGTGGAAAAGCCCTTCCGGAGATAGGCGTTGTCCCGAATCCAGGCGGGCTTGCGGAAGTAGTCATAGAGGCTGAGGACCGCGGAAGCGGTGATCATCACCACCAGAATATAGGGCAGGGTATCGCCAAAAAGCCCGCGGAGGAAGCCTTTCAGGTAGTCCAGCAGGGTGGTAAACGACTCCCCTTGGGGCACCGGCACCAGGAACATCAACACACCAAAACCGGAGCCCAGCAGGAATTTTGACAGATTTTTCCCATTGACATGATTCTCTTTCATCGTTTCTCTCTCCTCTCGGCCCTAGGCCAGGGTTTCTACGGCCTCCATGGCCCGGAAGGCCATGTCCTCCGTCACGGGGTAGGGAATGTGAGCCATATCCGGCCCGCTTACCATGGCGCGGAGCACCGGAGCCAGAAGCTCCCGGTCCAGGGGCACCTCCATCTCTCCCAAGGTGGCGGGGATGCCCAACGCCCGGAGAAACGCCCTCAGTTCCCGGACCCGGTCCCAATCCTGGTCGATGGCCAGCTGCACCAGCACGCCATAGGCCACCGCGTCGCCGTGGAGGCAGTTCTCCTCGAACCCCGGCAGAAGGGCCAATCCGTAATAAAGGGAGTGGGCGGCCGCGCCGTTATAGGCCTCCTCCACCAGCAGCGATACCAGCCCGGTACTGACCACGTTGGCCAGCACCGCTTCCTCCAGGGCCTCCGTGACCCGGTGGGCCCGGCAGTCCTGAAGGGCCTCTACACCGTGTTCCAGCAGAGGGGCGTAGCACAGGTTGCTGATCTCCCGGCCCAGGGCGGAACTGTGGGCCAGACGGTCTCCCCGGGTGGAAAAGTGGCACTCGAAGAACTTCGCCAGGGTATCCCCCATGCCAGCCCGGAGGTACTTCGCCGGGGCTTTCGCCAGAATCTCCAGGTCTATGAAGCAGTGGCGGGCAGGCCGGTCAAAAAAGGCGAAACGGTCAAAGCTGCCGTCCTCCCGGTAGAGAACGGAGAGGGCCGTGGTTCCCGCGCAGGTGGCGGCAGTGGTGGGAAAGGTGAACACCGGCAAACCAGCGGCGGCCGCCGTGCCCTTGGCCGTGTCCAGAGCCTTGCCGCCGCCCATGCCAAAGACCATATCCGCTCCCATCTCCCGGGCGTAAGCCCCCCAGCGCTCCACGGCGGCCTCCGTGCACTCGGCGCCGTACACCCTCTCTTCCAGGGCCATGTCCGTTCCCTGGAGAGACTGCCGCAGGGTCTCTCCCCCGGCGGCCAGGGCCTTCTTTCCGCCCAGAAGCAGAGCCTTAGTCCCGTAGGGCCGGCAGACGGCGTACACATCGTACCCCCGTCCTACGGTGTAGTTACAGAAAAAGACATTCCTCATTTCAGCAGCTCCCGCAGCTTCCCGAGACGGTCCAGGGCCTCGTCCAAGGTGCTCTCCTCCCGGGCGAAGTGGAGGCGGATCAAATGATTTACCGGCTCCCGGAAGAAGCTGGACCCCGGCACCGCCGCCACGCCAATGTGCACGATCATCCACTCGCAGAACTCCAGGTCCGTCCATCCCTGGAACTGGGGCAGATTCAGGAAGTCCTGAATGTCAATGAGGACAAAGTAGGTCCCCTGGGGAACGTTGTGCTTCAGGCCGATCCGGTCCAGGCCCTCCAGGAAGTAAGCCCGCTTCCTGGTGTAGGTGGCCAGGAGCTGGTCATAGTAGCTCTCCGGGAAGCCCAGACCCACGGTGGCCGCCTCCTGCAAGGGAGCCGCCGCGCCAACGGTGAGGAAGTCGTGAACCTTCTTGGCCCCCTCCACCACCTCCTCCGGTCCCACCAGATAGCCCAGCCGCCAGCCGGTGATGGAATAGGTCTTGGACAGGGAGTTGCAGGTAATGGTATGGGAAAACATCCCCGGCAGGGAGGCCATGCACACGTGCTCCCACGGGGCGTAGACCATGTGCTCATACACCTCGTCGGTGATGACAAAGGCGTCGTACCGCACCGCCAGAGCACCGATGCCCTCCAGCTCCTCCCGGGTGAAGACCTTGCCGCAGGGATTGGACGGATTGCAGACGATGATGGCCTTGGCCCCCTGGCGGAAGCCATCCTCAATCAGGCTCATGTCAAAGTGGTACTCCGGCGGAACCAGGGGAATGTAAATGGGCTCGGCTCCGGACAAAATGGCGTCCGCACCGTAGTTCTCGTAGAAGGGAGAGAAGACCATCACCTTATCGCCGGGGTTGCAGATGGTCATCATGGCGCACATCATGGCCTCCGTGCCGCCGCAGGTGACCACGATCTCCGTCTCCGGGTCGATCGCCCGGCCCAGGGCCTTTCCCTGCTTCAGGGCCAGGGCCTGGCGGAAGTTCTCCGCGCCGAAGGTGACGGAATACTGATGGGGCCCGGCGTAGGCAGCCTTCGCCAGGGCGTCCAGAATTTCCTTGGGCGGGTCAAAGTCCGGAAAGCCCTGGGAGAGGTTGATGGCCCCGTGCTCGTCGCTGATGCGGGTCATGCGGCGGATGACGGAGTCCGTGAAGGTCTGTACCCGGTGGCTCAATGCTGGCATGGCAATTACCTCTTTTTCTAATGTAATGTTTTGCACCTGAATATCATAAGACTTTCCCCTGAATACGTCAAGAGATAATTTGCATAAATATGCAAACAGGTGCATTTTTATCCTGTGCAAAGAGACTTTGAAAAGGAACCAGCCCCGCCGGGCCAGAGGTCCGGCGGGGCTGGTTTCGTGTGGATTGGCTCAACGGGCCACGTTCTCGCAGAAGCGGTGGAGAATCGCCGCCGCCTGGGCCCGGGTGGCGCCGCCGAAGGGATTCAGCTTCCCCTCGCCGGTTCCGTTTACCAGACCCGCGCCGTTGGCCCAGGAGAGGGCGTCCCGGGCATAGGCACTGACAGTGTCCCCGTCGGAGAACTTGCTCAGGTCCGCCCGGAGGGTGGTGGTGAGGTTCCGGGTGGTGGCGTACCGATAGAGGAAGGTGGCCAGCTGCTCCCGGGTGATGGAATCGCCGGGCTTAAAGGTTCCGTCCTCATAGCCCTTGGTGATGCCGATGGCCGCGGCCCACTTCACCGCGGTCTCGCAATAGGACCCGGCGGCCACGTCGGTAAAGCCATCCCCCGTGACCACGGGCTGTCCGGCCAGACGGTGGAGAATCGTCACGATCTGCCCCCGGGTAATGGGGCCATAGGGATTGAAGTTCCCGCCGCCGGTGCCGTTCATCAGGCCCCGCTGGGTCACGTAGGCAATGTCCGCCGCCAGTCTGTAGCCATTGGGCACGTCCAGGAAAGCCAGGACGGACAGATTCACGCTAACCGTGAAATTGACGCTCAGGTCCGCCGAATAGCCGTTGGCCCGGACGGTGATGATGCCCTTGTAGTCGTTGGCCATCAGGCCCGTCATGGGACGGATGTTGAAGGTGGCGGTGCCGCCGGCGGGGAGAGACTTGTTGGAGAGCAGGCCAATCTCGTAGTTATAGGAGCTGGGCTGCTCCAGGGTCATGGGATAGTCTGTGTTGTTCTTAATCGTGACCCGCTGGAAGTCGAGGGCGGTGTAGCCCTGCTGGGCGGAACCGAAGTCCAGGGTGGAGGGGCTGAGGGTCAGGGCCGCTTCCTTCTTCTCCACCACCAGGGTGGCCTTGAACTCAGCGGTAGCACCCTCCCGGGTCTGGAAGACGATCTTGTCGGTGTAGCTCCCGGCTTTCAGATCCTTCTTGGGGACGATTTTATAGGTGGCGTCTTCATTGTATTTCAGGGAAACCGTGCCGCTCTGGGTGGCGGTGACGTCGAAGTGGTCGTTGCCCTTCACGTCGCTCATCCGGATGGTGTTGTCGCTCTTGTTGGTGACGGTGACGGTGAGCTCCTTCTCCTTGGCGGTCTTCTCGTCATAGCCCTCCACCAGCTTGCCGAAGTCCTTGGAGGTGGGGCTAAGGGAAATGGTGTATTTGTCCTCCACAACCTTGCCGGAGACGCCGACGGTGGTGGTCTTGGAGTCGCTGCCGGCCTGGGCCTTGACGGTGAGAGTTCCACCAATGCTGCCCGTGCTGGAGGTGCTGTACACCGTGACGGTCACCGTGCAGCTGGAGCCCTTGGAGGGCAGGTCGCTGGTGTTCAGGCTGTACGAGGCGTTGGTAAGGCTACCGGACACGCCGACTTTCGTGGCGTAGTCGCTGTTGTTCGTGATGGTGAAGCTCTTCGTCAGGCCTTTCGTGGTTCCCTTTTCCAGACTGCCGAAATCAAGGCTGGAGGGGGAGATGGTGACGTCGACTTTGGCGGTGGGAGTGGTGGGAGGGGGATTCTTGTCTCCACTTTCACTATTACCATCGCCGCCTTCATTACCGCTGCCGTTTCCGCTGCCGCTTCCGTCGCCGTTTCCGCTGCCGCTTCCGTCGCCGTTTCCGCTGCCGCTTCCGTCGCCGTTTCCGCTGCCGCTTCCGTCGCCGTTTCCGCTGCCGCTTCCGTCGTCGTTTCCGCTGCCGCTTCCGTCGCCGTTTCCGCTGCCGCTTCCGTCGCCGTTTCCGCTGCCGCTTCCGTCGCCGTTTCCGCTGCCGCTTCCGTCGCCGTTTCCGCTGCCGCCGTTTTCGTCGCCGTTTCCACTGCCGCCGCCGTTTTCGTCGCCGTTGCCGTCGTCGTCGCCTTCATTGTCGGTGCTACTACCGCCTTCACCGGTCACGGAAGAATTACTTCCCTCACCCTCCGCCGCCACAGGCAGAACCGCAATGCTCGCTAACATGCAAAGCACCATAAACAAAGCAAAAAACTGACTCTTTCGTTTCATGTATTCCGTGTCCTTTCCGTATGTTTTTCCGGGCCTGTCCGCCTTGGCGGGCGAACCCTGGTGTTTCCGTCCCGCCGGGGCGGCGAAACTCGGTCTCGCTAATTCAACAGTCTACCACCTTCCCCAGGAAAAAACAAGACGAATTCTGTCAAAACCCCAAGGAAAAACGCTCCCCTTTCCAGCGCCTTCCTTTCCCCCCAGATTTTGAGGGTTGTCCCGGCCTTGGGTTTCCGGTATGCTTGACTGTGAACTCCACACAAGAAAGGAAACGATATGAAACGCAAGCTCTTATGCGGACTTCTCGCTGCCGCCTCCCTGTGCCTCCCCGCCCGGGCCGCCCGGCCCGCAAACCTTCAGGTGGACGGGGAGCTGCTGAAATCCTCCGCCTACGTGGAGGAGGGCACCACCTACGCCCCCCTGCGGGAGCTCCTGGAAGCTCTGGGGGACTGGACGGTCTGGTGGGACGGCGGCGCCGCCCGGGCAGTCTCTGAGGACGCCTCCCTCTCGGCGGAACCCGACGGCAATCTTCTCACCGTCAACGGCAAAGACTATCCCTGCGTCGTGGACGTGGTGGACGGCCAGACCTACGTGCCCCTGCGCCTCACGGCGGAGGCCCTGGGCGCAGCTGTCCAATGGGACCCCTGGCTGGACGGCGCGGCGGTGACCTCTCCCGGCGCGGAGCACGACGCCATGGATCTCTACTGGCTCTCCCGCATCATCCACGCTGAAAGCGGCGGCGAGGCTCTGGAGGGCCAGATCGCCGTAGGCAGCGTGGTACTGAACCGGGTGGCCAGCGGCGACTTTCCCGACAGCGTGCCGGAGGTGATCTTCGACCGGGAAAACGGCGTGCAGTTTGAGCCCGTGGCCAACGGCGCCGTTGCCGGCGAGCCCTCGGAGCTCTCCCAGGAGGCGGCCCGGCGGGCCCTGAACGGGGAGAATCCCGTGGGCAACGCCCTCTATTTCTTCGCCCCGGCCCTGTCCCAGGGAACCTGGATCGACTCCAGCCGGGCCTACCGGCAGACCATCGGCTGCCACCGCTTCTATTTGTAACCGGCCCATCCCCCTCTCCGGCGGCTCCGGGGACGCTTCGTCCCGCCGCCGGAGGAGGGGGGCTTCCATAAAAAGGTCCGCCTTTTTGCCTCTTTTCCAGGCAGGCGGCCCTTTTTTGTGATATTCGCTTTAAAGAAACGCAGAATTTCCGCTGCATTTTAGGAAATTTATTTCTTGTGCAATCCCCCCTTTTTCCGATATTCTGTAGGAAGAGAAATTCCCGACCCTCTTCACCGCTGTAATTCCCAAAAGATGTAATACCCGCTCTCCGGCGGAGGGCGGGGGACAGGTGGCCGGGCCGGACAAAGGGGCGATTTTATGTTAAAGAGCGATTACTTGCAGCGCGTCTACACCCAGGTGGTTACCCGGGACCCGGACCAGAAGGAATTCCATCAGGCCGTGTTGGAGTTTCTGGAAAGCCTGGATCAAGTCATCGACCAGCATCCCGAGTACGAGAAAAAGGGCATCGTCGAAACCTTTGTGGAGCCGGAGCGGGTCATCAGCTTCCGGGTGCCCTGGGTGGACGATCAGGGAAAGATCCACGTGAACCGGGGCTACCGGGTGCAGTTCAGCTCCGCCATCGGTCCCTATAAGGGGGGACTCCGGTTCCACCCCACGGTGAACCTCTCCATCCTGAAATTTCTGGGCTTTGAGCAGATTCTCAAAAACAGCCTCACCACTTTGCCCATGGGAGGAGCCAAGGGCGGCAGCGACTTTGACCCCAAGGGCAAGAGCGACGAGGAGGTCATGCGTTTTTGCCAGAGCTTCATGACGGAGCTCCAGCGGCACATCGGCCAGTTTGTGGACGTGCCCGCTGGGGACATCGGCGTGGGTGCCCGGGAAATCGGCTACCTCTTCGGCCAATACCGCCGGGTCCGGGGAACCTATGCCGCGGGGGTGCTGACGGGAAAGGGCCTCAGCTTCGGCGGCTCTCTGGTCCGGACGGAGGCCACGGGCTACGGATTGTGCTACCTGACCCAGGAGATGCTCTCCAAGATGCGGAACGACTGCTTTGAGGGCAAGACCGTGGTCATCTCCGGCAGCGGCAACGTGGCCATCTTCGCCACCCAAAAGGCCACCCAACTGGGGGCCAAGGTCGTGGCCCTCAGCGATTCCAACGGCTATATCCACGACCCCAACGGCATCCAGCTGGACGTGGTGAAGGACATCAAACTGGGCCACCGGGGCCGCATCAAAGAGTATGCCGGCCGGGTACCCGGCAGCACCTATACCGAGGGCTTCCGGGGTATCTGGAGCATCCCCTGCGACATCGCCCTGCCCTGCGCCACCCAGAACGAAATCGACGGAGAAATCGCCAAGCTCATTGTGAAAAACGGCGCGATGGCCGTGGCGGAGGGAGCCAATATGCCCTGCCGGCCCGAGGCCATTCAGGAATTCCAGCACGCCGGCGTCCTCTTCGCCCCCGCCAAGGCCGCCAACGCCGGCGGCGTGGCCACCAGCGGCCTGGAGATGAGCCAGAACTCCATGCGCTACGCCTGGAGCTTCGAAGAGGTGGACCAGCGGCTGAAACACATCATGACGGACATCTTCCACAACATCTACGACGCCGCCGAGGAGTGCGGGCGGCCCGGCGACCTGGTGCTGGGGGCCAACCTGGCCGGCTTTAAAAAGGTGGCCAGCGTCATGCTGTCCCAGGGTCTGATCTGAGAACAGATCGATTTTCCGGAAAGGCCGGGAGCTCGGAAGAGCTCCCGGCTCTTTTTCGGCTCTCTTTCCAAGGCCCCGCCCGTTCGCCAAAAAGTTCCCCGCTTTTTTCAAAACTGCCCAAATGTCCTTTTCCCGCGCCGCTCCGGCAAGGTATACTGGGTTCATCAATGATAAAGGAGTGGGCCCTATGAAAACAGCTGAGCGCGCATACGCTTCCCTGAGGGAGCGGATCAGGACGGAATGGGTTCTGTATCTGCTGGCCTTCCTCTTCATCCTCGTCGCGGACACCATCGGACAGATTAAAATCCCCGTCTGGAAAGGCACCTTCATCATCTTCCCCATTTTCTACGCCCTGTTCCTGGGCATCCTCACCGGACCCAACGTCTTCAAGATTCTGGACGACAAAAAGGTGAAGGCCGCCTCCGGCCTGGTGGGCGTGGCGATTCTCCCCTTTGTGGCCAAGCTGGGCATCAACGCCGGCGCCAATATCTCCATCGTCATCTCCGCCGGCCCCGCCCTGCTGCTCCAGGAGCTCGGCAACCTCTGCACCATCTTCCTGGCCATGCCCATCGCCCTGATGCTGGGCCTCAAGCGGGAGGCCATCGGCGCGACGCACTCCATCAACCGGGAGACGAATCTGGCCCTGATGCAGGATATGTTCGGCGCAGACTCCCTGGAGGCCCAGGGCAGCCTCTCCGTGTACATCGTCGGCGGCATGGTGGGCACGATTTACTTCGGCTTTATGGCCTCCATGGCCGCGGCCACCGGCCTCTTCCACCCCTACGCCCTGGGCATGGCCTCCGGCGTGGGCGCGGGCATTCTCATGAGCTCCGCCGTGGCGGCCCTCTCCGAGGTCATGCCCGCCTACGCGGACCAGATCGCCGCCATGGCCTCCGCCAGCGAGACCATCTCCGGCATCGACGGCATCTACATGGCAATTTTCCTGGGGATTCCCCTGTGCAACTTCCTGTACCGCAAACTGGAGCCCACCCTCGGCCGCCTGACCAAGTCCGGCCGGGAGCTGGCCGAAAAAAACTGAGGAGGCGCGCGCTATGACCATTAAGGATTGGATTTTCGTTCTGGCCATCTCCGGCCTGGGCATGATGACCGCCAATTACATCGGCTTTGACGTGGCCTTTTCCCAGTCTTTCCCCGGCGTGCTGGTGCTGCTGCTCATCGCCCTGTGCGCCGCGGGCCTGTCCCACGTGATTCCCCTGAAACTACCCACGGTGGCCTACTGCTCCATTCTGGGGCTGCTGTGCGCCTGCCCGCTGTCCCCCGTGTCCCAGTTCGTCATCGAGTCCGCCGGGAAGATCAATTTCACCGCCCCCCTGACCATGGTGGGCGCCTTCGCCGGCATGTCCATCAGCAACCAGCTGAAGATGTTCTTCAAGCAGGGCCGGAAGCTCATCATCATCACCATCCTGGTCATGACGGGAACCTTCTTCGGTTCCCTGGCGGTGGCCCAGGTCGTCCTTCAGCTGACCCATGCTATTTGATCTGCTTTTGCCCGCCCTGGGGAGCTGTGCCGTGGGGCTCTTCATCGGCTGGTGCGGCGTGGCGGGCTTCCTGCTGCCCATCCTGTTTGTCAACGCCTGCGGCCTCTCTGTGACGGAGAGCTTACTGCTGAGCTTCCTCTGCTTCGCCATCTCCGGGGCCATCGGCTCCTGGAACTACCACCGCCGGGGAGAGCTTCCCCTCCGGCCCGCCCTGGTCCTCTCCACCGGAAGTCTGGCGGGGGGGCTACTGGGAGCGGCCCTGGGGGGACTGCTGGAGCCGGAGACCGTGAAGGTGGTGCTCTACATCGTGGTTCTCCTCTCCGGCCTCGCCATCGCTCTCCGGGAGCTCCGCCCTCAGAAGAGCGGCGGCGGTTCCTTCCCCGGGACGCTGCCCCTGCTGGCCCTGGGCTTTGCCACGGCTCTGCTCTGCGCCCTCTCCGGGGCGGGAGGGCCGGTGCTGGTGATGCCCCTGCTGGTGGCCATGGGCGTTCCCGCCAAGACGGCGGTGGGCGTGGCCCTGCTGGACTCCGTGTTCATCGCCCTGCCGGCCATCGCGGTTTACGGAAGCCGCTGCGACGCCCTTGCCGCCCTCCTGCCGGTACTGCTGGCGGCAGCCCTGGGCCATGCCGCGGGGGTCTCCGTGGGCAGCGTCACCGCCGCCCACGTACCGCAGTCCCTGTTGAAGCGGGGAGTGGCCGTGTTTTCCATCTGCTTTTCCCTATTGATGCTGCTGAAATGAAACGGGAGGTTTTTTCCATGCCTGACCAGCTCCGCTGTGATCTGCTTCTCACGAATACCCGTTACCTCGCCCCGGACATGACCATTGTCTCCGGGAAATCCATCGCCCTCAAGGACGGGCGGATTTGGGACATCGTGGACCAGGACGCCTGCCCCTATCAGGGGGACACGGTCCTCTCCGGCCCGGATCTTCTCTGGATGCCCGGCCTGGTGGACGGCCACCTCCACACCAGCCAGCAGCTCCTGCGGGGACGTCTGCTGGACGAAAAACCCGTCATCTGGAAACGGGTCAACGTTCCCTTCGAAAGCCGTCTGGACCAGGAGAGCTCCCGCCTCAGCGCCCTCTTGGCGGCCATGGAGATGATCTCCTGCGGCACCACCGGCTTTGTGGACGCCGGGGGAAAGTATCCGGAGGTTTACGCGGAGGTCTATCAAGCGGCGGGCCTCCGGGGCCGCCTCAGCGTCATGACCAACGACAACCCCTTCTGTCCCGAGAGTCTCCGGGCCCCTTCCGTCCCAGCTGCGGTGGAGCGCCTACGGGCCATGAAGGGCGCTCTCACCGGCCTTTTGAAGCCCATCTACTCCGTCACCACTCCCACCGCCGTCAGCGAGGAGCTGCTTCGGGCGGTGTTCCAGGCGGCGGAGGAGGACGGCGTGCCGGTGGAAACCCACATGAACGAATACGCCAGCGAAGTGACGGACTTTATCGAGCGCTACGGAAAGCGCCCCTTTGTCTGGCTGGAGGACGAGGGCCTTTTAAACGCCCCCATGACCGCTCCCCACTGCATCTTTCTCAGCCAGGAGGAAATCGAGATCATGGCCCGGCGGAGAGTCCGGGTGGCCCACTGCCCCTTCTCCAACTGCGGCAAGGGCGTGCCCCCCACCCCCCAGCTGCTCCACGCCGGAGTCCCCGTGGGCCTGGGCACCGACGGCTCCGCCCACGGCGGCCTGGACCTCTTCCGGGAGATGCGGCTATTCCGGGGGGTCCTAAACGTCACCCAGGGGGTGGGCACCGCCGATTCCTCCGTCATGCCCGCCGAAACCCTGCTGGCCATGGCCACCCAGGGGGGAGCGGAGGCCCTGATGGAGCCGGATCTTGGCGTTCTCCGGAAGGGAGCTCTCGCGGACCTCATCGCCCTGGACACCGGCGTATCTCACCTCTGGCCCACCCAAAATCTGGTTCATTCCCTGGTGGAGAGCGCCAGCGGGGCCGATGTGCGGCACTCCATCGTCAACGGCAAGCTGCTGATGCGGGACCGGGAGCTTTTAACCATCGACGCCGGACAGGTTCGCCGGGAGGCGGAACGGCTCTTCGAAAAACAGCCCTGGCTACAAAGCTGGAAGTAAAGAAATGCGCTTGTGCGCCCCTTGAAACCATGGTATAGTTGAATCAGTCGGAAAGGGCCTTTGGACGCTTTCCGGCCCGTGGGAGGCCGCCCAGGCGGCCTCGTTTCAACCTTCTGTCAGTACCCCCGCCGGACTTTCCCGGAGGAAGACACATAGACCGTGTTTTCCGGAGGCACTGACGGCGCCATGCTCACAAGGGGCGTTTTTCCGCGCCCCGCCAACCGGAACGGAGGTGCCCCCTATGCGCTTCGCCCAGCTTCTGGAGCTGTCCCCCGGCCTGGGAGACTTTACCACTCAAATCCCCGAGGCCCTGGACGGTCAATTCCAGCTCAAGACCTACGCCGCCCACAGCCTCATCCACCAGAAGGACAGCCCCCTGAAACGAATCGGCATTTTGCTCCGGGGAACCTTCCGGGTGGTGAACGAGTTTGAAAATGGCAACGTCTTCATGATCGAGGTGAACGAGGCCGTATCCTTCATCGGGGAGGTGACCCTGCTGGCCGGGGCAGCCACTACCTCCGTGACCATTGAGGCGATGACGGACTGTCTGCTGGCCTCTTTGCCGGTGGAAACCTTCGACGCATGGCTTCAGCAGGATATCCGCCTCCTCCGGGCCGTCAGCCGTCACGTGGCCGCCAAGCTGTACTGCTCCAGTTATAACCGGGGTGAGCGGCTGTTCTATTCCGCCAAGTATGTGCTGCTGAAATACCTGGTCCGGCAGGCGGAGGAACGGGGCATCCGCACGGCGGAGCGGGTCATCCAGAACAAGACGCGCCAGCAGATCAGCGAGGAAGTGGGGCTGACGGTCAAAACCATCAACCGCACCCTGACGCAATTTGTCAAGGACGGGGTCCTTTCCATCGAGCAGGGCAAGGCCGCTTTCACCGCCGGGCAATACCGCCGGGCCCACCGGGAACTCCGCGTCTACATGGCCCAGAGCCGCAACGGGTCCAACTGACCGAATCCTCTTTCTGCATAGCCGAACAGCAAGGCCGGGAGCGTATCCGCTCCCGGCCTGCGTGTTTTCCTGTTAGTCCTCGGTCTCCGCCCTGTCCCCGGTGGAAGCGTCCTCCCCGTTGTAAACCCGCAGGAAGGCCTCCCGCTCCATGGTCTCGTTCTCCAGGAGGTAAGCCGCCACAGCGTCCAAAACCTGCCGCTTTTCCCTCAGGATGTCCTCGCAGCGCCGGCTGGCCTCGTCCACCAGGCGGCGGACCTCCTCGTCAATCTGTGCGGCCAGCGCCTCGGAATAGCTCCGGCCCTGGCTCATGGTCCGGCCGATGAAGACCTCGTCGTGGCCGCCCTCGAAGGACACGGAACCGATGGTCTCGCTCATGCCGTAGACGGCGACCATCTTCCGGGCAATGGAGGTGGCCCGCTGGATGTCGTTGCCCGCCCCGGTGGAGATGTCCCCCAGGCACAGCTTCTCCGCCATCCGGCCTCCCAGCAGCGCCACAATCCGGTCCTCCATATAGCGCTTGGAGAGGAAGGTCCGGTCCTCCTCCGGAAGGGCGATGGTCATGCCTCCCGCCTGCCCTCTGGGGACGATGGTAATCTGGTTCACCCGGTCGTGCTCCGGCAGGGTCTCCATCACCACGGCGTGGCCCGCCTCGTGCCAGGCGGTGAGCTCCCGCTCGTGCTGGGAGACGACCCGGCTCCGCTTCTCCGGCCCGGCGATGACCTTGATCTCCGCCTCGTGGAGATCCCCCATGGTAATATAATCCCGCTCCCGCCGGGCCGCCAGCAGGGCGCCCTCGTTCACCAGGTTCTCCAGGTCCGCCCCGGTAAAGCCCGCGGTGCCCTGGGCCAGCTTCCGCAGGTCCACGTCCTCGGCCAAAGGCTTGTCCTTCACGTGAATCTTCAAAATGTCCTCCCGGCCCTTGATGTCCGGGAGCCCCACGTAAATCTGCCGGTCAAACCGTCCGGGGCGCAACAGCGCCGGGTCCAGCACGTCCGCCCGGTTGGTGGCCGCCAGAACCACCACGCCCTCGTTGGCGGCGAAGCCGTCCATTTCCACCAGAAGCTGGTTCAAGGTCTGCTCCCGCTCGTCGTGGCCTCCGCCAACGCCGGTGCCCCGCTGGCGGCCCACGGCGTCGATCTCGTCGATGAACACAATGGCGGGAGAGGTCTTCTTCGCCTGATCGAAGAGATCCCGCACCCGGGACGCTCCCACGCCCACGTACAACTCCACGAAATCAGAACCGGAAATGGACAAAAAGCCCACCCCCGCCTCGCCAGCCACAGCCTTGGCCAGGAGGGTCTTACCCGTGCCCGGAGGGCCCACCAGCAGCACGCCCTTGGGAATGCGGGCCCCCAGGGAGACGAAGCGCCGGGGGTCCCGGAGAAACTCCACGATCTCCTGGAGCTCCTCCTTCTCCTCGTCGGCTCCGGCCACGTCGGAGAACGACACCTTCCGGTCCTTCTCTGACAGGACGCGGGTCCGGGCGGAGCCAAACTTCGCCATCCGGTCCGCGCCCATGCCGCCGCTCTGTCCCCGGAGCATGAGGAAATACCACATGCCGCACAGCAGCACCGCCGTCAAAATCCAGGGCAGCAGAATTTCCATCCAGTTGGTGGAGTGGTCCTGCTGATAGTCGTAGCCGGTGATGATCCCTTTGGCAGTTTGCTCCTCCACCAGCGCTCCCAGACTGTCGTAAAACAGGTCAAAGTCGTAGAGCTCATAACGGAGATTCGTCGGCGGCTCCCCCCGCAGGGTCAGCAGCAGGGTGTTGTCCCGGATGACGAAGGACTCCACCTTCTCTTGCCGGAACAACTGCTCCACCTGGGAAAAGCTCACCTGCTCGTTCTCGCCGTTCAGCTGCCAAATCCAGCCGAAGCACAGCAGAATCACCAGCCCCAGCGCCAGCATGCTGAGGCTTGAATTACGGTTTTGTCTGGACACAATGGTATTCCTCCTTTGGAGCCCGCGTTTGCGTTTGGCAAGAGTCTCTCCCTTCCGTCAGGCCATCGCGCCGGGGCGCGCTCTGCCCGGCGGCTTGAGCCGCAGGCGCTTACCGCCTCCCAGCGGCGCTTGGATGCGATCCGGCCTCCCCTCCGGCAGTCTCCCGGCGGGAAGGGCGGGTCTTACTTTCCGGCGTAGACCTCCGGCTTCAGCACACCGATGTAGGGCACGTTGCGGTACATCTGGGCATAGTCCAGCCCATAGCCCACCACAAATTCGTCGGGCACCGTGAAGCCGGAGAAATCGGCGGTGATGGCCTTCTTCCGCCGGGCGGGCTTGTCCAGCAGGGTGACGATGGTGATGGAGGCCGCCCCCTTGGTGAGAAAATACTCCTTCAAGAAAGCCAGGGTCGTGCCGGAGTCCAGAATGTCCTCCACGATGATGAGATGACGGCCCGTAATATCCTGCCGGAGGTCGTGGTCAATCTGCACCCGGCCGGAAGAGGCCGTCGCGTTCCCGTAGGAGCTGACGGCGATGAACTCCACGTCGCTTTTCAGCTGGCAGGAGCGGACCAGATCCGTCATGAAGACAAAGCTCCCCTTCAAGACTCCCAGAAACAGGGGCTTCTTTCCCTGAAACTTCTCATAGAGCTCCTCACCCATCTCCGCCACCCGGGTCTTCAGCTCCTCCTCGGTCACCAGTACCTTCAGGATATCTTGCTCCATTTCACTGCGCATCATGTCTGTCCTCCTTAATCTGTTTCTCAATTTTGATAAACCGGCAGGGCCCTTTCCCCTCCGGCGCGAAAGCCATGTCCACGCCCAGCCGCCACACGGCAGCCAGCTCGCCTTCCACATATATGGCGGGCAGCCGGTCCCGCTCCGCCAGGGAAATTCCCCGGTCCAGACAGAGCCGTTTCACGCTCCGGCTCCCCCGGCCTCCCGGCAGCGCCAGACGCTCCCCCGGCACGCAGGGAGCCACGGTGACCACCGGACTCTGCCCCGGCCTCCCCCGCCAGAAAAAGGCGATCCCCTCGTCCCGGGGCCCCTCCAGCAGGGTCAGGGTATAGTCCCCCCAGCCAAGAGGCCGCCCCGGCGTCAGCTGGACCTCCGTCAAGGCCTGGGGCCGGGTCTCCAGAATCAGCCACCGGCGGCAATAGCGGGCGGTGACGCCATGAGAGAGGCTCAGCCGCCCCTCCTTCCCCCAGGCTGTGCGGCGGGCCAGGTCCATCAACGCCTCCAGGTGGGCCGCTCCAACATCCTTCCGCCCTACGCCCAGAAGATCAAAAAGCCGCAGTAGCATACGGGGCTGTACTGCCGCCGGAGCCGCCGCCAGCGCGTCCATGGAGAGGGTCACTCGGCCCTCCCGGACCTCCACGTGGGCGGTGCGGGCGGCGGCGTCCTCCTCAAGGGAGCTGTCCACCCCACGAAGCCGCCGGGCGGCCTGGCCAATGTGCTCCACTGCCCGGGGATTCAGCTCCTTCAGCAAGGGCAGCACCTGGAGCCGGAGAAAATTCCGGCTGGCGGCCTCTGGATCGGCGTTGGTCTCGTCCTCCACATGGGGAATATTCCACCGGGCGGCATAGGCCTCCAGCTCCGCCCGGGTTGTGTTCAGCAGCGGACGGCAGAGCCCGTCCCGGGCCCAGTCCATCCCCGTCAAACCCGCAAGTCCGGTCCCGCGGACCAAGTTCAGAAGGACCGTCTCGGCGTTATCGTCTGCGTGGTGAGCTGTGTAAAGGCGTTTGCATTGCCACTCTTCCGCCGCTTGGCCCAGGAAAGTATAGCGCAGATTCCGGGCGGCTTCCTCCACAGAGAGGCCCTCCCCCTTCGCATGTTTCCGGACATCGCCCCGGCCCACGGCCAGAGGAACGCCCCACATCTCGCAAATCTCCCGGACAAATGCCTCGTCCCGGTCCGCCGCCTCCCCCCGGAGACGGTGGTTGAAATGGGCGGCAATCACCCGTCCGTTCCGCTCTTTGCACCACGCGTCCAGCATGTGAAGCAGACACATGGAGTCCACCCCCCCGGAGACGGCGCAGAGAACATTCTCTCCCCGTCCCGGCAAGACAGCATAGGGGGCCCGCTCCAGCAGCTCAGTCCTCGCCGTCATAGCGCCTGTCCAGCGTAGAGAACTGGGTGTATTCCGGCATCCAGCGGAGCTCCACCTTGCCGGTTTCCCCGTGGCGGTTTTTGGCCACGATACACTCCGCAATATTATGCTTCTCCGAATCCTCGTTGTAGTAGTCGTCCCGGTATAAAAACATGACAATGTCCGCGTCCTGCTCAATGGCACCGGACTCCCGGAGGTCTGAGAGCATAGGCCGCTTGTCATCCCGCTTCTCGTTGGCCCGGGAGAGCTGGCTCAGGCAGATCACGGGGACATTCAGCTCCTTGGCCATGATTTTCAGCATCCGGGACATATCGGAAACCACTTGCTGGCGGTTCTCACCGCCTCTTCCGCCTCCGCCGGCGGAGCTCATCAATTGCAGATAGTCCACCACCACCAGGCCCAGGTTATCCAGCCTGCGGCACTTGGCGTTCATGTCCGCCACGGACAAAAGGGGGTTGTCGTCGATGCGGACGTCCAGCCCGTTGAGCACCGTGGCCGCCCCGGCAATCTTCTCCCAGTCCGTCTCCCGCAGCACGCCGGTGCGGAGGCGGTTGTTCTCCACCAGGGCCTCGGAGCTCAGAAGCCGGGTGGCCAGCTGCTCCCGGGACATCTCCAGAGAGAACACCGCCACGGTCATCCCCGTGGTCTTGGCCACGTTCAGGGCCACGTTCAGGGCCATCGAGGTCTTGCCCATGCCAGGCCGGGCCGCCAGGAGAATCAGGTCCGACTTGTTCAGCCCCGTGATCTTCTGGTCAATCGCAGAGAGGCCGGTGGAGAGGCCGGGGAGGTGATTTTCGTGCTCGCTCATCTCGCCGAGGCGGTCCAGCACGTCGGGCAGCACCTCCCGCAAGGGAACCATCTCCTGGGCGCTCCGGCCCCGGCGGATGGCGTAGATCTTCTGCTCCGCCGCCTCCAGGATGTCCTTCGCCTCGCCGGCGCCCTCCTGGACCAAGGCGGTGATCTCCCCCGCCGTTTGGGCCACAGAGCGCAGCAGCGCCTTGTCCCGGACGATCGCCACGTACTCCATGACATTGGCGGCAGTCGGCGTAATCTCCATCAGCTGGGCCAGGTAAGACCGGGTGTTCTCATCGCTTACCCCGGCCTTTTGCAGGGACTCAAAGACGGTGATGCCGTCAATGGGCCGGGAGTAGCTGAACATGGTGTAAATGGTCTCGAAAATCTCCCGGTTCTGCCGGAGGTAGAAATCCTCCCCCTTGAGCTTGTCCATGACCTCCTTCACGCAGCCGGGATCAATGAGCATAGAGCCCAGAACGGCCTGTTCCCCCTCCAAACTGTGGGGCATCTGGCGCAGGAGCAGATCTTCGTTGGCCATAGCAAACACCTCGCTCCGTACAATTTGGGAATCCAGAGTCAGACAAACGGGGAATTACAAAACCCAAACGGAGGAATCCGCCGTCGGGCAGAATTCTAGCTCTCCATTCCCAATTGCCACGGTTATTTTTCCTCGAACACAGATACGTAAACAGTAGCCACAACCTCAAAGCCCAGGCGGGCCTTGACCTCATAGTTTCCGAAGGCCTTGATGGGCTCCTCCAGCACCAGCTTCTGCTTGGGAATGTCGATGCCGAACTGCTTCTGGAGCCCCTCGGAGATTTCCTTGGTAGTGACGGCGCCGAAGAGCTTGCCGCCCGCTCCCGCCCGGGCCGTGAGCTTCACCATGCACTCTTTCAGCTTCTCGGCGGTCTCCTCAGCCAGGGCCTTTTGGCGGGCCTCCTCGGCTTTCTTGGCCTTCTCTTTCAGGTTCATGGTGTTGATGGCGTCCGCCGTGGCGGGGACGGCAATCTTCCGGGGCAGGAGGAAGTTCCGGGCGTAGCCCTCAGAAACCTCCACCATCTGGCCCTTCTTGCCCTGGCCCTTCACGTCCTGCTGTAAAATCACTTTCATTGGTCATTCTCCTTATCTTGTGAATTCGTTTGTATCTTTCTGAATATTCCTTGTCACCGGCATTCCCGGGCGTTCACCACTTTCTCCGCTCCGCCCAAGCCCAGACGGGGACCGCCGCCAAAAGCGCGGCCAGCAGCAACAGGAGAACGGGGTGCTCCCCGAAAACCACCAGCAACACCATGCCGCCCGCGGGCCAGCCCATGCACAGCACCAAAAGCAGCCCCATCAAAAACAGACACGCCCCGAAGCACTTGAAAAACCGTTTCATGATCTTCCTCCTTGCTTTTTGAAAATAGGCGTCAATGGCGCCCCGGGCCTCCTCGGCTTTCCCTCTCCTTCAAGATCATGGTGTTGACGGCGGGGCAGCAGGAGGTTCCAAACACACCGCGCAGGTCTTCCAAAACTTCCCCATGCCGCCCCGCCCTATTTTTCAAAATAGGCGTCGATGGCCTGGCACAGCTTCTCCCGGACGTCCAGGATGTCCCCGTTTTCGATCCGCCCTCCGGCGGTGGCGGAATTGCCGCCTCCCCCCAGGGCCTCCAGAATCACCTGGACGTTGATCTCCCCTAGGGACCGGCCACTCATTTGAACGGCCGTCCCGCTGCGAAACACCACAAAGGATGCCTTGACCCCTGTCAAGGTCAAGAGCTCGTCCGCCGCCTGGGCGGCGGCCACCCGGTCCACGCCGTCCTGGCCCACCACGGCCAGGGCCACGTCGGGCCGGTAGAGCTCCGCCTGCCGGATGACGTCGTACTTGGAGACCATGCCCCGCAAATCTCCCTGGAAAAGGCGCTGGACATCCGCCGTGTCGGCCCCCGCCCGGCGGAGGAACGCCGCCGCCTCGAAGGTCCGGCCCCCGGTGCGCAGGACGAAGTGCTTTGTGTCCAGCACAATGCCCGCAAGCAGGGCCTCCGCCTCCTCCCGCAGGAGATTTGACGGCTCCACCAGATATTGCAGCAGCTCCGTCACCAGCTCCGACGCCGAGGAGGCGTAGGGCTCGTGGAAGCTGAAAGCGGCGTTTTCGATATAGCTGGCGGCCCGGCGGTGGTGGTCAATGACGGCCACCCGGCTGCTGGCCTCCAAAATCTGAGAACTCTCCACCAGGTCCGGCCGGTTGGTATCCACCACCACCAGCAGCGATCCGGGGCGCATCTTCACAAAGGCCTCCGCCGGGTTCACAAACACATTTTCATACTCCGGCAGCCCCCGCAGCATGGACAACACCGCCTGGGCAGCGTTCTTCTCCAGGTCGATGACGATCTGGGCCCGCCGCCCCAGCTTCCGGGCGGCGCAGCAGACGCCCACCGCCGCGCCCACGGCATCCATGTCGGCAAAGCTGTGACCCATGATATAGATCTCCCCCGCGTCGGCCAGCAGCTCCCCCAGGGCATTGGCCATAACCCGGGATTTCACCTTGGTGCGCTTCTCCGTGGTCTTGGCCCGGCCGCCGTAGAAGGCGAAGTCCGTCTTTCCCCGGACCACCGCCTGGTCGCCACCCCGGCTCAAAGCCATCTCCAGGGAGAGCGAGGCGTTCTTGTACAGGGCTGGAATCCCGTCGGCCTCCCGGCCCAGGCCGATGGAGAGTGTGGGGTGTCCCCCCTCCCCCACCCGGATATCCCGGATGGCGTCCAGCACGGAGAATTTCTCCTCTACAAAGTGGTCATAATACTGCTCTTCAAACAAGAAGAGGTAGTGATCCCGCTCGGTCTTGATGAGCAGGCCGTTTCCCACGGCGGCCCAGGCGCTGAGCTTCTCGTCAATCTGGGCCAGGACGGCACTGCGCTGGGTGTCGGGACAGGCGTTCATCATGTCCTCGTAGTTGTCCACCATCAAAATGCCCACGACCAGGCGAGTAGCGTCGTAATCCCGCCGGAGGCGGTCCATTTCCGTGGTGTCTACCCAGTAGGTGGTGGCCACCAGATTTTGCTCGCCGCTGCGGTCCTTGGCCCGGACCAAGCTGCCATAAACCCGGAAGCGGCGGTTGTTCATCAGCACCCGGTCCGGGCACTCCTGCCGGCCCTCCAGCAGCCACTGGACGGGGAACTCCGGGGCCGCGTCCTCCACCTTCATTTCAAAAAGGTGCTCCCGGACGCCGGCCAGCTGGAGAAAGTTCTCGTTGCTCCAGATAACCTCCCCGGTGTCGGGGCGGAAGACCATGATGGGAAGGGGGGAGTTAATGAGGGTGGACTTGCTGGCGGTGTCCACGTTGCCGGTGACATTGTCGATATACTGCAAGACGCTTTGGCGGCGCTTCTTGTTGCTACGGACGAAGTAGGCGTAAAGCGCCACCGTGGCCACGCCCTCCGCCGCCGCCAGAAGGGGGCTGACGGTAACAGCCGCCAGGGTAAAGGCCAACAGGCAGAGGAAGTACATCTGTAGGTTGGGCTGCAGCAGCCGGGAGAGTTTTTTATTGTTCATAGCGGCACTCCTTGCGGAAAGAAGTAAGCATACCAATGGATTTTAACAGTATACCAGCTTCCATCGAAAAAGACAAGGGGCGCTTTTCCGGGAAGCCTTCCCACCGCGCGTTTTAAATAGGAGAAACGTCATGCGGGAGCGTCTGTCAGCCGCCCGAACCCTCCGAGCCGCCATTCCGTGGGTGCGGGGAAACCGCGCCTTATTTGAAGATGCGTCCGTATAATCGCCCTTTCCCTGCCGGCTGAAGGTCTCCTTTCAGGGAGCTTTTTCCTTTTATTTTACCGTTCCGAAAGAATCCATATCCCTCTCCCATTTCACGCGCTTCAACTTGCACAATATTTTAAAATACTTTTATCTATTTCGTGGGATATTCCCCGCCGGTCTTGACAACCTGTATTCAATCAACTATATTGTATTCAATTTCACAATATCGAATACAGCCCTCGGCAGATCGGTCCATCCCCTTCGCGGCAAGCGAAACTTCAAGTTAGGGAGGAATCTCAATATGGCAAAGAAAATCGAAATTATGGACGGCAACCAGGCGGCGGCGTATGTCTCCTACGCCTTCACCGAGGTGGCGGGCATCTTCCCCATCACCCCCTCCTCTCCCATGGCGGAGCACGTGGACGAGTGGGCGGCCAACGGCAGAAAGAACCTTTTCGGGCAGCCTGTTCAAGTCGTGGAGATGCAGTCCGAGGGCGGCGCGGCCGGCACGGTCCACGGTTCTCTCCAGTCCGGAGCCCTGACCACCACCTACACCGCCTCCCAGGGCCTTTTGCTGATGATCCCCAATATGTATAAGATCGCGGGCGAGATGCTTCCCGGCGTGTTCCACGTCTCCGCCCGGACCCTCTCCGCTCACGCCCTCTCCATCTTCGGCGACCACTCCGACGTCATGGGCGTCCGGTCCACCGGCTTTTCTCTGCTGGCGTCCTCCTCTCCCCAGGAGGTCATGGACCTGGGGGCTGTGGCCCATCTGGCGGCCATTCACTGCCGGATGCCCTTCCTCCACTTCTTTGACGGCTTCCGCACTTCCCATGAGATTCAGAAGATCGAGGCCCTGGACTACGAGGACCTGCGGCCTCTGGTGGACATGGAGGCTCTGTACGCCTTCCGCAAAAATGGTCTGAACCCCGAGCATCCCGCTACCCGGGGCACCACCGTCAACCCGGACATCTTCTTCCAGTGCCGGGAGGCCTGCAACCAGAAGGTCGCCTCCATTCCCAACGCCGTGGAGAAGTACATGGCGGAGATCAACAAACTGACGGGCCGGAACTATCACCTCTTTGACTACTACGGCGCGCCGGACGCGGAGCGGGTTATCATCCTCATGGGCTCCGCCGCCGAGACCGCCAAGGAAACCGTGGACTACCTCACCGCCCAGGGGGAAAAGGTGGGCCTGATCAACGTCCACCTATACCGCCCCTTCTCCGCCGAGCACTTCCTGGCGGCAGTCCCCAAGACCTGCAAGCGCGTCGCCGTGCTGGACCGGACCAAGGAGCCCGGCGCTATGGGCGAGCCCCTGTATCAGGACGTGTGCACCATCTACAAGCAGCGGGGGATTCCCATGGAGATCGTGGGCGGGCGCTACGGTCTCAGCTCCAAGGACACCACGCCGGGACAGATTCTGGCCGTCTTTGACAACCTCAAACAGGAGACCCCCAAGGACAATTTCACCGTGGGCATCGTGGACGACGTGACCTTCACTTCTTTGCCCGTCAGGCAGGAAATCAGTACCTCCCCCGCCGGGCAGACCGATGTGGAAATCTGGGGCATGGGCTCCGACGGCACCGTGGGCGCGAACAAAAACTCCATCAAGATCATCGGCCACGCCACGGACCTCTACTGCCAGGCCTATTTCGTCTACGACTCCAAGAAGTCCGGCGGCCTGACCCAAAGTCACCTTCGCTTCGGCAAGACCCCCATCCGCTCTCCCTATCTGGTAGCCGCCGCCGACTTCGCGGCCTGCCACACCCCGTCTTACGTCCACAAGTACGACATGGTGAAGAACCTGAAAGAAGGCGGCACCTTCCTGCTGAACTGCGGCTGGGACATGGAGGGTCTGGAGAAAAACCTCCCTGCCTCCATGAAGCGGACTCTGGCGGAAAAACACGCGAAATTTTACACCATTGACGCCATTTCCATCGCCCGGAAGCTGGGTCTGGGTTCTCGGACCAACACGATTCTTCAGGCCGCTTTCTTCACTCTCACCGGAGTCATTCCCATTGAGCAAGCCGTGGCGGAGATGAAAGACGCCATTTACAAAACCTACTATAAGAAGAAGGGTCAGGAGGTCGTGGACCAGAACTACGCCTCCATCGACCACGGCATCAACGAACTGGTGGAAGTCCCCATCCCCGCGAGCTGGAAGACCGCCCAGGACACCCCTGTCCAGGACAACGCCCCCGCCTTCATTCAGGACGTGGTGGAGGTCATGAACCGCCAGGAGGGCGATATCCTGCCCGTGTCCACCATGGTCAAATACGGCCTGGAGGACGGCACCTGGCCCGCCGGGACCAGCAAGTACGAGAAGCGGGGCGCGGCAGTGGAGGTCCCCCTCTGGGATTCCGCCAAGTGCATCCAGTGCAACCAGTGCGCCCTGGTCTGCCCCCACGCCGCCATCCGGCCCATTCTGCTGGACGAGAGCGAGGAGGCCAGGAAGCCCGAGGGCTTCGAGACCGTTCCCGCCAAGGGCCTCAAGCCCTACACTTACCGGATGCAGATCTCTCCTTACGACTGCACCGGCTGCGGAAGCTGTGTCAACGTGTGCCTGGCCAAGGACTGCGCCCTGACCATGAAGCCCCTGGACAGCCAGCTGGGGGAGATCCCCAACTGGACCTTCGCCGTGGAGGACGTGGAGATCAAGAAGGACGCCGTCAGCGCCAAGAACGTGAAATCCTCCCAGTTCGCCAAGCCCTACTTCGAGTTCTCCGGCGCCTGCGCGGGCTGCGGCGAGACGCCGTACATCAAGCTGGTGACCCAGCTCTTTGGCGAGCGCATGTACATCACCAATGCCTCCGGCTGCTCTTCCGCTTACGGCGGCTCCACTCCCTCCTCTCCCTACTGCACGGACAAGAAGGGCTTCGGCCCCGCCTGGGCCATGAGCCTCTTCGAGGACAACGCCGAGTACGCCTATGGCTACCTCCTGGGCCAGGACGCCGTCAAGCGCCAGCTGGCTGACCACATCCGGGCTCTGTCCGAGAGCGGCGTGGCGGTAGACGCCTGCAGCGCCTATCTGGAGAAAGGCAACGACCCCGCCTTCTCCCGGGAGGTCAGCGACGCCCTACTGGCCGCCATTGAGAACGAATCCGGCGAGGACGCCGCCTTCGTCCGGCAGAACAAGGAATTTTTGACCAAGAAATCCGTCTGGGCCTTCGGCGGCGACGGCTGGGCCTACGACATCGGCTACGGTGGCCTGGACCACGTGCTGGCCTCCGGAAAAGACATCAACATTCTTGTGCTGGACACCGAGGTCTACTCCAACACCGGCGGACAGTCCTCCAAATCCACGGCGGCGGCGGCCATTGCCAAGTTCTCCGCCGGAGGCAAGGAGACAAAGAAAAAGGACCTGGGCCTCATGGCCATGAGCTACGGCTATGTGTACGTCGCTCAGGTGGCCATGGGCGCGGACCCGGCCCAGACTCTCAAGGCCATTCGGGAAGCCGAGGCCTACCCCGGCCCCTCCATTGTCATCTGCTATTGCCCCTGCATCGAGCACGGCATGAAGTGCGGCATGGGCCTGAGTCAGGCGGAGGAAAAGAGGGCCGTGGAATGCGGCTACTGGCACCTGTACCGCTATAATCCCGCCTTGAAGGCCGAGGGGAAAAACCCCTTCACCCTGGACTCCAAGGAGCCCACCGGGGATCTCCAGAAGTTCCTGATGGGGCAAAACCGTTACGCTTCCCTGAAGCTCAGCTTCCCCGGTAAGGCCGACGAGCTCTACGCCAAGGCCGCCTCCGACGCCAAGGAGCGGCTGGAGAGCTATCAAAAACTGGCGAAATAACATCTCCCTTTGGAAATCCCTCTCTCAGGAAAAAGGCGCGGCCATCGGCCGTGCCTTTTTCCGGTTCGGAAAGACCTGGAAAGAGAAAGACGGCGCTTTTCCTCCTCTCCCCCGGGACAGGACTCCTCTCCGGCGGCATTTTTTAAATACTCGTTTTTTTGTCTGTAAAACCCGCGCAAACCGGCGAATTGTACTTGATAATCTTTAGCGAGGATGATACAATACTGCTGGTTAAGGTATCGGAGGGAACCGCCGCGGTCCGCGGAAAACGGTTATCCGTACAAGGTTCAGAAAAGGTAGGGAATGAATGTGTCGATCTTTGATCGTTTTGTCTCAAAAGAGACGGGCGAGCCACAAAGAAAATCCTCCCACCCCACTCCTTACAGGAAGATGTTCTCGGAGCTGGAGGCCTCCGGCGCCGAGGCGAAAGAGCGATGCCCGGATGACCGCGGAACGATAGAGGACTTTGTCTGGGCGTTGAAGGAAGCCTCCAGAGCCCGCTACAAGAAGGCCCTGGAGGGCGAGATGAAGCCCATGAAAGCGGAGGCGCGGTTCTTCCTTTCCAAAGACCGGATGAGCGCCTATGCCTGCCTGCTTCCGCCGGAGAACGACGGGGCGGAGCTCACCCTGGAAGAATTCCTGGGCGATCTTCGCTACGAGGGTATTCGCTATGGCGTTTTGCAGGAGGACATCCAGCGGGAATTTGCCCTTGGATATTTCCACCTGTTTCCGGTGGCCCGGGGAAAGCTGCCCCAGGCCGGGGAAGACGGCAAGGTAACCGAGCTCTTCCAGCGGCGCAAGAACATGCGCCTGGAGGTCCAGAACGGAAGTGAGGTGGACTTCAGCCAGGACGTGCAGCTGCAGCCCATCCGGAAGGGCGCCGTCATCTGCCTGATTCGTTCTCCCAAGGAGGGAACGGACGGTATCGACGTAACGGGACAGGAGCTGCCCTATCCGCCGGTTGCCGATGCGCAGGTACCCCAAGGGAAGAACACCGTCATCGGCCGGGGCGGACAAGCGCTCACCGCCGGCGTGGACGGGATTTTATACATGGAGAACGACCGCTTCTGCGTCCACGAGCAAAAGATTATTGACGGCGACCTGGATCAGTTTCAGGGGACCCTCCGGGTTTCGGGAAACCTCTATATCGGCGGAAATGTGGACGGCGGCGTGGACGTGGAGGCCTCCGGGGAGATCGTCATCAACGGGAAAATGGGCCAGGCCCGGGTAATCGCCGGCGGAACCGTCCGGGTGCAAAAGGGCATCTACGGGACGGAGGGAAAGACCTCCCTGACCGTGGCCGGTCAGGTCCAGGCGCCTGTGGTGGAATGGGCGGAGATCGAAGCCGGAGCCAGCGTGATTTCGGAGACGATCTCCAACAGCGACATCCGCTGCAACGGCACGGTGTATGCGATGAGCGGACGGGGCATGATTGTAGACAGTCAAATCCGCGCGGGAGACAGTGTCCTCTGCATGCGGATCGGCAATCTGGCCGGGGGCCGCAGCCGGTTTTCCATCGGCTATCCCCCTCACATCCCCGAGACCTGGGAGCGCGTCCGGGCAGAGCTGGCGGCAGTGCAGGCAACCCTGGATAAGCTGTGGGACCCCATCACCGCTCTGCGGAAGAAGGGGTCCCGGATTTCGGAGGGGGAACAGACGCTGCTGGAGCGGCTGGTGGAACAGCGGGACCTCTATATTGAACAGCGGGAGGTCCTGACGGCGGAGCTGCGGCTGGTGAACAAGGCGCTGGACCGGAAAAGCAAGGGGAGAATCCGGTGCGAGAAATTGTTTCCCTTTCTGGATGTGCAGATCGGCCGTCTGACGGAGGAGCTTACCACCATGGAGGAGTTCTGCAATATTCACGTTGAGGAGAACGGGATCCTTTTGAAGTGAAGATATGAGATGGACAAAGCCACGGAAATTCAATGAATCTCCGTGGCTTTGCTGCACTTATAGCCCAAGCGCTTCCAAAAAATTTATACCGCCTTTCAATGGGCCGTATTCACAATCACAATACTGGAATCCCCATTCCGGGCCTGTTCCAGCACGGCCTGCGCCAGCATCTGGAAGGTTTTATGGGAAGACGAGGCCCCTGTAATCGCGTCAATGCTCCCCTCGCCCTGGCCCTCCAGAAGCTGGTTGGCGTAATAACGGGTGTACTCATTCGGATAGGTGCCATTGCTATGAAGCATGGTCTGCATATACGCGTTATCCCAGCTCTTGATGAACCCGCTGGCGTTTTCCGCGTTATACTCCACAGAGAGAATGCTCCCGCCTTTCACCAAAATAGTAATATACTCCTTCCAGCCGTGGCTGAACTCGGACATCTGGGCGGTATAATATCCGTCCTGAAGCTTCGGCTGTCCTCCGCAGGCAGTCAGCAGCGACGCGGTCAGCAGCAGGCTGACCAGTACGGCAATCATCCGTTTCATTCGCCCCGGCCCTCCTTTAAAACAAATTTACGCACATGGGACTGAAGCGCCTCGGCCTCCTTGGCCAGGGAGCCGCTGGACTGCTCGGTCTCCCCCGCGTTTTGGAGATTCCGGTCCGCGATGGAGGAAATGGAGGCAATCCGCTCCTCCATGACGCTCAGCGCCAGCTTCTGGCCCTGTACCGCCGCCGCCAGCTGATCCGAAAGGGTGTTGATCTGAGCGGACACATCGGAAATCGCCCGGAGGGACCCGGCGGTATCCGCCGTCAGCTCCACGCCGGTCTGGATGATGGCCTTGGTGTTGTTGACCATCCCCGTGGCCCGCTGGGCCGCCTCGGCGCTCTTGGCGGCCAGCTGCTTCACCTCGCCGGCCACAACCGCGAAGCCCTTTCCCGCCTCTCCTGCCCGGGCGGCCTCCACCGAGGCGTTGAGGGACAAAATATTGGTCTGAAAGGCGATGTCCTCAATGTCCTTCGCGATCTTGGTGATCTGCTGGGCGTTGGCGCTGATGTCATCCATAGCGGAGGACAGGGCGGCCATCTGCTCGTTGGCGCTTTGAATCCGCCGGATGATTTCCTCTGTTTGAGAGCGGGTCTGCCCGCTGCTCTCGGTCACGTCAGCCAGCCGGTCCTTCACGTTGTCCACCTCGTGGACCAGCTCCTCCGTGGAACGGTTCTGCTCCATGGAGGCCTGATGGAGCTGCACGGACTGGCCGCTGAGCTGCTCCGCCATGGCAGTCAGCCGGTCCGCCGCCGCCCGGAAGCCCAGCAACGTCTCGTTCATGGACTCGGTGATGGTCCGCAGACTGCCCCGAATCCGCACAAAGTCCCCCTTGTAGTCCACCTGGGGTTCCGTCCGCAGGTCGCCGTCGGCCACCTGGGTCAACACCTGCTGGATGTCGGATATGTAACGGTTGACGCTCTCCCGGGTGGCCTCCAGCGTCTCGGTCATGATCTCCAGCTCGTCTCCGGTGTCGACGCGCAGCACCTCCGTGTGCAGATCACCGCCGGAGAGGGCCACCATCCGGTCCGTCACCCGCTTCACCGGCTGGGAGATGGACCGGGCAAACCGCAGGATGAGCAGAATGGACACCGCAAGGCCCACCAGGGTGGCCAGGACGGCGAGGAGCATGGCTCCGTTGATGAAATGGCTGTAATCCGACTTGGGAATCTGGATAACCAGGGACCATTGGGTGCCGCGGATGGGGGAAAAGGCCACCAGCATCCTCTCCCCGCCGACGGAGAACTCGGTGGCTCCGGTCTCGTCGGTGGTCACTCGCTCTATCGCCTCGCGATTTCCGCCGCTGAGCTGCGCCAACGTACTCTGGTTCAGGGCCAGGGATTGGTCCGGATGCCCGGTGACCACGCCCTCCTGGTTGACCATGTAGGCCATGCCGGTTCTGCCCAGGTTGATGCTGCTGATGACGTCGTCCAGCGTGTCGTATTTGTAGATGCCCACCACATACAAAACCGTCTCGCCATTCTCTTTTACGGGCATTCCCATGGTGATACCCAGCTTTCCCTGGTAGAGGGTGGAAGAATCGGTGGTCAGGTTGTCGGTCTCTTTCAAAAGAGCGAAAAAGCCACTGTCCAGAGCTTCCTGGGCGCCGTCAATCCCCTGGAGCAGCCGCCCGTCCAGATCGTACAGCGCCACCGTGTAAAACTCGTAAATCTCCGCCGCCTCTTTCAGCACCGCCTCGCGGTTCTCCCGCGTCGCCGCGGCGTCCGGCCGGGGGGCGGAGGGTTCCTCCGGGGCAGCTTCCGCCTCACCGGCGTCCGGCTCCGGTTCCTCAGGGAGCGCCACAGTCTTCATTCTGGCGTCGCCGGCAATGGTCATCATGCGGTCCGCCAGCATATGAATATTGGCCTCCACCGTCTTGGACGACTGCCGGGCCATGGGCTGAAGGCTGTCCAGCAGAATGTTATTGGCAAGTGACTGCATGGAAAGAGCCATGATTACGCAGCATATGATCACCAATACCAGAATATTCAGCGTGGTGTTCCTCAATATTCGTCCATTCAGGCTCCGTTTCATCTCCCGGTCAGTTCGGGAGGCCGCTCGCTTTTCCCTCACGTTCCTGTCGCTCCTTTTCCCAGATATTTTTATTTGTAGACAGAATAAAAGCCGCTCAATCCACCAGCGGAGACATACGCGCTGAACTGGCGGATGACAGACTTTGCGGTTAGTATACCATAAGCTGGCGGGAAAGGAAAGACTTTTTTCTCAGAAAGTGTTTCTCCCTCCGTTTTCATTGACAGCCCCGCCCTCAGCTGGTATCCTTTTCTCAACGCAAGGAGAGCGATCATGGATTTACGCGTTTTACGATACTTCCTCGCCGTCGCAAGAGAAGAGAGCATTACCGCCGCCGCAGAATCCCTCCACCTCTCCCAGCCCACCCTCTCCCGGCAGCTGATGGGCCTGGAGGCGGAGCTGGGCAAGCCCCTGTTCCTCCGCGGCCGCCGGAAAATCACCCTGACGGAGCACGGAATGTTGCTGCGCAAACGCGCCGGGGAAATTTTGGATTTGGTGGATAAAACCCTGGGCGAACTGACCGCGCTGGAGGATTCCGTCGCCGGGGACGTTTTCATCGGAGCAGGCGAAACCGAGGGCGCGCACTTCCTGACCCGAACGGCCCGGCGTCTCCAGGAGCAATACCCCCTGGCGCACTTTCACATCTCCAGCGGTGACGCGGTGGACGTCATGGAGCAGCTGGACAAGGGCTTGATCGACTTTGGTCTGGTATTCGGCCATGTGGACGAGAAAAAATACAGCTCCCTGGTCCTGCCCACCTACGATACCTGGGGCATCATCATGCGCCGGGACGATCCTTTGGCGGAGAAGGACTCGCTCTCGGCGGCGGAGATGGCGGGAAAGCCCCTGATTGTCAGCCGGAGCGCTCCGGAGCCCGGCGCCCTCTTTGGCCAAACCATCTCGAAAAATGTGGTCGCATCCTACAGCCTGGCCTACAACGGCTCGCTGATGGTGTCCGACGGGCTGGGCTATATGCTCTGCCTGGATAAAATCATCAACGTCACAGGAGACAGCCCGCTGTGCTTCCGGCCCCTCGTGCCCCTGATCAAGGCGCATATGCGGGTCATCTGGAGACAACATTCGGTATTCTCCAAAGCATCCGCCGCGTTTTTGCGCGCGCTGAAAGAGGAACGGGCCAAACACGATGGGAGTGAATGACACCCTCGTGAGGCCAGCTCCAAGCAAAGCGCCGCCCCGGCATGCCTGTAATCCTGCGAAGTGCCTCCGTTGGTCTCCAACTGCCGCTATTGGGCCGTTTCCCCGGCACAGCGATGGCGCTTTTATCTGTAAAGTTTTATTGCTTTATACTAATTGATTTATCGCAGTTTCATCCATTTCAATCTCTTAAAAACGCATCGCCGGAGTTTTCCCGCTCCGAAACCCTTCAAGCTTCAAGAGAGATTCCGCTTCCGGCACCAATCCGCAATCTCCCCGATCAGCTCCAGTGGAAGCGGCTCCTGATACGGCAGCCGTATCGTCCCCTTGCTGGTTTCATAGCCGGTCAGCTTGTCCTGAAACCACGCAACTGCCTCCGGGCCGGGATACAGGCCGATGTGCCGCTTGGAGGCGGCAAATTGAATTATGTTTTTCCCGCGCCAAAACGTGGGCATGCTCCAGGAAATCCGTTCCTCCGCATCCGGAAGCGCACCGCGAATCGTCTCCCGTACCGCCTGCAAAAAGGGCCGTGCCGCTTCGTCCTGAAAGGCGATATACTCGTCAATGTCCTTCGGTTTGACGCAGTAATGCCCTTGATTTTGATTTTGAAACGTCCGTCCGCATTTGGGACAAGTCCACATAAAGCATTCCTCCTGACGGCATCATAGCATGCTTTGCGGCTCGTGTCCATGACCTTTCCAGACTCCGTTTCCGCCGCCGTATCCAAGAAAGCGCCTTTGATTCCGGCTTGTCTGCCCAGGGCTGGGTATGCTATGATAGAGGTGTGAAAGCCATTCAGGAAGGAGGCCCCGCGATGGAAGACCGTACTTATCTTGCCATCGATTTAAAATCCTTTTACGCCAGCGTCGAATGCGTCGAGCGGGGCCTCGATCCCCTCACCACCAACCTTGTGGTGGCGGACCTGCGCCGCACGGAAAAGACCATCTGCCTCGCCGTGACGCCCTCCCTGAAAGCCTGGGGCATCTCCGGCCGGGCGCGGCTGTTTGAAGTCATCCAGCGGGTCAAGGAGGTCAACGCTCAGCGGCTCCGTTCCGCGCCGGGGAGGCAGTTTGCCGGCTCCTCCTCCAGCGATATTGAATTGAAGGCCAATCCAGCTTTGGCGGTGGATTATATCGTGGCTCCGCCCCGGATGGCTCATTACATGGAGTGGAGTACAAAAGTATACAATGTCTATCTCAAATATATCGCGCCGGAGGACATTCACAACTACTCCATCGACGAGGTCCTGATGGACGTGACCAATTACCTGGGAACCTACCGGCTCAGTGCCCGGGAGCTGGCCATGAAAATGATTCTGGACGTTCTGGAAACCACCGGCATCACCGCCACGGCGGGCATCGGCTCCAACCTGTACCTCTGCAAAGTGGCCATGGATATTGTAGCCAAGCACATCCACCCGGACGTTAACGGCGTGCGCATCGCCAAGCTGGACGAGCGCAGCTACCGGCGTCTGCTGTGGGATCACCGGCCCCTCACCGATTTCTGGTGGGTGGGCGGAGGTTATGCCAGGAAACTGGAGGCCCACGGTCTGTACACCATGGGGGATATCGCCCGCTGTTCTCTGGGCGGTCCGAATGATTATTATAATGAGGATTTGCTGTACAAGCTGTTTGGAATCAACACGGAGCTGCTGATCGATCACGCCTGGGGCTGGGAACCCTGCACTATGGCGGATGTTAAGGCGTATCAGCCGGAGAGCAAGAGCGTCGGCTCTGGGCAGGTTCTCCAGCATCCCTACGGCTATGAGAAGGCCCGGCTGGTGGTACGGGAGATGGCGGACCAGCTATCTCTGGACTTGGTCGACAAGGGACTGGTCACCAGTCAGCTGGTGCTGACGGTGGGCTATGACCGGGAAAGTCTGAATGGACGGGGCTACAAAGGGGAGGTAACGGCGGACCGTTATGGGCGGGCCATTCCCAAACACGCCCACGGCACCGCGAATCTGGGGGATTATACCGCCTCCACGAAGCGCATGATCTCCGCTGCTCTGGAGTTATTTGACCGCATCATCGACAGAAATCTGCTGGTACGCCGTCTGTACCTCACCGCCACTTGTGTGGCAAACGAGACGGAGGTTTCGGAGAAAATGGCCTTTGAACAGCTGGATCTGTTCACGGACTACCACGCCGTTCAGGAACAGCAGGTCCGGGAGGCTGCGAAGCTGGAGCGGGAGAAGAAGGTCCAGCGAACCATGCTGGACATCAAGAGGCGGTTCGGGAAAAACGCGATTCTGAAAGGCATGAATCTAGTGGAGGGGGCTACCGGGAAGGACCGCAACGATACGATTGGAGGGCATCAGGCGTAATGGGGAAATATGACGATATCATCAACCTGCCACACCACGTCTCCAGTGCTCATCCCCATATGCCCATGCGGGACCGGGCTGCGCAGTTCATGCCCTTCCGGGCTTTGACCGGCTATGAGGCCGCCGTCCACGAGACGGCCCGGCTGACAGATTCGAAGGCCGAGCTGACGGAGGAAGAGAAGGCCCTCTTAGATATGCGGCTGCAAGAGTTGTCGGACAGAATTGCGGAGCATCCCAAGGTAACGCTGACCTATTTCCAGCCGGATAAAAGGAAGACCGGAGGCGCCTGCGTCACCATTACAGGGCGGCTCAAGAAATTCGATGAGTATGAAGGCGAGCTGCTTTTATTGGGCGGAGAGCGCATTTTAATTGAGAATATCCTGTCGGTTCAGGCGGCAGAGGCGTGATCCGTGAACAGGCCCCAGCATTCCTTTGGGCGTTGGGGCGCGGCCCTTATACGAAACGTTCACGCTCTCCCAAGCCTCGACCACACAGCGGAGCAATGGATTTTTAAGGAAGCCCGAGATACCGGGGTTTAAAAGCTTACGAAAGGACATCATCCGGATGATAAAACTACTCTTTGTCTGCCACGGCAGTATATATCCTGTCCTTGAAAATGGTTGATATATCTGGACTTTCAGCAGATACCCCCGCAAATGTACTACCTGTTTACTACTTTTGAGGTCTGGACGATAACACCCGCCTCGGCACGATATGGATGATAAAGGGCAAGGCATGAATAGACGTGCCTTGCCCTTTTTTGCCGTTGTTGGCATTTCCGACGTCGGAAAATCCAACGCAATAAAATATAGATATAAGTAACTAAAGATAAAATCAAGCAAAGACTTATCAATTACCCATTCCTTTCCTATCCTTTCCCATACCCTCTCCCTTGGAGAATGAGTGGCAAAGCCGCCGGAAAGGAATGGAACGGAAGCGGGAAGCAGGGAGGCCAAATAGCAGCAGGGGTTATCAGGGCCGTTATCTGACCCACAGAAACCGTACAGACGCGAAGCGGATGTACGGTTTCTGCGGGTGCCACAAGAGGGCCGCAGGCCCTCTTGTGTGACAGCACAGTTTCACAGCCCAGCAGAAGCCCGAACAGGAGTGCCGGAGTGTCGGCCTCCCGCCCTGACTTTTTTGCGCCCATCTCTACGCATTTAGAACCTCGTTTTTGAGGGTGCAGGTCAAATCGTATTACCCCCTGTGTGACCACCGCTTGAAAGCCTTGAAAATAGGGCGCTGAATGGGTTCTAAATGCGTAGGCCAGAGAGCTTCTTTAGGAGCATATCGTAGAGGAGCAAATCAAAGTGGTTGCATATTAACAGCTTTTTCTTTGTGTGTAACTTTGTCTTTTTTAGTGTAATACAAAACATCATGCGCATAAAGAGTAGAAAATCGCAGGCCAGGGTTATCTCTTTCATGAAAAAAGATGTCATTGGGTAGTTTAGAAATAAACCCATAATATTTTCCGTGACGATCAAGATTTATCTTTATTATTGTACCACGATATTGCAATGGCTTATCATTTGTAATTGGCTTACTAATTGAGGTGCGAATCTGCTCTTGTAAAAATGTAAAAAAGTCTACAGAGTCTTTTATTCCGTACTTATAGCTATGGCCTTTTTCAGAAATCCAAAGAGCCTGTATTTCCAAGAATTTTTGATACACTTTTTGAACATTGGCAAGCCAAATTTCTGAGTTTAAAATTTTGCCTTTAATCTGTTCACAGTACCTATCGATTTCTTTTTCATCATTAATCATTGGAGAATTAGGTTCTAAGGATTCCTTTATCATCCAGCATAGATGCATTTTGTATGGCACTAATTCCTTGGGGATAATTCCTGCTCTATATTCGTGATCAATTTTAGAATAGATTAGAGCTGCAATATAGTATGGATATTTGGATTGGGAATCAATAAATATTTTATTTCTGTATTCCTGAAGCAACTTCGATTCATGTCGATGTCCTTTATATGGTTCATTTAAAAATATGCTTACAAAACTTTGAATTATTCCGCGCAGGTTTACTTTTTCAAAGGGTTTAATAGTTGGATTATTTGAGTACTGTTTGGAGCGACGCTCATAGAATAAGCGTATTCCATTTTCCACTACTAATGCGTTGAAAAGATCTTCCAAATTTTTGTGAAATGTTCTGGTTATTTCAAACGCTTCATCATAAACAATATTTTGACGATTGGTTCCTTTTACTATGTGATTAGTAATTTCTGAACTTTGTGTTGCAATAACCTTGGCAATTATAGTAACATTTGTTAAATCTAAACCTTGCTTATAAGACTGGTAAATTACATTACACGTTTGACATCCATTTACAACTTGTGGATTTTTAACTGTTACTTTTCGATTTCCGCCTCCAATTTCGTCACACACGATGGTTATCCCGTTATTAAGTAACACAAAACTGAAAGGATCGTCTTTTATCGTATCAAAAATATCTTGATTTATGTTTGTTTCCCCTTGATAATCTCTTACATTATCATCAAAAAGACTTTGCCTAATAATGCTTTCCTCCGAAACAAGTAGTTTTAGTAACTCGGTTGCTGAACAGAGAATTATACTTGAATTATCTACTTCTTCCACCGCAGTTAAGGAAAATGTATCAATTACATTTAATACCACCGAGAATGCATTTTCATTTTCATCAAGTATTCTTTTGAATACAGCAGTATCCACATATTGGATTGAAATTTCTCCATATAAATCCACTGCACGGATATCTGTTTCGCATTTTTTTGAAATGGCAATAATATGGGGGCTATTCTCCCAAGTTCCCATTACTACATAATAGAGCCGAATATCTGGGTTGTGCGTCCAGCACATCATTACATTATCGCTTAACAAATAATTTTTTATTTCAAGCCATGTATCAATATCAGAATTATGGGGCTGAAAATGATCTTCCCCCAAAAAGTCAATAACACCATTTGTAAATTTTGCATATTCACCTGAATCAAACTTTTCCTTATACTTTGATTGAATGAAGATAAATTCAATGTCTGCTCTATTATATTTTTCAATGATATCTTTTGCATCTTGTAAAGTATGAATAAGTAATCCATTGAGTTTAATACAGATTCCATCAAGCCCCATATCATTTGAGCCGCCAATACAAACTGCATTTAGTAAAGCGTCATCAACGTTAAATGCGTCTGGCTGGTGAGTGGTCAAAATAATTTGATTTGCATATCGCTCAAATGCTGTGCTATCTGAAATATTCTCTAATTCATAGTTTTCTTTATACTTAGCTAATTTAACACGAATAATAGGCTGTAACTTCATGGTAATCCTCCTTTGCATTGTTACATCCTCACATTTTTCTATTTACCAACATAATAACATAATTCTCCTTATTTTTCAATCTAAAGTTATCTTGGTATAAATTCTTTTCTTGGGTTTGGGACTATCCCAACAAGCAAAACGGACACGGCCCGGCAGGGGCCGGATTTGGCCGTTTTCCGGGAGTGTGGCCACACTCCCTATGCTTGCTACGTTAGCGTTTCCCCATTCCGCTTCTTGATATATCCATCATGTCCTGGATATTTTTTGCAATCGCTAATCACCATAGATAGCGGCTATATGACAAATTCTGCGCTTTATTTCCTCACGAATGTATAAAGGTTCAATGCACTCACATTTATCCCCAAATCCGAGGAGAATATCATAATAATACTCGTTTTCAATAAATGGAAAATTCACAAGATAATGCTCATCCCCATCTGGCGTAAGGTGGTCATATGTACAGTATTCAAGCGCTCTATCCAGTATAGATTTATGAATGCGAATTTTAACTTCCGTCTGCATTGCCGTCAAAATTTCCTCAAAATCCAAAATTGGCTTTTCATAATTTCGCGGCATAAATGTTTCCTGTCTCATTTGCAGATGCGACATACGAGATAACCTAAATAGGCGGTAGTCGTTTCTGTGATAACAATACCCATAAAAATACCAGTGGCTGCTTTTTAATACAAGCTGATATGGCTCAACCGTCCGTACAGCTTTATTTCCATGGTGAGCTATATACTCAAAAGAAAGTAGTCTGCAATTCTGCAAAGCTGCTTTAATCGTTTCTAAATATGGTTGTATATTTTGATTACCTATCCACGGACTTAAATCTATACAAATTTGATTTGTCTTTATTTCAATATCTTTCGCTTTTTCAGCCGGGATAAAACTTTTCACTTTTGCAAGAGCATTTACCAGTTCATCGCCTCGTACCATATTTGAAAGACTGGAAAGCCCCATCAAGATTGCAGAAAGATCGGCGGTTGAAAAAACCTTTTTATCAATCTTATATTCTGGCATGATTTCAAAGCCGCCTCCAACTCCTGATATTGAACGAATTGGAATGCCAGCTAAATTGATTGCGTCTATGTCACGATAGATTGTGCGCGGAGAAACTTCAAACATATCTGCTAACTCCTGTGCGCCTATACGCTTTTTGTCAAGGAGTGTCATAATGATGCTGACAAGTCTATCAACTTTCATCTGGCAGCCACCTTTCAAATAGCCTTTATATCATTATAAATTGTTGCCATACTGATGTCAATAATTAAGTGGTAAGATTACGGTGTAAGTAAAACAAGACCAAAGAAAATGGAGGGTATTATGTTCACAGTCTACATTTATGTCCTTGACACCTTGGCCGATTGGGAGTTGGGCTATGTTACAGCGGAATTGAACTCCGGGCGGTTTTTCAAAAAGGACGCGCCCGAAGTATCAGTCAAAACAGTTGCTATCTCAACGGAGCCGGTCAAAACAATGGGCGGTCTGACGATCGTTCCCGATTGCACGATCCGCGAAATTGCAGTAAGTGAAAAGAGTGTCCTGCTGCTGCCTGGAGCAAACACATGGGACGATCCTAGGCATAGCGTTATGATGAAAAAAGCCGGCGAGTTGCTTTCTGCGGGCGCTCTGGTATGCGCTATCTGTGGGGCCACTATGGCATTGGCAAGTGCTGGCTTGCTGGATCGGCGTCCGCACACCAGCAACGGAGCCGGATACCTTGAAATGGTTTCTCCCAGCTATAAAGGACAGAATTTCTTTGTTGACGCACCATCTGTGGCAGACCGTAACCTGATTACCGCAAGTTCCACTGGGGGCTTATTGTGGGCAAAGCAGATTATTGAACGGTTAGATGTTTTCCAGCACAACACACTGGAAGCGTGGTATGCGTATTTCAGCACTGGTGAGGCGCAACATTTCTTTACCCTTATGCAAACTTTGGCGTAGACACTAATACAGTTTTAACCTGCCAGCAGTGGCAGCAAAGAAAAAAACCGCTGCTGGCAGAAAATTTTTCATGCCTTTTTGTACGGTGGTTTTCAAAAAATGAAAGCTGCCGTTCTTTTATCCTCAAAAGGAGCGACGCGGTAACACTGACAGATACGGCGGCTGACAGGAGGCAGCCGCTATGAAGTACACAGCCATTCGACACAATCTGACATTCTTTGGTGTATCAAAAAAAGCCCGGCCTCCACCGGGGACTATTGCGGCCACGAGTATGTACTATACAGTGTAGGTTCTGCACAGTATTGTTTATCTTTCGCCCGGCGGGTCTGTGACCTGCCGGGCGGTTTTTGTCGTTCCCAGCGGCCCGAAAATTTTTATTCACTTTTTTCTCTGCGGAAAGCGGTTTTGCGCGCAAAACCTGTGCCGCTGAACGCTCTGTTAGCGGAAAGGGAAAGTACCACCACCATCCCCCAGCGAAAGGGGGTGAGAAGATGGAAACCAACCCCCGCGACTATGGCGAACGGTGCAGGTTTGATGCCTTTTGCAAGACCGTATTGAAGCATGAGGCAATCGACTACATTCGGGAAATGAAGCGGCGGGCCAGCCGGGAAACATCCTTGGAGCGGTTGCCCCAGACGGCGATGGACAAGCTGTGTTCGGCGGACAGTTACCCCAGCGATAGCTATGTGTTTTCGTACTGCGGCTGTGACCTGCCGATCAGGAGCCAACAGGTGGCCGACGCCTTTGCGGGTCTGCCGGAGCAGGAGCAAAGCATTTTGATTTTGCGCTTGGTGCTGGATTTGACAGACAGTGAAATCGGCGAGGCCTTGGGGCTGTCCCGGAGTGTCGTCCAGCGGCGCAGAACAAAATCGCTGAATGTCCTGCGGACGAAACTGATAGCGAGGAAAGGAGGTTAGCGCCATGAAGCACCGTAATTACAAAGGCCGTGAACTGCTGCCGCTGGCGGTGAGCGATGCGGCCCGCGCCGGGGATGCCGATGCCGTGGAACAGGTCTTACGCTACTACGAGGGCTACATAAACAAGCTCTGTACCCGGACGGTCTACGACGAAAACGGCTGTCCCCACGCCTGCCTGGACGAGTACATGAAAAGCCGTCTGGAAAACAAACTGATCCGCGCCATTCTCGGCATGAACTGATAACCGGCCCCGGTTGGGGGGGACAGCTTACCCTTTCCCTGTTCCTCCCGCCTGTGGACCTGGGCATTTCAAAGAAAGGCTGGTGAACTATGGCCGAGGAAATCGGCATTTTGGTAAAGGACAAATTCTGCCTCACCATTGAGGAAGCCTCCCGCTATTTCGGAATTGGAGAAAAGAAACTACGAAAGCTGGTAAACAGCAACCTGGACGCCGGCTTTGTCATTCAGAACGGCGTAAAAATCCTAATCAAACGCCAGCGGTTTGAGCAGTTTTTGGATAAGCTGTCGTCGATTTAAGCGCCGCATTTTGCGAAAAGTTTCAAGAAAGCGGTCAGATTGATATGGAAAATGAGCCTCGGCTATGGTATAATATGATTATATCGTGCCGAGGCTCTTTTCACAGAAAGGAGCATAGACGTGAGCGAAAAGCGACGTGACAGTAAGAACCGCATTCTTCGCAGCGGAGAGAGCCAACGCAAAGACGGACGATATGCGTACAAATACATCGACACCACCGGCAAGCCACAGTTTGTTTACAGTTGGAAGCTGGAAGCCACGGACAGCACGCCCCAGGGCAAACGAGACGGGCTTTCCCTGCGGGAAAAGGAGAAGCAAATCCGGCGGGACATTGAGGACGCCATTATTCCCCGCGGCGGAGAGATGACCGTTCTGGATTTGGTGAAAAAGTACCTCTCCCAGAAAACCGGCGTCCGGCACAACACCGAGGCCAACTATAACTTTGTCCTCAATATCATCAAGAAAGAGGACTTCGGGAGACAGCGCATTGACCGGGTGAAGCTGTCCGACGCCAAGTGCTGGCTTATCAAATTACAGCAGGACGGCAGAGGATACAGCTCAATCCACTCCATTCGGGGCGTTGTCCGGCCTGCATTTCAGATGGCCGTGGACGATGATTTGATACGCAAAAATCCGTTCGAGTTTCAGCTTGCTACCGTCGTTGTCAACGACAGTGTGACAAGGGAAGCGATTACAAGGAAACAGGAGCGGGCATTTCTGGAATTTGTAAAGGGTGACAAACACTTTTCCCGGTACTATGACGGCATTTATATCCTGTTCAAGACGGGACTTCGCATTTCGGAGTTCGTAGGGCTGACCCTAGCAGACCTGGACATGAAAAAACGCAAGATCAGCGTCAACCACCAGCTTCAACGGAAGTGGAACATGGAATACATCATTGAGGACACGAAAACCTCCAGCGGAACGCGGGAAATCCCTATGACGGACGATGTGTACCAGTGCTTCCAGCGCATCATCGCCAACAGGCCGAAGCCCAAGACCGAGCCGATGATTGGCGGCAGGTGCGGCTTTCTGTATTTGGATAAGGACGGCAAGCCAATGGTGGCACTTCACTGGGAGCATTACTTCAAGCACATCTGCCAGAAGTACAACAGTATCTACAAGGTGCAGATGCCCAAAGTCACCCCTCACGTTTGCAGGCACACATTCTGTTCCAACATGGCAAAGAGCGGTATGAACCCCAAGACGTTGCAATACCTCATGGGACACTCGGATATTGGCGTCACGCTGAACACCTACACCCACCTGGGCTTTGAGGACGCGCAGGCGGAGCTGGAACGGGTTGCCAGCGGCGAGTAGTAAAACGGGATAAGCACCCTTGATTTACTACCTTTCCTACTACTTTTGGGGTCAAAGCTGTGCTGTTTTATGCCGGGATATGCCAAGAGAATGAGCAGAAGAAAATGCCGCAAAACACCTGCGAGGCCCGGAATATCAATACATTCAAGAGGTTTCAGGATATGACTAAAATACTTTTCGTCTGCCACGGCAGAATACGGGAACAATCGTTGAAAGCCTTGGTATAACTTGGTTTCAGTCCCTTGAAACAGCAGATTTACACCACATTTACACCATTTGCGCTTGATATGGGAAGAAACGGCGGGATGCTTGATGCACCCCGACGTTTTTATCATCTGCACTTCCCAAAAATTAGATTAACAAATTTAACAGCTTCGCCCCGTGTAATGGGCTTGTCCGGGACAAAGCTATTTATATCGTCTATCCATCCATAAGCAACAGCAGTCATGATGTAGTCATATGCCCAGTGTTGAGAATAGGCAATATCCTTTGGCATTTCTATCGTCTTAGCCTCTACAAAGCGTGTTAATATAGTTATGAGTTGCCCCCAGGTCAGATTATCCTTCGGACAATAAAGCCCGTTATGCCCTACTATAATGCCAGCAGAGGCCAATGTAGAAACAGCGTCATAATACCATGTGCCTGTAGGAACATCTGAAAATAAGTTTACATTATCTTTTGGAGTATCTTTGTTATTCCTTGTTAATGAGCGATACAACAGAACTGCAATTTGCGCCCTTGTCACCATATCATCTTCATGGGGATGGCCGTCTCCATACCCTTGTAGCATAAAGGGAACGGTGGTATCTATAGTTAATCCTCCATGAGAAAGAATGATTGTTGGTGTATTTCTTACTTCGCTGCCTTGATTTTCCTGTGATTTGTCTGACATTGTAGGTACAGAGGGTTTTATCGTTACCGCTGGCCTTGTTATTGGACGATGCGGTTGCATTGGTTCCTGCGGTTGCATTGATTCCTGCGGTTGCATTGGTTCCTGCGGTTGCTCCGGCTCCTGTGGTTGTCCCGGCTCCTGTGGTTGTCCCGGCTCCTGTGGTTGTCCCGGCTCCTGCGGTTGTCCCGGTTCCTGCGGCTGTTCCGGCTCCTGCGTTTGTCCCGGTTTCTGCGGCTGTTCCGGCTCCTGCGGCTGTTCCGGCTCCTGCGGCTGTTCCGGCTCCTGCGGTTGTCCCGGTTCCTGCGGCTGTTCCGGCTCCTGCGGTTGTCCCGGTTCCTGCGACTGCTCCGGCTCCTGTGGTTCTTGTATATCTTCTGCAAACACGAATCGGAGTGTATAATTTTCTGCGCTGGAAAAGGGTGGTTTAATAAGTTCCGTGATGTTCTTTTCCCCGTCAAAACGGTTGTCCGCCATATCAAGATACCACCCTAGCGGAGTTTTATTTTCCAATCGGTAAGTTTCTGCTATGTTTCCACTACGATATATTATTTCAAGGTTTCCATAATTTTGAATATCTGCGGCTTGTTTCGTCCCTATATTACCATAGATAAGAACATCATCCAAAGTCAGGGTTCCATTCAAGTTGCATATCCCGCCGCCAGTTGGAGCATTGTTGCCGATAATTAAGCTGGAAGCAATGGTGCAAATTCCTTTACCGACATTGTAGATTGCTCCGCCCCCGACTACGGTATCGTTGTTATCAAAACCAGCAATATTATCATAAAATCTACATCGTTCAATTTTTAATATTCCTTGGTTTTCGATAGCCGCACCCCAACCATAGTCTTTTGCGTCACGAAAAGAGGAATCTATAATAGTAGCCGATGCAGATTGTCCTACACGGATATGCGTCCCATATCCATTTTCAAAAGAACACCCCCGTACATTGAGATTGCCAGAATCAATGTTAACGGCACTTCCTCTTCGACCGCAATCAAAGTTACGGAAAGTAACATTATCCAGGTTTAACATCGCATTGGACATTGAAATTACATCTGCCCAATATGTACCTTCTGGAGCGGGAAAGTCGTTGTCAAAAATAATGTTTTGAAACAGTATCTTTGATTCCCCTGTTCCGCCAATATCTATAAGTTGCAGAGACGGAGACGATTTATCCCTTTTAAGGATAATGGTTTTATCATCTGTGCCTATTGTGCAATCAGTGTCAATGTGTATTAAATCCATTAAATAAATTGTATCGCTGTCGCTGACAGATTCTATCGCCGCTTGTAATTCCTCTAAGGTACAAGCAGTAAGAGGCTGTGCTTCCTGTTCCACGTTGGTATCATCACCAAGCGCAAATACTGGAATGTCCATTAAGACGGCCAGCATCAAAGCGAGGGGTAGAGTAAAAGCAAACTTGGGTAACTTCATAGGTGAATCCTTCCTTTATTTTTTTGTGCGCAATAGGTCAATCATATGTGAAACCGTGGCAATTTCATCTTCATTCAAGCCTGACACATCCACAGTTTGCCGATTATCCACACAAAGCAGGAAATCTGTTGTTACCCCATACAGGCGGGCCAGGGATACAAGAATATCCAACGACGGCAAGCGGAGTTCTGTTTCATAGCCCGAAATGACCGAGCGGGATACGCCAACAGCATCTGCGGCCTGTTGTTGCGTCAGTTTCTTTTCCAACCTAAGTTCCTTGAGTCGAGTGGAAAGACCAACCATATACACACCCCCTTATGATACCGCAATAGGGGTTGCTGTTGGTGTCACGGCTTGACGCAATTTGCGGCAAAAGGTGAACACAGCAGAGCGTTAAGGACAAGTGTGGGAAGTGTCAGCAAAACTAAACGTCAACATAAAAATGACCGCCCCATACAAACCAGGGCGGTCATTTATCCTGTGGTGTATCATCCATGTTGGCGAGAGCATAGGCAATCATTTGATTTATCAGTTCATTCCGGCTGATACCAACAGCAGCGGCCTTATCATCAACTTCTTTTAGTGTATCAACAGATATGCGCATGGAAATAACTTCCTTCTCTGGCTTGCGGGCTACAAACTTTGGCACAATTCCACCGCCTTTCCTCTTGCATATTGTATTCTATTTTGATATTATATGAAATATTCTAAAAGCAATATCTAAAAACGAATACAACGGAGGATTGTCATGAAAAAAGTAGTTTCAATAATCTTGATAATGACCCTTGCAATCGGCTTGGTGCCCTCTGCTTTTGCCGCAAGCAATGAAACGGTTGAATCTGCCAATGCGTTGTATGGCTTAGGGCTATTTAACGGAACAGGGTATAATAGTGATGGAACTCCAATTTTTGACCTTGATAAAGTACCAACTAGGAACCAAGCAGTCACCATGTTAGTACGCCTTCTTGGAAAGGCTCACGAAGCCGAGCAGGGAACATACAATATTCCGTTTACAGATGTTGACGGGTGGGCTAAACCGTATATTGGCTTTGCATATGCTAATGGCCTTACTTCGGGCACTTCTGCAACATCGTACAGCGGTTCTCAGAACACAACCGCCGCACAATATATAACATTTGTTTTGCGTGCATTGGGCTATACTAGTGGAATAGATTTCCAATATAATACTGCATGGGAATTTTCCGATAGCATTGGTTTAACCGATGGTCGATATAGTGGAAACACTACCACATTTACCCGTGGTGACGTAGCAGTCATTTCCTATCGAGCATTATCATGCAGTCTAAAGGGCCAAAATATCACCCTTATTGATAGGCTCCGCAAAGAGGGTGCAATTTCAGAGTATACGCCGACAACAAACCCGCCTATCACCTCCCAGCCCTCGGCTTCACTAAATTATGAAAGCATTTATATTACACCTGGAGAAACAGTAACGCTCACAATGCCAGATGCCGGAAATAAGCATATCACTTGGACATCAAGTGACCCGGAGTATATACGGGTTTCAAACGGTGTGGTTTCTGTATTCAAAAATGGAGGTTCTGTAGCGAAAATCACGGCTACGACAGAGGACGGGTTATCAGCTTCCTGTATTGTAATGATGAAATCAACTGATGAAGTTGTGAAAAAATTTACTTCAATAAATGTTTACAAAAAATTTCCAGCCATTCCCAGCTTTGACAATGTATCACCTTCAACGCCGTTATGGACCCACTTTGACTTAAACCTTCAAGAATTTGGTGCATACATATATAATTACGTGTACCTCATTAGCAACTTGGATGATGCTGAATATTTGGCAAAAGAATATGCTTATTGGCTGAAATCCCTTAATTATACTCTTATCAGAGAAGAAGATGACCCCATTATAGCGCAAAGCGTAGGCTCAGATATCATTTATGAACTTTCTGACCCTACAAATAGGTATATTGTCTCTATCAAAGGCGCACCCAATACCGTAGGCGGTTATGATGTTACAATTTCTATTGATTATTCAAAATCAGCGATGCACTAACCTGATGTTTTCCAACTGTTCATAAAAGTCTACCTTTTCAGATGCCCATAGCAAGAGGCTTTTTCCCGTCTGAAAATCTCCCGCATTTTATTCCTGAACATATCCGAAAATTAAACAGCCTTTACGGATAATTAAACTGTGCAGATACCGCCCCGCCTGTTATACTGGAAACAGAAACAGGAAAGGGGCGGTTTTCATGGAAAGCAGAACATGGTACTACGCCAGAGTGTCCAGCAGGGAGCAGAATCTTGACCGTCAGCTTGCGACATTTGCCGCTATGGGAGCGCAGGAGCGGGATATAATCACAGACAAAGAATCAGGTAAGGATTTGGATAGACGGGGCTACACAGCCCTTAAAACGGCCCTATTGCGCCGTGGTGATACGCTGGTGGTTAAATCGCTGGACAGGTTAAGCCGGAATAAGGCCGATATTAAAAACGAGTTGGAATACTTCAAATCCAACGGGATTCGATTAAAGGTGCTGGACTTACCCACAACCATGATAGACTATCCAGAAGGTCAAGAATGGGTTCTTGATATGGTAAACAATATTTTAGTCGAGGTTCTTTCCAGTATCGCCCAGCAGGAGCGGGAAACGATACGCCAGCGGCAAGCGGAGGGCATAGCGGCGGCAAAATCTAAAGGAAAACATTTAGGCCGTCCAAAAGCAGAATTGCCGGATAACTGGAATGAGGTTATTACAGCATGGAAAGCCGGGAAGATAACAGCGGTGGAAGCTATGCGGCGAACAGGATTAAAGCGAAGTACATTCTATAAAATGGCGGGATAGCAGGGGGAAACACAAAAGCGGCGGGGGTATCTTTCCCCGCCACTTTAATTCGCCTAATAAAGAGTTAGGCTAGCTTTTGGATGTTGACGCTTAATTGTTCAGCATAGGAGCAAGGCAATCCCCGCAGATAAGACGGGCAATTTTTGTAGTCCGGGCAAGCTGCCCGCACACAGGGCACTTGTAGCGGATGGAGTGACCTTTGCTGGTAGTTCCGGCGGCGGCTCCACCATTAGCGGCGGCGTTGCCACCAGCAATGCGGATGCCGCAGGGTTCATTTCGGTTCAATTTGATTTCTTGGATATCGTTATCAAGAATCCATTCAAGCAAACTGTCAGCGGGTTCCGTGTGGCTCCACCCATAGCGAGTATGTGTACAGATAAGGCCGTGGGATTCGGCGGTGCGCTTAAAGGCTTTGTTATGATACATACGGCTTGACCCACTGCAATCCTGGACGTTGAGAATAGTGTCATTGTACATATGTACCATTTCGTGTAGAAGCGTGGCAACCGTTTCCTCTATCGGCCTATCCAGCGTTCCAGCCCCAATATTGATTTCATGCTTGGCCCCGTCCTTCACTTCCCACAGGGGAGACAAACTGTAGTGGCCGTATGCCCTTGGCGTACTCTGGATGGTGATAACAGGCGTTTCCAGTTCTCCATTGAAAAAATCGGCGTTCAGCTTATTGAACAGCTTTTCAAGTTGTCCGGCAAGACGGCTTGTTTTTACGATTTCTTTCATGATATAGTCCCCTTTTCTTCAAATTAAACTTGCCAGGGGAGCGGGACGGTGGTATACTGTACCTATCCCGTCCCCCGTGGCGGTGGTCAAGTCTCTTGCCTGTTGCTTTGGTCGGCGGTCAGGCAAGGGGCTCTCTTTTAGGCACTGACGCTGAAACGGCGGGAAATGACTTCCTTAGTGTACGCCTTGTAAAGGGCTTCCCCCTGTTCGTTTTTGAAACGCTTGGTATCGAAACGGGAACTTTGGACGGTGGTAAACCGGGCGATGTACTGTCCGGCTTCCAGCGTTTCAACGCCGATGGTATCCATATGCCGTTTGATTTCATCCTTGATGGATTCGACCATTTCAGCGGCTTCCTGTTGAAGAGCTTCCCACTCTTTGAGGGATTCAATCTTGGATACGATTTCAATAGTAGACATTGTGTGTACTCCTTTCATTCTGTGCAAGGCCAGAGGCGTGAGTTCCGTTCGCGTCCTGCCTACTTGGAGAATGCGTTTCCCCGGCCCTGCTGGCTTGTTTGGTTGTCAAGGTTCGTGCCGTTTGGGTTTGTCCCTTGCGGTGATTACAGTATATCAGTTAATTGATATTTTTGCAAGATGGGATTTTGCATAAAAGTTAACTGATATTCTTGTGCAGTTTATCAGTTTACTGATATGGGCTAGAGTGATACAATAGGTGTGGAGGTGATACGATATGTCAACAGATGCGCAGAAAAGAGCAAGTACTAATTACAATCGAAAACAAGATAATATAATGGTTCGTCCCAACAAGGAAGAGGGGGCAACTATACGAGCCGCCGCCGCCGCCGCTGGTAAGTCTGTGCAAGGCTATGTGCTAGAAGCGGTCAGGGAGAAGATGGAGCGAAAGAGGGCCAGGGGCGTTCCTGCTGGTGGCACTTGCACAAGTGTCCCTGCTGTCAGTCCAGCGGGTGAGGGCACAGGGGCCGGGGTTATGGTATTTCCAGAGGGTTCCCCGGACGGTGATATTAGTAGTCGGTTCATCTTACAATGGGGACCCGATTTCCAAACCGCCCTTACTGATTCTGGACAGTCTGTCGAGGAATACGTTACCCAAGCCGTCAGGGAACGTGTGGAGCGGGAGAGCAAGCCGCCTATCCCCCAATGGATAGCAGAACGGTATCCGGGGGAGAAATGGCCCGTTTTGAAAGCAGTTAGAGCCATTCAAGGCAACATAAACGCACAACGCATATTGCACCGCAGTATGACGCAGGAACAACGGGCAGAATGGGACAAAGAATTTCGCAGAGAGTTGGACGAAGAACGGCGAGAGGAGGCAGGGCAGGACACGCCAAAGCCTACTTGCAATCTGCCGTTGGACTGAAAGGGGCTTAACCATGGGACTGTTTGACATTTTCAGCGGTGGGCCGTTTGATTTCAACGGGGATGGTCGGGAAGATGCCAGCGAATTAGCACTTGGCTTTATGATGCTGGACAGCTTCGGAAAAGAGCAGGAGCGGGAGAGAAAGAAGCAGGAGCTTATAGCTTCCCTACTTCGTCAGGCGGCGATAGACGACTTGGAGTATAGTCCAGAGGAAATTGAAGCGTTCCTTGCCGATTCGGAAAGCCTTGGTCTGCTGGACTAAAAAAGTTTAAGAATTTTCCGTTATTGAGTTGACGGTGGCAACATAGTTTTGGTATAGTAGTAGTACCGTAAGTTAGAGCCGCCGACAAAATGTCAAAGGACGCACTTACCACGCAGGACCAGAGTTGGCCTTGCAAGGTAGGAGCGTCCTTTTTCTTTTGCCCGATGTCCGTAGAAGTCCATAGGAGGCTCGTAGAGCCGTTTCTAGCGTTTCTAGCCCCCAGGGGGAGCACGGAATTGTATGCCCCTTAAAACGCCGCATGGCGGGTTTGTGTGGGCGTGTACCTTGACAACTGAATATCTGGAGGATAGAGGGTATCCCCCTTGCGATTATAGCAGGAGGGGTTGCCCCTCCATGGTTAAGGGGTGTGCAGTCCTCCACCCAAGGGTGGAGTGCTTCAAGGAGCCAGGAACAGTCCAGCCCAAAAAGGAAAGAAGGTGGTCAGCGTGGGCGCAGGAGGACCGTAGCAGAAATTAAATCCAGCGGTTTAATTAACATTTTGGATATTGTGAAAGGATGCAATTATGAACTTATTCGACGAAAGTATAACGGCAACACTTGATAATGGAGGTGTGGCACTACTTGATGGCAAGTATCTTGCCATGACCCCGGAAACATTGAATCAGGCGGTGAAAGATGGTCTCACGATAGCGATAGGTGATACCGCCCCGGAACAAGCCGCCGATGAGGAAGCAAACGACAGTTTTATACAGCATAATTTCAAGTGCCATTTTTGCGGCAAAGAGAACGAAGCAACAGAGTACATCATGACGATTTCGGGCGGTTACGACAGCGACCACGACATGGAAAGTGTGTCCATGGAAGCCTGCGCCGGGTGTTTGGAAAAGATGCTTGCGATGATAAATTATGAAAAGTAACGAAGGAAGGAATTGAATATGATTGATAAAGCACAAACAGAAAAGAAACCGTTTGACCCTGCAATGAGTTTTGCATTTTTTGGCAGTTGGTTTGAGGCATTGGAACGTTTGAAAGAGTCTCAGGGAGTTGAGGCGGCGTATAGCCTTTTTGAAGCAATAGCGAATTATTCAAGATACTATGATGCTCCAAATTTTGAGGATGGTTCCATTGCCCAAATATTTTGGCCTATGATTCAGAAGGAGATAGACCTAAGTCTAAAAAGACGAGGGGCTAATTTTTCCAGCGAGGAAACAGAAGAACGGCGGCAAAAGGTTATTTCAGTCCATTTGGAAAATCCATCCCTGACCGTGAGAGAGATTGAAGCACTTACAGGTGTTCCGAAAAGCACTGTTAGCCGTATTCTCCAAAAGTTGGCGAATGACAGAGAAGCAGAAACCGAACAAGAAAAAGAAGCCGAGCAAGAATGCGAACAAGAAGCGGAAGAAGAAATAGAAACAGATACCATAGGACTGGGACAGGACGGGACAGCGGGACAGTCAGCTAACCCTTTTGATGTTCTGTTCGAGGATGACGGTGATTTGCCATTCTGAGTACAGGCGACGTTTTTTCTCTCTGGACAACCCCAAAACTTTTTCACGCAATCCGTCAACATCTTTCTTTGCACTCCGCTTGATGTCTAAAAAGTTTCAATTTTCAAAAAATATCCAGAGGTGATGATACTTTTGCAAAACAGAAGTTGTTTGGTTTTTGCAAGAGCATTCAGAAAAATATCGGTGGTTAAGGGCTTTTCTTGATGTTGACGTTTAATTTTGAAAATTCCGCCCTATAAAGGGGCGCATAGCCGCCACGCCAAAGGCTGGCGCAAAATATGGTTGTCGATTTTCCCAAACTGCCAAAGGCAGTTCATACCTCCGCCAAAGGCGAGGGCAACGGTGCTAAGGAGGTGAACAATGAGCACCGAGAAAATCCCTGTATGGGAAAAAGCGAACTTGACGCTTGAGGAATCCGCCGCATATTTCGGCATAGGAGTAAACAAGCTGCGTGAAATGAGTAACGCCGAAAACTGCGCCTATGTGTTGTGGGTCGGGAATAAACGGCTGATAAAGCGTAAGTTGCTTGAAAAATATTTAGCCTCTGCATACTCAATTTGATGGAAATATCAGCTTTGATGTGGTATAATCAGATTACCATATCAAGCGCTTTTCCACAAAGGAGGTTGTAGAGATTTGTCCGAAAAGCGCAAAGACAGCAAAGGCCGGATTCTGCGAACGGGCGAAAGCCAGAGGCAGAACGGCACTTATATGTACCGCTATACTGACATTCGGGGTACACGGCAAAGTGTCTATGCTCCTACTCTGGACGAACTGCGAGAGAAGGAGCGGACAATCCAGCGGGATATGGATGATGGCATAGATTACGCCGCTGGAGAGATTTCAGTTATTACGTTGATGGAACGGTATATAGCGCAAAAACAGAGTGTACGGTATAACACAAGGGTCAACTATGCGTTTGTCCTTAATCTGATGCGCAAAGAAGATTTTGGAGGGCGTAAGGTCAAGGCAATCAAGCCGTCTGATGGGAAAGCCTTTTTTATCAAACTTCATAATGATGGACGGAGTTATAGCACAATCACAACTGTAAGGGGCGTACTGAATCCAGCGTTTGAAATGGCTGTGGAGGACGATATTATACGCCGCAATCCATTTTCCTTCCGGGTTGTTGATGTAGTCCCAAACAATGCAGTTACCAGAAAGGCGCTTACTCCAGAAGAAAAGAAAAGGTTCCTTGATTATATCTTGGACGATAAGTGCCGCCGTAGATATTATGACGAGGTAATCATCCTTTTGGGTACAGGGTTGCGTATCTCCGAGTTGTACGGGCTGACGATTGCAGACATCGACTTTGATAATCACAGAATCAAAGTTGAACGTCAGTTGACCCGTACACGTCACAGCGGCAGTTGTGAATATTACATTGAAAAGCCAAAGACCGAAAGCGGAGAACGGTATATACCTATGTTGGATGAAAAGGTCTACCGAGCCTTTCAAAATGTAATTCGCAACCGTAAGCCGTCAAAGGTAGAGTATATGATACAGGGGCACACAGGGTTCCTGTTTTTGGACAAGGATGGGAAGCCGAAAGTAGCGGGACACTTGGAACACGCATTGAAACGGATTGTTGACCATTATAATGAAAGCCACAACGACAAACTGACTGTGACCCCACACGTTCTTCGTCATACGTTCTGTACCGATATGGCGGCGGCTGGAATGGATTTGAAGAGCCTACAGTATCTTATGGGACACAGCGATGCCTACACTACGCTGAATATTTACACCCATTCTAACTATGAGACAGCGGAAAAGGCCCTTGCGAAAATTGTAGGGAGCGATTGATATTACAGGCTTCCGGCATTGAAATACAAGGGTAACAGCTTACTCCACAACTTACTCCATTTGCCCGTAGATTGGCGTAGATTTACGGCGGTATTCGTGGAGTACGGCAAAATGGATGAACGGTTGTAACCGTTGAAAACACTGGGACACAAGGAGTAAACAAGGTGACTAAAATTCTATTTGTCTGCCACGGCAACATCTGCCGCAGTCCCATGGCCGAATTCATCATGAAAGACCTGGTAAAGAAAGCGGGGCTGGAGTCGGAATTCCTCATCGAGTCCGCAGCCACCAGCACCGAGGAGCTGGGCAACCCTGTCTATCCCCCTGCCAGGCGGAAGCTGGCCGAGCACGGCCTCAGCTGCGCCGGGAAAACCTCCCGCCAGCTCCGGCGGGAGGATTACGCCGCCTGGGATCTGCTCCTGGGCATGGACCAGGCGAATCTCCGCAACATGAACCGCCTCTGCGGCGGCGACCCGGAGGGAAAAATTCACGCTCTGCTGGAATACGCGGACCGCTCCGGCGAAGTTGCCGATCCCTGGTACACCGGGGACTTCGAGACCGCCTATCAGGACATTTCAGCGGGCTGCCGGGGACTGCTGGCGGCCCTGGCGGAAAAAGGAGGCGCACTGTGAGCCGGGGCTTTCTCGAGGGCTGCGTGGACTGCCACGCCTCCGCCGTCACCGCCGGCCGGGCTGGGGCGGACCGGCTGGAGCTCTGCGCCAATCTGGCCATCGGCGGCACCACCCCCTCCCCCGCCCTCTTCCGGCAGGTCCGGCGGGACTGCGCCATTCCTGTCAACGTCCTTATCCGCCCCCGCTTCGGGGACTTCCTCTACTCCCCGGCGGAGGTGGAGGAGATGGAGGCCTGTGTCTGCCAGTTCCGGGACCTGGGGGCCAACGGCGTGGTACTGGGAGCCCTGACCCCCGAGGGCGCTCTGGACGAGGCAGTCATGGCCCGGTTGATCGAAGCCGCCGGGGACCTGGAGATCACCCTTCACCGGGCCTTCGACATGACGCGGGACCCGTTGGAGGCTCTGGAAACAGCGATTCGCCTGGGCTGCCAGACCATCCTCACCTCCGGCCAGCAGCGGGACGCCCTCGCTGGGGCGGGCACTTTGCGGGCCCTCCAGGAGCGGGCGGCGGGGCAGATTGCCATCATGGCGGGCAGCGGCGTACGGAAAGAGAACATCCGGGAGATTTACCGTCAGACCGGTGTCCAGGTCTACCACACCACCGGCCGGAGGGGGCCCGTGGACAGCGGCATGGTCTACCGGAAGCGCACCGTCTCCATGGGCCTCCCCTCCCTGTCGGAGTATGAGCTCTGGAGGACCGACGAGGAGGAATTTCGGGCCTGTGCGGAGGTGGTTCACAGCCTTTGAATATCATTCACACACTTGAAAACCGACAAAAGGAACCGGCGCCCGCTTTTGCGGACGCCGGTTTTAATCTATTTTGTCTTAGTACATGCCGCCCATGTCGGGAGCGGCGGGAGCGGGAGCGGGAGGCTCGGGCTTGTCGGCCACCAAGGACTCGGTAGTCAGCACCATACCCGCCACAGACGCGGCGTTCTCCAGGGCGCTGCGGGTCACCTTGGCGGGGTCGACGATGCCGGCGGCCACCATGTCGCAATACTCCTCCTTGTAGGCGTCAAAGCCGAAGCCCTTCTCGCCGGAGCGGACCTTCTCCAGGATAACGGAGCCGTCCAGGCCGGCGTTGGCGGCGATCTGACGAATGGGGGCCTCCAGGGCCTTGGCCACGATGCGTACACCGGTCTTCTCGTCGCCCTCGACTCCGTTCACCAGGGCCTCCACGGCGGGAATGACGTTGACGAAGATGGTGCCGCCGCCGGCGACAATGCCCTCTTCCACCGCGGCGCGGGTGGAGTTCAGCGCGTCCTCGATGCGGAGCTTCTTCTCCTTCATCTCCGTCTCGGTGGCCGCACCGACCTTGATGACGGCCACGCCGCCAGCCAGCTTAGCCAGACGCTCCTGGAGCTTCTCCTTGTCATAGTCGCTGGTGGTGCTGCCAATCTGAGAGCGAATCTGGGCGACCCGGTCCTTGATGGTCTGAGAATCACCGGCACCATCCACGATGGTGGTATTCTCCTTGGTGACCTTCACCTGGCGGGCACGGCCCAGCATGGAAATGTCGGCGGTCTTGAGCTCCAGACCCACCTCCTCAGAAATCACCGTGCCGCCCGTGAGGATGGCAATGTCCTGAAGCATCTCCTTGCGGCGGTCGCCAAAACCGGGAGCCTTGACGCAGACCACGTTCAGGGTGCCGCGGAGACGGTTGACAATCAGGGTGCTGAGGGCCTCGCCCTCCACGTCCTCGGCAATGATGAGGAGCTTCTTGCCGGACTGCACCAGCTGCTCCAGCAGGGGCAGAATGTCGGCGATAACGGAAATCTTCTTGTCGGTAATGAGGATATAGGCGTCGTCCACGACGGCTTCCATCTTCTCCATATCGGTGGCCATGTAGGGCGTGATATAGCCGCGGTCAAACTGCATGCCCTCCACAACCTCGCTGTAGGTCTCGGCGGTCTTGGACTCCTCGATGGTGATGACGCCGTCGGCGGAAACCTTATCCATGGCGTCGGCGATCAGCTTTCCAATCTCCTCGTCGCCGGAGGAAACCGCGCCAACCCGGGCGATGTCCTTGGAGCCATCCACGGTCTTAGCCTGGGCCTTCACCTCGGCCACAGCCGCCGCGACGGCCTTCGCCATGCCCTTTTTCACGACGATGGGATTCGCCCCGGCCGCCAGGTTCTTCAGGCCCTCGCCGATCATGGCCTGCGCCAGCAGAGTGGCGGTCGTCGTGCCGTCGCCGGCCACGTCGTTGGTCTTGGTGGAGACTTCCTTCACCAGCTGAGCGCCCATGTTCTCGAAGGGATCGTCCAGTTCGATCTCCTTGGCGATGGTCACGCCGTCGTTGGTGATGAGGGGCGCACCATACTTCTTATCCAAAACCACATTCCGGCCCTTGGGGCCCAGAGTGATTTTAACGGTATCGGCCAGCGTGTTTACGCCGGTCTCCAGAGCCTTGCGGGCGTCCTCGCCGCGTTTGATGAGCTTCGACATAATAGCAGTTCCTCCTATTTTCAAAGAAAAGTTTCAGTAGACTCACGAACCAAACCAGCGAAGGGCCGTTTGGCTCGTCGGGGGTCCAGGGGGAGTCCCCTGGTTTCTCCGCAAAGCGGGGAAAGAAATTGAAATCATTTTCCTGACGACATGCGCGTCAGGAAAATTCCGCGACCCAGCCGCCTGGGGCGGCGTCTCCAGTGACCGGCGTCACCGGAGGGGGGAATCTCGAAGTCCCCTTTTTAATTACTCGACGATGGCCAGAATATCGTTCTGCCGCACCACGACGTACTCGACTTCCTCCAGCGTGACCTTGGTGCCCGCATACTGGCTGGTGATGACCTTATCGCCGGGCTTCACCGTCATGGTGACTTCCTTGCCGTCCACGGTGCCGCCGGGGCCCACGGAGATCACTTCGGCCACAGAGGGCTTCTCTTTCGCGGAGCCGGTGAGGATGATGCCGCCCTTGGTGGTCTCCTCGGTTTCCACCATCTTCAAGATGACGCGGTCTGCAAGCGGGGTGAGTTTCATATTGGGTTCCTCCTTAAAATATAAAAATTGAAAAAACACAATCACTGTTAGCACTCAAATACCGGGAGTGCTAACAGTGATTATCATAGTACAGCCAGCGCCGTTTGTAAAGAGGGATTTCCACAAAAGTTATGAAGAATTTGTAAATGTTACCGGAAGCGCCGGATTACTCCAGCAGCCAGTCGTCCACCACGTCCCGCAGGGTCACCGGCGTCACGCCGCCCCGGACCAGGGCCTCCGCCAATTCCTGGACCCGGGCGCGGGAGGGACTGAGGTTTGGAATATCCGCCACCTCTTCTCCCATCGAAATCCCGACGCCATAGCGCTCCCCTTCCTCCAGCTTCTCTTTCAGCAGGAAATAACACACTTGAGACGCCCGGCACATAGCCTCTCCCACCAACTGCTTACTCATTTCGCCGCCCTCCCTTTGTTAAAACTGAGAAAACCCACTTGAACAGGCTCCCTTCCCTCTCAGCATAACATGGACCACTTACCAAAATTGTCGAATTTTGTCAATTTTCAAGCGGTTCTCTCTCCAGTGGGCAAAATTCCCCTCCGTCCTCCTCCGCCAGCAGGGCCTCCAGCTCCTCCCGGTCAAAAAGGAGATTCAGCGCCTCCAGCAGCCCGTTCGCCGTCAGGTGTTCCGGCAGATCCAGGCGCCGCAGCAGACGCCGCCGCCGCTCCGCGCTTCCCTCTCCGCCGCTGAGCCCCAGGGTAAAGAGGTCCGCCTTGGTCAGCGCCGGCCGCCGCGTCTCCGGGGCCCCGTTCTCAAAGGTGGCCCCGCAGCGGCAAAGGGCCTCCATCAGCACGGCGGGGCTCATGCCCTCCACCCCCAGCTTGCCCTCCTTGCCGGCCTTGCGCTTGCGCCGCTCCTTCCCCCGCACATCCGGGATGTAGGCCTGCTTTACCCGGTCCTTGGGCAGGGCTCCTTTCAGATAGTTCCGGAGAAGAAAGCCCGCCCCGTCACTGTCCGTCAAAATGATAAGCCCCTGTTTTTCCGCCAGCCGCCGGAGGAAGGCCAGCTTCTCCCGGTCGTTGAACACGGCATAGCCTCCCAGGGTGACCACGGTGGCGTCCACCACCTGGGAGATGGTGTTTTTGTCGTAGCGGCCCTCCACCACGATTACCTCTTTGACGCGCTCCATTTCTCAGCTCCTCTCCGCGGCCAGCCGGACCAGCAGCAGCTTCAGCTCCCCCGGTCCGTCTATCCCCCGCTCGCTTTTCATCCGGCGGTCCAGCTCCTGGCAGTGCCGCACCGCCTGGGCGCACCACACCCCGGTAGTCCGCCGGGCGGCGGAGAGGAGCAGCTTGGCCGGATAATCGGACTTCATGCCCCAGAGTTCCATCAGCCAATAGCGGTCCCTCCCGCTGTCCAGCGCCAGCCGGGCGGTCCAGATGCGGCGCAGCTGGCTTCCCAGGGCCGCCAGAATCAAAATGGGCTCGGTCTGCATCTTCAAAAGATCCCCCAGAATGGAGGCCGCCTGATCGTAGTTCCCCTGGAGCACCGCATCGGACAGCCTGAACACCTCCGCCGACAGCACCGGGTCCGCCACGGCATCCACCTCACGCCGGGTGACGGCCTCCCCCTTGGTATAGGCGGCAATCTTCTCAATCTCCGGCACCAAGCCCGTCATCAGTCCCCCGCAGAGGAACACCAGATACTCCGCCGTCTGCCGGTCGATCTCCTTTCCCAGGGCCTTGAAGCGACGGGAAATCCAGGGCAGCAGATCGCTGCTCTCCGCCGCCGGGAACTCCACGGTCTCCACGTGGTCCGCCAGCGCCTTGCAGAGCTTTTTCATGGTCTTATTGGGCTTATAGGCCAGCGTATCGTAGACAAAGACCAGGCAGCAATAAGGCGGCAAGTCCTCCAGCAAGGCCATGAGCTTCTCCCGCTGGTCCTCCCCCAGTTTAAAGAGGTCGTAATCCGTCACGACGATCAGCGTCCGCTCCGTCATCATGGGCATGGCCTCCGCCATCTCCGCCAGGCCCTGGACCGTCAGATCCTTCCCCTCCAGGGCATGGAAATTGAAGGTTTCCGCCCCTGGGGGGATCAAGACCTTCCGTAGCTCCCCCAGGTAATACTCCCGAAGGTAGCTCTCCTCCCCATGAAAAATGTAGGCGGGGCCGGGGGTTCCGGCGGCCAGGGCCGCTTTCAGTGTTTGCAGGGCCGCCCTATTCCGAGGGGCTTTCTTCATTGTCGCCATGCGTCTCCTCCTGATTCCAGGCCAAATGGATCCTGCCGTGCAGATCCGTCCGGTAAATTTCACAGCCCTGCCGGGCCAGACGGAGCAGCGTCTCCTCCGTGGGGTGGCCATAGGAGTTTCCACCCACGCTGACGCACACAATCTCCGGCTTCAGCGTCTCCAGCAGCGTCTGGGACGTGGCGTACTTGGACCCATGGTGCCCCGCCATCATCCCCTCTATGTCCGGCAGGCGGTAAGCCGCCAGCAGCTTCTCCTCTGTGGAGGCGTCCATATCGCCGGTGATGAGAAACTCCTTCTCTCCGGCGGCGGCCAGAACCGTCAGCCCCCGCTCGTTGTCCCCGGCGTCTCCCAGCGGCGGGAAAAGCCGAAGGCTTCCCCGGCCAAAGTCCAGCCGCTCCTCTTCGGTGATGAAGCGAACCTCCGCTCCATGGTCCCGGGCAGTCTCCAGAACCACGGGCATCCAGCCTCCGTCGTCCGCCTCCTCCGGAACCAGAACCGTCTCCGCCCCCAGACGGGTCAAAAGCCCCGTCACTCCGGAGACATGGTCCTGGTCGTAGTGGGTGAGAATCAGCCAGTCCAAGCGCTTGCAGCCCATGGCGGCCAGCTGGTGGGCCGCCGTCTCGCCGGGGCTCTTCCAGCGGTTCCCGCTGCCGCAGTCCACCAGGGCGAAGGTTCCCTCGGAGGCCAGAACCACGCTCTGCCCCTGTCCCACATCCAGCACCACCACGTCCAAGTCACTGCCATACCGGGCCTCCCCCAGCCACACGGTGGGAAGCAGCGCCGCCGCCGCCAAAACGGCAGCCAAACGGTATTTCCGTCTTCCTGTCCGGCCAGCAACATATGCGGCCAAAAAGAGGATATAAACGTAAGCCAGCCAGTATTTCAAAAAGGGATTGGCAAAGTACAGCGCGTGATAGGGCAGCTTCCCCAACAGCCCGGCGATTCCCAGCACGTACTCCGCCAGCGCCCCGGCCGGAAGGGCCAGCAGCCTCCCCAGGGGCATGGAGAGAAAGCTCAGCAGCACCGCCGCCATGCCCAGAAGGAAGATTCCGCTGGCCGCCCAGACACAGAGGAAGCCGCTCAGCGGCGTAATCAGCACCAGGGAGCCAAAGTAGTACCCCGCCAGAGGCGCGGTGAAAGCCATCGCGCCCAGGGTGGCGGAAACGGAGGCCGCCAGAATCCGGAAGCCCCTTCCCCGCGCCTCCTCCCGAAGCAGACGGCGGTACAGCCCTGGCGTCACCCAGAGCAGGCCCGCCATGGCGGCGAAGGACAGCTGCAGGCTGACAGAGGCGGCGGCAAAGGGATTGGCCAGCAGGATCAGCATCAGCGCCGCCAGCAGGGATGTGGGGCCGTCGTCCTCCCGGCGCACCAGCACCGCCAGCATCGGCAGGGACAGCATGACGCAGGCCCGGAGCACCGAGGGACTGCCCCCGGTGAGGGCGGCGTAAAAAGCCAGCAGCGGAATCCCCAACAGAGCCCGGTAGCGGCGGTTCTGGAGGAAGAGGCCCGCCAGGGTCATGAGAAAGCCGCAGTGCATGCCGGACACCGCCACCACATGGGCCAGCCCCGCCTCCGACAGGGCCGCGTAGGCCCTCTCCGTCAGCCCGGTCTTGTCCCCGGTTAAAATGCCTCGCAGGAATCCGGCGGCATCCCCTTGGAAGAGCGTCTCGATTTGCCGCCCCATGGCGTGGGCCAGCCGGACCGGATACCAGCGGGGACTGCCCGCGCTTCCCTCCGCCGCCGTGAAGCCGCCCCGGCCATAGACCAGCAGGAAAACGCCCTTGGAGGTGAAGCGGGTGATGTCTTCATCCCGGACCCGGACGGCGCTTTGAAAGCGGCCCCGGCCGGCGATGGTCTGGCCCGGGACCAGCTTCAAAAGCTCCTCCCCGCCGTAGAACACCGCCTTGCCGGGCAACCCCTCCAGGCGCACCGTCACCCGTCCGCCGTAGTCGCTTCTGACGGGGTACTCGCAAAGAGTGGCCGTGAAGACTCCCTCGCTCCCCGCCAGGGCCTCGCAGGGCCTTTGTACCTGCCGGGCGTAAAGCCAGCTGTATCCCAGCCCCAAGGCCGCCGCCGCGCAGAACGCCACGCCACGCCGCCGCCACTCCCACGGCAGCGCCAGGGACAAACACCCCAGCAGCAGCCCTGCCAGAGCTCCCGCCAAGGCCCAGCCGCCCCGCAAAAGGTACTGCGCCAGGAAAACGCCCAGAGACAGCCCTCCGGCGAACACCGCCAGCCGCCTCATGGCCTCCCCTCCGGCACTCCCTGCGCCCCGCGCTTTATGCCCGTCATATTCCGCACCGCCTTCCGTTGGAAGTAGGGTTCTCCTGGCTGGAGAGGTGGAAATCGCGCCCAAATCCTCTCCGGCCTGTGCAAAGGCTCCCAGAGGGTTTTCCCTCCGGGAGCCTTGTGTTCTAATTGTCACTCCGCCAGAAGCAGGCGACTTCCCGTCAGCTCAGGGCTATCCGCCGTCAGCTCCGGGACGAAAACCGTCTTCCCGTTCTCTCCCGCCGCCTGGGCCACCAGGGCGGACAGCTGCTCCACCCGGTCCGGTGTTGTCGCGGCGTAGATCCGGTCCACCCGGCTCACCAGACGGCTCAGATCCAAGCCGGCCACGGAATCGGGGCCCTCGGCGATTACCGCCTCCGGAATCTCTACGGACAGGAGTATGTCATAGGACTCCAGCGCCGTGCTCAGATCGCTGAGGAGCAGATCCAGATTGTCGGCCAGGGGCACATCGGTGTTGTAATGGATCTTGTTGATTTTTCCCACGGTGGGATAGCTGAAATCTGTCAGCAGCAGCTCGTCAAAGCCCAGCTCCGCGATCTCCCGGGCCAGGGCGCAGACATACTCTCGGGTAGAGGGCTTGGCGGGGTCCAGCCAGAGGCTGTTGTTGCCATCGTAGAAAATATAGCCGCCGGTATTTTTCAGGCCCCGGCTCTCCACGTCGGCGTTGGCCGCCTTGAAGTCCTGGAGACAGGCCAGGCTGGCAATCGTATACAAGCCCTCCCGGGCGGTGAGGTCCGCCAGGGCCGCCGCCGTATCCACAGCCGTTTCCACCGCGCCGGACACCGCGGAGGCGGCGTCAAAGTACACCGTTCCGGCGGAGGTCTTCAGCCGGACCGCCACGGCCTCCTGCCCGGTGGGCTTTCCGGCCAGCGCCTCCTGCCAGTCCGCCATCGTCAGGGCCCGGGCCGGGAGGGAAAAGGCGGTGAAGGTCTCCGGCACCGCGCTTTCCGGCTCCCGCACCACAAGGTCCACTTCCGGCTGAACCTCCGAATCTCCCTGTCCGTCCGCCAGGGAGGGCTCCTCGCCCTCCGTCTGCCAGGGCAGGACGATCTGCCGCCGCCCGTCGGCGCTGTAAACCATGAACTGCTCCAGATAGATCACGCTGGCGGCCACCGCGATCACCGCAACCAATAGAATCGCGAGGAGGATCTTCCATTTGGAGCCCCGGCCCCTGTAGCTGCTGTATCCCTTGGCACCCGCCATATACGTCACCTCTTTTCAGGAGCGGCGCTCCCGTCTTTCCAAAATCCGGTTGAACCAGGGAAATTTCTCAGTTCTCCAGGGACATCATCTTATCGACCCGGCGGGCGTGGCGTCCTCCCTCAAACTCTGTGGAGAGAAAAACCTCCACCATGCGCTCAGCCATATTGGGGCCGGTAAAGCCCGCGCCGATGGCCATCATATTGGCGTCGTTGTGGCGGCGGGTCATCTCCGCCTGAAGACAGTCGGCGCAGTGGGCGCAGCGGATACCTTTAACCTTGTTGGCGGCAATGGAAATGCCGATGCCGGTGGTGCAGATCACGATACCCCGCTGGCACGTCCCCTCCGCCACGGCCTTGGCGGCGGCGGCGCCGAAGTCGGGATAATCGCAGCTGTCCTTGGAGAAGCAGCCGAAGTCCTCGACCTCACACCCCAGCTTCTCCAGAACCTTTATGACGTGCTGTTTCAAATCGTATCCGCCGTGGTCGCAGCCCAACGCGATTTTCATGGTTGTATCCCCCCGTTTAAATTTGTGGCTTATATTGTACCCCAGTTTTTTCAAAAAATCAATATCAATCTGGTTCTGCCGGTCCTAAAAATCGAAAGTACCCCAGAGCGGCCTCCGTCTCCCGAAACGCCGCCCGGGGAGAGGCTTCGGAGCCGCCCCGCGGCGTTAATCCGCTTTGGACGCGGCGGCGGCAAAAAAGTCCCTTCGGAACGGCCCGGCCCGGATTTCAGACAGGTTTTACAGGAGCCTTACAGGTCATGCCAGACCGGACGCCGTTTTTCAAAGGTGCAGAACCGGGCGTAGCCGCACGACCGCAGAAGCGCCTGCCGCTCCCGGATGGCGCAGCCCACGAATTTGGCGGAATGGGCGTCGGTGCCCAGGGTGATGATGGGCTCGGCGGTCATCTCTTTATACAGCCGCAGCCACTTCTCGTCCGGCAGGGGCGTGTTGCCCCGGTTGGTATTCAGCTCGATGCCGATGCCCTGGCGGTTCAGCGTCGCGAAGATGTCCGTGATCTCCCCGCCAAAGCGGTCCATGGTCAGGTTCCAGCCCCGCCGCTCGTTAAAGTAGCGCAGGGGCAGCGTCAGATGGCCCAGCACATCAAACCGCCCCCACTCCGTGATTCTCTTCACCTGCCCCAGATAATCGGCCATGCCGGCGTAGGCCTCCTCCTCCGTTTTCGGGTCAAAATAGAAGAGGTCCAGGCCGTTGTACCGCTCTGAGAGCATGTGAATGGAACCAATGATAAAATCCAGAGGCGGGGCACTCTCAAGAAGCTTTTCCGTGTGGGCAAAGTTCCAGCAGGCGTCCCCCAGCTCGATGCCCAGGCGCAGCTTGATCCGGTCCCCCGCGACCTCCTGGGCGGCGGCAAACTCCTCCTCCAGCGCGGCCCAGTCATAGGATTCCCGCAGGGCCGTGCTGGCCCAGGCTATGGGCTCCATGTGATCCGTGAAGCAAAGCTCCTCCAGCCCCGCCGCAATGGCGGCCTCGGCCATAGCGGTCATGGAATCCGCGGCGTCGGGGGATACGCGGGAATGGGTGTGGCAGTCCGCCAGATACATGGGTATCACCTCTTTTTCTTGCCGAAGAATTTCTTCCGTTCCTCGTAATTGCTCTCGCCCATGGTCTCGGCGAACTTTTTCAGCGCCTCTTTCTGCTCCTTGTTCAGGTTCCGGGGGGTTTCAATGTAGACGGTGACGTACTGGTCCCCCCGGCCCCGGCCGTTGATGGAGGGGATGCCCTTGCCCTTGAGGCGGAAGGTGGCCCCGCTCTGGGTGCCCTCGGGAAGCTCGTATTTCACCTTTCCGTCAATGGTGGGAATCTCCAGCTCCGCCCCCAGCACCGCCTGGGCGAAAGTGATGGGCGCCTCGCAGAGGACAGAGGTGCCCTCCCGGCGGAAGAGCTCGTGGGGCCGGACGGTGATGGTGACAAGCAGATCCCCAGCCGGGCCGCCGTTTTTCCCGGCGTTGCCCTGGCCCCGGATGGAGATGGTCTGGCCGTTGTCAATGCCCGCCGGAATGGAGGCCTGGATGGTCCGGCGCTGCCGCACGGACCCCGCCCCCCGGCACTCCCGGCAGGGCTGGTGGATGATCTTCCCCTTGCCGCCGCAGCGGGAGCAGGGAGACGAGGTGGCAAAGACCCCCATGGGCGTCTGCCGCCGGACCTGTACCGTGCCGGTTCCGTGGCAGTCGGGGCAAATCTCCGGGGTGGTGCCCTCGGCGCATCCGCTGCCCTGGCAGCTGGAGCAAGGCTCCAGCCGCTCCACGGTAACGGCCTTCTCGCAGCCGAAGGCCGCCTCCTCAAAGCTGAGGATCAGGGACATGCGGACGCTCTCCCCCCGCTGGGGGGCGTTGGGGTTGGTCCGCCGCCCGCCGCCGAAGCCGCCGCCGAAAAAGCTTCCGAAAATATCCCCCAGGTCGCCGAAGTCGAAGCCACCGTCAAAGCCGCCTCCCGCGCCGAAATTGGAGTCCACGCCGGCGTGGCCAAACTGGTCGTACCGGCTCCGTTTTTCCTTGTCCGAAAGGATCTCATAGGCCTCGTTGACTTCTTTAAACCGGGCCTCGGCCTCCTTGTCCCCGGGGTTCAGATCCGGATGGTTGGCCTTGGCCAGCTTCCGGTAGGCCCGCTTAATCTCGTCGTCCGAAGCGCCCTTCTGAACCCCCAGGACCTCGTAATAGTCGCGTTTTTGTTCTGCCATAGTTCCTCCTGCACCATTAGGAATTTGGAATCAGGAATGGACTCCCTCAGGGACCCTTTCTAAAATTTCTCCTTCCTAATTCACTCCAAAGCGCCATTCAATGGGGCGGGGAATTCTCCCCGTCCCATTGAATGTATCGGCCTGTTCAGTTCTTCTGCTCGTCGTCGTCCACGACCTTGTAGTCCGCGTCGTAATACTGGCCCTCCTGGGCTCCGCCGGCGTCGCCGCCGGGCTGGGCGCCCTGGGGATTGGCCTGCTGGTACAACTTCTCGCTGACGGCGTAGAACTCCTGCTGGAGGGCTTCGGTGTCCGCCTTAATGGCGGCCATGTCCGTGCCTTTCAGACTCTCCTTCAGCTTGTCGAGAGCGCCCTGGACCTTATTTCTATCGTCGGCAGGAATCTTATCCCCCATGTCCGCCAACGTCTTCTCGCACTGGTAGACCATTTGGTCCCCCTGGTTCCGGGTCTCCACTTCCTCCTTCAGCTTCTTGTCCTGGGCGGCATACTGCTCCGCCTCCTTGACGGCCTTCTCAATGTCTTCCTTGCTCATATTCGAGGAGGAGGTGATGGTGATGTGCTGCTCCGTGCCGGTGCCCAGGTCCTTGGCGGAGACGTTGACGATGCCGTTGGCGTCGATGTCGAAGGTGACCTCAATCTGAGGCACCCCCCGGCGGGCCGGCGCGATGCCGTCCAGGTGGAAGCGGCCCAGGGATTTATTCGCCGCGGCCATCTCCCGCTCGCCCTGGAGAACGTTGACCTCCACGCTGGTCTGGTTGTCGGCGGCGGTGGAGAAGACCTGGCTCTTTTTCACGGGGATGGTGGTGTTCCGGTCGATGAGCTTGGTGCACACGCCGCCGTAGGTCTCAATGCCCAGGGACAGCGGGGTGACATCCAGCAGCAGAAGGCCCTTCACATCGCCGGTGAGAACGCCGGCCTGGAGGGCCGCGCCCATGGCCACGCACTCGTCGGGGTTGATGCCCTTGAAGGGGTCGGAGCCGGTGAAGCCCTTCACGGCCTCCTGAACGGCGGGGATGCGGCTGGAGCCGCCCACCAGCAGAACCTTGCTGAGATCGGAGGGCTTGAGGCCCGCGTCGCTCATGGCCTGGCGCACGGGGCCCATGGTGGCGTCCACCAGGTGGCTGGTAAGCTCGTTAAACTTGGCCCGGGAGAGGGTGACGTCCAAGTGCTTGGGGCCGTTGGCGTCGGCGGTGATATAGGGCAGGTTGATGTTGCTGGTGGTAACGCCGGAGAGCTCGATCTTGGCCTTCTCAGCGGCCTCCTTGAGGCGCTGCATGGCCACCTTATCGGTGGAGAGATCCACGGCGTCAGTGCGCTTGAACTCGCTGACCAGCCACTTCATGACACATTCGTCGAAGTCGTCGCCGCCCAGGCGGTTGTTGCCCGCCGTGGCCAGAACCTCAATGACGCCGTCATCAATATCCAGGATGGACACGTCGAAGGTGCCGCCGCCCAGATCGTAGACCATAATCTTCTGGGTCTGCTCTTTGTCCACGCCATAGGCCAGGGCCGCGGCGGTGGGCTCGTTGATGATGCGCTTTACATCCAGGCCCGCGATCTTACCTGCGTCCTTCGTGGCCTGGCGCTGGGAGTCGGTGAAGTAGGCGGGAACGGTGATGACCGCCTCGGTGACCGGGCCGCCCAGATAGGCTTCGGCGTCCGCCTTCAGCTTCTGGAGAATCATGGCGCTGATCTCCTGGGGGGTGTAATTCTTCCCGTCAATGGCCACCTTGTGGTCCGAGCCCATCTCCCGCTTGATGGAAGAGATGGTCCGGTCGGGATTGGTGATGGCCTGGCGCTTGGCCACCTGACCCACCATACGCTCGCCGGTTTTGGAAAAAGCGACGACGGAGGGCGTGGTACGGTTGCCCTCGGCGTTGGCGATAACCGTGGCCTCGCCGCCCTCCATAACCGCCACGCAGGAGTTGGTGGTTCCTAAATCGATACCGATCACTTTCGACATAATAGCTGCCTCCTATATTTCGTTTCCATAAATTATTGATTCAAACAGTTTGGTTCAGTTCGCAACTTGAACTACCGCGTGCCGGATCACCCGGTCCCCCAGCACAAAGCCCGCCTGAAAGACCTGGGCGATTTCGTTTTCCCCAAAGTTCTCGTCGTCGATGTGCATCACGGCTTCGTGGCGCTCCGGGTCGAAGGGCTGGCCCTTCGCCTCAATTTCGGTGACGCCCAGCTTTTTCAGGAGCTCTTTGTACTGGGCAAAAATCATCTCCAGCCCCTTCTTGTGGGGGTCGTCCTCGCCGCCGGGGGCTCCGGCCGCCCGTTCCAGGTTGTCGTACACCGCCAAAAATTCCTTGATGGTGTCCGCCTTGGCGTCCTGATAGAGGGTTTCCTTTTCCTTGGCGGTGCGCTTGCGGTAGTTGTCGTACTCGGCGGCCAGGCGGGCGAACTGGTCCTTGGTGGCCTCCAATTGCTTCACGGCCAGCTCCATCTGCTCCACCTGTTCCCGCGTGAACGTAATGCCCTTTTCCTTCTTCTTTTTGCCTTTGGCCGCCTTTTCGGCGGGCTCTTCCGGCTGGGGAGCTGCTTCCGTCTCCGGAATCTCCTCTTCCAGGGGCTGCTTATTCTCTTCCGTCATTTCGGTTCCTCCTTCTTCGGGGGTAATTCCTGTTTTCCAAACAATCTCGTCAGCCCCTCGGCAAAGCCGGCGAGCCGGGCGGCCACCGCCGCGTAATCCATGCGCGTGGGCCCTACTACGCCGATGAGCCCCCGCATACCGTCTCCGATATCATAGCTGGCCACCACGACGCTGGTGTCCCGCAGGGCCTCCTTCACATTCTCCGGGCCGATCAGAATCTCCATGGGCCGGTTCCCCGGCATAGGGAGCTCCTCCTTGCTGTCCGCCAGGAAGCTCATGAGCTCGTGGGCCTTATCGGCATCCCGGAACTCCGGCAGCTTCAAAAGCTGGCTGGCGCCGGCGGTGACAATCTCGGGCCGTCCCGCCTCCCCCAGGCTGTCCACGGCGTAGCTCACCGCCTGAGAGAGCAGCAGGAACTGCTGGGGAGCCATCTGCTCCGCCGCGGCCATCAGCCGCTGGCTCATGTCCTCAGGCAGAACGCCGGTAAAGCGGCCGTTCAAAAGGCCCGCCACCACCGGCAGCTGCTCCGGTTCCACTTTCAGCTGCAATCGCAGCAGCTGGCTCTTCACCCGGCTGTCGCTGGTCATCATCACCAGGATGCAGTTCCGCTCGTCCACCGCCAGCAGCTCGAACCGGCGGGCGGTGACGCTGGTCTTCCGGGCAACGGCGGCATAGGCCGGATAACGCACCAGGGAAGACACCGCCTGCCCCGCCTGGGAGAGCAGCCGGTTCAGCTCCTCCATTTTCAGCTGGAGGGAGCGGTTGATCCGCTCCGTCTCCGCCAGGGAGAGCCGCTGCTCCTCCATCAGCTCGTTGACGTACAGGCGGTAGCCCTTGGGCGAGGGCATCCGCCCGGCGGAGGTATGGGGCTGCTCCAGATAGCCCAGCTCCGTCAGGTCCGCCAGCTCGTTGCGGATGGTGGCGGAGCTGACGCTGCCCCCCATCTCCACGGCGATGGCCTTGGACCCCACCGGCTCGGCGGTGCGGACATAGTCCTCCACCACCACCTTCAGTATCTGCCGTTTCCGGTCTGAGAGTTCGTTCATGCCCTCCACCTGTTCAAATCCAATTCCTGTACTCCAGGTATTTTACGCTTTAGCACTCCTTTTCCCGGAGTGCTAAAGCGAGTTTACCACCGGAGCCATATCTTGTCAATGGATGGATATAAACAAATTGTAAACAAACGGAGACATATTTTTAAACAGTGTCTGTTTCTGAGAAACAGTCCCGGGGCTTTCCAAAATGCCCCCGAAAAAACACACAAGTTTTTCCGGAAAATTAAACTTCTTGTGTAGATTTTTCAGGGGGGCTGTGCTATGCTTTTCTACAGGTATCCTGTTGCGCGCCTTTGCAGAGAAAGGAGAACATACTTTATGTCATTCGTTTCTGAAAAAAGCAAGTCCACCCCCCGCTCCGTCATCCGGGAAATGTTCGCCATGCAGACAGGACTGGATAACATTGTCAGCTTTGCCCTGGGGGAACCGGACTTCACCGCCCCCAGGCACACCATTGAAGCCGCGGCAGAGTCCTTCCGCCGGGGCGAGACCCATTATACCCCCAACGCCGGCATCCCCGCCCTGCGGGAGGCCATTTCCCGGTCCTATCAGGAACGGGGACTGGATTACCGGCCGGAGGAAATTCTTGTGGGCGCGGGAGCCATCAGCGTCCTGTGCCTGGCCTGCACCGCCATTTTGGACATCGGCGACGAGGTAATCCTGCCGGACCCCGGCTGGGCGAATTACCAGGGGCTCGTCATGCAGGTAGGGGCAAAGCCCGTCCCCGTCCGCGTGTCTGAGGATCAAGGCTTCATGTACGACATCGACAACCTCCGGGCCGCCGTCACCCCCAAGACCAAGCTCATCCTTCTCAACTCCCCCTCCAATCCCACCGGCGGCGTGGCCAGCGCGGAAAATCTCCGGCAGATCGCGGAGCTGGTCAAAGAGAAGAACCTCTACGTCCTCACTGACGAGATTTACCATGAGCTGCTCTGGACCGGAGAGCCCTATACCAGCATCGCCTCCTTCCCCGGCATGAAGGAGCGGACAGTGGTGATTGACGGCTTCTCCAAGAAATATGCCATGACCGGGTTCCGCCTGGGCTGGGGCGCCGCTCCGGAAGAGGTCACCGCCACCATGACCAAGCTCTTGGAAAACGTCCTTTCTTCCGTGAACGAAGGCGTCCAGTGGGCGGGCGTGGCCGCCCTCACCGGGGACCAGAGCTGCGTGACGGAGATGCTGGAGCAGTACCGCCGCCGCAGGGAAATCATCGTGGAGGGACTGAACAGCATCCCCCGGATCAGCTGCCTTCCGCCCAAGGGCGCTTTCTACGCCTTCCCCAATATCTCTCAGACGGGCCTGAGCTCCCGGGACTTCGCCATCCGTCTCCTCCAGGAGACCCATACGGTCGTGGTTCCCGGAGTGGGCTTCGGAGCAGGCGGCGAGGGCTTCATCCGTATCTCCTATGCCACCAGCGAGGAAAACATCCGGGAAGGCCTGCGGAGAATCCGGCAGTTTGTGGAAAGCCTGCCGGACTGAGCGTCAGAGGGCAAATGGGGAATATCCTCCGCCCCTCTCTAAAACGCGGAAAATACCGAACGGCAATAAAATAGGCCCGAAGCTAAAAAAAGCTCTTTACTTTTTAAGCAGAAGCTGGTATCATATTCTAGTTATGTGGGATATGCAACGGAAAGGAATGAGCACATGCTTAGTGAGCAGGAGCTGGAAAAAAGTCCGCTTTTTCAAAACATCAACTATCGGGATTACCAGGAAATTCTGAGCTGTTTTCAAGCGGTTCAGCGGGTATTTCGGTCCGACGAGCTAATCTATGATTTCTCCACCGACGCCGTGGGCGTGGTAGAGCGGGGTCAGGCCTCCTTGATCCGCATTGATGAGGATGGCGTCTCCACCGTGCTGGAAGACCTGGGCACCGGCGGCGTCTTCGGTAAATCCCTGGCCTTTGCCGGCTCCACAGGAGACAGTCTGGAGGTCATCTGCCGTCACCCCTGTACGGTGGTCTTCATCGATTATACCCATATTTTCAGTCTCTGCGGCAATGCCTGCCAGCGCCACAGCATCGTGGTACAGAACATGCTGAAGCTGGTGGCCAACAAGGCCCAGGCTCTCTCCCGGCGGGTGGATGTTCTCTCCCGGCGGTCCATCCGGGAAAAGCTGCTGTGCTATTTCCGCCAGCTGTCCCAGCAAGCGGAGAACCGCACCTTCACGCTTCCCTTCTCCCTCAGCACCTTGGCGGACTACATCGCCACGGACCGCAGCGCCATGATGCGGGAATTAAAGCGTTTGCGGGAAGAGGGCGTTGTCCGCTCCGACGGACGCCAGTTCACCCTGCGTCTATAGGGCGAGGGCTGCGGTCCAGCCTCTTGTGTTCCGCTTTGGAAACACAGGTTCTTCCATCCCCGAACCCTTTCAAAAAAACGAGAGAAACCCCTAAAGGGTTTCTCTCGCAGCTCTTTTCCGTTCCCTTCGCTTTCAGATCGTGCTTGCCTGATAAGCCGCCTCCTTTCGGACCTCACAGTCCGCACCCGCGTGCTGAGGCGGCTCCTATGGGGTGAAAAGAGGGTTGACTCTATTTGACAAAGGATGTGCGCCTTATGGACTACGAACAGATCCGGGCCTTCCGCAACACCAACAGCCCTTACGCCAACCGTCTTGGCGTTTACGTGGAGGAACTCCGCCCCGGCTATGCCCGGGCCGTCAAAGCCGTGACAGAGGAGGATCTGAATCCCATGGGCATCCCCCATGGCGGCGTCTACTTCTCTCTGGCGGACACCGCCTGCGGCTCGGTCATGGCGGCTTACGGAACCACGGCCGTCACAATCAACAGCTCCTTTAGCTTTTTGAAAAGCGCCACACGGGGCAGCCGTCTGACCGCGGAGGCCCGGGAACTCCAGAGCGGCAAAACCATCTGCGTTCTGGAGGCCCGGATTACCGGGGAGCAGGGGGAGCTCCTGGCCCTGGGGACCTTTACCTTCCGGAGACTGAAAACCCCTATCCAGCTGGGCGAATAACGTCCGGCTGTGTCTTTCTGCAAACCATTCCCAGGTCTGTGAGGCAAATTTTTCTCTGCGTTTGTCAAAAAGAAGGACATCCGACTCCCGGTTTTCCGGAGGAAACGGATATCCTTCTTTTTCTTCCGCCGGGGCGTCCGGGGTAACCGCTCCCCTTTCCGCCCTTATCCAATGTAAGGCAAAATCATCGACGCCAGCAGGGCCACCACCAGCACAACCGCCAGTACCAGCGCCACCGCCCGTTTCAGCTTGCTGTTCACGTTGTCTCCTCCTTTGTCAGGATTTTTCGAATACTCTTTTCCGCCTTGCTCCGGGGCAGCATCAGCTCATGCCCACAGCCAAGACACCGAAGCTTAATATCCATGCCCACCCGCAGGATTTCCCACTGAAAACTGCCACAGGGATGGGGTTTTTTCAATTCCACCCGGTCGTGAAGCCGCAGATTCATCCTGTCCTCCTGTCAATCATTTCGTTTTGCCGCATATATTAGCCTATCAAAGTGCCGCTGCCTGCGGCAGATAGGATGCGATCGATCATGCCGGAAAATAAACTGTACCCGCCGGAGGGCCTGCACCCTCCCGTCCATCTGACCCTCTCCGACCTGCGGGAGGCCCTGGAGAGCGGCGCCATTTTGGAGGCCCCTGTGCAGCGCTGCGATGTGAACCACACCCTTTGCCTTTCCCTGGGCGGCGTCCAGGGCTACATCTCCCGGGAGGAAGCCGTGGCTCCCTGGATCAGCGGAGCCGAGCGGGGCATCGCCGTTCTCTCCCGGGTCGGGAAACCCACCTGTTTCACCGTCACCGCTCTGGAATCCGACAACAAGGGCGCGCCGGTGGCCCGCCTCTCCCGCCGGGCCGCCCAGGAGCGGGCCATGGAGCATTTTCTGGAGCATCTGGCCCCCGGTTCCCTTCTCACCGGCCGGGTCACCCGGCTGGAATCCTTCGGGGCCTTTGTGGATGTGGGCTGCGGCATCGTCGCCATGCTACCCACGGAGCACATCTCCGTCTCCCGCATCTCTCACCCCAAAGAGCGCTTCCAGACCGGACAGAAAATCCTGACGGCGGTGCGGACCATCGACCGGGAGACCCGCCGGATCACCCTCACCCACCGGGAGCTTCTGGGCACCTGGATGGAAAACGCCAGCCGTTTCCGCCCCGGCGAGACGGTACGGGGCACCGTCCGGACCGTGAAGGACTACGGCAGCTTCATTGAGCTGGCTCCCAACCTCTCCGGTCTGGCCGACGCCAGGGACCTGGCCCCCGGAGACGGGGCCTCGGTGCTCATCAAGAGCATCCGCCCGGAGCGGATGAAGATCAAGCTTCAGGTCATTGAGCGGCTGCCCCCGGCTCCACCGGAGCCCATTCGCTACCAGATCACCGACGGGAAGCTGGACCGCTGGGTCTACTCCCCGCCGGGCTATGAGAAGCCGGCGGTGGAGACGGTGTTCACAGAGACTTCCCCTTGAGCTTCTCCCAATAGGCCTTGGCGGCCTGCTCCGTCTTATTCTCCCCCCATTCGTAATACTTCACGCCCTTCAAGGCGTCCGGGAGATACTGCTGGTCCACCCAATGACCGGGGAAGAGGTGGGGGTAGAGGTAATGCTGCTGGTTGTCAAAGCCGGTGGTGTCGGCGTGGACGTTCTGGAGCTGCCGGGGCACGTCCCCGGTGCGGCCCGCCCGGACGTCCGCCCGGGCCTTTCCGATGCCGTCCACCACGCTGTTGGACTTCGGCGCGGTGGCCAGCAGGATGGCCGCCTGGGCGAGCGGCAGCTGCGCCTCCGGCAAGCCCAACTGCATGGCCGTGTCCACACAGGCCTTTACAATGGCCACAGCCTGGGGATAGGCCATGCCCACATCCTCGCTGGCAGAGCAGAGGAGACGGCGGCAGGGGGTCACCAGGTCCCCCGCCTCCAGGAACCGGGCCAGATAATGAAGGGCGGCATCGGGGTCACTGCCCCGGAGGGACTTCATCAGAGCGGAGGCGATGTCGTACATGGCGTCGCCTCCTTTGTCATAGCGCATGGCGCTGCGCTGGGAGACCTGGGCGGCGTCCTCCCTGGCGATGAAGAGTTTTCCCTTCTTCGGCTGGGCGGTGCTGCTGAGGAGCTCCACGGCGTTAACGGCCTTCCGCACATCCCCGCCGCAGGCGGTGGCGATTTGCAGAGGCAGCCCCTCTTCCCACTCCAGAGGCAGCGGGGCTCGCTCCTTCTCGATGTTCAGCGCCCGGAGAACGGCGGGCTCCGCCTCCTCCGGCGGCACAGCCTTGAACTCAAAGACCGTGCTTCGGCTGAGAAGGGCGCTGTAGACATAAAAGTACGGGTTCTCCGTGGTGGAGGCAATGAGGGTGAGCTTGCCATTCTCCATGAATTCCAGAAGACTTTGCTGCTGCTTTTTATTAAAATATTGAATCTCGTCCAGGTAAAGGAGCACCCCGCCGGGGGCCAGCAGGGTCCCCACGTCGGCGATGATATCCTTGATGTCCTGGAGGGAGGCGGTGGTGGCGTTGAGGCGGTAGAGGGCCTTGTGGGTCCGTTCCGCCACGATGTTGGCGATGGTGGTCTTGCCGGTGCCGGAGGGGCCGTAGAACACCATGTTGGCCTCAGTCCCACTCTCGATCAAGCGGCGAAGCACCGCGCCGGAGGCCAGCAGGTGCCGCTGGCCAACAACCTCGTCCAATGTTTTGGGGCGGATCTCATCCGCCAAGGGGCGCTGCATGGCAGTCCCTCCTTTTCGTTTCATGAAACAGGATTATAGCACACCGGGAACAAAGTTTCCACCCGGTTCGGAAAAAACCTTTCCCGGGAACTCACAGCCCCCCGCCGTTTAAGTCGTAAAGCTCCGTGATGTCCTCCCCCTCCTTATTATAAAAAGCGAGGCGGTCCCGGTCGATATGGTTGTCCTCCGTCCGGGAATCAATTTCCGTGCAGAGCAGGAAATGGTCTCCGGGATTCGGGTTCTCCAGCTCATAAGACCGGCCGTCAATGGAGACCGTCATCCTGGCGATTCGGGCGGTCAGGTCCCGGCCTCCCAGCAGGAGGTATTTCTTCCCTTCGCTCTCCACGATGGCGTCCCGGAGTCCCCCGTCGCCGTACCGGAGGTATTCGATCTTGTACCGCCCGGTCAGGCTTCGCCTCAGGGTGACGCTGCCCAGATACTCCCCGGCCTCCATCAGGTAATATTCCCGATCCCCTACGCTCACGCCGCCGTACACCGTGATTTCAGACGGGTCCCAATCCTGGGACCCCCGGTTGTAAAACGCCGCGATCTCCTCCGGCAGCGTGACCATGTTCAGCTCGATGGGATAGGAGAAGTGATACCACGCCGCCAGAAGGGCCGCCGCCAGGATAAAGGCCGCCGCCCCGCGTTTCATGGTCTTCGCCGTAATCATCCTTCCCGCGCCTCCTCTCGGACTCTTTTTTTCGATTATAGCACGTCCCTCTGCGGCCCGCAAGCTTCGCGGACTTGAGACTGGGGGGTCCCTCTGGACAAGGTGAAGATTTTTTAGTATAATAAATTCAAAATCCGGACGATATTTCTAATAATTGGGACTATCCTCTATTCCCATTTCTACCCAAGGGGCCTACAATTAAGTCATTCTAAATCATAAAAATATTCCACAAAAACGGTAAATTTTTATATTTTGAAAGGAGCGGTTTCTATGTCCATTCTTGTTTGCGGCGGCGCGGGCTACATCGGCAGCCACACCTGCGTGGAGCTCGTCCAGGCGGGCTACGACATCATCGTGACGGACAACCTCTACAACTCCAGCGAGGAGGCCCTTCGCCGGGTGGAGCGGATCGTGGGAAAGAAGATCCCCTTCATCAAGGCGGAGCTGTGCGACCTGGAGCAGGTGGAGGCCCTCTTCGCCCAGAATCCCGGCATTGACTCCGTCATCCACTTCGCCGGACTGAAGGCCGTGGGCGAGAGCGTCGCCAAGCCCCTGGAGTATTACTCCAACAACCTCATCAGCACCCTGTACCTCCTCCAGGTCATGCGGACCCACGGCGTGGAGAACTTCGTCTTCTCCTCCTCCGCCACGGTCTACGGCGACCCCGCCACCGTGCCCATCCGGGAGGACTTCCCCACCGGCGGCACCACCAACCCCTACGGCACCAGCAAGCTCTTCCAGGAGAAGATGCTGATGGACATCTGCGCCGCCGATCCCACGCTGAACGTGGCGCTGCTCCGCTACTTCAACCCCATCGGCGCCCACGAGAGCGGCCTCATCGGCGAGGACCCCAACGGCATCCCCAACAACCTGGTGCCCTATATCGCCAAGGTGGCCGTGGGCGAGCTGGAAAAAGTCCACGTCTACGGCAACGACTACAACACCCCCGACGGCACCGGCGTCCGGGACTACATCCACGTGGTGGACCTGGCCAAGGGCCACGTGGCCGCGCTGAGAAAGCTGGAGACCAACTGCGGCCTCTTCGTCTGCAACCTGGGCACCGGCAACGGCTACAGCGTGCTGGACGTACTCCACGCCTATGAGAAGGCCTGCGGCAAAACTCTCCCCCACGTCATCGACCCCCGCCGCCCCGGCGACATCGCCACCTGCTACGCCGACCCCAAAAAGGCCCGGGAGGAGCTGGGCTGGAAAGCGGAGCTGGGCATCGAGGAGATGTGCGCTTCCTCCTGGAAGTGGCAATCCATGAACCCCAACGGCTACAAGGGATAAGTACGGATTAAGGGAGAGAGAACGTATGAAAAAGCCAGTTCTGGTCATCATGGCCGCCGGCATGGGCAGCCGGTACGGCGGCCTCAAGCAGCTGGACCCCGTGGGGAACCACGGTCAGCTCATCATCGACTACTCCATCTACGACGCCCGCCGGGCGGGCTTCGAGACGGTGGTCTTTGTCATCAAGCCCGAGATCGAGGAGGATTTCAAGCGCTGCATCGGCGACCGGGTATCCAAATCCATGGACGTCCGCTACGTCTACCAGCTGAAAGAGGACCTGCCCGAGGGCTACACTGTTCCGGCGGAACGCCAGAAGCCCTGGGGCACCGCCCACGCCGCCCTGGCCGCCCGGAATGTGGTGGACGGCCCCTTCGCCGTCATCAACGCCGACGATTACTACGGCCCCGAGGCCTATCAGGAGATTTATCGTTACCTGTCCGCCCACGAGGACAGGGCGCTCTATGAGTACGTCATGGTGGGCTACTTACTGAAAAACACCGTCAGCGAAAACGGCACCGTGGCCCGGGGCGTCTGCGAAGAGACTGGGGACCACTATCTCTCCCAGATCACCGAGCGGACCAAGATCGAACAGGGCCCGCCCCTGCGCTTCACCGAGGACGGCGGAAAGACCTGGACGGAGCTGGCGGAGGACACCATCGTCTCTTTGAACATGTGGGGCTTCACCCGCAGCTTCCTGGACGAGGCCTGGGCGCGGCTTCCCGCTTTCCTGGACAAGGCCCTGGCGGAAAATCCCGCCAAGGCAGAGTTTTTCCTTCCCAGCGTGGTCAGCCAGCTGATCGGTGAGGGCAAGGCCCGGGTCAAGGTCCTGCGGAGCCAGGACAAGTGGTACGGCGTCACCTACCGGGAGGACAAACCCACGGTAATGGCCGCCATCGCGGAAAAGACAGCGTCCGGTCTCTATCCTGACCGGCTTTGGGAGGAATGACATGAGCGTCGCGGAAGAGAGAATCCAGGAGGCCCTGGCCGCCTTTGACTTCGGGGCCCCGGTAGTGGGCGCCCTGCGCTATGGGCAGGGACACATCAACGACACCTTCGTGGTCCACACCCAGCCGGAGGACCGCTGCTGCCGCCGCTTCATCCTCCAGCGGATGAGCGCCGCCGCCTTCAGGCACCCCGACGAGCTGATGGAGAACATCACCGGCGTCACCGAGTACCTGGGCCGGGAGATCGAAAAGCATGGCGGCGACCGGGACCGGGAAGCCATGCGAGTTCTCCGTCCCAGGGACGGCGACGCCACCTTCTTCACCGACAGCGCCGGCGGAGCCTGGAGAGTTTACCCCTTCGTGGAGGGCACCATCTGCTACCAGTCGGCGGAGTCCCCGGAGCTGTTCGCCGCCTCCGGCCGGGCCTTCGGCCGCTTCCAGCGGCTGCTGGGGGGCTACCCGGCGGAGACCCTTCACGAGACCATCCCCAATTTTCACAACACCGAGGACCGGCTGGCCAAGTTCAAGGCCACCCTGGCGGCAGACCCCCTGGGCCGGGCCAAGAACTGCGGGCCGGAGATTCAATTTGTCCTGGACCGGGAGGCGGACTGCTCCGTGGCCCTGAACGCCATGCGGGAGGGAAAGCTCCCCCTCCGGGTCACCCACAACGACACCAAGCTGAACAACGTCCTCATGGACGAAGCCACTCACGAGGGCATGTGCATCATCGACCTGGACACCGTCATGCCCGGACTTGTGATCTATGACTTCGGCGACTCCATCCGCTTCGGGGCCAACCACAGCGCCGAGGATGAACAGGACCTCGGCAAGGTCAACCTGGACGTGGACCTTTTCGCCGTCTATACCGCCGCTTTCCTGGAGGGCGCCGGCGGCTCCCTCACCAACGACGAGATCGACTACCTCCCTTGGGGTGCCAAGCTGATGACCCTGGAGTGCGGCATCCGTTTCCTCACCGACTATCTGGACGGCGACCACTACTTCCACATCAGCCGGGAGGCCCAGAATCTGGACCGCTGCCGCACTCAGTTCAAGCTGGTGGCGGACATGGAGGCCCGCTGGGACGAGTTGGAGGCCATTGTAAGGCAATACCGGAAATGAATATCCTCTTTGACGAAGAACGCCTGCGCAATCTGATTGCCAACCTGAACATCCTCACCGGCCTGCCCGCCAACATTCTGGACCCGGAGGGCCGGGACATCAATCTCTTCCGGGGCCACCCGCCCTTCTGCCGGATGCTCAACGACCTGCCGGAGGGCCACGAGCGCTGTGTTTCCTGCGACATGTGCAAGATCAAGCGTTACACCGCGGAAAAGGGCTTTCAGTTCTACCGCTGCCACGCCGGCATCTGCGAGGCCGTCATGCCCCTGTTTGACAAAAAACGTCCCCTGGCCTATCTGGTCTTCGGCTGTTATCTGGACGAATCCCCCCTGGAGGACCAGTGGGCCTACAGCCGCGGCCTTCTGGACTGGTATCCCGGCGGAGCCGACGTTCTGCGCCCCGCCTTCTTCCAGTTCCGGCAATACTCCCAGCAGGAGATTCAGGCCTATGCCGAAACCCTGGAGGCCCTTTCCTCCTATATTCAGCTCAAGGGCATGATTCTCACGGCGGAACAGACGGACCTCCAGAAGCTGGAGCTCTACCTGGACCAGCACTACATGGAGAAGCTCTCCCTGGCCTCCATCTCCCAGCAGCTCCACATCGGCCGGACCAAGCTCTGCTCCCTGGCCAAGGAGCTCTCCGGAGGCCGCACTCTCTCCTACCTCATCGTTCAGAGGCGCATTGAGGCCGCCAAGCGGCTACTGATGCAGAGCAGCCTTCCCATCTCCGCCATCGGGGAGATGGTGGGCATCAGCGACTACAACTATTTCTCCAAGGTCTTCCGCTCCGCCACCGGCGTCACCCCCAGCACCTTCCGCAAAAACTGCCGAGACGCCGCCGCCAATTTCAGCTGACGCCTCTTGCCGCTCGCCGGATTGCTTTTCGGCGGGCGGCTGTTTTTTCATGGGGGATTCCCCCGCCGGCGGGCTTCCAATTTCAGTTAATCGATTACGAAACCGTATGAATTTTCGCGGTTTGTACGATATTTCTACAAAGTGAACGCACGCCTCTATTATTTACACATTCTACAAGTATAATGAGAATATGAGGGCTGCGTTTGTGAAATTTTCCGATCGCTCCCTCACGTGTGTATTTGAGGAAGGAAAAATTTCCCCCCACAAGGGCGGGCGGTGAAGATCCCCTTTCTGAGAAGGCACATGAAATTTTTATCAAGAGGAGAATGACGATGAAAAAGTTTCTTGCTGCGTTACTTACTCTCGTGATGGTCCTGTCTCTGGCCGCCTGCGGCGGCAAGGACAGCGGCAGCACCGACACGCCCCCCGCCGACTCCGGCAATACCGAGACGGAAGCGCCTCCCGCCGACTCCGGCTCCGGCGAAAAGATCGACGTGAATGTCGTTGCCGCCGAGTATGGCCAGAACACCAAGACCTGGTGGGCCGACTTTGAAAAGGCCTTCAACGAGAGCCATGACGACATCAACCTGGTAGTGGAGGTCATTTCCTGGAACGAAATCTCCACCGTGGTCAACACCCGCATCTCCGGCAACGCCGCCCCCGACATCCTGAACATCGACCTCTTCGCCGCCTATCAGGCCGACGATCTGCTCCTCCCCGCCGAGGATTATGTCTCCGATGAGACCTACGCCAAGCTGTATCCCGCCTTCCTGGACCAGTCCGTGGTGGACGGCACCGTGTGGGCCATTCCCGATCTGGCCTCCGCCCGCGCCATGTACTACAACAAGGACATCCTGGAGGCCGCCGGCGTGGAAGTCCCCACGACTTGGGATGAGCTGAAGGCCGCCTGTGAGAAGATCAAGGCTTATGACTCCAACCTCTATCCCTGGGGCATCGACATGACCACCGACGAGGGCCAGGCCGCTGCCGCCTACTACATCTGGAACAACGGCGGTGACTTCACCGACGCCGACGGCAACTGGACCCTGAACAGCGACAAAAACGTGGAGGCCATTGAATACGCCATCGACCTGGTGAAATCCGGCCTGACCAACACCGATCCCGCCAACGAGACCCGCTACAACCTCCAGGACCTCTTCGGCGCTGGCCAGCTGGCCATGATGATCGGCCCCAACTCCATCCCCACCTATGTGGCCGACGGCGGCTATGAGGTTAACTACGGCTTCGCGGCCATCCCCACCAACGGCGGCAATCCCTCCGTCTCTGCCGGCGTTATGGACCGCTTCATGGTCTTCGACAACGGCCATTCCGACGAGAAGCTGGCTGCCATCACCGAGTTCTTCGATTACTTCTATGACGATGCCCGCTATTCCGAGTGGGTGCTGATGGAAGGCTTCCTCCCCGCCACCTCCGCCGGCGGCGAGATCGTGGCCAAAGAAGATCCCAGCATGGCTCCTTGGGTTGACATCGTGGGCAGCTGCAAGTTCTACCCCGTTGCCAAGTCCGAGTGGGACGATGTGAAGACCGGCATCATCAATGTGGAGCAGCAGGCTCTGCTGGGCGGCGACGTCCGGGAGCTGCTGGACAATCTCCAGGCGGAAATCGCCGGCTAAAAATCCCTTTCCTCATCCGACACTGGAAGTATATGTCTGCGGGGGCCGGGCCAACACGGCCCGGCCTCCGCTTTTTCTTCCAGCCGTTCTCAAAGCGCGGCGTTTTCTGCCGGGTTTTGAAAGCGGCCGGAAGACCCCCGGCAATATTGAGACTATAGGGAGGTGTCCCCGTGAGTACAAAAACCCCTGCCGCCCCCGTGACGCAGCAGGTCCCCGCGAAAAATCCCCCCCGCCCCTCCGGGACCAAGAAGCTGCTTCGCCGGGCCGAGCCCTATTTCTGGATCGCCCCCAGCGTTATCCTGATGGCGGTCTTCATCCTGGTGCCCATCTTCTCCGTCTTCCAAATCGCCATGAACGACGTGAGTAAAGCGGGCAAGCTCAAGGGCTTCAACAACTTCGCAAACTTTGCCAAGGTTCTCAAGAGTCCCGCTTTCAGCCTGGTGCTGAAAAACACCATCGTCTGGACCATCGCCGTGGTGGTCATTTCCACCATTCTGGGCTTCATGCTGGCCCTGGTGCTGAACAACAAATTCCGCGGCCGGAAGATCGCCCGGGCCATCGTGGTCTTCCCCTGGGCCACCACGCTGGTCATTCAGGCCAGCGCCTGGAACTTTATCATCAACACGGACTACGGCACTCTGAACACCCTGCTCATCAAGCTGGGGCTCCTCAGCCAAGCCAAAAACTGGACGCCCACACCCGGGGCCTACTTCGCATGGGAAATCGCCTGCGGCATCTTCGTCACCATTCCCTTCGTCACCTTCTGCGTCCTCTCCGGGCTCCAAAGCATCGACACGTCTTACTATGAGGCCGCCACTGTGGACGGGGCCAACTATTGGCAGAAGCTGTTCAGCATCACCCTTCCTCTGGTGAAGTCCTCCTTGACCGTGGCCACGGTGCTGAACATCATCTACGTGTTCAACTCCTTCCCCATTATCTGGACCATGACCAAGGGCGACCCCGCCAACCACACGGACACCCTGGTCACCTATCTTTACAAGCTGGCCTTCTACAACAACAAACAGGGCGAAGCCGCCGCCGTCTCGGTCATCGGCTTCATCATTCTGCTGATCTGCGCCAGCACGTATATGATTTACACCCTGCGGAAAGGAGACGACGATCTATGAGTGAATCCGTAAACACCGTGAAGAAGCCGGTCTCCGTAAAGAAAGTCATTTTGCGTGTCCTGCTCTACTTCGTCGTTCTGGACGTCTGCGTCATCACCCTGTATCCCTACTTCGCCATGCTGTGCACGTCTCTGAAGAGCCGGGCGGAGATTTTCGCCGTGGACGGGACCATCCTCCCTGTGACGGCCCTGTGGTCCAACTTCATCGACATCTGGAGCCGGGCCCCCATGGCCCAATACCTGCTGAACTCCATCCTGATTGCCGGCGGGTCCACCATCATCGCCATGCTCTGCGGTATTCCGGCGGCCTACGCTTTGGCCCGGATGAAGTTCAAGGGCCAGACCGCCTTCCTGGGCGTGGTTATCGTGTCCCAGATGTTCGCCCCGGTGGTGCTGCTCATCGGCATCTACAAGGTCATGCTCTCCATGGGCCTGACGGACAGTATTTTGGGCCTCATCTTCATCAACGCGGCGTTCAACCAGGCCTTCACCGTCTGGCTGCTCCGGGGAACCTTCATGGGCATCTCCGCGGAGATGGAACAGGCCGCCACCATCGACGGCTGCAACCGCATCCAATCCATGATGAAAGTGCTGCTCCCCGTGGCCGCTCCCGGCATCGTCACCACGCTGATTTTCATTTTCATCAACGCCTGGAACGAGTACACCGTGGCCCTGTGTCTCATCTCCACCGATGAATACAAGCCGCTGACTGTGGGAATCAACACCTTCAACGGATATAATATGATCGAGTGGCAGTACCTCTTTGCCGCCTCCATTTTCGCCATCATCCCCGTGGTCATCCTCTTTATGTGCATCGAGAAGAACCTGGTCAGCGGCCTCGCCTCCGGCGGCGTCAAGGGTTGACGCTTTTCCTGGAAGGCCGGAGCGACGGCAACGAACCCATTCCCATCCCTTTATGCAATCTGGAAAGGAGAAATGCTGTTATGAGAATCTACATTGAGAAGGACTACGACGCCATGAGCTGCCGCATGGCCCAGATCATCGCCGCGGAAATCACCCATAACCCCGCCTGCGTGCTGGGTCTGGCCACCGGCTCCACGCCCGAGGGCTCCTACAAATATCTGGTGGACTGGCACAAGCAGGGCTGCCTGAGCTTTCAGGATGTGATCTCCGTCAATCTGGACGAGTACGTGGGCCTGGCGCCCACCCATGACCAGAGCTACCGCTATTTCATGCAGAGCAACCTCTTTGACCACGTGGATATTGTCCCCGAGAACACCCGGGTGCCCGACGGTTTGACCAAGGACCCCGCGGCTTTCTGTGAAGAGTATGACGCTTATATCCGCTCTCTGGGCTACGTGGATCTACAGCTCCTGGGTATTGGCCGCAACGGCCACATTGGCTTCAACGAGCCCGGAGACTGCTTTGTGAAGGAAACCCATGTGGTCGATTTAACGGAGAGCACCATTGACGCCAACGCCCGCTTCTTCGCCACTCGGGACGATGTGCCCAAGCAGGCCATCAGCATGGGCATCGGGGCCATCATGGGGGCCAAGAAGGTTCTTCTGGCCGCCAGCGGCGTGGAGAAGGCCGACGCCATCCTGGGCGCTGTCTGCGGGGCCATTACGCCTCACTGCCCCGGCTCCGTCCTCCAGCTGCACCCCAATGTAGTTGTGGTGGTGGATGAGGCCGCCGGAAGCAAGCTGAGAGCCGCCGGGGTGCCCGTATGCGGATAACCGATGGACAGGTCTTTGACCTGGAGCAGGGTTTTGTCTCCCGGGAGGTCTGCACCGACGGCGCATTGATTTCCAGCGCCAGCGGCGACGGGGAAATTCTGGACGCCGCCGGCTGCTATGTCATCCCCGGCCTGGTGGACGTTCATTTTCACGGCGCGGTGGGCGAGGATTTCAGCGACGCCACCCCCGAGGGCCTGCAAAAAATTGCGGATTACGAGCTGTCCCAGGGCGTGACCTACATTTGTCCGGCGGGCATGACCCTGCCGGAGGATCAGTTGACGGCCATCTGCAAAACCACCGCCGCTCACCGGAAGCACAACACCGGCGGCGCGGAAGTGGTGGGCGCGCATCTGGAGGGTCCTTTCCTCTGCGCGGCCAAGAAGGGCGCCCAGAACGGCGCGTTCCTTCACGACCCCGACGTTCCCATGCTAAAGCGCCTCCAGGAGGCGGCGGAGGGCTGCGTGAAGCTCGTCACCTTGGCACCTGAACAGCCCGGCTCCCTGGAGTTCATTCGGGCGGCAAAGGACTTGGGGGTTCACGTCTCCCTGGGCCACACGGTGGCGGATTACAAGACGGCCAAAGCCGCCTTTGAGGCGGGAGCCGACCATGCCACCCATCTATACAACGCCATGCCACCCCTTGCCCACCGGGACCCTGGCGTCATCGGCGCGGCCTACGAGGTTCCCGCCGTCAAGCCGGAGCTGATCTGCGACGGGATCCACATTCACCCGGCGGTGGTTCGCCTCACCTTCGGCCTCTTTGGGAAGGAGCGGATGATTCTCGTCTCCGACTCTCTGCGGGCCACGGGCATGCCCGACGGCGAGTACCCCTTCGGCGGCCAGATGATCGAGGTCCACGGCAACCGGGCCACTATCCTGCATCATCCCGAGACCCTGGCGGGCTCCGTCACCAGCCTGATGGGCTGTCTGCGGCAGGCCATCGCCTTCGGCATCCCGGCGGCGGACGCGGTGCGGGCCTGTACCTACAACCCCGCCCAGTCCATCGGCATGGAAGACCGGATCGGGACTCTGGACGCCGACAAGGAGGCCAGTCTGGTCCTCCTGGACCAGGAGGATTTGTCCATTCGCCGAATCGTCTTCAAAGGCAAGGCCGTCACAGTCTGAGCGCACTCTCTGCGTTGGATCAGGCGGATCCACTCCGCCTTTCCATACATTCAACGGGCCGGCAGGCTACTCCATTCTTTCCCCTCTCCCGCCCCGGCGGAGAGGAGCGGGTCCTATAGCCCCCGGTACCAAACAAAAAGGAGGAACCCCCGCGGACTTGCGGTGCGGCAGTGTGGAGACCTGCCGTAAAGCTCCAGGGAACATCGCTTCCCGGAGCGAGGTGAAGCTGGCGGAGGCCGCTTCATCAAAGTCATACGCTATGGCAACTCTGAACCTGAAGAGCATCAAGAAAATCTATCCCCACAGCGGCGACCAGAAAAAGGCCAAAAAAACGAAGGACGCTCCCGAGAAGAAGGTCAATCTCCAGGTGACTGATAAGGGCGTCGTGGCGGTGCAGGAGTTCAACCTGGACATCGCCGACAAGGAGTTCATCGTTCTCGTCGGTCCCTCCGGCTGCGGCAAATCCACCACTTTGCGGATGGTGGCCGGCCTGGAGGAGATTTCCGAGGGTGAACTGTACATCGACGGCCAGCTGATGAACGACGTGGAGCCCAAGAACCGGGACATCGCCATGGTGTTCCAGAGTTACGCCCTGTATCCCCATATGACGGTTTACGAGAACATGGCTTTCCCCCTGAAGCTCCGTAAAATTCCCAAGGATGAGATCGACAAGCGGGTCAAGGAGGCTGCCGCCATCCTGGACATCACCCAGTACCTGGACCGCAAGCCCAAGGCCCTCTCCGGCGGCCAGCGCCAGCGCGTGGCCATTGGCCGGGCCATCGTCCGGGAGCCCAAGGTGCTGCTGATGGACGAACCCCTGTCCAACCTGGACGCCAAGCTCCGCAACCAGATGCGGGCGGAGATCATCAAGCTTCGCCAAAAGATTAACACCACCTTCATGTACGTCACCCACGACCAGACCGAGGCCATGACCCTGGGCGACCGGATTGTCATCATGAAGGACGGCTTCATCCAGCAGATCGGCACGCCCCAGCAGGTCTTCGACCATCCCTCCAATCTCTTCGTCGCCGACTTCATCGGCACGCCTCAGATGAACTTCTTCGACGCGAAGCTCATGAAGGAAGACGGCAAGTACAGCGTCTCCGTGGGCGGCTGCAAGATTCTCCTGCCCGAGGGCAAGCAGACGACGCTGTCGTCCAAGAACGTGAGCTCCCAGGCCATCACTCTGGGCGTCCGTCCCAGCCACATCTCTCTGGGCGACGGCGAGAACACCCTTTCCGCCACTGTGGATGTCAGTGAGATGATGGGCAGCGAGGTCCATCTCCACGCCAACGCCGAGGGGCGGGATGTTGTGGTCATCGTGCCCACCCTGGACCTGGCCAGCGTCAGCTTTGCCTCCGGCACCACGATTCACCTCCACTTCGACGGCAGCGTTTGCCACCTTTTCGACAGTGAGGGCAAGAATCTGGAATTCTAAGTCCTTTCTCAGTCTAAGAGCCGGTACGGATTCTCCGTACCGGCTCTTTTCGATCATGGCCTGGGTTCACAGGACGTTACATGGGCTTCAGATTCCGATTAAGCCGATCCACCATCCAGGCGACGCGCTTCTCCCGTCCCGCCTCGGTTTTGGCGTCCAGATAGGCCCGGACATAGGTTTTCTTGACGGAAAGGGACATGGCCTGAAAGTTACTCCAAGCGGGCTCATGCCCCTCCAGCAACGCAGACAATGCGGCGATTTGTTCCTCAGCCACCGCTGCGGGTCTGGGCGCGTCCCACTGGCCGTTCTGTTTGGCCTCCTCAATTTTCGCCCTGCCGTAGTCGGTCATCAGTCCACGTTCTTCCAGGCTCCGGACCAAGGCCTTGTTTTTCTCCGACCACTTGCTCCGCTCCCGGCGCATGGAAAAGTATTTTTTGTACTGCCCGGCGTCTATGCTCTGCATCTGACCGTCAATCCATCCGAAGCAAAGCGCTTCTTCCAGAGCTTCCCCCGCTTTGATAGTTTTCGGTCCGCCGGCCTTGCCGAACAGGAGCCATACGCCCTCTTCGGCAAGGCAGTGCTCCTGGAGCCACCTTCTGAATTCCTCCCGGTTGGTGAATGTCAATAGATTTTCCACGCCGCACCGCTCCTCTCGTTCACCTGATTTGTCTACGTGTGTTTGAAAACCGGCGGGATGCCGGATTTGGGAATCCTTTTCTGCCGGGTAAGGCGATTGGACTCGGGAATTCTGACGGATTTCCAGTTCAATCAGCCCGGTTCAACGCAGCGGAAGGGAATCCCATCGATTTCACGGGAAGCGCATAGGCCCTTTGCGCGGCAACGGGTCCGCTGGTTGAAAAGCGCTCCGGACCGTTCATTACGGTGATTATACCACAGGATTTGGGTTCGTTCAATCCGTTTGCATAGCATGGTGCGATAGGAAATTATAAGTGTGAAAGAGCAATGCCACCTTGTCTCCAGTGAGAACCTTCCTCCCACAAGAGGGCGGACACGAGGAAAAGGCAGGGGCCCCCTACGGGGGATTTTTCTTATTAAGCACGGCTTTATACGCAAAAAGGTTGATTTTTGGTACTGTTTCCTGTAAACTTAGGTACATGTCCTTTTTCCAAATTTTAAACATCGGAGGCACTTTATGAAGCAGCTCTTTTTGCTGGCGGCCGTCATCTGTTTCGGCGTCGCCATTCTCAAGTTTTACTCCGCCCGGATGGGCCATTCTGCTCCCCAGGCCGAAAACAAACCCTGGTCCACCATTACCGGCGAAGAGGCCAAGGCGCGGCTGGATGCCAACGAGGACGCAATTTTGCTGGATGTGCGGACGCAGGAGGAGTACGATGGCGGACACATCACTGGCGCGGTATGTCTGCCCAACGAGGACATTCAGCCCGATCTCCCCCTTCCCTTTGAGAAGGACGCGGAGATTCTGGTATACTGCCGCTCTGGCCGCCGCAGCGCTGAGGCAGCAAAAAAGCTTACAGACATGGGCTATACCAACGTATCCGACTTCGGCAGTATCCAAAACTGGCCCGAGGCGGAATGAATTCCACTCCACTTCGTGCGGCTTCGCCGCACATCCGTTTCGCTCCATTCATTCCGCCTCTTCTTCAAGGGGGAGCGGGCTCCCCCTTGAGCAACCCCCACTCCCTGCGGGGGGACGATGGACGAGGGACGGGAGACGGGGGATGGGGAAAGCCACGCCACATGGCGTGGCTTTCTTTTTCTTGGTGGGTTAGTTTTCGGGGGTGGCGTAGATGCCGTAGATGAAAACGTTTTGATCGAGCTCTTCTTGGGCCGCCAGCTCCGGGAAGACCGTGATGGTATTGTCTTCGGCGAACTCGATTTTTAGGGCTCCGCTATGGAGACGGTAGTTTTGGGTTTTCTCTGTGCCGTCGGAGGAAATCACTGTCACCGTTAGGGTTCCGCCGTCGAAATAGTCCGCGTCCATCTGGGCTTCGGTGGAGAGGCCCAGGCCGGTGTTGACGGCCATGTCCTCCGGCGAAACCCAGAAGCCATACCGGGCATCGGGGTCGTAGTTTTCCTGGACGCTCTGGCCCAGGGCAGTCATCTCCGGCATATACCAGGTGCCGTCGTCCCGCTGGCTGATGGCCGCGGGAACCAGGCGTCCATCGGCCATGGCCTGGCGATACTCCGCCATCTGCTCCTTCGTCAGATTCTCCCGGGACTGGTAGCGGTACAGGCCTCCACGGTCGATGGTCATCTTGACCTGGGCGATGTTTTCTCCAGTGACCTGGAAGAGGCAGCCGGTAAAGTCGCCGAAGTCCAGGGTGGTACAGCCCTCCCCGAAGGCAAAGGCGATGCTGCCGTCCTCCGCCGGGCCATAGGAACGCTCCGTCATGGCGGCGTAGGCCGTCAGGCCGAAGGTGGGGACCAACACCTGGGCCGGAGGGGTCTGCTCCGCGCCTGGAGCGGCAATGTCGGATGGGCCGAGCTCCGCCGTGGGCGCGGGCCGGAGGGTAAAGCCGCCCAGAACCAGCGCCAGGGCCGCGGCGGCGCAGACGGCAATCCGCAGGAAGGGCCGCCCCCAGCCTCTGGACACAGCCGCCGCGGCTCTGCGAGTCCTTTCCGGCATGGGGCTCTCCCAGCTTTGCGGTTCCATGAGGGAAGAACCCGCCTGTTCCGCCGTCCGGCGGCGGGCCTCAAAGAGGACCCGTTCATTCAGCCCGGTAGGCACATGGATGGCATCCGTCAGTTTCTGGTAAGGATTCTTCATCATCAAAACCTCCCAATAAATCTCTCAATTCCGCTCTGGCCCGGCGGAGGCGGCCCCGAACCGTCGCCGCCGGAACGCCCAGCAAGACTCCGATCTCTCCGCTCTCATAGCCCTCGCCATAGAAGAGGTGAACAGCTGTGCGAAGTTTCTCCGGGAGTCGGGACACCGCGTCCCATAGTTCCTCCGCCGCCTCGTCCACAGGGTGGGCCATATCTGGAATCTCCTCCAGGGTCAGGGTTCCCCGCCGCCGGCGTCCCAGATCGGCGCAGCGGTTCAGCGTCGTTCGAATCAGCCAGGCCTTCAGGTGTTCCCCGTCCCAGCGGTTCGCCCCTTGCTCCAGGAGGCGAAGAAACACGTCCTGGTAGACGTCCTCCGCGTCGGCGGTATTTTGCAGCCGGCACAAGGCCAGGCGGTACACCGTGTCGCCGTGGGCCCTCATGGCATTGTTCAATTCCTGTTCTGTCAAGGCAATGCCTCCTTTCCTTGGTCTGAAAAGCGCCTTTCACTTATAAAACGTTTGGGGAGGCCCTTCTGTTTGCGATTGAGAAAATTTTTTGAAAAAACGCGGAAGAGGGCCAAGACCCTTTTCCGCGTTTGAATTGCCGGACGCCAGGCAAAGCGCCTTGAAGACGTTCAATCTCCTTGTTTGGTCAGATGGAACGGTACGCCCGGCGGTTATGGTTGAACATGCCGCCCTGGATCACGCTGCGCTTTCTCCGCGCCGGCACAACCTGGCTCACCTGTCCGGCGCCGCGGACCATCCCGCCCCTGTTTCCGCTGAAAACAGATGCCGGACTACCGGTTTCACACATCGATTTTTGAAACATCATCGGAACCTCCTGTTCGATTGCCGGCGGAAAACCGGTGTGCCGGTCTTCCGCTTCTCCGTTGAGGGTCTCTCCCCGGGTCATCCGGGGATTGGCGTTAGTATACCGGCTTCCCGGCCGCTTGGCAAGACGCAAACCAGGCAAACTTTTCCGCTGGGCCTCCCGTAATTTGGTTGTTATGTATAAAAAATTATTGTTCTTTTGTTAAATATTGCTAAGGTGTTTCGAGATCGCTCCGACGAGCGGTTCTCTTTGGTGGTCCGGCGGGCCAGTTCCCTTCTGAAAACCTCACGGAAAATCCCCGGTTTCCCCCTTACATTTTCCCGTGCTTTCTGGTAAAATGGGCGAAAGAGCATTTTCGTTCGCCCAACACCATACAAGGAGGCCGCCCATGAGCGTCTTTTTTCATGAGAGCACGAAAACCTTTCACCTCACCAACGGCGCCATCAGTTATCTGATGAAGGTACTGCCCAACGGAGCTCTGGGGCAGTTGTACTTTGGCCGGGCCATCCGGGACCGGGAGGACTTCGACCATCTGTTGGAGATGAAAAACCGCCCCATGACCGCCTGCGTCTTTGAAGGGGACCGGCTCTTTTCCCTGGAGCACTGCAAGCAGGAATACCCCGCTTACGGCTCTACGGACTACCGGCATCCCGCCGTACAAATTCTCCAGCCCAACGGCAGCCGGGTAACCGACTTTGTCTATCTCTCGCACACCGTCTCCCCCGGTAAGCCGCCTCTGGAGGGTCTTCCGACCACCTACTGCGAGGCGGACGACGAGGCCGAAACCCTGACCATTCGCCTCTGGGATACGCTTTTGCAAGCCGCCGTGGACCTCCGCTACACCCTCTTCTCCCAGCATCCCGCCCTGGCCCGCTCCGCCCGGCTGGTGAATCAGGGGGATCAGAGTCTTCATCTGACCCACGCCATGAGCCTCTGCCTGGACCTGCCGGACAGCGACTATGAGTTCGTCCACTTCTCCGGGGCCTGGGCCCGGGAGCGTTGGATGAAGGTCCGCCCTTTGGAGCAGGGTATTCAATCCGTGGAATCCGCCCGGGGCACCTCCTCCCACAACCACAATCCCTTCATCATGCTCCGCCGCCCTGGCACGGACGAGGACGCCGGCGAGGTCATCGGCTTCTCCCTGATCTACTCCGGGAACTTCCTGGCCCAGGCGGAGGTGGACACCTGGAACACCACACGGGTCACTCTGGGCATCAATCCCTTTGGCTTTGACTGGAAGCTGGACCCCGGCGAGGTTTTCCAGACCCCCGAGGCGGTCATGGTCTACTCGGACCAGGGCATGAATGCCATGAGCCGCACGTTCCACCGGCTCTATCGCAGCCGTCTGGCCCGTGGCCAGTGGCGGGACAAGCCCCGACCCATTCTCCTGAACAACTGGGAGGCCACCTATTTTGACTTCACCGAGGACAAGCTCCTGGCCATTGCCGAAGGCGCCCGAAAGGACGGCGTGGAGCTCTTCGTACTGGACGACGGCTGGTTTGGCGCCCGGTCCAACGACTCGGCGGGTCTGGGGGACTGGCACGCGAACCTCCAGCGTCTGCCCGACGGCATCGCCGGTCTGGCCCGGCGGGTTACCGAATTGGGACTGCAATTCGGCCTCTGGTTTGAACCCGAGATGGTCAACCGGGATTCCGACCTCTTCCGCGCTCACCCGGACTGGATCATCGCCGCGCCGGGCCGCCGTCCCTCCCCCGGGCGGAACCAGTTCGTGCTGGACTTCTCCCGGCCCGAGGTGGTGGATTGCATTTACGATCAGATGGCCGCCCTTCTAAACGAGGCGAACATCTCCTATATCAAATGGGACATGAACCGGAGCATCACCGAGCCCTTCTCCCAGGCCCTGCCGCCGGACCGGCAGGGAGAGCTGTTCCACCGCTACATTCTGGGGGTCTACCGGCTCTATGAGCGGCTGACCACGAACTTCCCCCATGTCCTCTTTGAGTCCTGCGCCTCCGGAGGTGGGCGCTTTGACCCCGGCATGCTTTACTACGCCCCCCAGGGCTGGGTCTCCGACGACTCCGACGCCGGAGAGCGGCTGAAGATTCAATACGGCACCTCCTATTGCTACCCCATCAGCTCCATAGGGGCCCATGTCTCCGCGATTCCCAATCACCAGGTAAACCGGAGCACCCCCCTGGCCACCCGGGCCAACGTGGCGGCTTTTGGCACCTTTGGCTATGAACTGGACCTGAACCGGCTGACCGCCGGGGAGCGACAGCAGGTCCGGGAGCAAATCGCTTTCATGAAGCAGTACCGGGCGGTTCTCCAGTTCGGTGACTTCTACCGGCTCCGCTCCCCCTTCCAAGGGAATTTCACCGCCTGGATGTCCGTGAGCCCGGACCGCCGGACGGCCCTGGTGGGCTGGTACCGAACTCTCAGCGAGGCCAACGGGCCCTTCCGCCGGGTGCGGCTCCGGGGACTGGACCCAGATCTATGCTATACTGTGGACGGCGGGCAGCCCCACTATGGCGATGAGCTGATGCGAATTGGGCTGATAACCACGGACAGCGGCGCGGGGGAATGTCAGCCTGGAGAGCGGCCCATTTGTGATTTTGATTCCCATATTTTTGTTTTGGAAGCGTATGAAGAGAAGAATACTTAGATGAACGAAAGCCCAAAATACAATCGGTTGCTTGGATTCAACTATAACACAGGCGATTCCCAGCAATATACACGAGAGTATACATGGGAAGACTGGGTTGCAGCATCAAGATTCCTGGATCGGACCCCCGGTACAAAACACGCAAACATCATTCAGGCCATCTATGATTTCTTTAAGGATCATCCTGAGAAGTTGCTGGAGGGCGGTCCCGCCAAAGAACAGGGATGCACAATTGAGCAATTGAATATCTACTTCCAGGAAGGAATATATAAGCCGGTCTGGTGGATACAAGCCAGGCCCATGGAAGAAGATTGATGTAATAGGTATTAAACGAGAGAAACCCATCAAGGGTTTCTCTCGTTTCCTTTTTCCTTTCCGTACTCTTTTGGACGACACGTTTTAACAAGACGAGATGCCCAGCTTTTGTCTGCCGGAGAAACGCCTCCTCCCCCTCAACCAAAAAATACGGCAAAAACAAAAGCCCCTTCCCCGGAATTTTTGTTGCCTCTGTTTCTTGACGGCTGGAGGGCGAAGTGCTATTGTACTGTTTGCTTTCCCCTATGCATCCTAAGGATCGAGGTACTACATTATGGAAATTCTGATTTGTCTCTCCGTCGCCCTCATCGGTGGCCTGCTGCTCTCCCGTCCGGCCAAGCGCCTGAAGCTACCTGCCGTTACCGCCTATCTGATCGCGGGTCTGCTGCTGGGCCCCTTCTGTATCGGCGCTCTGGGCATCCCCGGCCTCGGCTTCTCCTCCATGGAGGCGGCGGAGCATCTGAACATCCTCTCCCAAGTGGCTCTGGGCTTCATCGCCTTCACCATCGGCAACGAATTTCGGGTAAGTCAGCTGAAAGCCATGGGCCGGCAAGCCATCATCGTGGGCATTTTTCAGGCCGTATCCGCCACAGCGTTGGTGGATCTGGCCCTAGTGATTCTGCATCTGGTCCGGCCGGAGATCATCTCCGTCTCCTCCGCCATTACCCTGGGTTCCATCGCCGCCGCCACCGCTCCCGCCGCCACGCTGATGGTGGTCCGGCAATACAAGGCCGACGGTCCCCTGACCCGGCTGCTGCTGATGGTGGTGGCCATTGATGACGCGGTGGGTTTGGTCCTGTTCTCCGCGTCCTTCGGCGTGGCCATGGCCCTGGAGAGCGGGGCCATCAACGCGGTCACCGTGCTGGTGGAGCCGGTGGTGGAGATTCTTCTCTCCCTGGCCCTGGGCGCGGTGGCGGGACTGACCCTCTATTGGGTGGAACGCTTCTTCCACTCCCGCAGCAAGCGGCTCTCCATCTCCATCGGCTTCGTCCTGCTGACGGCGGGGCTCTCTATGGTGGAATTTGAAGTTGGCGGCGTCCGCTGCGGCTTCTCCCTGCTGCTGGTGTGCATGATGACAGGCACCCTGTTCTGCAACATCTGCGACTTCTCCGAAGAGCTCATGGCCCGAGTGGATGGCTGGACGGCGCCGCTTTTTGTGCTGTTCTTCGTTCTCTCCGGCGCGGAGCTGGATTTGTCGGTCCTTCGGAGCCCCTCTGTGTTGCTGATTGGCGTGATTTATATCTTTGTCCGTTCTCTTGGAAAATACCTGGGCTCTTATGGCAGCTGTGCCCTCACTGGCTGTAGTGAGAAGATCACAAAGCATTTAGGCATTACTCTGCTGCCCCAGGCCGGTGTGGCTCTGGGGATGGCCATCACCGCTCAGAGCCTGGCCGACGGCACGGTGGTGCGCAGCGTAGTGCTGTTCTCCGTTCTGGTGTATGAGCTGGTGGGCCCGACACTGACCAAGCGCGCCCTGCTGGCCGCCGGGGAAATTGACCCGGAGGGCCAAACCTCTGCCCGGAAGAAGAACAGATAACGGGCTTATGCCCCGCCGACGGCAGAGGGCCACGCCTGATTGAACGGGTTTCGAATCCCTCTGGAGCTTGCGCATAGCCGCAAACAAATCAGCCCCCTGCGCGTAATCCGCGCAGGGGGCTGATTTAAGTCACTGCTTCCGATTTCGACGCCGCTTCATCCACTGAAGCACACGAATAACCGGCGCGCTCCGTCCCCGGAAGGTCTGGCCGGTCTTCTCCTCCAGAAACGTTCGGAAGGACTCCGCTTTTTCTCCCAGGGCCTCCTTGGGCAGCATATAGCCGCCGTACTGGTCCCGAAAGACATAGAAATAGTTCATGTCCTCTCCCAGACGGTACACATCGTCGTAGGCCAGGGCCGTCTTCTTCTCATCCGGCAGTGCGATGATCTCTATGGACTTCTTCCGAAAGACGTAACGGGAGGCCGGAAAGCCCAGGCCGCTTTCCCGCACCTGCTTTGCCAGCTTGTGGGCGGTGTGGTTGGCGGCGCTGTAGGTGCTGGTAACCAGATAGCAGCCGTAGGCCGTAATCAAAATCCCCCACCATTGGGAGAAGTTCACCACGCCCAGGAGCATCAGCACCATACTCAGCAGTGACCGGGACACCCGGTTCCCCATACAGAACAGGTCGTACTGCATATGGGCCAGCGCCTCGAAGCTCTTCTCCGTATGCTGCATTTCGACTCGGTATTCCATGGTGTTCTTCTCCATTTCCCCACGATATTGTCAACCCATAAGAACGCGCAACTTCAAAGGCAAACCATCCCGGCGGAACAGGGCGTTCCGACGGAAAAGGCCCGAGGGGGATGTTCCCCCTCGGGTTTTAACATTTACATAGCGGCGGGACCGTAAATCAGATCCGGGACGATGGTAATCAGCCGCGGGCAGAAGGTCAGGAGAATCAACACGATAAAGAGGCTCAGTATAAATGGCCAGACCTCTTTCAGGAAGTCGCTGATGGGGCACTTCGTAATGCCGCAGGTGGTGAACATCATAGAACCGAAGGGAGGCGTAATGCCGCCGATCATGATGTTGACAATGGCCACCAGGCCGAAGTGGTACACATCAATACCCAGAGTCCGGGCCACAGGCAGCAGCAGCGGCGTAATGATCATCAGGGCCGCGCCGCCCTCCAGGAACATACCCATAATCAGCAAGACCAGGTTGCACAGCAGCATGAACACCCACTTATTATCCGTCAGGTTCAGCACGCCGCTGGCCACGATCTTCGGCAGATTAATCCAGCTCATGTACTGGCCGAAGACATTGGCGGAGACCATGATCAGCACCACGCTGGAGGTTCCGGCAATGGTGTCCATCAGAATGGGAATCAGGTGCTCCTTGAAGCTCAGCTGCTTATAGACGAACTTGCCGATGACCACGGCATACAGCACGGCGAAAGCGCCGCCCTCAGAGGGGGTGAACCAGCCGAAGCGCATGCCCAGGATGATGCCAAAGGGGAAGAACAAGCCCCAGAAGGAGATGAACGCCTGCTTCAAAATCACCTTGGCCGGGGGGAACTTATCCCGGGTGGTGGGATAATTCCGCTTCTTGGCGATGATGGCCACGGTGACCATCATGGAGATCGCCATCAAGATGCCGGGAACGTAGCCCGCGGCGAAGGTGCGGCCCAGAGAGGCCTGGGCAATCAGGGTGAACACGATGAGGTTGACTCCCGGCGGAATGACGGGGGTGGCCGCCGAGGAGGCCGCCGTGATGGCGGCGGAGAAGGCCTTGGAGTAACCCCGCTTCTCCATCTCCGGCACCAGCATCTTGGACTGCATGGCGCAGTCCGCATTGGCGGAACCGGAGCAGCCGCCCATCAGCATGGACAGCAGCACGTTCACTTGGGCCAGACCGCCCTTCATGTGGCCGGTAACGCACTCGCAGAAGTCCATCAGCTTGTCGCTGATGCCGCCAAAGTTCATCACCGAGCCGGACATGATGAAGAAGGGAATGGCCAGCATGGAGAAGGACTGGGTGGAGTTCATCACCTTTTGCAAAATCAGGAAGGGCTGAGAGGTGGTGTCGATGAACAAGAAATAGAAGAAGGTGGAGCCGAAGAGAGAGTAGACGATGGGCATCCCCAGGAAGTAGAGGATGAAAACCAAGAAAATGGGAATCATGGCGGTAAAGGTCAAAGTCATTCCGCTGGCGCCTCCTTCTTGTCTTTAATGATGTGCAGGCGGTCTTTCAGCAGAAAGTACACCTGGTAGAGGGTGGACAAGCCGAAACCGATGGGCACGGCAATCCCCGTCCACCATTTGGGAACCCGCAGAAGGTCCGTCATCGCAATCTTCAGCGCACCCCGGGAGTAAATCAGATTGTAGACATACTGGCTGCTGACGACGGTGAGCATGATCAGCACCAGCAGCTCCACAACGCTCATGATATCCTGCACAATGGGCTTGGATTTGCCGGGGAGAATATTAACCAGGATGTCCACGCCCAAATGGGAGTGCTTGCGGTGGGCATAGGCGCTTCCGATGAACACCGTCCAGACGAAGAGACTGGTGACCACCTCCTCGCTCCAGGGGAGCGGGTGGTTCAGGAAACGCCGGAAAATGATATTCGTGTTGACCAGGATGACGCACAGGGTCAACGTGGTGCCGGTAATCACGGCATCCAAATTGGCGATGACGCCCTTTAAGGTGATTTTTCGTTTCACTTCCATATCAATCCGCTCATTTCTTTTCCGAGGGAACGCTGACTTTACCGGCCGCCGGCCGGGCGATGCAGCGGTTCCATACATGATGAAATTATTTGCGGCCACATTCACAGGCGGGAAAACCTGATTTCACGTCTGTGAATACGGCCTCTAAGGTTTCTAAACAGGCTGCCCGGTGGAACCGGGCAGCCTGCGCGGGGTCCGGAATCTGCGGCCTCAGGCCGCTGGATCAGCTATTGTTGGCGCGGTATTCGTTGATCAGCTCCACCAGCTTGCCGCGGAGAGCGGGATCGGCGCCGTACTCCTCGCAGATCCAGTCATAAACCGGCTCGCAGGCGGCGGTGAAGGCGTCCAGATCCACTTCGTTCCAGGTCACGCCCTGGCTGGCCAGCATTTCCTTCTGAGTGTCCTCGTCCTCACGGCAGGAGGTCTGCTCCCACATGCCGCACTCGTAGGCGCACTCGTCCAGAATGTCCCGCCACTTGGTGGGGATGGACTGATAGAGGTCCTCGGGCATGAACAGCCAGCGGGTGGCGATGAGGTGGTTGGTCAGGGCGACCTTCTTCACCAGCTCATAGGGGGCGCCGGCGCCGGAGAGCGTGGAGGTGGAACCCTCGAAGCCCTCCACCACGCCGGAGGAGATGGCGGACAGGCACTCGGTGAAGCTCATGGGGACGGGGGTGGCGCCCAGGCACTCCAGGGTCTTGGTGAACAGAGCGGAGGAGGTGGCCCGGAGCTGGTGGCCCTTCAGGTCCTCAGGCGTGGTGACGTCCAGGTTGGTGACCACACTGCGGAAGCCGAAGGAATAGTGGGTATCCAGAATATGGATGTTCTCGGCGGCCAGACGGTCACACACATCCTTCACCAAATCGGAATCCATAACGTAGTTGTACTCCTCGTCGCTGTTGTACAGCATGGGGCCGATGAGAGTGGCGGCGTCGCCCACGTAATCCGCGAACAGGGAGGGCTCTTCCAGGCCCATCCAGTTGGCGTTGTTGACGGCCTGGGTGACGGAGTCGCCGTAGCAGTCCAGCTCGTTCTGGCCATAATAGGTAACGGTGATATGGCCCTCGGTGCGCTCGGTGATCATCTCGGCCAGCTTTTCAGAGGCCTTGTAGTTCCACTCGGTGGGCTGGAACACGTTGGAAAACTTGATGTCCAGATAGAAGTTATCGGCATCGTCCTCCGGGGTGGCGGCGTCGCCGGAGCCATCGGCCGCGGGAGTAGTGTCGGTCTTGTCGTCTCCGCCAGTGGAACCGCCGTTTCCGCCTCCGCAGGCGCACAGGGACAGAACCATCAGTAAGACCAGCAGCAATGAGAATGCTCTTTTCATGTTCAATCTCTCCTTGTTTTTATTTGCGTTCACGTCTCCCGCCGAACAAAATCGGAAGTCGCAAAACAGCCATTTTTAGTATATACTGCATCAAGAGCTTTGTCAATAAAAACCCAATTTATGTGAATAAATTTTTAAATTCTTGTTCAATCCACACAATGTTACGTCTAATTTGTATTAGAATTTGCCGTTCAACCCATCTTTTCCCAGATTTCCCGGATGTTCGAATAGGTTTCCGAGGGGTGAACGCCGTACTTCTCGATATCCGAGGGCACACCCTCTCCGGAGAGGACAAAGGCCGTGTCGATTCCGGCGTGGACGCCGCAGGCGATGTCGGTATAAATTCGGTCGCCCACCAAAACCGTCTCCTCCTTGGAGCAGTTCCAGCGGTCCATGGCCAGCAGAGCCATCTCCGGCTCCGGCTTGCCGATGACCTTGGGCCGCCGGCCCGTGGCCCGGAAGAGCATCTCACACACGGAGCCGCAATCCGGCACAGAGCCCCAGGCCGTAGGACAGACCCAATCGGGATTGGTGGCAATGAAGTCCACCGCCGGGTCCCCCAGAAGGATGCAGGCGTCCTCCAGCTTCTGGAAGGTCAGCTCCGTGTCAAAGCCACAGACCAGAAGGGAAATTCCATCCTCCCGCCTATCGGTGATCCGGAAACCCGCCTCGCTGAGCTGCTGGCGGAACGTCCGGGTGCCGAAAGCGTAAATCAAGGCGTCGTCGTACTTCCCCCGGAGGTACCAGATGAGGGCGTCGGTGGAGGTGAGGAAGTCCTCCTCCACCGCGTCAATTCCCATCTTCCGGAGACGCTCCACGTAGGCCGTGACGCTACGGGAGGAATTATTGGTGGCAAAGAGATACCGCCCGCCCCGCTCCCGCACCCGGCGGAGAAAGTCCAGCGTTCCGTCGAAAAGCCGGTCCCCCAGGTAGATGGTTCCGTCCATATCCAGGAGGAAGAGTTTTTTCTTCGAAAGATCAATCATCGCTTACAGCCGGGCCACGCCGGACTTCCGGGCTGCCTCGGCCACGGCCTTGGCCACGGCGGGGCCAACCCGCTTGTCGAAGGCCTTGGGAATGATGTATTCGGCGCTCAGCTCCTCGTCGGAGATCAGGCTCGCCAGCGCCTCGGCGGCGGCCATCTTCATCTCCTCGTTGATATCGCTGGCCCGGACGTCGAAGGTTCCCCGGAACACGCCCGGGAAAGCCAGGACGTTGTTGATCTGGTTGGGATAGTCGCTGCGTCCGGTGGAGACCACCGCCGCGCCGCCGGCCTTGGCGTCATCGGGGAAAATCTCAGGCGTGGGATTGGCGCAGGCGAACACGATGGCGTCCTTGTTCATGGTCTTGACCATCTCGGTGGTGACGGTGCCGGGGGCGGAGACGCCGATAAACACATCCGCGCCCACCAAAGCATCGGCCAGGGTACCGGCCTTCTTCTCCGAGTTCGTCACCTGGGCCATCTCCTCCTTGATCCAGTTCAGGCCCTCGCGGCCCTGGTAAATGGCGCCCTTGCGGTCGCACATGGTGACGTTTTTAAAGCCCGCGGACAGCAGCAGCTTCACAATGGAGATGGCGGCGGCGCCGGCGCCGGAGGTAACCACCTTCACGTCCTCTTTTTTCTTGCCCACCACCTTCAGCGCGTTGGTCAGTCCTGCCAGGGTGATGATGGCGGTGCCGTGCTGGTCGTCGTGGAAGATGGGGATATCACACTTCTCCTTCAGCTTCCGCTCAATCTCGAAGCAGCGGGGAGCGGCGATGTCCTCCAGGTTGATGCCGCCGAAGGAGCCGGACATCAGGTAAACGGCGTTGACGAACTCATCCACGTCATGGGTCTTCACGCAGAGAGGGAACGCGTCCACGTTGCCGAAGGCCTTGAAGAGCACGCACTTGCCCTCCATAACGGGCATGCCTGCCTCGGGACCGATGTCCCCCAGGCCCAGAACGGCAGAACCGTCGGTAATGACGGCGCAGAGGTTGTGCCGCCGGGTGAGCTCATAGCTCTTCTCAATGTCCTTCTGAATCTCCAGGCAGGGCTGGGCTACGCCGGGGGTATAAGCGAGGCTCAAGTCGTCCTTCGTCTCCACGGGAACCGTGGCAATGACCTCAATTTTCCCCTTCCACTCGCCGTGGAGCCGGAGGGATTCCTTCGCGTAATCCATAATCGTTTACTCCTTCTCAGTTCAAATCGATTTTATCCAGGGCTTTGTTCAGCCCTCAAAGGGGAAGTGATAAGACAGGCCCAGCTTGTCGCGAACCTCAATGATTTCCTTCTGGATGGTCTCGCCCACAGGCACGCCCTTATCCTTGCGCTCCTGCCAGGCCATCCACTCTTTCTCGCCGGCGGTGTAAATGCGCTCCGCGCCGGGGGCCCGCTGGGAGCTCCGCAGGCCGCGGCAGATGTCGCCGGCGGTCTTCTTGAAGGTATCCAGGCCCATGAAGAACTCGGGGTTGATCACGAAGAAGAAGTGGCCCAGGCGGTACATCTGGTTGCTGCCGTCGGCGGCCTTGCCGCTGAGGTCCTTCATGAAGGGGCCGCCCGCCAGAGCGGCGGAGAGGATCTCCACAATGGTGGTGAAGCCGTAGCCCTTATAGCCACCGGTGGCCTCGCCCAGGCCACCCAGGGACAGCAGCGCGCAGTTCCCGGCCCGCATCTCCTGGAGAATCTTGGCGGAGTCGCTCATGGTGCCGCCGTCCTTGGTGACCACCAGGCCCTCCGGAGTGGGCTTGCCGCTGCGGGCATAGAATTCGATCTTGCCGTTTTGAATGGTGGAGGTGGCGCAGTCGAAGTTGAAGGGGAACTCCTCATCCGTGGGCATCGTGAAGGTCAGGGGGTTGGTGCCCATCATGGGCTCCACACCCCAGGTGGGGGCCACGGAGGGCCGAGCGTTGGTACCGGTGATGCCGATCATGCCGGCCTTCTCCGCCATAGTGGTCCAGTAGCCCGCGATACCATAGTGGGTAGAGTTGTACACAGCGCCGCCGGCCATGCCATACTTGGCCGCCTTCTCAATCAGCATTTCCATCATGTGATAGCTGGCCACCATACCCATGCCGTTGTTGGCGTCCATCACCACGGTTGTGGGAGTGTCCTTCACAATGTCCATCTTGGTCTTGGGGAGCAGAGTCCCGTTGACGATGCGGTCAATATAAATGGGCTTAAAGCGGTTGCAGCCGTGGCTCTCAATGCCCCGGCGATCGGATTCCAGCAGGACGTCGGCGCAAATCTTCGCGTCGTCCTCCGGGACACCGTAGCCCTTGAAGGCATCGACCAGGAAGTCGTTCATCAATTCCCAAGATACATAAGGTCTCGTTTCCATGTGTTCCAATCTCCTTTTACCATTTTTTGGACGCTTTATATGCAAAAAGAGCGCAACAACCACACCTACTGGGCAGTTGTCACACTCATCTCACATACTCTGTTAAGCAGTCGAGCTGTCATCAGTGAACCTTAGTATAACAGGCATTTGTAGATATTGCAAGAAGCAGTTTTCCGTCTCCAAGGCCCGTTTGTACATTTGCGACAAAGCGTTAGTCCTCCAGTGGATTCAGCCGTTTTCACCTTGGATTTCAGACATTGCGTAATCGATTGCGCGAAAAATTTTTGTAAAATATAGAAAAATTATGAACAAGCGGCCTTCTCCCTCTTGGAGCGGCCCATGGAAGCCGGTTTCAGGGAACCAGAAGCCCCGTCAGCAGGTACAAATATATGTAAAGCAAAATTACTTTATATTTATTGCAATATAGTCTGTATAGGGAATTTCTATAGGGAATAACCTGGAGGCACTGTCGTGCTGTAGAAGTTTGCTTGTTATGCGTTTTTCTGAGTCTCTGCTCAAAATAACTTTCCATTATCAGGAAGAACGGAAGAAACCGGGCCCTTGTTTTTCCCTTGGACAGTCCCTTTTTAGAGCTTCGTTCCTTCTTCCCACATACACAGGTCATCATTTCTCTGGAAAATTCTGATATCTCCATGTAATTTACCAGCCAAAGCATACCATATGTATAATTTCTGCCGCCAAAACGCTCTTCCTGCCGCGATTTACCTGAAATCACTCAGAGTTTGCAGCCATATTTCACGCTTTTTCATTTTCCAGCCTTCCTATCCTCATCAAGCCCCTATCCGTGCTAAAAATTGTATCCGCAGCCCTTTTCCCTGTAAAATAATTTCACTTTACAAGTACTGTATCTACTGTATATTTCCCCCTCACAATCCGTAGAAGCTCCGATTCACCCCCCGCGCATACCGCCCCTTCTCTCTTTGGAAGCACTCCCCCACCCCTTTGGGAGCTCGTTTTCCGCAATATTCTCCCTTCCAATATTACCCAAAGTACGAAAATTCGAACCGAATATACGAATAGCTCTCTTTTTTCTTGCCTTTTCCCAAACACTACGATAAAATATCAAAAAATGACCACAGACAGAGGGGGCGGCGTAAATGAGCGCAAAGCTGGAAGACACTGCGGAGCTGAGCCGGATCATCACCCGGAGCTATTATGAGGGGAATATGCAGCCCTATTTTGACCGCTTGTGCTCCAAAAGCATCTGGCTGGGCACCGGAGGCCGTGTCCTTATCGGAGGCGACGTCATCCGGGCCCGTCTGGAGCGCGTCGTCCGGAAAAAGCCCTGCCAAATTTACGAGGAAGAGTTCCACGTCCAGCCGCTTTCCCCCCGCTGCGAGGCTGTGATCGGCGAGGTAAAAGTGGGCGAACCCGGCCGGGACCACGGGGATATTACTGTCTGCTATACCTTTCTCTATCAGCTCATCGGGTCCGAAACCAAGCTGGTGCTTTTGCACTGTACTTACGAGGTTCTTCGCTCCTTCGCCCTGGAAAAGGACGGACCTAAGCTGGAGATGTCCGCCTATCAGTTTGTCCGGGACATCCTCCTGGAGATTCCGCCCAAGGAACGCCTTGCCGTTCCCTGCGGCAGCAAAACCCTCTTCGTTCAGCCCCACATGATCTTCTATATACAGAGCAAAAACCGAAAAGCAGATCTCTTCTGTGTGGACAAGGTCATCCAGAGCGACCTTTCCATCAACGAGGTAAACGCCATGCTCCCGGCGGAATTCTGTTCCATTCACCGCTGCTATACCGTGAACAGCCGCTACGTCATGTCCATTCAGCGCTACGCGGTGGAACTGATTACCGGCGAAACCCTGCCGGTCCCCTTCCATTCCTACACGCAGGTCAAAACGGATCTGGAAAGCCGGATCACCGGCTCGACGACCAGAAAATGACTCCATATTAATATCTTTTCTCCGCACACCGGGAGGCCCACGGGCTTCCCGGCTTGTTTTTTCCGCTGAAAAATATCCGCTCCCTCTTGACAATTGGACTACAAGATGTTATCTTAAATTTAGCCTACACTTTGTAGTCAAAAGGAGGACGCTTATGACCACCCCACAAATTTCCGATTCGGAGCTGGAGCTGATGAAAATTGTCTGGGCTACCGGAGGCACCGCCCTCTACGCCCAGATCATGGAGTCCCTGGCGGCGGCGGGCCGCACCTGGCAGAAAAACACGGTCATCACCCTATTGTCCCGGCTGGTGGAAAAGGGCTTTTTGCGTGTCCGCAAGCTGGGCCGCCGGAATGAGTACACCGCCACTGTCTCCGAGGCAGACTATCAAACCGCCCAAACCCAGGTGCTGGTGAACAAGCTCTACGCCGGCAGCGCCAAGGGGCTGGTGGCCGCCCTGATCCGCCAGGAAGCCATCTCCCCCGGGGATTACGAGGAGCTGAAGCGCTTCTGGGAGAAAGAGGGCGGGGAATCATGAGGGAGCTTATCAAGGTCCTGGCCTCCCTGTCTCTCAGCGGCTCCCTGGTGATTCTGGTCCTGCTGGCGTGCCGGGCTCTGCTTCGAGACCATCTTCCGAAACGCTGGCAGTATTTCATCTGGCTCGTCGCCGTATTCCGGCTGCTGCTGCCCCTCTCCCCGGCGGGAAGTCCCGTCGGAACACTGTTTCAGGAGAGGGAGACCATCTCTCCGCCTGTGGTCTCCTCCGCGGCGGAAATCCCTGGACCATCCTCGGCGGGCAAAGCCGATGGAACCCCGGTCCCGCCGGGGACTTCCGAAGTCATGGGCGAGCTGGAATCTGCCGGACTCTCCCTGCCGGAGCCAGAGGTACTTCTGGTCTTGCTCTGGCTGGCTGTGGCGCTGTTTCTGCTGACGCGAAAGGTCACCAGCTACCAGGGATTTCTCCGTTATCTCCAGGCCGGATGCCGAGCGGTGGAGGACCCGGCCCGGCTGGACCTGCTGGCCAAGACCGGGGAGCGGCTGGGGATCCGTCGGCCTGTCGAACTGTACGAAAATCCCCTGGCGGCCTCCCCCCTGCTGTTGGGGCTGTTTCGGCCCCGGATCGTCCTGCCCTCGGCGGCGGTTTCGGAGGAGGACTTCCGCCACATCGCCCTCCACGAGCTGACCCACTGCAAACGCCTGGACCCGGCGTACAAATGGCTGGTCCAGCTGACCGTGTGCCTCCACTGGTTCAATCCCCTGGTGTGGGTCATGGCCCGGGAGATTGAGCGGAGTTGCGAGCTGGCCTGCGACGAGGCGGTGCTTCGGATCCTGGCACCGGAAGAGCGGCGGTCTTATGGAGACACGCTGCTGCGGGCCCTGGAAACCGGAGGCGGATACCGGGCCGCGCCGGGCTCCGTCTCCCTGGGGGAGAGCGCGGAATTATTAAAAGAAAGGTTACGTGGGATTATGAATTTCAAAAAGGCATCGAAGCGGACGGCCCTGCTGTCCCTGTTTCTGGCGGCCGCGCTGATCACCGGAGCCGCAGCCGCCGGGATCTACACCGGCCCGGATACGCGGATTGCAAGTCCTATTAAGGGATTAACCTTGTCACCAGTTTCCACCCAGGCAGCGCCCGCTGAGAACCTCCGGTCCCGGGCCGCCCTTCTCGCGGAGCAGTGTTATGAGGACAGCAACATCGCCGGATTTTCCATCGCAGTTTCCCTCCTGAGCCCGGAGGAGCAGGAAGCTTGGCTGAAGCGCTGCTATGAGGACCGGGAAGTCGCTTTTTTCAGCACGATCCTCTCCCAGGCGCAGGAGCTGGAGGCGGAAATTACAGACGGCCTTCTGGAGCAGATCTACGAAGAGGGACTCACCGCCTTTTTCTCTGTCCTCGTCAACAATCTGGATTGGGAAGAAAAACAGCTGGACGCCTGGATTGCCCGGGCCGCGAAGGAAAACGCCGTCTTTCTCTCCATCTTGCTGACAGCGGCGGGCCGGGATGAAGAGCTGAATTCCCTGAAAAAGGAGCTGGAGGCTCAGCTGGCGGAGGAATACCGTGCCGCAGGCATTATCCGGGAGGGCAGCACTTACTACTATCAGGGAAAGCTGGTCCGAATTTTCCTGGACACCCGCCCCGACGCCTCTTTTGTGACCCTGAACATGAATCCCCTGGGCGCGCTGGACGTCAAGGTGGAGCGGAGCCCGGACGGCGGGATTCAAACCGTCCGGGAGATGACAAAGGCAGAGGTAGAGGCACTGTTCGGCGATATGGACGATCCGGAAGACAGGTTTAACGGGACAAATGTCACGGTTCCCATAGAGCGCGAGAAACTGGAGGGTGGCAAATATTGGCTGCTGGGGGAATACGTCCTGAGCAAAGGGGATTGGATTCAGTACGATGTGACGGCGGAGACCGGTGAACGCATGTCAGTCGGCTTTTGCAGCCTGGAGCAGGGCCCGGAGGATACCGCCTATTACTGCGTCTCCAACAGGCGGACGGATGGGACGCTTCGCTGCGCGGCGGACTTTGATTTTGACGGCAAGGCCGTGAAGCCGGGAATCTACCGCCTGTTTCTCTACGCCCCGGAGGGGGATTTGGGAAACATCCGCGGCAGCGCTGCACTGAGCCTCAGCCAGGGAACACCCCCGGACCCGTCCACCGCGGAAAATCCGCATCTTATGACTGTGGAGGAACTTCCCGCCGCCGCAAGGAAGGCCATGGACCAGTGCGCAATAAGGACCTGGTATGTGATTCATTCCGAGGGGCGGCAGTATCTTTACTGCAACGGCTTCCCCTGGCTCTATGCCTGGCAGCCCCTATGGGAGGACGGAAGTTGGCGAGTGAACATCCAAAAACTTAAAAAGCAGGACTCCGGCTCTCTTCTTCTCTCCTTCCCCGACAATGCGCCTCTTCACGCGACCCTGGACGGGGAACCGCTTCGGACCATAGAGCTCTAAGCGCTCCCTCATACCGGACTCCCGCGCCGCCCAGGAATCTCCAGTGGTTTCCAGACACGCTCTCCTCCCGTATATTGTTTTTGCCCTGCCAAAAATACCACGCCTTTGTGGCTCCCCCACTTGTGCTTTTTCATCCGCCGTGCTATAATGACAAAAAATACTCGTGCGGTCCTGGAGTCTGCTTCAAAGCAGATTTCAGGGCCGATGCAACGTTTTCAGAACCTGTGCGGACGCCGCCCAAATTGTCCCGTTTATCCAGCACTTCCGGCGATCCTCACAGGTTCCGCGGCACAAGGCTCTACCAGAATGCGGGCTTTCCGGGAAGCCGTCGGCTTGTGTCACTTTGGGGGGGATCGGGACATGGACAATCTGAAAAAACTGATCGAGAAGAGTCGGAGAGGAGACCGCCGGGCTCAGGATCAGCTCATTTTAAAGGTACAAAACCGGGTATATTATCACTGCCGGAAAATCCTTTCCAACGAGGAGGACGCCCTGGACGCCACTCAGGACATCTTAATTGCCATGCTGAAGGGCCTGGGCAACCTGCGGGAGGCCGCGTCCTTCTGGCCGTGGCTCAATCGGATCACCGCCAATATCTGCTGCAAGCACCTCCGGGCCATCCGGGAGCAGCCTTTCCCGGAGCTGGATACGATGCCGCAGGTCTATGAAAACTTCGACGATCAATCCATTCCGGAGCGTATTCTGGACACTGAGGAGAACCGCCGCCTGATTCGGGACTTAGTGGACGGCCTGCCGGACGTCCAGCGGATATGCATCCTGTGCTATTACTACGACGAGATGAGTATCCGGGATATCGCCGAGGCCATGGAGACCTCGGAAAACACGGTGAAAAGCCGCCTGCACTATGCCCGCCGGGCCATCAAGGAGGGAGTGGAGCGCTATACCGCCCAGGGTCTCAGGCTCTTTACCTTCTCCCCCCTGCCCTTCCTGCAATACTTCCTTCAGCAGGAGGCCAGCAACAGCACATTGGCCCCCGCCGCCGCAGAGGCCCTCCGGCAGGGTCTGCTGGCCGCCGGGGCCATCGGCGCAGCGGGAACCGCCGGAGCCGTTGGAGCGGCCGGCGCGGCGGGAACCGCCATCAAAGCCGCCGGAGGCGCGGCCATCCACAAGGGCCTCCTGGCCCTGGCCGGACTGGCCCTGGTGGGCAGCATCGGCGTCAGCGTGGACCGTCCCGCTCCGCCGTCTCCGGCAAAGGCCCTCCCCGTGGCAGAGGTCACTCAGCCCGTCCTGCCGGAGGAGGAACCGGCAGGGCAGCTTCTCTCCAAGGAGGAAGAACCCCCCTCGCCGGAACCCCAGGTCCCTGTTGAGCCCTCCCGCCGCCTCCCCCGGATCATCCGGGGGCCGGTGGTGGATCTTCTCGCCCCGGAGAACCAGGAAGTGAAAACCAGTGTCCCCGAGTCCTCCGAGTCCTCCGAGTCCTCCGAGTCCTCCGAGTCCTCCGAGTCCTCAAACTTCGACTTTTCCGATTCTTCCGACTCCTTCGATTCAACCACGGAAGACCCAACGCCCGCTCCTCAGCCGGTCCCGGAGCCCAGGCCCGTTGTCCCGGAGCCGGAGGAACCGGACTCCAATCCGGACACCTCCATCCCCGAGCAGCCGGATCCCCCTTCGACAAATCTCTTCAAGTATCTTCCCAATCCGGATATGGGCACATATCTGGGGGAGAACGACCAGGGTATTCACGAATTTTCCACCACACTCCTCTCAAACGGCCAGGAGCTGCCCGCCCCCTTCCTGCGAAGCGACCGGTACATGAAACTAGAGGTCTCCGACGGGGCTCGGGTCAGTCTCTTCGCCAACTATGTCTACGGAAAATCCCCTGGAACCTGCGAGGTACGCTACTATTACAGTACCTCCGCCGAGGGCCCCTACGAGCTGAAGGCCATTGCCCACGTCACGGTACTCCCCTCCGAGCCCCTCACCATCGACTACGACTGGGGCGGCTATTGGAAAACCGACAGCAACGGCGTCTATCTCTACCGCCGAACCCTTCCCCCTGGCCAGGCTCTCTACAACTCCCCCATTGCCCGGGGACAATATTATTCTAAGGTGGAGAGCAGCGACGAAACCGTGGTAAAGGTCCAGCCCAACACCAGCCGCTTCATGGCCCTGGCCCTGGGAACGGCCGAGGTCCGCTATTACATCCGCTGGGCCGAGAGCGACCCCTGGGTTCTTACCGCCTCGGTTCAAGTGACGGTGGAGGAGGAATCCGTCACGCCGCCTCCGCCCCCTGTCGCCTCCAAGGCGATGCAAGCGGGCTACGGCTACATCCAGACCTTCTCCACCCAATGGGCGGAAGCCCTGCCGGAAAAGCTGACCTATGTCTCTTCCAAGCCCTCTGTGGTGCAGATCGACGAGACGGGGCGCTTTGTCACCCTCCTTCCCGGTAAGGCCGACCTCACCGCCACCGACCCGGAGGGCCATCGGTATGTCCTGACCGTCCAGGTGGAGGACGCCTTTTCCTGGGAGTACACCCTGGAAGACGTGACACTCTCCGTAGGACAATCCCAGACCCAGCGCCTCAGCGCCACCCTTCGGGACACCGCCATCACCGATATTCTCTGGACCAGCGGCGATCCTCTGCTTGTGTCCGTCAAGGCTCTGGAGGACAACGCCTGCCAGCTCCGGGGCGTGGCCCCCGGCGACGCGGAGGTGGAGGCTCAGGTCACGTTCCTGGTGAACACCCCCAGCGGACCACAGGAGATGACCGACACCGTCTCCTTCCAGGTCCACGTGGACCCCGCCGGCCCGGGCGAGGGCGTCACCGTCTACCGACAGGACCGGGGCCGGTTTGGCTACTGCTCCGGCTACGGCTACACCAGCTATTTCCTCTGGGACTGGACAGAGACGGAGTCCCTTCCCAGCAATTTGACCTTCGTCTCCTCCGCTCCCGACGTGGTCTACATCAATTCCGACGGTAAATATACCACCTTTTCCGCCGGCACCGCCGTCCTGTCCGCCTGGAACCCGGATGACCCCAGCCAGCGCTATGAGCTGACGGTGGTGGTACAGGACTCCTTCGATTGGTCCTGTCCCTTCCCGGACTTTACCCAAAAGATGGAGCTCTCCGAGTCCCACAGCTTCGCTTACTCGATGGGCTCCGACCAGCGCATCAAGTCCGTTTCCATGACCAGCAGCGACCCCGATGTCGCGGAGGCCCAGTACGCGAACGCCTATACCTTCTGGCTCGTGCCCCACAAGCCCGGCGTCACCACCCTGTCCGCCACCTTTACCTTCCAGGTGTACACCGCCATGCAGCCCCAGCCCGTGCTCATGGAGGCGCACATCTCCTGCCAGGTGACGGTCGCCTATTCCAGGGAGACCGAGACCCGGGAGCTGACCCAGTTCGGTTTCCGCTCCGGTTATGGCTACGCGGCCTTGTTCTCCCAGTTCTTCCCGGATTTCCCGGGGGACAGGATGGAGTACAACTCCTCCAACAGCAACGTGGTATCCATCGGTTTTAACGGTGACTTCACCACACTCGGCCCCGGTCAGGCAACCCTGACCGCCACGCCTCTTGAAGATCCGAATGGCCGTCAGTATGCCTTGCGCATCACGGTCCAGGACTGCTTTGACTGGGAATACACTCTGGAGGATTTGACCCTGGAGGAAGGGGAAACCGCGATTCACACCTTCTCCTCCTATGAACTCCACCCCAACGCGACGATTCGCAACAGCAATTGGCAGGCGCAGGATCCCCTGACCGCCTTCGCCAAGTATGTGTTCAGCGACCCCGCCGCTTGCAGCGTTACCGCGAAGTCCGCGGGCGTCACAACCGTCAAGGGGACGCTGAGCCTGAAGGTAAACTATCTGACCTACGGCAGTAAAAGCTATTCTGTTCCGGTGACCTTCCAGGTAAGAATCGTCTCCCCGGAAGCGCCCGAGGAAACACCAGGCGGTGAGGCCACCGTAGACCCGGACGTTCCCTCCGGCGGAGGGACGGAGACGAACACGCCTCCGGACACAGGGTCCGCCGGAGAATCCAACGCGGCTCCGGAGAGGGAACCCTCCGCTACGCAGAGTGCAAGTCCGGACTCAGCGTCCGCGGAGAGCGGAAACCCCACGCCGTCTTTCACAAGCACCGAAGAACCGGCGGATTGAAACGGGCATTTCCCTAACCCCCACTGATGAAAAACCCATTGCGGATGGTTTGACGCCATCCGCAATGGGTTTTTTAAGTATATTCCCGCATCGGCGGACGCTTGTCCAATCGGCAAGTCCTCAATACCCATACCGCTTGCGGTACTTCCACAGCAGCGCCGCCGCCATCATCACCCCCAGCAGTTCCGCTGCCGGCGTGGCCAGCCATACGCCTGTCACCCCGCCCAGCAGCACCGGCAGCAGCTGAACACAGGCCACCGTAAAGACGAATGACCGGGAGAAGGCCAGCACGGCGGAAACGATCCCGTTGGACAAGGCCGTAAACAGGCTGCTGGCAAAGACGTTCACCCCCACAAAAAGCAGGGCGGCGGAGCACAGCCGGTTCCCCGTCACCGCCAGGTCGTAAACCGGGCTGTCCGGCCTTGTAAAGACACTCACCAGCGCCGGGGACGCCAGAATGGAAACGGCGGCGCAGAGGGCGGAAGTCCCCAGAATGAAGCGCAGGCTGAAGCCCACCAGCTTTCCCAGCTTCTCGTGGTTCCCCTCCCCGTGGTAGTAGCTGATCATAGGCGCCACGCCGTAAGAGTAGCCAATGAACAGGGCGCTGACAAACATGAGGACATACATGATGATCGTAATGGCGGCCACGCCGTCCTCGCCGACGTAACGGAGCATCGCCAGATTGAACAGCAGGGTCGTAATGCCGGAAACCAAAGACGTGGCCAGCTCGGACAGGCCGTTGGCGGAGGCGTGAAGCAGCACGCCTCCCCGGAATACGGGCCTTTGAAAGTAAAGCAGGCGGTCCCTTTTCCGGAAAACCAGAAAGCCCACTACCGCCGTGATGGAATACCCAAGTCCCGTGGCGATGGCGGCGCCCCGGATGCCCAGGCCCGCCAGAGCGATGAGGACGTAGTCCAGCACGATGTTCGTCACGCCTCCTGCCACCGTGCAGAGGAGGGACAGCTTGGAGCGGTCCGCGGCAATGAGGTAAAGCGAGAAGTTGTACATGATCAGGATGGGGATCGTAAAGAGCAGATAGTCCCCTAAATAGGCCCGGCAGTAATCGAACACCTCCGCCGACAGCCCCATCGTCCCCAGCAGCATGTCCATCAAGCCGTATCCCAGAACCATCATCACAACTCCCACCACGGCGTTGGTCCAAATCAGCAGGGTGAAGTCCTCCCGCGCCTCCCCCTCCCGGCCCTCGCCCATTTTCTTCATTACCACGGCGCTGCCGCCGGTGGCCAGCATGCCGGACACGGCGGTAATCAGCCCAATCGCCGGCGCGGTAAGATTGACGGCGGAGAGGGCGGCGGTGCCGATGAGGTTGGATACAAAGAGTCCGTCCACCACGGTATAGAAGGTGTTGAACACCGTCATAACGATGGTGGGCAGGGCAAAGCGCAGAATGTTCCGTCCCGTCGCCGGGCGGTGATAAGAGTCCAATTTCGTTTCCATAGGTTTCTCCTCAATTTCGATAGTCCACATCCTGCCCGTCCCCCAGATCGAAGGCCCGGGGTTCCGCCCCGCCCTCCGGAGGCCGGACGGCGGAGATGCGCCGGTTCCAGGCCGGGGCAAAGTAGTAAACGCCGCTCTCGGCGCACATGACGCTGGTGCACAAAGTCTGCTCATAGGTCTCATAATCAGGATCGGCCTTGGCCAGGCCCTCGGGGATGTCCACCGGGGCAAACGCCCGGAACATCCGGGACACGCCGTCCAGCTCGTCCTTACCCCGGACGGAGAACTCCTTTAGAAAGGCCGTCCGCACAAAACGGGCCGGCGAGGAATAGCCCCCCGGCAGGCCGAAGCCCCCTCCCAGCCGCTCTCCGAATTCCCGGAGCTCCCAGCCGCCAATGGTCTGGGGCCCTTTGGGCAGATTCGTGACGCCCACGTAATTCCGGAGATTCGTCCGGTGCCACCGGTAATCGGGGCTGTTGGTCAGCACACCCAGGGATTGCCGGTGGACGGACAGCCCTCCGGCGTCGGGCTCCAGAATCACCGCCTCCCCGGTCCGGTCACTGAGGATATAATGGGCGGGCAGGGGCTTTCCCTGAATGGGCTCGTCCACCAGGGTAAGCGCGTCCAAAGCCTCCAGCGCCTCCTTCACCCCGGCGCATCGGCCCAGGAGCCAGACCAGAAGACGCCCTGGGTGAACCGCCGTCCGGCCTGGCCCGGCAGTTTGTTCATAGACCGCGTACTCCGGATAGTGGAGCAGAGCTCCCATGAGTCCGGCGGTGTTCACGCCGTCCACCAAAACCGGTTCCCCGAACCCCAGCACCGCCATGCCGGTATACCCGTACCGGGAGCGGGGGCCGTCCGCCTCCGCCCGGAGCCCGGGAAAGCAGGGCGTTCCAGCGGGAACAGACAGCACCCGGTTAGCCCGCAGGTCCCCGAACTGATCGTAGGTCCGCCCCAGAAGGTGGCGTCCGTCTCTGGTCTCCCAGGAAAAACTGCTGCATCCAAAATTCATCATCCTACCTCCGTTTTTCTTCGTCCCAAAGCATGTTCCCCTGCTGGAAATCCTCCGTCAAAAGCTCACGCTTCACGGCCATCCGCAGTCTGTCCAAGGCCGGAAGGAGGAGCCCATTTCCCCTGGGCGGCGGGTGCTCTCCTTGGCGGGCCTCGCGGATTTCTTTAGTTTGTCGTTTGGACTTGTAAAAATTCCTTGCAAGAGGTATCATAAACTATGTGGTAACCACGCAGTCAAGGGGAAATTTTTAAATTGGGGGAAATGATTTATGGAGCGCAACCCGAACTGGCTCACCTCCGGCCGTTTCGCCGCCCTGTGCGGCACCACCAAGGAGACCCTGCGGCACTACAAGGATCTGAATCTTCTGGTACCGGCCCACCAAGGGGAAAACGGATACTTCTATTACGATCTGGAACAGTTCTATGATTTCTACGCCGTCTCCATCTTCCGCCAAACGGGGACGCCGCTGGAAAAAATACGTCTCTGCCTCCAAGGACAGGACGCCGCCGGGACGCTGGACCTGCTCCAGGCCCAGCGTCAAAAGCTGGAACAGGAGCGGCTGAAACTGGAGGAGATGGATTTCACGCTGTCCGGAATGATTCACAATCTGCGCCTGGGCGTGTTGCCGGACATGCTCCCCAAAACAGCCTGGTTCAAGGAAGAACACCTGCTGGCCCTTCCGGCGGAGGCTTTGGAACGGGAACTGGACGCCTCCGCCGGAGAAGACGCGCTGCTCATCGCCATACTGGAACAGTGCGGAAAAATCTGTCAGCATTACGGCCTGCAAACAGACTATCAATTGGGGGCGATTCACCGGCCGGGAACCCGGGCGGACCTGGCGACGATCACCCATCTCTATACCCGCATAAGAGAATGGGCGGATTTCCCCTACTATCAGGAGAAACCCGCCGGGAATTACCTATATCTCTGCTGCCGGGGCCGCTGGGATATCTCCGAGGGCTATGCCGCGTTGTGGGCGCATATCAGGGAGCACGGTCTGCCTGTGACGGGAAATTTTTATGCCTGCGATCTGGCGGGATTTATCCTAAACGGCGTGGAAAAAAACGCGGCCTCTATGATTTCCGTTCGGCTGGAGGATTAGGCCTTATGGAAATCACAGCGCCATATCATGCACAAAAGCTCCGGAAATTTCAAAAATTTCCGGAGCTTTTCCACTCGGTTTCCAATATTCCAAAGGCCTTTAAAACTCCAAACATGTCCCGCCGGGGTCCAAGCCTGCCTCAGGCTTCCCGCCCCAACAGGGTGCGTAAGAACCGGCCGCCGGTTCGGGCGTCCTCCACCAGCTTCTCCAAGTCCGCTCCGCGGCTCAAATCTCTCCAGGTCTTTGTCCGGATGGCGTTATGGGCGCTGGTCAGCACAAAGGGCTCCATGACAACGGCCCCGCCGTAGGCCACGGAGCGCAGCGCCCTTGCCAGCATCTCCCAGTCGATCTGGGTCGGGCCCACGCCGGGAAGCCGCCGGTTGGACTCGCCGATGTGAATGTGTCCCAGGCGCTCCGCCGTCCCCGCGTAGGCCAGGGCCGCAAACATGTTGTCCTCTTCAATATTCATATGATAGGTGTCCAGATGGACCTTTGCCCGGGGGCTGCCGGTGTCCTCCGCAAAGGCCACCGCCTCCCGGGCGGTGTTGAAGAGGAACTGCTCATAGCGGTTGCAGACCTCGAAGCAATAGTCAATCCCCAGCTCCTCCGCAACGGGCAAAATCTCCCCCAAGCTCTCCAGACTGAGGGAGCGGGAACGGGAACGCTCCTTCAGGAAATTCTCCTGGGGAACCCGCAGCCAGGCGGAGTAATTCACCCCGGACCAAACCTTTAAGTCCAGCAACGGCATCCGCCGCAGCACCTGGATGCAGTACCGGACGCCCTCCCGGCGCACGGCGGGATCGTCGGAGGAGATGTCGTTGGAGGCGTCCAAACCGCCGTTCAGCGTCATAGACACGCCGTAATCCCTAGCTTGCCGGAGCAGGCGGCCGCACTCCGCCTCCGTCAGCCGCAGCAGCCAGGCGGGGTTTAGCTCCATGACGTCCAGCTCCGCCTGATGGGTCAGCTCCAACATTCGGAAAATATCCTGCTCCTCGCCGGTCCCCCACCAATAGCCAATATGTAAGCCGATTTGATTCATATCCTCAGCCCTTTCCGGAGAGGGTCTCCCGCACCGCGGCGGCAATATGCCGCCCGCTCAGCCCAAAGCGCTCCAGCAGCCCCTCCAGGGGCCCCACCTCGCCGAAGCGGTCCCGCACACCCACGTTTCGGTATGCCACACCAAGGCCGCTTTCCGCCAGGACCTCGGACACCGCGGAGTGCAGCCCGCCAATGGTAAAGTGATTCTCCACCGTTACCACAGCTCCCGTCTCCCGGGCGCAGCGAACCACCAGCTCCCGGTCCAGGGGCTTGACGCTGAAGCAGTCCGCCACTCGCACCTGAATCCCCTCCGCCGCCAGCTCCTCCGCGGCAGCCAGAGACTGTTCCACCATCACCGCGCCGCAGGTGAAAATCACCGCGTCATCGCCCTGCCGGAGAATCTCGCCCTTTCCAACCTCGAACTCCGAGCCCGGCGCGTATACCTGATTGCAGGCCTTGCGATACATACGGATGTAAAAGAGGCCCGGGGTTTCGGCGGCTGTCCGAACCGCCCAGGCCATCTGGGTATGGTCGCAGGGCTCCAGAATGGTGATGCCAGGGATGGGCCGCAGCAGGGCAATGTCCTCCATGGCCTGATGGGTTCCGCCGTTCATGGTTCCCGTCACGCCGGGATCGGAGCCGCAGATTTTCACATTCGCCCCGGCGTAGGCACAGGAGATGTAAATCTGGTCGCAGGGTCTCCGGGTGGCGAAGGGCCCGAAGGTATGCAGGAAGGGGATGAATCCGGTAAAGGACAATCCCGCCGCCATGGCCACCATAGATTGCTCCGCAATGCCCACATCGATCAGCCGCTCCGGGAAACTCTTTTGAAATATTCCCATGCCCCCGGCGCCCATCAGATCCGCCTCCAGGTCTACAATACGGGGGTCCTTTCCCGCCAGCTCCACCAGGGTCCGGGCGTAGGTTTCCCGCAGTTCTCTGGTATCCGCTTTCCGCTCTACCGTTGCCATTTCCGTTCCCTCCTTCAAACCGCGGCCCGCAGCCGCCGCATCTCTTCCTCCAGATAGGCCACCGTCTCCGCTATATCCTCTTCCGTTATGGAGCCCACCCAGTGGGAACCCACCTGGCCCTCGTATTTCGCCCAGCCCTTGGCCTTCACCGTGTGGAGGTTCAAAAAGGCCGGCCGCTGTTTCTCACGGCAAACGGCCTGGGCCCGCAGGATCGCCTCATCGATGGCGGCGGGATCGTGACCGTCCACGTCCACGGCATACCAGCCAAACGCCTCGGCCTTGGCGGTCAGGTCTCCCAGGTCCACAATCTCCCGGGTGGTCCCGTCGATCTGCATGCCGTTGTTGTCCACGATCACCATATAGTGGTCCAGCTTTCGTTGGGGCGCCAGCAGCATGGTCTCCCAGACGGAGCCCTCATCCATCTCGCCGTCTCCCACGACGCAGTAGGTATAGTTGTCCCGGCCCGCCAGGCGGTTGCCCAACGCGATGCCGGTGGCGGCGCTGATCCCCTGTCCCAGGGAGCCGGCCGTCATGTCCACACCCCGGGTCTTCCGCCGGTCACAGTGGCTGGGCAGACGGGTGCCCAGCTGGTTCAGCGTCGCCAGCTCCTCCAAGGGAAAGAAGCCCTTCAGCGCCAGAGAGGCGTACAGCACCGGCCCGGCGTGGCCCTTGGAGAGCACCAGGAAATCCCGTTCCGGCCAATCCGGCCGGGCCGGGTCCACCCGCAGCCGCCCGCCATAGAAAACCGCCATCAGCTCCGCCAAATCCAGGCTTCCGCCCACGTGGCCGCTGCCCGCCGCCGCCAGCATTTTCAACGTCTCTGCGCGAATCTGGCAGGCGAGGGCCTTTGTTTCGTTCAAGCGCTTCATATCCATCGTTTCGCTTCCTTTCCAATTTCCGCAGAAGTTCATGCCAGCAGATTGGGCACCAACAGCACGATGCCAGGAATATAGGTCAACAACAGCAGCACCGCCACCAGGACCGACACAAAGGGTATCGCCTGTTTGGCATATTTTTCAATAGAGCAGCCGGTGATGGCGCAGGTGGTGAACATCTGGCTGCCAAAGGGCGGCGTGAAGCCCGCAATGGTCAGATTGATGCACATCACGATGCCGAAGTGAATGAGGTCGATCCCCAGCACCTCCGCCACCGGCACCAGCAGCGGCGCCAGCAAAATCATGGCCGCGCCGCCGTCAAAGAAGCAGCCAATGGCCAGCAGCATGACGTTCACCACCAGCAAAAACACGTACTTGGAGGAGATGCCGGCGGTGAGAGCCTGGGAGATCATGATGGGAATCCGTTCCCAGGTCAGGTAGCCATTCAGCACGTTGGCCCCCGCCAGAATGAACATGACCCCCGCCGTGGCGGTGACGGACTCTACCAGAATGTCCTTCAGCATGCTCAGCTTCAGCTCCCGGTACACAAAGGCTCCGATCACCACGGAATACAAAATGCACATCGCTCCCGCCTCCGTAGGCGTGCAGATGCCAAGGCGCAGGGCCATGACGATGCCAAAGGGCACAAAGAGGGCCCAGATGGCCTCCCGGAGGGCCTTTCCAAATTCCCGGGGGGTGGCCATCTTCTCCCGGGAGGGCTTATAGCCCCGCTTTTTGGAGATGCGCCAGTTCAGAATCATCAGCCCCGCCATAATGCACAGGCCCGGGATATAGCCCGCGTAGAACATCTTCGCCACGGAGACGTTGGCCGCCGTGGAGTACAGAATCAGGCAGATGCCCGGGGGAATGATGGGGGTGATGCAGGAGGAGGACGCCGTCACCACACAGGAATAGTCCTTGTCGTAGCCCAGGCGCTCCATCTCGGGCACCAGCATCTTGGACTGCATGGCCGTGTCGGCGATGGCAGAGCCGGAGAGGCCTCCCATCATGGCGGAGAGCACAATGTTCACATGGCCCAGACCGCCCCGCAGATGGCCCACCAGCATTTCCGCCAGATTCATCAGCCGCCGGGTGATGCCGGAATAGTTGAACACCACCCCCGCGCAGGTGAAAAAGGGAATCGCCAGATAGACGAAGGAGGAGTTGGACGCCACCAGCTTCTGGCACATCAGCACGATATCCATGGAGTTGGGGCTGAACAGGTAGTAAACCGCGCCGGTGATCAGCATGGAGTAGGCCACCGGAATCTTGAGGAAAAACAGAAGAAACAGGAGAATCAGAGGAAATACGGTCCAGAATTCCATAGCGCGCCTCCTTCCAACCTAAACGCGGTCCTCCAGGGCGGCGCTTTTCAGCTCCTCGCCCCGGAACGCCCGGATCAAAAACTTTGTGGAGTACACCAGCAGCAGCACCGCCGCCAGAGGGATGGAGAGATCGTAAAACGTGTAGGGAATGTGCAGGGACGGGCTCTTCCGGTCCCAGGCGACGATGGAGAACTGAATCCCCCACACGATCAGCCCCAAATTCGTCAAAGTCACCAGTAGATAGCCCAGAACCAGCACTATGTGGCGAACCCGGCCCTTGAGCTTGTCCACCACCAAGTCGATAGCGGTCAGTCCCTGATAGCGGTACACCTCCGCCACGCCGAAAAACACGGACCAGTTGAAGCAGAGATAGGCAATCTCCTCCGCCCAGTTAAAGGACTTTCTGAATAAATAGCGCGAGAGAACGTTCAGTGTGATCACGGCAATCATGATGATAAAGGCGCCGGAGGCGATCCCGGCCGCGCCCCTGTCCAAGGCCTCCTCAATCTTGTCCCATTTTTTCGTCATATCGTATTCCTTTTCCCTTAAATTTTGGACGTACAAATTCTCTCCGGAGGGTCCCCCTCTTCGGAAAAAGGGTTTCTCCCCTCTCTGGAGGGCGCTCCAGGCCAAACGCGGAACGGCAGCGCTCCGCAACTGCAAGAGCACTGCCGTTTGCCCGCCTCACGGAAGAATCTTCCCTCTTCTGTCAGTTGTAAAGAACCCCTTGCAGTTTTTCCAGAATACCATCGCTCCAATCGGGGAACTTCTCCGGCACCCGGTTGGCGGCCTCCACAAACTCGGCCTTGTCAATCTCCGTGATCACAACGCCCTCGGCCTCCAGCTTGGCCTTGAAGTCCGCCTGCACGCCGTCGGAGAGCTCCAGGAACTCGCCCATATACTCCATCGCCGTGGCGTCCAGGGCCTCCCGGGCCCCGTCGGACAGGGAATTGTACACCTCGGAGGACATGGCGATGGCGGTGTAGCCCACCAGATGGCCGGTCAGGGTGATGTTCTTGCAAACCTCGTACCACTTATTGGAGTAGATGACGTTGTACACGCCCTCGGCGCCGTCCACCACGCCCTGAGACAGTGCCTGGTACACCTCGGACATGGGGATATTGGTGGGATTGCCGCCCAGGGTTTCCACCACGGAGTTCCACATGGTGGTGGACGCGCAACGGATCTTCAGGGGGCCCACATCGGCCCGGGACGCCACGGGCTTCACCGTCACCAGATTCCGGGTGCCCTCATAATTCAGGGCAATCAGATGAAGTCCCTTGGCCTCCAGCTGGCCGCACAGGTCCTGGAACACCTCCGAGTCCCACAGCTTCAAAATCTGATCCGGCTCCTGAATCAGGTAAGGAGACATGACGGCAGCCATGTCCGGTACGTAGTTCGCCAGATAGGCCAGGTCGCAGTCCGCCACCACAGGTTCTCCCTGAGCGGCCTGCTCCAGCACGTCCGCAGTGACGCCCAGGCTCTCGCCGGTGAAAATCTCCCCCTCGATCTCTCCGCCGGAGGCCTCCTTCACGGCGTCCCAGAAGCGGCCATACCACTCGTACTGGGGATCGCCGGTGCTCTTCACCAGGTTGAACCGCAGCTTGGTGACAGAAGCCGGAGCTTCGCTCTCCGAGCTCCCAGAATCGCCGGAGGTCCCGGTGGAACCGCTGGCGTCGCCGGAGCCGGTCTTATCGCCGGTTCCACCGCAGGCGGTCAACAGCAGCAGCGAGAGGGTCAGGATCAGCGCAAACAATCTTTTCATCACTCGTTCCTCGTTTCTTCATTATTTATAATTACACAGTTTTTCCGCGTAATTATCCCTTAATAATGGCCCATGCTGTGCAGAATATTCTCCATCTTATAGACCACTCGTTCCCGCACCCGCTGCCGCCCAGCTCCGATGTACTCCCGGGTGTTAATGACTCCGGGCTCCTCGGCCAGCGTCTTGCGGATGGCGGCGGTCATGGCCAGCCGGAGATCCGTGTCCACGTTGACCTTGCACACCGCCATGGAGGCCGCCCGGCTGAGCATCTCCTCGGGAATACCCACGGCGGCCTGGATGCTGCCGCCGTATTGATTGATGGTGGCGATGTCCTCCTGGTTGACCGAAGAGGCCCCGTGGAGCACAATGGGCAGCCCCGGCAAGACCTCTTCAATCTGCCGGAGGATGTCAAAGCGTAGCATAGGCGTCTGTCCCGGGCTGAACTTGTAGGCCCCGTGGCTGGTGCCGATGGCCACGGCCAGGGAGTCCACGCCAGTCTGAGCGACGAAGTCCCGGGCCTGCCGGGGATCCGTGTACCGGCCGCAGCCGGCCTGGGCGCCGTCCTCAATGCCGGAAATCGTCCCCAGCTCTCCCTCCACCGTAACGCCATGATCGTGCGCGTACTCGCAGACCTCCCGGGTGACGGCCACATTCTCCGCGTAAGGGAGATGGGAGCCATCGATCATCACGGAGGTAAACCCCGCCTCCACAAACCGCTTCACCGTGGCAAAATCCTCACCGTGGTCCAGATGGAGGGCTACCGGAACCCCGGCCAAGGCCGCCGCCCGCTCCGCGATGTCCACAAAGTAACCCAGATCCGCGTACTTCGCCGTAAAGGAGGAGGCCTGCAGAATCACGGCGGAGCGGGTATGGGCCGCCGCATCCACCACCGCCTGAATCAGCTCCATATGGTTTATGTTGAACGCCCCCACTGCGTAGTGCTCCGCATAGGCCTTTTGCAGCATGTCTTTTGTTGTTGTCAGTGTTCTCATGGTCATTCCTCTGCCGTCCATTCCTTATTGTTTTCTCAATTCTACCATATATCTTTCATATTTTCAACATTTCATCACCGTATTTTTCAAATTTCGTCAATATATAAAAAATAGTTTTCATATATTTTTGAATATAGCACAAAAACTACCATTTTCTTTTGAAAATGGTAGTTTTTTGTGGTGCTTGCTTTTGTCTTCCCACTCATCTTCCGTTCTGCCGGATAAACCGTTCCACCTCCGTCAAAGGGGGAACACCGCCCACGGCTCCCATGGTCTGTACAGTAAACGCCGCCACAGCCGTCGCAAACACCGCGCTGTCGTACAGGTCCATGTCCAGGGCCTGGGCTGTGAGAAAGCCTGCCACGTAGGAATCCCCGGCGCCCACGGTGTTTATGACCCGCTCCACAGGAAAGGGCTTGACAAAGTATTCCCTCTGGAAATCCGTCACATAGGAACCCTCTCCTCCCAGTTTCACCCCCAGCGCCCGCAGACCACAGCGCTCAAAAAAGCGCCGCATGGCCCGGACGTCCCGCTCCCCAGTGATCTGTACGGCCTCCTGATAACTGGGCAGGAACAAATCCGTATGAGAAAGCGCCGGGCGGATACGCTCCAGCCAGTCCCCCGTCCGGTTCCAGGTGGTATCCATGGCCGTCAGGCAACCCAATTCGTGGGCCAGTTCAAAGACAGGAACCACGCCGCCGTCGTCCAGCCGGGGAAGGCGGTAGCAGCTGTTCAGGCTCAAAACCCTGGCCCCGCTCAGAAGGTCACGGGTGACCTGATCCGGAGACAACTCCTGAAAAATTCGTGTGTCCGGCAGGAAATGCCGCTCCCCGTCCGGCTCCACCAGGACAATACTGGTTCCGGTGACATGCCGGTCCGAGGTCCGGACGGCGGACAATTCCACCCCCTGCTCCGTCAGATACCGCGTCAAAAAAGCGCCGTTGGCGTCGTTCCCCAGTACGGTAACCAACCCGGTCCGCATCCCCAGCGCGGCGGCGTTCACCGCCACGTTCAGCGCGTCTCCCCCAGGGCTGTAAGCGATATCCACCGGCGTGGAGTCCCGTTGGAACAGCTCCGGCGTCACCGGTTTTACCATGGTGTCGCACACGGCCAGACCCATGGTGATGATATCCAAATTCATGAGATCCCCCTTCTTACAATTGTCTGTAATTGGTTTTTTCAAAATCTTCCCACAATCTTGCAATTCCAAAACTTGCTGATATAATAAAGGCAATCTCTTCAAAATATTGCTGTGAGGTGTACCGAATGAGGCTGGATCGCTTGTCACGAATCGAAAATTACATTATGCAGCAAGAACATGTATCTCTGGAGAATTTGGCCGAGAAGTTCCAATTATCCGTCAATACCGCCCGCAGAGACGTGATTGAGCTGGAAAAGCGGGGATGCATCCTTCGAATCCGAGGCGGCGCCATGGCAAAGGGTCCCATCCGCTCCCCCGAGGAGATCGACACCCGGCACCAGAAAAACGCTGATGCCAAACGCGTCATCGGCTCCCTGGCGGCGAAGCTGGTGCAGCCCGGACAGACCATTTTTATCGACGCGGGCTCCACCACCCGGAACATCGTTCCGCACCTGAACAAGACTCCGGACATCACCATCATCACCAGCAGCGTCAACGTCCTGGTGGAGGCCACCCGGCTCCCCGGCATTACACTGATCGTTCTGGGCGGAGAGTATTCCGCAACGTCTGACTCCTTTCACAGCTACACCTCCATCTCCGATATGGAAAATTTCAATTTCGATCTGGCCTTTCTCGGCACCACCGGCCTCTCCATTGACGGCGGCCTCACCACGGCCACCTTTATGGAGGCCGCCATCAAAGCCACCGCCATGCGGCGGGCCAAGGAAACGGTGGTGGTAGCCGACCAGAGCAAATTTGGTATCCGCTCCACTTCTAAATTCGCAAATCTCTCCGAGGCCTCTACCATCGTGTCCGATCACGCCCCCTCCAAAGAGATCACCGCCTATTGTCAAAACGGCGGTATTCAGCTCATTACGGCGGAGGCGGACTCAATGTTGTAAGAATTGTGGTAGATATTTGGATTATAGCGAACCATTCTTTCAATTACAATACTATTTTTAAATTTCTACCATTTATTTAACAATTAGCAACTCTTTTATTCTTTGACACGCAGTAAATTGGGAGGAACAAAGCAAAGACTCTCAAAAGGCACCAATTAAGGCGAGGCAGGTCACCCCGCCTCGCCTTGACGCTTCTTCCAATTCCCCACTAGACCAAACAGCGGCAGATATTCATCAGATAATCCTTCAGCAACCGGAGTTCCGGATCCTCCATCCGCTCTCGAAGGCAGACAAAGCTCATACTCAAGTAGGACTCCGGCACAAGGGGAATGGCCTTGATTCCAAAATAGGTGGCAAATGAGAGTGGCCCCAACGTGATGCCCTTTCCCCGCTCCACCAGCATCATAATGGTATCGATGCCGTCGGAGCGATAAACCTTGTTCCACCGGATGCCATGGGACAAAAAAGCCTGACAGATCATTTTGTCCTCCGGGGAGTTCTCCAGGCCGGTAATGATCGTCCGTCCCTCCAGCTGCTGGAGCTCCACCGTATCCAGCATGGCCAGCGCGTCATCAAAAGAGGTCAGGATGCACTGCCGCTCCGAAATCAGTTCGCAGGAAAAAAACCGCTTGGAATCCACATACCCGGAGGGGTCCGGGAAACGGTCCAGGGCCAGATCCAACGACCCATCCTCGATGTTGGAGAGAAAATCCCCGCAGGCTTCGGTTACCAGCGTTACATTCGTCTCCGGGCGGCCGTCAAAAAAGTGCATCAGCGGGTCGAACAAATTGTTCGTATAGACTCGGGTGCCGATGCCGATGCGAAGGTGCTTCCGAACCTGCCGCTTGTTCTGATCCATCACATTCAGCAGCTGATACCACGCCTGCTCCACCACTTGTGCATTTTTATAGAAAAGCTCCCCCTGGGCCGTCAGCCGTACCCCCTGGGGCTCCCGCTGAAACAGGGAAACTCCCAGCTCCTCCTCCAGCTTCTTCATTTGCAGAGACAATGCCGGTTGAGAGATAAACAGGCTGGCGGCGGCTTTGGATATGTTCTGATGCCTGGCCACAGCCAGCGCGTACAGCATCTGTGTAAGGTTCATAATCCATCTCCTGTCCAACGAGATATTTGTTTTGCTTATGTCTGTATTATACATAAGTATTTCAAATCCTTCAAGTCTTTTTGTATTATATTGTCAACAGACTTGAAAAAGCGCGGCCCGCGCCTTTTCATCCGGCGGGAAAATGGCCCACCGGGCGCGCAACGCGCGCGCGTGTTGCCTATGGAGCGCAAAGCGAGGCCCCCCGTGGTCCCCAGCGGCATCTGCCGCAGAGTTCCCGGATTCAAAAAGAATTTTCCGGGAGGCGTTTTGGCTTGGAAAGTACCTGTATGGAAAAGCAGCGCGCTTTGGTTCCCTTTGAGGGCGCTCAAGCAGGAACCGGCGCCATGGCAGGAAAGGTGGAATCATTATGAAACAACATCTGCTCTCCGGCAACGAGGCCATCGCGCGGGGCGCGTACGAGGCCGGTGTAAAGGTTTGCTCCGCGTATCCCGGAACCCCAAGCACGGAAATTTTTGAGAATTTGCCCCAATATCAGGACGTGCTCTACTGCGAATGGGCCCCCAACGAAAAGGTGGCCACCGAGGTGGCCTACGGCGCGGCCATGGCCGGCGTCCGCAGCCTCTGCGCCATGAAGCACGTGGGCGTCAATGTGGCGGCGGACCCCATTTTCACGGCGGCTTACGATGGCGTTTCCAAGGGCTTTGTCATCGTCTCCGCCGACGATCCCAGCATGCACTCCTCTCAGAACGAGCAGGATAACCGCTACTACGCCAAGTTCGCTCGGATGGCTCTGGTGGAACCCTCGGACTCTCAGGAGTGCCTGGACTTCATAAAGGCGGCCTATGACATCTCCGAGCGCTTTGACATGCCCGTCCTCTTCCGCACCACCACCCGGATCTCCCACTCCAAGAGTCTGGTGACCTTTGGCGAGCGGGAGGAGCAGGAGGTAATCCCCTACGAGAGGAACGCCGCCAAGTTTGTCTGCACCCCGGCCAACGCCTACCGGAATCACCCCAAGGTGGAGGCCAATCTGGCCGCACTGGAGGAGTACGGCAACACCTGCCCCCTGAACAAGCTGGAAATGAAGGGCTCCAAAGTGGGCGTCATTACCGCCTCCATTGCCTATCAATATGCCAAGGACGCCTTCCCGGAGGACACGTCCTTCCTGAAGCTGGGCCTTACTTATCCTCTGCCTATGAAGCTGATTCGGGACTTCGCCGCCAAGGTGGAAACCCTCTATGTCATTGAGGAGCTGGAGCCCTTCATGGAGGAACAGATCCTGGCCGCCGGTATTCCCTGCACCGGCAAGCGGCTGGTGGGGCGCATGCACGAGCAGAATCCCCAGCGCCTCCGGCAGGAGCTTTTCGGAACGGCTCCGGAGACCGTGGACGTAGGGGTCAAGGCCGTGTCCCGGCCCCCGGCGCTGTGTCCCGGCTGCCCCCACCGCGGCTTCTTCTACACCATGTCCAAGGGAAAGGACTTTGTGGTCACCGGCGATATCGGCTGCTACACCCTGGGCGCCGCCGCGCCTTTGAACGCCATGGACACCTGCGTGTGCATGGGCGGCGGCTTCTCTGTGGGCATGGGCATGGCCAAGGCCTTTAAGACCACAGGCCAGAAGAAGAAGGTCTTCGGTGTCCTGGGAGACTCCACCTTCTTCCACAGCGGCATGACCGGCGCGGCGGAAATTCTCTACAATAAGGGCGAGATGATCCCCGTGGTGCTGGACAACTCCATCACCGGCATGACCGGCCACCAGGACAACCCTGGTACCGGCTTCAACCTCCAGGGGGAGATCGCCGCCGCTATCAAAATTGAGAACGTCCTCCGTTCCTTTGGCTACGAGAACGTGATCATCGTGGATCCCCAGGACCTGACCGCCATGCAGAAAGCCGTGGACGACGCCCTGGCCTCCCCGGTTCCCGCCGCCATCATCGCCCGGCGTCCCTGCCTGCTGATTAAGCGCATTTCCCACGATACCGGGTTGTGCGTGGTGGACCAGGACGCCTGCATTGGCTGCAAGAAATGCCTGAAGGTGGGCTGTCCCGCCCTCTTTGTCAAAAACGGCAAGTCCCATATTGACCCGAATCAGTGCGTGGGCTGCACGGTCTGCGCTCAGGTGTGCCCCGTGGGGGCAATTTCCAGAAAGGAGACAAAATGATGGCTCGTCAAAGCGCTTTACTGGTGGGCGTCGGCGGTCAGGGCGCCATCCTGGCGGCCAAGATCCTGGTGACCGGCCTGATGGACGCCGGGTATGACGTCAAAATGTCCGAGGTCCACGGCATGAGCCAACGGGGCGGCAGCGTCTCCACCCAGGTCCACTGGGGTGAGAAGGTCTACTCCCCCGTCATCGGCCCCGGCGCGGCGGACATTCTGGTGGCCTTCGAGAAAATGGAGGCTGTCCGCTACGCGGAATTCCTCAAGCCCGGCGGCGTGGCCGTCATCAACGATTACGAGCTGCCCTCCTCCACCGTGGCGGCGGGCCTTTGCGAATACCCCGCCGGCTGTCTGGAGGCCATGCAGTCCCACTTCCGCTGCGTAGCCCTGAACGCGGAGGAGACCGCCGAGAAGCTGGGCAGCGCTAAGTGCATGAACGTGGTGCTCTTCGGCGCCATGGCCAAGGCCCTGAACCTGGACCACATCGACTGGGAGGCCGTCATCCGGCGGGTTGTCCCGGAGAAATTCCTGACCCTGAACCTGGCCGCCTACCGGGCGGGCCGGGAGGCGGTGCGATAAGGAGGCGGCGGATGTTACAGGACCAATACCGGCAGAAGCTCCGGACGCCGGAGCAGGCGGTACAGGTTGTCAAAAGCGGAGACTGGGTGGACTACACCACCAACGTGTGCTTCCCCCCGCTTCTGGACGCGGCCCTGGCCAAGCGCCGGGACGAGCTCACCGACGTCAAGCTTCGGGGCAACCTGCTCTTCGGGCCCATCCAGGTGGTGGAGTGCGACCCCAGCCGGGAGCACTTTCTCTACAACTCCTGGCACTGCTCCGCCTATGAGCGGAAGCTCTGCGACCAGGGCCTTTGCAACTATATTCCCATGATCTTCCGGAATGTGGTACCCTACTACCGTCACTTTCTGACGGTGAATGTGGCCATGATGTGCGTTCCGCCCATGGACAAACACGGGTATTTCAACCTCTCCTGCGGCGCCGGCGTGGCCCGGGGGATCCTGGAGAAAGCGGACATCGTGATCCTGGAGATCAACGAGCACCTCCCCCGGATTCTGGGCGGCTTTGACGAGTGCGTGCACCTCTCCGAGGTGGACTACATCGTGGAAGGGCCCCACGATTCCCTGCCTCAGTTCCCTGTGGCCAAGGCCACGGAGGAGGACCGGAAAATCGCGGAGCACATCGTCCCCTTTGTCCAGGACGGCGCCACCCTCCAGCTGGGCATCGGCGCCATGCCCAATGTGGTGGGCTCTCTGCTGGCCCAGTCAGACCTGAAGGATTTGGGTATGCACACAGAGCTGTGCGGCGACGCCTACTACGAGCTCTTCAAGGCAGGAAAGCTCACCAACACCCGGAAGACCATCCACCGGAACAAGGGCATGGCGGGCATCGTCTTCGGCTCCCAGGCCCTGTACGACTGGGCGGACCAGAACCCCTCCGTGGTGGTGGCTCCCCTGGAATACGTGAACGCCCCGGAGACCATCGCCCAGCTGGACAACATGATCTCCATCAACAGCTGCATCTCCGTGGACCTGTACGGCCAGACCTGCGCGGAGAGCGCGGGACTCCGGCACATCAGCGGCACCGGGGGACAGCTGGACTATCTCACCGGCGCGGCCATGTCCAGAGGAGGAAAGGCCTTTATCTGCATGACCTCCTCCTTTGTGGACAAGGGCGGCGTCCGGCACTCCCGGATTCTCCCCCACTTCGGCGGAGACATCATCACAGGCCCCCGGAGCCAGGCCTATTACGTTGTAACGGAATACGGTGTGGTGAATCTGGTGGGGCGGTCCACCTGGGAGCGGGCGGAGATGCTGATTTCCATCGCCCACCCCGACTTCCGGGAGGAGCTGATTGCCGCCGCCCGGGAGCAAAAAATCTGGCGGCAGTCCAACAAACGCTAAGGAGGCGCTTCCATGGTAAATTCCACAATGCTGGCCCTGGGCCAAACCCGATCTTGCATTCGGGAGCTGTTTGAGTACGGCCTCCGGCGGGCCGCCGCCGGGGAGCGGGTCTATGACTTCTCCCTGGGCAACCCCTCCATTCCCGCGCCGCCGGAGGTAAACGACCACTTTGTCTCCATCCTCCGGAACATGGACAGCCTCGCTGTCCACAGCTACACCCAAGCCCCCGGGACGATGGACGCCCGGCAGGCCGTGGCGGAAGAACTGAACCAACGCTATGGCGCGGACCTCCGGGGGGAAAATTTCTTCTTCACCTGCGGCGCGGCCCCCGCCCTGGTCTCCGTCATCCGGGCCCTGGCCACGGAGGGCTCGGAAATCCTCGCCATCACACCCTACTTCCCGGAATACCGTCCCTTCGTGGAAAGCAGCGGAGCCGCCTTTGTGCCGGTCCCCGCGGAGAAGGAGACTTTCCAAATTGACTGTACCGCCCTGGAGGCGCGGGTCACTCCTCGCACCCAGGCCGTCATCGTCAACTCTCCCAACAACCCCTCCGGCGTCATCTACACCCGGGAAACCCTGAAAAAGCTGGCGGAGGTACTGACCCGGAAAGGCGCGGAGTACGGCCATCCCATCTATCTCATCTCCGACGAGCCCTATCGGGAGCTGGTTTACGACGGGGCGGAGGTTCCCTTTGTGCCGGACATCTACCCCAACACGGTGATTTGCTACTCCTATTCCAAATCCCTCTCCATGCCCGGCGAGCGCATCGGCTACGTCTGCGTTCCAGACCGGGTGGCGGACAGCGAAGAGGTTTTTGCCGCGGCGGCGGGAGCCTCCAGAATTCTGGGGCATGTATGCGCGCCCTCTCTCCAGCAGCGGGTGGTTGCCGCCTGCGCCGCCTCCCGGCCGGACCTGGGAGCCTATGACCGCAACCGGACCACCCTCTATGACGCCTTAACCTCTTATGGCTATCAGTGCGTCAAGCCCAACGGCGCGTTCTACCTCTTTGTGAAGGCCCCCGGCGGCGACGCTCAGGCCTTCTCCGACCAAGCCAAGGCTCGCAATCTCCTGATTGTCCCCGGCGGTGATTTCGGCTGTCCCAACTATTTCCGGGCCAGCACCTGCGTGTCCCACGAGATGCTTCTGGAAAGCCTGCCCATTTTTGAGGATTTGATAAAATCATATCTTTAAGGAGGATCTGCACATGAACGCCTATCTTTCCAGCGTAATCGATCACGTCAAGACCCGTCACGCCAACGAGCCGGAATTCGTCCAAACGGTGGAGGAGGTCCTCTCCTCCCTGGAGCCCGTCATCGAAAAGCACCCGGAGTATGAAAAGGCGGACCTGCTGACCCGCATGGTGGAGCCCGAGCGGATGTTCACCTTCCGGGTCTGCTGGATGGCGGACGACGGGACGTGGCACACCAACATCGGCTACC
>CAJTFN010000007.1 GCA_910575815.1 Oscillospiraceae bacterium
GGGGCTTCACCCACCGCCGCATGGTATCGTTCCACAGCTCCATGCTGGCGCAAGCGGTGGCGTCCGGGCGCTGGGCGTAGATCAAAAGCTGTTCATCAAAGCGGTATTTCTAAAGATATTGTCAAGGGGGAATGTAAGATTGAATTTTTACCTTTTTAGTTTTCTTTATTCCTTCAAAGGCAACCGCCGCCACTCATATAGAGGGGCGGCGGTTATAATCAGCATTATTTCAGCAGTACCTCCAAATCACTCTCCGGGGTTGTGATCGGCGCAATGTGATAATGCTCTACCAGATACTGCAACACGTTGGGCGACAGGAACGCCGGAAGTGTAGGCCCCAAGCGGATATTTTGGATTCCCAGGTGCAAAAGCGTCAGCAGGATACACACAGCCTTCTGCTCATACCAGGAGAGAACCATTGACAGCGGCAGATCGTTTACACCACATGCAAAAGCCTCTGCCAGGGCTACAGCCACCTGGATGGCACTGTATGCGTCATTGCACTGTCCCATATCCATCAGGCGGGGAAGTCCGGAAACGGTGCCAAGGTCCAGGTCATTGAACCGGTACTTGCCACAGGCAAGAGTAAGTACGATACTGTCAGGAGGTGTCTGCTTTACAAACTCAGTATAGTAGCTGCGTCCCGGCTTTGCTCCATCGCAGCCGCCAACCAGGAAGAAATGTTTGACCACTCCGCTTTTGACTGCTTTGACCACTTTGTCCGCAACGGACAAGACCGCGTGACGCCCAAAGCCGGTTGTGACGGTTCTTCCGCCATTGATACCAGTAAACTGCATGGCTGTGGGGTAGCCGCCCAGCTCCAAGGCTTTTTGGATTACCGGCGAGAAGTCCTTTTCCGGCCCAATGTGGGCCAGCCCCGGATATGCGACGGCTTCCGTCGTAAATACCCGGTCCGCATAGCTTGTTTTCGGCGGCATGAGGCAGTTTGTTGTAAAAAGGACCGGAGCGGGGATAGAAGCAAATTCCTTTTGCTGATTCTGCCAGGCAGTGCCGAAATTCCCTTTGAGATGGGGGTACTTTTTTAGTTCCGGATAACCGTGAGCCGGGAGCATTTCACCGTGGGTATAAATGTTGATGCCCTTGTCCTTGGTCTGCTCCAAGAGTTGTTTCAAATCAAAGAGGTCATGACCGGAAATGATAATAAACGGTCCTTTCTCTACAGTCAAACTTACTTCTGTTGGAACGGGATTGCCATAGGTTTCCGTATTAGCCTTATCCAGCAGTTCCATACATTTCAGGTTAACCGCCCCGACTTCCAGGACAATAGGAAGAAGTTCATCCATCCCCCAGTCCTCCATACCGACAGCAAAGAGGGCCTTATAAAAAAAGAGGTCTACTTCCGGGTCCGTATAGCCCAGGACAGCAGCGTGATACGCATAGGCGGCCATACCCCGGATGCCAAACAGAATCAGCGACTTCAGAGAGCGAATATCCTCCCCAGCAGTCCACAGATGCTCCATGTCATAGTCATCGTTCTTCCCGCAGGCTGAGGTACACTCATAGCAGAGAGGAACAATCTGCCGCTTTACCTCATCCACACGCCGGAGCAGAGCAGAAAGGGCCTCCTTGTCAAAATTCACATTCGTAATTGTCGCAAACAACCCTTCCCGCACAACCTGATTGGCGGCATGGCTAATCAGATGCCCATTTCCGTCTATGGTCCTTGCAAGGCCAATCAATTTCCCGGTAAGCTGATCCTGCATTTCAGCAATACCGGCCTGCTTGCCGCATACGCCAGAATTTCCAGTACAGCCTTTGCATCCCGCTGTCTGTTCACACTGGAAGCAAAACATTTTCTGTTCCATCACTGTTTCCTCCTATTATTATTCTAAAATTCTTCCGTCCGTAGAAATAGTCACCACATTCCACGGAATAAACTTCCCGCTCTCCTGCAAGGCCTGTTTGACCGCGTTTTCGATTCCGCCGCAACAGGGAACTTCCATTCGTACTATGGTTACGCTCTTGATGTCATTTCCAGAAATGATTTGCGTCAGCTTTTCAGCATAGTCCCCCTCGTCCAGCTTGGGGCAGCCGATGAGCGTCACATGGCCGCGGATGAACATATCGTGGAAATTGCCATAGGCATAGGCGGTACAATCTGCAGCGATGAGTAGCTTGGCACCGTTAAGGTATGGGGCGTTCACCGGCACCAGCTTAATCTGTACTGGCCATTGGGTCAGCTGGCTGGCGGCAGGCGTCTGTGCGGCAGGGGCAACGCAAGGATCCCGGTGAATCGTCTTTGCATTTGTTCCGGGACAGCCGCAGGGCAGAGGCGCGCTCTTCTGTTTAGCGGCCATCACAGCCGCATGGTCATAGGCGGGCGCTTCCCGCGTCTCAAAGCTGATTGCCTCCGTGGGGCAGGCGGGCAGGCAGTCACCCAGACCATCGCAGTAGTCCTCACGAGTGAGCCTCGCCTTACCGTCTACCATCTCAATAGCTCCCTCATGACAGGCAGCGGCACAGGCTCCGCATCCGTTACACTTTTCTTCATCAATATGAATTATTTTGCGAACCATAAAATTGTCCTTTCCGGTCAACTATATTTTTGAATCCCTGTTGACATCTTGGGATCAGTATAGTATGATTCACTTGTTTTGTATGTTGAAATTTCAACAGAGGGGACAAATCTGTGGAAAAATATTTTGAAATATTGTGCATGTGTCCGCTGTTTCGGGATATTGCGCATTGGGAACTGACCAAGGCTCTACGTTGCCTCAACGCCAGGGTATTTTCCTTTGAAAAGGGAGAAGCCGTGATGAATGAAAGTGAACCAGCAAAATATGTGGGAATTGTCCTAACGGGCAGTTTCCAAATTGTTCGGACGGATTTCTTTGGTAATCGAAGCATGATTGCCAACCTTGTCCCTGGTGAATTATTTGGGGAATCCTTCGCTTGTGCAGGAGTAGAGGAAGTCCCAGTTTCTGTGCTGGCATCGGAGGCTGCGGAGGTTATGCTGATTGACTGTTTGAAAATTAGTCATTCATGCAGTAATGCTTGTCAATTCCATCAACAGATGATTGACAATCTTCTTCAAATTGTTGCGGCAAAGAATTTGGTGCTTCACCAAAAAATCGAGGTCACATCCAAGCGCACGACACATGAAAAGCTGATGGCGTATCTGATGCTTCAAGCTAAACAATTTGGCAGTCTGGAATTTGAAATACCATATGATCGCCAGGAGTTGGCAGATTATCTGGAAGTAGAGCGCAGTGGGTTGTCGGCGGAAATCGGAAAACTGCGTCGGCAAGGGGTCATTGAAGCAGACCGCAACAGATTCAAGATATACAAACCGTTTGATGTTTGAGGCATGTAAACATAGCGGTAGCAAGTAGCGGCATAGCGGTAGCAAGTAGCGGCAAGCAATGCGCCGGTATATACCCGGCGCTCGCTTGTTGGTGGCTGACGCCCCCAAGCCCCCGTAAGGACCGGCGCGGTCGCGCCGGTCCTTTTAAGCCGCCTCCGGCGTCTGCTGTTACCCGCAGGGAGAGAAAAATCTTCAACGCGCCTCCTGCTGGCGGTCACGATTTTTCTCTTTTCCCGTCACGCCTAAAATCCGCTCCACGTTGTTTTTGGCGGTGAGCAGTTCTATCATTTTTGCCTTTGCCTGCTTGTACTCTGGATACCGTTGTTTGTTCTCGGCCTGCAACATGGCATACTCCTGTTTCAGCGATTGCATAGACGGCAGCTTTTTCAAACCGAGAGAATCAAAGTACCGCTTCGCTGCTTGACAGGCCGTGATTTCACTGCTATGCTGTTCATAAAAATTTTCTCTTTTCCTGCCCGTCAATTTCCGATACTGTGCGTAAATCTCCCGTGTCTTACCGTAGGTGCCGATCTGCTTTTGCAGTTCAGAAATATCTTTCATTCTTGCACTGGCGGCTTTCGACTGGTCAGCTAAATCGTTGAATTTCTGAACCGCCGCATCACAGGCTTTCTCCAATTCTACAAGGTCAGTCAGCCCGTTTTCCTGCAAGTAGATGAGTGTCTTTGCCATCTCTTTGAGGTTGAAGATTTTTGCCCACCGCTCGAATCCGGGAGAGTTGGCATGCTGCATTTTCGCTTGAATATCAATCAGCAAATTGGGCTTGGACTGTACCGCCGCCTTTGCTCTTGGAGCAACGATCCGTTTGCCGGAAATGCGCTCCATAATCGCCGCTTCGGTGTAATCGTCACCAAGAGAATCGCAGCGGATGAACCGCTTACCGTTCGGAATTTTGAACGCCAGATATTTGCCCCGCCTAACCTCCGCTCCCGTCGCTTTCATGGCGGCGAGGAAGCTGTCAAAATCCTTGCATCCTTGACCGAGGGCGGTGTCGATTAAGCCTTCCAACTGGCCCCGGACGGTAGGCGGCTTACCCTCTCCCAGCCATGTGCCATAGCTGCCCCGGCTGGGCTTCGGCTCCGCAATCACCGACAGCCCATTTTCCAGGCACAGCATATCGGAGATTCTCCGAACTGTGAATGAGGACCGCCAGAAGTTCCGGAATTTCCTGGTGCAGTCTATGGCAGTCGAGTTGAACACGATATGCGAGTGAATGTGGTGCTTGTCAACATGGGTGCAGACGATAAAAGCATGATTGCCCTTGGTCAGCGACATAGCGAGATCATAGCCGATCTTGTTCGCCAGTTCCGGTGTAATCTCCCCCGGCTTGAAGGACTGCCGCAGATGGTAGGCGATCACATCATTGTCCTTCCGTTCCCTGCCGGTAATGACGGCATACTGCCGTTTGGAAAATAGAAACTCCTGGTCAGCGATAGACGGATTGCATTGATAGGCTGTGACCAAATCGCCGCCGTTGGTTTTCTCTGGATTCTCTACATAGTCCGTCACCCGGCCCAGGGCTTCGGCCACGGTCCGGCCCTTGCCACTATGCAGCGGCATCAATCGTGTTGTCGCTATCTTCAAAACCTCCCCTCAAAAGAAAATGGTGGTGAGCGAAAAATCTTCGCCCACCACCAGACTGTCATTGAATTTTCGATAGCTGCTCCAAAATGCTCCCGAACAGACCGCTGGCCTCCGTCAGCTTTGCGGTGATCTCGTCCACCTCGTCGGGATAGACCCCGCCGCCGGAATTGACCCGACGGGCAATCTGATTCACATTGTTGGAGGTATACCGCAGGAGCTTGGCACACTCGTCCAGTTCCTTGATTTGCAGTTGGACAATGTAGCCGTCAATACACATCTTCCGAATATAGGCGCTCATGTTGTGAACGCCCATCAGTGCCATCCTCTGTTCGATTAGGCTCCGTTCCTCGTCTGTAACTTTGAAATAGATACCGCTGGTTTTACTTTTCGCCATAGTCCCCCTTATCTCCGCTTCTGCCATACGAGGTCATAGCCGAGAGCGTCAGCCAACTCCACCGCCTCCTTGTAGCGCAGGGATTCCCGGCGCAGCTTGTCAGAGAGGTTGGGGACGCTGGGGCTCCATCACAAACTCAAAAATCATCGGCGTGGTCAGCACCGAAAAATCGGTGTACCGCTTGACCAACTCCAGGAATTGATCGGCCCGGTCTGTATCGGCGTTGAACGCATCAAGTTCTGCCTGTTCCCGCTCAATCGCCGCATCCAATTCCTCCTGCTCACGCTCATACCCGTCCGACAGCAGCTTGAACCGCTTCTCCGTCAGACTGCCCGTGGCAAAGGATTCATAGAGCTTCTTTATCAGCCCGTCCAGTTCTGCGGACCGTTTGCGGTCCCGGTTCAGCTTGCGCTTCAACTCCTTCGCGGCGTTGTCCTGCCGAAGCTGGGAGGCGGCGCGAATCTTCTCGACAAAGCCCTTTTCATCGGAGATCGCATAGGCGCTGACTGTTCGGATGGTATCCAATATCAACGCCCGAACCGCTTTCGTGGATATATAGTGGCTACAACACTTCTGCTCTGACTGTTTGGCGGTCAGCATATAAGTGGCGCAATTATAATTATCGCCAGCGTAAAGACCGCTTTCCGGGTCTGGCGTCCAGCCCTCTCTCAATGCCCTGCCGCCCCGTTTGTGGTTATACATCCTGGCCCCGCACTCGGCGCAGAACAACAGCCCCGTCAAAGGATTGGCCTCGCCTGTGGTGTCTGTCCGGCGTACCGTCTGCCGTGACCGCTGGGCAAGTTTCCACGTCTCCGCATCCACAATAGCTTCGTGGGTGTTCTCAAAAATCAGCCATTCCTCCGGGGGACGTTTTATCATCTTCTTGTCCTTATAGGAGGGCTTATAGGCGCGGAAGTTGACGGTATGCCCCATATACTCCGGCTTGGCGAGAATGTCCCGAATCGTGGCATCCGTCCAGTCATAGGGACGAGACATATCCGTTTTACTCTGGCACGTTCCCCGGCCCCGTTGGGCGAGATAGTAGGAGGGACGTTCCACCCTATCCTCCATCAGCGTTCTGGCAATCGAAAGAGGGCCTTTTCCCTCCGCGCTCAAATGGAAAATGCGGCGCACAACGTCTGCCGCTTCTTCATCCACCAGCCAGTGGTGCTTTTCCTCCGGGTCCTTTTTGAACCCATAGGGAATTGTGTTCGTGACGGGCTTGCCGGACCGTCCACGCACCTGATACTGCGCTTTCTGTTTCCGGCTACAGTCCCGGACGTACCACTCATTCATGATGTTCAAAAAGGGCGCAAATTCCCCCGAATTGTGGTCAAAACTGTCCACACCGTTGGAAATAGCGATAAACCGAACACCCTTCTCCCTAAACAGGATTTCCGTATAAAATCCTGTTTGCAGGTAATCTCTCCCGACCCGGCTCATGTCCTTGGCGATCACGCAGCCGACCTTCCCGGCCTCAATGTCCGCCACAAGCCGTTTCCAACTGGGCCGCTCAAAATTGGCCCCGCTCCATCCGTCATCCGTGTAATGGACGCAATTTGTGAAACCATGCTGGGCGGCGTAGCTTTCCAACATGGCCTTTTGATTCACGACCGAGTTGCTGTCCCCAATCAATTCATCGTCATGGGACAATCTCTCATATAATGCCGTGATTTTCTCCTGCTCCAACCGCTTCTCGCTCATAGCGAACTCCCTTCAAGCGGCTGGCTCGTTTGTGGTGTGCCTATTATACCACAGTCAGCACCGTTTGTCACGGCTTCGCGCTGAATTAAACGCAGAATTTTGTCATTGATTGTCTCCTGGGCGGTCTCGCTGAAATGAACTCTGACTTTGTAGGTAGTGGAACCGATGCGGCGGTAAATGGTGGCAGTTTTCGCCTCTGCTGGTTGAATTGTAGCTATATTGGCCTTCCTTTCTTGCGGTAGGACGCAACCCGTAGTATGATGGTGGTGGATGTTCCAGGCACACAGAAAGCCAGCCCCCGGCTGCGTAATGTCGTTTGCAGTCGAAAGCTGGCTTGAGTGCCTATGTACTTTTGTCGTGAAAGGACGTTAGTTTTCACAGCATCCAAATCATCCTCTCACTTATAGGAGAAAAAACGGGGGTATGGCGGAACCATTTTCAAAAAGGTTTAGAAAATTTCTTGGAGCGGCCCGGTTTGTTCGCCCATCTCTATTATACGGTCAAATTGGCCATGACCGCAAAAATATGGCGATAATGCAAGATTAGGCCGTTCTGTTCTGAAAAATTGCAAAAATGCAAGATGAAATCAGAAGTGCAGAATGCACACTTGATTTTGGTGTAACGTGACCGACATTTTGTCGCTCACGTTTCTGACAAGCGAATACCATCGTTCTCCCAAGTATATTATGGGCGAAATCTAAAAAAACAGGCTAATGGCATGACAGTCCCATTTCAAAAAACATGACACCGCCCCTCGGATATACTTCGAGCGACAATTTGTCGCTCGAAGTTGTGCGGATATTGGTATCACCCCCTCCCATAGCACCGTCATTCACCACAAACGAGCAAGCCGCTATGTTGTATTAGGCGAAATCTCACATTCACCCTTTACAACATACATCTTTATAGAGCCGGGAGGCCGTCGTTAATCGGCGGCGTGGGCGTTGACTGCTAAAAGACTAACCATCATCACCGCCGCCAGGAACAGAGAAAAGAATCGCGTTAGATTGGGAAATTTGATGCTCATGCGTCCTCCTTTCAGATTTTGGATTTTCCGGGGTGTGCTATGTACTAGGGCGGGACCAGCAGGCGGCGGAGCAGATGGCGGTGGGTCAATCCTTATCGCCTCCTTCCGGGCCGGACGTGGCGAAGTAGGCTTCAAATTCCCGCTGCTGGGCAGGGGTCAGGGAGGTAAAGTGTTCCCCCTCAAAGCCGCACAGCAGGAACGTCCCGGCGATAAAGTCCCCGCTGTCCGTGGGATTCTCCCGGTTGGGCATGAGTTTCATGTTCTTGCCCTCACCGTTGCAGATCAGCATGACCCGCTGGGGCAAGTAGCACCCGGCCTCAATAGGTCCGCCCACAATCTGCTGAAAGGCTTCCAGCGTATCCTCCACCTGGATGGGGCGGGGAGCCTCGCAGGGTTCTACCACCAGAATGTCGATTTTGTTTGCCATACAGAAAATCCTCCTTCGTTTGTCCAGTTGTTATATTCCAGCGGCGTCCTGGGCCAGATCGTGACTGACCAGGGATGCGTAATACTGGCTGATGGTTGTGGGCGCGTTGTAGAGCGCAGCCAGGGTGTATGCCTTGATGTTCTTTACCAGCGTGGTATTCTGGCTCAGACTGTCCAGAACATAGGCGATATGCTCATGGTTCAGCTTCAGGAACCGGCTCTTGACCACGCCAGCAGCCATTTCCTCCCCGGCAATGCGGATGAAGTCCCGCCGGGAACAGCAGACCTCCACCATCAGCTCCACGTAGCCCGCCAGCGTTTCCTCATCGTAGGGATGCTCTTGGAGCAGGAGGTCAAAGTCGATATTTTCTTTTATCAGCTCTCGGTATCTATCCATCTCATCCATCCTCATCCGGCTCTTGGACTGACCGGCAGGGGGAGAAGCGAGAGGCGCGGGGGTAGGGGGAAAGATGGATGGGTCAGTATCGTTCAGATCAGTATTTTTCTTTTCAGTCTTATTAGGGGCGGAAAAACCGCCGTCAAGACCGCGCATTTCCAGCGGTGCAGACTGCGGAATTTCCGCAGTCAAGACTGCGGCACTGTCCAGCGGTCTTGACCGCTGATTTTCCGCAGTCTGGGGGGCGGGGGGCGGCGGTGCCTGTTCCGGCTGCTGGGGCTGGCCGGGTTCCGGGGGCAGGATGAAGTTCTTGACGTAGATGCGGGTGGGCCGTCCCTGGCCCTGCTTCTTCCGCTCGATCAGGCCGATGCCGTCCTTGTCCAACTCCCGGAACAGCTTCGTGGCCTTGTCCTTGCCGCAGCTCATGAGGTTCATAGCGTCCTCTTGGGTGAAGTAGATGTAGACGCGCTTATCGCTGTCCATCCAGCCGTTTTTCACTGACAGTCCCATCCGGTCCAGCAGAAGGCCGTAGAGGACCTTGGCCTCAATGGAAACGCTCTTATACCGGGGGTCTGTCAGCAGGGCCTTGGGGATACGGTAGAAACTGTACTGTTCCGCTTCGTTGCCGTAGTAGTAGTCCAGATTCAGATTTGACGGCATGGTGATTGCCTCCTTCGTGATGTTGCGGAGAAACAAAAAAGCGCCCCGGTGACTGTTGGTAGTCACCGGGGCGCTCATGCTCCTGCCGCTTGTTGATTTGTCCATAAACGAAAAAGCCCGTCCGCAACTGATTTTAGTCAGTCACAGACGGGAGATGTTGCTATGTATTTTGAACGCGCCATGTTTCCAGCAGCGATACAATCACTTCCTCCATCTGTTGGACAGTGTAAGACTGCGGAAAGTATTGATGTAGCCGTGCTTGTTTGAAAACTACTTGTGCATGAGCGGAGTGTTCTGCGGAAAGCAGCTTCTCCATGACTTTGACCGTCAACGTCCCATCTTTGCTATGTTTTTTGATTTGTACCAGTTGACTTTTGGCTGGAATCACTTTCAACTTATCCATCACCGCTAAGAGGTCGGTCTGTTCTTGTTGCGACAGACAGGCAATGTGGTCCGCAGCAGTGGTAAAGGCCATCTTGTTCTCGTCTACTAATGCCAGTAGAGGCGGAATCAGCTTGGTTAAAGCGATGTAACGGGTGACGTTCAAGCCGCAACTCTCCCCAGCTTCCTGTGCAATCCTATCTCGACTTTTCAACTTGTGAACGCCGCGTTCACAAGTGAGGTCCTGCCGCTTTCCTTGATGTTTCAATGCCTCCATCTTCATTTTATAAGCAAAGGCTTTCTCGCTGGGAAGGATTTTCTCTCTCTGAAGGTTAGAATCAACCATGATTATGGTGGCTTCATCATCATCCAGGGACCGAATGAGCACCGGCATCGTTTCCCGGCCTGCCAGTTCGCTCCCCCGTTTGCGCCGGTGGCCCGCTATGATCTCATAGCCGCCCCCTGGCCGGGGACGGACGATGCCGGGGGACAGAACGCCACTTCGAGCGATACTCGCCACGGTTTTCTGCATCGCTTCATCGTCCCGAACCTGGAAGGGATGATCTTTGAAAGGAAACAGCTCTGTCAGTGGAACCTCCCGCACCTGTTCGCCGTTGGCCTCCGCCTCGCTGCTCGTTTGAAACAGATCGTCAAACCCGGCCAACTGTATCTTACTGGCGCTGCTTTTCATGACAAAACCTCCTGTGTCAACGCGGTGTAGGCGGCGGAGACTTTACCCGCAGGGTCATGGAGATAGATGCTCCGGCCCTCCGCGCTGGTTTCTGCCGCCCGGATGGACAGGGGAATAATGCTATCAAATATCCGCAGCTTGCTTCCGTAGGTGTTGCGGAGCAGCTCAATAATCTCCCGCGAGTAGTTGGTCCGCATATCCGCCATGGTGATGAGGATACCCGCGATCTCCAAAGCAGGATTGATTTTCCGTTTCACATTTGATATGGTACGGATAAGCTGCTCCATGCCGCGAAGGGAGAGGTAATGCGCCTGTGCGGGAATGATCACTTCATCCGCAGCAGCCAGGGCATTGATGGTCAGCATACCCAAGGAAGGGCAGCAGTCCAGCAAAATCACATCGTAGCGGTCACGGACGCTGTTCAGATAGTCCCGCAGGATCGTCTCCCGGCTCATGGTATTTACCAGCGTGACCTCCAGGCCCGACAACTCGATGTTAGCGGGGAGAAGGTCAACGCCCTCCGCATGATGAATAATGCCCTCGTCGGGGGCTTGCGGCTCATCCGAAATGACACGCCCCAGGATTTCAGCCATCGTATTCTCCATCTGGTCAGGACGCTGATAGCCCAAGCTGGCGGTCAACGAACCCTGGGGATCTATATCAGCCAGGAGAACGCGTTTACCCTCACGCGCAAGACCAATTCCCAGATTGACCGCCGTTACGGTTTTGCCTACGCCGCCCTTTTGGTTGCAGAGGGCCGTGATTTTTGCTCTGTTTTTCATGTGCGATTCCTCCATAAAATATCTGGTGTGTCTTTCTTCGCTTTTTCGACACTATTCTACTGGATTCTGACAGTCGCACATTGTTTTTTCCCGTTGTTTCGACAGATTTCCCTTTACCAATTTGACTTGTCATCAGACGACGAATTAAATGGGGAGAGTTTTTCAATCCAAAATCAAAAAATTATGCTGGAGGACTTCGCCCGCCGGAATGGGTATCCCCGTTTCAAGCACTTCACTGATGACGGCGTTTCCGGCACCCGCTTTGACCGGCCCGGTTTTATGGCGATGATGGAGGAAGTCGAGGACGGCAATGTGGAGGCAATCATCATCAAGGATATGTCCAGAATGGGCCGGGACTATCTGAAAGTCGGCCAGGTGATGGAAATTCTTCGCCAGCGGGGAGTGCGGCTGATTGCCATTAACGACAATGTAGACACCGCCAAAGGGGACAATGATATGACCCCATTCTTGAATATCATGTACGAGTTTTATGCCCGCGACACGAGCCGCAAAATCAAGTCGGTATTCAAAGCCAAGGGTATGAGCGGAAAGCACCTGACCGGCTTTGTTCCCTATGGCTATCTCTGGGACGAAAAGCGGGAAAACTGGATTGTGGACGGCGAGGCCGCTGATGTGGTACGACGCATCTACGCTATGACGCTGGAGGGCTATGGCCCGTTTCAAATCGCCAGCCGCCTGACCTCTGACAAAATCGAGATGCCTGCTGTTCACATGGCGCGGCATGACGAGGGGCTGCACAAGACCAGGGACATCAAAGACCCCTGCAAGTGGTCTACCTCCACTGTTGTAAACATTCTCAAACGGCGGGAATACTTGGGGCATACCGTCAACTTCAAGACCCGCAAGCACTTTAAGGATAAAAAGAGCCACTATGTTGACGAGAGCGAGTGGACGATTTTTGAGAATACCCATGAGGCCATCATCGACCAAGAAACTTTTGACAGCATACAGCGTATCCGAGGCAACGCCAAGCGCTATGCAGACGGCTTTGGCGAGGCCGCGCCGCTGACCGGGCTGATCTACTGTGCCGATTGCGGCGGCAAGATGTATGTTCACCGCACCTACAATGGCAAACGCACTCCGCAATATACTTGCTCCCAATACAGCAAAGTCCCCATTTCCTGCTCATTGGAACGGCGCAGGGAGAGTGCCAGTTCTTTAAGCTGCTTCTGGTTTTCCTCCTGTTCCCGCTCCATTGCCGCCGTCAGCTTCACAAACCGCTGCTCTGACAGGATTCCCTTTGCCTTGTCGGTATACAGGTTCAAAAATATATCGTCAATCTCCCGGTTCCTCGCATCCAGCCGTTCCCGTTCCTTCTCCATCTCCGAAGCATCCGCCAGATACCGCCGCTCCATGCGGCTGCTAATCCGCTGGTAGAACGATTCCACGTCTTTCAACGCCATTGCCGCAAGTTCCTGAATATCCTTCAATACAAGGTTATATAAATCCCTGGCTTCCACCTTATGGCTGGTGCAGGCATCCTTCCCCAGCCGGTTATACGTCTGGCAGATATAATACGCCTTGTCTATCGGCTCCCGTTCCTCGCCGGTAAAGCGGTTCTTCCCGGTTCTGCCTACCTTCTCATAGCGTACCTGCATGGACTTCCCGCAGGTGGCGCAGTAGATAATGCCGTGGAACAGGTTATAGAAGGGGCAGGCGTTCCCCTCCATGATGGGAGGGCGGCGGTCAATCAGTTCCTGCACCTTCTCCCAGTCCTCCGGGCTTACGATGGCTTCATGGCAGCCCTCAAGGACTTCCCATTCCTCACGGGGAATGATGTCATAGGTATTGGAGCGGATTCCCTTCTGGTGCGTCCGGCAGACAAGATGTGCGCCCTTGTAAAACGGGTTCCGCAGGATATGGCTAATCCTTGCGCTCCCCCACGAATAATAATTCACGTCACATTCCGTATTGCTTTTTACCCGTGTGATGGGGATTTTATCCTCCATCAGTTGTTTGGCTATCCGCATACACCCCCAGCCGTTTAAGGCAAGGTCATAGATTTTACGGATAGTAGGCGCTGTTTCCGGGTCAAGGATAAGGTGTCCCCTTTCCTCCGGGTCACGCATCAAGCCAAGGGGCGGCTGCCCGCCGCCAAACTTCCCCTGACGTGAGCGTGTCATACGACCAGCCAGCACTTTCTTTGAAATATCCCGGCTGTACATGTCATTCAGGATATTTTTAAACGGCGTAATGTCCATTTCCTGCCTTGTCAGGCTGTCCACGCCGTCCGTGACCGCTATATACCTTACATTGTGCTTTGGGAAAAAGATTTCGATATAACTGCCCGCTTCAATATAGTTCCTCCCAAGCCTTGAAAGGTCTTTGGTTATCACGCAGCCCACCTTCCCCGCTTCAATGTCGGCAATCAGACGCTTAAACGAAGGGCGGTTGAAATTCCTTCCCGTATACCCGTCGTCCGCCAATGTCAAGCACGGAACAAAAATTAAATGTAAATAAACTATGAACACTTCCGAATGGTTTCAACTGCGGGACTACTCGACCTCAGTATCAAAACACTTGGCATATCTGCTAATTAAATCTTCCAGCGCGGTGTGCCCGTTCTCGCAAAGTCGGTTCAGGTTTGTTTCATTTACAATGCCGGTGTCGTGAATCAGAATACCCAGCAGCCGAAGGGCTTCAAAAACCGCTCGTCTGTAATGGTACTCCATTTCACGTCGGTACAGCCACCGGAGATTTCCGTTACAATCTCCCGAATGTTTTTGAGCGTCTACCATTAGGCTGAGTGATGCGAGGATACTGCAAACCCGGTCCTGATAGGCGGCTTCTGTCGTATCGGCAAATCTAATATCCATGGTATTTCACCCCAATTTTATACGGATTAAGGGCCTCTCCGTCCAAGTTCTTGGATGGAGAGGCCCCTGCTTGGGACTATCTGTAATCTGTCCTGCTTGTGTTCACCAACTCACGCAGTATCTCGGTGGCCGTCTGTGGCACAGCGCCGTCAGCACAGACCGCCTCAACAAACTGATCTTCCAGCCAGCGCAGATAAGCGTCCGTCCTTCCAACATCCCGCCCCAAGCGGGAGAGGTCTGCTACCAGCAGAAGGTCGATTTTCCCATCAGCCACCGCACCGGAAACCTCGGCCAACCCACGGCGGGAGAAGTCTAACCCGCTGGCCTGTTCAGCAGTCGTGCCCACAACCTTAAAACCGTGCGCTTCCGCATATGCCTCCAGACTGGCCTGTTGAGCCGCCAGCGCGTGTGCGTCAGGGTGTGCGACCCTGCAATAAATCCAGGCTCTTTTATTCTCCATCCTGATGATCTCCTTGCAAATCAAGTATCAGCTTTTTCAGCTCGTCCCGGTAATTCCAGACGGTTTCAATTCGCCCGCCAGGGTGGATGTGGACCTCTTTCAAAACATCCGCCACAATCTCATCGGTAATTTCCTCTACCTCCTGATACTTTCCAAAGGCAGAAACAAAACCGTTCCGCAAGCTACCGTCCGTGTCCATATTCTCCAGCGAGGCCTCCAACTCGGTGATCTGGACAGCGGCATCGTCCCGCTGTTTTGCGGCGGCGGCTTTTGCGGTGAGATATTCCGCCTTGCTGATCTCGCCCAATGCAAAGGATTCATAGAGGCCGCTGACCTGCTGGGAAAGCCGCTGGTGTTTCTCCCGCAGTCCCGCGAGTTTTTTCCTCGTGGCGGTAATATCCTTTTTCCGGCCCTGGCACTGTTCCTCCCATAACCGTCTCAGTTCCACCGCTATCAACGCCTGCATACGAAGCCCTTCGGACACAGTATCCAGAACGTCCGCTTCGGGTATCCTCACCCTGCAAGTATAGGCGGAATTCATGCGAGAAGTACGGCACACGAAATACGGCGCTGACCCCTGTACCCGACTCATGGCATAGCCGCAGGTTGCACAGCGGACTTTCTTCTGCAAGGGATGCCTATGATTTTTGACCGCTCCGCATTCCAAGGCTCGTATTGCCGCTTGTGCGCGGTCAAATTCTTCCTGAGTAACAATACCCTCATGGGTATCGTCTACAACTATCCAGTCCTCACGGTCAACCCGAACCACATGGGCATGACCGATCCGGTCACGAGTATGCTTCCCATAGACAACCCTGCCCACATACCGTTCATCCCGCAGGATGCCATAAATCAGACCGCCCGTCCAAAAGTTTTCGTCAAACAGATTGTTCCATTTGGTGCGGGTACACCCAGCCGCCCGCTTGTAAAGCATGGGAGTAGGTACGCCCTCCGCGTTGAGCTGCCGTGCAAGCTGTTCCTTCCTCTGGCCGTCCGCCGTCATGCGAAAAATACGCCGCACCGTCTCCGCCGCCTCCGGGTCTATCACAAGGCGGCTTCTGTCAGCCGGGTCCTTGACGTAACCATAGGGAGCAAAAGGGGAAAGAAAGTCTCCCTGCTGGGCGCGGAAACGCTTTGCGCTCCGCACCTTCCGGGACAGGTCCCGGCTGTATAGGTCGTATATGAGGGCCTTAAAGGAGGTTTCCAGGCTGTCAATATCGGCTGGCCGGATGCTGTCAAAGCCATCATTGACGGCGATAAACCGCACTCCCAGGAAGGGGAATACGCTGGAAATGTAGTTGCCGACTGTAAGATAATCACGGCCAAACCGGGATAAATCCTTCACCACGATACATTGGATTTTCCCCGCCCGCACCTGGGCGATCATTGCTTGAAAGCCGGGACGCTCGAAGTTTTTGCCGCTCCATCCGTCATCACAGAACTCGACTACATGGGAATCCGCCAATTCCGGGGTGCGGCTGATAACAGCGTCCAGCAGGTTTCTCTGGTTCGTGACGCTGTTGGATTCGATCTTCCCGTCTTTTCCTAAATCAACGTCCTCAGCAGACAACCGGATGTATTTAGCGGTCACGCCGGTCATGCGGACACCGCCTCTCCCTCTGCCGCCAGCAGCCGGAGCAGGGCATTGTATTCATCCCGGTAACGCAAAGTGATGGATACATGATTCTCTGCGTCAATTTCTACCCGCTCAATCAGGGCGTGGGCCATATCCGCCGTCAACGCCTGTTCTTCCCGGAACTGGCCGCAGGCGGTGAGCCAGGGGTTTTCCATGGTCTGCTGGCGTTCGTCCTTCTGCCGCTGTTCCAGCTCATCCAACCGGGCCTGCGCCCTTTCCATATCGGAGCGGTACTGCCGCTTCATTTCCGTGTATTCCCGCTCTGACATCAGTTTATCAGCGTAATTCTGATACAAGCTGTCATAGAGCATTTCCGCACGGCTTAGGGCCTGCCTTGCAGCAGCGATCTCCCGCTTGACAGCCGCCTCCCGACCCGCCGCTTTTGCTGATGTGCTGTACTGGCGCACCAACTTATCCAAATCCCCAGCCAGTGCGATCTCCTGCTGTAACGTGTCCCAAAGAAGCTCAATCAGCTTCGTCTCATGGAAATACTTCTTTGGGCAGGAAGCAAGATCATTGGAGTGGGTCTGGCAGATGTAAACATAGTAGCGTCTCCCGATACTGCTGTTCACGTTTTTATATCTCACCAGGGGCCGCTTGCAGTCCGCGCAGTAGACCAGCTTTCGGAGAATATTGGGTGTTGCACCCAATCCGTCATATTTTCCCTCTCGCGCATGATAGGTGCTTTTGGCGTCCTCTGCCATCCGCTGAACCGCTTGAAAGGTTTCTTCATCCACCAGAGGTTCATGGGTATTGCGGACGATAATCCACTCGGATTTTGGTACACGGCAGGTCTTTCTGCCCTCAGAAAGCCCGGAGCGTTTCCTTCCCTGCACCATATGACCCAGGTAAACCTCGCTGGACAGTATGTTTTTAACGGAGCATACGTTCCAAATCGCGTTGGCATATCGTTCGGATTTTGAATTACCTTTCAAATAGTGATAGCGGCCAGGAGAGGGGATATTCCGCTCGTTCAGCTTCCGGGCAATATTCTGATAGCTTATGCCGGAGAGCCGCCATTGAAAGATTTCTCGAATCACGGGCGCAATTTCCGGGTCTGGCTCAATGCGGTGGTAATCGTCGGCGCATTTCTGATAACCGTAAATCGCCCAGTTACCGATAAACTCCCCGTTCCGCTGTTTTGCCGCGAATACAGGCAGCAGCTTCCTGGAAATGTCCTTGCTGTAAACCTCGTTGATGATATTTTTCAGCGGCACAATATAGCCGTCCTGGGACCGTTCAGCAGTCAGCGTATCAAAATTATCGTTGACAGCAATAAACCGCACATCCAGAAGTGGGAAAATCCGTTCCAGATAGTTGCCGGTTTCCCGGTAGTTACGGCCAAACCGGGATAAATCCTTGACCACAATGCAGTCCACTTTCCCGGCCCGCACATCCTCCATCAGCCGTTCAAACTCCGGGCGGTCGAAGTTGGTCCCTGTCCGTCCGTTGTCGCAGTAGAGGTCGTAGACCTGCATATCTGGCTGGCTGTCAATGTAGCTCTGAATCAATTCCCGCTGATTGATGATCGTATCCGCTCCGGGCTTTCCGCTGTCCTCCACCGACAGCCGGACATAGCCGCCCGCCTGATATACCCGCTTGGGCTTTTCTGCGGGGGCCGCTACCGGCAGAATGGGATTGACCTTGCGTTTCGTCCTCGCCACCTCAGACCGCCTCCCTTCCGGGAAGGACCGTTTGCCGGAGTAAATCTGTCTGCCACTGAAATTCATCGTGCCAGCGGTAGACAATCTCAACCCTGCGATCACGGAAAATCAGGATGCGCTCAATCAAAGAAACAATCATCGTGCGGTCCAGAGCGTCAATGTTCCGGTACTTGCGAAACTGCTCTATCCAGTCCCGGCCCTCAGAGAGATTGCCCATTTCCCGGTTCATTTCCTCTTGAATGGCCTCGGCCTGTTCCTCTGCCTCGGCGCGGCGGCGGGAGTAGGTCCTTTTCAAGTCTTGGTATTCGTCCCGGTCGATCACGCCGTCAGCAAGGCTTTCATAGAGGGAGCGCAAAAGGGCCTGATTGCGGTCGATTTCTTCCCGCTTCTTCTCCAAACGGCCTTGGAGCTTCCGCACACCCGCCTGCTGAAGTTGGGCCGTGTCGGTCAGCTCCAGCAAATCAGAGAGGTCGATCACGTCTTGAATGTGCTTTTTCAAAGCCTCCAATACAATCTCGTTCAGCACCTCCACCCGCAGGGAGTGAGCAAAGCAGCTCTTTTCGTTCTTGTGGGCAGCGCAGACGTAATAGACATACTTCTTCTTGCCGGAGGAAACCGTCTTGCGAATCATGGCCCCGCCGCACTCGCCGCAGTTCACCATACCGGAAAACTGTTCTACCGCCCTGCCGCTGACACTGGTGCGGGTGTCCAGGGCAAGCACCTTCTGGATCGTCTCAAAGTCGTAGCGGTCAATAATGGCCTCGTGGCAGTTCTCCACCACCGCCCATTCCTCGCGGGGCTTCACCACCAGCCGCTTCACCCGGTAGCTGGGGGTGGTCACGCGCCCCTGCTCCAACACGCCGATGTAGACCGGATTTTTCAGAATCCGCAACACCATCCCGGCATCCCACACGGATTCCTCTTTCAGCCGGAAGGACGTGGAGTAGCGCATCCCCTGGGACCGCTTGTAGTCCATGGGAGTGAGGATACCCTCCGCCGTCAGGCGGTCAGCTATATCGCCCGCGCTGATTCCTTCCAGCTTCCATTTGAAAATGTCCCGCACCACACCGGCGGCGTATTCATCTACCAGCAGGCGGTGGCGGTTCTCCGGGTCCTTCCGATAGCCAAAAACAGCAAAAGAGCCGATGAAATCTCCGCGCTGGCGTTTGATCTCAAGCTGGCTCCGTGTTTTCACCGAGGTATCCCGGCAATATGCCTCGTTTATGAGGTTTTTGAACGGGATAACCAGCTCATCAGATTCCGCGTTGCTGTGCAGACTGTCATAGTTGTCGTTGATTGCGATAAAACGCACACCCAGAAAGGGAAATAACTGTTCCAGATATTCCCCTACGCCCAAGTGGTCCCTGCCGAAGCGGGACAAATCCTTGACCACAATGCAGTTAATCTTGCCAGCCTTGACCTCCGCCATCATCTCATGAAAGGCCGGACGGTCAAAATTGGACCCCGTGTAGCCGTCATCCACTTTCATGCCGCACTCCCGCAGTTCCGGGTGGCGCGTCATGTAGTCACGGATCAAATCCTTCTGGCCCGTGACGCTGTTGCTTTCCTCCTTGTCGCCGTCCTCGCGGGACAAGCGCACATAACCGCAGGTATTCCATACCTGTTCAGCGGAAATATTCATATTCTTCTCTCCTAATTGTTAAAGTTAATCAGCAAAACACTTTAACAACCAGGGGAGCGCCGGTTTGTCCTGTTGCCGTCATGTTAACATAACTTCCCGGCAATGTCCAGAGTGTTTTGCAAAAAAGTTTGTGTCAGCATTTGGAGCGTATGTAGGAGAGCATCCGGTCCTCCAGGGTTACATCCGTGTCGGTAAAACTGACCTTCACAACATATTTCCCGTGGCGGTAGCAGTAGGGATTGCCGATCTGCCGGATGAAGTCCAGAATCCTCTCCCGCTTGGGCAAATCGGTGTTGACCTTCACTTCCCGAATATCCCGCAGGCCGGTCGGGTCCACAGTCCGAATATCCACATTCTGCATAGCCTCGATCTGTTCCATGGAATAAGCACACGGTTCCATGTTTGTACCTCCTTTGCGATGAATCAATACCGCCGCAGACCTTCTGGCCTGCGGCGATTTGTGATGTATCAGCCCTTGAAGCGGTAAGGGAGCTTGCGGCCCCCGCGCTGCTGGCTGTTGTACTTGCTGAGAATGACGCGGGCAAACCGCAGGGCGGCTTTGTTGGTGGAGAAGTCCACCTTACCCCGGCGAATGATCTCGTCCGGGTCCACGGCGGACAGCCGCTTAATGAAAATCTGGTCCACCAGCTCCGTCTCATAGGTCTTGACGAACAGCGCCATACCGGAGAAGATAGACGCTTTAAGGGAGTTGGGGGTCCCGTGCCACGCCCCGGCAATCAGGCCCAGCATACGGGAGAAGGCCGCGCCGCCCAGGAGCCGGTAGGCGTTGATAACGGCGCGGGTGGTGGAAATTTCAAAGGGTTCCCCGGTGGGCCGGTCCAGCGCCCACACAAAGCCAGCGTCCTCCACCCGCTGCTTCACGTCAATGATCTCCGCGTCCGCGCCGGATTCCACAAGGGCCTTGGTCGCGTGGCCCAGCCGCAGCTTTCCTCTGGTCTGGTCCAGCATATAGTACAGCTCGGCCTCCTGCTCGTAGGTCAGGCCGGTGTAGATGATGCAGGGGACGGTCACATCCCCGCCGCCCGCCATCTTCCGCATAGCGGCGATCCGGTGCTGTCCGTCCACCACATTGAAATTGCCGTCCCGGAAGCTGACCACAATGGGGGTCAGCAGACAGGGGTTCCACTTGGCAATCAGCTTGTCCACATCCTCCGTCTCCACAGGCCGCTGATAGGGCAGGCCGGAGGTCAGCTTGGCGGTGGAGAGGTCACGGCTCACGCCAGGGTTGTGGTACTTCACTTCGGGGATGGTGGTCTGACGCTCCAAAGGCTCCGGTTTGGAGGTATGACGCTTTTTTCGATAGCTCATTTGTTCATATTCCTTTCCATTAGATTTAATAAATCCTCTATTGCAGAGGTAATGGTGGTAAAACGCTGGCGGACAAAATCAAATTGCACAGGGGATATATCGGGGAAAACGACTGTGCAGAAGGGGTCGTTATACCATGCGAAATTCTTGTGGAAGGTATCTACAAAGCCGTCAATATCCGCAAGCAACGTGTCCGGGTTATAACTGCAATCTTTATTGGGATTCTTGAGATCAGCTACGGATTCCTCTATACTGGCATAGTGTTTATCGCCCAGGGTGTAGGGAACGGAGGGCGGCATTGGAGGCTCCGGGGGCTGCGGTTCCTCTGCCGGGGCAGGATGGTACTCACCCATGGATTTGATTTCCCCCGCTGCTAACTGGCTGGCCGCGTCCCTCTGCTGCTCCGGTTCCAGACGGGACAGCTTCAAAGCGTCCTTTTTCGTGATTTTGGTGCCGGTGTCCCGGATAATATCCTTTGCTTCGGTAGTCAGATTTTTAGCGGTCTGAATTTGACGTTCAACTGTCCTTCTACCGACGCCTAACTTCTCGGCAGTATCTTGAACAAAGGATTTCATAGAATCAGAACGACATTTTGACGTTCTGATTTTTTCGCTTTTTTGATCTCCGCCATTTTTCGTCTCCGGGTGAAGGGCTTCATAAATCTCCTTCCGGCGCAGAAGTAAATCACTGTACTCCACGGCAGATAAGCCCTTCCTGACCACGTTCTCATCAACCTCCGCCAGCTCTGCCAGTAGGCCCTCCAAACTGCTGACATTACACTCAATCTCCGTCCATCCCAGCAGTTTTGCCGCTTCCAGCCGGTGCAATCCGGCGATCAGCGTATGCTCCCGGTCAATGGTGATGGGGTTGAGCAAGCCCACCTTGGAAATACTGTCCACCAACTCCTGCACTCCCTCCGGGTCCACCTCCCGCCGTCCAGCGTTGACTTTGATTTCACTGATTGGAACAAGCATATTTTCACCTCCCTGGCCGCCGGCCTGTTATCGTTCATCCTTGCCGGATGGAACACCTGGGGCCACAGTTGGCCTATGGCTTCAGGTCTTTCATCCGGTGGGGGGGGAAGGGCCGCGCCGGTCCTGGCTGTGTCCTTCTTCTGTAAGGAAATATGACCGGCGCGGGTTCCCTTGAATACCCTTTATAAAAATGTGTGCCGTATTATCGGGCGGCATGACCGCCTTACTGCTCTCCCCCGGCACGGGAGTATGTAAGCCCAACCATGGCGGGTCGGCGCGGTGCCAGCAGACGGTGGCGGCAGGTGACTAAGCTGCCCAGGCCGTTCCCCCAGCATCTCCCTTTTACCCTGCGATACGGGTGTTTGCGGTGCATCCCGCGTCTGCGGCGTTGCCAACGCCGGACAGCCGCCCAGGTGTCGCTCGTACCTTTGATACTATCGTTTTAACGGGCAGGGAACGAGGGTCCACCCCCTTTCGTTCGTCCCCGGCCCGCAGGCAGTCTTGGCGATTGTGCGGCTGATGCAGGATACAGCACTTACATACTGATTATGAGCGGGAGCTTGTCCCGCTGTTTGTCAAGGTGCTACCAGTAGGTTATTGGGCTGCGAGTTGGAGGATGATGTTATCCATCATTTCCCGTTTTTCGCCAGTGAGCTGCGCCCTCAAATTCATAAGTAGCGCGGTTTCTTCTTCACCCAGCGGTTTGCGGCGGACAGGGTAGCCATCCGCCAGCTTAACACCACCGTTGCGGCCACGGGTGATCTCAATAGGGTAGATGCACATGAGCGCGATAATGTCCGTGCGAATGGTTTCCACGGAAACATTGAGTTCCTGCGCCAGATAATGATATGTAATCCGCTTTGCAACGGATAGCATTTCCACGATCATCAGGCGGCGTTCGTACACGCCCATGTACTCACCCCCTTCCTCTCCGGCCCTATAAATAATCCTAACAGGAATACACCAAGGCTCACTTGGTGATTTTGAAAAAAGTTTTGAAAAATTTTTAGATGTGTATTTTTTGACATTTTCTTGCCTCCGAAAATCTGAATGGGGTTAGGTCCTGGTTCAGATTTCCGGGGAGGAGCGCGGACACGAGCGTAGTAACACGATTTGCCACAGACAGCAAATAAATTTCTGATTTCGCCAAAATAAAATAGAATCCGCTTATATTTGCAAAAATGAGCAAAAATATTCAACTGCTTTCGACTACATTCACCGAAATACAACAGAGAATACAGTCGAAACCAGTCGAAAGAAAAAAAGGACGCGAACAACCGTAAAGTTGTTCGCGCTTCTTTGAAAAACCAAGGGGGTGGTTTATATATATTATCCCAATTTACGTCGAAATAGATTGTCTCAAAAGGGCCGCTTCAATAGATTTCCCCCTTCCAGTAAAAATAAAAAGGCACCGAGGGAGTGCTGTCTCCCTCGATGCCTTAATCGCATGATACTCACGGTTCAAAAGAATTGAGAAAGTTTGAATAAAACCTGTGCAAACGCACGTAATAAAATTAGTGGGGCTGCTATTCCTCTCCTTCCGTCTGCTCGTTTACCTTAGCTTTTATAAAACTAATGCTATTGATATATGCTTTCAGCAACATTTCCGCCCCGATTAAGAGGGGTTCGTCTATTTTTGCCAGCAGAGAAGTGATTGCAGAAATGTTGGACAATTCTGCTCTCCCAGTCAGCAAATAATCCGTAGTAGTACATAGAGCTTCAGACATTTTGCAAAGCGTTACATTGGATGCCCCACGCTTTCCTAATTCAATCTGTACCAGAAAATATTCAGAAATCCCAATAATTTCCGCAAAGTCTTTTCTGGATAAGTTAAGATTTTCTCGCGATTGTTTCACACGCTGACCAAATTCAATTCTTAATACTTCCTTGCCTTTCAAGAACTATGCACCCCCCTTTTTAGTGGAAATATTGGTTACATTCTAATAGTCCAATTTTACATTGTGCTATTAGATTTGCATATTTGCCAGTAGCACCCAAAGTTTTTGCACTGAAAGCACAAAATATTTACGCAATGGAGGTGTCGGCAATAAATAAATGCAACAGGCATCAAAGAATGTACCCTTTGATGCCTGTTGCTATTCACATGATTTCAGATCAAGAAAGTTAATACTATTTAATCTTTAATCCTCTAAAGCAAACAAATTGACGAACTTATAGTTTTCTCAACCTCATATTTGCCCTATTGGGAAACAATTTGCTGGTACATCTTCATTAACTCCGACACGCAGGCTGGTTCGGAGTTTAGTTTGCCCCAAAAGCCGTAGGCCATCATCACCGCCTTGTCGTTCTGCTGGTGGGCCTTCCGCAGCTCCGGGGGCATGGTGGTTTCATCGTAGAGGTCGGCAAGGCTGGCATCCGGGTAGAGGGTGCGGGCGTCAAGAATCGCCTGGGAGGTCTGCTCAATTTTGGCCCTTTGTGCGTCCCTGGGAGTAGGCCAGGGGAAGTTGTTATAGACAATTTTTATCGAATAGTCATAATCGCTTTTCAATCTTCCGCAAACCGCCCGCATCCAAGCCATGTGAACATTTGAGGTTAAAATGCCAAAATGATAAAGTGTTGCGTTCGGCATCAGCCGAACCTTATTGCTACACAGCACTGAATCATCCATAAAGCCCATCGGAACATAGCGTCGCCGCTCTGATGATACCTCTGGAACAACAATGAAATGTCCTTTCGGCATATTCTCAACATGGAATTATCATACCACATCAATCGGGTATTGTCTAGGTTCTATAAATTATGCAAAAGAACGCTACAACCCATACTCCCGAACAAACTGTTTTAGCAGCTTTTCCAATTTGTAGACGAGCGCGTCAGGCAATTTCCGGGTGGTCAGGGCTTTGGGGATTCTTACGCCGGACACACCTGTGACCACCCGGCGGAACACCACACGCTCGTCATGGCGGTGGAGGGCCTTTATCTCATATCCCTGACTTGTCCAGGAATCGGAAATGTAGTAGTCAATCTCGTCCGGGATAATCGCATGGAAAGGGTATCCTTCCTCTCGCCACATGGGCGAGGTCATTCCCGGCATATTCTCATACCAGAAAGCATCGTAGAAGTACGCTTCTGCTGGTAAGCTGTCTCCTAGGATTTGCTCAATCTGGCGAAAAGTCAGAGTGAGAGGGGATTTGTCAGACAGTCGGAAGTATTCCCGCAATTCGAGGTAGGGAGACTCCCTCAAAGGGGCGGTGTCAACGAAATCTCCCAGCAGTTCAAAGAGGTCGATATGCTCCTCAAAAGCATCATCCGAATCCGAGAACATATCGTAGGCGCACTGGCGGTGAATGTAAATCAGATTTTGTACCCGCCGTCCTTTGCCGATCACCTTCTCGATTACCTCAACCTCCTGGTCGGCCAGCATAGGATTTCCGCAAAACGCACAGCGGCCCCCTTGCCGCTGCCATACCGCTTTATACTTGCCGTTGGCTTTCTGCTCGTCACGGCGATGCTGAAGCTGAGAGAAATAATCCTTGTCCAGATACGGATTGAAACTGACCTTGCAGGGCTTGTGCTGAACGATGGCGAGAGGAGCCAGCCGAACCACCCGGCAAGTCGGGTCATCGGGCAGGGCAAAAACGTGATACCCGCCCACATAAATCCAGAACTTCCGCAGTACGGTTTCCCTGTGCCAGTGTGAATACTTCTGGCACATCTTCACGACAAGCAGGCCCTCAACCACAGCGTCAATGTGACGGAAAATCATATAGGCGTCCGTACTGCGGTGGTACGCCGCCCATCCGCTCAGCTTGTCGTTAATTTTCTCAATCAGCGCCCTTTGTGTTCCCTTGAAATTCAAAATCAGATTTTCCAACTCGCGCTCAATCTTCTTAATGGAGCCGTCAGTCGGCTCGACTGTCAAAATGCCCTTCTTCTCTTGGAAGTGCCATGACAAAAACGTGAAGCCCTCGCTAATATGGGCGATATAGGTTTTCTCCTGATTGAATCCTAGGCCCCGGCTGGCTAAGAAGTCGCTGACACTCTGCATAATCCGCTCTGCGCTCTCTACTGACCTCGCCGTAACCACTATATCATCGGCAAACCTGACCATGCAGCCATTAGAATAATCAACACCGCCCATCGGGTAAAGACTGTCATAGATATGGGATTGCAGGCCGTCCAACAGCATATTGCCGAGGATAGGGGACAAGCTGGACGCAAAGGAAATTCCCTTGTTCGTTTCAAACAATTCACCGTCCTTGACAACACCTGCCCGGAGAAATTTCCGCAACACCGTCTTGTCCATTGGAATATTTTCAATGAGCCAGTTGTGCATAGCGTTATCGAAGAAAGCGGCAACATCGGCCCTGACGATCAACTTGGGCGGATTCTCCTGATTCAACTCCCGGAGTATGTAAGCGTAAGCGTCATGAGCCGAGCGGCCTTTACGGGCGAAAAAGGATTTTTTATCCGCTGTGGATTCAGCTACCGGGTCAAGAGAGAAAGAATACAGTACCAGCATAGCCTTATCCCTGGCGGCGGGGATATGCAACGTCAATTCCTTCCCCCGCTCCGTGACCTTCTCATATCGGTTCGGTAATGGCTGGTATCCTCTGCGGGTCAGGGATAAGGCCATTTTCATTTTTTGTGCGTCACTGGTCAGCTTTACGCCGTCAATACCCGCTGCTGAATTTGTGTCGGCAACGAAGCGGACGGCAAGTACCCTGGCGGCATACGAAGCCACCAGCTTATCCTGCATGATTTTGACGTTTTCCCAATCCCGGTTATAAGCGGCAAAAGCCAATTTGTTCTGCTTGCGGAAAAGCTCATTTTCCATTTTCGGCCAGTCTATCGTGCGCCACCTGACAGCCATATCTTCATCCGTGGTTTCCTGCTGAAAGGTGATTGCCCCCAGGATGATGGAAATGGGACAGTGGTCGGAACACAGAGTAGTCGTATGGTGCTTAATGCTCTGAACGTAGGCCAGCAGTTCCCCAGAAACGAGGAAATAATCCAACCGTGAGCCTTTGTTCTCCTGACGGCTTTTAGGCCGTGGCCCCCACCAGGTATAGGCCCCTTCCTTCTGCGGGTAAAAGGCCCGGAATACGTCAATGTAGCCAGCAGAGAGAAGCGTTTCAAAACTCGCTCGTTCCTCCGATTGAAACAGCGGTTCCTCCGGCGTGTTCTTCTGGTTCTCCGGGTAAATGTCGATGTACTCCCGTGTCACGTTGAAGTCCCCGCACATGATAACAGGCTTTGGCAGTTTCGTAACAAACTCCCGCAGGGCCTTGTCCCATTCCATGCGGAAGTCCAGTCGTTCGGGGGACGAATGTGTGTTGAGGTTCGGAGCATAAACATTGACGATGAAATAGTCCTTGTATTCCATCGTGATAAGCCGTCCTTCATCATCAAACTTGTCAATGCCAAGACCGTACTGGCAGGAGAGGGGCTGCCGCCGTGACAGTACCAGCGTCCCGGAGTAGTTGGAGCGTTTCGCCGGGTTCCAGAACAGCAGATAGCCGGGAACATTCAGCGGGCACTCCCCCTTGATTTCCTGACAGCACAGCACATCGGGCTTTGCGTCTGCCAGGAATTTCAAGAATCCGTTCCGTCTGCACCGGGCAAGCCCGTTGACGTTCCATGATACGATTTTCATGCTCGTATGCCTCCTGCGGGAAATTGTTCCTACAAGGAGTAATTATAAGTAGATTCGGTCAAATACACCGCCCAGAATAAAAGCGTTGTTTCTGAGGACGCAGGCAGGGTTAAAGGTTCCGATGGAAAAGGCAAGCAATGAGTAAGAATATCCTTTTGGCTATTCTCACTCGCTTGTTGGGGTTCCCCCAAGCCCCGGACCGTCCGCTCTGCGTACAGTCGAACACGCCTTACGGCGTGGCTTTTTCGCTCCCTTCGGTCGCTCTCTCCCGCACATTCGCGCAGGAGTTTGGTGTGCAGCCGTGCATATTAAACAAGGTCCACTGGAACAGCAGATGGGCCTTTACTTCACCTTGATAACCAGCGAAACTTTTCCCTCATCGCTGATTGAAAGTTGAAGTGTCTTAACGTACTTGTCGTAAAACTGTTGGCGTTCTGCCGAAGTCATTTCTATCCGAGTGGCGCGGAGAGCGTCATTGAGCATATCAATAACATTCAACTGGACAGACTTCTCCATGTAATCACGCATTTCCTGAAACAGAGCATTCGTTTTCAGTTCTTCTGAATCGCCGGAATAGAAGTCATCTAAGTAGCAGTAAAAAATTCCCGAATTGACAAGCGCGGCTTTCATATCAGGCCCACACTTATCATGTTCAATCATTACTAAGAATTGGGCCTTGGGCAGAGACGAGATAAGGCCCCAATAGTCTGAATCACTGGAAACAATGACAAAAGAATCCACTTTGTTTTCGTAATATTCCTGGCAGGCTCTCGCCGTTAGGCGAATGTCCACCAGGGACTTGTTTTGCTTGATCCGCTCAATCAAAATATGCTCCACCGGGATGGAGGTGAACTTCTCCAGAATGCTCCAAGCTGTGGCGGTGTGAATATCGTCAAAGAGGATAATCGAAGTGATTTTTTCAGTGTATGCGCTGTTCAGCCGCCGCAGGGTCGCACTTAATTTATAGGGGTCTGAATTTTCACAATCGACTACGATCACCGCTTTTTGGCTTGCATCAATAAAATCATAGATGCTATCTTTTATATAACTGCCAGCATCTGATACTTTGTTATACTCGGTAAACTCATCATCATGCCAGTGGTAGAGCAGGGAAACAAATCTTTTGTCGTTGAACAGGATGTTGCCCTGATCGCTGGGCATCCAATGAATATACATTTGATAGGGGTAAAGCCGTATATGTTCATAATAGACTGCCGCCGCCGCTTGGGTCCCTTTTTCGCACAAGCCATTCGGCATAATAAAAAGCTCTCGAATGTATTTCCAGTTAAGCCAGAGGGGAAATAACTGCTTGCAGTTATTGATACGATCTGAAATAATGCGGTTGATTTCAATGATATGTCCAACCAGCATTGTATTTGATTTTCTGATGAAGTTGACGCCATCCGCCAATAGCTGGTTGATTGAATCGGCGGGAACAAACTGCGGCAAGGTGAGTATGGTTTTATATTCCACTCTCATTTTATCATTGATGTATTTGAAGTTCCGTTCAATCGCTGTCCGAATGATGCACAAATGACGGATAATCCGGGCGTTCTTATCATTCTCCAACTGCTGAAATGTTTCAAGTTGTGGAGGCTCATGCTGATTCTCAAATATTCGTTTTGGGACCCCGATCAGATAGGCAATTTTTGAGACAATAACATAGGTACTGTCTTTATACGCCATTCGCTCTGCTGGGCCTGACACCACACTATTCATCATATGTAAAAATCCCCTCTTTTCAGATTGGCTACTCTCTTGGGGAATCCTCAAAAGCGGGCTAAGGTTTCGTGGACATTCCCAATAACGATTGCCTGAAGTTAGTATACCACGCCAACTGCTCAGATAGCAAATCAAGCTAAAAGCTGCGTCGTACAGACAGCGCAGTTTTTAGCTTGGCTTTACGCTGTGGCCAACCGCTAAAATGGAGTATCATCCAGAAAAATGTCCGGGTAGTTTCTCAAGAACCTGTTCAGTAGTTTTTTATATTCTTCGCTCCGCTTTCCGCACTTTTCCAGAACAGGGCAAATACGCTTTCTGATTTCCTTTTCCTCCGATGGGAACAATCTCATCTTCGCTTCCCAATGCTCGCCCTCCAAGTCCAGCGCCAGTACATCCAGCGTGACCCATGAGAACATCATAAACAGCAGATCATGGGAGGTTTCCAGCAAAGTAATTTGATCCTCTCCATTTCCCTCTGGATAAAATTGTATGAACAGGTAGCCGAATTTTCGTGAGTATACAACGTCATAATCGGGCTGGGCCTCTTTGTCTATATAAGGCCGGAACAGAAACAGCAAGGCTTCAAGTTCCCTTGTTTCACGATTTGTCATGCTCCTATCAATCCCCTTTGACTTTTATCCACGCACTGAGTTCATTGGAAAATAGGTGGTTGTTCGTGAGATGGGGTCAATAATAAAAATTTCACGCCCTTGCTTCTGAGCGTACCGCACAGTAGCTCCGGTCCCGCTTCGCTGCGTCCCATTGCAAACGGCCACCAGAATGGACGCATGGTCTACCAAGTAGCGGTTTCGTTCCAACATACAATTCTGGGTGTATTTTCGACTTACATAGACCACATCACTGGACCGTCTCAGGATGCTACGATACTGTTCCTGCGCTGAATCTGCCCATTTAATTTCTTGCCCTTCGCAAGGCAGGATACAGTGGAGCCGTATTGTAGGATACTTCTCTTGCAGGCCAAGGACGATCTGTGCGCTCCAAAGGTCCACCCCCAAGGCCATACCTGATAGGAACTCTGTCACACCTCGTTCTGCTAAAGCAGTGATCTGCGCGGACAGAGCCTCCTTCAGTAATACGCACTCGCGGGCGGCTTCGTTGTATTTCCATGGGAAACTTTTAGGCCGGTGCCCGGTAAATGCACAGGTATTTTGATTTGTAGTCATGATTCCCTCCAACTTTCAGCTAATACGTTGTATCCTCTATCAAAACTTGATAAAATCTGTACCTGCACCGGGCGTTTCCTTTATGAACTCTCTATTGTCAAATTTTGATACTTCCTCGTTATGAATTGCGGTATACTCCGGGTAAGATTCGCAGATTGCGTTTAGTAGCGCAGCCATATCAATCACACCGCTTTCCTTCATTTCTGAATGGAGAAGGGAAAGCTCGTACAACGGGATGACGCTGTTCCGCTTAGAGAAAAAGAGATAACCAAGAGTATTGTCTATCCCATGTATCCGGTCATATTCCAGTTGTTCACCATGGTTTTGTTCGGAAAGTGTAATGTCTGCCTGCCAGATTGGATAGCATATCGCCAGCATTTCCTCACAGTGATCTGTTTCCAGCCAATACACACCGTTCAGAATTGTCTTGTGCCGTACTGTAAAACCTCTCGGAGTGAAAGAGGGAACTGGAAAAGCTCCAAAATAATCCGGGTGTTCTTCTGCTCCGTAGAGCGCGGCGGTGTATAAAGAATCCTTGTCCTCAATTTCCGGCAGGTGACATTTTATCTGATACCGGCGCATTTCAAAATCTATCACAAATCGACCGCTGCCCGGTTGGAGAATGTCATAAATTCGCAAGCCTGGATGCCCAGGTAATTCCTTCCCATAGGCTCGTGCCTTCTCAGAAATAGCCGGAGCATCAGCTGTCACAACGTATAATTCCGTACTACTTGGAACATCTCCCTCTTTCTTGGCTCCGATGTAATATACGCCGGGGCTTTTCAATTCCGCCGCCACAATCTCCCCCAATTCAACGGTAAGGTCAAAAGGAAGGTCAGCAGGGAAAATTTTTCCCTGAGAGGATTTTTGAATTTTTTCTAATTCGACAATCCTCTCTTTTTTTATGTCTCTTTTCATGTGGTTTCTCTCACTTTCAAATATTGTTTCGATTTTTCGACTTGTAATTCATTTTATTTCTCCATATCCTGCGGCAAGGTGACTTTTAACTCAAAAATAAACTCCATTGAAAAGTCGCGCCGCAATATAACATCGCTCACTTTGAGGAAGTTCATCGGTATACCATATTTCTTAAATTGGCGATCCTTTTCTAATCTTTGTGCAACTCTCTGATATATTCCCCTCTGATGCTTTTTAACTTCATTTAGCAGGGCTTCCCATGAATTGAATTGATAGCGGGGAAGGCCCACAGTCATGCGAATATGGTCAAATGTAGTTTTATTATTGTTTCCTGGAACGCGCTCATATGCAGGTGGAGCTATGCTCTGTACCAATCTGTCAACGTGGGACAACTCTTGCGGAATACGATGAACCAACTCTGTTTTCAGAAAAGCACTAATGCACTCTTGCAGCGTCATTCCAACTTCAAACTGAGAAACGGCTTTCCGCCAGACATTCACATTAAAGCAGGTTTCGTATTCAGCCGTGAAAAGACAGTGTTTAATTTGCTTCTCATACGGAAACAGTTCTGATTTTTTGTCAAGAGAGTAAACCTCATTTTCGTTGAAATAATATGTGTTTCCTGCCCGTTGAGAGATAGGTACGTGAATTACACCACACTCTAACAGGAAGTCCCTTGTGATAGAAACCAGCTCCGCATCAGGGATACTTTGTAGATATTCCTCCATTTCTGGGAGCAGATGATTCTCCACATTTCGATCAAGGCTCTCACAGGTGCGAAATCTGCTGACCGCCCGCGCCCATATTTCCGCATCAATAAAAGATGGGGTCCATAACGGTTCCTCCACCAACTCACCATCTCTCTTGGGCCATACGTGTAACCTCTCTCCGAACTCAATCACCGCCAGCACTTCATATCGGTTTTTGCGAGGTTTTCTATAAATTGCTTTACCTACGATACCATCAGCAATCAGTTTCCTGATAATCGTTTTCGAGACTATGCTCCAAGCACAGCCTCTCCCCGTTGTCTTATCTATGACCATAGCACCGTCTCCTTTGACTGGACGTGGGCCGCAGTTCCTTGACCGTGTTTATGAGTTCCAGGCTTCGAGGTCAAAAAGAACGGTGTCATTGTTCAGCCCGGACCAAATAAAGCACTCTGCCATGGAGTATGAAGGAAAGCACACTCGGAGAATTGAATATGCGATAATTCGTCCGGCAGCAGCAATCTCGGATTGAACCCCTGTGCTTGTAAATAATGTGCTGTCCAAATCTTGATCTGGCAAAAAGACGGAAGCGGGGATTGCCATAGGCACACCGAGAGAGATCACTGGAATCCCTAATACAGACCAATCCGCTTTTCGTCCAGTCAGGTGGGGGCTGAGGCCCCCGTTGGTGGAAAGCTGTATTGTCTGAAACATCCGCGCCGGTTCCTTGGCGGTCAGAGAATCTATAAGCAGCAGACAATCAACCCCTACCGCTTTTACCACGCCATTTACAAGCACTTCGGTGTTTATGTTGTTGGTCCCCACTGTACCCGGTTCCAGAGAAACGATCTCTCGAAAATTTTCTTCCAGCCCAATTTCTGAAAGTACCTTCAACGGCAGATTACGTGTTACCTCTGGCCCCAGAGCATCGGCAGAGCGGTCCCTGTTTCCAATTCCGCAGACGCACAGTTTCCCGTGATAATGAGGTCGCAGCACCCGGTCCAGCACTTCGGCCAGACATTCCCCTACGCTCATGATGTGGTCATGCCTGCTCAGAGGTTTACCCGTCTCAATGGTAATGTAACTCCCGATTGGCTTCTGAAGCGTTTCCGCCGCCTGTTCCGACTGAACGTGAACGGTGCTTACATGACAGCTATGTAGTTCTTCCTCGGAAGTGTCTATACCTTCAATGTGTGGCAAATTGATTTCCCCTTTCAAATTTTTCCTGTTTGCTATTGATCTCAAACTCGACCAGTGTGTACTCTACCCCTCAAAACACTTTATTAGAGTGATATATGGCAAAAATTACACACCAGTTATGCACCTGTCCAACTCATGCACTGTGTATAATAAGAGTGCTATGGAGAGGTTGTAACTGATGGATATTGAATATGTGCGGCAAAGAATTACCGAGTTGCGAGTAAAAAGGAATATATCAGAGTACCAATTAAGCTATGATGTGGGACATAGCAAGAACTATGTTCATAACATTGTGAGCGGATACTCTCAACCCTCTGTGAAGGAATTGCTATATCTGATAGAAGCACTTGGTGTTACTCCACGAGATTTCTTCGATGAAGCTGGTGAGTTTGACAATCCATATCTCGCTAAAAAGGTTATGGACGGCATCAAAAAGATGTCAGATGAGAATTTAGAAGCAGTTTTATTGATGATAGAGCGACTAAATGCACAATCATTATAAACGTACCCCTATTCTGGGGTGCGTTTTGTTTTTGAAAATATCATATCATAGATTGTCAAAGGGTGTCAACGTATTTCGACTAAATACAGGTCGGTTTATGTCGTATTAGGTATATTTCAGTGCGATACAATAAAAGGACAAGAGAGGTGGTCTTATGAGTGACAATCAAGTTTATGATTTTGGTATCCGGCTTCGCCAACTTCGTGAAGAACGTGGATTATCCAGAAAAGCCCTCGCCAAAAAATTGGAAGTAAGTGAAGAAACTATATATCGGTATGAGAACAATGTCCAGACCCCCACGCTGGATAGGACAAAGCAAATAGCGGTTATCTTGCGAACATCTATTGACTATCTTGTGGGGATAGATAATCAATATACCCTAAAATTCCCTAGTTTATCAAAAGAACAGCGTAACGCACTTAATCTGTTTTTACGAGTTTTTGTAGATGAACAGATTCAAGAAAAATAAAAAAACTCCCATGCCAGGCGGCACGGGAGTTTTTTCTCAGTCACCGCTCCGGCTTCTGCTCTCTATTCTGGTCCTGTTCCTCCGGCACTAAGCCGAGGATTTTATCCACGTTTTGTTTCGCCGTCCGGTAGGCAATCATATCCTGCCGGAGCGCCTTGTATTCTGCGTACTGCTCCTGCTTCTCCGCCAGCAGAGCGGCGTACTCCTGGGAAAGCTGGGCAACCTTTGGGATGGGCTTCCCGCCCAGCGCGTCAAAGGCTTTCTTAGCCGCCTCATGCTGGGCAATCTCCGCCCCATGCTCCGCAAGAAATTCCTTCTTATGCCGGGACTTCTTATAAGCGGCGTAGACCTCCCGCGTCTTGGAGTAATTGATGATATGGGTTTTTAGCTGGGCAACCTCGGCCATGCGTCCCTCCAACTGCTTGATACGGCGGGAAACCTCGTCAAAGCGATCACCGGCCTGCTCTGCCCGCACCGTCAATTCGTCATAGTCAGTCAGATCATTCTCAATCAGGAAATTGAGCGTTTTTGCCGCCTCCTTCAGATTGAAAATCTTCGCCCACCGTTCATAGCCAGCACCCTTGCCAGCGGCCATCTTCGCTTGAATATCAATAAGCATATTGACTTTCCGGCCAGCATGGGGAACGGCCTTTCTCGCCGCAGAGGAACGCCCGCCCCGGTTGGTACTGCGCTCCCGCAGGGCCTCCTTGGTATAGTCGGCCCCTAGCTTGTCAGAACGTGTGAAGCGGCCCCAGCCGGGTGCGCGGAAGGACAGCTTTTTCCCTTCTCTGATTTCATAACCTTCGGCCCGCATTTTTGCCAGAAAATCATCATACCCCTGACAATCGGGGAGTACCCGGTCAATGGTCTGGCGTAGCTGCTCCTTATGGCTGGTTCCGTATTTTACCGCTGCTATTTCTTTCTGCTTTTTTGCGCTGGGCTTTGGGTTCTCGATCACAGAGATGCCGTGCGCCCTGCACAGCTCGTCATTGAGCCGCCGCAGAATAAAAGCGGAGTTCTTGACATTCTGAAATTTAGCATCGCAATTGAGGTTGGTGCTGTTAAACTCTATGTGTGTATGGATATGGGCCTTGTCCACATGGGTAGACACTACAAATTGGTGCTGGCCCCTAGTAAACTTCATCGCCAGCTCATAGCCGAGCCGGTTGGCATCCTCCGGGCTGATTTCCCCTGGCTTGAAAGACTGGATAATACGGTACATGATAATATCATGTTCAGGAGACTGTTTCCGCCCGGTGATCTGGTGGTAGAGTTGTTTACTGATCTCAAATTCTTCTGCGGCGGTTTCCGGCGAACACATATAGAAGGACACCAACTCGCCATCATTGGTTTTCTCTGCTTTCTGGTCGTAGTCGTGCCGGTCCGCCATGGACTGCTGCCGGGTGCGGTTTCGCATGATTTTCCGGGGGAATATGTTGGAGATTGCTATGAATTGGCCTCCTTCCTAAGCGCAATCCCTTATCGCTCACACCTGTTATTGCCTTGTGCTTCTGTCGTGTTATAAACACCATAAATTATAAAGCACAGGCCATGTTGTTGTCAACACCGCCATTACATAAACTAATGGTGAAAGGTGGTGCTGATGTGCGAGAGAAAAAGGAACTCAATGTGAGAATTGGCAACCAAATCCGAATTGCAAGAGAATCTGCGGGCCTAACACAAGACAGATTTGCAGAACTCGTCTCCCTTGCAACAAAAAATGTTTCAGATATAGAACGGGGAGTAGTTGGTATTTCTATCGGGACATTGATACGTATTTGTGAAACGCTCTCTATTTCCAGCGATTCTATCCTTTTTGAAGAAGGAACCGGGAATGATGCCCATAGCATATCTGAGCGCCTGAGCAATCTTCCACCGGAACAGTTTGAAATTGCGTGTAATATTATCAACAAACTGTTTGAGGCGTTTGCTTCATCAGGTAAATAATTTACCGGTCCCCCTCCCGCTGGTACTGCTTCTGCCGCTCCGTCTTTACCTGACAGAGAAATTCGTTGTAGTCCTTCCCGTGTCCGGGGGGCGGCGGGTTGCGGTGGACCAGCTTCACCCGCTGAGAAAGGTTCGGGTCCTCCTGAATGGCCTGTTCCAGCCTTTCCATGCCGACCAGCCCCGCCTTGTCGTTGTCCAGGCATAGACTGACCTGGGTAACGTGGGGATGATCGTGAAGGAATTGAATCATGGCACGGGGCGCGGTCCCACCGAGGGAAAGGTAATGGCTGTCCCGCCACTCGCCCCCGGACAGCTTCACCAGCGAGGCCAGGGATAGAGTATCAATCGGACTTTCCGCCACCGCCAGCCGGGAACATTCCGGGTCAGCGGCCAGCAGGGAAAAATTGTACCGTTTATCGCTGCCCTCCACATCTACCCGAAAGTTGTCCCGCGTCCCCCGGAGGCAGGCGAACTGGGCGCGGCCCGTTGGGTCCTTCCCGACAAAAACGCAGTTCTGATATTTCCGGCTCTCATAGAGCGTACCGGCCTGAATACACGCTTGCAGCAGTTCCGGGTGGATACCCCTTTTCTGCAAATAGGAAAGCATGGCGGCGGGGAAGCGGCTGGCCTCCGGGAGCTGAAAGGGCTTTGGAGGTTTTGGCTTTGGCCGCTCCTGGGGCGGCGGGGCACGATAGCCGCACAGAGCCTCCACCGCCCCAACAAAGTCCATCCCCCGGACCTTTATCAGATAGTCCAGCGCCGTCCGGCCCCCAATGCCCCGGCTGTTCCAGCACCATTTTCCGTTGGAGATTTTCAAGCTGTCATGGGTCCGGGTGCAGTATTCGTGGGGGCCGCACCGTTTCAGCTCATGGGGTTCGTAGGTTTCCAGGTATGAAAGCAGGTCCCACTCCTTTGCTTTTTCAATCTGTTCTTTAGAAACGCCCGCTATAAAATCACCCCCAATACGAAAACAGAGGCGGCGGGAACATCCGAAAATGCTCCCGCCGCCACCATAGTCACAGCGTTTCAAATTTCTTCAGCAGTTCGCTGATACCCTGCCAGACCTCCGTATAACCCTGGCGCAGATCTTCTACATCCTGGGCGTAGAGGTTGTGTGTGCTGTTGCAGCGGCGGGCGATCTGGTTCACGTTGCTGGAAATGGAGCGCAGGAGCTTCACCAGCTCCACTACGCTGGACATATCCAACTGGACCACATACCCGTCCACCGCCATTTTCCGCAGATACGCCCGCAGATTTATGGTCCCCAGGAGGGCCATTTTCCGGTCAATCACCTCCTTTTCCTCCGGGGACACCTTTGTGTAAAGGCCCACCGTCCGGCCCTCGTACTTTCTCACAGTGCCGCCTCCCTTCGCTGATCTCTTTCCGCTCCAGCAGCCACCGGTGCGGGTGGAACGTAGGAGCGTAGCGCCGCCCGGATGGACGGCTTATCACCGCTCAATACGGTAAGCGCGGGCGGCTCTGGCGCGGGGGTCTCGCCGTCCCCTAAATCCGCTTCATCCTCGCCGTCCTGAGATTGTTCCTCCGACTTGTGGTCAGCCTTCTCCAATTCCAGGTTAAGCTGGAGCAGACGAGCCGATTTCTGCTGTAATTCATCTTCCTTGGGGAAGGGCCGTTCAGATTCTTCCCTGGCGTTCACCAACTCCTTTTCCAACGTCACCAGCCGCGCCTCATGCCCCTTGATTTTTTCAGCCATACCTTCCAGAGCGTTGTTGATACGGGTAACATTGCCCACCGGATCATCGGCCAGCTCCGCCGTATAGGTCAAATTCTGTTTCATGGTGATCTTGAACTTGGACCCATCACAATGAAGCTGCATGGGAAAGCCCCGGTATTCGCCCAGGTCGAGGGGCTTCTCCGGGTCGGGCATGAGCAGGCACGCCTTGATAATGGCCACGCCCGCGTCCTTCCGCTCCGTGAAGGTCTGTCCCATGACGGTCATGGTAAACGCATCGTCCTTGACCGGATTGGCCTGCACAATGGGTAAATCTTTCCCCAGCGCCTCAATAAACAGCTTTGTCTCCGCAATTTTATTCGGATAATATTTCAGCGCCTTATCCTGCATTTCATACTGCTGGGATGTATGGTTGGCTTTGAGCATTTTCAGCTTTGCCACCTGCACATCCAGCTCCATTTTCTCCCGGATACGGTCATCCCCGGTAGCCAGGGCCTTGACCTCGGCGTAGGAGAGGGCGGTAGCGTCCACGTCCTCAATGGACCGGGCAGGGGATTTCCCGGTCATGACCTGCCCGATAAATTTCTGCTTACTTTCCACCAGACCCCAGTTGTATGCGTCAAAGGTTCCTTTGGTAACGTACTTGAACATTTTAACCGTCTTATTCATGTTGCCCTGGCGCAGAGAACGGCCCGCCCTCTGCTCCAAATCAGCCGGACGCCATGGGCAGTCAAGGTCATGGGAGGCCACGATCCGGTCCTGGACGTTAGTGCCAGCGCCCATCTTCTGCGTACTGCCGATGAGGACGCGCACCTGCCCCCGGCGCACCTTGGCGAACAGCTCCGCCTTTTGCGCTTCGGTGTTGGCATCGTGGATAAAGGCGATTTCCTCCTGGGGGATGCCCTGGGCGATCAGCTTCGCTTTTATATCGTCATAGACGTTAAATTTGCCGTCCCCCTTGGGCGTGGACAGGTCGCAGAACACTAATTGGGTCCCCCGAATGTCCATGCTGTTCCGCCACTCGGTGAGAACATTCTTGACGCAGGCGTTGACCTTGCTGTCTGGGTCATCCGGCAAGAGGGGGTTCTGTAAACGCTGATCCAGAGCCAGCTTGCGCCCGTCAGACGTGATCCGCAGCATATTGTCCACGGACGGGTCCACCAGCCTGTTACGCACAGCGTCCGCCCGGTCAGCCAGCTCCGCCACCATCTCCTGCTGAAACTTGCTGGGTTCGGTGGTGACAGTGATGGGGACAGCCTCCGGGGTTGGCAGTTTCAACATATCCGCCGTCTGAATATCAGCAGCCTCCTTCCAAATGCTGATAAGCTCCGGGAGATTGTAGAATTTGGCGAACCGGGTCTTGGACCGGAATCCGGTTCCCTCCGGTTTCAGCTCCATAGCCGTCACCTTCTCACCAAAGTCCGCCGCCCAGGAATCAAAGTGACGGTGGCCGTTCCGTTCCAGCGTGTCAAATTGGAGGTAGCGCATCATGGTATACAACTCTACCATACTGTTGGAGATCGGGGTCCCCGTGGCGAAAGTAATACCACGCCCGCCGGTGATCTCGTCCATGTAACGGCATTTGCCGTACATATCGCTGGATTTCTGCGCGTCCGTCTGAGCGATGCCCGCCACACGGCTCATTTTTGTGTGTAAAAAGAGGTTCTTAAAGCTGTGCGCCTCGTCTACAAACAGCCGGTCAACGCCTAATTCCTCAAACGTGACCACGCTGTCCTTTTTCTCTTTTGCCGCCAGCTTTTCCAGCTTGGCCTCCAATTTTTTCTTGGTTTTCTCCATCTGCTTGACGGTAAAGTTGTCTCCATCCTCCTCCTTTGCTTCACGGATGGCAGTAACAATTTCGTCAATCTGGTCCTCAATCACAGCCTTCTGCCGCTCCGGGGAGAGGGGAATCTTCTCAAACTGGCTGTGACCGATGATAACCGCGTCATAATCGCCGGTGGCGATACGGGCGCAGAACTTCTTGCGGCGGGCGGGTTCAAAGTCCTTCTTGGTAGCAACCAGCACCTTCGCTCCTGGATAAAGACGTAAAAAATCGCCGCCCCACTGTTCCGTCAGGTGGTTGGGGACGACGAACAGGGATTTCTGGCACAGGCCCAGGCGCTTGCTCTCCATAGCGGCGGCGATCATTTCAAAGGTCTTGCCCGCGCCGACACAGTGAGCCAGCAGTGTGTTCTTTCCATAGAGGATATGCGCCACGGCGTTTTGCTGGTGGGGCCGCAGGGAGATTTCCGGGTTCATGCCCGCAAAGCGGATATGGGAACCGTCATACTCGCGGGGCCGGATGGCGTTGAATACGGAATTGTACTTCCTGCACAGAGCCTCCCGGCGCTCCGGGTCTTTGAAAATCCATTCCTTAAACGCTTCACAGATCGCCTCCTGCTTCTGCTGGGCAATCGCGGTCTGCTTCTCGTTGAGGACGCGGACCTCCTTTCCGTCCTCCCATTTTTTATCAAATATCCGCACATCCCGCTGGTTCAGCGTGGCCTCGAAGATTTCATAGGCGTTGATGCGCTTGGTGCCGTAGGTGGTATAGGCACGGACGTTATCCGCGCTGTCCTCGCTCTTGCCCTGCACCCGCCATTCGCCGGACGTATCGGAATAATCAAGGCGGATTTTCTTCTCCCGCAGGCGCTCCGGCGTTTGCAGCAACTCAAATATAAACTGTTGGTAATACTCCGGGGAAACCCAGGACGCGCCAATGCGGACGCTGATCTCCGAAGCGGTCAGGTCCTTGGGCTGTACCTGTTCCAGCTTCTCAGCATTGATAGCAAACTGCGGGTTATCCTCTGCGGCGGCACGGGCCTGGGCCAGCTTCACCCGGACGTTGCCGGAAAGGTATTCGTCCGCCGCCTGCCAGCCCTTCGACCAGTTTTCGCCGTCCTCGGCAAAATCAAAGGGGCCGGTGGCGGGGTCCTTGAAGATAATGCCCTTCAAATCCTCCACGATCTGCGGAATTTTCTCAGGTCCACCCATCAGACCTGCCATATACTCCAGGTCCACGCGGGCCTTCTCGCCAATGGACACCGCCAGGGCCTCCACCGCCGTGTCCACGCTGGTGACGGCCTGCCGGTTCTGGATGGTGCGCTTGGTGAACATATCCGCCTTGCGCTCCAAATTTCCTTCATCGTCCAGCACTTCCAGGGAACACAGAAGCGGGTAGGAGGAATCCTGTTCAAAGGCCCTCCTGTTGCCCAGGCTGCTCAACAGGCCGTGTTTTTTCGTGAAAGCGTCATAAAGGCGGTTGAGCTTGGCCTGCTCCGCCTTGATTTCATCGTCCCCGGCGTTTCCTAACTGCAAATCAATGAGCTTCCGGGCACAGTCCCGAATGGCGATCATGCCCATGGCCCGTTCCGTGGGGGTCTTGCCCAAGTCCACGGGCTTCATGCGAGAATTTTCGCGGAAATACAGCTTGCCATTGAACAGTGCGTAGCTGAAATTGCGTACAGAAGGGTCGGCAGGGATAGATTCAACCTCTTTGCCGTCCTCCTGCTCCGGCTCGATCTCCAGCAGTTCCCGGTCAGGCGGGGCAAGGTTCTGAATGGCCCCGGCAAGCTGCCGGGAGAGGTCCGCCCCGGCAATGGGCGCAACGGTGTAATCCTGCCTGCCGTACTGCGTATTCTCCGAGGTGGCCGTGCCCAGCACCATATCCGGGTGTTCCAGAAAATAGCTGTTGATCTTGAATCCATCTTCATTTTCACCCACCTGCACCCATCCCGGCTGCTCAATGGCGGGGCGGTCCCGCTTTTGCAGGAAAATAATATCGGACACCACTTCGGTCCCGGCGTTGGCCTTGAAAGCGTTGTTGGGCAGACGGATCGCGCCCAGCAGGTCAGCCCGCTCCGCCAGATACTTCCGCACGGTGGAATCCTTTGCGTCCATGGTGTAGCGGCTGGTGACAAAGGCCACGATGCCGCCCGGACGTACCTGGTCCAGCGCCTTGGCAAAGAAATAGTTGTGAATGTTGAAGCCCAGCTTGTTATAGGCGGGGTCATTGACGGGGTATTGGCCGAAAGGCACGTTGCCCACCGCCAGATCATAGAAGTCCTTCCGGTCTGTCTGTTCAAAACCGGCAAGGGTAATATCGGCGTTCTGATAAAGCTGTCGGGCAATGCGCCCGGTCAGATCGTCCAGCTCTACGCCGTACAGCTTCGCCGACGCCAGAGAATCCGGCAGGAGGCCGAAAAAGTTGCCGATGCCCATGGACGGTTCCAGCACGGTCCCCGGCTGGAAATTCATATTCTCCACCGCCTGATACATGGCTTTGATGACGGTGGGGCTGGTGTAGTGGGCATTGAGTACCGTACTGCGGGCGGAATTGTATTCGTCCTGGGTCAGCAGCTCCTTCAGCTCGGCATACTCCTTGACCCACTTGGGATCATTTTCATCAAACGCCCCGGCAATGCCGCCCCAGCCCACATAGCGTGATAGGGTTTCCTGTTCCTCTGGCGTGGCAAGACGGCCCTCCGCCTCAATCTGTTTCAAGGTACGGATAGCCGCCACATTGTACTGATATTTCGTTTTTTCGCCGCCCACGCCCAGGTTATCATTGGTGATCTGGAAATTATGACGTTCCCGGCGCGGTTGGCGGGAAGCTGGCGGAGGGGGCGGAACCACCTGCCCGCCGTCAATCTCCACCTGTTCCGACTCCGGTTCGGGGGAAGGCGGGGAATCATCCGCGCCAAGGATGGCGGTGCGGGCTTTGGCAACAAGGTCCCGCACCGCCTGGATGGACCGCTGGAGATAGGAATAGGCCGTATCCAGAATTTTCAGGCGGACAATATCATGTTCCACATCTACACTGTGGATTTTGACACGCTGTCCGTCCACCGTCAGCTCCGTGCCCACGGGGATTTCATCAGCGGCCTCCAGCCGTTGACGGTGTGCCGCCACCTCCGCAATGGTGTATTCCTCTCTGCGCTGGGCTTCCTCTATAAATTCACGGACAAAGGGAATCGGCTCTGAGCGGAAAATAGGAAACCAGCCCTTCATATCCAAGTCCAGCAGGCTGACGGTCCCCGCCTGGAAGTCCACGCTGTCGATCTTCATGCGCCGCCCGTCCATGGTCAGTTCCATGCCCAGGGGGATGAACTCCGCCGCGCTCCGCTCCTTGATGATCTCATAGGGCGCGTCCGGGCCGCGTTCAGGGTCAGGCCGTGCCATGACCACGCTATGCCCATGCTCCAGCAGGTCCGTCAATGCGGACTGCCAGCCCAGGGAGGTCCCGGTAACAAAGGTGCTGCCCAGGCCGGGAATGTCCCGCGTCAGCAAGTCCTTCCCCATGGCGGGGGCCGCTGCTTCGGCGTCCTTCCCGTAGAACAGCATATAGTCCCCCACCTGAACGCCGACGAGCTTGTCCGGGTATCGAGCTTTCAGGTCCAGATATTCGTCAACATTGGGGGTAAGATCAGGTTCAGCGGGGGCGGCGTCGGCCCTTTCCACCTGCTCCAGCATACCCGCCCCGGTGGGGTCCGGCACAGTCTCCGGTGTTGGGGGTATCTCTGTACCGGCCTCCCCCTGTTCTGGTTCCGAATGGTCCACGGCGGGAACCTTCCGCGCCCACTCCGGGCAATCAGGAGAATCGGCATACCGTTCCGGCGCAAGGCGCGGGTCCATAATCACATCCTGATAGCTGCGCTCCATGAGGTCCTCTACTAGCCACTCCCGGAACATGGGGAGAGAGTGGAACGCGGCGAGAATGTCGGGATAGCCCCTCGCCGCCTCTATAAGATCGGGCATTTCAGCGTTCAGGGCGTCCGCCGCTTCATCGTAATCCAGATCACGGTCGTATAAGAAGTTAAAATGGCTACTATTCCAAACTGTCCGGTCCAGAATGGTCAATGCTTTCTCATAGAGCGTGACCGGAGTGACCACCCAATCTGCCGAAGGTTCCGTGGGGACTGTCTGGCCGGAGGTGCGGTGAATATTCGCCAGATAATTCTCTGCGCTGCCCTGCTCCACGAATTGCAGTATATGGTTTCCTTCCTTGTAGAAGCGTTCCAGCGCATTGTCATAAATGACAAAAGGACCGTCCCCCCACAGCCGGGAAACTTCAAACCGCTCCGGGGAATCCATTGAAACGGGCGCTTTTGCAGCCTGCTCCGGCTGGGATAGCGCGGGGTAAGTTTCACCGATGATTTCTTGGTGCAGTTGGTTGTGGAAAGCGGTATTATCATAATACTGCTTTAACAGCGGCGTCTCATTGATAGACAGCACCGCCCGCTTGATGGCCTCGTTGCCCTCCAGACGGGCAAGGTCCTGGTCAGAATTGGCGCAAGCGTTTCGATATGCTGTATCCGCCAGCACCAGATTCTTGACCATAGGCGCATAATGCTCATAAATCTGCCTGATGGTAGGATTATCGCCTAAACCGCCATTTTCCACCGCCTTGCCGTCCTGGTCAAAGGTCAGGCGCACGTCCTCGCCGCCCCGGACCACAACGGCCTCCCGCTTGTGGTAGCCCTGCTGACTGATGTTTTTCAACCACTGTTGGGCAAAGGTGTTCAAATCCCGGTGCAGCTTGGGAATCCACTTGCCGGGTTCCGGGTAGACCTCCTGATAAATCTGAATAGAGCCGTCCTGCCGGAAGGTCAGCGGTTCCAGGGTCCCCTTCTCCCGGTCCACCCGGAAGGTCATTTCCGGGTCGCGCATGAGATCGCCATTCTGCGTATAGGTATGGCTGACGGCGATCACGTCCGTGTCAATCCATTCCAGGTGGAGGGGCATCATAGCCCCGCCGTCCTCGCCTGCCTCCATGCGCAGATAGCGGTACTCACCGCTGGCGATTTCCGGGAACAGCTTCACAAAATTGCGGTAATTCAGCTCCACCTTGGTCCGTCCGGGCTTTTGGGATTTTTCAGAGGGATACGATGCCGCCACCGCTTTCGCCAGTTCCGCCCTCAATTTGGCGATCAGATTTTCAACCGCGTCCCGGTCCGCCGCTGGGAAGCTGAATGTAACTTCGCCGTTCTCATGGTTAAACTGCGCGGCACTGATTTCATTGGTCTGCATGAGCCTTGCCAGAAGCGGCGCTTCCTCCGCAGTTACCGTGGCCTGATAGTTGCGCTCGGTGACAGTAGTTTGCCATCCCTGTTCGCCGCTGTCCTGAATGGCCTGTTCCTGCCGGGAAAGCAAGGTGCTGGGCTGGCGCTCCCCGGTCTGCGCCTCAACGGGCGCAAGGGTCACAGAATGAAATTCCCGCAGCTTTTCAACGTACTGCTCTACCGCGTGGACGGGAACGCCGCACATCTCCACACGCCCAACGCCAGCTATGGGCCGGGTAGTCAGGCTGAGGTCCAGCAGGGCAGAGGCGGTTTTGGCATCCTCACCGAACATCTCAAAGAAATCGCCCACTTGAAACAGCACGATATTGTGGGGATTTGCCTCTTTGATCTCCTTGTAGCCGTCCCACCACGGAGAGCGGGAGGTTTCCTCATGCTCTGCCGCCTGGGGAGGGGCAGAGGGTTCCGGTTCCAGCGGAGCGGACGCTGCCGGGGAGAACAGGCTGAATTGGCCGCTCTGGTCCTCCTGGGCCGTTGGCCGTTTCTTATTTGCCAGGGCGCGGGCCGCAGCCGCCAGCCGGTCGCTGGAAGCGGGCGGGGCTTCGGAAGGTGTGCGTTGGGGCGTGGGGGCCGCGCGCTGGGCCTCCTTTGCCGCCTGTTTCGCCTGACGCTCCGTTTGCAAAACAACTTCCGGCAGAGGTTCATACAGAGAATATTCACCCCGCGTAAATGTCTCCATATCCCGCAGGACGGGGATCATCCGCCGGTACTCCGGGCTGTCCGGGGAAACAGCAGCCATAATGGTGAACATTTCGCCGTACAGTTTAGAGTGTTTCTTGGAATCATCAGATTCCAGAATGGCCCGGATTTTCTTCACGGCGGCGTCCATATCATTGCCGGGGGGATTGGTCCGGTTGGGGTCCATGCTGTAAAAATGATAAATCCGCCGGGCAAGGGTTACTTTCTCATAGGCCGGAAGATACGCCTTTTCCTGATCGTTGAGGTACTGCCCGCTGTCAATCAAGGCTCGGACACGCTTCTGCACCTGGTTCCAGTTCAGCGTGACCGTATCATAGCCCTTATAGCCGGATTCCTCATCCGAACGGGTGAAACGGATTCCCTTGGTGCCATAGTTCTCGTCATAGCCGGTATAGCAGCGTCCACCTTCGCCATAGCTGCTTTTCAGAAAATCAGCGCACTCTTTGGCGTTGTGGCCCTGGACAAAATAGGAGTATATTTGCAGCTTGCTCTCGGCAATGCTGGGGCCTCCGGTCAGCAGGCGGGTGATCTCGTCCTCCGTGATGAAGCTGGCCTTTGCCGGAGTAAAGCCCTCTGCTCCTTGGAATTGTTCTCTGAACGTAAACAGAAGGTGGAGGTCATTTGCCAATTTTTGCGGGTCATGTATCTGCCTGAATCGCAAAAGGTCTGGCTCGGATTCATATACGTCCACAAATACGTCCATTTGGCGTTTAATGTCGCTCCAGTAGGCTGGAATTCTCAGCAGGCGGGCAATCTCCTTTGTATCTTCCGGGAAGCCTTTTTGCATAAAATGACTAGAAATCGTGGACAGAAGGTGAAATTCCTTTGCTCTGTCGCTGAAATCCTGCCGCAGATACCACAGCTTTTCCGCCAGCTCCCGCACTTCGTTATCAGGAGCGGCGTCAACTTTATCCTGCGTAGCAAATGTTCCATCCCGCAGGAGGTTGGAGGTCATAGCGGCGGCGTTCACCCAGGATATAAGCGTGCTGCCAGGGCCAAATGCGGACCGTCCCGGCGCGATGCGGAAGCCCTCGCTGTTAAACCACAGAGAATATTCCTGTCCGTCAATGGTAACGCCCTTGCCGCCCTCGCCAAACTCTTTTGCCATAAACGAGGCGGCAGCGGAACCGGTGGGACCCTTCTGGAAGAAGGCCACAATATGCTCGATGCTGTGCCGCCCATTGCCGCCGCTGGTGAGGGCGCGGCCAATGACCGCAGGCGGCACAAGACCGGCAGGGAGGGATGTCTGCTGCTGGGCCGTCTGGCGATCCTCCGCCTGGGCCTGGGCGATATTCTCAATCTGTTCTTCCACCGTGGGGAACAGGGAGAACAGGGAGAGGTCCGGCGACCCAGGGACAGGCGGTTCCTCCGCAGACGCAGAAGCGGCGGGCTGTTCGCCCGCCGCCGGTTCACCCTCTGGATTTACTTGTAGACGATCTCCGTCAGAACCACTTCCTCCGCCTGGGCCGTGAAGCTGTTCACCGCCTGGACCCAGCCCATCTGATCGCGGGCCTTCATCGCTTCGTCCACTCCGTTCTGCTTCTTCAACTCGGCCACCATCCGGTCCACCTGCTCCCGCGCCTGCCGGTCGATCTCCCGCAGGTGGGGGTACAGCCGCCCCGTCAGCAGCATGGAGGTGTACGTCCCTGGGTGCCGTTCTTCCAGAAACGTCTCCCGCAGCATTCCGTACTTGCCCAGGGGCATTTCCTCCAATTCCTCCGCTCCGTCCAGTGTCAGGTCGGGAATCAGATAATCGCCCGCCTGTTTGTAGGTCAGCTCCTTCGTCATGATTGACGCTCCTTTCTTCACTTTCACGCTTTACAGTGTTAAATTCTTCCTTGACCTTAGTATAGTCCATCACGGGCGATTTTGCAAGAGGTTTTTCAATATTTTTTTCTTTATTTTTCGCCTGTTCCCGGTCATAGGTTTTGACGGCGCGGCCAATTTCGTTGAGAAGGTCCATGGAAACCTTGCTGGCGGCGCGGCCCAGGTGGTGCAGGACAGCGGGGGTGGAGAACTCGGTAATGCCCGCAAGGTCCTCGTCCTCCAAATACTCGCTGGGGTCCAGGCCGCAGCGGGTCAGGATGGTAAACTGGACGCTGGCGGTCAGGAGGTTTTTATAGCGTACCTCCAGATTGAGGTCGTCCAATTCCTCCAAGAAGCTGTCCCGCGTGTCATAGCGCAGGTCCTCCAGATAGTCCCGATAGGCCCCGCCTACGGCGCGGCTGACCTGTTCCATGATCTGCCAGCCGATGTCCGTTTCCTCGCTGGGGCCGTACTGCCGCTCCAATGCCGCCGCAACAGCGCCGGATTTCTCCGCCGTCATCTCCCACAGATACGGCTCACGCGCCCCACGGACGGGGCGGGTGTCAGCTACGTCAAAGACATATTCCAAGCGAGGCCGTCCACCCGCATCAGTCCGAATGAGGGCGATCCCCTTGGAACGGGGCTTCACCCACCGCCGCATGGTATCGTTCCACAGCTCCATACTGGCGCAGGCGGTGGCGTCCGGGCGCTGGGCGTAGATCAAAAGCTGTTCATCAAAGCGGTATTTATAGAGGCGGCTGGCGGTAGTTAAATATTGCTTCCAGCCGTCCACATCCCGCGTGACGGTTTGGGCGGTGTGGCTTGCCAGCTCGGATATAAATTGTAGTTTGCTTGCCATGAAAACCTCCTTATTTCAGAATAGAAAAGCCCGGAGGGGAACAGCGGTCAGACTGTTCCCCTCCGGGCCTTATAAATCATATGATTAGGCTTTTTCGCCTTTTGCTATGAGAATCCCCAAATACTTGACCATCAGGGAAATATATGTGAGGGTAAACACCACCGAAGCGGCAATCCGCACACCCTTTTTGCACTTCTCCGTTATTTGCAGACCCACCAGCAGACCGATGGAAAACAGACAAAACTTGACAATAGCTAAATCCTTCCAGTCGCTCTGCCTGATAAATTCGTCCGCGCTGTCAAAAATTCGCTTCATAGTGGTTCCTCCCTTCGATACGATGCGGTTACTTCCTACGAAACAATTATAACCTGCCAAGCGCGGCCCTGTCAATGATTGTTAGGAATCAGGGGGGCTGCTTGTTCTGGTTCATCCTGTCCAGCACAGCCCTCTGCGCCGGAGAGAGGACGCGGGGCGGCGATACCTTCAGCCACTTCTTCGGCAGCTCAAACGTCAGCCCGCCCCAGGCGTTAGCGGCAGCCTGGCGCACCTGCTCCGGGTGGGACTGGCACAGCTCCAAAAGCTGATGTTTCAAAGCCTCGTTGTGGGTGTAGATACTGGCTGTGCGCTCCGCCTCGTTGAAATTGATAACTGTCTCCTTCTCGATGTTGGTCAGCCGCATGGCGTTACCTCTCCGGGTCCCGGCTGGGGGGAGCGGTCCCACCTTGGGACTTCCCGGCTTCCTCCTGGCATTGGCGCAGATTGTCCAGGACAGAGGGCGGCTTGGGGGCTTCATTGTTGATGATGCCGTCAATCTGGTTGTAGTTGCCCTCCACGCTCATTTCAGCCGCCGCCAAATGGTTCGGCTTCACCTCCTGGGGGACCTTTACTTCATATGCGGGCTTGAATTGCTCCACCTCCCTGTAAAGCGCCTGACGGCGCGCGTCATTGATAAGCCCTAACTGCTGGGCCATATCCAGTGAACCAATATAGGTCCAATACCATGCCAACTGAGCTTCGGGGCGGGCGTTTTCCTTGGTAATCTCGCGGATCGCCTCACTTTTCAGCCCCGCAATAACCTGTTCCACATCACGCATAGGCTCAACCCCCGCTGTTCCCGGCAATCGCCAGCAGATCGCCGTACACGGCGTTGATGGTGGCGATCACAGCGCAGACGGCATCGTCCACCGCTGTCAGCACTTCCTCGCTCTCGGAGCCAGCCAGCTCCAGCAGGGCCTCCACCGTCTCCGGGGACAGTCCCAGCTTCACCGCCAGATCATCCGCATTGGGGATGCCGCCCTTGGCCTCCAGAAACCAGTCGTAGGGCATACCGAAGTAGTGGGCGATCTCCCGGAGCTGGTAGGCGTTGGGGGTACTGATGCCGTTCAGCCAACGGTTCACCGTGGGGACGGACACGTCCAGGTGACGGGCCAGCTCCCCGCGCTCCACACCGCTGGCAGACAGCAGCCCTCTCAAACGGCGGTCAAAAATATTGTTGTTATGATTCATATTCATTTCCCTTCCTTTCTCGTAGATTTGTTGTCAAATTCCAGCTTGAAGCGGACAAATTTGCCGCCATCATCATCCAGGACCACCGTGGCGTCATAGAAAACGCCCTTCTTCTCGGAAAACAGGCCGGTGACAGCCGCGCGCCCGGTTTTCAAGAGAGAAGCGGCGATTTTCTTAGTCAGCTCCTTGCGCTTACTGGTAAAGAAGCGGTCATTCTTCCACAGAGCAAAGCCGCAGGAGGGGGTATCGTGGTAGCCCTCGCAGTAGAAGCTCTTTTTACCCTCCACCACGTTTTTGCCGCAACGGGGGCATTTGCCGATCCTTGCCCGCCCAGAATCGGAGAGGGCGGTGGATTCCAGCTTCACGTTCCGGTAGGACCGGACCAGATTGGTGAGCATGGCGGTGATCCTGGCCATGAATTCCTCCGGGGACAGCTCGCCCCGCTCCACAGCACCCAGCCGGTCCTCCCACTCCGCTGTCAGTTTAGCGGATTTGAGCTGGTCGGGCATGGCCCAGGACAGCGCCAGTCCCTTCTCCGTGGGAAGAAGCTGCTTTTTCTTCCGCTCCACAAAGCCGGATTTCACCAGCTTTTCAATGATAGCCGCACGGGTGGCGGGTGTACCCAGGCCGGTCCGTTCCACGGATTCCAAGGCAGCAAAGTCCTCTGCGCTGGCGTGTTCCATGGCGGAGAGCAGAGTGTCCTCGGTGAATCGTGCCGGGGGAGATGTAGTGCCCTGCTTCAACAGAGCGTCCGCACCCTCCAACCGCTGACCCTCCGCCAGTTCCGGGAGCGCCGGGGCCGGTTCCTCGGCTTTCTTCTTCAACGTGGAAAGAAACGCCTTTTCGGTCCCCTTCCAGCCCGCCGCCGCCACTGTGCGGCCCTTGGTCATAAAAGAAGCGCCGCCACAGTCCAACGTGACGGCAGTCTCCGCATAGGTATGGGGTTCGCCCACGGCGCACAGCAGCCGGACGGCAATCATGTAGAGGATGTTCCGCTCCCCGGTGGGCAGGGCGGCAAGGTCAGCACCGGCGATCTCCGCCGTGGGAATGACGGCGTGGTGGTCGGTCACTTTGCTGCTGTCTACTACCTGGGCAGCGTGTACCGGGAGGGGCTGGCCCGCCATGAAAGACAGCGCACCGGCCACGGTGGCGCAGAGAGCGGGCAGGCCCTCCGCCATATCCTCGGTCAGATAGCGGCTGTCCGTCCGGGGATAGGTTGCCAGCCGCTTTTCGTAGAGGGATTGGAGGTAGTCAAGGGTCTGCTGGGCGGTGTAGTCAAAAAGGCGGTTGGCCTCCCGCTGAAGGGTGGTCAGGTCGTAGAGCTTCGGTGGCCGCTCAGTCTTGTCCTTCCTGGTGACGGACTGGACCACGGCGGTCTTGCCCAGGCAGGCGGAGCGCAGCTTTTCCGCGTCCGTCTTGGAATTGAATTTGCCGCTGGAGGCCCGGATGCCCTGTGCGTCCAGCTCCACGGTGTAAAATTTTTCCTTCTTGAAATGCTCAATCGCCGCTTCCCGTTCCGCTAGCAGCGTGAGTGTGGGGGTCAGCACCCGGCCCACGTTCAGCGTCTTACCTTTATATAATGTAGTAAAAAGGCGAGTGCCGTTGATACCGATGAGCCAATCCGCCTTGGCGCGGCAGAGGGCGGCGGCGTAGAGGTTGTTGTACTTCTGACCGTCCACCAGATTGTCAAAGCCCTTGCGGATAGCGGATTCCTCCATAGAGGAAATCCACAGCCGCTTGACAGGTTTTGTGCATTGGCAGAGGTCATAGGTCAGCCGGAAAATCAGTTCTCCCTCCCGCCCCGCGTCGGTGGCACAGATCACCGTGTCCACATCATCCCGGCTCATAAGCTGGCGCAGGATGTTGAACTGCTTCCTGGTATCCGGCAGCACTTGGAACTGCCACGGCTGGGGGATGATGGGGAGATCGTCATAGGCCCACTTGGAGTAGCGGGGGTCGTAGGCGTCAGCCGGGGCCAGTTCCACCAGATGCCCCACACACCAGCTTACCAGCCAGCCGTTACCCTCCACATAGCCGTCTTTCCGGCTCCTGGCCCCCAGCACCTTTGACAGAGACATTGCCACACTTGGTTTCTCAGCAATCACTAACTGCGTGTGAATCACTCCTTTTCATCAGTTTTCGGTAGCAAATCCCCAGACAGGGCGCGTCCCGGCGGTAGGGACAGCCGTGGCAGGGGTGAGTGGGCGGAAGGGCGGGAGGTCCGTGGACCTCCCGCCGCTCCGTGGGAACCTGCTGCATCATTTTCTCATAGGGGCTGTCGGTGAAACGGGTCATTCATCGTCCTCCGGTTCCTCGTAGCCGTAGCCCTCCGGGTAGTCCGGTTCCTCCGGTTCGTCACGGGGGACACGCCGGGGGGTGGGGTCCAGATCGTCCTCGTTGACGGTTTCCTCGTCCCCGCCTGTCAGCTCGTCAAAGTCCTCCGCGTCGTCCAGGTCGTGCTTGGGCTTCCAGATTTTCAGGTAGTACCCCGCGCCGCCAACGGCCAGGGCGGCGATTACCACTAAAATCATGGTACTGCTGCCGCCTTTCTCCGGTTTTTTCGGCTCCTGGTCGGTATCCGGGTCAACGGCGGGGACCTTGCCGGTGCAGTCTTTCAGCGAGAGGACGCAGACGGGGCAATCGGTGTTGACCTCGCCTGGGGCGCACTTGTCCTTGCAGACGCAGACCGGCTCAGGGTCAGGAACAGCGGACACGTTGCTGTCCTCCGGTTCCTTGTCCTTCTCCGCCAGAGCCAGAAGGTCGGATTCCGTGACGGCGTTGAGGAAGTAGACGTTCTCACTCTCCCGCTGCTTGTCGATCACCAGATAAAAGGTGTTCTCATTGGGGGTAGTGAAGGTGAAAAACTCCTTGCTGTCCTGGTCGGTCACATTGTCCACCACCGTGCCCTGGCCGTCCGGGGTCAGGGGCTTGGCCGTCTGCTCCGTGCCCGTGGTCACGCTGGCCGAACCAGAGGGCGGCGTAGTCGTGGAGGGGTCCGTCTTGGACGGCGTGGTGGTATTGGTGGCCGGGGGCTTCACCGGCGTAGTAGCTGCCGGAGGTGTAACCGTGGGCTTCTGGTCCTGGTTGGGCTGGCTGGTGGCCAGGGCGTTGTAGTTGGGGTTCTTCACCTGATATGTCCGCGAATAGTTCCCAGCCTTGTCCGCCGCCTGGACAGTGATCTGCTCAGAAGTCCCCAGGTCTTTCAGGGGCACATCCACCGCATTGCCGGTCAGGTTGGGATAGCACGTTCCATTTACGGTGATATGCGCCACGCCGGAGAGATCATCCGCAGCCTCCACCCGCAGCACATCCCCGCTGACACTGGCCCGCAGGGTGGGCGGGGTGGTGTCAAAGCACTCCATGTAGCGGGAGTTTTCGTAGACCTCCCCATCGTGGCCGGTGACGCGGACATAGATGGTGCAGTTGGCGGTAATGTCCACCGTGCCATAGTAGCGGCTGTCCCGCTGTTCCAGGCTGGCGGTGATGTTTCTCCAACTGCCGCTCCGGTCAATGCGGACCTCTGCCGAAGCGAAGCCGCCGCCCGTCCCGTCCGTGACGCAGACCTTGGCGGCGGTGCTGGTGCTGGCCCAATCGGGGGGCAGCATGATTTCAATGGTAATGCCGGACGGCTCCACATCGGCGGCATGGGCCGCGCCCATCATGGAAAATGCCGCCCCCAGGCACAGAAATACACACAGCAGCAGAGCCGCCGTGCGCTGCAAGGGTTTTCTTTTTGTCATAGGCTCAAATCTCCTTTCCAGAATTGGTTGTGGACGGCGCATTTACCGCCCGGATCATATCCAGTACGGCCCGCAGGTCCTCCGGTGCGGAGATCATGCCGCGCACCGCCTGGATGATTTCAAGGTTTTCCTGCTCTGTGATCTGCCGCTCAATGTCCCGGACACGGGCCTGCCACTCGCTTGCCTTCTCTTTCGCCCGAACCAAGTCAGCTTTCAGGTTATCAAGTTTCGTCTCCTTCGGCTTACGCATGGCGAACACCTCCCATCCTGCCGGGGATGTAGTCGGCAAAGCTGGGGACCGTATGGAAAATTCTCTTGTTATTCACCCAGCGTTGGAGCTGGCGGGTAATGGGCGGGGCGCTGGGGCGGTCGTAGACCATCACATAGGGGTCATAGCCCATGTGCCGCAGGGTTTCCACCCGGTAGAGGTCCTGCTCATGGGTGCTGCCGTAGTTGGTCAGCACATAGACCTTCCGTTTGCGGAAATTCTTGATCGCGGTCAGCTCCAAAAAACGGCGGAAGTATGGGGTTAAGTCCATATCAGGGTTATCCCAGGCGAAATGCACCGTCTTGGTTCTCACCCGATTCAGCAGGGCCACGTTGTCCGGGGTGATGAGCCGAATGTCCAACCCCTGTGAGAAGTCCACATAGGCGCGGCTCTCCGCAAGCTGCAAAATCAGCTTTTCATGGTCGGGACAGGCCAGAAGGTTGGCGTCCAGCAGCTTGACCTCCTTCTGGCCGTTCCAAAACTCAGCGAGGTCGGCCACCTGGATGCTCCGCCGTCCCTCCTTGTCTGACACCAAACAAAATCCGCAGTTTCGCGGACAGCCCCGGCTGAGAAAGCCGTAGGCAATGCCAGAAAACTGCGGATAAATGCTGTAATCGGGATAGGTATGCTCCACCTCGTCCGGGAGGTTGGGGCCGGGGCCGTAGCCTGTGCCGCCGCAGACCACCTCGCCAGCGTTGGTGACGGTGATCGTGTCCTGGGAGTAGGTATCGGTGAACACCCGGCTCTTGTAAACCCGGTCATACCGGCCCTCCGGCCTCCACCACTCCACATGATCGCCCCGCGCCTTGTGGTAGGCGGAGAGCTTCATCAGGCACAGGTTCGGCCAGTTATGGGAATCAATATCGCATAAACCGATTCTCATATATCACGCTCCTTCAAAAAAGTTATAAAAATTAGGGCAAACGCCCCATTCCATAATAATGTTGCTGCCAATAGTTGCTGTTGATGTTGGCGTAGGAGATGGGATTTCCACAGTGAATCATTTGCCCGTTGCCCACATAGATGCCCACATGGGTCACACCGTTGGGGTTCGGCGCGTCGTAGGTGTGCCAGAAGAAAATGAGATCACCCGGTTGGGCGTTCGCCATGGAGACAGGGGTGCAGATGTTATAAAGGCCCTGAGCCCCCAGCCGTCCCACGTTCCATCCGCTGTGATTGATAACCCAGCTTACAAAGCCGGAACAGTCAAAAGAGGTGGAGGGGGAACTGCCGCCCCAAACGTAGGGATAACCGAGGTACTTCTGCGCTTCTTCCAGCATGGTGGCGTAGGTTTCGTCCGTGACCGGCTCCCCAGGGTAGGCGGGTATCTCCACGCCGCCCGGTGTGCCGGGAATGGCCCCAGCGGTTGAACCGTCATAGCCGGTGTCCACGAAATAGTAGGGGTTCAGGTACTCGCCGTTCAGCATGATTTCCAGGTGGAGGTGCGGCCCGGTGCTGTTGCCGGTACTGCCCACGGCGGCAATCACGTCCCCCCGCTTGACCTCCTGGCCCGCGCTGACGGAGAGGCTGGAGCAATGGGCGTACCGGGATTGATAGCCCTTTTCGTCCTCGATCACCACGCACAACCCGTAGCTGCCAGCGTCCCCGGCAGAAACCACCCGCCCGTCATGGATTGCCCGGATAGGCGTACCCTGCGCCACGGCAATGTCCACACCCCGGTGCAGGTTCTTCTCCCCGCTGATGGGATGGACCCGGTAGCCGTAGCTGCTGGACACATAGCCCAGCCATGGAAAATCAAAGGGGTTCCCATACGCCTGTCGGTTGCCGAGGGTCTGCTGATACACGTTGTAGCGGTCCGTCTGCTCACCAGGGGACAGCGTACCGGAAATGATCGTGGACAGCGGTGTTACCGTCAGCGTGGTTTGCAGGACATACCAATCGTAGGGATCGCCGTCGCTGTCATAGCGGGTTTCCACAATGACCTCCCGCGTGAGGGAGTACTGCTCCCCGAACAGCCGCGCAAGCTCCGCCTGGACCTGTTCAAAGGTGAAGGCGTTGAACACGGTGGAGAGGTAGCCCATCAGCTCATAGGGGTTGTGGCTGATCTCCCCGATGTTGTAGCGGTACTCGTCATAGCCGGGGTAATTTTCCTCGGTCTGGTCAATGTCCATCTGCAAATCCGTTTCCATTTCCGTGTAGTAGAGGTCCGAATTGCAAATGTCCTGCTCATTCGCCATATAGGACGCGGAGATATAGGAGGACTGGAAACCGGAGAGCATGGCGGTACAGGAGGTCATGCCAGAGGCAAAGAACACCACCACCATAGCCAGCATTGCCACAACCAGCAGCAGAGATTTTCGTGCCGCTATGTATTGCTGGACCGCCCGGACGATCTGCCCGGTGGCGTGTACCACGTTTTGGGTGAAGTGCGCCGTCTGCTTGGCCTCATGCGCGGCCTGGGCGTACTTCCGCTTGATTTTCTGCTTCTGTATCCACTTGGCGAGGGCATTTTTGCGCCGCAGCTCCGGGTTGTCCCGGAGGGCAGTCTGCCATGCCAGCTTGACATTTTCCTTTGCCGCCCGCTGCTCCGCTTGGCGCAGAACGCGGTAGGGCTTGGAGCGGCGGCGGTTTCTCTGCCAGCGCAGGGCGCGGCCCACGCCCTGTTCCATGAACAATTCGCTTTTGTGGGTGGCCTCCACCGCCACATTGTCACGCTCCGATTCATGGATTTTGCCGTGGAGCTTCATCACCGCCGCTGTTTTCGCCATGCCACCGGCGCGGGCGGGCAGAGAGGGCTTGCGGTACTCCGGCAAAACCTCTTGCTCAAAGTGGAGACGGCGGCGGGTCCTGCCCGTCTCGCCGTCCGGTTCCGGCTGGAAGGACAAGCGGCGCTTGGTGGGAAGATGCTCCCGCGCCTGCTCCACCTGACCCTCCGCACGTTCCACCCGGCGCACGGCCTTTTGATAGTTCCGGCTGGTTGGCGGGGCGTCCTCCTTCGGCGCAGGGGTGGGGGCGCTGTCCGCCGCAGAGGGCGGTTCCTCAAATTGCAGCCGTGGCCGGTCCGTCTTGCCAGCAGCGGAGTGGGCAGCGAACTTTGCCGCCTGCCGCTTCTGATACGCCCGATCATCCGGCGCGGGGGATGGTGATCCTGCCGGGGGACTGTCCCGCTGGTGGGTGTCGCCCCCGCCCTCTGACTGCTCCGGCTGGGCGGCGTGGTCCGTGACCTGCCGCTTCTTCACCGCCCGTTTTTCATCAACGGGTGCTTCTGCGTCAGGGGCCGGGACCTCCGAACCCTCAAAATGAAGCCGACTGCCGCCATCAGGTATCAGGCGGGAGGGCTGGGGTTCGTCCGCAGGACGGGCGGAATCCGGGGTAAACCGCTGTGCCTGCCGCTTCTTCATCTTCGCCCTGCCATCAGCGGGGGCCTTGCTGTCAGAAGGGAGCTGTTCACCCTCTGCCGCCTTGAATTGCAGCCGTCCGCCCCCCTCCACTGGACGGGGCGGGCGTTTCACCGAGGGCTTTCGCCCTTGGCCGGGGGGACGGTTCTGCATGGGAGCGTCCCCAGCAGTGCGCATAGCCTGATCTTCCAGAGAACGGGCGGCGTTCGGGGTGTGCTTTGCCGCCTGCCGCTGCTTGGATTTTTTACGGTTCTTCCGCTTGCGGCGCTTCCGGGAGGCTGGCGGCGGGGGCGGGTCCTCGCTGCCGGTGGGAGCGGCCATCATGGGCGCGTCCGCCGCCATCCGCATGGACGGAGTATCCGGCATGGGAGCCTCCGGGACGCTGGCGGGTTCCGGGGTGGCATAGGCCGCTTCCTCCGCCGTCTGCTGGACGGGCCGGGGCTGTTTCCGCCGTTTCTTGCCAGGGGAAACGGAATCGCCGCCGCTCCGCTGAACCGCGCGGTGGCCCGCCGCCTGTTCCTGGGGACGGGCCGGACCGAAGGATACATCCGCCGTCCGCTGGCTGACGCGCTTTTCCTCGCCGGTAGCCATGTTTTGCTCCACCAGACCGTCCCGGCCCAGCTTCTGCACCGTTTTCGCCCTGGACTGGAACCGTTTGCCGCTCATAGAGCCGCCTCCGGGGCCTTATGCTCTTTATCCTGCGCGGGGGCGGGCTGGGCAGCGGCTTCCGCCCGTTTCTCCGCCAATGCCTGCCGGATGGAGGGCTTTTTCTCAGCCTGACGCTCCGTCCGCGCCTCCCGTGCGGCCTCCGCCGACAGCTCCAAACTCTCCATCCCGCCGATAGCGGCAAGGGTGGCGTTGTTCATGCCGGACAGCAGCTTTTGTGTGGTCCGCATGGGGGCCAGCACCACGGACTGAAAGCGGCCCTCCTGTCCGCCGTCTACCACCTGCGTCTCCTTGCCGGTGATGGCACGTCCAGCGTTCTTCAAATGACCGCCCACACTCCGCAGCTCATGGCCGATGTTCTCCACCTTCGCAATGTTCTGCTTTGTATCGGAAAGCATTCCGCTGATCTTCTCCTGCAAGGATTCCAGCACATTTTTGACTCCAATGGCGGACACGGCCTTGTCCAATGCGGTCACACCCGCCTCCTTGAAATTTTCCACAGCATTTTTGGCGCAATCCGTGATTCTCTCCCGCAGATCATCCAGCGTCTCCCGCGCCTGCTCTACCTTGTGCCCCAGGGCTTCCACCATTCGGCCAATGGCCTTTTTCGCCGGGGATTCCTGGGCCTGGGCAAGCTGCTGGCGGACCTCCTGCAATTCCTGGGATACGGCCTCGAATTGCCGGGTCATGCCGTCCATGTAGAACATCAGGAGAGACAAATCCTGCGCCTGCCCCTGCCGGTTGTTTTCCTCCAGCAGCTTCATAAACTGCTGAATCGTCTCATTACTCTGCAATGGGTCTATGGGTCAGCACCTCCTTTACTGCGCCGCAAGGTCCTCCAAGCGGGTGGTCATGATTTCATAGAGTTCCGTATCCTTCGGGAAATGGTCCACAAAGGGGATAATGACGCTCCCGAAGAACAAAAGCCCCTCGCCAGCGTTGGAGTTGGTCACATAGCCAAGCTGGTGAGGGGAGATATTGAGCTGCTTCGCCAGGATTTGCCGGTCGCCGCCCGCCTGATTGAGCATATACACAAAATCGGAGTTTTCAAAAATGTTCTCAATTTCGCGGGAAGAAAGCAAATCCTTGACGTTTTGGGTAATTCCGGTGGGGATACCGCCCCACTTTCTGAACCGCTTCCAGATTTCCACCGTATAGGCGGCGGTCTGTTCTTCCCGCAAGAGGAGGTGCATTTCGTCAATATAGAGGCGGGTGGACTTGTGGGCTTCCCGGTTCTCGCTGACCCGGCCCCACACCTGGTCCTGGACCACCTGCATCCCGAATTTTTTGAGCTGTTTCCCCAGCTTCTTAATCACATAGCACACGATCCGGCTGTTGATTTTTACGTTGGTCCGGTGGTTGAACACGTTGAGGGAACCGGAAACGTAGATTTCCAGCGCCGTGGCAAGCCGCTGGGCCTCCGGCTCCGGCTGCTGGCACAGGAGCGCGTGGAGGTCCCCCAGCACCGGCATTTTCTCAGGTCGGGGGTCTTGCAGGTACTCCCGGTAGACCATATGGACGCAGCGGTCCACAACCGTTTTCTCCACAGGTTCCAGACCGGCCTTGCCGCCCACGATCAGCTCCATGAGGGAGAGGATGAAGTCGCTTTTCAGTGTCAGGGGGTTATCGTCCTCAGAATAGTTGAGGGTAATGTCCATGGGGTTGATGTACTGGTCGGAGGTGGGGGAAATGTCGATCACCTGCCCGCCCAGCCGCTGGACCAGGGGCGAATATTCGTCCTCCGGGTCTATAATGGCAATATCATCCTGGGTAATCAGGAAAGCGTTGGTGATCTCCCGCTTGGCGGAGAAGGATTTGCCGCTTCCGGGAGTACCAAGGATTAGCCCGTTGGGGTTTTTAAGCTGCTTACGGTCGGCCAGAATCAGGTTATTGGAAAGAGCGTTCAGGCCGTAATAGAGGGCTTCCCCCTGCATGAAAAGCTCCTGGGTGGTAAACGGCACAAAGATAGCGGTGCTGCTGGTGGTGAGGCCCCGCTGAATGGCAATCTGGTTGAGGCCCAGGGGGAGCGAGGACATAAGCCCCTGCTCCTGCTGGTAGTCCAGCCGCCGCAGGGCGCAGTTGTACTTTTGGGCAATGCCCGCCGCCTGGAATACGTTGTTTTCCAGCTTCTGCCGCGTCTCCGCCGTGTTCATCACCAGCATCGTCACCAGGAACATCCGCTCATTCCGGGATTGCAAGTCCTCCAAAAGCGTCTTGGCCTCCGCGCCGTAGGTGGCGAGATCGGAGGGGATGATGTCCATATCGTATCCGGATCTGACTGCCTTTTTCTGTTCCTCGATGGTCATTTTCTGCAAATCGGTGATCTTCCGCTTCACATTTTTAATAGCGGCGCTCTGGTCGATGGACTGGATATGGAGCGTGACCACCATGCTGCTTTCCAGGTCCAGGAAGTCCGCCAGCATACGGTCCGTCAACTCCGGGGCCAGGATTTGCAGGAAGGACATAGCCCTGTAGGTCCTGCCGATCTGGAACATCCGGCCATTCTTGAAGGTGAAGCTGTCCGGGGCGATGAAGTCCTTGCTGGACAGGCCGGTTTTATAGATGGCATCCCAGGCAAAGCGGAACTTCTGATTATCCGCCGGGTGGAACATCTTATGGAGGACGGCCAGCCGCTCATAGCCGCTCAAAGAGTGCGCCCGTACCCCCAGGGTCTTGAAGTTAGCCAACACATCCGCCTCAATGCGTTCCAGTCGGGGCTTGGCCTCCTTCAGACTGTCCGCCTCCACGCCAAAGGTGATGTACTTGGTCTTGGTCAGGCCGTTGTTCCCCTTGGAGAGCTGGCCTTTCAGCATATCCGAGTATTCCTCACGGATGCTGTTGAAGGTGTCCTTCTGGTCGGGGATGTGAATGGACTGGCGCTGTTCCTCCATATCGGCGGGCTGGTTGAGAAAAGAGAACTGGACCTGGATGGAGGAATCAAAATAATTGAGGAAATCGCACCAATTCTCAAAGATCAGGTTCTTGTCCTCGTTCTGCGCCAACTGGTAATTGATGTCGTAGAATTGCACCTGCTTGGTGTAGTAATGCTCCGTCACCACGCAGATACCGTCCCGGCACATCTCCCGGTAGGGGATGGTCTGCTGGGCGGTGCGGGGGATTTTGCCGTCCCGCTTGGCCTTCTGGACGGAAGCGGACAGCCGCCGCTTCTGGCGGCTGGTGAGCTTGGCGTCAGGGGTCAGGCGGATGGTGTCCCGCAGGTCGGCCTTATCTTTTTTGTGCTGTCTTTTTGCCGCTTGCAGATTTTTTACTTGCTTTTCCTGCTTTTTTTGCAATCGCGTGTACCTCCTTTTCATGATGATTCAGCCGCTCCATAGCGGCGTAGAGATTGTCGGTCTGGTAGGGACGGACCTTGGGGGCGAGGAACTGCGCCCGGATGAAGTGGCCCAGCACCTTCTCTAAGGGCTGGCCGTCCTTTTCGTAGATGCCGAACAGGAAGAAGGGCAGCATAAGGCCGATCATCAGCAGAGCCGCCGCCTCGTTGCCGAGACTGTTCCGGGTGAGCATATAGGCGGGTACGCCAATCAGACCGCCCGCACCGAAGCAAATGAGCTGGCGCGCGGTCAGGTTGAACGCAACCTTCGTCTTTACTTTAGCGAGGTCTTTCGGGACAGGGACAAAGGGCATGGTTACACCTCCTTTCGCAGCACATCCCGGATGCCCTGCATGATATAGGCCACACACGGGACGGAAATGTTAATTGGATTTTTGGGGGAAATAAGTTGCCTCACCTCACATATTCATATTTTCCGATTGCGTACTCAAAAAATTTTTATTGTAGTGTCCAAAATTGCCAGCGTGCTACGTTATATATAATGAGGGAAATCCAAACAAGTACACAAAGGAGTTAATAATACCATGAATGAACAGTTTTACCGGCTTTGCTTTCATATGAGAAGGACAGCGTCCTCTTTGCGAAGTAAACTCTTCCCGTTCTCCTTGAATAAAATTTTGGAGAGTGCAAACGACCTGGCTGCTACCGTAGAAGAAATTGAAGAATTCAGAGAACTGGACAAACGGTTACAACAAGAGTATGAAGAACATATCCGTTCAGAACCAGTCCTAATTCCTCAAAATACTATGTATTTTGGGGGAGGCCGCAACAAGAAAAGAGTGAATTTTTTGAACGCAGACCACTACCGTGCCGAGATTAAAAAAGCATATACCTGGGCAATTTCTCATGGTATCAATGTGTTTGTTGTCAATTATTCCAAGCCCATCGGTTTGTTGGCATTGGAAATATTACTTGACCTTCGCTGCGCTGGCGAGACTTTTCGACTTTACACTGTCCATACTGCACCTGTTAGATATATAAAAAGCTACCGGCTGATTCGGGAAACAGACATAGAAATCTTTTGGATGCTAAGCAAGTGTGATTATCGTTATAACCGTCTGACCACACTGGAAATGTTTTATAAAATTTCCTCCAGAGTTGGGTATATCTACAACGAAGATGGTATTCAAATTGAAGAAACCAATCTTGAAGGATGGGATGATGAATAGAGCGTCGCCTTAGCTCATCTCACCTCCTGACCTTTCGGTTTTGCGGCGGGCTGGCCACCGGGGACGGGCTTCGCCGCAAGCTGAGCCTTAATGGAGGGCTTCTTCTCCGTCTGTTTCTGCATAGCGTCCATTTCCTTCCGTGTCTGTGTAACGAAGATGCTTAGAACACCAGGATGGCTTGTGATGAGATAGTCTCGGTGACGGCCCGCAGTATCAAACATGGGGACAGTTGCCGCCCACGCCCGATTGCCGCTGGAAACACGGGGATCGCTCCTTATACCTTGAAGGGTAGCAGCCAGTACATGACTTACACGCTCCGCACCAAACGCCGCCAGTACGCCCTTTGTGTCAGCATGGAGACTCATTCCATCAAAGCCCTCCCTAATTGCCGTCTCAATAGCATCCCGGCAGGCAACATTCGTTTCCAGGGAGGCGAGGAAAGCGTCCAACTCTCCATGCTCTCTGGCATATTCGCCGGTGTGCTGATAAATCGGGATAATGGGGGCAGTTTCCCGCTGGGCCTCCATCAAACTTTCGGCCCTGCCCTCAATGCACTCCCGGATATTGTCCATGTGACCTGTCTCCATGTCCCGGAAGTCCTTGTAAATATCCGCCAGAGGGCAGGGGGATTCCAGCAGCGCCTCCGCCTGGGGTGCGGGGAGATTCAGCACCTCCATCGACATCAGAATATCCTCCCGCATGACGTACTCATAGGCATGGTTCAGGGCTTCCTCCGCTGTCATGCCCAACAGCCCGTGCTTGAACTGCTCCTGTTCCGCCGCCATTTTGTCATATAGTGCCTGATTCAATTTTTCTGTGTCCATGAACGTCTCCTTCCATTATAATAATTTCTCATACCGCAATTTCATCTGCGGCGGGCAGAGGTCCACAACGGGACAGCGTTTGCCGGTCCAGCGTTTTCCCCCTGCCTGCCCCATACACGTCCAGCCCGCTGCCCGGATACTGGCTCCGGCCTCCGTGTCCAACGTGTAGGTGATGATCTTGCGGTAGCCGATAGCCTTTGCCGCCCGCGCCGCCGCAGAGTACAGCATACTGCAAGCGTTTTTCTCGCCCGTGGTACAGAGCCGGGTCACTTCCAGCGTCAGGCCATTGTCCAGATAGCGGCTCACGGGACGGCCCACAATGGCAACGCCCACCAGCCGCCCCTCCGCCGCACACCCAATGGAAAACTTGTGGCCTATGGTGGGCTTGTGGTGGCGGTGGTGGGCAGCTACAAAAGCGTTGGCCTCTTTCAGTGATACCGGGGTTAAGGTGAGCATATCACCGCGCCCCTTTGTCCGTATTCCGCTCCTGGGCAGGAGCCGCCGCTTCTCGCACCCCCGTCTCTTTCGCCGCGCTCTTGAGTGCGCCGCGCACGGAAGGGGGACGCTCCTGCTCCACCGCTTTCTCATATGCGCTCAAAACAGCGGCGTTCAGCGCCTGCCGCATTTCCTTGGTGGTGGGGCAGCAGATGTCGTGATATTTGCCGTCCTGCCCCTTGGTGCTGGGCATGGAGACATACGGCCCATTCTCCGTATTGTAAATGCGGATGTTGTTGACGGCGAATACGCCGCCCAGGCTCACACTGGCAAAGCCCATCAGCTTGCCATGGTCCTTATCCGGGTCCTTGGGGAGATAGATTTTCACGTCCACGCCGGGGACGGCAGGGACCTCTGCGCCGGTTTCCGGCGCTCTATTCTCACTCAAATTGCAATCCTCCTTCTCATTTTAATGTGCGTTGAAAATAGACCGGCTGACCGAGCCGGTTTTGAACAGGGAGAAGCACAGCAGTACCGTGTACCCGGCGCATTGCCAGATAGCAATATGAAGGTTGGTTCCGCTGGTGATCTGCCCAATCAGCACGGCATAAATCGCCACGCAGATCATAATGAAAAAGCCTTGCAGACCAAGAGCCACAAGGCCGCGCAGGTAGTTTTGCCCCATCTGCCCCCATTCCCGGTTGGTCATGGTGGCGAAGGGAATTGCGCCGATAGAGCAGTAGATGTAAATTTCAATCATCCGCCCCACCAGCACAATCATCACGCAGAAGGACAGAATGGGCATGGTGATTTTCAGCAGCATCGTCTCCACCAGCAGACCGAACAGCTCTCCCAGCTCCATGGCCTCCAACTGCGCGGACACGTCCCCTATGACCGTGGCAAAGTCAAGGCTGGTGGTGCCGGTGATAATTCCGGCGCTCTGTTGTACCACGTTCTGCCCCATCTCAAAGATTGCCATGGTAATATCAAAGGTGTGGGTGACGAGGTAAACGGCAATGAACGCTTTCAGCACCCATTTATAAATGGCGTAAGTTTCAAAGTCGTGGAAGTTATTTTTCTCCATGAGCATACTGATAAGCTCGTAGCACAGGACAAAGGTAATAATCATCCCGGCTATCGGAACCACCACGTTATCACTCAGATTGCGGATCATGGAGAAAACCCCGGCGTTCCATGCCGCCGGGGTCGTCCCCACGTTTGCCGCAACTTCCCCGACTTCGCTGTTGATCTGGTCAAACATCCCGTCCAGGTTGCCCATAATGCAGTCCCGGAGGATGCCCTTGATCCAGTCTGTGATTATGTCGAGGATGTTCAGCATTGGCTACGCCCTCTTAGCCGAACAGGTTCGCCAGCAGGGGGATGAGCTGCATACCAATCAGGGCCACGCCGCCGCCCGCCATGAGCTGCTTCATGCCCTGCGACTTCGCGCCGGGGTTGTCGTTGCCGTAGCCTTCCAGCAGATTAATGACGCCCCACACGCCCAGGCCAGCGCCGAGGGCAATTACCAGAACCTTCAAAGTGTCGATAGCAGAAGTGAAAAATTCCATTAAAATACCTCCATAATGTTGTAAAATATTGATTTTGAATGTGACAGGGAATCCTCCCCGGAAATATGAAACACCGCCAACTGAACGTGTCAGTCGGCGGTGCTACCGGGCCGGGAACGTAGCTTTTGAGTAACAGCTATCAAAAGCAGCTTGTCCGGCCAGACGGTCAAAGATTGTGCCAGCCTTTACAAATGCCGGTTTCTGACGTATAATGCAGATAACACAGATAAATGGGGTTCTCCATGAACAATAGAGATTTGACTGACAAGGTAAATTCAGCCATGTACCGGCAATGCCGGGACCGGGGCTTTGCGGCTCCGGTGGATGTGCTGATGGAGATAGGCTATTTGTCCAAAAAGGACTATGAAAACTGGCGGTATGGGCGCGTCTCCTACTTGGAGCGCGTCTGTACGGCCAATTTAAGCAAGCTGTCCACCGTCATGCACCAGATGCGGGTGTATGCGAAAAAGGCGGGGTTAAAGCCGTCTTTCTGCTGCTACAAACGGTGGGGCGTAAAGAAAAAGGGGGGTCAGGGCCATAAGCCGGTAATCCCCCTTCGGTTCAGCAAGAACGGCAATCCAGAAATTGAACGCTGGTATGCCACGCACTTCGTTGATACAAAGCGGGTCAGCCAGCTAAAGGCGGCAGCATTGGAGAAAGCGGAGCCGCCCCGTCAGGAGGGGGAATCCCCGGAGGACGGAGCTTCCATCTCGTAGCACTCGAAAACATCATCCGGCTTCACTGTCAGCCTGCGGACCAGGAACTTCGCAATATCAAAGTAATTCTTCTTGCTGGAATCCAGCAGATACTTGTACTGCGGGTGCTTGGTAATGTCAAACTTATCGGAGAAAAACGGCCTTACGCCCTGCACCTGCAAGATGCACTTGCCGCCATCCATCACTGCCAGCTCGTCGGTGGACATCAATTCTTTACCAAGTTTTTGGTAATTGACGCCCATGCTTCGCTGGCTCCCTCTGGTGTCAGAGGTGTTGTAGAGGTCGATTGTTTCCTTCCCTAAAGTTTCGGAAATCTCCTTTAAGGTGCTTCTTTCCTTACCTCCGAGGAACAAAACGCAGGAGCAGTTGCCGATAATTGTCTCCGCATGGTCCTTGTAGACCGCTTTGAGCTGGCTCTGCGTCTGCACAACAATGTGCGCGGAAATCTCGCGGGAGCGAATCACGCTGATGAGGTGCTGGAAGTTGGGAATCTTCTGGTTGGCGAACTCGTCCAGAAGGCAGGTGACGTGGGTTTTCAATGCGCCGCCGTTCTCTAAAGCCTTGTCGCACAGGACGTTGAACATCTGCGTGTAGACCATGGCTGAGATGAAATTGAAGGTCATATCCGTATCGGAGACGATACAGAACAGGGCCGTTTTTCGGTCCCCGATCTTGTCCAGCTCCAGGTCGTCGCCCTCCATGAGCTGACGGACCTCTTTAATATCAAAGGGAGCCATCCGAGCGCCGCAGCTAATAAGTATAGATTTAGCTGTTTTGCCCGCAGCCATTTTGTATTTGACATACTGCCGGACGGCAAAATGTTCGGGGTCACGCTGTTGCAACTGTTCAAACATCAAATCAACGGCATTTTTGAAGTTTTCGTCATCTTCACGCACTTCCGAGGCGTTTAACATTTCCAACAACGTGGTCATGTTCTTTTCTTCCTCTGGGGCTTCGTACCAGATATAGGCAATCAACGCCTGATAGTACAAGGCTTCGGCCTTGGACCAGAAATCTTCCCCGCCCTTGCTGTCCTCTCCCTTGGTGTTTTCCATGATGCAGTTGACCAGCTTCAAAATATCATTTTCACAGTAGATATATTTGAAGGGGTTATACCTCATGGATTGCTTAAAATTGATAGTATTGAGTATTTTTATCTCATATCCACCACGTTGGAGCATCTTACCACATTCCTCGACCACGGTGCCTTTCGGGTCAGTGACAATATACGAAGCGTTCATCTGCATGAGGTTGGGCTTAATGTGGAAGCGGGTCTTGCCGGAGCCGGAACCGCCGATCACCAGCACATTTTTGTTGATATTGTACTTGGGGATTTTGTTCCTCCCCACCATGACGCGCTCTGTCTGCGTCAGGAGAATGTTCTGGTCGAATTGGGGATTGATGAAAGGCTTAATATCGTCGGAATTTCCCCAACGGGCACTACCGTACTCGACCCCGTGGCGGTACTTCTTGGCATTCTTGGCCTTGATATAGACCGCCGCCCGGATGCAGGCCGCGCCGATCAGCCCAACAAGAAGGTCCTGGGGGTGGAAGCTGGGGAGGGGATTGCCGGAAATGATCGCCCCCAGGCTGGAAATTGCCCCCATGCCCTTTGCCACCATATCCGCGCCAGCGGCCAGCCGGTAGCCCTCGCCCACGCGGTTGAAGAACCAGAAGATGAACACATAAGGGAAATTGAGAATCAGGAATTTTTTCAAATCAAATTTCACAGTCCACGCTCCCCCCTGTCCCGGTCCTTGACGGTATCCTGGGTCATACTCCGTGCAACCTCCTTGAAGTGGGAGAGCGCCTGCCGTACAGACGGCTTCTCCGGGGCTTTGCGTTTCATGGTTTTAGCGGCGTATTCGGCAAAGGCGGCTTGCATAGCGTCGTCATCCCGCGCTTTGAAAAAAACGTAGTATTCGCCCTTATCCGGGTTCTTTTTCAGAGCAAAATCCACGCCGTATTTTTTCGCCACGTTCTCAAAGCTCTTGATGTTCTTCTCATTGATCTCAATGTTTTTAACGCCAACGCCCTGGCCCACAAGCTGCTTCACACTCTGTTTACCGTGGTGGATTTTCGGATTATGGGACTGCGCCAGATACTTCCGGATAGCCCATTTGAGCAGATCGGCGGTCAGCCTGCCGCCAGTCTTGCCCACCTTGATTGCCAAGGCTACGGATTTATCCCGCACTTCGTCCTGCATGATGATCTGCCTCCTTTCTATAGGCGGGTTCAGCGGGCCTCGCCGCTGCTGAACCCTTCCTCAATTTCGTTGCCCCATACGAGCCAACCGGGCCTTATATTGCGGGCAAATAATTCAATTTTATTGGTATCTGGAAACATATCTTCCAGCATTTCATAGGCACATACCGGCTTGCGGCTATGATATGTGGCCGGTTCCCGCATGACCGTTGTGTACTTACCGAAGCACTCCCGTCTTGGCATCAGGATTTTATTTGGCCTGTAAAACCACAGCAGATACTCATGGCTGAATCTGACAGTGAACGCGGGAGCAACCCCATTTCCTTTATCCCAGATAAACCGGGCATGGAGCTTATACCCACGCATTTCCATTTGGGCCGATGTTTCCAGCAAAAACTTATCTATTGTCCAAATGAAGATATTGTGCTGCTCATTCGCCTGCTCAAAAAATGGGTCCTGCATCTTAAAACAGTCCTCTACGGACATAGTTGGATAGTCAAGCCGCCTACCTTGGTTGGGGCGGGACTTCCGAACATTTCCTTTCTGCTGCGGCCATGGAGGGTCACTGTAAATCAGGTCATAGCCCATTCGCTTTCCCTGTTCCTTCAGACAGTGCTTTTTCTTCTCTGGCAAAGCGTTCCTCCAGCCGCTCCACGCTCCAATCCTTCTTGAACTGTCCCAGAGGGCCGGGACCGAACATGGCCCGTGCCCGGTTGTCCATCTCCCGCAGCCGCGCCCACAGCTCCGGGTGGTGTGTCCGCAGCTTCCTCAATTCGTCAATGCGTTGCAGGGGACAGCACCAGCAGGAAGCTCGGCGGTAAATCTCATACAGCCCGCCAAAGTCAAAACCCCGGCTGTAACAAATCTGCAATGCCTGGGCCTCGGTGATCTTCCAGTCCACCAACGGATACTGTTCGTCCTTGCACCGCCACGCTTCATCAGCAGCAATGCCAACATAGTGCAGGGCATTCTTTTCCTTTTTGAGCCGGTTGACCTCCTTGGAGATCAGGTGCGTTTTGAGCTGACCGGTACACCAACGCACCTTAATACCAGGCCAACCATTGCCATAGGGCGGGATACCCAGCCGTGCCCGGTTTTCCAAGCAGCTTGACTTCTGTTTCGGTTCGTCAAACATCAGCCACTCAAAGCCGTGGGGATGGCGCAGGGTAGTGATATGGATGCCGCGCTCCCGGTAGAGAAGATCATCCAGCTTCGCCAGATGGTTGTACATCTCCGGGAACTCCATGCCCGTGTCGGCGCTGATAACCGCGTCAATCGGCATACCCTTTTCGATCATCAGCAGCAGGAGCGCAGAACTGTCCTTCCCTCCGCTCAGGCTGACAGCGTGATAAAAGTTTTCATTTCCGCTTGTTTTCGTCAAATATACCTCCTTAAACGCAAAATAAGCCCCGGAAGGAGCGAAGTCCTTCCGGGGCTGAAAGTGTTATGGGATTATCCCAGGGCGGTCCACTGTTCCGTGGAGCCGTTCATGCTGAAGCTGTGCCCGTTGGACGCTTCAACAATGTCCCAATAGTACCACGCGCTGGTGGGAACATCGGAGAAGGTCTTGTAGCCCTTCACCACGGTGTCGGCGCTGGCGCTGCGGCCCAGGATACGGTTGACCATCACGATTGTCTCAGCGCGGGTGATATTCTGGTCAGGCCGGAACGTGCCGTCCGTGTAGCCGTAGACCAGACCGTTTTCCGCCGCCAGATTGATGTACTTCCGCGCCCAGCAATGGGAAATATCGGTGAAGCGGTCCAGAACGGTGTTATTGCCGCTGCTGTCACAGAACCGGGCAAGGATCGTTGCCAGCTCCGCACGGGTGATATTCCGCTGGGGACCGAATGTGCCGTCCTGGTAGCCGGTAATCACGCCCATGTTGCAGAGGGTGGAGACGGCGGTGCCGTACCACGCTCCGGCGGGAACGTCCTTAAAGCGGTTGATGTTGGTGCCGTAGGCGGCTTTGGCCTCCGGGGTCAGCAGCCGGTAGAGGATGGCCGCAACCTCGGCGCGGGTAATGTCGGCATTGGGGGCGGCCTGGGTGTTGGTCCGTCCGGCGATATAAGCGATATGGTCCTTTCGGTTCAGCAGGGAGAGCTTGGAGCCGGGAGTGGTCAGATCACCAATGCCGCCCGTGCTGCCGCCCTTGGCAATCGTGACCTTCTGGACCTGGGAGGCCATTTCAGAGGCGGTGGCCGCATAGCGCACCTCGTATGTGCCGGGAGCCAGTCCCCTCACGGTGTTCCCCGCGATAGCGGTCCACTTGCCGTCAGGCAGGAGCCGGTATTCCATGGTCTTATCCGTCTTGGTGAGAGTGCCGTCATTCCGGCCCTGCCGGGTTTCATCGGTGTGGCCCACGCTGGGAGCCTTGCGGCGGTCGGGAATCTTCACCGTGACCGTCTCACCGGGCAGGCCGTCACCCTTGCCGGGGTAGCGGATAAGAACATCCTTCCCGGCCAGATCGGACACGTCCAGAGGGTTCGGGCAGGGCTTCCAGGTCTTGCCGCCGTCCGTGCTGTACTCCATATCCGGCGTGGTGTTCAGCGTCTCATTGTCAGGGTCAAAGACCAGCACAGGAGCGCCGGGGTGCTTGGAGATCACCACGGTGACGGTCCGGCTGGCAAAATCCGTTTTGGTGGCGGGGAACCGGAACAGGACCGTCTTGCCCAGGTAGTCAGCGGTGTTCAGTGGCTTTTCCAGAGCGGCCCATGTTTTGCCGCCGTCAGCGGAAAACTCCACGCCCTTGTCGGAGCTGACGGTCTGGGCCTTGCTGTCCACCTCCTCCTTGGGGGCATCCCGGCGAGTGGGAATCTGGATGGTTACACCGCTGCTGGGGAAGGAATCGCTGTTCCCGTGATTGCGGATGATAATTGTCTGCCCGGTCAGATTGGACACGTCCAGGGGCTTGGTGCAGGGGTTCCAGGTCAAGCCGCTGTCAATGGAGCAGTCCATATCCGTGGTGGTGTTCACTGTCTCGGTAACGGTGTCCAGCTCCACCACGGGATTCTCTGTACGGTTAGGAATCCGCAGTTCGGTGGCATCGCTGGCGAATTTATCCTCGGTCGCCGCCTCCCGGACGAGGATGGTCTGGCCGGTCAGGTTGGAAACATCCATATCTGGGTCACACTTGGTCCAGGTTTTGCCGCCGTTCGTGGAATACTCCATAGCGGCAGTGGTGTTCACCGTCTGCTTGTCCCGGTCAATGGTCAGGTCGGGCTTTGCGCCCTTCTGCGGGACCTTCACCAGCACGGGCAGACTGGCGAAGTGGTCAACATCGTACTTCTCCCGGACAGCCAGCTCCTTGCCGTAGAAGCTGGACACATCCAGACCATTAGCGGGCACAGTGGTCCAGCCGTTCTCCGTTCGGTACTCCGGCGCGGTGCCGGAGACGGTCAGCAGCTCCGCCACACGGTCAATGTCGGCGGTGGGGGCGGCGTTCCGGCTGGGGACGGTCAGGGTGGCGGTGTTGCTGGCGGGGTTGGTGCCGTCACAGGCATAGCGCACCAGCAATGTGGCGTTGGTCAGCTCGGACAGGTCCATGTTGTCCAGGCAGGGAATCCAGCTTGCGCCGTTGTCTTTGGAATACTCCATAGCGGCGGTGCTGTCCATACGCTCAGTGGCATTGTCAATAGTCAGCACGGGAGCCACGCCCCGGACGGGGACGGTCACGGTGGTGGGGTCGCTCTTAAAGGAATCGTCCGTGGCAGCGATGCGAACCAGCAGCGTCCCGCCCTGCCGGTCCTCCACGTCCTGATTATCGGTGCAGGGTTTCCAGGTTTCGCCGCCGTCATCGGAATACTCCATGCCGGTGGTGGTATTCATGGTGAAGTCGAAAGGATTCACCTTCACGTCCGGGGCGGTGGGACGCTCCGGCAGAACCTCCATGACCACGGGTCCGGGGTTGCCGGTGCCATCATCTACCAGACGGACATAGATAGTCGAGCCGGGGATGATCTCGCCGCCGTTGGACAGATCATCGGTCAGGGTGTAGTCCTTCCCGGCCTCCACCACATCGGGGTCAAAGGTGATGATCTCCTTCCGGTAGTCAATCTCATAGTTCAGCCCCGTGTCGGCCACGGTCCGGCCCTCCACGCTCTGGCTGTCAGAGGCGGTGAGGTTGTCCGTCTCCTTCATCCGCTGGGTGAAGGTATAGGAGGTATCGGGGGTCAGGCCGGTAAACTTGGGGCTGTCCTGCCAAGTCTCGCCGCCGTCCATGCTGTACTCCGCGCCGGGGACGGGGTTCAGCGCAATGGTGGTCGTTGTGCGGCGGGCAATGGTGGGGGCGGTAGTCATGGCCTGCGGTGCTTTGGAGATGGTCATATCCGCGTAGACCTGTTCGGCGGTCAGATCGTAGCCGTCCTCGGCAACCAGGTAGAAACGGACCTTATAGGTTCCGGCGTTCACAGGGGCCTCGGAAGTCTCGTAGGGCTTGCCGCTGGCGAGGGTGCCGACATACATGACGCTGACGGACTTCACACCCTCCATATCAGTCAACAGACTGGTGTAGGGATAGGGTTGGCGGTTGCCGTTATAGACGGTACTGTAAGCGGGCATATCCGCTTCCAGAATGTCCACCGGCTGATCGGTGGTCCTGCCGGAGACGGGCCGGGAGCCAGAGGCGGTGTGATTTTCGTCCTCAGCCATACGGACCAGGATCGTGTAATTCTTGTCCGCTTCCAGCCCGCTGAAGGTATTGCCGCTCTGCCACGTTTTGCCGCCGTCAATACTGTACTCCGCACCGGGAATAGCGGAGACAGTCAGCTCATGGGCGCTGCTGCTCTCCAAAACGGCCATAGGGGTATCCTGCCCCGCCTTGCGGATGGTGAGCGTAGCAGAGTAGTCACCAGCCGCCAGGGTGTGATTAGCGTCCGGGGAGAAAATGGCGGTCACGTTGTAAACTCCGGCGTTGGTGGGAGCGGAGGTACTCTCCACGCCGTCCGCGCCGGTGTAGGTCAGGGCAACGGAGGAAATGCCCTCAATGCCGTCCGCCCCGTGGTAACGCTGGGGAGCGCCGGTGTAGGTGACAGTCTCATCCTTCAGCACGGGCCGGACAGTCCCGGCCTCGCCGGAGGCGCGGGTGATGTGCAGCACCGGGGCGGGCAGGGTTTCGGGCAGCTTATACCCCTCTGCCGCCACAAAGTCGATGTTGACCACATAATCGCCCACGGTGACAGGCGGGGTGGCAATGCCGTCATAGCCGGTGATGGTCATGGAGGCGATGCCGGGTACAGACTTCGGCAGCGTATAGGTCTGCGCGTGGCCGGTGTACTCCACCGTCTGATCCGCGAACCGCTCAAAGGTGACGGTGGTTTTCTCCGTGGCCTGCATGGTGGAGGGACCCTCCAACTCCTTGTAACAGGCCGTCTCCACCGCCTTGACCTTGATCTCATAGGTGGTGTCGCGGGTCAGGCCGGTGAAGGTGCCGGTGGTCTGCCACGTTACGCCGCCGTCAATGGAATAGGCCATGCCGTCCACCACTTCAATGGTGATGGAGGAATCCGTCACGCCAGTGACCACGGGGGCCAGGGGCTTGGCGGGAGTGGCCTTGTTGATGGTCAGGGTGGCGTACTGCGGCTGCAACTCCGCGTAGCCGCTCTGCATGGTGTAGCTGACCTTCACATTGTAAACGCCGGGGTTCACAGGCGGCTCGGTGGTGGGGCCGTAGGAGGTCCCATTGGTCCCGGTGAAGGTCTGGACCACTTCGGTGCATCCGGCGGGAACGTCCGCCACAAGGGACTTGGGCGTACCGTCATAGGTATAGACGGCGGACTGGACTGTCCCAGCGGAGGCGTTCTGCCGTGTGGTGCGGATAATGGCGGAGGAAGTGGGGCTTTCCTCATGGTTGCGATCTCCGGGATACTTAGCCAGGATGGTATAGGCCGTGTCCGGGGTCAGGCCGTCAAAAATGGTGCTGGCCTGCCACGTCTTGCCGCCGTCAATAGAAAACACCGCCCCAGGAATGGCGGTGACGGTGATGGAGTTGGTGGCGGTACTGCTGGCACGGGGCGGGTTGGGGGCGTTCTGCTCCACCTTCGTGATGGTCAGCGTGGAAGTCACAGGGTCCAGGGAAGCGGTCCCCGCCTGCATGGTGAAGCTGACGGTCACAGGATAGGTCCCCGCGTTGGTGGGAGCGGCGGTAGTGGTCTGGCCGTCCACGGTATAGGTCACGGTGGACCGGGTAACGTGGGAAATGGCCGGGACCTGATAGGCAATGGGACTGCCGGTATAGGGGTGAGTCTGCGGCTGAAGGACCGCGCTCAGATCTCCGGGGTCCACGGTGGTGTACTCGGTGGAGAACTGCGCGGAGACAGCGGGAGAAGCGTCATAGTTGCCGTCCTCAGTGGCTTTCAACCTCTGATATAGGGTATAAGCGGTGCCAGCGTCCAGATTTTTGAACACGGGGCTGTCCTGCCACACCTGCCCGTCCATGCTGTACTCGGCGTTCTCCACCGTGTTCAGCGTCAGGGAGTTGGTAGCTGCCGCCGCCAGCGTGGGGGCGGGGCAGGTCTGCGCCGCCTTTTCAATGGTATAGCTGACAGTCAAGCCGGAGAGCTGGGGATAACCCGGCTCCATAACAAAGGAGACGGTAGCGGTGTAGCTGCCCGCATTCACCGGGGCAGAGGCGCTGCTGTAAGGCCGTCCATTGTTGGCAGTTCCTTTATAGGCCACGGCCACGGACCGGATGCCGTCCGGCAGTCCGGGCATGGGCAGGGCGGCGGACTGCCCATCATAGGTCTTGGCGTAGTCGCTGACGGTGGGGGCCTCCACCGTGCCGTAGGTCAGATTGACCGTGGCGGTGACAGCGGGGATATTGTCGCCGGAGAGTTGGGGGAACCGGGAGAGGTTCAGCGTCCCCCGAACCGTCTGCGTCAGGGCATAGGGGTCGTAGCCCGTACTGCTCCAGGTGACGGGAACGCCGGTGACGGTCTGGGCGTTTCCAGTGCCGCCCTCGGCCACAACGCTGACGGTGGAGGGCAGGCCCAGCTTATTGAACGCCGTCCCCATGGGGGCGATCCGCACCACTTCCTCCACGCTGAGAATGGGCCGGGGAACGACGGTCACGGGGATGGTGACACGGCCAAAGGACGTGCCGCCCTTGGTAATGACCGCCTGGACCTCAGTGCTTCCGGGCTTGCTGGAATTGAACCCGGCATAGCTGGGGTCAATGGTCCAGGTGTAGGGAGAAGCATACACGCTGCTGCCGGTGGTCAGTCTCACCGCCTGGACGGTATCGCCCACATAGATGGTATTGGTGGCGGGGAAAATCCAGGCCAGGGTATAAACAGTGTTATATTTGCCGTCCTCGGTCTGCCAGACGTAGTTATCATCCGTGATGGTCGCGCCAATGGCGTAGGGACCAGCGGCCACGGGCCGGGTGACGGGGGCGGCGGTGTCCACCGTCAGTTCCCCGCCCTCCACCTTCACCTGACAGGCGGAGAGGGCGGCGGGAACGGAAACACCGTTCACGTCCAGATAGGTGACGGTTTTGCCATCCAGCAGACTGTTCCCGTCATAGATTTTGCTGTCAAATTCAGCAGTCCAGGGGACGGCCTTGGGATAGACCAGCAGCCGCTCCGCCGTCCGCAGCTCCACATTGTCATAGATGGCGCTGTCCACGGTGATGATAATGCCATAGGAGCCGGGAGCGGTGACGGACACATGGTTGTCCAGCGTAGTGCCCACATAGCGGTGGAAAGCCGGGGCCACGTTGTAGACTACCGTGTAGGCGTTCCCGCTGTACTCCACGCCCGTGGTAGTGGCGGAGAGATAGGCCGGGTCCAGGGTAAACGCGCTCAGGGTCAGGGCGGGGACGTTGATCTGCGCCCAGCTTCCACAGGTGTCGCAGGTGTACTTGACCCGCCCGCCAGCGGAGGCGGTGGCCTTGACAATATCCGGGTTCAGCTCCGCGCCGGAGACGCAGTAGTGGGAGGCCCGGATGCCGCCGCTGTCCTCGTCGGTATAGTCCAGAAACAGATACACCGGGTTCTTGTCCGGGGCCGTGTAGTGGGAATCCGGCGCGGGCCATGTGGCGGGGTCGTCATCTGTGGTGGCGGCAAAGGCCTGGGCGGGCAGCAGGGCCACGCTCAGGCAGAACGCCAGGATCATGCTCATTACGCGGGAAAGGTTTTTCGTTTTTCGCATAGGCAGAAAATTCTCCTTTCAGCTTTCTCAAAAATCAAACACAATGGAATAGGTGATGTTGCTCTTGTTATACATACAGTCGTGGTTCGTATAGTAATAGAACCTCATCTGCGTATAGGTGCCGGTGGGCAGTTTGCCGGAGAGGGTCACGCCGTTATTCGTAGTCTTATAGGCGATCTCATCCCATTGGCCGGTGCGAATGTTATAGGCTTCAACCCTGCCGTAGTCGCTGCCGTTGTGACCGCTGACGGGCGGCACATCAAAGGTGTACTCGGTGATGTAGCCATAGATCGTCTCCCCATCGTCATTAAAGCTGATGCCGGTTTCCTCAATGAAGGAATTGGCGGAGGTCAGGGTCATGCCGCCGCCCACATCGTCCGCAACAAAGAACACGATGGCGGACCAGGGGGAGGCCGCGCCGTAGGCGTCCACCGCTCTGCACTTGATAAGGTGCTTTCCATATCCGTAAGTGGTGGATTCCTTGTCCCTGCCGTCCCATTCGTAGGTGATGGTGTCCCCTTCGGGATCGGTGGAACTGGCGGTGATCGTCACCGCTTGGCTGGGCCGCACCACGCCGTTGGCGGGGTTCCGTGAGATCACGGGCTTGCTGGGAGCCTGATTGACAAATTCAATGGTCTTTTCCTGCCAGGGGGAAGCCGCGCCGTAAGCGTCTACTGCCCGGACACGAATGGTATGGGAGCCGTTCCGGGAATACCAGCCGGAGGAAACATAGTCCCCGCCCCATTCCAGCCGGACCGTATCGCCGTCCGGGTCACTGGCCGCAGCGGAGACATTGGCAAAGAAGTTATTGCCGCTGGTCTGCCGGGTCACGCTGGCGGTGAAGCTGGTGATAACAGGGGCGTTGTTGATGAACTCAATCGTCCGGCTCTCCCAGGCGGAGGCCGCACCCCATTCATCTACCGCCCGGACGCGGATGGTGTGCGTACCGACTTCATAATAGCCGTCCTGCTGGTACTCGCTGCTCCATTCCAGATGCACAGCGTCCCCGTCCGGGTCGGAGGCCACGGCGCTCAGGTCGGCGTAGAAGCGTCCATCCTTCATGTTCCGGGTGGCGTTGGCGGTGAAACTCTCAATGACCGGGGCGGTGTTGGTCACGGTGATATTGGCAAAGGCACTGGTCAAATTTCCAGCATCGTCCCGGACGGTGGCGGTGATGGTGTAAGTCCCCTCGGCGTAGAGGGCCAGATCGCCGCCGTCATTGGAGAGGAAGCCGGTGTTGCTGTCCAGGGTGACGGGCCTGCCGCCCAGCTTCACGCCCCAGCTCACGGGCAGACTGCCCGCTCCGCTGATGCCCACGGGGAACTTGGTTCCGATATGGATGGAATCGGGAGCGGTGACGGTCAGTGCGGCTTTGAAAATGATGGTAATGCTCTGGCTGGCGGTGGCGGTCTTTCCATTGCTGTCCCGGAGGGTGGCGGTCAGGGTGTACTCGCCGGGTTCGGGGAAGATCACAGTGCCGCCGTCATTGTCCAGGTTGGAGAGGTCAATCAGGCAGGCCGCTCCATCCTTCTGAGCGGACCATGCGATAACCGCCCCGTCCGGGTTAAAGAGCTTATCCATGACCACGGGGACCCGGTTGCCCACATACTCCATATCCGCCATGGAGAATTGCAGGGAGCCAACGGGCAGAACAGTAATGGTGTCGCTGGCGGTGAAGGTCCGGCCCAGGCCGTCCCGCAGAGTGCCGATCAGCCGGAACTCTCCGCCTTGGGTAAACTGAATCGCCCCGCCCAGGTTGTTGAGGTCCCCGGTGACATAGGTGGAGAGGTCTGCGGGCTTGCCGTCCTTCTCCAAGGACCACTCCACAGGCAGCTCAATGTTATTGCCCAGGGTCCGCACCTGTACTGTCTCGCCGGTGTAGACCTGCCGCTCCACCATATCCACCTGCAACTCCTGATCTGCCAGAACTTCGATGCTGGGACCGTCAAAGGAGAATATCCGCCCGGTGGGGTCGGTGATCTCACAGCCGAGAGTGAACACGCCCGCGTGTTTGATCCGAATATCGCCGGGAACAGTGCCGAGGGTCCCGGCAACGTAGGTCCCCCAATTCTGGCGGAGGCCGTAGGTGTCGTCAATGTGCCACTGGATTGCAGTGTCCGCCACCACGTTTTTGGATTCAACAGCCACGGTAAAGGTACTGTCCGTGTGTGCGTAGCCGGGCATGGTCCAGGCGATCACGGGAATGGGATAGACGGTGAAGGACTGCTCATAAGAATAGGAACGTCCCCCGGCATCCTTAAAGCTGGCTTTCAGCTTGTACTCGCCCGCCTGCTTAAACTGGACTTTGCCGCCGTCTGCGGTCAGCTCCCCGGTCACATAGTCGGCCACGGGGACATTCTCGCCGTTCCGGGTCAGGGACCAGCGCAGGGGGTTCTCGCCCAATTCCTCAAAGCTAGTTACAAGTGTTACCACAGAATCGGTGTGGAACATTTTGGGCAGATAGAAGCCAGACACGCCCACGGGGTAAATCTGGATGGAAGCCGTGGCGGTGGTGACGCGGCCCAGCTCATCCGTCACGCTGGCGGTGAAGGTGTAAAAGCCAGGTTCTGAGAAGAAGCCATGCCCGCCCCTGGCGGTCAGGTCAAAGGGCGGCATGATCTCTTTGCCGTCCCGCAGGACTGTCCAGACCACTTCGTTGCTGCCCAGGTTCTCGGTGGTCAGCCGCACATCCTCGGCGGTATCGGTATGGCTCATATCGCTGGTGGAAACGGTCAGGCCAACAACAGGGTAAATGCGGATGGTCTGCTGGCAGGAATACTCCCGGCCCAGCGCGTCTACGGCGGAGGCGGTCAGAGTGTAGGTCCCCACTTCGGGAAAACGGACTTTGCCGCCCAGGTTGCCCAGGTCGCCCAGCATGGAGCCGGTCAGGGAAACCGCCGCACCGTCCTTCGTCAGCGTCCAGGTTACGTCCTGCCCCTGCAAATCGCTGGTCAGGAGGTCCACGGGAGTGCTGCTGTCCGTCCACGCGGCGGCAGGGAGGGTGAAGTCCAGGCCCGCCACGGGGTAGACTGCCACAGTCACAGCAGGAGCGGCGAACACCCGCCCGGTGGGGTCGGTCACGCTGGCGGAAATATCGTAGGCCCCGGCGCTGGTGATCTGGATGGTGCCGCCGTTGTCCGTCAGGTTGCCGGAGTAAGCGGCGGGAGTGCCGGGGTCATTGGAGGGAGTGATATTCCAGGCCACGGTCAGGGCGGTGTCCTTTTCCAGCGTGACGCTGACCGGCTCATCCGTATGAGTGGCGGCATCCGCCGTCAGGGTCAGGGAGAGGACGGGATAAACCTCAATCGTCTGCTCATAGGTAAAGGCACGGCCCAGGCCGTCCGTCACGGAGGCGGTCAGGATATTTGTGCCGGTCTGAAGGAATTTCACGTTCCCCCCAGCGTTGTCGAGGGTCCCGGTGATACCAGCAGCGAGAGAAACGGGCTGGCCGTCCACGGTCAGGGACCACGCAATTTTGCTGTCCCCTACATTTTCGGAGGTCATTTTCACCTTTACCGTCTCATCCGGGTGGGCGAACTCCGGGAGCTTGAAGGACAGGCCCATGGTGTCCCATACGGCGATGGCGGCGCTGGCGCTGAATGTCCGGCCCAGGTGGTCCGTCACGCTGGCGGTCACGGTGTAGTTACCGGCAGAGGGGAATGTGATCTCGCCGCCGTCATTATTTAATGTGGCGGGGATGATCTCTCCCGCTTCGGAAGTGATTTCCCAGATCACGTCCAGGTCGGTTCCCGTCAGGCTGACAGTGGCAGGCTGGTCGATGTGGGCCGTCTCCGGCGCGTCCAGCGTCAGGACGATCACCGGGCAGACCTCCAACGGCAGGGCGGCGGTGTACTCCTTCCCCAGCTCGTCCGTGACGGTAGCGGTCAGGACGTAGGCCCCGGCTCCGTCAAAGGTCAGCTTGCCGCCGTTATCGTCCAGAGAAATAGCAATACCCTCGCCGTCACGGGTTAAGGTCCATGCAACAGTCGAGGGTGTGCCATGCTCCACGGTCAGGCTGATTGCCACCGCTTCATCTTCATGGAGTTTGTCGGTGTCAGCGGTCAGGGAGAGGGGCAGGTTCGGGAGGGCCTTGATAGTCACAGGCTCAGAAGAAAACTCCCGGCCCTGGGCATCCTTGGCGATAGCGGTGAGGATGTAGTCCCCAGCACCGTCAAAGGTGAGTGTCCCGCCGTTGGCGGAGAGGGTCACGGGAACCTCCTTGCCGTCCCTGGTCAGTGTCCAGCGGACGGAATCGGGCTTGCCGCCCTCCACCGTCAGGCCGATCTCCACTGTCCCGCCGTCATGCACCTTCTCCGCGCTGGCGGTCACGGTGGGAACGATTACCGGCAGGATGGTGATGGACTGGCTAGCGGTGTACTGCTTCCCGGCGGCGTCCGCGAGGGTAGCCGTCAGGGTGTACTTGCCCGTCCTGGCCAGAGCCAGTGTGCCGCCCTCCTTGGTGAAGCTGGCGAGGGGCTGGTTTGCGCCGTCCTTCGTCAGCGTCCAGACCACGGAGCCGTCCAGGTCATTTTTTAGCAGCAGCTTCACATCCTCCGTCCGGTCGGTGTAGCCGTACTCCGGCAGGGAAAAGGCAATGTCCCCGATGGGCAGGACCTCCACAGTTTTCTCGCAGTAGGCTTTGCCGCCGCTGTTCTCCACGGTGCCGCGCAGCACATACCGCCCAGCCTCCATGAAGTAACAGATGCCGCCGTCCTTGGTGAAGCCCTCCGGCATGGCGATAGATTTCCCGTCACGGGTCAGCTCCCAGGTGACGGCCTCCGCGCCGGTGAGCGTGGTTTTCACGGAGACGGAATCCCCCACATACCGATACGCTGGGAGGTCAAAGGCGATGGTAGGCTTGTCGGCCTTGTCGATGAACAGGACCTTGTTGCCCTTGTCCATCCCATTAGGGTAGACGATGGAGCAGCCCTTCTCGGACAGCTCTGCCGCCGCAGCGTCAAAGACCACCTGCACCGGACCGTCATTCCGGGGTGTGACCACGCCCGCCACAGTGGATTTGCCGCTGATGTTGACGGCGGAGCCGCCCCATACTACCAACCGCCCTTTGACGGTGATGTTATTGAGGCCCAGGGCCTTCTCCCCCAGGCCATTGGCAAGAATTAGGTCACTCTCAAAAACAGCATCCTGGATGCTTACCGCGCCCCGAATCAGAACCGTGTCCCGGTAGGTGCCGGTGAGATCACCGGAATCATGGACACTCTGGAAGATATTGTTCATGATCTGCGCCATCTCCGCACGGGTGATCTGGCCCTTGGGGTTCAGCCGTCCATCACGGTAACCGCTGACGTAGCCCCGCTCTACCATGGCTGCAACAGCGTCCGCCGCCCACGCGCCTACCTGGTTCCGGTCCGGGAACCGGGCAAGGGCGGAGTTACCGGCAGAGGGCAGGCAGACCGTCCGGGCCAGCACCACCATGGCCTGTTCGCGGGTGATATTCTCATTCGGCCCCATACGGCTGTTGGAATACCCGGCGAAGGTCCCCATGTGGACCGCCTGGGCGATGTAGTCATGGTGCCAGCTCCCACGGGGCACGTCCGTGAAGCGGGAAATGTCGGCGCTCTTGTAGGTGCCAAACAGCCGGTCTATCATAGCGGCCATCTGAGCGCGGGTGAGATAGCCGTCCGGGTTCAGCTTGTCCCCAGACGTACCCACCATCACACCGTTGTCTACCGCCCACGCCAGGGCTTCATAGGCCCAATGGCCGTAGGCGTCGCCGTAGTCGGTGATCTTGTTGGCATTGGCGGCATGGGCGTTGACCGCTAAAAGGCTGACCATCATCACCGCCGCCAGGAACAGAGAAAAGAATCGCTTTAGATTGGGAAATTTGATGCTCATGCGTCCTCCTTTCAGATTTTGGATTTTCCGGGGTGTGCTATGTACTAAGGCGGGACCAGCAGACGGCGGAGCAGATGGCGGTTGGTCAATCCTTATCGCCTCCCTCCGGGCCGGACGTGGCGAAGTAGGCTTCAAATTCCCGCTGCTGGGCAGGGGTCAGGGAGGTAAAGTGTTCCCCCTCAAAGCCGCACAGCAGGAACGTCCCGGCGATGAAGTCCCCGCTGTCCGTGGGATTCTCCCGGTTGGGCATGAGTTTCATGTTCTTGCCCTCACCGTTGCAGATCAGCATGACCCGCTGGGGCAAGTAGCACCCGGCCTCAATAGGTCCGCCCACAATCTGCTGAAAGGCTTCCAGCGTATCCTCAACCTGGATGGGGCGGGGAGCCTCGCAGGGTTCTACCACCAGAATGTCGATTTTGTTTGCCATACAGAAAATCCTCCTTCGTTTGTCCAGTTGTTATATTCCAGCGGCGTCCTGGGCCAGATCGTGACTGACCAGGGATGCGTAATACTGGCTGATGGTTGTGGGCGCGTTGTAGAGCGCCGCCAGGGTGTATGCCTTGATGTTCTTTACCAGCGTGGTATTCTGGCTCAGACTGTCCAGAACATAGGCGATATGCTCATGGTTCAGCTTCAGGAACCGGCTCTTGACCACGCCAGCAGCCATTTCCTCGCCAGCAATGCGGATGAAGTCCCGCCGGGAACAGCAGACCTCCACCATAAGCTCCACATAGCCCTCCAGCGTGTCCGCGTCGTAGGGATGCTCTTGGAGCAGGAGGTCAAAGTCGATATTTTCTTTTATCAGCTCTCGGTATCTATCCATCTCATCTATCCTCATCCGGCTCTTGGGCCGACCGGCAGGGGGAGAAGCGAGAGGCGCGGGGGTAGGGGGATGGATAGATGGGTCAGTATCGTTCAGATCAGTATTTTTCTTTTCAGTCTTATTAGGGGCGGAAAAACCGCCGTCAAGACCGCGCGTTTCCAGCGGTGCAGACTGCGGTTTTTCCGCAGTCAAGAGTGCGGCACGATCCAGCGGTCTTGACTGCTGATTTTCCGCAGTCTGAGAAGCCGGGGGCGGCGGTGCCTGTTCCGGCTGCTGGGGCTGGCCGGGTTCCGGGGGCAGGATGAAGTTTTTGACGTAAATCCGCGTGGGCCGTCCCTGGCCCTGCTTCTTGCGTTCGATCAGGCCGATGCCGTCCTTGTCCAGCTCCCGGAACAGCTTCGTGGCCTTGTCCTTGCCGCAGCCCATGAGGTTCATAGCGTCTTCCTGAGTGAAGTAGATGTAGACGCGCTTATCGCTGTCCATCCAGCCGTTTTTCACCGACAGCCCCATCCGGTCCAGCAGGAGGCCGTAAAGGACCTTGGCCTCGATGGAAACGCTCTTGTAGCGAGGGTCGGTAAGCAGGGTCTTGGGAATACGGTAAAAGCTGTACTGTTCCGCTTCGTTGCCGTAGTAGTAGTCCAGATTCAGATTTGACGGCATGGTGATTGCCTCCTTTGTGATGTGCGGAGAAACAGAAAAAGCGCCCCGGTGACTGTTGATAGTCACCGGGGCGCTCATGCTCCTGCCGCTTGTTGGTTTGTCCGTAAACGCAAAAAACCCGCCCCCAACTGATAATTGGTCAATTGAGGGCGGGTTTTGGGATGTTGTTACCACTTTTCGCCTAAAATGCTTCTCTTACCTCGGATGTAATCGGTCAGAAATACGCTGTGACAGGTCTGATAGGTGAAAAACTGCCATATGACGAGTTTCCCCATTTCCAATTTAACCTTGAAGAAAGGAAACAACAGATTGGTCCGGCCATCATTCTGGAAAACCATGACCTTCTGGAACTCGCTCCTCTCCAACAGGATACCTCCATGTGCAAATGTCTGATTGACCACATTTGCCGCTTCATGGGGGTTCATGTCACAGTCCTGGATGATAAGCCCCTCTCCGTACTGCCGCACCATTCCCGGCAGAGCATCTACGGTGATATTGCTAACCGTGATCGCCATATACAATCTCTCCTCTCTATAAATGTTGGACACTCCACGCTTCCAGCAAGGACACAATGACTTCTTCCATCTGTTGGGCGGTGTAGGTCTGCGGAAAATATTGATGAAGTCTCGCTTGTTTGAGAACCACCTGCACAGCGGCGGGATGCTCCGCTTTCAAAAGAGTTTCAATAACGGTGATAGTCAGGGTGCCATCTTTGCTATGTTGCTTGATTTTTGTTAGTTGGCCTCTCCCTGGAATCACATTCAGCTTGTCCATCACCGATACAAGATCGGTTTGTTCCTGTTTTGTCAGATCGGAAATGTAGTCAGCGGCAGTGCTAACCGCCAGTTTATCCTCGTCTACCAATACCAGCAATGGAGGAACTAGCTTGGTAAGAGCGATATACCGAGCAACAGTCATACCGGATTTTTCCCCGGCATCTTGGGCGATCTTATCCCGTGTGGTCAACTTCTGCACCGTCGGTGCAGAAGTTAGGTCCCACCGCTTACCCTGATGCTTCAAGGCTTCCAGTTTCATCTTGTAGGCAAAGGCTTTCTCACTGGGCAGGATTTTCTCGCGCTGTAGGTTGGAATCGACCATGATAATAGTCGCTTCATCATCGTCCAGAGTCCGAATGAGTACCGGCATAGTGGATTTGCCAGCCAGTTCACTTCCCCGCTTGCGCCGGTGGCCCGCTATGATCTCATAGCCGCCCTCTTGCCGGGGGCGAACGATACCAGGGGAGAGAACACCGCTTCTTGCGATACTCTCCACCGTTTTCTGCATCGCTTCATCATCCCGCACCTGAAAGGGATGATTTTTGAAGGGAAACAGTTCTGACAGCGGAATCTCCTGCACCAGATCACCGTTGGCCTTTACCGGATCACTTGTCTGAAACAAAGCGTCATAATCGGTCAACTGTATCTTGCTGGCACTGCTTTTCATGCCAGCACCTCCCGCGTCAACGCTGCGTATGCGGCGGAGACTTTACCCGCAGGGTCATGGAGGTAGATACTCCGGCCCTCTGCACTGGTTTCTGCCGCTCGGATGGACAGCGGAATAATGCTGTCAAATATCCGCACACCGCTACCATAGGCGCTTCTCAGCAGCTCCACAATCTCGCGGGAGTAGTTGGTCCGCATATCCGCCATGGTTATGAGAATACCCGCAATATCCAAGCAGGGGTTGATTTTCAGCTTCACTTTTGATATGGTATGGATAAGCTGTTCAAGGCCCTTGATGGAGAGGTAGTGTGCCTGCATGGGAATTACTACTTCGTCAGCAGCGGCTAAGGCATTGATGGTCAGCATACCCAGGGACGGGCAGCAGTCCAGCAGAATCACATCGTACTGTTCGCGGACACTGTTCAGATACTCCCGCAGGATTGTCTCACGGCTCATGGTGTTCACCAGCGTGACCTCCAGACCGGACAGCTCAATGTTAGCGGGCAGCAGATCAACACCCTCCGCCTGATGGATAATACCCATTCCGGGGGACACAGGCTTATCCGTAATGATAAATCCCAGCACATCGGCAAGGGTCCCTTCAAGTTGGTCCGGCTGCTGATAGCCCAGGCTGGCGGTAAGCGAACCCTGCGGGTCTACGTCCACCAGGAGGACCTTCTTGCCTTCCCGTGCCAGTCCGATTCCCAAATTGACCGTTGTTACAGTCTTGCCAACTCCGCCTTTCTGGTTACAGATTGCCGTAATTTTGGCTGTTTTGCTCATTTTGGCCTCCTTCTATGTTCATAGAATAAAAACAGGACTAAACCAGAGCGCCCCTTGCTGTGGGGTGTTTCTGATTTAGTCCTATTTTAACAGGCCCGTCCACGTAATACTCGTACCGGGGCATACCGTTCTTTTCAGCGTAATCTTTGAGCATAAGTTTCTGGTTCGAGATGTTCATGCTTTCATTCTGGCTGCCGTCATCAAGGGAAATCCTGCAATAGAGGGCGGTTATTTTCTGATTCGATAGATGATTTTTCCTGCTCATAGGCTTCTCCTTCTATGAACAGGGACACGATACCATGATAATACCATGCCCCCGCCATTTGTTCAACTGTTTTCTGCAAGATTCCCGGTTTTTCTCCGGTTTCCGCCCTTTAGCCTGCCTGCCGTTTCTGCCATTCCTCGAACCGCTCACAGGTCTGCCTCTCGATAAGCTGCTCAAAAGCTTCCTGCATGGTCTGGCTGCCCGCAAACTCACGGGACACGATAAACTGCACCTTTTTCTTTTTGTTCCGGCTCTGCGCCGGGCGGTCTGCTTGTTTTGCCATAGGCATTTACCTCCATAAAGATACCCGGACGGCTCCGTCCGGGCGTGTGTCGTGTGCTGCCGGGCAGGTGGGAGCCTGACAACGGGGTCTGACAACGGACGTTAAAAAACCCCGCACACAAAACCCGGCTTTCCGTTTTCTGTTCTGATTGATTTTCTTTCTGTTTTTCCGTTGCTTTCGTTGTCAGGGAAAGAAAAAGCCCTGAAAAACGGCATTTGTTAGGCGGCTTCCCGGCAACGGGCTTGACAACGGGAGGGGCAACCAGTCGACAACCGGCTACGGTTTTCCCGCTTCCAGCCATTCCTCCGGCAGCCCAAGCTGGACGGCTTCCCCTTCGGGCAAAGGCTGGAAACCTGATTTTCCATGCCCTCCGTTGTCAGGCGGTGCCACCCGTTCCCAACCCTTCTGCCGGTTATAGGGCGAGGGAAAATGCCGGGGATTCTCAAAGGCTTTCCAGCCCGCCGCATAGTTCTTCATGATGGAATTAATATCACGAATATCATACTGTTTTGGTTCCTCATAAGCCGGGTGCCCCAGCCCTTCATGGTAGATTTGCAGGGAGCAGACCATCTTCCCGCCGTACCCGTCCAAGAAGTTCAGAATCCGGGTGGCGAGGGTGTCCTCCGGCATAAATGACCGCTGGTGCTCTTTCAGATACCGCTCCATTGCCGGGCTTAATTTCAGCTTTACATCACCTTTCCGGTAAACCTCCATGACCTCCGCCCACATCTGCCCGATATAGGCTCTGGAAGCGGCTTCATCTTCCAGAATATGAACCTCCGCCGCTTCCGCCTGCACCTGCACCGGTAAAAAACGCCGGTTCCCAGTGCGGTCAAGGGGCAGGAAGTCCAGCGTGTTGGAAGTTCCGGCAAACACGCACTACCGCTTATGGTCTTTTGGGTGGACTTCATAAGGGGCTTTGTAGGTTTCCTTCTGGCGGCTCAAAAAGGACTTAATATCCTCAATGCTCTTTGCGTTCGCCGTGGCAATCATTTCCGACATTTCAATAATCCAATGCCCTTGCAGCTTCCGGTATATGTTATCATCGTCTAACTTCCGCAGGTCATCGGAAAACCACTCATTTCCGCCGTCCGGGGCTTCCCTGATGTCTGATACCTCTACCGTGAACCACGGGGAAAATACCGGCTCCGCACCCGTTGTTTTGACCGTAAAACGCCCCCAAATCAGGCAATATCCTTCCCGCCCGGCATGGACTTGAAGCCGTGTTCTTTGGCATATGCCCTCGCCGCCGCCCGCCGTTCCTCACTGTAAGGCGGAACCAGCCGGATAGACAGCCGGGACTTATCCAGAACATAGGTCACGCTCCCTTCCGGCGTGGACTTCTCCAAACGGCACAGGAGCGGATATTTTTTGCTGAACTCCGCCAGCCGCCGCTTCAAGTCCGCATTGAATGTGTAAATACTGGCTTCCTTCTCACCCTCGTTGAAGTTGACAATCGTTTCCTTTTCATACTTAGACGGCTTTCCCATAAAATCCCTCCCAGTCTGTGCTTTTTTCAACCATGCGGATATGCTTCTTTGCTTCAAAATATCCTTCCATTTCCAAACGGAGATGGCGGTAAAAACAGGGATACCATTCCCCGGCTCCGCCGTCATCCAGCTTCCTTGCCAGGCACAGCACCCGGCGTTTCACTTTTTCATCCACCGTCAGGGCAGTGACCCATTTCAGCCTGCGGACGGTGTTCTCATGGCTCCCGCACCCGAAGGCATATAAAATCTTCTTTTCCTCAATGCTTAACTTCATGTTCCATCCTCCATAATTGATAGTTTGTTTCCCTGCCGTTTTGCCTGCAATCCGTTCCTGCCCGGAATCACCCCAGCGTTTTCCGTTCCTTTGGTATGCTCCTGTCATGGCACTACTTCTCCGGGAACGGTATCACTTGCAGCCGGTCATTCTGTTTTCAATGTCCTGTGACACTGAAATCTTATCAAAATAAACCGGCTTCCCCCGTATGTCCGAAAGGCTGGAAAAATTCCCGAAAAACCAAAATTTCCACGCTTTCGGAAATGCCCTGTGCTATAATGGTCATGAACCCTGTTTTGAGAGGAGGGGCGCAATGTATATAAAACTGACGCTTCAGGAGAAATTAAAAGACGAGAGAACCAGCCGCCGCATGACCCTTGCGGAACTGGAAAAGGCAACAGGCATAGCAAGAGCCACGCTGGGAAAATATGAATCCGACAAATGCACGGATATAAGCCCGTTCAACCTTGCAAAGCTGGCGGAATACTACGGTCTTTCCATGGATTACCTCATGGGGCTGACCGAAAATAAGAACCACCCGAACACCGCCCTGCATGAGCTGCACTTGAATGATTCCACAGTTGATTTGTTAAAAAGCGGCGCACTCAACAACCGGCTTCTCTGTGAGTTTGTCTGCCATCCGGGATTTTTGCGCCTGCTGACGGATATGGAAGTCTGCATTGACCGGATTGCGGATATGCGCATCCGTGACATGAACTTAGTTCTGGAACAGGCAAGGCAGTCTGTCATGGAACAGCGGCAGCCCCCGGAAAATGACCTCTATATGCGCACGCTGGAACTGGGGCAGGTCAGCGAGGAACTGTTTTTCAGCCACGTCATCCATGATGACCTTGACCGGATTGTAAAAGACCTCCGCACCCGGCACGAGTCCGACAAGACCACCGCCGAACTGGAAACCCCAGCAGCGGACTTTGCCCGGAACATCCCGGTGATACTGCTGGACGCCCTCATGCACAAAGGCACGGCGGACGAAAAACGGGCGTTTACTATCTGCCGGGTGTTCGGCATTGATTATATGAGCCTCCCAGAAGAGGAACGTGCCACCCTTGCCCGTGTGTTTAAAAAATCCCCTCTGCTCCCCGCAGCTTCCAGCCAGCGTGGAAAATCAAAGCTGCTGTCCCTGTTTGGGAAGAAAAAGACGAAAGAATGACGCAAAAAGGGCTGCCATTCCCGTAAAATCCGGTTAGCAGTCCTCTTTACTGTATCGTGTGTCCCATGTTCAATTTTCCGGCTTTAGAGCCGCTTTTTCCAGACAGGAGCCAGCCGCATTATACATAGACCAGTTCCGTATAAATAATTTCTTCTGCCCGGTTACGGATAGAATTGCAGCGGCGCACCCATTCAAGCTGGTCATCCGCTTTCAATTTCTCCGTCACGCCCTCGGCGGCTTTCATCTGCTCCATGATAAGGTCAAGCCGTTCCTGTGCCTGCCCGTCCACATCGGCAAGGTGCGTCCAGAGTTTCCCGGATAACAGCAGGCTGCAATAAAGGGCGGGGCGGGCTTCTTCCAGATAGGCTTTACGCCTGCGCCCCCAATGCCCGATAGGGCGGGATTCCTTCGTCAGCCGCAGGGCGGGAATGTAATAATCACCCACAAGAACGTAGTCAAGACCGTTGGTATCGTCATGGATTCTTTCTGGCAGTTCTTTCATTCGTGACCTCCTGTATTCAGTTTTCCAGAATCCAGTTGTTCGTGTCCCTGTTCATGTGAATTTATTAGGCAACTGAACTCTTCACGAACAAGTATGGCATATCCTTCCCTAATTTTTGGTAGTTTACACCCATGCTCCGCTGGCTCCCTCTGGTGTCAGAGGTGTTATATAGATCAATGGTTTCCTTCCCTAAAGTTTCGGAAATCTCCTTTAAGGTGCTTCTTTCCTTGCCTCCGAGGAACAACACACAGGAACAGTTGCCGATAATCGTCTCCGCGTGGTCCTTATAAACGGCCTTGAGCTGGCTCTGCGTCTGGACCACGATATGGGCGGAAATTTCGCGGGAGCGAATCACGCTGATAAGATGTTGGAAGTTTGGAATCTTCTGGTTGGCGAACTCGTCCAGCAGACAGGTGACGTGGGTTTTCAACGCGCCGCCGTTCTCTAAAGCCTTGTCGCACAGGACGTTGAACATCTGTGTGTAGACCATGGCCGAGATGAAATTGAAGGTCATATCCGTATCGGAGACGATACAGAACAGCGCCGTTTTCCGGTCCCCGATCTTGTCCAGCTCCAGGTCGTCACCCTCCATAAGCTGGCGGACCTCCTTAATATCAAAGGGGGCCATTCGTGCGCCACAGGAAATCAGGATCGACTTCGCTGTTTTGCCTGAAACGAGTTGTCAAGGACTTTTTAATACTGTTCACAAAATATTCAAAAAATCGACACAGCAAAAGCCGGGGGCCTTATGGCTCCCGGCCTGCTCGTGCGGCGCTTACTCCTGCGCCATCATTTGGCGGACTTCCTCACGGAGCATACGCTTGATTTTTTCCTCCATGGTTTCGGTGCTGGTTTCGCTGAAATGCGCCCACACAAGGTAGGTGGTTTTGCCGATTTTCTTCACCATTGAGGGCGGGGTGTCCGGCTTGGGTCGGGGGAAGGTCATGCCTGCGGTAGCGTTGGGAAGTTTGTTTGCCATAGGCGGCTCCTTTCAGTCCATCAGATTTTTCAGACGTGCCAGCTTGTCCTGTGCCGTTGCCCTGCGGAAGTTCTCGCCGGAAAAACGGATAGGGGCGCACATCTCCAACAGCCGGTCATAGATGCGGGCGTGGGCGGTGTCCTGGGGGTGCTGCAAATCCTGAAGGGACAAGTTCGTGGTGACGATCAGCGGCCTGCGGCTGCGGTAGCGGCTGTCAATCACGTTGTAGACCTGCTCCAATCCGTACTCCGTCCCACGTTCCATTCCAAAATCGTCCAGTACCAGTAGCGGGGCGCGGCAGAGGCGGGCTATGTACTCGTTGCGGCCCTCAAAGCTGGCGGTCAGGTCGTTGAGTATCAGGGCAAAGTTCGTCATGCGGACGGCCACTTCCTGTTCCATCAGGGCATTGGCGATACAGCCCGCAAAATAGCTTTTGCCAGTCCCCACGCCGCCCCACAGCAGATAGCCGATGTTTTCCGCCCGTATCGTCGGCCAGTTCTCAACGTAAAAGCGGGCGTGTTTCATCTGCGGGCATTTGCCGTTGTCATTGGCAAACGTCCACTCCCTCATGGCGGGGTCAGTAAAGCCCCAGCGCTTCAATTCGGCCACGGCCTGACGGTGACGGCGGGCCTCCTGCTCCGCTGCCTCCCGGTCGATGCGCTCCTGCTCACAGCGGCAGGGGTGGGGGAGCAAGCGGCCCTCCAACGGCGGGGCCTCCATGCGAAACTGTTTCGGGGTGCGGCACTTGCCGCAGTACAAAAGACCGTCCTCGCCGGTGTAGTCCCCCGGTTCCAGCCGGGTCACGGTGATGCGCTTGATGATGCTGTCAAAATCATTCATAGGCTCTCGCCCTCCTTGCCGTCCTGGTAGTTGCAGCACTCATGCACCAGCCGCCGGACAGCCCGATATTGCTGATAGGTCATCGCTCCTGTTCCTCCCTGCGCTGGGGCTGGCCCTCCCTGGCAAGCCGGTCAGCAGTCTTTTTCAGCGTTTCCACCGCCTTAATATCCTCCCGCATGGAGCGCATTGTCAGGTAGTCGGCCTCTTTCTCGGCGGTCAGCCTTTGGACCTCGGCCCTCCACGCCTTGGGGGTGATGCTCTCGCCGGAGGCTTTCAGGGTGTCCAGGTAGCGGACGGCGGCATCGAGCAGGGCAAAAACGACTATTTTCGCAAGCCTGGGTGGAGTATGCCAATGCGGGAGGCAGGCTTTTTTTGATGCTAAATCAGGGAATAAGAATATAGAAAAAGACACGACAACGCCTCCCTAACGGTTGTCGTACCTTTTCAAAAGAAAGAGCCGATAACCGCATTTTTAATTTGCGTGTTACCGGCTCTGCGTCTATGCGTCTGGCTCTTTTGATATTTATTTGGACATTAGGCTACTCAAGCGAACAACAGATAGATTTCCTTTTTTACATTTACTAAAGACTCCTGCTTACATTTCGGACAATACAGCGGGAAATTGACAAGCTCTGTGTCAGGGCGCACTTTGAGTCTGGTCTTATTTCCGCATACGGGGCATAGAAGCCATATCATCTGACCCATCAAAGGCTTTCCTCCTTGTAACTTTTTTGAATTAGCTTTTTTTGCTCCCACTTTCTACTTTTGAAATAGAGCAAGCCCACAATAGCAGGCAGGACTGGCGAAAGTGCCTGCCCATAAAAAATGCCAGGAAATCCCATGCAAAGCGTAAAAGCTAAAAACCAGCTCACTGGCAAACGAATGATAACTGCATCCAATAAAGCGTTAAACATGGCAACATTTGCCGCACCTGCCCCGATGGAAAAGGAATCCAGCGTATACATAGCCGCATAAATCAAACTATTGATACCGCAACAAATACGCAGGTAATAAACACCATCGTTTACTACTTCTGGGCTGGTACTACCGAACAGTAAAATCAATGGTTCCGCAAAAAGTTGCACGCCAATTACAACAATGAGCGTAACAGCAATATTCATCACTAAACTGATTTTTACCACCTTTCTGGCTCGCTCGATTTGTCCTGCGCCCATGCACTGGCCGACCATCGCCGTTACTGCCTGTCCAATAGCCCAGCAGGGCATACCAGCAAAGGTATTGATCTGCAAGCCTACGCCAGATGCGGCGGAAACAGATGTACCAAATTGATTGAGCATACCTGTTACCAGCAGATAGGCTGTGTTGACTACTACCATCTGAATTGCTGTAGGTAGACCGACTTTTATAATGGCGGTCAGCTTATCCCATTGAAGTGTAAATTTTCCGTGTTCCGCCGCAGAGAAAAACACCTTGTGTCGTTGTAGATAGAGCAAAGAAATCACAAAGGAAATTCCCTGTGCCGTGATTGTTGCGTAAGCAGCTCCTACTGTCCCCATTTCAAAGGAGCCTATCAATATAATATCTAAAAAGACATTGATGATGGTGGCAATCCCAACAAAGCAGAGGGGTGATTTAGAATCTCCCAGTCCCTTGAGTACAGAGCAAACAGCATTATATCCAAACACAAAGACTGTCCCACAACAAATAGTTTTCATATAATCACAGGCATCTTGATACGCATCTGCCGGAACATTTAGTGCCTGAAACAGAGGACGGTAAATTGCCAGGCTCACAACAGTCACAAGGAAAGAAGATACCAGCGAAAGTAACGCTAACATTTGAAAAGACTCCGCTTGCCCCTTTGCATCGTCTGCCCCTTTGTATTGAGCAATCAATACAGCTCCGCCCATTGTCATACCAATACAAATTGAGTTAATGATATAACACAGTTTAGAAGCGTTACTAATCGCCGCAAGGCCCACATCCCCTACAATCCGTCCAATCACAAGCATATCTACCACATTGTAGAAAGATTGCAGCATATTTGCCAGAAGTAACGGGAGCGCGAAAACGGCCAGCTTTCTTGGCACACTCCCGGTCAAAAAGTTATGTTTTTCTATCATATCCATTCCTCCAAAAAGAAAAGGGCACACCATATCGTGTACCCTTTGCACATTCATAAATAAGCATAACAAAAGGCCACAAACAAAACATTGTCTGTGGCCTAAACAGTCGATTGTCTATCGTTGGTTGGATAAAAGGGTACAAAAACCAAAGGCAGTCTATATCCGCCTTGGCCTTTTCACCATATCAATCAACTTTCCGAAAAGGCTCCGCACAATGTTTCGTGGTATAAACTTGTGTGGAGCCGAATCCAATACAGAACTTCCCGAACAACATTGTGTTCACCTCTCTTGTTAATTTGTATGAATTATACACAGTTTGCACTTTCTTGTCAAGTCAAATCCGTAGACTCTTATATAGTTAGAGACTTTGATTTACGAAAAAAATACTGCTTAAAGGTCAAATCAGTTTTCATGTTCTTGCTCTCTCCCTCGAAGTGTAGGCCGGACTTACATAACCGCCCGTTTCGGCTCCTGGCGGGGCAGGCTGGCGGCGGTAGTGAAGATACCGCGCTCCATGTCCTCGGCCCGTAAAGCGGCCCTCTTTGCGTCCATGACGGGCTTGCGCTTGATGCTGTACCGCCGGTCATACTCCTGCTGCTTTCCGCTGGCCTTGCGGCGAAGATATGCCTGATGCAGCTTGTCCCGCCGTTCCTCCCGCCTGCGAAACGCCTCCTGTTCCTCCGGGGTCAATTCTGCTTCCCGGAAAGAGGGGGGTATGTATCTGCCCACAAAATTGAAGTAGATTTCAACCGTCTGTGTGGTGTCCTGGCATCCTTTGCGGTCGCGCTCATGGACAAGGATTTTATCGACAAACTCATTGAGCATAGTGTTCGTCATGGTGCCAAAGCCTTGGTATTTGTCAATCAGGGCGATAAACTTTTCCGCCGATTTCTTGCCCTGGTCGTAACTGCTGACGGCCTTTTCCAACTGGGTGATTTCAGCGGCAAGTTCCTCCTGCTCCTTGGCGTACTGTGCGTCCAGAGCGGCATACCGGGCATCCGGCAGACGGCCCAAAGCGTTGTCCTCATAAATTTTACACACAAGCCGTTCCAGCTCTCCGGCTCGTTTCTGTGCCGCTGCCAGCCGCCGCCGTTTTTTCCTGATGTCGCTGTCCTGCTGGCTGGCCTGGGCCTCCTGCACTTCCCGGATGAACGCCGCCCGGTCAGACTTGGCGTAATCGCTGATGGCTTGGAGCATATCAGACACCAGGGACAAGACTATCTTTTCCGCGATACGATGCTGGGTAGGACAGCGAGTGCCAACGGGGACTTTGCTGTATTGGGAGCAAGTGTACTGCGGGGTACGCTTGCCGTTGTAGGTGCGGTGAACATACATCTTGCCGCCGCAATCGGCACAGTAGATCAGCCCGGTCAGCGGCGCGGCCTCACCAAAACCGTCCGCATAGCGTTTGGCGTTGCCCCGGATTCGTTGCACACTGTCGAAGGTTTCCTGGTCGATGATGGCCTCATGGGTATTCTCGAAAATTGTCCACTCGCTTTCATCAACATAGTGGCTTTTCTTGTCCTTGAAATGCTTTCGGGTCTTGAAGTTGACAGTATGGCCCAAGTATTCCCGCCGTTTGAGGATATTGACAACAGTGGAGGTAGACCACTGGCAGGGGTCTTTGATGTCCCTAGTCTTGTGCAGGCCCTCGCCATGCCGCGCCATGTGGACGGCTGGCATCTCGATTTTGTCAGCAGTCAAGCGGCTGGCAATTTGGAAAGGCCCGTAGCCCTCCAAAGTCATGGCGTAGATGCGCCGTATCACGTCAGCGGCCTCGTCGTCCACAATCCAGTTTTCCCGCTTTTCGTCCCAGAGGTAGCCATAGGGAACAAATCCGGTCAGGTGCTTTCCACTCATACCCTTGGCCTTGAATACCGACTTGATTTTGCGGCTCGTGTCACGGGCATAAAATTCGAATGCCACCCTCTCATAAAGAATGACACTACACGCAGGACATAGCATCCCTGTTACCCCCGACAAAGTTATTCCAAGCCGAACACCATATTATCGGAAACGGCTACCAAAAACATTTTATAAATGAACGGCAGGCAATTCGAGTATGGCCATATACTCTAATTGCCTGCCGTTTCATGCACCCCGGAAATACAGTCTATTTGAAAATATTGATTTTATAGCATTTCACGCTTGCATTATCCCCTTGGGTGTGCTAAAATAAAGTTAAATTTATGAATTTATCTTTATTTCGCATGAGGGAGGTGGCAGGATGCCAAGAGTGGCTTATTCTGAGGCAGATAAAGGGCGCATCAGAAACGCGCTTATTACAGTTGGGCTTGAACTGATGGCAAAACAAGGCATACAGCATACTACAGTAGAGCAAATATATAAAAAAGTTGGTATTTCAAGGACATTTTTTTACTCTTTCTTCTCAACGAAAGAAGATTTGGTCATTGAAACGCTGTATCTGCAGCAGCCTAAAATTATTGAGTATGTGCAAAAGCTAATGTCCGACCCTGCTTTAAGCTGGCGTGACGCAGTAAAGCAATTTCTTTATGCTTGTTGCTATGGAGAGAAAAATGGAATTGCAATTTTAACGATTGAAGAACAACAGCTTCTGTTCAAAAGCCTCTCAAAGGAAAGCTATCAGGTGTTCCGCAAGAAACAGCTTCGTCTTTTTGGAGAGATTTTAGAAAGCTTTGGGATAAAAGCAGATACGGCAAAGATTAATCTGTTTACGAATTTAAGCCTGACCGTAATGGTTATACGCAGGGCGATCCCGGATACCCTCCCCTTCTTTGTTCCCGAAGCGGCGGAGGAGACGATGGATTTTCAGCTCAATGCAATTGTAGACGCCCTGGAGAAATTAAAAACGGAGTCCACACTCTGAAAAACAGGAATAAGCAAGTCCGTCCGAATATATGTTTCGGCGTTATATTCAGGCGGACTTTACTTCACTCAAAAAAAATAAATCTAACTGTTTGAATTTATTTTTGAGGAATACAGCAAACTCCACAGGAGAATGCACGATGAATCCGTTTGTTACTTTGGGAGCACTTTGAACCTGAAGTGATGTTAGCTCTGTTATGGAGTCAATATTAAAAATCATGGAGGAAAGAGATTATGGGATTTTTTAGCAAGCTGTTTAAGGGACCCGAAATTGACATGGAAAAGAGTGCTGCAAATGCAAATAAAATGCGCCTGCTGTTTAACCAAGTTGTAGAAAATGGGGACGATTACAGGCTGATTTTCGGATATACCGAGGATGTGAGCCGTTTCAATTATGGATTTGTTCATGGCAGTAAAACGAAAATTGGAAACCTGATTGTTGGCTGGAATGAGGCCAGCCAGACAATTGTGGTTGTGCCTACGGTTCCCGATCTTTCCGGCTGCGGTGATCCGGCCTATTATCGCCGTTCTGAAATTTTGAAAGCTTATCGGAATAAATATCCTACGGACGCCTTTATCATTTACCCGGACAAAAAAGGGTATATCGGCATCAATGCCTATGACTGGCTGGAAGATGAAAAGCTGTATGTTTATGTGTCACAGGAGGATGAACTGGCCGCTTTTACCGACTTCTTTATGAATCGGTTCGCGACAAAGTGAGGTGGAGATGCCTTTTGGAGAAATCGGAGCGTTCCTGCTGCTCCTTATGGCTGTGTTTATATTTGGAAATCTATGGTTTCATTTCACAGAAGCAATCCTAAGCCAGATTAAAAAGATATTTATACGCCACAAAAAACCTTCAGCATGGCATCCGCTCTCCCCAGATAAGGAGGACAGTAAAATTGTTTGATATAAACGAGATTATGAAACGGGCACAGCAGGCAAGCGAACAGGCGGCTGACAGTATAAAAGAGACTTTTGAAAAAAGCGAAGAAATCGTCAGCAAAATTGAGGTCCCGAACTCTGAAGAAAGCCCATCTATTTCTGCCGCTGAGGTGGAAGAACAGATTGCTACTAATACCAAGCGTCAAGTGGAAATTCTCGGCCAGATGTTTGGGCCGGACAGTATGGCTCAAATGGCTGCCAATGAGGAGCTGCTGCAAAAAATGGTAAATGATAAGGTTACTGAGGCGGCTGCGTCTACGGCGGAAAACCTCATAGGACAGTTGTTCGGGGAGGATATGGGCGTAATCGCGGCGGCATTGGAAACGCTGGAGATGGAAGATGGCGGCGATGAGGAAGAACTTACGTTTAATCTGGAACTGGAAGAAAGCCTTTATACTGCCTTGGAAGAAGCAATGGACCGGCTTGAGGCCATGCCTGAGCCAGAACCGGTCCCCTATCAAAAGGATGACACAAAATGGGAACAATTTGGAATCCTGCTGTCCGGCATCATATCGCGCCTTAACGACCACAATCTATCCAGTATGGATGTGGAGGAACATATCCCTGTTATGGAACAGAAAATCGTGTCTCTTGTACGCCGTTCCTGGGGGATAGATGGCCGCAGTGATCTGCTTGATATGATTCGTTATCTGGCGCAGGAGGGCTATATCCTGCGGTATCAGCTTTATAGTGAGGCGGCTTCACCGGAGGAATTGATGGACGAAACGATGGACGAGGACGACCGTGAGTCTACCAGCCGGGCATGGAGATTCGCTCAACGGTACAAATGCTGGTATACTCCCGGCTTTATGGCTGGATGGGATATTGGCCGGGCGGCGATGCTGACCCGCTGGGGATGCTATTTAGGCTGGCTCACGGAAAGCGAGGCTGCCGGTATTCTTTGGGATCTCTCTCAAAAGGTCGTGGAGGAACTGCATAGCTGGCGTGAATTTGCCCAGTCCTATCTTTTTGGCGGTCTGATGTGGAAAATGCTGTGCGGCGACAGCTCCGCCGGAAGTTATCTGGGTTATATTGCAGATGCTGCCACAGATCTGTTGGCAGGAAAAGCCGAGCAAGACGGCGGACAATGGCGTGGCTGTCCTTGGCCCGCACAAAGAAAGATCGGTTTTACAGCCCTTTGAAACCTTACTGTTGCGCTCCAGATAATTCCAGCAATAAGCCCAGTCCAAATTGCCGCAAAATTTTTTCTGCTATACTGCGGTCTACCTGAAAAAAAGATGTGGCGGTAGGAGGTTTTGCGTAGATACACTACCTTGCAAGCAGGGCATTTGTATATACAAATGCTCAAAACTGTGGTTGCCGGCGTTGCCGGAAACCGCAGTTTTTGCTTGTTGGTGGCTCCAGCCCCCAAACCCCTTTTCGCAGAATTTCATTCTGCGGCTACGCACCGTTCCGGCGCTTTTCTCTCCCGCCCTTCAGCGGGATTTTTGAAAAACGGGGAAATTGGCACTCCGGCAAAATCTCAACCCCCCGCCAGCCCTCGACAAAATTTTCTTCAAAGGCATTGACAGGAACATCTGTTTGTGCTACTATGATGGGGAACTGAATACTTCACATATTTTTTTCGCAGATACATAGACCGAACCACAGCGTTTTTGCTGGGGTCGGTCTTATTGTATCTGCGTTTTTGTTTTTGAAGGGAGGCCGGACAATGGAAAAAATCAAAACGGAGGAAGTCAGGCGCAGGCGGGGCAGACCGAAGCTGGACGCTCACATCACGGAGGAATACGCCCCCAGCAGGCGGCAGGCGCTGAACAAGATGTATCTCTATGAGGGTGTCCATCTATTATCAGTAGCGGCTACCGAAATTCAAAACAGCGAAGTTTTATGGCGGGAGGACAGAACAGCCGTCACCTTAAAATCCCGTGACGGCATTCTGGAACAACTCGGCAGAATGGCGGTGCAGGACAAACTGGGCCGTACCGATTGCGTCTATCTCGCCAACCTTGCCATCGCCGCCGTTCGAGCCGGGTATACCACACGAGAGGTAGAAGTTGCTCTGCGGAAAATCCGCATGGCGGCAAAGTCCAGCATGAAAAATCCAGACGATGAGGCGCTTTATTGTGCGCTGGGCAATACCGTGGACATTCTGCGGAGGATGGGAGGTATCGCATGAAAACCGAAAAACGGCCAGCGGAAATCACAGTGGCGGGGGAACTCCCCGGCTTTGAATACGGCGGGTGTCGGGGCGTGTTTTTGAACCTGGGGCTTGATGTGGAAATGGACGGAGTGACCTATCACCTGTCCAGCAGCTTTGCAGAAAAAGCGGAAATGGGCGAGGTCATCGACACAACGGAACTGGAGCGGAACAGGCGGTGGACGGCGTAAAAATTTCCGATGTCCGGCAGAAAGCTATTGCTTTACAGTGCTAAAGCGACTATAATGGGAGCAGGTAACAGATGCTATGTTCCTGCGTCCAGGGAGGTAAAAAAACAAGATGCAGGAAAAATACAATGTCGGAATTTATTGCAGGCTCAGCCGGGACGATGAGAGAACCAGGGAGTCCGTGTCCATCGAAAATCAGAAAATCATGCTCAGCCGCTATGTGCAGGAGCAGGGATGGAATCTCTACGCCGCCTACTGCGATGACGGGGTCTCCGGGACAACTTTCGACCGGCCCATGTTCAACCAGATGATCGCCGATGCCAAAGCCGGGAAAATCAATCTGATACTCTGTAAGGACCTCAGTCGTCTGGGCAGAGACTACATTGAGGCTGGACGGTTTACGGACATCGTGTTCCCTTCGATGGGCTGCCGGTTTATTGCCCTGAATGACGGCGTGGACACCATCCACAAGAACAATGAGATGCTGGTGATTTTGAAAAATGTCATGAACGACCTCTATGCACGCGACACCAGCAGCAAAATCCGCGCCGTCAAACAGTCCACCTTTCGGACGGGAAAGTATGTCGGCTGCTACGCTCCCATCGGCTACCGAAAATCTCCAGCGGACAAGCACATCCTGGAAATCGACCCGGTGACCGCCCCTGTCGTTCTCCGCATCTTCGATATGCGCTTGCAGGGGGACAGCTTTCGGAAAATCGCCCGGACGCTGAATGAGGAGGGCGTACCCTCTCCCCGCAGCTTCTACTACATGGCGGAGGGCAGGCCGAACCTGCGGGGCGAGACGCCCTACTGGAACGATGTGACGGTCAAGACCATTCTTCGGAATGAGGTCTACCTCGGCCACATGGTGCAGAACAAGACCGGCACCGTTTCCTACAAAGTCCACAAGCAGGTGAGCAAGCCGAAAGAGGACTGGATCAAGGTGGAGCATACTCATGAGGCACTTGTCTCCCAAGAGGTCTGGGATGCAGTTCAAAGGCTGGACAATCATCCATCAAAGGGGCGCTCTGGCAGTGATGGAGTGATCTCTCTGTTCGCCGGCGTTCTCTACTGTGCGGACTGCGGCGGCTCTATGCGGTATCAAAGGGATTACCGCAGCCGGAAGCGCCATACCGATGGACATTTTGGCGAGTTTCAAGCCTACACTTGTAATCGGTATATGAATGGAGGCAAGGCGGTTTGTACCTCGCACTACATCAACTGCAAGGTGCTGACGAAGCTGCTCTTGCTGGACATCCACGCCAAGGCGATGCTGGCGCAGAACAGTCCCACCGCCCTCAAGGAGAAAATCCTGGCGCAGAAAAACGCTGCCAGCATGGAGCAGACAAAGGCACTCCGGGCAACGCTGGCGGCGGTGGACAAGCGGCTGGCGGAACTGGAAAAGCTGGTGGTTGCCGCCTATGAGGATAAGGTGAAGGGCGTCATGCCGGAGGCACTGTGCATCCAACTGATGAACCGCTACGAGAACGAACGCCGGAGCAAGCTGGAACAGCGAACGCAGCTCACCGCCCAGCTGGAAGCCACCCAGGAGGACGAGCAGGCCACCGACGAGTGGTTGGCCGTCATCAGGGATTATGCCCAGCTTGAGGAACTCGACCGCCCCACCCTCCTGCGGCTGGTAAAGCGCATCGAGGTAGGCGAAAAGTACGAAATCGCCGGGGAGACCCACCGGGACATCAAAATCTATTACAACTTTGTCGGGTATGTGGAACTCTGAATTCTATCCTTCTTTATGCGAGGTTATCTAACATGATATTCAAGAACGGGGTCATGTCATTGTCCCCTTTGTCGGTGTCTACATTGTCGTTAATGGCAATCAGCCGCACTCCCCGTTGGCGAAGAATTTCCATTACCTGACCGACTTTCAGATAGTCACGGCCCATTCTGGACATATCCTTGATGATGATTGCCTCCACATTGCCGTCCTCGACTTCCTCCATCATCGCCATAAAACCGGGCCGGTCAAAGCGGGTGCCGGAAACGCCGTCATCAGTGAAGTGCTTGAAACGGGGATACCCATTCCGGCGGGCGAAGTCCTCCAGCATGATTTTTTGAGATGTAATGTATAAAGGGTGGTTTCACCAAGCCACTACATTACATTGACTGCGGTTCATTTGTGGCAGAATGGCACAGGATGGAGGGATGGTGATTTACCAGCAGGAGGGAACCGAAGCGGGAGCGTCCGGGGATGACCTGGGCGCTCCGTTCTCTCTGCCGGTCCTCTCGAAGAGCGCACTTACTCACCACCCGCAAGCGAGCGGTGGTACTGCCTGCGGCAGTCGTGCGTTCGACCAGGGAGACCCGCCGAGCGTCCCTTCCCTGCCCAGTATGGACAGGCCAGCAGACGCCAACGGCGGCTTGTGCATCGGGCGGAGCTTCACCGATGCACCGGGGGCTTGGGGGTCTTCGGACACCAACAAGCTGCACCAGGTATATACCGGTGCATTGCTTGCTACTACTATCTGCATCTATAACTGGGGTTGAAAGTTACTTGCGGTGATGGTATACTTGGTTCGTGTCAATTCGATAAATAAGAGTTTGATATGGAGGTCTTACCATGCTACAGGTTGTTTTCTCCGACAGCGAACGCGGGTCGTTGAAGCTGGCTACCCACTGTTCCTGCATCAATAGCGAGGACGGACCTATCGGGTTCATTTTTGGAGAAGGCGAGACCACACCGGAGGAACAGGAGCGGGCCATGGCAAAACTCAAGGCCCAGTGGGAGGAGGAGAAACGTCGGGCACGACCTGTGGGTGGCAGTCCTGGAGATGTACTGTGTCCTTCCTACGGTCTGGATATGGGTCCCCTTAGCGGACCCAATGTGGATAAGGCTCGGTTTAATCTGCTTACCGCCTGGTTGGGGGGCGACTTCCCTCTCCCAGACAGTACCCCTGAGGACTACGCCCAACAGCGTGATCAGATGTGGGAGCAGCGTCAGCAGGATCGGTTACGACTGTTGGAGATGGCAGAAAACGGCGAGGCAGTACGCATCTGGTACAGCCCCGCCGCACCTTGGTCCCTGTGTGGGTTTTACGAAGTGTGCTGGCTGCTTCGGAGCTTCGATTGCCCCGTGACCGCCTTAGAACTGCCTCAGTGGATGCCGAGGGAGGACGGTACAGTACAGTCCTGTCTTAGCTGGGGGGAGTTGGTTCCAGGGGACTGGGCGGCGTTCCTTCCCTTGGAGCGGGAAATCCCCAAGAGTGTCCGCCGGGCTATTGCCATGGAGTGGGCAGGACTGCGGAAAGAGAACGCCCCCCTACGGGCTGTGGTCAACGGGCGGCTGGTCAGTGTGGGGGAGGATTTCTACGATCCATTTATCCGTGCCCACATTCCTAATGGGGTCTTCCGGGTGGCCCAACTCATCGGCGAGGTACTGGGCCGTGAGCGACTGGGCATTGGTGACTGGTGTCTGGCCAAACGCATCAAGGCAATGCTCGACCAGGGCGAACTGATTACGGTGTCTAAGGGTGACGGTTTCTACCGGGATGAGGTGCGCCGAGCTTCATAAGAGAGAACTTTCAGTTTATCGGGGGGATTTCATCTTTTGGGTGAAATCCCCCTTGACAAATGTTTTCTTGATTTTGGATTGAAAAACTCTCCCCATTTAATTCGTCGTCGCGGCTGAGGCGTTCATAGAGTAGCGCAATCTTGGTTTTTGCCATAGCACAGACCTCCTTGAATGAAAATATGCTCTAAGCTGTCCTTGCCTATCACCGAAAAATCAGTGAATTAACAAGTCTCTTAGAGCATAAATCACCCGCTGCCATTTTGTACTTCTTGTACTGCCGGACGGCGAAGTGATCCGGGTCCCGGCTTTCCAACTGTTCAAACATCAAATCCACGGCATTTTTGAAGTTTTCGTCATCTTCCCGCACTTCCGAGGCGTTTAACATTTCCAGCAGCGTGGTCATGTTTTTTTCTTCCTCCGGGGCCTCATACCAGATATAGGCGATCAACGCCTGATAGTACAAGGCTTCGGCTTTGGCCCAAAAATCTTCGCCGCCCTTGTCCAACTCCCGGAACAGCTTCGTGGCCTTGTCCTTCCCGCAGCTCATAAGGGTCATGGCGTCCTCCTGGGTAAAATAGATGTAGACGCGCTTATCGCTGTCCATCCAGCCGTTTTTCACCGACAGCCCCATACGGTCCAGCAACAGGCCGTAGAGGACCTTTGCCTCAATGGAAACACTCTTATAACGGGGGTCGGTCAGCAGGGTCTTGGGGATACGGTAAAAGCTGTACTGGTCCGCTTCGGTGCCGTAGTAGTAGTCCAGGTTCAAGTTTGACGGCATAGTCATTGCCTCCTTTGAAATGTGCGGAGAAATAAAAAAGCGTCCCGGCGACTGCAATAGTCACCGGGACGTTCGTGCTCTGTCCGCTTGTCGTTTGCTTGTAAATGAAAAAAAGCCCACCCGCCACTGATTGTTAGTCAGTTGCGGGTGGGCTTGCCTGATGGATCATGTTACCGATCTTACACGGACACGCAGCCCCTCCATGGGAAGGTCCTTGTAGCCAACGAGGTAATAATCCGCTCCGTTGTGTTCCACGGTGGTCCGGGTCCAGTAGGGAACATCGTGGTATTCGTCCGTTACCAGGGCCTCTATGCTGCTACGGCAATCATAGTAGTGGCCCTTCGCCGTCCGGTACTTCCCAGCGGTTCCCAGTCGCAGACGGCTGACCTCCGAGATAGGCTGGGTCAGATAGGAAATATACTCCTGCGCATATGCCAGCAGGTCCGTGATACGCCGCAGTTCTTCCCAAAGAAGAAGCTGTTCGCCATCGGAACGATCTATGTCGAGGCCGCTCAGATCGTCGTAGTCCGTGTAGGTGGAGAATTTGAGAAACTGCGCAATGCTCCGGCTCAGCTTGACAGCCTCCGAAAGCGCCGCCTGTAAATCCGCCATGTTGGGCCTCCTTCCTATTACTCCTTTATACTCTTTGAATGTTGAACACTCCATGCTTCCAGTAGAGACACAATAACTTCTTCCATCTGCTGACTAGTGTAAGACGTTGGGAAGTATTGATGAAGTCTCGTTTTATTGAGAACTACCTGCAAAGTGGCAGGGCTTCCTTTGGATAGAATATCTTTGATAACCGTGACGGTCAGATCGCCGTCTTTGCTGTGCTGTTTGATTTTTACAAGCTGATTTTTGACCGGAATTACATTCAATTTTTCCATCTCTAACACGAGGTCTGTCTGCTCCTGTTTAGTTAGAGCGGAAATATAGTCGGCAGCAGTGCTGAACGACAGTTTACCCTCATCCACCAGTGCCAGCAGAGGGGGAATCAGTTTGGTTAAAGCTATGTACCGAGTCACGGTCAAGCCACAACTTTCCCCGGCATCTTGGGCAATCCTATCCCGTGCGGGTAACTTTGGAACGCCGCGTTCTAAAGTTAGATCATGCCGTTTGCCCTGATGTTTCAAGGCGTCCAGCTTCATTTTGTAGGCAAAGGCTTTTTCGCTGGGCAGGATTTTCTCGCGTTGAAGGTTAGAATCGACCATGATTATGGTGGCTTCATCATCATCCAATGCCCGAATAAGTACCGGCATTGTCTCCCTGCCTGCCAGTTCGCTTCCACGCTTGCGTCGGTGGCCCGCGATGATCTCATAGCCGCCCTCTTGCCGGGGCCGGACAATAGCGGGGGACAGAACGCCGCTCCGTGCAATACTCTCCACCATTTTCCTCATCGCATCATCGTCCCGCACCTGAAATGGATGATCCTTGAAAGGAAACAGTTCTGACAGCGGAACCTCCTGTACTGTCTCGCCGCCCGTCTGAAACAGATCGTTTAAGCCGGTCAATGCGATCTTCCCGGCACTGCTTTTCATGCCAGGACCTCCCGCGTCAAAGCGGTGTAGGCAGCTGAGACTTTACCGGCAGGGTCATGGAGATAGATACTCCGTCCCTCCGCACTGGTTTCTGCCGCTCGGATGGATAGGGGGATAATGCTTTCAAATATGCGTACACCGTTTCCATAGGCGTTTCTCAGCAAATCTACAATCTCACGGGAGTAGTTGGTCCTCATATCCGCCATGGTTATGAGAATACCCGCAATGTCCAAACGAGGGTTGATTTTCAGCTTCACCTTTGATATAGTGCGGATGAGCTGTTCCAATCCCTTGATGGAAAGGTAATGCGCCTGCATAGGAATGATTACTTCGTCCGCAGCGGCCAGGGCGTTGATGGTCAGCATACCGAGTGATGGGCAGCAGTCCAGCAGAATCACATCGTACTGTTCCCGGACGCTGTTCAGGTATTCGCGCAGGATTGTCTCACGGCTCATGGTGTTCACCAGCGTAACCTCCAGACCGGACAACTTAATGTTGGCGGGAAGAAGATCAACGCCCTCCGCCTGATGGATGATACCCATTCCGGGAAGTACAGGCTTATCCGTAATGATAAACCCCAGCACATCGGCAAGGGTCCCTTCAAGCTGGTCCGGGTGCTGATAGCCCAGGCTGGCGGTAAGCGAACCTTGGGGGTCTACGTCCACCAGGAGGACCTTCTTGCCTTCCCGTGCCAGCCCGATTCCCAAATTGACCGTTGTTACAGTCTTGCCAACTCCGCCTTTCTGGTTGCAGATTGCCGTAATTTTGGCTGCTTTGCTCATTTTGGCCTCCTTCTATGTTCATAGAATAAAAACAGGACTAAACCAGTGCGCCCCTTGCTGTGGGGTGTTGCTGATTTAGTCCTATTTTAACAGGCCCGTCTGTGTATTCCCTGCAACTACCGCCTTTCAATTCGTATTTGCAAAACTCAATCTGGCTTTCAATGGAAATGCTGTCCTTTTTGTCTACCGATTGTCTTGCATAGATTGCGTCTATCCGATTATTCATTCGTCGCTCCTTTTCTTAAAAAAGAAGCGGAGCTGCTGACAGTCTTATTATACCGCCAACAGCCCCGTAAATCAATGATGTGGCTGGAAAAACTTACGCCCCGGCTTCCTCTTTCTGCCGCTTATCGGCGTACTTTCGAAACACCTCATAAAGCTGCTGTTCCAGTTCCCGGCGTTTTGCCGCTTCCTGCTCCGGTGTGAATACCGGAGAGAGATTTTCCAGCGTGATTTCTTTTCCTTGAAAAGTTACGATTTCTGTTTCCTTTTTGTATCTGATATTCGTTATAAAATCACCTTTCCTTTCCATAGTTCGGTTGCCGCTTCAACTCCGCCAATACCTCCGGCGGGATACGGTCAACCAGCCGCTGAATGTTGTGTAACTCGCTTTCCAGCTTCGCCCGTTCCATAACGCCTTTCATCTTGTCCTTTTCGCTGGCCTTTGCCCTTGCTTCCAGTTTTTCATTTTCTGCCAAGAGGTCATTTATCGTGACCTTGTATTTCTTCAACTGGCCGGAGAAATTCTCCATCTGCGGGAACCACTTTTTCAGCAGGGCAAGGGCTTCCTCTTTCTTCTTTCCGGCGTTGATTGGATTGATACCGTCCAGTGTGGCTTCAATCGCCCTTGCCTGTTTGGAGAGGGAAACCGCCTGTTTGAAAAGCCGGGTGGGGATATGCTTTCTTCCCGTTTTGCTTGCGCTCTCCCCACGCTCCAAGCTGGGGTACTTCTCTACCATATGGGCGTGAAAATCGTCCTGCCACTTTGTAAGGTTGGCTCTGTTCCCGATAATCTCCTTTGCACACAGGCGGTTGTCTTTCGTCAGCGGCACAAAGGTCAAATGCAGGTGGGGCGTTTTCTCGTCCATGTGTACCACTGCCGATACAATATTCTCCCGGCCTACTCGTTCAATCAGGAAGTCCGCCGCCCGCTGGAAGTAGGCCGCTATCTCCTTGGGGACTTGCCCTTGAAAAATTCCGGGCTGGCGGTTATGAGGGTATCGACAAAGCGTGTGCTGTCCTTGCGGGTGCGGCATCCGGCCTGCTCAATACGGCTCTGAATGAAATGGTAGTAACGGCCCTCTGGCTTGACGATATGGAAATTGTACCTGCTTCGGCTGGTGTCAATGTCCGGGTTACTGGCGTACTGTTCCTTTTGCCTTTCGTGATGGGCTTCCAGCGGTCTTGCCGGGTGGCCCTTGTGCTTCTCAAACCGCAAAATTGCGTGTTGCGCCATTGAACTCCTTTCCCCATTCCATTCCTTTCCGGCGGGTTTTCCCGCCGAAAATATCTCTGATAGGATTGGAATGGAATTGATATAAATAGATGGTTTTAATCTCTGTATTTCTATATACCGTCCGGTTTCCGTACTCTAAGAGGATTGATTTTCGTACTTGTGGGGTACGGTTTTCAGCCCTCAGGCGTACCGCAGCCGGACTTCTTGAAGTCGGCGTTTGGAACCGTTTCATAGGATTTTGGATAAATGCGGTTAGGCTTTCCACAGCCCTGTTTCTGTATCTCCACCAGCCCCGCATACTGCAACTCCCGCAGGGTATTCACCGCCTTTTGCCGCCCACAGTGGAGCAGGGCGACCACCTCGCAGATGGGGTAATACAGGTAAATCCGCCCATATTCGTCCGCCCAGCCGTTCTTGCGGGACAACTCCGCCCGCCGTAGGATAAAGGCGTACAGCACCTTCGCTTCGTTGGATAGGGGCTTGAATGACGGGGCTTCAAAGAGGAAATTAGGGAGCCGGGTGAAACTGATTGTTTTCTCCGGCTGGTGAATGTAAATCGTGTTTGTCATAGCGTGTTTTGTGGACGGTTAGAAGCCCGTTTTCCGGGGTGGGCGATAAATCATACCATCCGCCCCGGTTTGGGGCTTGCGGAGCCTTGCAAATCAAGGCTTTTTCCCGCCTTAACTGTCCACAGCAGACCTCCTTTTCCGTTCACTTTCTGTTTTCTGCCGCCTGTGAACTCTGGCGGCGCAGTCCGGGCAGTATTTACCCCGGTTGGATTTTGGGACGAACATTCCCCCGCACTCCGTACAGCGTTTCAAAGAACTGTCACGGTAAATCTCTGCTTCCAGCGTCCCGTCCAGCGGCAAGACCGCCCAGCGGAACCACTTGCAGCAGACGGAAGATGTAATCATCTGCGGACAGGCGCAGGTGTCGCCATCGTCCAGCGCAAGGCAGTTTCCACCGTCACAGTTGCAGCACTCCCGGCGGATAAGGGTGGTTGCACGTTTCTGCTGTGCCGGGGTCATGCGGTAAGGGGACCCGTCCGGCTTGCGCTCTAACAGCGGCAAATGTTGATAGGGTCTTTCTTTCATGCAGTCCCTCCGTTTTTCTTTTTGTTGCCGTTTCTCCCGAAAAGGCTTCCTACCCCATTTCTGCGGCGTGTTCCGGCGTTGGTGCGCTCGTCCGCTCTGGTCACGGTGTCCAGAAGCAGGGTCACGGCGCACTTCTCCAGCCGGGGTATTCCTTTTCAGACGGTCATTCGGTTTTCAAGGAGCTTGTCCATCGATGAACTATCTCAAGTGTATACTTTTTTGATTGCCTGTGCCGTATATCCAAGAGGTAGGAAATCAGCCCGGAAAACTCGCTATTTCCACGCTCTCGGATTTGTGGTATAATGAGAAACAGAAAAACGGAATGATGGAGTTTGTAAAAGGATATAGATTATGAAAATGCCCAGCGAAAATATTGATAAAGCTATGTTTGCTCCATGCGGAATGAATTGCATGGTTTCTCCAAGATGTCAACTTGCCCAATCAGGCGCAGGAGAAAGCAGAGAAAACGGTGGACGAGTTGTGTGAACAGGCAGGTAAAGAAGGAACCCAGAATGTACTGCAAACGCATCTAAAAAGATTATCTTCGTCTATTCAAAAGTAAGAAACGCAGTAGATCGTCAATCTGTCCAGCGGTACGCAGACAGTTGCAATATATTCGCCGGGACACAGGTTATATAGATGAAATGTTCAAAATGGTGAAAAATTGTTCCAAACGCAGAAGGAGCATGTTTAAGCCCGGAATCCACAGTATTCCGCGGTGTGTCGTCAGTCTGGCTCGGCCTTGGGTTCGGCCCATGGTCCGGGAAAAAGCCCACGCTAACACTGAATTTGGCTCATATCTGCATATCAGTTGATGGACGGCTATGCCAGGATCGAACAGCTGGACTTTGAACCGTTTAATAAATCGGGAAATTGGGGAGCCTCTGGCGGGCCGCCGTCCGGTATCGAGAGTACTATGGTTATTATCCGGAACGCATTCAGGCAGACAAGATCTACCATAGCCGCCAGACGCTGGCCTTTTGCAAAGAGTACGAGATTCGTCTATCTGGCTCCACTTTGGGCAAGCCGCCAAAAGATTCGCTCCTGTCCCGTCAGACAAAGAAACAGGAGTATCAGGACAACTGCGACTACGATGTTGCGGAGGACATTTTCGGCGCAAGTAAGACCACCTATGGTCTGGATAGCATCATGGCATATCTGCAAGAAACTATTGTCAGTGTTATTAGCGTTACCTTGTTGCTTTTGAATCTCCCCAGATTCCTCAGGACCGCTTTTGCTCTCTTCTGTCCCTTATCTGTGATTATTGTTTTGCCAGGGTTGCGGAGCAGAATCTAGATAAGGAAAGCACCCGATGGTGGTGCTGGCCATTAAGCTGGTACTTTACCTCTAATTTAATTCCGTATTGCCTTGCGTTTGAATGTCTGATTTAGTATAATGTGTATCATCTTTGAGCTGAAATGTGAGATCAGAGAGTAAAAATAGCTGGGGGAACAATGGAGAGCGGCTTCTGGCGATAAAGGGGAAATCAAATTGCCTAACGTAGAATTAACTAGCATGTGTGCCCTGATATCAGAGGGTAAAGCGCTGATGATCGATAGGATAAAATCATGGCCGGGCTGGACGTTTCCGGGAGGCCACCTGGAATATGGGGAAAGCATGACGCAGTGCGCAGCCAGAGAGCTTCTGGAAGAAACGGGGCTTTGCGTGAAAACCTTGAGGTTCAAGGGCGTGGCGAATATTTTTAATACCGTTACAAAAGAACGGCATATTATCTTCAATTATGTGGCGGAGGGTTTTACAGGAACGCTTGCGGCGGGTGGCGAAGGGCGCGTCGCCTGGATCGACCTTGATAAAATCCCAGGTCTTCCCCTAGCGGAGGGAATGGAATACCGTCTGCCTCTCTTCCTGGCGGAGGGGATTCAGGAGCTTTACATAGAATGGGATGAGGAAAATCACTATACGAAGGTGGAGTACCATTAACTGCGAGGTGGATCCCATGGGAAAAGATTTTGAGAGAGAATTGCAGAATCTCGACTTGATTTATCAAGGAGCCTTTGCCGGGAATATTGAGGTTCTGACAGACTTTTTGCAAAAATACATCCACCTGCCCTTCCTCGGCGTCGGGTCGGGCGGCTCTCTTTCGGTGGCGCATATTTTTGAATACCTTTGTGCCAAAAGCGGGGGAATCGCAAAAAGCCTCACTCCTATAGAGCTGACTCTTTTTAGTAAACAGATGCGGGAAATGGCCGTGTTGCTGTTTACGGCGGGGGGGAGGAACAAGGACTCCATTCATGCTTATCAGTATCTTTCGGAATTAGAGCCGGAAGGCCTGCTGACGTGCTGCATGTGTGCCGGTGCGCCCATCAAGCAGCTTCAGCGGAACAATCTGCACAACGACTACTTTGAATACCGGATGCCCGTGCCGAAGGACGGCTATTTAGCGGTGGAATCTCTTGTGTCATCCATGGCGCTGCTGTGCCGGGCATTTGAAGGCCTGACGGGAAGTGGTTTTTTCAGCCTTCCGGAAACGGTTTCCTGGGGCTCCCACGGGCCCGGGCCAGAGCAGATGGAGTCTATACTGGCAAAGGAAACCCTGATTGTTTTGCATGGTGGGATCACGACGCCGGCGGCCATTGATTTGGAATCCAAATTCAGTGAGGTTTCATTGGGAAATATCCAGCTCGTGGACTTCCGGAATTTTGCTCACGGGAGGCACTACTGGCTCTCTGATCGCAGGGACCGCACGGCCATTGTTTCCATGGCGGGGACCTCCATGGAGAAAATCGCGGACAAAACCCTGGGACTACTTCCGCAGGATATCCCAGTCATCCGCTTTGATGTCGGAGATGCAACGGTCGATGGACTCTTTGCATCCTTTGATTTCGTTTTTCAGCTTGTCTTACAGGCAGGCCTGCTTCGCGGAATTAATCCCGGAAAGCCTAAAGTGGCTGATTTCGGGAAAAAGCTCTATCATCTGAGCTATAATATATGCAATCAAGAAGAGATGAAGACCCGAAGAAAAGATCCCGTCGCCATGGCGGTATATCGAAAATATAGAGGCGTCCGATGCCGCGACGAGGAGACGTACCGAAAGGCGGGGCTGGATTATCTGCGAAAGCTGGCGGGCAGGACCTTTAAGGGTGTCATATTCGATTACGATGGGACGTTATACAATAAGCATGGGGGAGAGGCTGAGGGAATCGCGGTTTTCGAACGGTTAAACCAGCTCCTTTCCCGGGGGATCAAGATTGGAATTGCTACTGGCCGGGGAAAATCCGTGCGGAGCGAATTGAAAAAGGTGATTTCAGAGGACTTCTGGCAGGAAGTTGTGATTGCCTATTATAATGGCGGTTGTATAGGATTGCTGGGAGACGACCGACAGCCGGATAAGGAGGCCGCGCCGGTTCCCGAGGCCTTTGACGAGTTGAAGCGGCGGATGGACCTCGTATCCGAGCTGAGCCTGCTGGAGATTGATGGGATCGCAGACAAAAATCCGTTCCAGTGGACGATTTTTATGGATACGTACCAGAGCGCCTCTCAGAGACGAAAACTGTTCTCTCTCTGTGGCAGCGTTTCCGGCATCAAGACGGTTCAATCGAGCCACTCGGTGGATATCATTCCGGAAACAAGTAGCAAGATCAATATTTTCGGATATTGGAGCGGGCTTGGATACACGCGGGATGATTTTATTGTAATGGGCGACGCGGGGCAGTTTGGAGGCAACGACTATGAATTGCTGAATTGCCCGTGTGCTTTAAGCGTGGACCGCGTATCGGAACAAATGGATGCTTGCTGGAATTTCGCAAAACCCGGCATGCGGAATTTGGAGGCAACCTTGTACTATCTGGAGCATTTTGAGACGCGTGAATGGGGAGAGCTCTGTTTGGACCTAAAGGGGTGGAACTATGAAGTATGAGTTGGCTGAATCGATTCTGGAAAGCACTATGCAGCACTGGGATATGACGCGAATGAGCGAAGAGACAAAAAACATCCAGATCATATCGGAAATCAAATATGATGATTACCAGCAATACACGCACGGGATGCGTTATGTGGAGAGTTTGGCCCTTTGGCTGCGCCAGTTTGACAGCGAAGAGGATAAAGAAACTGCGTACCGGGCGGCGAAGGACCTCCTGATCTACATATCGGAAGAAGAGATGCGGCAGCTTGTGGCCTACGCCTTTCCCATCACCATGAAACAATTCCTGCTCCAGCGAACAAAACGGTTCTGCGAAAAATACGGAATCTCCGATTTGGAGGATAGAAAGAGTCTTTACGCGTACTTCAGGCGGTGCAGCATGTTTTTGGGATTAAGCGACGGCGCCCACATGGACTTTTTCCGGCGGCAAAACCGGGAATTGAGTAATGAGCAGGTATTTGTTCATTATGATTTTTCTCAGAGCAAAGCAGAGGATATGATAAAAAATCTAGAAAAAGACACAAGCGTCCAAAAGATGATAGAAAAGTACCCTGGAAAGCTGTCGGCCCAATTCTATACGTTTTTCCTGATGGATGATTTTACGGGAAGTGGAAAGAGTTATATCCGAAAAGACTCCGAGGGATGGCATGGAAAAATCAAAAAGTTTTTTGAGCGTCTGGAGAAAATGAACTTCCGTGCTGCGGAGGCAGAGATACACCTTGTGCTGTATGTCGCGACGGCCAAGGCCTTGAAAAACATTCAAACACAGGCGAATTTATTTACGGCGGAAATGGGCTGGAAGCCCATTTCCGTAGATGCCCTTCAAATCGTAGAGCCGCTGAACTGGGAGAGCCACAAAGCGTTGTTGGATCTGCTGAAGCGAAATTACGAGCGGTGCCTTGGGTTTGGCAAGGCCTCTTATGAGGATAAGCATTTCACGATCGGCGGGGGACAATATCCGTACCTTGGCTTTGCCGATTGCTCGCTGCCCTTGGTTTTATATCATAACACGCCGAACAATACCCTCCCTGTTCTTTGGTATTCCTGGGAAGAAATGGTTTGTCCCTTATTCCCGCGCGTAACAAGACATAAGGAGAACTGATATGATTTGGAAGAACCCGTTTTTATCAAAGCATAGCGAACAGCAGATGGGAGAAGAGCAGTTTTTATCCTTGTTTGATTGTACGGCGCTCCAGATTGTCAGCGAGGAAAATTTGGAGAAGGTCAGCTTTGTTTCCAGTTCTCCCGGCGCCGGAAAGACCTCGCTTTTTCGCGCGTTTTCCTCGGAGGTTTTAAGCAAAATCGTGTCCCCCGCATCCAATGACCTCTATAGAGAAATTCGTCGGCAGATGGAGCGCTTGGGCGTGGTCCAAAATGGGCGGGTTGTGCTGGCCAGCGCAGCCCTGTCCTGTGCGAGGGGGTACACCATTATTGATGAAATGTTTCAAAACGGGAGAAGAAAGCAAATATTCTTTGCGTTGTTGAATTATAGAATTGCCATTTCCATACTGAAAAACATCGGACATTTGCTGGAGCTGGAACCGGGGGACTATGAACAGATCCAGTTTGCACAGATACCCCAGGAGATGGCAAGCGACGAGGCCTATTTTAAAAACGGGAAAACCATGTACAACTGGGCGTGCCAAGGTGAGCGCGAGTTATGCAAATACCTGGACAGTGAACGGGATACCCCCTATGAGGTATCGTTCGTTCACACAACGCTGCTGCTTTTGAAGCTGTTTGAGCCGGAAAACATATTGGTGAACGGAGAACCCTATTTTCATAATGTGCTGATTATTTTCGATGATTTTCACAAGCTCACGGATAATCAGAAGGACATCATCACCGAAGCGGTGTATACGCTAAAAACCAGCATCGGTGTTTGGCTCGGCCAGCGGCTGGAGGGCTTTAAGGATGAGCATTTGATTTCTATGGATGGAAGCCTGAGCCGAGATTACAACCCCAATATTGTAATTGACAACTACTGGCCAAAGAAGAAAAACGTGTTTTACGGCATGTTGGAGGAGATTGCAGACAGGCGGATCAAGGAGGCGGGCTTAGAGGGTTATTTAAAACTTTCAGATTGCATTTCCAATGAATTAGAGAGCAAAAGATATGAAAAAGCCTGGAATCATTTCAGCAAATTGGAACGGGAGAAGATTGACCGGAATCTGGAGGCCTCCTGCATTTACAGTGAAATCATCTCTTGCATCGACGGGCGAAAAGACATGCGGGTATCGGAACGGGCGATTTGGTACGAGTGCATCGCGATACTGGAAAACCGGCGGGCGGCCAAGGAACAGATATCTCTTTATCTTGGAGAAAAAGTAACACAGGCGGACTTTGAGGCCTTCGTAGACAAATACGCGGATGTCGCGGAGTATTACGTGTGCTGTCGAGCGGGAATCCCGTTCTACTATGGGATAGGCAACCTGAAAATGCTGTCCTCCTATAATGTCGAGCAATTCCTGTATTTTGCCGGGGCTTATTTTGACTGCTGCCGGGTAAAGAGCATGGATCACAGGCGCAGGCAGAAGCGAAAGCTGAGCGCGGAGGAGCAGGGAAAGGTCCTGGAAACGGCCGCAAGGAAAAAGTGGGCAGATATGGATTACCGCTACGCAAACATCAGAAGCATCAAAGAGTTTTTGAACAATATAGCCGCCTTGTGCATGCGGTCCAGGGATGCGGAACAGGCCGCATACGCCGGCGGTTCGTACACGGGAATTGGTGTGAAGAAGATCGTATTGCTTCAATGCCTTTCTGATCCGAATTGTGATGAGTTGGTAAAAATCCTGGGCGCGTGCCTGGCTTCCAAATACCTGGAAAGAAGAGACATCCAGGACGAAAATATGGTGCTGTTTTACCTGAACCGGTGGCTGTGTGTATATTACGGCCTTCCCCTGGCCTATGGCGGATGGGCAAGATGCAACATGCAGCGGCTCATCTCGTTTTGCGGCGGCCGGGCCGATAGTGACGAGGATCAGTTGGAAATCGATTTTCTTTGAGGAGTCAGCATGAAAACTTGGAAAGACAGCCTCTTTTTAGAAGGAAAACGAAAAATTGCGGAATATTTCCAGGGGCAGGAGCAAGTCCTCCTCATTCTTGGGCATGGATTTGACCCGAGAGCCTGTAAGGTTGCGGAGGTCTTGACAGAAGCGGCTCCGTCTCTTACTGTCTGCTTGGTGGATTATAATGAGACAGGCATCGGCAAAGATACCAAAAATAAGTCGCGCAGCATGAAGAACTATGAAGCCATCCTAAAAATATGCCAAGGCGTCACTCTGCTTGAGCAGCGGATCCCCATGTATCGGGGAGACAGCCTGAAGAAGATCTTAGTAATTTCAGAAAGCGTCCGAGCCCAGTTCAGCAGGCAATTCATATCGGGCTATCAAACCATTGTGATCGATGTCAGCGCGATGCCGCGCGGTGTCGGGTATAGTATCATCAAACGCCTGATCGATATCAAGAGTGAGACGCAGAAGCTGTGTGTCGCCGTATGTGAAAACAGCAAATTTGACGACATGATCAGGCCGGTGATTGTAGATGAGTCGGCGGAATATCTGCCGGGGTTCAACACATTTTCCATGCTTCTGGAACAGGACGACGGGGAAACGGTCTGGTTTCCTGTCTTAGGTCTGGATGATATCACCGCATTTCATATCATCGATGATTATCTGAAGCCTATCGAAATATGTCCTGTCATCCCCTTTCCGTCAAAGGATATACAGCGTGGTGAGAGGATCCTGCGCTCCTGCGGCGAGGCGCTGTTCAGAGAGCGGAACGTGGAAAAGCGAAACATTATTTATGTCCCCGAAAATCACCCCTTGTGGGTTTACCAAAAGTTATATGATACGGTGCGGTATTACGAAAAAGCCCTTCATATTGATCAGGACCGGGTGATTAAATACGCATTTTCCTCGCAGTCCAGCAAGCTGATTGATATCGGCGTGCTGCTGGCAATTATGGATTTGGCTAAGGAAGGGATCAAAGCTGGAATTGTAGTTGTTGAAAATCAGGGCTATCAAGCGGAGAACACGTATCCGGAAAAGGATGAGGAGTTGTATTGCCTCTGCCTGGACGACAGTATATTTGCGTGGTGAAGAAATGAAAACAGATGAACGATGTATTTTAGGAGCTGGTTTTCTTTGCGTTGATATCATACAGCGACAGGAGCGCAGGGCGATCGCACTGGGCGGAACCGCCGCAAACGTCTTATCAATTTTGTCCAAGCTGGGGCGGCGGACTGTTTTTGTCAGCGCCGACTATGACGATGCCTGGGGGGAATGGCTGAAGGTTGCCCTGAATGCCAGGAATATTGACGTTTATTCCTTCTCAAAAAGTCGAACAGCAGCACCAAGGGTCATAGAGATTTTGGATGAACGGACAAGGAAGCATCACTTTCAAACCGTCTGCCCGGTTTGCGGGAGGAGCCTGTCCAAGGTGATCCTGCCGGACAGAGCCCACGTGAAGGACAGTCTTGCGGTGCATATCAGGAGGGCGAATATCTTTTACTATGATAGAATTTCGCCTGGAATCAGGGAAATCGCGGAAAGGAATCAAAACGGCTGGAATTTTTACGAGCCCAATGCATGTAGGAGCTACCGGGTGTTCCTGGATTCGCTGAGGAAGGCGAATATTTTAAAGTTCTCTCAGAGCAGAGTGCCTCAGGCTTATATGGAGCGGCTGACCGATGATTTGCGGAGCTCGGAGGTACAACTGATCATCGTTACCATGGGGGCCAGCGGTTTTCGCTTTTCCTTTCGGAAAGCGGATGATCTCTTATCGAAATGGATCGAGGTGCCACCCAAAAGAGTGGAAAACATGGTAGATGACTCAGGGGCCGGAGATTGGCTGACTGCAGTTTTCCTGCATTACTTTTTGGAGCGGTATCCGGTATATTCTGACGGGCTGGACAAGGAGGCGTTGCTGGAGATGCTGAATGCGGCAAAGGAAATCGCAGCCTTAAAATGCAGTTTCATTGGGGCCCAAGGTATTTTTCAGGATCAAGATGGCCTGGAAATGCTGAGCCGCAGACTGGGCGTGCCCGTCGCGCCGGTTTCCGATGCGGTGCTGGACTGGGGAGAAGGATGCCTCTGCTGCGGAAGGCGCTCTATTGGCTGACGAAAAAAGGGAAGCGTCCTCGTGCAGACGGGGCCGCTTCTTACAACCTGTATTCATAACCGGGGAATGCTGTAGCAACCTTCAGAAATGATGACAGCAAAGGAGGCGGATACAGGCGGTATAGAACAAGGATGACGACACAGGTAGGCTGGCTGGCACCCGCCAAGGGGGAGGACACGGTTATATGACGCCCATATCCAGTGAACTTGCTGTCAGTATTTTTGAATGTTGCTATAGGTAGTGGGAAATAGAGGCATGTCGGGAGCAAAGACTATCTTGTTGCAATAATAGGATTATGCAAAAAAGCGGAAGCAAATAGTGCGGAAGCTGAGTTGAAATTAACAACTCAACTTCCGTTCTATTTGCTTGTGCAGGAAATGCCCAAAACCGTTGCGCCGCAATGGTTTTAGACCTGCATCTTTTTTATCCACACAAGGAATATCATGAACGAATACTATGCCCGCGATATTTCCAAGAAGCGCCGGATCGTGAACAAGATGAAAGGCAATTCCGGCGTGCCGCTGTCTCCGCCTCCCTATGGCTACATCAAGAACCCGGAGGACCCCCTCTTTTGGGTAATCGACCCGGAGGCCGCCGCCGTTGTCCGGCGTATCTATCAAATGGCCCTGGACGGCTACGGGCTGGCAGAAACCGCCGCCGCGCTGGAGAAAGATGGGGTGTTCAATCCCACCTACTACTGGCGGAGCAAGGGAACCAGCCGGGGCGGTTCCAAAAGCACCGTGGAGCCCACCAAATGGGGGCATACCACCATCAAGAAAATTCTCACCTTGCAGGAGTATTGCGGTGACGTGATTAACTTCAAATCCTACTCCAAGTCCTACAAGATGAAAAAGCGGATTGAAAACCCGGAGGAGAACCGGGCAATCTTCCTCAACGTCCACGAGGCTATTATCGACCGGCCCACCTGGGAAAAGGTGCAGAGCATGAAAAAGGGGACCCGCCGGAGGCGGCCCACCGTCACCCAGGAACCCAGCGTGTTTTCCGGCTATTTGAAATGCCCGGAGTGCGGCGGCAATCTCAATTTCCACTTCAACCAGGGCAACCACGACATTAAGTTTTTCAGTTGTCAAAACCACAATTCCGGCCTGCGCAAGTGCTCCAAGACCCACTATATCCGGCTGGAATTTCTGGAGCGGGTGGTGCTGTATGAGGTGAACCGGCTGGCCAGTTTCGCCAATGAGTACGAGGACGACTTTATCAAGGCGATGATGGGCCGTTCCGCAAAGGTGACGGAGAATGAGCGGGCCAGGAAACAGCGGGAGTTGGATGGGCTACTGGCGCGGGACAAGGAGCTGGACGGACTGTTTGAGAGGCTTTACGAGGACAACGTGAGCCAGAAGATCAGCGATGCCCGGTTTGCGAAGATGTCCCAGCGGTATGAGCAGGAGCAGGGGGAGAACGCCAAGAGGATCAAGGCCCTGCGGCTGGAGCTGAAAAAGAGCAAGGGCAAGCGGATGGACGTTGACACGTTTCTTGAAACGGTCCGGCGGTACACCAACGCCACCGAGATTACCCAGCGCATGGTGGCAGAGCTGATTGACCATATTGACGTGTACCATACAGAAAAGCAGGACGGCGTTACCACCCAGCACATCACCATCTATTACAACTGTATCGGCACTTTCTCCGTCCCTGACTGCCGGAAAATCCCGGCTGCGGAGATCACAATGGGGACGAGAAAGGGAGTAGCCGTCAGCTACTCCCCGGAGCGGATCGCCGTATAGGATTTTGAGCAAAAATAATGCGGAGTGTCCTCCAAGGATACTCAAATCCTATAAGGACACTCCGCATGGTCGGAGTGCAGGGACTCGAACCCTGGGCCTCCTGCTCCCAAAGCAGGCGCGCTACCAACTGCGCAACACCCCGGCATTTTTAAATCTCACCAAGCCCTCTCGCCTTCAACAGCCCAGCTCTCAGCCAACCTCTCTCCACACCCTCCTCAGTACATTTCTATTTTACTCTGTTTCCAGCCAAAGTCAAGATAAAAGCCCGAAAATCACGCGGACAATTTAAAATCACAGCTTCCTGGACTTCTTGAACAAAGCCGTCCCTTTGTGCTATAGTAATTCAAAAAGCCTCCCCCCTCTCCAAACACCCCCGCTCAAAGAAAGGACCTCCTCATGAAAAACAGCCGCCTCTTCGAAATCCTATACCTCCTCGTCGAAAAACGGTCCGTCACCGCCGGAGAACTGGCCACGAGGCTGGAGGTATCGGAGCGGACCATCTACCGGGATATCGACGCCTTATCCGCCGCCGGCATCCCGGTCTTCACCCAAAAAGGGCAGGGTGGCGGCATCCGCCTCATGGACCAGTTCGTTCTGGACCGAGCCCTCCTGTCCCAGGAGCAGCAGGACGAAATCCTGTTCGCCCTTCAGGCCACCCTGGCCACCGGCGGCACAGAGGAGGAAACCCTGACCCGTCTTTCCACCCTGTTCCGCCGGGAGGGCGGAGACTGGCTGGAGGTGGACTTCACCGACTGGGGTAGCGGATCAATGGAGCGAGAGAATTTCGCCCTGGTGAAACAGGCCATTCTGAAGCGCAAGCCCCTTTCCTTCACCTACTACAGCTCCACCGGGGAGAAGAGCCGCCGGACCGTTGAACCCGCCCGCCTGGTGTTCAAAGGCGGCTGCTGGTACCTCTCCGCCTTTTGCCGGACCCGTCAGGACTGGCGCATCTTCCGCCTGGTACGAATGGCGGACCTGACCGCGGAAGACGGAACCTGCCCGCCCCGCCGGCCTCCGGAGCGCCTGGAGGCCCCCTCCCCCGTCGAATACCCAAGGGCCGCCCTGCGGCTGCGCTTCCAGCCTTCCGCCGCTTGGCGGGTGCGGGACTACTTCCACCCAAAGCAGGTCACCCCGGAGGCAGACGGCTGTCTGCTGGTGCGCTGCGCCTTCCCCGAGGACCAGTGGCTCCTCTCCTTTCTCCTGTCCTTCGGCAACCAGCTGGAGGTGCTGTCGCCGGTCTATTGGCGGGAGATTCTCGCCAGAGAGAGCAAAAAAATATGGACCGTCTATGAAACCGGACAGACCCTGTCAAGTTTCAAGGCGTATGCTGGTTCCAGAGGCGGGAAGCCAAGTCCCGCCCAATATAAGGAGGATATTCCTATGGAAGACCGGAAATTCTGCCAGTGCTGCGGCATGCCTCTGGACAAGCCCGAAGACGCGGGCACCGAGGCCGGCGGCGCCCCCAGCGGCGACTACTGCCGTTACTGCTACCAAAACGGGGCCTTTACCGCCCCCGACGCCACCATGGACGACATCATTGCCTTTAACCTGAAATTCAACGAGGAAAACGGCCATCCCTTCGGTCCTCAGGCCGAGGCGGAAACGATGATGCGGAGCTGGTTCCCCACCTTGAAACGCTGGAGAAAGCCGTAAGGAACCTTCCGAGAAAACCGGCGGCTTCCCAGTAAAGAAGCAAAAACAGCGCGCTTGCCTTTGGTACCAAGAACCGTACCAACGCAAGCGCGCCGTTCTGTTATTCACGCAGCCGCCCCGCCTTACACCCCCGCTTCCAGGGACAGGCTCACCCCTTTTTCACAGCCGCTTTCACCAACAGCATCATCGGGCGGCGCAGTTCGTCCCTCATGCCCGGAAGGTCCATCATCTCCTCCGGCGGCTCCGCTTCCACCACCGCTTTCAGTTCAAAACCATGGTTCAGCAGCCCCATCAGAATCTGCGTCAGCGTATGGTGTTGTTTCACGACGTCACACCCCAGAAAGCGCGTGTTTCGTTTCCCTGGGAAAAAATATTGGTCAACGGGCCAATGCCGCGGCGCTCCCTCTTTGGTATACTCCCAATCCTGTCCAACCCCGGCGGTAAAGACTGGGTGCTCAATGTTAAAAAGAAACACGCCCCCGGGCTTCAGCGTTTTGTATACATCTTGAAATACCTTCTCCAGGTCCTCAATATAGTGCAGGGCCAAGTTGGACACGACACAGTCCCAACCATCCTTCGGATATTCATAGTCCTCAATTCCGCAGACCTGATACTCAATCCGGCCCTCCGGGTTGTGCCTCTCCGCCTCCTCAATCATGTTCCGGCTCAGGTCAAGGCCCAGCACCCGTTCCGCTCCCTGCTCTGCCGCGAATCTGCAATGCCAGCCGTAGCCGCACCCAAGATCAAGCACCGCTTTCCCTTCAAGCGGCGGAAACAGGGGCTTAAATTGATGCCACTCTCCGGCGGCGCTCAGCCCATCCCGGCTGCGGGGCATCTTCGCGTATTGCTCAAAGAACCCCTCCTGATCATATGAATTCCCCATGGCCACTTCCCCTTCCATCCTAAATGGACCGCCTCAGACATGCTTGAAATACGGCGAAGCGTCCGGCGGCGAAAGCTCCTTCTCCCCCGGGTGGCCGGCCATACCTCAAATCCGCTTTCATCATATCACAGCTCCCCTTTTCATTCAATTTTATTTCAAAGAATCTCTGGAATTTCCATCGAAAGCCCAGGCAACGGGCGGGTCTCCGTCTCTTTCGAAACTGCGAAAGGGTCCATATTTTTTCATCTTACCTCTTGACAGAAACTTATGTTCGAGTTACAATGATACTCGAACAAAATTTCTATATCGCCCAGGCAACGGGCGGCAAGGAGGTTTTTCCTATGACCGGTTGGACGCTCTTCCTCATCATCGTTGGCGTGGCCTTTCTCACCGCGCAGCTCTTCCGCCTTATCGACCTGATCGAACGGCCTTCCCATCGCTCCGCACTGTGCCGGAAGGCTTTGCCCGCAGCCTGGAACCTTCTGGTCCGGACCGCTCTGTGCCGCCGTTTTGGTGAAGCATCGTGGATGTTCTGGAGAAGCTGACCATCCTCGCGGACGCCGCCAAATACGACGCCGCCTGCACCTCCAGCGGCGGAACCCGAAGGGCGAAGCCCGGCTGCCTCGGCAACACCTCCTCCGCCCTGGCGGGCTGCTGCCACAGCTTTTCCGCCGATGGCCGTTGCGTCACACTGCTGAAGGTCCTCCTGACCAACCGCTGCGTCTACGACTGCAAATACTGCGTCAACCGCCGGAGCAACGACACGAAGCGGGCAGCCTTCACTCCGGAGGAACTGGCGGATCTGACCATTCAATTTTACCGCCGGAATTACATTGAGGGACTCTTCCTCTCCTCCGGCGTCTTCCGGAACCCGGACTACACCACGGAGCTCATGATCCGGGTCCTGGCCCTCCTCCGGGAGCGGTACCGCTTCAACGGCTATATCCACGCCAAGGCCATCCCCGGCACGTCGCCGGAGCTGGTGGAGCGGCTGGGCCTCCTGGCGGACCGGCTCAGCGTAAACATCGAGCTCCCCTCGGAGGCAGGGCTGAAAACTCTGGCCCCGGACAAAACGAAAGGAGCCATCCTGGCCCCCATGCGGCAGATTCAAACCCGAAACCGGCAGAGCCGGGAGGAGCTGGTCAAATTTCGCCACGCCCCCCGCTTCGCTCCCGCCGGGCAAAGCACTCAGCTCATCATAGGCGCCACCCGGGACACGGACTTCCACATCCTCCGCTTGACCCAAGGCCTCTATGATCGCTACCGTCTAAAACGTGTGTTCTATTCCGCCTACGTTCCGGTGGTGGAGCACGCCCTCCTCCCCGCCAGGGATGTAAAGCCGCCCCTGCTGCGGGAGCACCGGCTCTATCAGGCGGACTGGCTGCTGCGGTTTTATGGTTTCCGGGCGGAGGAGCTGCTGGACGAGGGGCATCAGGACTTCGACACCCGGGTAGACCCGAAATGCAGCTGGGCCCTATCCCACCTGGACGTTTTTCCGGTGGAGGTCAATACCGCCGCCTACGAGATGCTGCTGCGCGTCCCCGGCGTGGGGGTTACCTCCGCCCGGCGGATTGTCCGCGCCCGGAGAGTGGGGCCTCTCCACATGGATAACCTGAAAAAACTGGGTGTGGTGATGAAACGGGCCCAATATTTCCTCACCGCCTCCGGAAAAATGGCAGAGGGCCTGCGCTTCACGCCGGACGGCATCCTCCGGGGGCTGATCGCCGCGGAGCGGCCCTTGCTGCCTCAGGAGGAGCCGGTTCAGCTGTCCCTGTTCGACGTAATGGAAACGGCCTAAGAAAAGGAGCGCTCTTGATGATGCAGATTTACTTTGTCCCTTCCGCCTCCTGCACCGGCTGGGAAGTTTATGGGATTCTCCTTCCAAAAAAGCCCATCCATTCCAGGGGCGGTTTCGCCCTGCCGCCAGAGGGCCATCCGGACAGCACCCCGGCGGAGGCCACCGGAACTGGGAGCGGTTCTCCATGGAGGTAATCTACCATTACGACGGCAGCTTCGAGGGCTTTCTCTCCTGCGTCTTCGCCAGCTACGCCCATAAAGAAAGCCCCGCCGGCTTTTGCTCCGGCGAGGACCTGCTGTACTCATTCTATGATACCCGGACCGTTTCCACCAACCCCGAACACGCCGCCCGGGTCTGGCGAAAGATCGCCGCCCTGTCTCCGGAGGCCGCCGCCCTGCTGCGCCGGGGCCTTCTCACCTGCCTTCCGGAAAAGGAGCTGCACCTCTACCGCCTGCTGGCCAAGCTGCTCCGGGACGGCCCCGGCTTCCTGGGGAACCGCTCCGACGAGACGCTATACCCCGTGCTCCGGGCCGTCCAGCATCTGAACGAGGAGGTCCATCTTTTAAAGGGCTTCGTCCGCTTCTCCGACCTGGGGGGCGTGCTGGGCGGCGAGATCGAGCCCAAAAACCGGGTCCTCCCCGTCCTGGGAGGACACTTCCGCGCCCGGCTCCAGGGCGAGCGGTTCTTCCTCTACGACCGCACCCACAAGGAAGCCCTGTTTCACGTTCCCGGCCAATCCGTCATCCGTCCCCTGGCCGCCTTTCAAATGGCCCCGCCGGACAAAACCGAGGCCCGTTACCGCCTGCTTTGGAAACGTTTTTACGACACCATCGCCATCAAGGAGCGGGAAAACCCCCGCCTCCGCATGAGCAACATGCCCAAACGCTATTGGAACACCATGACCGAGTTCCAGGATGAACGCTATTTCATCCCCTCCAGCGCCCCCCTGCCGGACCTGGAAGCGCCCTAGCGTTCTTTTTCCTATGCTCTGGGCGCAAAGCGACGGATACGCCAGCAACCCCCTCTCTTTCGGGAAAGCTGGTCAGGGGTCGAAGGACTCCCGGAGGCGCTTTAGGCCCCGGCGCTCCAGGCGGGATATCTGCACCTGGGACACTCCCACCACCCGGGCCGTCTGCTCCTGGGTCAGGCCCTTGAAATAGCGGAGGAGAATCGTCATCCGCTCCTTCTCCGGCAGACGGTCGATGGCCTCCCGAAGGGCAATCCGCTCAACCAGCCCCTCCTCTGGTGCCTCCGTGCCCAGAGACCCCTCCAAGGTCAGCCCCTCCGCCGTCTCCTGCTGGAGGGACTCCGGCGCGTCGGTGGCCAAGTCCGTTCGGGCAATTTCCTCCGGCGTGATTCCCGTGGCCTCCGACAGCTCCGACAGGGCCGGCTCCCGGCCCAGCTGATGCCGGAGACGCTCCCGGGCTGTGTAGAGAGTCTGTGCCTGTTCCCGGATGCTCCGGCCCACCTTCACCGCTCCGTCATCCCGGAGAAAGCGGCGAATCTCCCCCGCGATTTTCGGCACCGCGTAGGTGGAAAAACAGGTTCCGTAGTCGAAGTCAAAGCCCTGAACCGCCTTCAAAAAACCCAGGCAGCCCAGTTGATATAAATCGTCCGGCTCCACGCCCCGTCCATAGTACCGCCGGACCACGCTCCAGATCAGACCGTTATTCTCAATCACCGCCCGCTCGCAGGCGTCCCGGTCCCCCTGCTGCGCCGCCCGGAGGAGCTCCAGCGCGGCGCTCATTTCTTCAAGCGGGGGGCCAGCCTTTTCCGCATCACCACCGTAGTCCCCCGGTTCACGGCAGACCGCACCGCCACCTTGTCCATGAAGCTCTCCATAATGGTAAAGCCCATTCCGCTGCGCTCCTCCCCTCCGGTGGTGAACATGGGCTGCCGGGCCCTGTCCACGTCGGGGATGCCCTGGCCATGGTCCTTCACCGTCAGCTCCAGCACGTTCCCCTCCAGTATGCGCAGCTTCAGCGTTACGCCGCCGATGGCGTCCGGGTAGCCGTGGACAATGGCGTTGGTCACCGCCTCGCTGACGGCGGTCTTGATGTCCTCCAGCTCGTTGAGGGTGGGATCCATCTGGGCGGCGAAGCAAGCCGCGGCGGAGCGGGCAAAGCTCTCGTTCCGGCTGTGGCTTGGAAAGCTCAGGGTGACCTCGTTGACTGCCTTGGTCCTCATTATGTAAACCTCCTTATTTGATCGTCACAAGACGGCTGACCCCGGCGGCGTCCAGCACCCGCCGGGCCTGGGGGGACACACCCCGCACCAGCAAGCTCCCGTCCAGCAGCTGCATCTTCTGCCGGGCCCGGAGAATCACCGCGATGCCGGAGCTGTCCATGAAGGTCACCCCGGAAAAGTCCAGCACCAGCTTCCGGGGCAGCGCCGCATCCAGAGCTTCCTCCATCTCCCGAAGGGCGGCCCGGGCCCCGTGGTGGTCCAGCTCTCCGCCGAGCTCCAACAGCAAATTCCGGTCCGCGCTCTTCACCTGGATCTCCATAGATTTCCCCTCTTTTGTCAAAAATATACCTGGTTCGCCAATTTTTCCTAGGCCCTTCCATAAGGCGGGCTTTTAAAACTGATGATAGCATGTCCCGCTCCGGCTTTCTGTCGAAATCCATCAGAAGCGCCTTAAATTTTCAGTAAACCCTGGAACTTGCCTCTCCGGCGGCTGCCGCAAAACGGCGGGCGCTTCCGGTTTGCCGCCAATTTCAGGTTGACAAACGTCTACCTTTCTGTTATGCTCTTCCCATGAGGTAGACAGACGTATACCTGTTTGAGGAGGTGTTTTATGAGGATCGATCTTTCCAACAGTGAATGGAAGCTGATGCGCCGCCTGTGGGACCACTCCCCCAGCACCATTACGGAGCTGACGGCGGCCCTCCGGGAGGAGACCGGGTGGAGCAAGCACACCGTCATTACCATGCTCTCCCGGCTGGAGGCCAAGGGGGCCGTCCGCCACGAGGAGGGCGGCAGGGCCAAGCGCTACTTCCCCGTCCTCCGGCGGGAGGACGCCGCCCGGGACGAGACGGAGAGCTTCCTCTCCAAGGTTTACGGCGGCAGCCTGGGACTGATGATGAGCACCATGGTGGAGAGCTGCCGGCTCTCCGAATCGGACATCGCGGAACTCTCCGCCATCTTGGACAGGGCGGGAGGTGAGGACAAATGAAGGAAGTCCTGCTGACCTCCTCGGCGCTGATTCTGGCGCTACTGGTCCTCCGGCGGCTGTTTCGGAAGGTCCTCTCCCGCCGGGTTCAGTATGCCCTTTGGGGGCTGGTGCTGCTGCGGCTCCTGGTTCCGGCCAGTCTCCCGGCGGCGGACTTCAGCCTGCTGACGGCGGCGGAGCCGGTGACGGCCCGGGTGGAGGCCCTTTACCTCGCGCCGGACCGGATGACGATTGGCCGGACTGATGGGGGCTACGTCTGGGGAGTCCCCAATACGCCCAAGGTGGCCGTGGGCCCTGCCACGCCGGACAACTCCCGGACCTTCCTCAGCCGGGACGCCCGGGGAAACGAAGTGGAAATTACGGAGAATTACAAGCGCCAGATTCTCCTGGCAGGCCTCCTGCCCCCCATCTGGTACGGCGGCATGGCCATCATGGCCGGGTGGCTGGTCCTCTCCAACCTGCTCTTCTGGCGGAAGCTCCGCGAGGCGAGAACGCCTTACCCCGTGGAGGGCTTCTCCCTCCCCGTCTATCTGGTGGAGCGCGGCCTCCCCTCCCCCTGCCTCTTCGGGCTGTTCCGCCCCGCCATTTACCTGACCCCCGCCGCCCTCCAAAGCCCGGACCGCCTCCGGCACGTCCTGGCTCATGAGGAGACCCACGCCCGGCACCTGGACCCCCTCTGGTCCCTGCTCCGGGCCGTGTGCCTGACGGTCTACTGGTTCGACCCCCTGGTCTGGTGGGCGGCCCTGGCCTCCCGGACGGACTGCGAGCTGGCCTGTGACGAAGGGGCCCTCCGGCGGCTGGGGGAGGCGGAGCGGGTCCCCTATGGCCGGACCCTTCTCTCCCTCATCCCCGTGCGGAAAACCCCGGCGAATCCCCTTCTCTCCGCCACCACCATGACGGCGGGGAAGCGCCAGCTCAAGGACCGGATCACCCGCGTGGCGGAGAACCCGGTCTATCTGGGCCGGGCCCTCTTCGCCGCCGTGGCCCTGGCGGCGCTGGTGTGTGCCGTCACCTTCACCGGGGCCAAAACCCCGGCCCCCGAACTGGCCCGCTTCCACGACGTGGACGAGGCCGTGTCCACTCTGGCAGAGGAGCTGGAAAACTACGGCGGACCGGAAGGCGGCATTATGTCCAAGCTGGTCGTCTACACCCCGGAGAACCCGCCGGAGCATTTCGACCTGGAGGACGGCGAGCTGCTGCGGGTCTACTGGGGGATGTCCTACTCCCTGTCCGCCAGCCTCTCGGACCCCATGGGCTGGCTCTGCTCCCTCTACCGGCTGGAGCCGGAGACGAACTACCTGCCCCGAAACGTGGAAATCCTCGGCAGCGACGGTCAATATGAATACGCCGTCAGCCGCCCCGACTGGGCCCCGGAGATAAAGCAGGGCCGGACCGAGGGCATGTCCCTGATGAATCAGGTAATCGACCGTGTCCGGGAGACGGTCCTTTCCTGCGAGAGCCTGAAACCGGCGGACCGCCCCGGCTGGAACGCCGCCGTCACCATCCCCCTGGACGGCCTGGAGCCCTATGAGCCCCAAGAGGCGGAGGCGCTTCCCTTCCCCTATGGCTCCCCGAAGATGCTGGGGGGCCTGGAGGACCCGGACCACGTCCTGGGAGACTACGGGCTGATGTTCTTTGAGGGCGGGGACTCCGCCATGGGCGGCGAGGTCTTCGCCGGAGTGCAGCATATGGCCAGAAGCTCCTTTCCCCAGCCCTTCTGGTCCTTCCGCCCCGGCGCGGGCGGGAAGTACAGCGCCTCCCTGTTCCGCAATCTCCTGGGCCACGACGGCTTCTGCATCACCTACAACGCCAACGACGGACCCCGGACCGTCACCCACGAATACTACTATTTGAACGAGGAGGGCTGGCCCGTTCTCCTGGCCCGGATGGAGGACTATCCCCAGCGCATGGACCTGGACGGCGACGGCGTGGACGAGCTGGTTTCCAATGACATGTATGCCGACCACTTTTACTTCCGCCGGGACGGGAAGTACTACAAGGCGGACCTGCGGCCCCTGCTGTGGACCGTCTGGCCCATGGGCGCCGAATTCCGCTTTGACAGCTGGGACCCCGCCACCCGCTCCATGCCCTTCCGGGCCAGCGACTGGCTCCGCGCGTCGGAACCTCCGGTTCTGTCCTACCAATACCGGACGCTGTACTTCGACGGGGAGAACCTCCTGGTCTACAACGACCAGCGGCATTTCTCCAACCACATGGCGGAGTGGTTCGACGAGCCCAGCCAGATCAAGGACGCCGCCCTGACGGCGGTGGAGGAGCTGTTCCACGCCTCCCGCGTGGAGGGCGCTTTCTGCGACGACTGGCGGATCACCAATATCGGCGAAAGCCACGGGCTGGAGGTGGACGGGAAGTTCTATGTCTTCAAGCAGGTTTCCTATGAGTTCCACACGCCGGAGCTCCAGGACGCCCCGGCGCTGGGCGAGGGGGTACAGGACCACTGGGCCGCTCCCTCCTCCGAGAACCTCTATCTGCTGTTCCTGGTCCCCTCGTGGAACTCTTCGGACGAGATTTCTTACGCGGACTTCGTGTATCTTTACAGCTTCCAACAGGAGGGCAGCCTCGTCCTATCTGAGGAGCTGGTCCGGGAAAAACTCCGGGAGATGCCGCCCTCGGACATCATCTACTTGGGCACCGCCACGCTCCAGGCGGAGACTTCCATCGCCTCTGCCGCCAATCTAGCCCAGGCGGTGATGGACCGTCTCATGGAGGGGGATACCATCAACATGACCCTGCTGGCCTCCGAAGGGGGCGGGCGGTACGACATAGCCCCCCAGGCCCTGGCGGACTGGACCGGGGAATTTACGGACAGGTATCACTGGAGCTATGCCGAGGACCCCGGCAGCATGCCCGCCGGGTCCCTGCTGATGATGAGTCCCGGCGGGGAATTGAGTCTCCGCTTCTGGCCGGAAAGCGAGTTGGTCCTGCTCAACACCCGCCATCTTGTCCGCCAAGAATCCGTCTGGCTTCGGGCGGAGCCCACGCCTGGAACGCCGTCCATTTTCTTTCTGGCGGAGTCCTGGTATGAGATTGCGGCGGGCCAGAACATCTCCATCCAGGGGGCGCTGGATGAGATATTATCTGATGGCGCTGCGCTCTTTTCCCTCTTCACCCAAGGGGAGGAAAACGTAAAGACCCGCACGGTGAATGCCGGTCAGCTTGACCAAGCAGCAGCCTTTACGGAAAACTATGAATGGGCTCTGGCTCCGGGCTATTACTCCCGTTCCCCCGATATGCTGGAACTGTCCTCCCCGGACCGCCGGCAGAGTTTCGCTTTCAACCCTCACAATACGCTTGTAGGGCTCCAGCAGAACAATCAAACCTTCTGGTTCCGGGTCCAGCCCAAAGTGGAAGGCCCTTCCATCTATGACTTCGTGTACGAATGGTATGAAGCGGCAGACTGAACTGTAAAAAAGACGGCGGCAGGAATCTTCCCGCCGCCGCTCTTTACCGTATTGCCACAGGAATCCGCCCACGATTCTTCCGTCCCACGGCCTACTCCCCCATCACCTGAAACACGATGTCCCGGACCCGGTTTCTCGTGTCGCACTCCACCAGGGTCAGGTTCTGCCAGGGCCCCACGGTGATCTTCCCGTCCACAAAGGGCACGGTGATGAAGGGGGACAGCAGAGCCGCCTTGATATGGGAAGAGCCGTTGTCATCGTGCCAGGTCTCATGGTGCCAGTAGGGCACCACATGTCCCTTCTCGTCCAGGTAAGGGGAAAACACATCCAGCGCCGCCTTCAAATCGTGGTTTACCATCCCCGGCTCAAACTCCAGGGTGGTCAGCCCCGCCACGCCCCCGGTGGTGAAGCCCGTCACAATGCCATCGGAGATCTCCCGCTCCCGGCACGCCGCCGAAACCGCGTGCTGGAAATCCTCCGTCACGTCGATCATGCCCATGTGGGCCTTGGTATGATAGGTTTTCTTTGTTGTATAAACCGCCATGGTCCGCCTCCTCTGTCCATTTTTTGTATTGTAACACGGTTTCCCCTGTGATACAATCCATAGGAGGCCCCCGGCGCCCGTTTTCCTGCGGCCCGCCGGGGACACGGAGGCGGAACGCCTCCCCCACACAAACACCAGGAGGGATGCCCATGCGCGCCGCGCTGATTCAAATGCCCATTACCGGGAACAAAGAGGAAAACATTGCCATCGCCTGCCGGAAGCTCCGGGAGGCAAAGGGCGCGGACATCGCCGTTTTGCCGGAGATGTTCTGCTGTCCCTATGACAACACCTGCTTCCGGCTCTACGGCGAGGAGGACGGAGGCCCGGCCCAGGCCACCCTCTCTGCCCTGGCGGCGGAGCTGGGGATATACATCGTGGGCGGCTCTCTCCCGGAGCTGGAGGGAGAGCGGGTCTACAACACCAGCTACGTTTTCGGCCGGAGGGGCGAACTCCTGGCCAAGCACCGGAAAGCCCACCTCTTCGACATCGACGTGGAGGGCGGCCAGCGCTTCCGGGAGTCGGACACCCTCTCCCCCGGGGACGCCGTCACCACCTTTGAGACCGAATTCGGAACCATGGGCCTTTGCATTTGCTTCGACTTTCGCTTCGAGGAGCTGGCCCGGTGCATGTGCCTCCGGGGAGCGAAGTGCATCTTCGTTCCCGCCGCGTTCAACATGACCACCGGACCCGCCCACTGGGAGCTGCTGTTCCGCCAGCGGGCGGTGGACAACCAGTGCTTCACCTTGGGGGTCTCCCCCGCCCGGAACCAGTCCGCCTCCTATGTCGCCTACGGGAACTCCATCGCCGTGGACCCCTGGGGCACCGTTCTCTGCCGGGCCGGGGCGGAGGAGGTCACTTTATACGCGGACCTGGATTTGGAGCGGATTCCGGCGGTCCGGCGGCAACTGCCCATCCTCTCCGCCCGCCGGACGGACCTGTACACGGTAGAGGAACGATGAGCGGCCCCGTCTTCGCCGTCTTCCGGGACATCGTCCGCCGGATTCCCCCTGGAAAGGTGGCCACCTACGGGCAGATCGCCTGTCTGGCGGGGATGCCCCGCTGCGCCCGGACGGTGGGCTACGCTATGGCGGGCTGTCAGGACGCATCCGTTCCCTGCCACCGGGTGGTAGACCGTCTCGGCGGCACAAAGACCGTCTTCGACGTCCACGCTCCCGGCACCCAGCGGGCTCTCCTGGAGGCGGAGGGCGTCCTTTTCCGGCCCGACGGCATGGTAGACCTGGAGCGGTGCCAATGGCGGCCCTGAGATCAAAAAAACGTGAAACGGGGAGACGGTGTCTCCCCGTTTCACGTTTTTTATCCCGTTCACAGAAACGAACCGCCCCGCGTTCCGGCGGCCTGTTCCGCGATGTCTTTGGTGGCGCAGGCGTTCAGCTCCATCCCCGCCGTGTTCCCCGCCAGATACTCATAGTAGCCCTGGGCGGCGATCATGGCTCCGTTATCCCCGCAAAGGCGCAGAGGCGGCAGGTACAGCCGGCAGCCCGCCTCCCGGCAGGCCCGTTCCAGGTCTGCCCGAATCACGGAGTTGGCGGCCACGCCTCCCGCGGCCACGATGGTCTTCCGCCCCGCCAGACGGGCCGCCTCCATGGTCCGGGGGACCAGGGTGCCGCTTACCGCCACGGCAAAGTCCCGGGCCAGAGCCGCCCGGTCCAGCTCCTCCCCCACCTGCTCCGCGTGATGGGCCAGATTCACCACCGCCGTTTTCAGCCCGGAAAAGCTCATGTCCAGGGGCGCTCCGTCCACCTGGGCATGGGGCAGCTTGTACACGCCCCCCTGGGACTGTTGGGCCAGCTCGTCCATGGGCTTCCCGCCGGGGTACGGCAGGCCCAACACCCGGGCCGCCTTGTCGAAGCACTCCCCCGCGGCGTCGTCCCGGGTGCCTCCCAGAATCCGCATGTCCGTATACCCCGCCACATCGATCAGCAGCGTGTTTCCCCCGGAGATAGCCAGGGCCAGGAAGGGCGGCTCCAGCTCCGGGAAGGCCAGATAGTTGGCGGCGATGTGCCCCCGGATGTGATGGACCGGAATCAGGGGGACCCCCAGGCCCAGGGCCACGGACTTTGCGAAGCTCAGCCCCACCAGCACCGCGCCAATGAGCCCCGGGGCGTAGGTCACCGCCACGGCGCCGATCTCCGACCGCCGGCAGCCCGCGTCTGCCAGGGCCTTTTCCGTCAGGGCGGCAATGGCCTCCACATGCTTGCGGGAGGCAATCTCCGGCACCACGCCGCCATAGAGGGCATGGATTTCCACCTGGGAGGCGACGGCATCGGACAGCACCCGCCGCCCGTCCTCCACCACCGCCGCGGCGGTCTCGTCGCAGGAGGACTCAAAACCTAAAATCTTCACACGCTCACTTCCTCAATCTTCGTTCCAGGGAACCTGGAGAAACGGTTCCGCCGCCGGGTCCCGGGGGATGCGGACATAGCGCTCATACTTCTCTCTGGGAAAGCGGTTTTGATAGATAAAACGGTTCTCCTCCATCAGCTCCCCGTCTCCCAGGGCCTCCCGCCACAGATACAGCATGTTGTAATGGACGCCGAAGACATCCGCGTCATAGCCCGCGTTCCGCAGTCCGTTCCGGGCGTAAAAGCTCAGCCGCCGCGCCGCCAGCGCCGGATCCGGGGCGTGGACCGGGGCCTCGCTCTCCACGAGAATTACCGTGTCCCTCTCCACCCGGCGAAGCTCCGAGAGCATCCGGGCTCCCGCGCCGCCGTTCCGGCGGCTCTCCGCCACGCAGAGGTAGTCCAGCAGCGCCCAGCCGGGGCGGCCCAGCCACAAAAAGCACTCCCCGGCGATTTCCTCCCCGTCAAAAAGACACCAGAGCCGGTAGCAGCCCTCCCGGCACATGGCCTGGATATTCGCCAGGGGCTTCAGCTCCGCCGGGGGAAAGGAGGGCTTCAAATCCCGCTCGTACACCGCCGCCACCTGCTCCGGCGCGGCCAATTTCAATTCCATCATGATTTCTCCTGCTCCCCGGAGAGGTTCAAGGTCATGATGACCGCGTCCTCCCTGGGGTGTTCGTAATAGTTTTTCCGCCGTCCCACGCCCCGAAAGCCCCGGCTTCCGTAGAGGGCGATGGCGGCGTAGTTGGACGCCCGGACCTCCAGGGTCAAAAAAGCCAGCCGGTTTCCCTTGGCAAAATCCAGGAACACCTGGAGCAGCTGTCCCGCCACCCCCTGCCGACGGCAGTCCGGCCGGACGGCCACGTTGAGAATGCAGCCCTCGTCCAGCACTACCTGGAGCCCCGCGTAGCCCGCCACGGCCCCTTGCTCGTCCAGCGCCACCAGAAAGGCTGCCAGATCGTTTTCCAGCTCCTCCGCCAGCATGTTCCGGGACCAGGGATCTGAAAAACAGGCTCGTTCCAGGGCCGCCACCTCGTCCAGATGGTCCCCGTTCATAGGGACAATCCGGACCTTCCTTTTGTTCTCCATAAAACCGTAAACTCCTTCCCGTGTCATCGCCGCCCCTCCGGGGCCAACAGCCTCCAGGCTCCCACCCGGTCGTCCCGCAGCAGGTCCGCGAGGCCCAGGGCCAGACGCTCCAGAATCTCCCGGTCCTCCGAGACGGCGAAAAAGGTCCTCTCGTCACAGGCGTACTCCACAAAGGGTCCGTCTTCGGGCTGGTAGTGCCGCAGGTATTCCCGGCTCAGCTCTTCCCAGTCCTCTCCCCCGCCCCGCAAGCCCGCCCGGAGGAACAGCTCCTGGTAAAACCGCCCCGCCTCCAGCCCCAGGCAAACGCGCCCGCCGTATTCGGACCAGACAAAGGGGGCGATGTCCTCCTGAAACCAGTTCCCGTCCGCCCAGGGCTTCCGCCTCGGGTCCGCCCAGGGGCGGGCCGCCGGGAGACGGCGGTCCAGATTTTCATAGCCCCGCCAACGCAGATAGTCCAGCTCCGGCTTCAAAAGGGGGACGGTCCAGCAGAAGCACACACCCCCTCCCTCCGGCCGGACGGCGCAGGGCAGCTCCGGCAGGCCCGAAAACGACAAATCCATCACGGCCCCGGCAAAGCCCGCGGCAGTCAGCGACAGGCTCCGGTAGACAGCATAGCCGATAAAGCCCATGGTGACCAGGCCATTCCAGGCCACGCCCCGCAGGGCCCGGCCCGGCCAGTCCTGGGCGGCGTCCCAGTCCGGCGGCAGCGCCAGAACCAGCTCCGCCCGCTGCGAGACGGTCTGACCGCCTCCAGCCTCCAGGATACAGGCCCCGGCCCCTACGGTAACGGCCTTCCAGAAGGGCAGCTCCTCCGTGGGCGGGACCAGGGCCACGTCGATGGCCGGTCCCTCTCCCCCTTCCCCCAGGTCCCAGTCCGCGATGGGGCCCAGGCTCTGCCGGATACACGCCTCCACCCGCCTTCGCTCCTCCGATGTATACCGGGCTTTCCGGAAGGCCTCCCGGCGGCGGTTCAGTGCCGCCTCCTCCGCCCTCTCCCGGGCGGAGGTCTCCTCTTCCCGACGGCGGCGGTCCCGGCGTTTCCTCCACCAACTCCGGCCGAACATCCAAAGGGCTGTCAGGCCGAAGACTCCGGCGAAAAACAGCACCACGCCGCCGAGCTCCGAAAAAAGCACATAGCACAAGACCATCATCAAAAGCGTGATCCAAATCCGCTTTTTCCACCAAGCCCGGTTTCCCACCGCCCCACTCCTTTCTACGACTCCTCCCGGCTGTACAGGGCGATGCCCAGCAGAATCAGCGCCCCACCCAAAAGCACCGGGACCCCCGGCCGTTCCCGGAACAGGAAGCCTCCCCAGGCCGAGGCGAACACCGGCTCCAGCAGCTTTGCCGTGGAGATAAAGGCCGGAGGCAGATACTTGAGGCCCCAGCTGAACACACTGTGTCCCAGTAAGGTGCAGAACACCGCCATTCCCAGGCCCGCCAGCAGATTCACGGGCCCCCAGCCGGTCAGGGCCTGTCCCCCCGCCAGGGCGGCGGCCAGCACCGTCCCTGCCGCCGAGAGATAGACCAGGGACGTATAAACCGTTGTGGAAAGCCTTCTCCGGCAGACGGCCCCCAGCATGGTGTACACCGCCACGCACACCGACCCCGTCAGGGCGAAGAGATTCCCCCGGAGGGCGGAGCCTCCGGAGGCGCCCGCCAGGGCCACCGCCACGCTTCCGCCAAAGGCCAGCCACACCGCCGCCCAGGCCCGGCGGCTGAGCTTCTTCCCCAAAAGCACCGCCGAGGCCAAGGCCACAAACAGCACCTCCGTATCCACCAGCACCACCGCTGCGGCAATGGAGGTCCAGCGGAGAGACTCGAAATAACAGGCAAAATGAATCCCCAGAAAAGCTCCGCTGAGGAGACTCAGCAGCAGCTCCCGCCCTCTGAGGTCCCGGAATTCCCCCCGCCGGACCAGGGCCAGGGGAACCAGGAGCAGCGCGGAAAAGAACATCCGGTAAAAGGCCAGCACCAGGGACGGCGCCGTGGCCCACCGGACAAACACGGCGGAGAGGGATACCCCCGCCACGCCCAAAAGCACCGTCAGCCGCTTCACGCCATCCCCTCCAGCCGCTCCGCCGCCTCCGCCGGCGTCAGCCGGGAGACATCCAGCTTCTCCGTGCGCAGGATGGCATACAGCGGCAGATAGGACAGGCTCCGCTCCAGGGCGCCGGGCTCCCGCCGTCCGGCCCGGACGTCCGACTCAATCCGGGCGGCCAAAGCTTCCGGCGACGCAATCAGGGAGACGGCCTGGACCCGGCAGTCCCGGACGTCCAGGCGGGACAAAAGCCCATCCAGAATCCCCTGCCGGTGAAGCACCCAGCAGAAGATCACGTGGTCATAGGCGGAGCAGCGGAGGAAATTGTTCAGCAGGAAGCAGATGTTCTCCGTCACCATGGCCTTCGTCTCCTCCGTCACCTGGAAGGGGTTTCCGTCCCAGCACCAGTCCCCGTCTAGGAAAACGCTGCGGTACAGGCGCTTTTGGAGTTCCCGGTAGACGGTGGTCTTTCCCACCCCCATGGGCCCGCCGATGAGGTAGACGCGCTTCATTCCTCCGCCTCCCTCAGTCTGGCGGCGCACCAGTCCCGGGCGTCCTCCAAAATACTCCTCCGCCCGTTCAGCCGGGAAAAGCCGCCGGTTTCGCCTCGGGACAGCTCCGCCTCAATCCGCTCCAGGGCCCCGGCATACTGTCCCTCGCACAGAAGGCACAGAATAATCTCCAGCGTCTTGGGGCGCTCCGCCGCCTCCAGACGCTCCCGGTAGGCGGGCAGGTCCGGAAAAGCCAGGTCCTTCCCCGCCAGCTCCTCCGCCCAGTCGAAAATCGCCTCCACCGCCGCCTCCGGCTCCTCTGGCGCGGACAGCGGCTCCTTCCAGGTCGGCAGCCACAGCCCCCGGGCGGTGAAGGCTCCGGTGACGCGGAAGCTGAAGGGCTGCTTCGCCGCCTCCTCCGCCATCTGGAACACGTTCCAGTACATCTCATCCACCACCAGAGGCTTGCAGCGCAGATCCGCTTTCACTACCTGTTCCCGTTCCAAAAAGGCCGGAAAGGCGATATACAGGATGTACAGGAAGCTGTCCCGGACCTGATACTGCTCCCCGGAAACCGTTTTCCAGCCCCGGCGCTTTCCCGTCTCCTTGCAGGTCTTTTTCAGGTTCTTTTCCAGGGTCTTTTCCCGCTCCCGGAGTATTCGCTGTTCCTCTCTTGTCACCGCAATACCTCTTTTCTGTACTCCAGATGGACGCCGGTATGCCCGATTCCCAAAGCCACGGCCCCCGGCCATAGATTTCCGGCAGGAATCCCATCCCCAGAGGCGAAAGCCCAAACATCCCCGCTCTCCTCTCGGATTCAACCTTTGGCCTCCAGCCAGTTCTTTCCCCAGTGGGCCTCCGCCGTCAGAGGAACGCGGAGCCGGACCACCCGCTCCATTTCCTCCTCCAAAAGCCTTGCCACGGCCTCCGCCTGGTCCTCCGGACACTCCACAATCAGCTCGTCGTGAACCTGGAGCACCAGCCGGGCTGCGGGCTTCTCCGCCCGAAGCCGTCTCCACACCGCCACCATGGCCAGCTTCATCACATCCGCCGCTGTGCCCTGGATGGGCATGTTCAGCGCCACCCGCTCGCCGAAGGCGCGCAGGTTTTTATTCGAGGAGGTCAGCTCCGGCAAATCCCGCCGGCGGTGGAAAAGCGTTTCCACATAGCCCGTCTCCCGGGCCTTTCGGACCACCTCGTCCATATAGCGGCGCACACCGGGGAAGGTGGTAAAATAGGCCTCCATATAGTCCTTCGCCTCCGCCACGGTCACCCCCAGGTCCTGGCTGAGGGAGAAGGCGGAGATACCGTAAACAATGCCGAAGTTCACGGCCTTGGCCCGGCGGCGCATCTCGTGGGTCACATCCTCCCGGGCCACATGGAAGACCTTCGCCGCCGTCTCGGCGTGGAAATCTCCCCCGGCCAGGAAGGCCGCCTCCATGTCCTCATCCCCGGCGATGTGGGCCAGAATACGTAGCTCGATCTGGGAGTAGTCCGCGTCCACCAGCACGCAGCCCTCCGCCGCCGTGAACATCCGGCGGAACTCGCTGCCAAGGTCCGTCCTCGTGGGAATGTTCTGCAAATTCGGCTCTGTAGAGCTGAGGCGGCCGGTGGCGGTGACGGTCATCTGGAAGTTTGTCCGCACCCGACCGTCGGGATCCATGGCCTTCAGGAGGCCGTCGGCGTAGGTGGACTTCAACTTGGCGTACTGCCGGTACTCCAGCACGGCGTCCACAATGGGGTGCTGGAAGCGGAGCTTTTCCAGCACGTCGGCGTTGGTGGACCAGCCGGTTTTCGTCTTCTTCCCGTGGGGAAGTCCCAGGCGGCCGAACAGCACCTCTCCCAATTGCTTCGGGGAATTGATGTTGAAGGGCTCCCCGGCCATCTCATAAATAGCGGCCTCTTGCCCGGCAATCCGGGCGGAGAGACACTCGCCAAACTCCGCCAGGGCCCGAGCGTCCACGTTGCAGCCCGCCGTCTCCGTCTCCGCCAGTACCCGGCACAACGGCAGCTCGGCGGTCTGGAAGAGCCCCCACTGGTTCCGCTCCCGAAGCCGGGGCGCCAGGACGCCGTAAAGAGCCTCTACCGCCGCGACGTAACGGTCCAGGGAGGCGGCGGCCTCCCCGCCGCCCAAGAGGGAGAAGGCGTCCGGCTCCAGGTAGAGGGACTTGGGCAATTCCTCGTTGAAATAGGTGACAAACAGGCGCTGGAGGTCATAGCTTCCCGCCGTGGCGTCCAGCAGATAGGCGGCCAGGGCGGTGTCGAAGACAAAGCCCTCCGCCGGGAGACCGCCCTCCAGCAGCGTCCGGGTCAAATCCTTGACGTTGTGGGAGACCTTTTTGACCTCCCCGGAGAAAAGAACCGCCAGGAGGGCGTTCCAGTCCCCCTGATAGCGCTCGAAAACCAGCTCCGCCAGCAGGACGCGGTCCTCCCCCGTCTCCCAGCAAACCCCCACGGCGGAGCAGTCCGGCCGGGCCAGAAGGGACACATGGTCCGCCTCCTTCCAAAGGGCCAGCAGCTCCTCCCCCCGGGCGGAGTCCGTCACCGTCTCCACCGCAAGAACGGCTTTCTTCCGGGTCTCCGGAGCGGGAACGCCATGGGGGCTGAGCTTGAATTTCTCAATCAGCTTTGTAAACTCCAGCTTCAAAAACAGCGGGTAAGCCTGAGCGCCCGGGGCCTTCCGCCGGTTGTCCTCCGGGCAGAAGGCCAGAGGCACGTCTGTGACGATGGTGGCCAGCCAGTAAGAATGCCGGGCGTCCTGCTCCCCCTCCGCCAGCTTTTTGACAACGCCGGGCTTGGCGGGGGTGTCCGGGGCGGTCACGATTTCCGGCATGTGGGCATAGAGGTGATCGATTGAACCGTACATCTGCACCAGGGCCATGGCGGTCTTCTCCCCCACGCCCTTGACGCCGGGGATGTTGTCGGAGCTGTCCCCCATCAGGGCCTTCAAATCGATCATGTGAATCGGGTCGAAGCCGTATTCCTCCCGGAAGGCCGCCTCCGTCATGTCCCGGGTCGTCGTCTGGCCCATGCGGGTGGAAACCAGCTTTACCTTGGTGGTTTCATTGATGAGCTGCAAGCTGTCCTTGTCCCCGGTGACCACCACGCACTCCCAGCCCTCCGCCGCGCACTTCCGGGAGATGGTGCCCAAGAGGTCGTCGGCCTCCCAGCCCTCCAGCTCATAGCGCGGGATACTCAAAGCGTCCAGCACTTCCTTCAAAACCGGCACCTGCATTTGCAGCTCCTCCGGCATGGGCTTCCGGGTGGCCTTATAGGTGCCGTCGGCCTTGTGGCGGAAGGTAGGGGCGTGCAGGTCAAAGGTGACGCAGACCGCATCCGGGTTCTCCTCCCCCTCCAGACGCAAAAGCGTCGTCAAAAAACCGAAGACGGCGTGGGTGTAAAGTCCGTCCCGGGTTGTCAGGGGCCGGATGCCGTAGTAGGCCCGGTTGATGATGCTGTTTCCGTCGATGACCATGAGCTTCATTTGGAAAATCCTCCCGTTCCAGGCAAAATTACCGCAGTGTTTCGATTATACCATGTTCCCCGCCAATTCACAACAACGGAAACCGGCCATTTTCTTTGTTTCTAATTTGTTTCTTTTTGTTCTTGTTTTGTAGTTTCTTTCCTTCGGCGAGCTGTCATACTATTTGTAAACATTTGATACAAGGAAAGGAGCGTTGCCTATGCGCCGGCTGTATGCCTTTGCCCTGGTGTTGGTCTGCCTGCTGGCCCTAACCGCCTGCGGCGGCGAGACCGGCGGGCCGGATCCTGTTCCGGATCCTCCCCCTCCGGAGAACGACGAGGCGGTAACCGTCTATGACTGCGGCGGGCTGAGCGTAGCCCTGCCCACCGAACACCTGGACCTCCTGCGGGTAGATACGGACTTCCCCGACGCTGAGGAGAGCTGGAAGCCCCTGATCTCCGTTTACGAAAAAGCCTCCTACGAGGCGGCCATGGAGGACTTCGGCGGCGAGGGCGGCTTCCTCTTCGGCTTTCTGGCGATGGACCAGGCGGCCTTTGAGCAGCACATCAGCTCCGACGGCTCCGGCATCGACGTGTTTGCCACCGACGGCGAGCGGTACTACGCCTACACCTACCCCACCGACGTGCAGTTTTATCGTTCAGACGCCGGTACCCTTCCGGACCACCCGGACTGGGAAATCTGGGAGAAGCTAAATGAAATCGGCCCCCAGGTCCGGGAGGACTTCCTCGTCCGCAACGGCCTCCAATCCTTCAACATTCAGGACTTTCTAAACCGACAGACAGACGGCGGGGACGGCGTCTGGGTGCAATACTACCCCTATTTCGTCAAGGATGGGGACACCCGCATCTACGACCAGCTTCTCCTCCGCCAGCCCGCCGGGCAGGGCGAGGGAGGCCTCTGGGCCGTGGAGCAGTGGCTGGATGTGTGGGGCTCCCAGTACCTCTACTTCCCCGACACCGGCAAGCCCGCCGCCGAGCACTACGCGGAACTGCAAGAGGCCTGCGACGCTGGGGAGTATCCGGAGCTGCTGACCCCCGTGGGGGCGGCGGAGGCCTTTGTAAAGGACTATTTCGGCCACGAGACCGCCGAGGGTAGCTTTGAGCGGGTCCCGGAGGTGGACCAGGGCTACATGGAGCGGAACCAGCGCCTCCAGCAGCTGGTGTTGGACCTGGAATTCCGGCCGGAGGACGTGGGCGATATGGACCTTCTAAACTGCGTGGGCGACGCCACGGGGGACAACTGGGGCGTTCTGGGCCGGTTCATGTACGGCTCCGACTGGTTCAATCCCCTGATGGACGCCGTGGCGGAAGCCGCCGTGGGCGAAGGCCAGCAAACCCGAAATCAGGCCGTCATGGCCTGCTTCCTGGCTACCCAGAATACCCTGTCCGATTTTTCCACGCCTTTGGGAGACGTGCTCCGCCGTCAGTGCGGCGCGGATCCGGATGCCTTTGACGCAGCCATGGAGGAATTCTCTCAGGAGGAACAGGCCCTTCTCACCCCCTACCGCAGCGGCCCTGCCGGCGGGAATTCGCCGATGGCCGCGGACGCGTCCGGCGGCTGAAGGCCCCGAGTTTCCGGAGAGGTTCACCTGTTCAAAAACACCACTTGCAATTTCTCCCGGTTTAGGGTACAGTAGAAGCAACCACAAACGAAAAGGAGAACAACCGCTATGAACGTTTTGGAAACCAAGAACGCCCCCGGCGCCATCGGCCCCTATTCCCAGGGCTACGAGGTCAACGGCTTTGTCTACACCTCCGGCCAGATCCCCGTGGACCCCGCCACCGGCGCTGTTCCCGAGGGCATCGCCGCCCAGGCGGAGCAGAGCTGCAAGAACGTGGGTGCCATTCTGGAGAGCGCCGGCGTTGGCTTTGGCCAGGTCTTCAAGACCACCTGCTTTCTGGCCGACATGGGTGACTTCGCCGCTTTCAACGAGGTCTACGCCAAATTCTTCACCTCCAAGCCCGCCCGCTCCTGCGTGGCGGTGAAGGATCTGCCCAAGGGCGTCCTCTGCGAGATTGAGGCCATTGCCGCGAAATAACAAAATACTGCCCCCTCCGGGTTCGGAGGGGGCGCTGCTCAAGCTGGCGAAAAAATTTTTCGCCAGCTTGAGCATGTTTTTCCGGCCTTCTTCGAAGCCTGGAAATACTTCTGATTAAAAACGAGAGAACCCCCCTGATGGGTTTCTCTCGTAGCTCTCAGGCTGGCGAAAATTCTTTTTCGACAGCCTGAGCAAGCTTTTCCGGTCTTCTTCGAAGCCCGGAAATACTTCTGATTAAAAACGAGAGAAACCCCCTGATGGGTTTCTCTCGTAGCTCTCAGGCTGGCGAAAATTCTTTTTCGACAGCCTGAGCAAGCTTTTCCGGTCTTCTTCGAAGCCCGGAAAAACTTCTGATTAAAAACGAGAGAAACCCCTGATGGGTTTCTCTCGTAGCTCTTTTCCTTTCTGGTCTCTTTCAGACTGTGCTCTTTGTTATTTCGGATTGTTCGCCAAAGCGGCGGTAACGCCCAGATAGCCCACAATGCCCTCTTCCATCATTTCGATGGAAATGCTGTCCTCCACCGTGTGGCACAGCCGCTCCTCCGCCGGAGAATAACCCAGGCACTTCACACCCTTGGCAGCCAGATGGCCGGTGTCCGTGGCCAAATCCCAGGCCTTGATGCCGATGGGATGGCCCACCGCCTCCTCGATGGCGGCCTTGGCCTGGATCACATGGGGGTCATCCTCTCGAACCAGGAAGGGATACTCGCCCTGATACCCCCGGTCCTCTACGCCGGTATAGGTGGTCAGGGGGAAGTACAGAATCTCCGCCTTGGCCGTGACACCGGCCACGGACCCCTGGCACCGTTCCAGGGCCTTCTCCATCTTGGCCTGCACCCGGTCTTCGGTGTCCTCGCCGGTCTGGCGGTAGTCCAGATAGACCACCACCTCCCCGGGGATGACATTGGTCCCCTTTTCCGAGGACTCAATCTTCGTCACGCACATGGAGGACTTGCCAAAGAGCTCATCCCTGCCCAGCTCCACCTTGTCCAGCTCCGGCAGGAGGAACTTCAAATAGTCGAAGGGATTGCATCCCAGGTCCGGCCGGGAGGCGTGGCAGGACTTTCCGGTGATGGTGATCCGGACACAGCAGCGGCCCCGGCTGCCGATGCTGAGATTGTTCTCCGTGGCCTCGCCGATGATGGCGTAGTCCGTCAGCATCCGGTTCTCCCGGGTCTGCACCATAGTGCCGAAGCCCGCGATCTCCTCGGCGATGACGCAGGAGGTCACCACGTCGCCCTTGGGCAGCAGCCCCGCCTCCCGGAGGAGAATCGGGGTGTAAATCTGAATAGCCATGGTGCCCTTGGTGTCCGAAGCCCCCCGGCCCCAGATCCGCCCCTCCTCGATGACGCCGCCGTAGGGCGGGCGCTTCCAGCGGGCAGGGTCCCCGGCGTCCACCACATCCATATGGCAGTTGAGCGTGACGGAACAGCCGCCTCCGGTCCCCCGCACCGTGCCAAAGACGCTGCCGTAGCGGTCCACGGCCACCTCGTCATAGCCCAGGGTCCGCATTTTCTCCTGGACGTAAGCCGCCATTTCTCCCTCGTGGAGGGATTGGGAGTTGATCTGAATCAGCTCCGACGCGGTTTTCACGATCTCGTCCTTGTACTTTGCCGCAATGGCCTGCATGATCTCTCTCATGTTGTTCTCCTTCCCGTAACTCCCGGCGGGCCGCTCTTCAAGCCCGCGCTTTCCTCAAAGGCTTCACAGCCAGGTGGTACCCAGCAGCTCGTCCTTTCCAGTTCGTCCCATCAGCTCCGACACCACGTCCCGGGCCCGTTTTCCCCGGTACAGCACCTCGTAGGCACAGCGGCAGATGGGCATCTCCACACCCTCCCGCTCCGCCAGCTGGCAGACGCTCTCGGCGGCGTAGTAGCCTTCCACCACCGCGCCCACCTCCTCCATGGCCTCCTCAACGGATTTCCCCTGGCCGATGAGGATGCCCGCCCGGTTGTTCCGGGAGTGCAGGGAGGTGCAGGTGACAATCAGGTCCCCCATGCCCGCAAGGCCCCCGAAGGTCCGGCGCTGGCCCCCCATGTGCTCCCCCAGGCGGGTGATCTCCGCCATGGCCCGGGTCATCAGCAGGGCCTTGGTGTTGTCCTGAAAGCCCAGCCCTGCGCAGATGCCGCAGCTGAGGGCAATGACGTTTTTCAGCGCCGCCGCCAGCTCCACGCCCACGATGTCATAGCTGGTGTAGACCCGGAAGCAGTCGTTCATAAAGGCGTCCTGAACGAACCGGGCGGTCTCTCGCTCCGGACAGGCCGCCACGCAGCCCGTGGGCAGCCGGAGGCCCACCTCCTCCGCATGAGAGGGCCCCGACAGGGCCGCGATCCGGCAGCGTCCGCCGGCGGCCTCCCGGAAAACCTGGCTCATGCGGAGATTCGTGTCCCGCTCAATGCCCTTGGAGACGCTGACCACCACGGTTTCCGGCTTCAGAAATGGGGCGGCCTTCCGCCCTGTCTCCCGGACGGCGAAGGAGGGCGGCGCGCTGACCACCAAGTCCGCCCCCCTCAAGCAGTTCAGGTCTCCGGTGATGTGGAGCTCCTCCGGCAGGGACACGCCTTTCAACAGGGGATTTTCCCGGGTTCTTGCCAGCTCCTCCGCCTTGGCGGGATTCCGGGACCAGAGGGTCACGTCGTGCCCGTTGTCCAGCAGCACCAGGGCCAGGGCCGTGCCCCAGCCGCCGCTGCCCAGCACCACCGCTTTCATGTTCCGCCCTCCTTTTTCTTGTGGAAGGAGAGCTTCCGCTCCGTGCCGTGGAGCAGCCGCTCCGCGTTGCCCCGGTGCTTCCAGACCACCAGCCCCCCAAGGAGGAAGGCCAGAAGCACGATCCGGACATTCGGGTAGCAGTACCAGCTGACAAACGGGAAGCTGGCCCCGGCCCACAAGGAGCCCAGGGACACATACCGGGTCAGGACCGTCAGAATCAGGAAGCCCCCCCAGACCACCAGGGCAATGCGCCAGTCGATCATCAGCGCCACCGTGCCTCCGGAGAGGATTCCTTTTCCCCCCTTGAAATGGAACATGCAGGGGAACATGTGGCCCAGCAGGCAGAAGAGCGCCGCGTAATACTTGCCCAAAACCGGGTCCCAGGCAAAGAGCCAGCTTCCCAGCAGCACGGCGAGCACCGCTTTCAGCACATCACAGAGGATGACCACAAACGTCAGCCCGCCGCCGAAGGTCCGGTGGAAATTCGTCAGTCCCGCGTTGCCGCTGCCGTGGCTACGGATGTCATTCCGCAGGATATACTTGGACACAATCACCGCACCGTTGAAGCAGCCCAGAAAATAGGACCCCACTGCTACGGCGATCATGACCAGAGTCAGCTCCAGTCCCGAAGGAGCCATGTAGATCAAACCCTCCATGCCTCAAGCCTCCTGATTCTTTTTTAAATCCGGCGGGAAGACGCGCCCCAGCAGGAAGCAGCCCGCCGTCAACAGGGTCCCCAGCCCCTGTCCCTTGGGGGAATACGTGACCCACCAGCCAATCCAGCGGCCCAGGAAGACGCTTAGCGCCAGAGCCAGGGCGTTCCAGACCAGGGCCGCCAGCGTCCAGCGCCAGCCATAGAAACGGTAAAATCTCCGGTAGCCCGGCCTCCCCTGCCAGCGGCCCTCCAACACCCACTTGGGCAAGAGCGCCAGGGCGTTGTACCGCCCCAGCAGAAACGCCGCCGCCATGCCGGGAAGCATGCGCAAAAGGAAGCTCAGCCAGGCCACTGCCATGAGAAACAGGTAAACGGGGAAAAACAGCTTCTCCGCCGGGCTCACGGCTCCTTGTCCCCCCGCTGCCGGACGGAAATGCGGATGGGGGTTCCCTCCAGGCCAAAGGTATTGCGGATACAGTTTTCCAGGTACCGCTGGTAGGAGAAGTGGAAGAGCTTCGTGTCGTTGCAGAAGATGACGTAGTGTGGCGGCTTCACTCCCACTTGGGTCATGTAGTAGATTTTCAGCCGCCGTCCCTTGTCCGTGGGAGGCTGGACCCGGGTCTGGGCGTCCGCCAGCACGTCGTTCAGCATACCGGTGGTGATGCGGGTGGCCGCCTGATTGCTGACGTAGTCGATGAGCTCGAAGAGCCGGTCCACCCGCTGGCCGGTCTTGGCGGAGATAAAGAGAATGGGGGCGTAGGCCATGAACGCCAGACCCTTCCGGACGTCCTCCCGCATACGGTCCATGGTCTTGCCGTCCTTTTCCACCAGGTCCCACTTGTTCACAACAATGATGCTGGCCTTTCCCGCCTCGTGGGCCAGGCCGGCGACCTTGGTGTCCTGCTCCGTAACCCCCTCACAGGCGTCGATCAGGATGAGACAGACGTCCGCCCGCTCGATGGCCATGGTGGCCCGGAGCACGCTGTATTTTTCGATGGCCTCCTCCACCTTGCTCTTTCGCCGCAGCCCCGCCGTGTCGATGAAGACAAACTTGCCCTTGTCGTTCTCAAACCGGGAGTCGATGGCGTCCCGGGTGGTGCCCGCCACGTCGGAGACGATCACCCGCTCCTCCCCCAAAATCCGGTTCACCAGAGAGGATTTCCCCGCGTTGGGTTTTCCAATCACCGCCACCTTGATGGCGTCGTCCTCCGGCTCCTCCTCGTCCTGGGGGGGGAAATACTGAAGACAGGCGTCCAGCAGATCTCCGGTGCCGTGGCCGTGGACGGCGGAGACGGGAATGGGGTCCCCCAGCCCCAGGTTGTAGAACTCATAGAAATCCGGGTCCGGGGCCCCGGTGGAGTCCATCTTGTTCACCGCCAGGACGATGGGCTTCCCGCTGCGCAGCAGCATGGCCGCCACCTCCTGGTCCGAGGCGGTGAGGCCCGTCCGAATATCCGTCAGAAAGACAATGACGTTGGCGGTCTCAATGGCGGTCCGGGCCTGATCCCGCATGAACTCCAGAATCTGGTTGTCCGTCCGGGGCTCGATGCCGCCGGTATCCACCAGGGTAAAGGCCCGGCCGCACCAGTCGGACTCCCCATAAATGCGGTCCCGCGTAACTCCGGGGGTGTCCTCCACGATGGACAATCGTTTTCCGATGATCTTATTGAACAACATGGACTTGCCCACATTGGGGCGGCCCACGATGGCGATGATAGGCTTTGGCATACAGCATCCCTTCCGGCGGCGCAGCCCGGCCGCCTCATTTTTCGAAACACGTCGTATGCATTTCATTATAACCAAGATACCCCAAAGGCGCAAGGAAAATCTTTCCGGGAATGGGAAAAGGCGGAGGCATTCAGCCTCCGCCCCGAAAAAATCTTATTTTCTCCGGCAGTACCCGGCGGCGCTGAGGGCCAGGGACGCCGCCAGCAGCACCGTCAGAACCAGCGCGCCCGCCAGTAGGGCAAGCGGGAGATTCCCTGTCAGGGACACCAGATCCGCCACGGTCCACCAGCCGTCCTCAAAATTTTTGATGGCGTAAAACATCAGGAAGGCTAGGGGCAGGCAGGTAAACTGGGCAATTTGGCTTCCAAACCAGTAGTAAAAGGGCAGGCTGAACACCGCGAAGACCGGGGGAACTATGATAGCCGCCACTACCGATAGTCCCAGCACCTCCGGCCAAAAGGTCCAGTACATGGCGAAAGCCGCCAGATTCGATACCACGGCCCCCGCGACGCTGACCGGCACCGTCAGCAGCAAAGCGGCGTACTTCCCCGCCATCACCTTCCCCACGCCCACCGGCATGGTCCGCTGATAGCTCCTCCAGGCCGTCTTCTCCTCCTTCTCCAGGGCTGTGAGGTGCAGTACGCCCACCATCATATCCAGGGCGAACGAGAACAGCATCCCGGCGTAAGCGCCGCTTTCGGTCGCAAACAGAACCAAAAGCCCCCCCAGCACCAGCAGGACGATTTTGTCGATCCCCTTGAAAAACAGGCACAGGTCCTTATAGATCATTCCCCGCATGACGCTTCCCCCTTGATATAAAACAGCATGATGTCCTCCAGGGACGCGGCGTCCGCCACGGCCTTGGGATACTTCTTTCCGGCGGCGGAGCGATCCCGGACCAGATACTCCGCGCTGACCCCCGTCTCCCGCCGGACGATGTAATCCCCCGGCTCCACCTCCGTGCCCTTGCCGCAGCGGAGGATGCCGTATTGGTCCAGAAGCACATCCTTCTCCTCCTCGAAGACGATCTTCCCCTGGTGGATCAGCACCACATAGTCGGCGATCTTCTGGATATCCGAGGTAATGTGGGAGGAGAAGAACACGGAATGCTCCTCATCCTGGATAAAATCCAGCAGGATGTCCAGAATCTCGTCCCGGATCACCGGGTCCAGGCCCGCCGTGGCCTCGTCCAGAATCAGCAGCCGGGGCCGGTGGGCCAAGGCGGCAGCAATGGACAGCTTCATCTTCATGCCCTTGGAGAAGGTTTTGACCCTCTTCCGCTCCGGCAGAGCGAAGCGCTTCAAATAGCCTCGGTACGCCTGGCCGTCCCAGACGGAATACACCCCGGAGAGGACTTTTTCCACGTCCAGAGGCGTGAAGGCCTCCGGGAAGTTACAGGCGTCGAACACCACGCCCAGATCGTTTTTCACGGCGGGGTCGGCATGATCCCGGCCCAGAAGCTCCACGGTCCCGCCGTCTTTTTTTAGGTCGTTTAAAATCAGGCGGATGGTGGTGCTCTTCCCCGCGCCGTTCTCGCCGATGAAGCCCACGACATGGCCCTGGGGCACCTGAAAGGACACGTGGTCCAAGGTGAAGCCCGGGAAGTTTTTCCAAAGGTCCCGAACCAAAATGCTGTGTTCCATAGTCAATCTCCTTCTTCGTAAAATAGGGCAAGAATCCCCGTCAACCGCTCCAGTGAGATGCCGTGGGACCGGCCCAGCTCCGCCGCCCGCTGCAAAAGGCCCTCCGCCTCCCGGAGCCGCTCCTCCCGGATAAACTCCCGGTTCTGGGCGGCCACAAAGCTGCCCTTGCCGGAGACCGTCTCAATGAAGCCGTCCCGGGTCAGGTCCTCATAGGCCCGCTGGACCGTGATCACGCTGAGATGCAGCTCTTTGGCCAGGGCCCGCATGGAAGGCAGCGCCTCCCCTGCGGTCAGGGTACCATCCATGATCTGGCTTTTGATCTGCTGGCAGATCTGCTCGTAGATGGGCTTGCCGCTGCTGTTGCTGATGAGAATATCGATGGGATCACCTCCTGTTTGTGCTTTCCGTATTTCGTGTACTGGTTCGTTAAGTACACTATAGACGCTTGTGGGCCGTTTGTCAAGAGGGAAAACGAAAAAAGAGGGGGAACTCTCCCCCTCTCCGTCTCTGCCGGTTCAGCCGTTCTTCTCCCAAATTTCGAAGCGGATCAGCCACGCGCCGCCGTCCCCATCAACCATTCCCACAACCTCCGGAGTCAGCTCTACCGGCTCCATGCCGTCCACCACGTCCAGCCGCCGGTTTTCCGGCTCCAGATAAAAAAACCATTGGGGAGAAGCCGGGCCGCCGCCGGCCTCCAGCATATCCGCCTCCAGCACCGTGGCCGTCGCGCCGGAATAGACGGTGTAGACCGGGTATTCCCAGAGCTCCGGACCGCCGTCGTTGCTGAAATCCTGTCCAACCTCCCGGACATTGGAAATCTCGATCTTCAGGCCGCCGGACTCAAAGAGCACCGTCTCCCCCTCCGGCTGTTTCGAGGGGTCAAAGGCCGCCCAAAAGGCGAACACCGCCAGCAAAGCTATGCCGGGAAACAGCAGGGGCTTGTAACGGTGAACCGGCCTCCGGGGACGCTTCATTGAACGCATGGGTCACGCTCCTCTCTACATGAATAGAAAAAAGAGAGGGGAGCCCCGCTCCTCTCTCTTGATTCAACAGAATTTTACTTCGAGACGACGGACTTCACGACCTTGATCTCCCGGCCGTTGTAAGTACCGCACTCCTGGCACATTCTGTGGGGCAGGTGCATCGCACCGCATTTCGGGCACACGACCAGATTGGGGGCCGTCAGCTTCCAGTGGGAGCTACGCCGCTTGTCCCTTCTCGCTTTGGATACTTTACCCTTGGGTACTGCCATTGTGACACCTCCTTAATCCTACAAAAGGCGCGGAGCGCGCTTCTCGTTATTTGTTCTCCAAAAGCCTTGCCAGGGCCGCCAGCCGGGGGTCCGGCTCCTTTTTGCAGGAGCAGGGGCCGAGATTTAAATCGGCGCCGCACCGGGGGCACAATCCCTTGCAATCTTCCGAACACAGTGTTTTGCTGTCCATTCCGAGGATAAAGGCCGTCCGGGCCAGCTCCCCCGCGTCCAGCTTTCCGTCCTCCAACAGGACGATGTCGTCGCTCTCCTCATTCTGGAGCTCCTCCGCCAGCATACAGCGGCAGGCAACCTCTTTGTCCTGAGAAAATTCCTTCCCGCAGCGGTCACAGACCGCGTCCAGGGTGGTCTCCGCCGTCAGGGAAAGCGTCAGCAGATCCGCCGTATTGCGAACCTCTCCCGCCACCGCCACCGGGCGGCGGATGGGAAACCGGCCGTCGAACTCCAGGCCGGACAAATCCAATTCAAAGCGGAACTCCAACACCTTGCCGGGCGTATGCAGGATGGGTCTTACATCAATTACCATAGGCCACCTCGCAACGATACCTTATGCATTATAAAGGATGGCCTCGCTAATGTCAAACAATTTTTTCGTTTTTTATACTCTTTTTTATTCTTCGCTGGTTTCCCCCACAGGCAGGGGAATCCCCATGAACGTGGGCCGGAACCCTTTTTGCAGCTTCTCCGCCCGTGTCAGCTGGTAGGCGTCCTTCGGCCAGCGGGCGGCCCAGCCGTCCCGCAGGCGCTCCGCCAAGGGGACGCAGACAGGATCCTCCAACAGCATCGGGCTGAGATAGCAGACGGCCATCTGCCGGTTTTCCACCTTCACCAAGGAGCGGTTCCAGGGCTTCTGCCGGGCCCAGCCCTCCGCCAGTCCATCCAGCAGCACCTCCGTCAACGCCTCGATGCCCTCCTCCCCGTCCGCCAGAACCGCCTCCCGGAAGAGGCCGGCGTACCGCGCCTGGTATTCCTGATACGCCTTACCGTACTCCTTCCCGGTGAACCGGGACAGCCAGGGCTTTCCGTCCTGAATCGCGCTCAGCAGGGTTTCCACGTTTATTTCCCTCACGATTCTTCCTCCTTTCCCGGCGAAGGGCTCCCCGGGCTCTTCGTCCAGGCTCTGTACAAAAAACGGTGGGAGCCTCTTCAAAAGCATCTCCGCTTTTCTCCTTTACATTTTCCCCGGAAACGGGTATGATGGACAAAATCCATTCAGGAGGTCCGCCATGCGGGAACTCACCATCGGGAAAAACGACGCCGGACAGCGGCTGGACCGCTTTGTCGCCAAAAATCTGCCTCTGCTCCCCCCGGCCCTGCTGCAAAAATATATCCGCCTCAAGCGGGTAAAGGTCAACGGGAAGGGGTCCAAGCGGGACGCCCGGCTTCAGGCGGGGGACGTTTTACAATTATACATCAACGACGAGTTTTTTGACAAGCCCAAAGAGGAAAATCTTTTCCTCTCCATTTTCCAGCCCCGGCTGAACATCGTCTATGAGGACGGGAATCTGCTGCTGGTGGACAAGCGGCCCGGGCTGGTGGTCCACGCCGACGAAACGGAGAAGGTCAACACGCTCATCAATCACATCCAAGCCTATCTCTATCAGAAGCGGGAGTGGAGCCCCCGCGACGAGAACGCTTTCGCCCCGGCCCTATGCAACCGCATCGACCGGAACACCGGGGGCATCGTCATCGCCGCCAAGAACGCGGAAACCCTGCGGGTCCTCAACGAAAAAATCCGGGCCCGGGAGTTGGAAAAGTCCTATCTCTGCGTGACGGCCGGCCGGCCGAGGCCGCCGGAGGGGAAGATTGAAGGGTTTTTATCCAAAGACGAGGCCAAAAAGCTGGTGACCTTTCACCGCCGCCCGGTCCCCGGAGGGAAAAGCGCCGCCACGCTTTACAAGACGCTGGAGTCCCGGGGAGAATTGTCCCTGGTGGAGTGCCGGCTGCTGACCGGGCGGACCCATCAGATCCGGGTATCCATGGCGGAGATTGGGTGTCCCCTGCTGGGGGACGGGAAATACGGCAACGGCGCCGCGAACCGGAAGTACCGGGAGACCCGGCAGGCCCTGTACGCGTACAAGCTGAGGTTTGCGCTCCCTACCGACGCGGGAGCGCTGAACTATCTCCGGGGGCGGGAGTTCACAGTAGAGGATGTGCCGTTTCGGGAGAAGTACTTCTCCCCGGGGAAGCAGCCATGATGATGGCTGGTGCAATGCACCCACCATTCTCTCTTTTTCTTCCAGAAGAAAAAGAGAGAATGCGCCGTGCACGGTGGAAGAGAGAAAAAGAAGTATGCCCCCTCGGGGGGACGAAGGACGGGGGTCGCGCTGGGCGTGCCCCTGTTTTTTCGAATGTCTTCGGGCCGCGGCGTGGTGCGGGCGGGGGTGACGAATGGACGTTCTTCTCTTTTCGCTGCCGCTGGTCTGTTTCCGAACCGCGGGGCACGCGCTCCCGTGCCGGCTTTTTTCGGGGACTGATTTTTTTTGATAGAATTTCTTTTTCACTCAATCCCCAAGGCCGACAGGGCGTCCCGGGTTTCCCGCCAGGTTTCCCGCAGGGCGGCGTGGCGGGCGCGGCCCGCCTCCGTCAAACGGTAGTATTTTCGCGCGGGGCCGCCGGAGGTCTCGCCTTGGTAGCACTCCGTATGGCCTTCCCGGCACAGGCCTCGGAGAATCGCGTAAATCGCGCTCTCCTGCACATCGGGAAAGACGGCGTGAAGACGGCGCAGAAGCTCGTAGCCGTACTGGTCCCCCTGGGCCATCAGGTGGAGGAGGCAGAGCTCCAGGAGGTCCTTTTTCAGCATAGGGATACCCCCGTTCCCAGGAGGCCCGCCAGGGTAATAACCCCCAACCGTATCCAATAGAAAAGCTGCCAGTTTTCCGAACCGTCAAAGGACATGCGGGTCATCATCCTCCAAAGGAAGATAGCCAATCCGGCCCCTGTCAGGCTCAGGATATACACCGCCAGCCAGCGGCGGTCCCCTAAACGGACCTTCACCAGCCCGAACATCCCCGCCGTGCCCGTAATCACGATATACAGCCCCAGCGTTTCGATCACCGTCTGCCCATAGTCGGGAAACAGGAAATTGACAATATTCCACTGTTCTGTCAAAACGACCCAGACAAGGAACCACACCCAAGCCATCCCCGGCAGCAAAAGAACCAGCAGCGGCAGAATCCCTCTGGGTAGCGCCTTCCCTGGTCCCTTTTCGCCGGTGCGCCGGAACCAGACAAGTGCCAACACAGCCCCCAGGGGAAACAGCAGTATGGTAAGCCGGGACGTGGCCGGAACCCCTCCACACAGAAAATGCTCTCGGAACAGTTGGTGCAACAAAAAGGACAGCGCCTCCGCCGCCACATCCACCATGGGCAGCAGCAGGCAAACCGACAATATCCCAAACACCGCCAGCCACCGCCGGTAGGCCTTGGGCTGGGCCAGCTGGCGCATCGCCGCCCGGGGCGTTCCCAGGTCCCGCCGCAGCTCCTCCTCGGACCGCCCCGCCACAATTTCCCGGTAGTCCTCCAAAACCTCCGCCGCCTCCGCCGGGGGCAGATACCACCTTGCCGCCCGGGAAAGCCTGGAGAGATAATCCCGCCGCATAAAAACCGCTCCCTTCGCCACTACTACAAAAAAAATAGTAGTTGATGGTCTGAGTATACATCCGGCCCGGAGAGAAGTCAACATAAACTACTGAAAATTTTTCAATAGTTTTTCCTCCCGTTCCCCGAGCTCAGGCCCGTTTCCGCTGGGAAGTTCGGAAAACCGGGCACAATTTTGTCCTCAGTCCAACAATTCCCTTGACATTTTGGGGCGGTTCCGTTATCATGCAGATATCGCTGAATTTCGACGGAAATTCAAATCTAAAGCGATGGAAAGAAGAGTTACAAAGAACAGCGCTAAGTTGCCGTCGCTTCGGCCAAAGTTTCCCTCCGGGCAAACAGAGCGCGCGAAAGTTCTTTTGTTTCTTTGCCACAAGTGGCTCTGAGGCTCTAGAGCTCATGCTTCACATTCGCTAAGAGCCTCACATCTTTCAAGAAAAGAAACGGGGGAGGATACATGTCCAAAGAGTTGATTCGCCTGCGGGATCTCTGCATGGCGTACGACGACGAGCTGGTTCTCGATCACTTAAACCTGTATATCAATGACAAGGAGTTCCTCACACTGTTAGGGCCCAGCGGGTGCGGCAAAACCACCACGCTGCGGATTATTGGCGGCTTCACGACCCCAGGGTCGGGAGACGTCCTCTTCGACGGTGTGAGGATTAACGATGTCCCGCCTTACAAGCGGCAGATCAACACGGTGTTTCAGAAGTACGCCCTTTTCCCGCATTTGAACGTCTTCGAAAACGTCGCGTTCGGTCTTCGGATGCAGCGAAAACCGGACCCCGCCAATCCCAGGCGGAAGGTCAAGCTCCCGGAGGAGGAAATCCGGGAGCGGGTTCTGGAAATGCTGGAGGCCGTGAGCCTGAAGGGCTTTGAAAACCGGCGGACCGACGCCCTCTCCGGCGGACAGCAGCAGCGGGTGGCCATCGCCCGGGCGCTGGTCAACCGGCCGAAGGTGCTTCTGCTGGACGAACCCCTGGGCGCCCTTGATCTCAAGCTCCGCAAGGACATGCAGATTGAGCTCAAGCGCATTCAGCAGCAGGTGGGCATCACGTTTATATATGTCACTCACGATCAGGAGGAGGCCCTCACCATGTCCGACACCATCGTCGTCATGGACAAGGGCTCCATCCAACAGATCGGCACCCCTGAGGATATCTACAACGAGCCGAAGAACGCCTTCGTGGCGGACTTCATCGGCGAGTCCAACATCATCGACGGCATCATGGTCCGGGACCAGCTGGTCCAGCTCTATGGCCGCCAGTTCCCCTGCCTGGACAGCGGCTTTGCGCCCAGCGAGCCCGTGGACGTGGTCATCCGGCCCGAGGACATCGACATCGTCCCCGTGGAGCAGGGCCAGCTGACGGGCACCGTCACCAATGTCACCTTCAAAGGGATGCAGTACGATATCATCGTGGACTTCCGGGGCTTCAAGTGGCTGATTCAGACCACGGACCACTCCCCCGTAGGGGCCCGCATTGGCATTAAAATCGACCCCGACGGCATCCACGTCATGAAAAAAAGCCGGTACTCCGGCCTGTACGGCGACTACTCCTCCTTCTCCGACGAGTACGACGAGCTGGACGCGGTGGAGCCGGAGGAGGGCGGAGATGAAGCCTAAACTCTCCCGGTTCGCCATCCCCTATGTGATCTGGATGGCCCTCTTCGTGGTGGCCCCCATCGTGCTGGTGGTGGTCTACGCCTTTTCCAACGACCTGGGCGGCTTCACCTTGGAGAACTTCGCCCGGATGGGGACCTACGCCGTGGTTTTCGGCCGGTCCTTCAAGCTGGCCCTCGTCGCCACCTTCATCTGCCTTCTCATCGGCTATCCGGTGAGTTACCTGATGAGCAAGGAGGGCGAGGGCTTCCAGCGGGCCGCCATGGTTCTCATCATGCTGCCCATGTGGATCAACTTCCTGCTGCGTACCTACTCCTGGATGTCCATTTTGGAGAACAACGGGCTTTTGAATCAGGTCTTTCAAAAAATCGGCCTCATCAGCCTGTATAACCAGCTGTTCGGAACGGACCTGACCTATTTCCCCATGATGAACACCCAGGGCGCTGTCGTGCTGGGCATGGTGTACAACTACCTGCCCTTCATGATCCTGCCCATCTATTCCGTCATTATGAAGCTGGACGGCTCCCTCGTGGAGGCCGCCCGGGACCTGGGGGCCAACGGCGCCAGCGTCTTCCGCCGGGTCATTCTGCCCCTGAGCCTGCCGGGGGTTCTCTCCGGCATCACCATGGTCTTTGTCCCCTCCGTCTCCACCTTCGCCATCAGCAAAATGCTGGGAGGCGGCACGGAGCTTCTGCTGGGGGACCTGATCGAGCAGCAGTTCCTGGGCGGGGCCTATAATCCCCAGCTGGGCGCCGCCATCTCCCTGGTGATGATGGTCATCGTCGTCGTCTGCATGGTGGTCATGAACCGCTTTGGCGAGGGCGAGGAACAGGCGGTGATGCTATGAAAAAACAAAGCCGCGTCGGAAGCCGGGCCTTGATGGCACTGGTCTTCCTGTTTCTCTACGCGCCGGTGCTGCTTTTGATCGTCTTCTCTTTCAACAAGGGCAACAGCAATACTGTCTGGACGGGCTTCTCCCTGGATTGGTACCGCTCCCTGTTCCACAATCGCCTGGTTATGCGCAGCGTATACACCACCCTGCTGGTCTCCCTGCTGGCCACGGCCATCGCCACTGTGGCGGGCACCTTTGCCGCCATCGGCTTTTACAGTCTCCGCAGGCGCTCCCGGACGGTGCTGAGCACGGTGAACAACATCCCCATGATGAACGCCGACATTGTCACCGGCGTGGCCATGTGCCTGTTCTTCGTGGCCTTCTTCTCCTTCTGGAGCGGCTTTGCCGGGTGGTTCAACCGCATACAGGGCGTGGTCGTCCTGCCGGAACGGCTGACGCTGGGCTTCGGCACCCTGCTCGTCGCCCACGTCACCTTCAATATCCCTTATGTCATCCTCTCCGTGGGCCCCAAGCTCCGGCAGATGGACAAAAATCTGGTGGACGCCGCCCAGGACCTGGGGTGCACCTGGATGCAGGCCTTCTGGAAAGTCATCCTGCCGGAGATCAAACCCGGCATCGCCTCAGGCGCCCTGACGGCCTTCACCATGAGCGTGGACGATTTTATCATCAGCTATTTCACGGCGGGTTCCTCCAGCTCCACCCTGGCCATGACCATCTACGGCATGACGAAAAAGAGGGTGACGCCGGAAATCAACGCCGTGTCCACCCTGCTCTTTGTGACCGTGCTGGTGCTGCTGGTCATCGTGAACCTCCGGGAGTCTCACGCGGAACGCCAGGGCGGAGTGCAACGTCCCGCTCCCCGGAAGCTGGCTCAAATGCTGGACACCCCCAAGGGCCGGATCTTCCGCCGGGGCGCCGCCGTGGCCCTGGCCGCCTCCTTCCTCATTGCGGTGGTCCTCCTCACCGGGGCCACCAACGCCCAGCCGGTGGTGAACGTGTGCAGCTGGGGTGAGTATATCGACGAGGACCTCATCACCCAGTTTGAGGAGGAGACCGGCATCATCGTCAACTACCAGACCGCCGAGAGCAACGAAGCCCTCTACTCCCTGCTGAAAAGCGGCGCGGGGGATTACGACGTCATCGTCCCCTCCGACTACATGATCTCCCAGCTCATCGAGGAGGACATGCTGGCGGAGCTGGACTACGGCCAAATCCCCAATTACGCACTGATCTCCGACCGCTTCAAGGGCCTGACCTACGACCCGGAGGAGCGCTACTCCGTCCCCTATGCCTGGGGCACCGTGGGCATCATCTATAACGAAACCATGGTCGGCGAACCCATCACCAGCTGGTCCGCCATGTTCGACAGCCGGTACGCCGGAAACGTGTTGATGTTCCGCAACTCCCGGGACGCCATGGGCATCGCCCTGTCCTATCTGGGCTATTCCCTGAACACCACCGACGAGGGGGAGCTCCGGGAGGCCTTCCAGCTCCTCCGGGACGCCAAGAACCGCGGCGTCTACCAGTCCTTTGTCATGGACGAGATTTTCCAGAAGCTGGAGGGCGGCAACGCCGCCATCGGCGCATACTACGCCGGGGACTACCTCACCATGCTGGAGAACAACGAGGATCTTCGCTTCGTGGTGCCGGAGGAGGGGTCCAACTGGTTCATGGACGCCATGTGCGTGCTGAAGGACGCCCCTCACTACGACGAGGCCATGGCCTGGATCAACTTCATCGCCTCCACCGAGGCGAACCTGGCCAACATGGACTATCTCTGGTACGGCTCCCCCAACCAGGAGGCCCTGGAGCAGTACCCCGCCTACTACGAGGAGCTCTACGAGGAGGAGCTGGAGCAGGAGGCCTACGACATCATCGCCGCGCCTCAGGAGGTGCTGGACCGCTGCGAAGCTTATCTGGTCCTGCCTCTGGAGACCCGAAAGCTCTACAACGACCTCTGGACCGAGCTGGGAATCTAATAAACCGGCGCGCAGGCCCTCCCCGGCTTGCGCGCCGCTTTCAACACAGCCCCCGCGGCCGGGGGAATGAAGGAAACGGAGGTGGCCCATGGGGGAGTTTTTCAATCCGGAAAAGGGAATCTGGGTCTGGCTCAGCACACTGGTGGATATCTTCGGACTGTCCATCCTCTGGATCACCCTCTGCCTGCCCCTGGTCACCGCCGGTCCCGCCACGGCGGCGCTGTACTACACGGTGGTCAAGTGCGTCCGGGGCCGGGAGAGCGGGGCCTTCGGGTACTACTTCCGCTCCTTCCGGACCAACTTCAAGGTGGGCCTCCTGGCCGGGCTGATCGTTCTTCCCCTGGCCCTGGCTCTGCTGGGAGGGCACTTCGTGGTCCGCTGGTACGGCACCCGCCTGGGGGGCATGGCCTATGTGCTCTACGTGGCCTACTACTTCGCGCTGCTGCTTCCCGCCGGGGTGCTGTGCTGGCTGTTCCCCCTGCTGGGGCGCTTTGACTACCACGTGGGGGCCCTCTTCCGCATGGCCTTTCAGCTGACCGCCGCCCATTTGCCCAGTACGGTAGTGGTGGTGCTCCTCACCGCCCAGACCGCCGTGTTTTGTCTGGAGCGCTGGTGGCCGGTGCTGTTTATGCCCGTGGTTGCCACGCTATTGATCTCCCTGTTTTTCGAGCGGATTTTTCAACTCCACACCCCAGCGCCGGAGGAGCCGGAAGACCCATAACAAAAGAGCCGGAACGGATGATCCGTTCCGGCTCTTCGCTTTCGAGTGTTTCCGTCAGTCCTCCAGCAGCCCCGGCACCGCCTCCGCCAGCAAGGCCGCCAGCTGGGCGTGGCCCTTCCGGGTCAGGTGCATGCCATCCAGCTGGTTGAACTCGCAGGACGCCGCGTTCAGAAAATGGGCTCCCACCAGCTTCGCGGTCTTCTCGTAATAGGCGGGCAGCTCCCGAGACTTCTCCAGGCAGCCCTTCCCCATGGGAACGCCGCCCTCGCTGCGCTCCATCTCCGGACGGATGGGCGGAGGACTGACAATCAGGATATTGGGCCCGTGGTCCCCCCAGCAGTCCACGCTCTGGGCCTTGCGGGCCAGCCGTTCCATGCCGATGGCGATGCAGGCGGCGTTGACCCCCAGGCGCTCCTTCGTATCGTTGGTACCCAGCATTATAATCAGCAGATCCACGGTCTCGTGGCTTTTCAGCAGGGCGTAAAGCACGCCCAAGGCGTCCATGCTCTCGTGAAGGGGGTCCGGAAACACGGTCGTCCGGCCGCTGAGGCCCTCTTCCGTCACCAGGAACGACGGCCCCAGGGCCTTTTGCAGCAGGCAAGTCCAGCGCTCATCCTCGTTGAAGCGGATGCCGCCGTCGGCGCAGTCCGCCGGGTCGGCGCAATAGCCGTGGGTATTGGAATCGCCTAAGCAGAGAATGTGTTTTTTCATGATTCTCTTCCTTTCTGTATTCGGCCCTCTGGTCTAAATTTTGCTTTATAATAATATAAGTTAACAGTTTTTTCCGGTTTGTCAAGGCATACTTTCATCATTCTTTCTGAATTTCAATGGAAATTTTCCCAAAAAATCGAAATTATTTTTGAAACTTTTCCTAAATATCCGGATTTTGCGGAAATCTTTTCGATTCTAATTGACAAAAGCAGGAAGCCCTTGTATACTTTATACAGCAAGCGGAAGCTTGCCGGTTCCATTTTTGTAAATAATAAAAAGGAGGACCCGTGATGAAGAAGTTGCTTGCAATCCTATTGGCCATGACCATGGTCATGGCCCTTGTTGCCTGCGGAGGCAACAACGACAACGCCAATCCCTCGCCTCAGGACCCGCCCGAAACCGAGGATCAGACCCCTGAGGCCCCGGCGGAGCCCGCCGCCTCCGGCGAGCTGACCTTGTGGACCTATCCCATCGGCGACTGGGGCAAGGAGGAAAAGGTCAAGGCCATCACCGACGCCTTCACCGCCGACACCGGCATTTCCGTGAAGGTGGAATACCTGGCCTATGCCGACGGCGACGATAAGGTCAACTCCGCCATCACCGCCAACGCCGCTCCTGACCTCATCATGGAAGGCCCCGAGCGCCTTGTGACCAACTGGGGCGACAAGGGCTATCTGGTGGACCTGAGCGACATGTTTGACGACACCGACAAGAGTGAGATCAACGCCGCCGCCATGACCGCCTGCACCCACCCCAACGGCGAGGTTTACGAGTATCCTCTGGTGGTCACCGCCCACTGCATGGCCATCAATCTGAACGCCTTCAAGGAGGCCGGTGCCGACCAGTATCTGGATCTGGAGAACCACACCTGGACCACCGAGAATTTCATTAAGGCCGTGGACGCCCTGTACGCCCACTACAACGCCCCTGTGGGCGCCGTATACTGCAAAGGCCAGGGCGGCGACCAGGGCACCCGCGCCCTCGTCAACAACCTCTACGGCGGCACCTTCGCCACCGCCAGCCACGACAAGTACACCTGGGACGATCCCAAGAACATCCAGGCTCTGGAGCAGCTCAAGGGAATGCCCGGCATCACCTTCGACGCCTCTTTGGAAGGCGGCGACGAGATCAAGGTCTTCTACCAGGGCATCTTGAAGATGGCTTTCTGCTGGAACATCGCCCAGCAGCTCAACCCCAACCAGGCCGACACCGGCGCGGGCCTCACCGCCAATGGAGAGGAGATCGTCTTCATGGGCTTCCCCTCTGAGAACGGCACCCCCGCCCTTCAGGGCGGCATCTGGGGCTTCGGCATCTTCAACAACGGCGATTCCGCCAAGGTTGAAAACGCCAAGACCTTCATCAAGTGGATGTGCGACTCCGAGCACACCGCGGAAGCGGTGAAGACCGCCAACTACTTCGCCGCCCGCTCCGCCGCCGAGGGTACGGATCTCACCGGCATCTGGACCGATAACGAGATCATGAACGAGTACCAGGTGCTCATGCCTTACCTGGGCGACTACTATCAGGTCACCAAGGGCTGGGCCGGCGCTCGTACCGAGTGGTGGACCATGCTCCAGAAGGTGGGCGAGGGCGCTGATATCGCCGAAACCGTCGCCACCTACGCTGGCAACGCCAACGCTGGCTGATCCCATTCTGAAAGAGCACATTTTACACCCGGAGGCCTGACGAACCGTTGAGGCTTCCCGGACCTGGAATGTTTCATGGACCAGGATCACCACAGCGTATTGCAGCGCAAAGGGTTCGCCCCTCTCCCGCGAAGGGCGGGAGAGGGGCGCGCTTCTATCGCCGGCAGTCCGGAAATACGGAATTATGGATTCTCCCGCCGGCGCTTCCCCTCCTGAATCCTCAAATCCAGTCGTAAAGGAGTGTTGAATTTGGCCAGACCATCCAAACCCACCATGAGCCGGGCTCTTCAGCGGCGGGAAAACATCTCCGGTTATCTCTTCATGCTGCCCAGCCTGTTCTTCTTCATCGGCTTTGTGGTCTTCCCCATGATTATCTGCATCATCACCAGCCTTACCGACGCCAATATGCACGACCCGGGCATGTTCGGCAACTTCATCGGCTTTTCCAACTTCGCCCGGCTGGTGAAGGACGTGGACTTCCTGGAGGCGCTGAAAAACACCTTCATCATTGTCATCGTCAGCGTTCCCACCGTCTGCGCCTTCTCCCTGTGGGTGTCCTCCGCCATCTACAAGCTCAGCGGCCCCGTGCTGTCCGCCTTCCGCTGCATCTTCTACCTCCCGGTGGTCACCGGCTCTGTGGCCGTCACCGTGGTTTGGAAGTGGATGTACGACAACTATACCGGTATTTTCAACCACGTCCTCAAGGGCGCGGGTCTGATTGAGCAAAACATCAACTGGCTGGGCGATTCCAAGTACGCCCTCTGGTGCATCATCCTGATTCTCTTTACCACCTCCGTGGGCCAGCCCATTGTGCTCTATGTCTCTGCCCTGGGCAACGTGGACCAAACTCTGATCGAGGCCGCCGAAGTGGACGGAGCCAACAGCTTCCAGATCTTCTGGCAGGTAAAGTGGGCCCAGATGATGCCCACAACGCTGTACATCCTGGTCATCACCACCATCAACTCCTTCCAATGCTTTGCCCTGATTCAGCTTTTGACCAAGGGCGGCGCGGGGACCAACACGGTGATGTACGACATTTACTGGACCGCCTTCAAGCTCACGGAGCAGGCGGGACACTTCGGCTACGCCAACGCCATGGGCGTGGTGCTGGCCATCTTCATCGGGCTATTGTCCGCTCTCCAGTTCAAGCTGGCCAAAGAAAAGTAAGGGGGTGCTGGTATGAAAATTGAAAATAGCCGCAGCCGCGCGTATCGAATCGCCTCGATCATCATTCTGGTCGTACTGGCCTTCCTCTTCACCTTCCCGCTGTACTGGATCGTTACCGGCGGTTTTAAAAACGGTGCGGACATCAACGCCACCAAGCCCATCTGGATTCCCACCGAATGGGTCATGAACAACTATGACAAGCTGATGAAGCAGCGCAGCGTTCCCCTGTGGGAGGTTTACCTGCCCTTCGGCAGTTTCTTCAACGGCGGGAAAAAGGTTCTCCTCACCGCCGGTCCCGAAGCGCCCGCCGCCATTCGCTGGCTCATCAACGCAGTGCTGATGTGCGTGGCGGCTATGCTGCTCACTTGTCTTACTGCCGCCATGGCGGGCTATGCCCTGGCAAAGAAGCGCTTTAATGGCCGGGCCCTGCTGTTCTCCCTCATCGTCTGCGCCATGGCCCTGCCAAAGCAGGTCATTCTGATTCCGCTGCTGAAGGAAATGTCCGCTTTGCACCTGTACGACAGTCTCTGGGCGGTGATCTTCCCCACGGTGGGCTGGCCCTTCGGTGTGTTTTTGATGAAGCAGTTCTCGGAGAGCATACCGGGAGAAATACTGGAGGCCACCCGCATTGACGGCGCCAGCGAGCTCAAGACCTTCTCCACAGTGGTCATTCCCATGATCAAGCCGGGCATTGGGGCTCTGGCGATTTTCACCTTCATCAACTGCTGGAACGATTACTTCATGCAGCTGGTGATGCTGACCAGCGGCAGCAATTTCACCATTCCTTTGGGCATTGCCACTCTCCAGGCGGAGACCTCCATTGACAATGGCCTGCTGATGGCCGGCGCCACTCTGGCCGCCGCCCCCATCATCGTCGTCTTCCTGATCTTCCAAAAATACTTCACCCAAGGCATCACCATGGGCGCCGTCAAAGGCTAACCTGCTTTTCTTGAAAGAAAAAGTAGGCAAACGAACATTCACGCGCTCTGATTGCCTGAAGATTATCCGGGCTGTTGCGACGACAACTTGGAATATGGGATGATTATGAGCGGCGCAGAATGGGAAAGAGGAACACAGGATGATTTACGCGAAAAACAAAGACGCCCTGGCTTACCAGGGCATCCACCCCCATTTGGACCTGGCGCTGGAGCGCATCACGCCGGAATTTCTCGCCGGCGTGGGGCCGGAGCGGGCGGAGATTCTGGGCGGCACTGTGTACGCCACCCGCTTCACCTATGAGACCGTTCCGGCGGAGGATAGCTTTTTTGAGGCCCACAAGAAGTATCTGGACATCCACATCATGATGGAGGGTTCTGAAAGGGTGGAAATCGCCCCGCCGGAGACCCTGACCGAGTTTGACCGGGCGGAGAGCAATGATTTCTATGCCTACCGGGGCGAGGGGGAGTATAAGCTGGTTCTCTCCCCTGGGGACTTTCTGGTGGTTTTCCCTGGCGACGCCCACCGCATTAAGATGCAGCTGGACGGGCCGGAGACCGTGAGCAAAGTGGTTTTCAAGGTGAAGATTTATGACTAGGAGTGATGGTATGAAAGATCTTTCCAAGTACCAGGGTATTTTTCCCGCCTTTTACGCCTGCTATGATCCGGAGGGCCGGATCAGCGCCCCGGCGGTCCGGGCTCTGGCGAAGTTTTTGCTGGACAAGGGCGTTCAGGGTTTGTATGTAGGCGGCTCCTCCGGCGAGTGCATCTATCAGACCGTGGCGGAGCGGAAGGAGACTCTGGAGAATGTCATGGCGGAAGTGGGCGGCAAGATGACCATCATTGCCCACGTGGCCTGCAACAACACCGCCGACAGCCGGGAGCTGGCTGCCCACGCCGAGCGTCTGGGCGTGGACGCCATCGCGGCCATTCCCCCCATCTACTTCCATCTGCCTCCTAAGGGCATCGCCAAGTATTGGAACGACATCTCCGGCGCCGCGCCGAATACGGATTTCGTAATCTACAACATTCCCCAGCTGGCGGGAGTGGCCCTAACGGTGCCTCTGCTCCAGGAAATGCTGAAAAACCCCCGGGTTGTGGGCGTGAAGAACTCCTCCATGCCCGTTCAGGACATTCAGATGTGGCACGATGAGGGCGCTCTGGTCTTTAACGGGCCGGATGAGCAGCTGCTCAGCGGCCTGGCCGCCGGGGCCGCCGGCGGCATCGGCGGGACTTACGCCGCCATGCCGGAACTGTATCTGGAGATTTTCCGCTGCTTCCAGGCCGGGGATCTGGCGAAGGGCCGGGAAATCCAGAACGAGTGCTGCCGTATTATCTACAAAATGTGTGCTGCCCAGGGGAACATGTACGCCGTTATCAAGGAGATTCTCCGTCTCCAGGGCGGCCCCGACGTGGGCGGCGTCCGGGCGCCTCTGCTGGCTCTGGAGCCAAATGACCGGGACACGGTGGTCCAAGCCCACGAGATGATTCAAGCCGCCATCGCCCAATACTGTGCGTAAGCAAACCAGGATGGGGAAACAGATTTCGTTTCCCCATCCTGTCCTTCTTGCGGGACCTCCTGTATCACAGGCGGTCCCGATTTTGCGCGGCCATCTCCCCGGGAAGCCGGAGGCGTCCTCTCTTTCGCGCGTACCGGCCTAAAGGAAGGGCGCTTTGGGGGACCGGGGAAGGGCTATGTGAGTTTGTCACGGTAAGAACGCGAAAAAAGAGTATGATACATTCTATCAAGAACAAGGAGGCAATGTCTATGGGAACCGCTGTCCGAAAAAAACGAACCGCGCGGGTGGATTCCTCCAGCTGCGTGGCCTGCGGGTGCTGCGTCAAGGTCTGCCCGAAGGCGGCCATTCAGATTGTCAAGGGCGTTGTGGCCCGGGTGAACCCTGAAACGTGCATAGGCTGTGGCAAGTGCGCCCGGGAGTGTCCCGCGTCGGTGATTGCGCTGGAGGAGGCAGTGGTATGAAGAAAAAATGGTACGACTATCTGTGGATTCTCTCCCTCACCTATCTGATTCTGGGCTTTTTTAACATCCTCTTTGCCTGGCTAGGCCTTCTGTGCTTCTTCATTCCCCTGCTCATCTCCGCCATCGGCGGCAGCAAGGCCTACTGTAACCGTTACTGCGGCAGAGGACAGCTTCTGGGCCTGCTCGGCAAGCGGTTCTCCCGGAAGCGGGATATTCCCAAATGGATGAAGCACAAGGCCTTTCGCTACGGATTCCTGGCCTTCTTCTTCACTATGTTCTTCCTCATGCTGTGGAACACCTACCTGGTCTTCGCCGGCGCCCGGGAGCTTGGGCAGGTAGTCACGCTGCTGTGGACCTTCAAGCTCCCCTGGCACTGGGCTTACCACGGCACCCTCTTTCACCCCGGCGTGGCCCAATTCGCCTTTGGCTTTTACAGCGTCATGCTGACCTCCACCGTGCTGGGGCTGATTACCATGCTGCTCTTCAAGCCCCGTAGTTGGTGCGTCTACTGCCCTATGGGCACCATGACCCAGCTAATCTGCCGGGCTCGAAACGGCAAGCCCTGACCATCCCTTCCTTCCATTGCGTTTTCTCCCTCTAAGCCCCGACGGAGAAACAATCGCAAACGCGCAATACCCGCGGCAGAAAATCTTGCCGCAGAAAGGTGGATTCTTGAAATGAAAATCGTCATTGTAGGCGGTGTGGCGGGAGGCGCCACTGCAGCGGCACGGATTCGCCGTCTGGACGAGACGGCGGAAATCGTGGTCTTCGAGCGCTCCGGGTACGTCTCCTACGCCAACTGCGGCCTCCCCTATTACATCGGCGGTGTGATTCAATCGGCGGCGGAGCTGACCCTCCAGACGCCGGAGAGCTTCTGGAAACGCTTCCGGGTCGACATGCGGATTCGGCACGAGGTAACCGCCATCCATCCGGACCAAAAGACCGTCTCCGTCCGGAATCTGGACACCGGAGAGAGCTTCCGGGAGTCCTATGACAAACTCCTCCTCTCCCCCGGAGCGAAGCCCACCCAGCCGGAGCTACCCGGCACGGGCCTGCCGCGCCTGTTCACCTTGCGGACCGTGGAAGACACCCTGACCATCCGGGACTTTGTGGAACGGGAGCATCCCAAATCCGTGGTCCTGGCCGGCGGCGGCTTCATCAGCTTGGAGACGGCGGAGAACCTCCGGGAGCTGGGCATGCAGGTCACCATCGTGCAGCGGCCCAAGCAGGTAATGAATCCCTTCGACCCGGAGATGGCCTCCTTCCTCCACGCCAAACTGCGGGAGCGGGGTATCAAGCTCCGGCTGGGCCGCTCGGTGGAGGGCTTCCAGGAGGACGGGGAACAAGTCCGGGTCCTGCTGAAGGGCGAGGAGCCCCTGACGGCGGACATGGTGGTCCTGGCCATCGGCGTCACGCCGGACACCCGGCTGGCCAAGGACGCCGGATTGGAGCTGGGCGTCAAGGGCAGCATCGTGGTCAACGACCGGATGGAGACCTCCCTCCCCGACATCTACGCCGTGGGCGACGCGGTGCAGGTAAAGCACTTTGTCACCGGGTCCAAAGCCCTGGTCTCCCTGGCCGGCCCCGCCAATAAGCAGGGGCGCATCGCGGCGGAAAACCTCTGCGGCGGAGACAACCGCTTCACCGGCCCCCAGGGCTCCTCCGTCCTCAAGATCTTCGATCTCACCGCCGCCGCCACCGGCATCAACGAGCGGACCGCCCGGGCCGCCGGTATTGACTGCGACAAAGTCTACCTCTCTCCAGCCAACCACGCCGGTTACTACCCCGGCGGAAGCCTTATGACCATGAAAGTGCTGTTTGAGCGGAAGACTTACCGGCTTCTGGGCGCTCAAATCGTGGGCCGGGAAGGCGTTGACAAGCGCATTGACGTTCTGGCCACAGCCATTCGGGCGGGCCTCACTGCCCTGAGCCTGACGGAGCTGGACCTGGCCTACGCGCCGCCCTACTCCTCCGCCAAGGACCCGGTGAACATGGCGGGCTTCCTGATTGAGAATCTCGCCAATGATCTGGTGCGGCAGTTCCACTGGGACGAGGCGGACGCCCTGCCCCGGGACGGCAGTGTCACCCTGCTGGATGTCCGAACGCTCCAGGAGTATACCGGCGGCCACCTGGAGGGCTTCCTCCACATCCCCGTGGATGAACTCCGGCAGCGTCTGGGAGAGCTGCCCCAGGGAAAACCCGTCTATGTGGTCTGCCAGAGCGGTCTGCGGAGCTATCTTGCCTGCCGTATTCTATCTCAAAGCGGATTTGACTGCCGCCATCTTGCCGGAGGCTACCGTCTCTATGAGAGCGCCGTCCGGGACCGGGCCGCTGCGGAGCAGGCGTTCCCCTGCGGAATGGACCGGACCTGAGCCGTTCCCCTTTTGAGCACTCGAACAAACAGCCCGCCTGCCGCGAAACGTGGCAGGCGGGCTGTTTGTTCCTTCAATGGGCCATGGGCGCAGAAGGCGTTTTGAGCTCCCGGAGGAGAACCCAGGGCCATTGCTTTCCAGGCGAAGGCTAACCCTCGCAAAGTGTCCGTAATCCCTTCGGGTCGCTGAGCTCCACGCAGCCCCGGGACAATTTCACCAGGCCGCCGTCCTGAAAATAGCGGAGCATCCGGGTCACCACCTCCCGGGCGGAGCCAAGGTGATTGGCGATCCGCTCGTGAGTGATGGACAGCGTATCCGTCCCCTCCAAGGCGCTCTCCCGCAGCAGAAAGTCCGCCAGACGCCGGTCAAAGCTCTTCCACATGATCTGCTCCATCAGCCACATGACCTCGGAAAACCGGCTGCTCATCAGGGCGTTGGTGTAATTGGCCACAGCGGCGGACTCCTCGCTCAACGCCTGATAGAGGTCCGAGGGAATCACCCACACCCGGGTCTCCTTCTCCGCCTCCACCGAGACGTCAAACTGGACGTTCCGCATCACGCAGGACGCGGAAAACAGGCAGGCATCCATCTCTATCAGGCGGTAGATTGTGATCTCCCGGCCCTCGTCCGAGAGGATGTAGGCCCGCAGCTGCCCCGACCGGACCAGCAGAAGCCCGGTACAATCCAGGCTTCCCCGGTGAATCACCGTGCCCTTCGGAATGTTTCTCTCCTGTACCGCGGCGGAAAGCCGCCGCTGCTGGCTGGGCGTCAGCACGTCCCAGACCGGAAAGCAGCTCGTAAATTCCATCGCCTTTCCCCCTCTCTCAACGGCTCAGCGTTCCCGCCTCTCAACGCCTCCCCGGCGGAGCGGACCCGTCACCACTCAAACCGGGTAACCACGGACATCACCATATTTTCAGGGTGGACAAACACCTCGCCCACGCCGACGGGCTGGTCCCCTACGTCGTACAAAACCTCCTCCCAGCACAAAAGAGAGGTCCCCCCGGGAATTCCCAGCTGCCCACAGGCCTCGTCATCCACTTTGATCTTGCTGCGCATGGAGCAGTAGTCGATGTCCTCCCGCATATACCCCTTGCTGAGCTGGGGCAGACTTTGAATCGGCAAATCCTCCTCCAGAGGCTTGATGAAAGCCCCCCGGTCCAGATAGTAGCGGCAATAGAGGCGTTTCAGCCCGTCAGCCACGTAAATCCACCAGGTATGCATCGCCTGGGCCTCTTGGAAGAACTCCTGAAAGAGCTCGTTTCCACGGTCCAGGTAGTTCCATTTTACGTCCACCCTCACGTCCTGATAATGCTTGCAGAGCATTTGACCAAAATCACTGTACTGGTCAATCCGGTTTTCCAGCCGCAGCACCGAGGGATGGGCAAAGGTTCCCCGGCCGTGAATGGACGTGGTGACCCGGTCCAGCATCAAATACTTCAGCGCCTCCCGGATGGTGGCCCGGCTGACCCCAAGCTCCTTGGCCAGGTCCTCCTCCGAGGGAAGCTTGTTTCGATTTGGCTTCATTTCCATAATGGTCTGGCGCAGGACGTCATATACCTGCTGAGACAAGGACTTTTCCTTCACCAGTCTCTTTCCGATCTGCTCTCTCATAAAACCTCTCCTACGTCTGCGTATTTTCGGTCTCTCCATCCTTTCCAGGCGGCGCCCGCCTGGGGCTCAAGGACGCGCCTTGCCGTCCGCCAAGAACAGGAGGTCCTGTTGATCCTTTTTTGTCATTCTATCACACTCCACCGCCTTTTGGTAGTTTCTTTTTTCCCGACAAAGAAAAGCTTGTGTTTTTCCCACAGCCGTGCTATACTTTTTACAGTCTATCGTATAACGTATAACTAATTTTATTGAAATGGGGGACTGACAATGAGCAGCATCGTACTCAAAAACATTGACAAGATCGTCAGCGGCGACATCGACAAAGGCATCCTCCCCGGCGACACCATTGTGGTTCGGGACGGGCTCATCGCCCAGGTGGGCTATGAAAAAGACGTGAATACCTCCGGAATCGAAACGGTGGTGGATGTGGACGGTCAGATCGTGTGCCCCGGCTTCATCGACTGCCATATTCACAACACCCTGGACGATTACGCCCCTCAGCGCGGTGCGGTAGGCTGCTACTCCGACGCTCTTTACTCCGGAACCACCTCCATGGTCTCCGAGGGGGAGCAGGGCCCCGGCTGGCCCCGGTTCTACGACGACCCCATCGGCTGTAAGGCTGCGGCTATTCTCTCCAAGCGGGTCTTTGACCGCTTCCGTCCCGGCGGCGCTCTGAAGTTCCATGGCGGCGCCCTGGTATTGGTCCACGGTCTCACCGAGCAGGATTTCAAGGAGATGCACGATGCCGGCGTATGGCTCATCGCCGAAATCGGTGGCGGTGGCCTGTCCGATCCCGCAGAGGTCGCTCCCATGCTGGAGTGGGCCAGAAAGTATGACTTCTTCTTCTCCGTCCATCTGGCGCCTCCCTCCATCCCCGGCTCCTCCTGGGTCACCTCCGAGGAAATTTTGAAGCTCCGTCCCAACAAGGTCGCCCACACCAACGGCGGCTCCACCGGTGTGGAGTTCTCCCACATTCAGCGGCTGATGGACGAGTGCGACATTCCCTTGGAGCTGGTGGTGAACGGAAACTTCGTGAACTTTAACAAGATGCTACGGCACATGGATCAGAAGAACCAGCTCCACCGTCTGGTGATGGGCAGCGACTCCCCCACCGGTCAGGCCTCTATGCCTGGCGCGATGAACCGCTGCATCGTCAAGGCCTCTTCTCTGAACGGCATCCCCGCTGAGAAGTGCATCGCCATGGCCACCGGCAACACCGCCGATCTCTATCAGCTGAACACCGGCAAAATCGAAGTGGGCCGGGAGGCGGACCTCCAGGTTATCGACTGCCCCCCCGGCTCCTGCGGAAAGGATGCCCTGAAGGCCATCGAGGAGGGCGACCCCTTTGGCAACTCCATGGTCATTGTAGACGGCCGCATCATCGCCTACCGGGGCAAGGACTCCCGTCCCACCGCCCGGACCTGCAAAATCCAGGGCAGCCCGGTCTTTGTCTCCGGCATTACGGAGCACCTCTTCTTCCCGCCCCAGACCGGCCGGCACTATGAGGGCTACAGCGCGCAAACCCTCTTTCAACGTTCCTAAAAACGTGGTATCCTAGAAAGAACGGAACGCGGAGGGGTGCCTCCCAACTGCCGGATGAACGACAGCGCCGGGCATTGGAGGGCACCCGTTCCCCTCCAGTCTTCCCCCACGTTCCCAATTCATCCGGTTCCCCCATGCACCCAGCGGGAACCAGCACAACGAGGAGGCTCACAAGATGATTCATCCTTACCGCGATCTCAGCTGGAAGGCTCACAACGCCATCCCCAAGGACAACGCCTATGCCCTGCTTCCCATCTCCTCCATCGAACAGCACGGCCCCCACATGCCCGTTGGCACCGACGACTTCATTCTGGAGTACGTCCTCCGCCGGCTCACCGGCGACCCGGCGGTCCAGCCCGAGATCTATGCCCTGCCGGTGATTCACTATGGCCTCAGCCCGGAGCACATGGACTTCCCCGGCACCATCACCCTCTCCTCCCAAACTCTCTCCGCTATGATCGGGGATATTCTCTCCTCCCTGCGCCAGCACGGCTGGCAAAGAATGGTCCTCCTCAACAGCCACGGCGGAAATAAGCCCTTCCTCCATGGGCTGGCCCAGGAGTGGCGGCGGCGCTTCGGCCTGACGGTCTATGTGATGGACACCTGCAATTCCCTCTACGACCGCTACGCCGCCGGCGTCATGGAAACGCCGCCGGCTTTGGAGGTTCACGCCGGAGAGGACGAAACCTCCCAGCTTCTCTGCGCGTACCCGGACACCGTCCACATGGAGGAGCTGGAGGCCGGCTTCGGAAAGTCCGTTGGGCATCTGCCGGGGCAAAAAGACTCTTGGTTCACCGCCGAGGTGGATCCCTCCGGCATCATCGGCGCCGCCCATCTGGCCACCCGGGAAAAAGGCGAGGAGCTAACCTCTCTGGTTTGCCGCAGCGTGGTTGAGCAGCTAAACGCCATGGAGGCGTGAGCCCTGTAATTTTCAAAACAGCGGGAGTATCCGAGTTCTTCGGATACTCCCGCTTTGTTCCGCCACAGAATGTAGACCCACATTCAGACCCGAAGGCCGTTTCGGTCAAAGACAGAGCATTTGGAGAAGGTAAACCGGAGGTTAATCCGGCTTCCCACCTCCAGATAGAGGCTCTGGGGCATACGGCAGCAGTTTTGCCGCTGACCGGTGAAGAAGTAGATCAAAGTTTCCGCTCCCAGATTCTCCACCAGGGAGACCTCCACAGGCATGGTAAAGCCCTCTTCTTCCTCCGGGGCAAGCTCCAGGTTTTCCGGACGCACGCCCAGGGCGTACGTACCGTCCTCCAATCCCCGTTTCTCCTCCGGGGCCCACTCCCGGTCCACGGGTCTGCCGGCAATTGTCCAGTTCCCTCCGGCGACGGTCATGTCGAAGAAATTGATGGAGGGTGTCCCCAGGAACCCGGCCACGAACTGGTTCACCGGGCGGTCGTAGAGCTCCATAGGGGTACCGATCTGCTGAATGCGGCCCTCGTTCAAAATGGCGATCCGGTCCCCCAGGGTCATGGCCTCCTCCTGGTCGTGGGTGACGATGACCGTGGTAATGCCCAGCTTCCGCTGGAGCTCCTTGATCTCCACCCGGACCTGCCGCCGGAGCTTCGCGTCCAAATTGGACAGGGGCTCATCCAGCAGCATCAGCTTCGCCCGGATGGCCACCACCCGGGCGATGGCCACCCGCTGCTGCTGACCGCCGGAGAGCTGGTTGGGATACCGGCCCGCATAGTCCAGCATATCCACCACCTTCAGCGCCTCTTCCACCCGGACCTTCCGCTCCGCCGCCGGCACCTTGTGCATCTTCAAGCCGAACTCCACGTTCTGCTGCACCGTCATGTGGGGGAAAAGGGCATAGTTCTGGAACACGACGCCGATGTTTCGCTTGTGGGCCTCGTAGTTCAAGATGCTCTCCCCGTCGATGCGGACGTCACCTCCGTTGGCCTCGATAAACCCGGCCACAATCCGGAGGATCGTAGTCTTTCCGGAGCCACTGGGGCCCAGAAGAGCCACCATCTCCCCGTTGTTTACGGTGATGTTGGTGTCCTTCAACACCTGATTGGCCTTATAGGCTTTCGATAAATTGATAATTTCCAGCATATCCGCGTCTTCCTCCCTAGAAGTATCTTGTCCAGTGCGCAAACTTCTCCGCCAGCACCGACACTACCAGCACGACCACAATGATGATGGTGGAATAAGCCAGCACCATAGGGTTCAGCCCCTCCGTTACCATGGAGGAATACACCCGCACCGGGAAGGTTGTCATATTACTCGCGCAGATGAAGAGGGTGATGACCAGCTCGGAAAACGAAATCATAAAACCAAACATGGACGCCACAATGATGCCCGGCGCGATCTGAGGCAGCGTCACGTAAAAGAAGGCCTTCACCGGCGGCGCACCCAAACTGTGGGCCGCGTCCACCAGTCCGAAGTCAAACTCGCTGAGGCTGGCCCCCACTACCCGCATATAATAGGGCGTCGCCAACACCACGTGCGCCAATACCAACGTCCAAAAATTGCCCCGCCAGCCCAGCTTCGCCAGCCAGAGCATCAAGCCCACGCCAAGGGCGATGCCCGGCAGGAACAGCGGCGCGGAAAAGAGGGCCGACGCCTTCTTCGACACGCCCCGGCCACACCGGGTCAGGGCAAAGCAGGCGGGAATACAGATCACGTCCGCCACCAGCATGGTGCAGCCGGCGATTTTCAGGCTGTTCATCAGAGACCGGATGTGCTCTTTGTTCCGGAAGGCCTCCTTGTACCAGCGCAGGCTGAAGGACTCTGGGGGGAACTGAAAATACTTCGTGTTGCTGAAAGAAGCCCCTACCACCGCCAGCATCGGAGAGGCCAAAAACAGGAGAATGAGCAGCACCACGAGAGCCAGCAGAATTTTATAAAGCAGTTTTTTCTGTTTCATCCTGACACCGCCTTCTTTCGCCCGCCCACGCCGGGCAGAGTGTTTCCAAGGGCAAAGACCACCAGCACCAGGGCGATCAAAATCATCGCGATGGCGGAGGCGAACGGCCAGTTGTACAGCTCCATGGCCTGCTGGTAGATCGCCGTGCCAATCACCGAGATTTTTCCCCGGCCCAACAGCAGCGGCGTCGTGTAGGAATTCAGGCAGCAGCCGAACACCAGCACAAAACCCGCGGCGACGCCCGTCTTACTCAAGGGCAGCGTAATCAGGAAAAAGCGCTGCACCCCATTGGCTCCCAGGTTGTCCGCCGCCTCCAGCACATTGTCCGGAATGGCCTGGATGGCGTTCATCACCGTCAAGATCATATAGGGCAGAAAGCCCTGGGTCAGTCCGATGACCACGCCGGTGGTCGTGCCCAGAAACTCCACCGGTTCCTTAAGAATTCCCGCCCACATCAAGAAGTTGTTCACGGGCCCGTAGCTGGTCAACATGCCATAGAGCCCCAGGGTCTGGGTGATTACGCCGCTGACCAGAGGCAGGATGACCACCACCATCAAAACGGTCTTCCAGTAGCCCCGCGCCTTCGTAATGTAGTACGCCACCGGGTAGCCCAGCACCACGCAGATGCCGGCGGTCAGCAGGCTGAGCCAGAGGGTCCGTCCCACGACCCGGGGATAGTAGCTATCCTCAAAAAAGCGCAGGTACGAGGACACGGTATATGGGGTACTGGGCACTACCTGGCCGGAGGAACGGGTTAAAAAACTGTAGTAAAACAGAACAAAAAACGGTATGATAAAGAGAAGGACGAATACCAGCGTCAAGGGAATCAGCAAAGCGTTCGCCTTATTCACGCTTTTTTTCATGGCTGCACACCTCCTAGGTCCTGCCCGGGGAACACCGTCCCCCGGACGCTCTCCCCTTCCCAGCCTGGAAAGGCACCCTCCGGCATTTCGCGTTGCCGCCGCCACAGGGGGGAAAAGCGGGATACAGACGACGCCATATCCCGCATATTTTCCGTGTTCAGTTTCCTTCCACCATGCGGTTAAACTGATCGGTCCACGCATCCTCATGTTCCAGGATGTAGTCCCAATCCAGCGTCACAAGGGTTTTGACGTCGTCGCCGTAGACCAGCTTCTTCGCCACCTCATCCGCCACGGTCACGTCCTTGTTGCAGGGGGAGAAGAAGATGTTCTCCGCATAAGCGGTCTGGGCCTCCACGCCGATGCAGCGGTTCACAAACTCCTTTGCCAGCGCCTCGTGAGCGGTATTCTTCGCAATGACGATGGTATCCTTCGCCAGAATGGCGCCAGGGTCGTTCGGATAGACGAAGGTCACCGGGAAGCCCTGCTCAATATAGTCGTTGGAGTAGCTATTGAAAATGGCGGCGGCCAAAACCACGCCCTGCTTCATCTCCAGGAACAGCTCGTCCAGGTCGTTGTAGAACAGGGGGAAGGGTCCCAGCTCCGCAATCTTGGCGAACACCTCGTCCTCCTGGGTCTTCAGGTCCAGGCCCCAGGCCTGGGCGGTGAGGGCGATGAAGGCGTCGTTCTCAAAGCCGGGCATGGTGGACAGCGCCACCTTTCCCTTCAGCTCCTCCCGCCAAAGGTCCTTCCAGGAGGTAATGGGCTCCGTCACCAGCTCGTGGTTATAGCCGATGCCCAGGCCCATGATGGACATGCCATAGCCTCCGGTCTGGGCGAAGTCGTAAAGGGAGCCGAAGTTGCTCAGAGAGGAATCCACCTCCTGGGCCACGCCGTCGTCAACGGCCTGTTTCGACTCGTAGATATTCAAAAACAGTACGTCCATAGAGGGGTTGTCCACTTCCGCGTACATCTTCGCCTTCCGCTCACTGGTGCCGCCCAGAACCAGCTCGATGTTGCAGCCGAACTCCTCTTCCATCGGAGTCACAACGCTTTCCCGGAGAACGCTTTCAATCGTTCCGCCCCAGACGCCCACCACCAGGGTTTCGTCCTGGAAGGGCGATGCGCCGTCGCCTCCGGCGTTTCCGGAGGCATCTTCCGCGTCACGTTCCTTGGATCCTCCACACGCGGCCAAACTCAACGCCAGCGCCAGGGTCAAGAGTAAACAAAACAACTTTTTCATTTTCCAGGCCTCCCAATCACTAAAAATTGGCCTACCTCCTACCTCTTTGCTATGAAAACACGGTTTGTTCAGACCACTTCTTTTTCTACTCGCAAATAGGTACGACGTACGCCATATTTCTATCATAGCCTCACTTTTCTCATTTGTCAACAAAAATTTACATCTTTCCCCATTCTGTTTCTTCCGTAAAGTTCCCCGGTTTCCCGGATTTTCAGCTTTCCGGGCACAAAAGGCACACTGCTTCTCCCTCCAGAGGGCGGAACTGCTCCGGCCGGTCCTGCTTCATCGACAGCGCGTAGTAATAAACCGGCCCCCGGGCGCCCCGACCAACGTCAAACCAAACGCCTGGTTCAAGGACAAAAATTTCGCCGGGAGACAATAGGAACGCCTCCACCTCGCCGCTCCCAGGCACGTCCCCCCGGGCCAGGGCCACTACCATACTCCCGTTTCCGCAGGCCAGCAGTGTTTGACTTTCCTCGTTCCGCTTCATGGACTCCACCACGAAGGGCCGCGGAGCCGCCGCCCGGCACAGGGCCACCCGGGCAGGCTGGTCCATGCAGAGGTCCTCTGTCATCCAGCACATCCAGCCCTCTCCGGTAAAGGGATCCAGATCGGTTAAGCGCGTCCAGGTACCGTAAGAGGCACAGGCCTCTGTATCCGCGGGAACTACCTGTATTGTTCTCATTCTCTTCTCCTCCATCACGCTTCTACCATCACCGGCTCCGGCAGCACCGGCAGCCACGCTGTCTCTTCCGGAGCCCCATTGGTGAGAGACAGGAAGTAATACATGGCCTTCTCCCCCACGCAGTGGCAGGCGTCGTGCCAGATCCCCCGGCGAAGCACCACCAAATCTCCCGGCTCCAGAAGGAAGGATCGCACATCCTCCGCCTGTGGGTTTCCCGCCGGGTCGCTGGCCGCCACGCTGAGGATGATGGGCCGGTCTCCAGGAAATTGAATCTCCTCGGAGGACAGGTGCCGCTCCATGCTGTCCACAGAAAAAGTATGTCCGTTTTCACAGACGGTAATGCCAAGCTTTAAGGGTCTGGACACCACAGCTTCTTCGGTCATGAAGCTTTCATACCAGGGCCCTTCCGCCCGCTGTCCCTCGGTTATCCGGTAATACTGGCCGTAGGGATGAAAGTCCCCCTCCCGAATGGGAATCGCCTTTTGAACCATACTCTTCAAACCTCCTTCCGTTCCCGCGCAAAGGCGCGCATCCACTCCTCTATTTGCTCCGACGGGGCGATTCCGCCCCGGGCTCCCAGCACCGTCACCGCGTGGGCCGCTGCCGCGTTGGCGAATTCCGCAGCATAGGCCAGCGATTTCCCCGCCAGCCAACTGGCGGTAAAGGCGCAGTTAAAGGTGTCACCGGCTCCGGTAGGGTCCACCACCTCCACCCGGTTCCCAGGCAATCGGACCCGCTCCTCCCCGCTGGCGCAGTAGCAGCCCTCCCCTCCCAGGGTAACCGCCACCGCTTCCGTGCCGTTCTCCAGCAGCTCTCGAATACAGTCCTCCGGGTCCCGGCCCGCCGCATACTTCTCCATCCCCTTTTCGTTGAAGAACAGCAGGCTGGCATAGCGGAAAAGCGGGTCCTCCCCGTTTTCAAAGGTGGACGTCTCCAGATCAAAGACTAAGCCCACACCCTTCTCCCGCAGCTCCCCGGCCAGGGCTTCCCAGTTTTCCAGACGGTGAAACTCCATCATGGAGGTATACACGCACCCGGCTCCCAGCAGCAGTTTCCGCAGCTTCTCGTCCACCGGGTAGTGAACCGAGCTGCTGTCTGGCACCAGAATGGTCCGCTCCCGCGGGGTTCGGATGATGACGCAGCGCATATCCGGGAGACGCTCATCCACAATCAGATGGGACAAGTCCAGCCCCCAGCTCTCCAAATCCCGGCGAATCCCCTCGCTGGTCACTCCTGCGTTCAAGGCTGTTACCAAATAAGTCTTTCTCCCCATTCCCGCCATGACGCAGGCTGCGTTGGGAATCATGCCCCCCACTTTGCGTTCAGCCCACCTTACGATGCTCTTCTCTCCCTCCTGGGGCCACTCCTTCGCTTCGCCGTATTCGTCGATGCAGGGAATCCCCAGGGCTACTACATATGCATCCCGCATGTTCTTCCTCCTCTCTTTATTCGTACGACATACTACATACTACTTTATCGCAAAACAAACCGGATGTCAATAAACTTTGCCCAGCGGGAACCCCTCTTCACTCATTTAACGGATAGGTTCCAACAAGGGACGTTTCTTTGAAGAACCGCTGTGGTGGAATGCAAGAGTACTTGGGTCCGCCCCTAGGCAAAAATTCCTTCTTCATACCATCCGCAGCAAAAGGCTTCCCTCAATCCAGAATCTGTATTTGCAACGGCTGAGCACTGTCCAAAGTGCAGTTCGTCAGGACCGCCGTGACAATCTCCTTAGTGAAGAGAAAAATTCTTGCCTATTCTGCATCTCCCAATTGGAATCCAGGTTCAAAGACTCTGGTTGACAATTTTCCCCTGTCCATGTACAATGGTCTCAAGGTAAGACGTAATACTATATTGACAAGGAAGGGATGGATGCCATGAACGCTCCGGTGGATTACTATGTCCTCACCCAGCTGCTGATCGACGACGTCTATTTCCCAAATGGGGAGCACAAGCAAAACCAGCTGGGCGGCGGCACTTACGCGGTGGCCGGCATGCGGATCTGGTCGGACCGGGTGGGCTTTTGCTGCGCGGTGGGACCGGACTACCCAGGCCAGTACGACGGCTGGTTCCGCAAGCATCAGATCGAAGTCACCGGCGGACGGCGGGAAAAACGCTGCACCAGAGCCCGTCTGAATTACTTCCCCGACGGCGAACGGGAAGAGATCCTGCTTCCGGGCTGCGCCACCCATCGGGAGACCCAGCCCCTGGTGTCGGAAATCCCCCCTGCCTACGCCCACTGCAAAGGCATGTATTTTTTCAAGGACTGCGAGCCCACCTTCTGGGACGAGCTTCTTCCCTTCTTGCAGCACGGCTCCGCTCTATCCTGCTGGGAGATATTCGGCGCTTCCGCCGATCCGGAGAATCGGGATCTGATCGGGGACTATCTCCGCCACGTGGATCTCTTTTCCCTGAATCTCACCGAGGGGAAGCGGCTCACCGGGGCCCTCCAGCCGGAAGAAGTTCTTCGGGGACTGTTAGCCCTCAACGCGAAAAACGTAATCCTGCGGATGGGCGCCCAGGGTGCTCTGGTCTCCTCCGGCAAAGGCATCTACCACATCCCGGCGGCGGAAACCCAGGTGGTGGATGTCACCGGCGGGGGAAACTCCTCCACAGGAGGCTTTACCGTGGGCTTCTGCGAATCCGGCGGAGACATTGTGGAGGCCGGTCTTTACGGAAGCGTCTCCGCCTCTTACATCCTGCGGCAATACGGTGTGCCGGAGGACATCGGTCCGGAACTTCAACGAAATGCAGCGAAGACCCTGGACACCCTTCGCCGCCGGGTCTCCCGGCTGAACTAGAAAAAGGAGTGCGCGCGAATGGAACACAACCAGATGCTGACCCATATCGAGAGCATCCCCGCTCTCATCCGGGATATTTTTCCCGCTCTGGACAAGGAGGCGGTCCGTCTGGCCGCCGCCGTCTCCAACTGGCCCCTGGCCTCGGTTTATCTCTACGGAAGCGGCGACTCCTGGGCCGCCGCCCAGGGAGCCACCAGCGCGTTCATGGAGCTCTGCGGTCTGCCCGCCTTCGCCCTGCCCTCCATGCAGGCGTCCCGCTACGCTCCGGGCTACTGCATGCCCCCCCGGCACACCGTGCTGGCTGTGGGAATCAGCAGCTCCGGACAGGTGCGGCGGCCTCTGGAGGCCACCATGGCTCTGACGGCCGGGGGCTTCGACCCCATTCTAATTACCTCCAATCCCGACAGCCCCGGCGGAACGTCGGCCTGGGAGGTGTATCACACGCCGGTTCCTCCCTTTGACCGTTCCCCCGGAGTCCGGAACTACGTGGCCGCCCAGCTGGCCCTGTACCTGCTGGCCATCCGCTTGGCGCAGGCCACAGGACGGCTGAAGGAGGCGGAGGCCGAGGGCATGGTCAGGGACCTGGCCCGCATGGGGGACACCCTGGCCCAGGCCCTGGAGGAGCACCGGGAGACCTTGCGGCGCTTTGCCGCCCTTTGCGCCAAAGAACAGCGGGTGGAGTTCCTGGCCTCGGGTCCCTGCCGGGGCGCGGCGGACTTCGGCGTGGGAAAAGTGCTGGAGGCCACCGGATACACCGCTCTCAGCCCAGAGCTGGAGGAGTTCTCCCATATGAATTTCTTCTCCCTCCGTCCGGAACGCATCCCGACAGTGCTGATCTGCCCCGGCAGCGCCCGGTGTGTCCGGCGGGCCCTGGAGCTGGAGCGCTCCACCCGGCACCAGGGGCGGCCCTATCTCGTCCTGACGGACAACGCCCCCTTCCTGGCCTCCGGGGAACAGCTCCTCCGGGTCTCCACGCCTTTGGAGGAAAAATTCGCCCCTCTCGTTTTCTCCTTCCTCACCGCCGCCTTGGCCGCCTATATGCCCCTGGAGAAGGGGGACCGCTACATGCATGGCCACCAAGGTCCCTTCCTGGAGGAGGGCTTCCCCACCATCATGGACAGCGAGATCATCCTGTGAAGGCCGCAGGAATGTTCCGGGAGGTATTTTATGAATCCTTTTGAAAAGATCAACTCTCAGTACGACTACGCGGACCGGATGAAACCCGGCGGTTTTCTGATCAACGGTAAACCAGCCCTCACCCAGATCGATCCCGCTCTGGTGGGCAAGTATGTGATCATGGTGGTACGAGACCCCCTGCTGGCCTATGGCGGCGACCCCGCGGAGCTACTGTCCCAGCGCCTGGAAAACCGTGTTTTGGCAGGGCAGTCCGGCATGTTCACCACCTACAGCGGCTATTACAAAGGCGCTCACATCAGCATCGTCTCCGGAGGCAGCGGCAGCCCGGAGGCCGAGCTAGTTCTGGTGGAGTTCATGCACCATACGAAGGCGAATACGTTCCTCCGTCTGGGAGGCGCCGCCGGTATTCACGAGGATGTCCGCTCCGGCGACATTGTCGTCGCCAGTGGCGTTGTCCGGGACGAGGGTATGAGTCAGGCCTATGTGACCCCCACTTACCCGGCGGTTTGCAGTTATGAACTGGTAGCCGCCCTGGCCGCCGCCGCGGACGGTTTGGGCTTCCGTTTTCACGTGGGCATCGGGCGTTCACAGGACAGCGAGCACGTGGCCTGCGGGCGGCCCGCGGTCAACGGATATTTTCAGCCCCGCCACGGGGAGATTATCGACTACTACCACCGGGCAAGGGTCCTGTACTGGGACCGGGAGTCCTCCGGCATTGTAACCCTCTGCAATCTCTTCGGCCGCCGGGGCGGCGCAGTGGTCTCCGTCGATAACAACCTAGTCACCGGCGAGGCCTTCTCCCCCGGGGACGGCCAGGACCACGCCATTGAGACCGTCTTTGAAGGCCTCGCCAACCTCCACCGCATGGACACCGCCGCCCAAGCCCAGGGCAAACGCTACTGGGTCCCCACCCTTTAACCAACCGGATGGAAAGTCCGGATTCCGGAATGGGATCGCCGCCAGCGAAACCATCTCTGTTTGGACCGGACTTTCGGAAAGGAGTTTCCCATGAGCAGCCTGCTGGTCAAAAACATTCAGGCCCTGGTTTCCTGCGACGGGCAGGACCGGGTGTACGAACAGATCAATCTCTACTGTGAGGACGGCCTCATCCGCTCCATCGGCCCGGAGACCCCCGCCGCCGAACGGACCATTGACGGAACCGGGATGCTTTGCTACCCTGGCCTGGTCAACACCCATCACCACCTCTATCAGGTCTTCTCCCGCAACCTTCCCCAGGTACAGAATCTGGAGCTCTTCGACTGGCTGACCACGCTTTATGAGGTCTGGAAAAACGCCAACGAGGACACCATCCGCCTCTCTTCCCTCACCGGCATGGGAGAGCTGATGAAAAACGGCTGCACCACCGTCTTCGACCATCACTACGTCTTCCCCAACGGCGCCGGGGACCTCATCGGCGCCCAGTGGGAGGCCGCCAAGACCCTGGGGGTGCGGATGCACTTCTCCCGGGGCAGCATGGACCGCTCCAAAAAAGACGGCGGCCTGCCGCCGGACTCCGTGGTACAGACGGTGGACGAGATCATGCGGGACAGCGTGGACCTGATTCAGCGCTACCACGATCCCTCCTTCCAGTCCATGCGGCGAATCGCCCTGGCTCCCTGTTCTCCCTTCTCCGTCTCCGCCCAGCTGCTGAAAGAGAGCGCCCTGCTGGCCCGGGAGTACGGCGTCCGGCTCCACACCCATCTCTGCGAGACGCTGGACGAGGAGCGCTTCACCCTGGAGACCACCGGTCTGCGTCCCCTGGCCTATATGGAAACCCTGGGCTGGGTGGGGCCCGACGTGTGGTACGCCCACGGCATCCACTTCAACACAGAGGAGCTCCAGCTACTGGCCGACACCGGCACCGGCGTCTGCCACTGCCCGGTTTCGAATATGAAGCTCTCCTCCGGCATCGCCCGGGTTCCGGAAATGCTGTCCCTTGGCGTACCCGTGGGCCTGGGCGTGGACGGCAGCGCCAGCAACGACGGCTCCAACCTCCTGGAGGAAATGCGGGTGTGCTTTCTCCTCCACCGCCTGAACTCCAGCGACAAGGCGCCCTCCGGCTACGACGTCCTGAAAATGGCCACCATGGGCAGCGCCCGGCTTCTGGACCGTCAAAGGGAAATCGGAAGCCTGGAGGTGGGAAAGTGCGCCGATTTCTTCCTGGTGGACAGCCGCCGGCTGGAACTGGCCGGAGCCTGCCGCGATCCAAAATCCGTCCTGGCCACAGTGGGGCTGAAACAGCCTGTGGACTACACCGTTATCAATGGCGCTGTCACCGTGGAGAAGGGCCGCCTGACCTCCATTGACGAGGAAACGCTCTTCCAGGAGGCAGACCGGGAAATCAACCGCTATTTAAGCAGCCTGTAAGACCTCCGCAGCGTTCCAAAGCGCTTAAAACGGGGAATCCCGTGAGAGCCCAAGCCCTCCCTTTTACGGCCACCCCCTCAAAACCAGGAGCGGCGAAAGGACTTGCCTTCCCCGTTCCACAAAGACCCACGATCATAAGAATCCGCCGCCTGCCGAACCTCTTTCGGCAGGCGGCGCGGTTATCTCCGGAGCCCGGAGAAATCCCTTTCCGCGCAGGATGCTCCAGTGGCCGCATTGCCTGCCAAAAAGCTCCCGGGCAATTTTGTTGGAATTGTGTATTGATACGTATGATGTCGTATGTTATGATGCATCCATCGAGCATCGCGCGTCCCCGCGGATTTCCCCGGGACGCCCGCCCCGCTTCCAACCTCCAATTCCATGAGAAAGGAACGATCCGTATCATGCTGACCAGCCAACACATGCGCAGCCTCGCCCCGGAGCTGGACCCCCTTCGCCTTGGTACCGGCTGGATGCCGGAAGACCTGGCAAAACCCCAAATTTTCATTGAGAGCACCTTTGGCGACAGCCACCCCGGCTCCGGCCATCTGGACAAACTGGTGGAGGCCGTCCGGGAGGGCGCCGCCCAGGCCGGAGGCCATGGCGCCCGGTATTTCTGCACCGACATGTGCGACGGCGAAAGCCAGGGCACCGACGGCATTAATTTCTCCCTGGCCAGCCGGGAGATGATCGCCAATATGATCGAAATCCAAGCCAATGCCACCCCCTTCGACGCCGGCGTCTTCCTGGCCAGCTGCGACAAGGGGCTGCCCGGAAACCTGATGGGCCTGGCCCGGGTGAACATCCCCTCGGTGGTGGTCACCGGCGGCACCATGGCGGCGGGCCCGGAGCTTCTGACCCTGGAGCAGCTGGGCATGTACTCCGCCCGGTTTCAGCGGGGAGAGATCGGCGAGGAGTCCCTGAACTGGGCCAAGCAGAACGCCTGTCCCAGCTGCGGCGCCTGCTCCTTCATCGGCACCGCCTCCACCATGCAGATCATGGCCGAGGCCTTGGGTCTGGCTCTGCCGGGCAGCGCCCTGCTCCCCGCCGCCAGCCCGGACCTTGTGGAATACGCCCGGCGTGCGGGGGCCCTGGCGGTAAAGCTGGTTTCCATGGAGGGCATGAGGCCCAGCGATCTGGTGACTATGGAGAGCTTTGAAAACGCCATTTTGGTCCACGCCGCCATCTCTGGTTCCACGAACTGTCTGCTCCACATTCCCGCCATCGCGCACGAGTTCGGCATTGAGATTACCGGCGACACCTTTGACCGCCTCCACCGGGGCGCCCGCTATCTGCTGGACGTCCGGCCCGCTGGCCGCTGGCCCGCTGAGTTCTTCTATTACGCCGGAGGCGTTCCCGCCATCATGGAGGAGATCCGGGACGTGCTCCATCTGGACGCCCGGACAGTCACCGGCAAGACCCTGGGAGAGAATCTGGAGGAGTTGAAGCGGGAGGGCTTCTACCAGCGCTGTCAGGCCTGGTTGGACGAGGCCAACAAAGCCCGGGACCTGAACCTGACCCGGGAGGACATCATCCGCCCCCGGGACAAGGCCCTGGGCACCGACGGGTCCATCGCCGTTCTCAAGGGCAATCTGGCCCCGGAGGGTGCGGTCATCAAGCACACCGCCTGTCCCAAGGAGATGTTCTCCGCCGTGCTCAACGCCCGCCCCTTTGACAGTGAAGAGGCCTGCATCGACGCGGTGCTTCACCACAAGGTCCAGCCCGGCGACGCGGTCTTCATCCGCTACGAGGGCCCCAAGGGCTCCGGTATGCCTGAGATGTTCTACACCTCCGAGGCCATCTCCTCCGACAAGGAGCTGGGAAAAAGCATTGCCCTCATCACCGATGGCCGCTTCTCCGGCGCGTCCACCGGCCCCGTCATCGGCCACTGTTCCCCCGAGGCCCAGGCCGGAGGCCCCATCGCCCTGGTGGAGGAGGGGGACCTCATCCAGCTGGACGTGGAACAGCGGATCCTGGCCATTGTGGGCGTAAAGGGCCAGCGGAAAACCCCGGAGGAAATGGACGCGATCCTGGCCCAGCGGAAAGCCCGCTGGAAGCCCAAGGCCGCCAAGTACCAGCGGGGCGTGCTGCGCCTCTTCTCCGAGCTGGCCGCTTCTCCCATGAAGGGCGCGTATCTGGACTACCGGCAGGACGGCTGAGCCGCCAAACCTGCGGAAATCATTTTATAAAACGGAGGGGCATATGAATCTATTTGACATTCAGGGCCGGAAGGCCCTTGTAACCGGCGGCACCCGGGGCCTGGGCTGGGGCATGGCCGAGGGACTGATGGAGGCTGGAGCGGAAGTGGTCCTCTGGGGCAGCTCCGCCAAGGCCGAAGCGGTGGCGGAGGACTTCCGGACCAGGGGCTTCGCCTGCCACGGCGTAACTGCCGATCTGGGAGACCGGGAGAATCTGCGGTCCGCCTTCACCCGCTCCCTGGAGCTTCTGGGCGGAAGCTTGGACATCCTCGTCAACTGCGCCGGCATCCAGCGCCGCCACCCCAGCGAGAACTTCCCCCTGGAGGACTGGGACACTGTGCTGGAAATCAACCTCACCGCGCCCTTTCAGCTCTGCCAGCTGGCGGGCCGGGAAATGCTGAAGCAGGGCTATGGCAAGATCATCAACATCGCCTCCATGCAGTCCCTCTTCGGCGGCTTTACCATCCCCGCTTACGCCTCCGCCAAAGGCGGTATCGCCCTCCTGACCAAAACCCTCTGCAACGAATGGGCCAGCCGGGGCATCAATGTGAACGCCATCGCCCCCGGGTACATGGCCACGGAGATGAACGCCGCCCTGCTGGACCCGGAGAACCCCCGGTACCACGAAATCACAGGCCGCATCCCCGCTCACCGCTGGGGCGGCGCGAAGGGGGAGGACATGAAGGGCGCGTGCATTTTCCTGGCCAGCCATGCCTCCGACTATGTAAACGGCGTCATCCTCCCTGTGGACGGTGGTTACGCCAGCAAGTAACCAAATCATTTCAAGAAAGGAGCGTCTGTTTATGAACGCCATGAACGAAGCGATATCCAAGATCGGCGTGGTGCCGGTCATCAAGCTGAGCGATCCGGAGCGGGACGCGGCGCCGCTGGCCAAAGCCCTGTGCGCCGGCGGAGTGCCGGTGGCGGAGGTCACCTTCCGGGCAGCCGGGGCGGACCAGGCCATCCGGCTCATGCGGGAGGCCGTCCCGGAGATGATCGTCGGAGCGGGAACGGTTACGGAGACAAGCCAGATCGACGCGGTGCTGGCCGCGGGAGGCCAGTTCGTGGTCACCCCCGGCTTCGACCCGGAGCTGGTGGCCTATGCCCAGGAGAAAAATATCCCGATCTATCCCGGCTGCACCACCCCCACAGATTATCACGCGGCCCTGAAATTTGGCCTGGAGGTGCTGAAATTCTTTCCGGCGGAGCAGTCTGGGGGGTTGGCGAAGATTAAGGCCATGAGCGCGCCCTTCCCCCAGTTCAAGGTCATGCCCACTGGAGGCATCTCCCTGAAAAACCTGGGAGAATACCTCCGCTCTCCCATTGTCGCCGCCTGCGGCGGGTCCTACATGGTTACCGCCGACCTCATTGAGGGCGGAAAGTGGGACGAGATCACCGCGCTTTGCAAAAAGTCCAGGGACATCGTGGAGGAGGCCCGGCGCGAGGCCTAAGGCCTGTTCTCAGAACAACAAACACTGCGCGCAGGCGGGCGAAAACGTATTTTCGCCCGCCTGCGTAAGTTTATTGAAGCTTTTTAAGTTCTGCAAACGCTTGATGGGAACGAAAGCTCCCTGATAGACAACAGCATTTTGCACAAATTTCAGGCTACATCTTGCGTCAAATGGCTGTCTTCCTCCCGTATGTAGTAAAAAAGGCTGCTTTTTATGCGATTATCCCAGTTTCTCCCACGCTCCTATTCATACATTCCTTACATCATCCATGTAAGTTTATCAAACAAATTGGACAAAGAACTCAAGGGGAGAACGCCAGTGGAGCGGACGCATCGGTAAGTTGCTGGAGCGGTGGTCATGAACAGCAAGCTGTTTCTGAAAGTCATCCAGAGAGAAAAAAGAGTGGAGCGAATACAAGCGTTTCTGGTCTTCTCGGTGGCTGCATTCCATCTTGCCATTATGTCCGGGCACGTAAGGACGGATCCGCTTGTGCTGGACACTCAGCTCAGCGGTGGTTTTCTCAAAAATGGCGGTATAGTTGGAACAGGCACAGTTCCGGGTCTGTGATGCAGCGGCGAGGGACGACCTTCATATCCACCTGGATCCGTTCTCCCGGATGACTCATCTGCTGGTAGGATTTTGACGTATAAGCCTTTTTCTCTGTGGGAACATCCCTAGAGCGGCACCCAAAAATCATGAGAAACGTTCAGCGGTCCAGGAATCGCAGGGCCGCGTTGCCGTCCCAAACGGGCGTCAGGCCGGCGGGTATAGCCACACTGCTTCAGGCGGCGCCACAACTCAATTAAGCCCAGGGACGGATTCCGGAGGCGCATATCCAGGATCAGCTTCAGCTTTCCTCCCCTGCTGTCCAATTTGTATTGTACTTCTACAGCAGGGACATTCTCCTGCCGTGCAAGGGATTGAATACTGGAAAAATTTATGTTATAATGATTATATTTCGTACCTTCATCTCCCCGCGCCGCACCTGTAAACCATACGGACAAAGGAGAATTGTTATGGATCGATTTGGAATCAACGTGGAACTGAAGAACGTTCCCCCCCTGGATCCCGGCTTTATCCCCCTCATGCGGTTCAACCGCGCTTTCCTGGCCACGGCGAAAAAGCCGATCGGCATCGCCGTGGAACGGGCCGACGGCCAGATGGCCTCCTGCCAAACCTTCATCCACGGCACGCCGGAGATGGAGGCCGCCGACCACTACTACGTGGAGCGCCTGGTAAAGACCATCCTCTGGATGAAGGGCGGTTTCAAAATCTATGTCAGCGGAGACGCGGGCATCTGCGAATACCTCCAATCCGTCTACTGCGCCGGTGGCCAGCAGGAATTCGACTGGGATTACATGGCCAGCGTCTTTGAACACCCCTTTGAGGTGGTGCTGACAGACAGCGTTCCCGCCGCCAAGGACGCCCCCAAGGCCATCGGCGGCCACATGGAGGGCTGCCGCATTGGCTTTGACGCCGGCGGGAGCGACCGGAAGGTCTCCGCCGTCATCGACGGCGAAACGGTCTACTCCGAAGAGGTGGTTTGGTTCCCCAAGACCAACTCCGACCCGGACTATCACTACGACGGCATTGTCTCCGCCCTGAAATCCGCCGCGGAGCACATGCCCCGGGTGGACGCCGTGGGCGTCAGCTCCGCCGGCGTGTTCATCAACAACCGGACCATGAACGCCTCCCTCTTTCTCAAGGTCCCCAAGGAGATTTACAACGAAAAGGTCAAGGACATCTACATTCGAGCCATTCACGACACCTTTGGCGACGTGCCCTACTGCGTCATCAACGACGGCGACGTCTCCGCCCTGGCGGGAGCCATGAGCCTCAACGACAACAGCGTCTTGGGCATCGCCATGGGCACCAGCGAGGCCGTGGGCTACGTGGACGAGGAAGGCCGGATCACCGGCTGGCTCAACGAGCTGGCCTTCGTCCCCGTGGACGCCCAGCTCGACGCCATGCGGGACGAGTGGAGCGGAGACATCGGCTGCGGCGTGAAATACTTCTCTCAGGACGGCGTCATCAAGCTGGCCCCCCGGGCGGGGATTGAGCTGGACGAGAATACCTCCCCCGCCGAGAAGCTGAAGGCTGTGCAGGCGCTAATGGCGGAGGACGACCCCCGGGCTGTCCAGGTCTACGCGTCCATCGGCGTCTACCTGGGCCACACCCTGGCCTATTACTTTGACCTCTACGGCTGCCGCCACGTGCTGCTGCTGGGCCGGGTCATGAGCGGCAAGGGCGGCGACCTGATTCTGGACACCGCCAAGAAGGTGCTGGCGGACGAGTACCCGGAGCTGTCCGGGAAGATCGTCCCCGAGCTGCCCGACGAGAAATTCCGCCGGGTGGGCCAGTCCATGGCCGCCGCCAGCCTGCCGGAGCGGAAGTGAGCGCCGGACCCAAGATTCCCGGAAGAGCGGCCTGACCGGACGTCAGGCCGCCAAAGAACCCGACGCCCCGGGCAAGCCGGGCGCGTTAAGAAAAGAGGACGACTATGGATCGGCAAAAACTGCAAGACACCCGGGCCTGGGTCCGGGAGGAGCTGGAGCGCTCCGCCGGTTTCTGGCTGGAGCACGGCATGGACAAAGAACACGGCGGCGTCTACACCTGCCTGGACCGGAAGGGCGAGATTTACTCCACGGACAAGAGTGTTTGGATGCAGGGCCGCTGCGGCTGGATATTCGCCTTCCTGTGCAGCAGCTACGGCGTGCGGCCGGAGTGGCTGGAAGCCTCCAAAAGCTGCCTGGACTTCATGGAAAACCACTGTTTCAACCACGCCTGCGGTGACCGGATGTACTTCACCGTCACGGCGGAGGGCCGGCCCCTGCGCCAGCGGCGTTACTACTTCTCCGAGGCCTTCTGCGCCATCGCCAACGCCGAATACTACGGGGTAACGGGGGACAAGACCCGTCTGGAGCGGGCCCGGCAGTGCTATGACCTCTATTGGGATCTGAGCCAGGGGAAGGCCGACCCCGTGGGCATGGGCCCCAAGACCATTCCCGAGACCCGGACGGGCCGGGCCTTCGGCACCCCCATGATTATTCTGAACGTCACCGGCGTGCTGCTGCGGACGGACCCGGAGCGGAAGGCTCTTTACGAAGAGCGGGCCCGGCAGTGCGTGGAGGACATTTTTAAGTACCACGTAAAGCCGGAGCTGAAATGCACTCTGGAAAACGTGGACACCGATGGGACCCCCCGGCTCTATTACACCGAGGGCCGCACCGTCAATCCCGGACACGACATCGAGGGAGTCTGGTTCCTGCTGGAGCACGCCCAGCGCACCGGGGACAAGGCCCTGGTCCAAAAGGCGGCGGAGATGTTCGACTGGGCCATCGCCGCCGGCTGGGACGAGGAGTACGGCGGACTGCTGTACTTCACCGACTGCCTGGGCAAGCCCCCGGAGGCCTATGAACACGACATGAAGCTCTGGTGGCCTCACAATGAGATTCTGATCGCTTCCATGATGCTCTATCGGGACACTCAGGAGGAGAAGTACCTGGACTGGTTCTATAAAACCCTGGACTACTGCAAGGCCCACTTCTCCGACCCGGAGTACGGCGAGTGGTACGGCTATCTCCGGCGGGACGGCCTGCCCACCCAGCCCTCCACCAAGGGCAGCACCTTCAAGGGCCCCTTCCACCTCCCCCGGAGCCTGATTCTGGTAGACAAGCTCATCGGGGAAATTCTGGGTTAACCGTGGAGCTCCCTGGAACCCCGCCGCCGTCGCTCCAGCCCGGTAAACCACCGAACCCCGCAGCGCGCGAACATTCTTTTTGCTTCTTTTTCTCTTAAGAAAAAGAAGAAGGAGGTGCGGATGGAAAAGGATATCATCGCGCTGATGCTCCAGGAGTATGAGCGCTTTACCCGGTCGGAGCGGAAAATCGTCGACTATGTGCTGGAGCATCAGGAGGAGACCCAGTATATCAGCATCACAGACCTGAGCAGCCGGTGCGACGTGGCCGTGTCCACCGTGTCCCTCTTCTGCCGGAAGCTCAAGCTGGCGGGCTTCAACGACTTCAAGCTGGAGCTGGCCCGGGCGGCTCTGCCCGCCCGGACGGCCCTGCGGGAGCCGGACAGCGCGATCACCCCGAAGGACCCTCCCGCCGCGGTCATGGGCAAGGTTCTGGCCGCCGCCCAGGAAACTCTGAACAACGCCTATCACATGCTGGCGGAACGGGAGGTCTCCCAGGCGGCGGACCTTCTGTGGCAGGCGGGACAGGTTGTCTGCCTGGGCCAGGGGAACCACTCCGTGGTGGCCCTGGCGGCCTGGGCCCAGTTCTCCACGGTCTCCCCCAAGTTCAAGACGATTGCGGACTCCCACATGCAAACCGTGGTTCTCTCCACCCTGTCTCAGGGGGACGCGGTGCTCTACTTTTCTTACTCCGGAGCCACCCACGAGCTCCTGGAGGCGGTGGAAGTCATCCGGAACCGGGGGGCAAAGCTGATCCTGGTAACCCGCTATCCCAACTCCCCCGCCAGCGCCTACGCCGACACGGTGCTGCTCTGCGGCCCCAACGAACAGCCCTTCCAGTTCGGGTCCACCTCCGCCCTCATCGCCCAACTCTACGTGCTGGAAGTGCTCCTAAACGAGTTCATCCGTCGTGACCCGGCGGCAGCGGAAGGCAACCGTCAATCCGTGGGAAAGGCCCTGACGCAAAAGTGCGTTTAACCCAGGCCAGCAGGCCGGGGTTCAAATTCGATATTCCAAGCCGCCGGAGGACCGGCGGCATCATACAGGAGGCAATTTATGATTGTAATTGGAACCAAGTGCCAGCTGGAGCAGACAGTAACCGAGGACCTCACCGCCGCGGCCGCCGGCTCCGGAGCCCTGCCGGTGTTCGGCACTCCGTTTATGGCCGCCATGATAGAAAACGCCGCCATGACCTGCCTCCAGAGCTTTCTGGAGGAGGGGCAGGGCAGCGTGGGAACCCGTCTGGACATCACTCACGACGCGCCTACGCCCGTAGGGATGAAGGTTTGGGCAGAGGCGGAGATCACCGGCGTGTCGGAAAACGGCAAAATGGTGGACTTCCAGGTGGCCGCCTGGGATGAAAAGGGTCCCATTGGCGGCGGAACCCACACCCGGGCCATCATCCGCAGCGAAAAGTTCCTGGCAAAGTGCAACGGAAAACTGGAAAATTGACCGCCCCAAACGAAAAGCAATGCAGGCCGTGACGGCCTGCATCGCTTTTTCTCCGGAACACTCTCAAAGAGCGGCCCTCTATTTCTCGTGAACGATCAGTTCCAGAACATCCGGCCTTGCGTAATGCCCCACGGCGTCATGCTCCATCTTACAGGCCGCGGGCAGGCTCATGTCCAGTTCCGCGTAGAGGATGGTCTCCGTATCCCAAACCGGCTCCATCACATAATGCCCGTAAGGATCAATGATACAACTGCCACCCCGGCACACGAGCTCCGGCTGCTGGCTCACCGCTTCCGACTCATGCAGGTCGGAGGGATACGAGGACTTCCGCACAATCATGTCCGCGTTGACAAAGTAGCACTTGCCTTCAATCGCAATGTGTTGAATCGTGGCCTGCCACTCGGGATTATCGTTGGTGTTTGGAGAAAGATAGATCGTGATTCCCTTCTGATAAAGGGCCACTCGCGCAAGCGGCATGTAGCTCTCCCAGCAGATCAGGCTCCCCATCGGCCCCCACGGGGTCTCCGTCACCGGAAAATAATCCTGATTGGCGTCCCCCCAGACAACCCGCTCGGTTCCGGTGGGCTTTAGCTTCCGATGAACCTTGTACGCTCCGTCCGGCTCAAAGATCACATTGCTGTTATAAAGGGTCCCGCCGACCGCGTCCCGCTCGGAAAAGCCCAGGCTAATGTAGGCGCCGGCCTTCTTCGCCGCCTCCGCCAGCGCTTGGAACTCCGCCTCTCCGGCCACGACCGAGGCGTCATAGTACCGCTTCCAATCCTCCCGGCCAGACGCCGTCCGCTTGCCCATGCTGAAGCCAAAATTCATCCCGATCGGGTATCCGGGAATGAAGAGCTCAGGAAAAACGATCAAATCCGGTTTTTGCCGCGCAGCCTCGCGGATGTATTCCAGCGCCTTCTCCAAAGACGCCTTCTTATCAAACATCACAGGTTCCGCCTGTACCAACGCGACCTTACAGGTATTCGCTAGGTCTCTCATCGTGATCCCTCCTCAAAAAATCCATTCTCGTCTCCTCCCTCATGGGACGCAGGTCCGGCGGGCTTCCGTCTCCTCCCGGGAACCTTCCCGAAGGATGTTGTTCTCAGAGCACCAGAGAGGGTGCGTTGTATGTGCGGCCCGCCAGCTCGCTGTTCAGCATGTACAGGCTCTTGGGATCGGAGCCGAAGAGCTCCATCTTGGAGATCAGGTCGTTGGCGTTGTCCTCCTCCTCGCCCTGTTCCTTGACAAACCAGTCCAGAAACTGCATGGTGCGGAAGTCCTTCTCCTCATAAGCGGCGGCGTAAATGTGGTTGATGAGCCCCGTGACATAGAGCTCATGCTCCAGCCCGGCCCGGAGGACGGCCATGTCGCTGTCCAGCTCCTTGTCCGGCTTGGCAATGGCTTCCAGGGTCACCTTGGCGTTGTTGTTGTGGAGATACTGATAGAAGAGCATCGCGTGATCCCGCTCCTCCTGGGCCTGAATCTTATACCAGTTGGCAAAGCCGTCCAGGCCCCGGGCCTCAAAATAATTGGAGAAATCCAGGTACAGATAGGCGGAATAAAACTCCTTGTTCACCTGTTCGTTTAACAGGGCGGCAACCTTTTCACTCAGCATGTCATAATGCTCCTTTCTTTATTGAACGAAGCCATTATACAACGCCTCCGGCAAAAAATCCACTGCAAATACAACGAAATTTTCAGAAGTTTTTCGGATGCCTCCCCGGCCTTCCGCTTCCGGATGAGGCAGGCCTCCCCTCCTTCAAATCCCCATTCCCCTTGAGCTGTGTTCATGGACAAACCCCACAAAAGCGCCGGAGGAATCCCCCCGCTTCTCCGGCGCATTGCCGGATTCGGCGGCGGAGCCTTGTCAGGCTGTCGGAACTGTGATAGGATGATCCAAATTGACAGCCTCTTTTCCCGAACATTTCCCGCCGGAAAACCCGGCCCCATTTTCCCTGACCCTTACCGGAGGTGGTCCCATGACCAGCACCCAGACGAAAAAGCAGCAGTACCTGGCGGGCCTTCGGTCCGGCCTGCCGGTGATCACCGGCTTCTTTCCCGTGGGCATCGCCTACGCCCTGCTGGCCCGTCAGGCCGGCATGAGCCCCGTAGAGACGGTGCTGATGTCCGCCACAGTGCTGGCGGGCTCCAGTCAGATTATGGCCGCCGGTATGATCCTGCAAGGCGCGGGAATCACCGCCATCATCCTGGCCACTTTCGTGCTGAACCTCCGGCATCTGATTATGAGCACCTGTGTCATGCGGCACTTTTCCGGCGAACCGGCGGGCCTGCGGCTTCTGTCCTCCTTCGGCGTAGTGGATGAGTCCTTCGCCGTGTTCTGCATGGAGCCGGAGGAAAACCGCACTCTCTTCCGTTTTCTGGGGCTCATCTCCGCCGTCTACCTCGCCTGGGTCTCGGCGGCAGCGGTGGGGGTGCTCTCGGCGGGCATCCTCCCTCAGACGCTGCTGGACAGCATGGGCATCGCCATCTACGCCCTCTTCATCGCCATTCTCCTTCCCAGCCTCCGGCAAAACCGGCGGCTGGCTCTGCTGGCCCTGCTGACGGCAATCTGCAACTCCCTGTTCTCCAGGCTTCTTCCCGCCAGCTGGGCTCTCATTGCCGCCACCCTGCTCTGCGCCGCCCTGGGCACGGCCTTCGTGGATCTCCAGACGGACGGCCAAAAGGAGGAATCCGCCGATGCACCCTGAAATTCTTTTGATGATTCTGGGAATGACCCTGGTCACCATTCTTCCCCGGGTCCTTCCCGCCGTGTTCATCGAGAAGATGAGCTTCGGGCCCAGGACGGAAAAATTCCTGCGCCTGGTCCCCTATACCGCCATGGCCGCCATGATCTTCCCCGGCTTTTTAACCGTGGACGCCTCCCGGATGGACATCGGGCTTGTGGGCGCTCTGGTCGCCGGAGCCCTGGCCTGGAAAAAGTGCCCGGTGATGGTCTGCGTTCTGGGGGCCATTGGGGCGGACCTGCTGCTGTATTTGGTTTTCTGACTCTATTCAATTGGATGCTCTTTGAAACGCAAGCGGATTCCCAGACCGGGAATCCGTCTTTCGGTTATTGAAAATACTCCTAGAGGAGCATTGCCAGCGTTCCGCCGGTAATCAAAGCCAATCCCAGCCCGGCCTTGGGGGACAGCTTTTCGTGAAGCACCAGGGCGGAGAAGGCCACCGTCACCAGAATACTCAGTTTATCAACCGGCACTACCACGCTGGCAGGCCCCTCCTGCAAGGCCCGGTAATAGCACAGCCAAGAGGCCCCGGTGGCAATTCCCGACAGGCAAAGGAAACCCAACTCCTCCTTTGGCAGGGTCTTGAGGAGAGCGCTCTTCCCCGTAACCGCCACCATGACCCAAGCCATCACCAGCACCACGCCGGTGCGAAGGGCCGTGGCCAGATTGGAGTCCACTCCCCGGACTCCCAGCTTCCCCAAGATAGCCGTCAGGGCGGCAAACAGGGCGGAGCCCAGCGCATAGGGCAGCCAAGGCCCCTGCTTCTCCCCCTGCCCGGCCTTTTTCTCAATCATCAGCCAGGTTCCCGCGGCGGCACAAACCAATCCCAGAGCCTTCGGGCCGCTGATGGGCTCCCGGAGCAGGAAGAACGCCAGGAGAATGGTCAGCACCGTGCTGCTTTTGTCAATGGGGGTAACTTTGTTGACGTCTCCGATTTGCAGGGCCCGGAAATAGCACAGCCAGGAGGCCCCGGTGGCCATGCCGGACAGGGTCAGGCACAGCAGTGTTCCCCCCTGGATGTCCCTCAGGCCAGCTTGTGCTCCGGTGAGAAAAACCATCAGCCAGGAAAAGAGCAGCACAACGACGGTCCGGATGGCCGTGGCCACGGTGGAGTCCGTTCTCCGAACGCCGCACTTGGCCAAAATCGCGGTAAGCCCCGCGAACAGCGCGGAGCCGAAGGCCATGAATATCCACATAGAAGCGCCTCCTTGTTCCCTCGGAATGGCTGTGCGCCAACCGCTTTGCAATATTATAGCACAGGCGGGCCGGACTTTACAGGGGATCCGGAAATTTTTCCCGGAAGGCTGCCGCTTTTGGACACAGGCTTCACAAAGGACGCCATCGGTGCGTCATTTTGAAAACAGAATGGGAGGCATCTATCTATGAAATACGCGCAGATTCTCTTCAGTCCCACAGGCGGCACGCTGCGAACAGCCGAGGCCGTTACAGGGGTTTGGCCGGACGAGGTGGAGACGGTCGACCTAACGGACCCGGCCTCCATCCCCCGCTCCTTCCGGAGGGAGGATTTGGTTCTCATCGCCGTCCCCTCCTTTGGTGGCCGCGTGCCAAGCCTGGCGGCCCAGCGTCTCGCGGGCATAGAGGGGAATCAGGCCGCCTGTGTTCTGCTCTGCGTCTACGGCAACCGGGCCTACGAAGATACGCTGGCGGAGCTCCGGGACCTTGCGGAACAACAGAATTTCCGGGTCCTGGCCGCCATCGCAGCCATCGCGGAACATTCCATCCTGCGCCAATACGCCGCCGGACGTCCCGACGCCCAGGACGGGGAACGGCTGGGAGAATTTTCCCAGGCGGTCCTGGAGAAATTCCGGAGCGGCAATGAAACGGCTCCCGCTCTGCCGGGAAACCGGCCTTACAAGCAGCCTGGAAGGACCTCCCTGGTTCCCAAAGCCGGCAAAGGCTGCACGGCCTGCGGGCTCTGCGCCCGTCAGTGTCCTGCCCAGGCGATCCGTTTGGAGAACCTTCAAACGGCAGAGAACGCCCTCTGTATTTCCTGTATGCGCTGTGTTGCCCGCTGTCCGCAGGGGGCCAGGAGGGTCAATCGGGCCATGACCGCCGTGGCGGCCCAGGCCCTCAAGAAAGCGTGCTCAGTCCGGAAGGAATGTGAATTGTTTATATAATCTTGCTTCCCCTTCAAGTGGCCGCCTATCTTACCGAAAAGAGCTGCAAAATCACACTGGTGCGAATATGGGCGAAATACCTATGGAAAAAACCCGTAAATTTATGATAAGATGGTTTTGTCTCTTCGCGGGAAAGAGACCTTCCCCGCCGGCCCGAGAAGGGTCCGCTCTCCGCTATGCTCACCAATCGGAAAGGAACAAGTTGTGTCATGGACCTTCTAAAACTGGTCGCTGTGTTCTGTATCATCATTCTGGTGATGTGGATGAAAAAACCCCTGTTAACCGCCGTTCTGGCCGCCACCATTGGCACGGTGGTTCTGTATCAGCTTCCCCTAACCGTCACCTGCGCCGCCGTCGGAAAGGGGGCCACCAGCTGGACCACCATTGAGACCCTTCTGGTCTTCTATACCACCACGTTCCTTCAAAGGATGCTGGAGAAGCGGAAGAACCTGAGCGACTGCCAGGTAGCGCTGAACGGCCTTTTTAACAACCGCCGCATCAATGCCTCCGTGGTGCCCCTTCTCCTGGGGTGCCTGCCCTCCGCCAGCACGGTTCTGATCTGCGGCCCCATTGTCCGGGACAGCGTGGAGGACTACCTCTCCGCCCCGGAAAAGGCGGCGATCACCTCCTACTTCCGGCACATTACCGAGAGCTTCCTTCCCACATACACCACGATTTTCATTGCCGTAGGCCTGACCAACGGGGCCGTATCCGTCAGCGCCTTTGTTCTGGCCATGCTGCCCATGGTTGCGGCGCTGTTCCTGACGGGGCACCTAGTCTATCTGCGGAAGGTTCCGAAGGACACCGGCATGGTTTCCCAAGAGCCCAAGGCATATTATTGGAAGCTGCTGGTCCGGAGCATCTGGAGCATTGCCCTGGCAATCGGCATGATTCTCGTCTTCAAGCTTCCCGTGGAGCTGGCCGTGTTCCTCTGCATCCTCCTCAACATCTTTGTCAACCACTTCCGGCCTGGGGAGCTGCTTCCCTTCTTCCGCAGCGCCTTTGAGACAAAGCTTCTGGCCAGCACATGGCTGATTATGATTTTCAAGGAGGTTCTGGCGGCCACCGGAGTCATCGAAAAGCTTCCGGCCTTCTTCTCCGCCCTGCCCCTGCCCACCTTTTTCATCTTCGCCCTAATTTTCTTCTTTGGAACGCTGGTCGCGGGGAATCAGGCCTGCATCGTGCTGTGCATGCCTATGGTCATGGCCGCGCTGAACGGGGCGATCTCCCTGTCTCTGTTCGTGCTTTTGATGTGCATGAACTATGTCGCCATGCAGATTTCCCCCATCCACATCTGCCTGACGCTGTGCGCGGAGGACAGCAAGGTCTCCTTCTCCTCCATGGCCGCAAAGACTCTGCCCATGGTACTTATTTTTATCGCCGTCTCCTTTCTTTACTACGGCGGCCTCCGGTTCCTTGGTTTGTAAAATCACCGCTCCGGGGGAGGGGCGCATTTTCCCCCTCCCCTCCCCATAGACGATTTCCGGCCGTCCCTCTGCCCGAGGGGTATCCGGCCCAGGATTGGTAAGCTCTGGATTTTCGTCACCTTGACGAAAACGGCCCCGATTTTGTCAAAGATTTAACGAAATTGTAAAACCTGACAAAAGCCCATTGACGAACCGCCCGGAACTCTCTATAATGATATATAGAGAGGGCGGCCACGGGATTGTCAAAAAATTGGCAATCCTGTCCGCCCCGCCCGTTGAGAAGCCGGCGGCCCGCCGAGCCGCCAAAATATTACAAATACGGAGGAACATCATGAAAGATCTTTATGTCGTGAACTGCTGCCGTACCGCCATCGGCTCCTTTGGCGGCAGTCTGAAGAACACTCCCGCTGCGGAGCTGGGCGCGATCGTGGTCAAAGAGGCCCTGAACCGCGCTGGTGTTGCACCGGAGAACGTGGATGAGGTCATGTTCGGCTGCATCCTCACCGCCGCCCAGGGCCAGAACGTGGCCCGTCAGGTCTCCATCAAGGCCGGTATTCCCTATTCCGTTCCCGCCTATACCGTGGGCATGGTCTGCGGCTCCGGCATGAAGTCTCTCATTGAGGGCGCTCGCTCCATCCTGGCCGGGGACGCCGACGTGGTGGTCTGCGGCGGCACCGAGAACATGAGTTCCGCTCCCTTCGCTTCCATGGACGCCCGCTGGGGCGCCCGCATGGGCGACAAGAAGCTGGTGGACACCATGATTAAGGACGGCCTGTGGGACGCCTATAACAACTATCACATGGGCACCACCGCCGAGAACATCAACGACATCTGGGGCATCACCCGCCAGGAGCAGGACGAGTTCGCCGCCGCCTCCCAGCAGAAGACCGAGGCCGCCCAGGCCGCCGGCAAGTTCGAGGCCGAGATCGTTCCCGTCCCTGTGAAGGTGAAGAAGCAGGTAGTGGACTTCAAGGTCGACGAGTTCCCCAAGGCCGGCGTCACCGCCGAGGGCATTGCCAAGCTCCGCGGCGCGTTCCCCGTGGGTCCCGAGTCCCCCAACCCCAACGTGGTTCACACCTTCGAGGTCACCGGCAAGAAGGAGGCCGAGGATAAGGGCCAGCAGCGCGTCACCGCCGCCAACGCCTCCGGCATCAATGACGGCGCCGCCGCCATCGTCCTGGCCTCCGGCGAGGCTGTGGAGAAGTACGGCCTGAAGCCCATGGCCAAGCTCATCGGCTGGGGCCAGGGCGGCGTGGACCCGAAGATCATGGGCGTTGGCCCTGTGCCCGCCTCCCGTCAGGCCATGGCCAAGGCCGGCGTGACCATTGACGACATTGATCTCATCGAGGCTAACGAGGCTTTCGCGGCGCAGTCCATCGCCGTGGGCCGTGAGCTGGGCTTCGACACCGCCAAGCTGAACGTCAACGGCGGCGCCATCGCTCTGGGTCACCCCGTGGGCGCTTCCGGCGCGCGGATCATTGTCACCCTGCTTCACGAGATGCAAAAGCGCGACGACGCCAAGAAGGGCCTTGCCACCCTCTGCATCGGCGGCGGCATGGGCGTAGCCACCATCTTCGAGAAGTGCTGAGTTCCTTTTCTTGAAAGAAAAGGAACCAAAAGAACTTTAGCGCGCTCTGGAAGTCTGGTGGTTGACCAGGCTGGTGCGACGGCGACGCGGAGACGCGGCAGCCGGTGCTGAAGGAAGTACGATAAATTTCAAAGAGGGACCTTCGGGTCCCTCTTTGGCTATTGGGGAGAGTGTGGTATGAAGGAACACTATATGGGCTTGGGCCATGTGGCTATTTACACACGGGATATGGAAGAGAGCATTGCTTTTTACGGAAAATTGGGCGGCACGGTAAAGGACCGGGGTGATGTACCCACGCCGGAGGGCGAAAAGAAGCTGGCTTTGATAGACTTTGGCGGGGTTACGCTGGAGCTGATTCAAAGCCCTGGACCCATGCCTATGGGCGAGGGGAACGTGCCCCATTTCGCCATTCTGGTGGATGATTTAGACACGCTGGCGGCGGCTATTCAGGCGGCGGGAGTGAATACCTTCCTGACGCCGGAAAAGAAGGTTTTGCCAAACCTCTTCGGTGGAGTACAGAACTGGTTCTTTACAGGCCCCTCCGGGGAACAAATTGAATTGCTGCAAATGCTGTAATCCGCGTCCGGTGGGTGGTTTTAGCAGGGTGGCTTCCATTTTAGGACACTCCAAGGGCGGGGCTTCAGAAAGAGATTAAGGGCAAGGCAGACCGTGACGGTTTGCCTTGCCCTGTTTATGGTATTTTGAATACGGAAAGAGTCCGACAAACTTGCGCAGTCCGTTCAGCGAAACAGCTTCCGTCCGATTAAGATAAACAGGCACGCGCCCGCAACATTGACAATCAAGTTGGCAACCACGCCATAAACGTAAAAGCCCAGCAGGCTGGCCACGATGCCGCCCACGGCGGACCCGGCGACACCGATGATGATATTGCGGAGCAAGCCGCCTCCCTCGCCCATCAGCATCCCGGCCAGCCAGCCCACCAGCGCACCCATAATCAAAGTGCCAATCAGTCCAAACAAATTCATGGTCTCATCCTCCCTTCAATCCTCAATATATTCCCGTACTCGGTAAACCGCGCCGATCTCCTCTTCGCAGATTTTCCGGCAGCGCTCAATCTCTTCCCTGGGAATCGTGTCCACTACAGTCATCATCACTGTAGGCACATACCGCCGCAGCTCCTTGGCAAAGGCCTTCATGGCCTCGTAAGCCCCTGTCTGAACCGGGTGACAGAGTGCGTCGTACTTCTCCGCCGTGTCGGTATTCAGGGAAATTGAAACCATGTCAAACCGCCCCTGGAACTCCGGGGCGATGTCCCGCCCGTGAATAAGATTTCCGGTACCGTTGGTATCCATGCGTGTAAAAGGTTTTTTGCCCTTGGCTTTCAGCTGGTCGATGACCCAGCAGATATCGTCAATCCGGTAGCTGGGCTCGCCGAAGCCGCAGAAGACCAGCTGCTGATACTTCGCCAGGTCCCGGCTCTCGATGTCCGCCAGGATTTCCTCTCGGGTGGGCTCCCGCTCCAGCCAGAGATTATGGGTGTAGATACTGCCGCCGTGGCCGTTGTGCCGGAGGCAGAATTCACAATTAAAATTGCAGCGGTTTGTGGTATTGACGTACAGGTTTTCCCCGTACTCATAGGTAATGGTAAAACCTTTTTCCATAGAAATTACTCCTTCTTGATGGTCCGCTCAGTTGGATTTGAGTAAGAGTGAACGCGCCGTCCTGATAAAGGACCAATGCGTCAACCTCCGCCGCATAGGACAACATGGGCTGGAAATACTCGCCGCCCTTGAGCCAGGCGGCGCCCGCCTCGGGCAGCTCCACCAGCAGCGCCGGGAAGTCCTCCTTTGTGACGGGATTGTAAAACAATATCCTGGGCAGCTCGTAATTCCCCTGGGCCTCCGTCACCGCGGCAGGGACAGAGAGCTCCGCCGGGGCGGGGTGCCGCAGCCGGCCAGCGCCAGCAGAAGAACCCTCTTTTTCATGTGGATTTCTCCTCACTGGTAATAACTGTAGAGGTGAAAGTTTTGCAGGGTAAACGCGCCGTCCTGATAGAGAACCCCGGCAGAGGTTTCCGCCGCATAGCAGGGGGCGGCGCTGCCCTTGTGGCTCATGCAGAACGCGCCCTGGAACTGGAGGCCGTCCCATTCCTCTATGCTGAACCCGGCGATCCGGCCGGAGGAAGCCGTATCCAAATCCACATTCCCGTCCTGGAGTTCCACCAGCTCATGGCCCAGTATGGCAAAGGCTCTGCCGCTGATTTCGGCGGTGTCGAACAGTGTGGGAAGTTGCTCCTGCCAAAGGCTCTCGGGGAAGGTGTAAGCAGTCAGGGTTTCATCCGATCCTTTCTCCAGAATATGCAGCTCCTCAATCGAGACGCCGGTTCCACTGCCGGCGTAACAGATGACGATCAGCTCGTCCTCGAAATCGCCGTCCGCGTCGAAGCAGGCCATGCGGGGAGGTATCGTCCGGGGCGTCATAAAAACCCAGTCGAACTCCGCCAGAATATCTCCCCAGCGGATAAGGGCGGGACTCTCCCCGTTGGCCCGATAAGGGGCGGCGTAAAAGGCCGCGTCACTCTCCGGTGCTTCCGCCAGGAACCCCACCACACCGCCGTGAATCCATCCCTCTGCGTTATATCGGGGGTCCGCCGGAGAGGGCGGCAGCTCATAGTCCTCCGGCCGGGGCCTGGCCCACCGTCACCACGGCAGGGGCGGAAATGGGCTCCAGCCGCCGCCGCTCCGGACATCCCCCGGACATTCAGACTTTGCAGAAGCTTTTTCCTGCCTTCTCCCTTTGGGAACGCACTCCGATTCGATGCCGCTCCGCAGAATCAAGCGTCGTCATATTTCCTTGCGCCGGGTCAGTCCCACCAGAAGTACCACTTATTCGACTTCGCCAGGGTATCCGCCAGATAGCCGATGGTGCCGCAGCCCTGCTCCACAATGTCCGGACAGAACGCGTACTGCTCCAGGGCCAAGGCCATGGCCTCCTCCCGCCGCACCGGGGCGGGAAGGTCGTATTCCAGTACGTCCCGGGTCATCACCGCCGGGACGGCCCCGTACTTCTCGTACCAATACTTCGCCGTCGCCATCTGCTCTTCACTGCCGGGGCACTCGTTCCAGCCGCCGAAGGGAATCCAGGCAAACACCTCCCAAGGGCGCTTCACCGGAAGCTCCGCCAGCACCAAGGGGAGAGTACCCCCCTGGAAATCCGAGATGCCCAGGAAATGTTCAATGGCCTCGCCGCCCTCCATGGGGCCCAGCAGATCCTCACCGGGCCAGTCACAGCCGTCCTCCGCCGCGTATTCCTTGTGCTGGGCGGTCATTTGGGCCAGCAGGGCCCCGCCATCTTCTACAGACCGAGACAGCATCCTCTTCCGGTAGGCTTCCGGCGTCTCGTTCTTCATCCACTGAAACCCATCCAGCGGGGAGTCCTCCCCAACGGTCACCAGGACGGGGACAAAGCCCTCCCGGGTGCTACGCCTTCGCGCCTCGTAGTAGGCGGCCAAAACGGGGACCATGTTCTTTGCCGGCGGAAACTCTTTGCAAGGGCAGTTCAAAACCGCTGTCCAGGTCTCATACATGCCAGGCGCCTCCATTTCCACATGAAATCTTCCGAAACAGCCGCAGGCCGTTCTCCCAGGTAATCCGGGTCATCTCCTCCGGCGAAACGCCCTTCCACTCCGCCAGCTTTTCTATGATGTAGGGCAGGTTCCGGCTGTCGTTCCGCTTTCCCCGAAGGGGAACCGGCGAAAGATACGGGGAATCCGTCTCCACTACAATCCGGTCCAGCGGCGTGACGGCGGCCACCTCCGGGGCCTTCTGGGCGTTTTTATAGGTGATGGGGCCATCAAAACCCAGATACCAGCCCCGCTTCAGCAGCTCCTCCGCCATCTCCGGACTGCCGGAGAAGCAGTGGAACACCCCCCGAACCTCCGGGTAGTCCAGCGCGATGGCCAGGGAATCCCCGTGGGCCTCCCGGTCGTGGACAATGACGGGCAGGTCCAGCTCCGCCGCCAGCTCGATCTGCCGCCGGAACACCGCCTGCTGAAACTCCTTGGGCGGGTTATCCTTCCAGTAGTAGTCCAGCCCGATCTCCCCCACCGCCACCACCTTCTCGTGGCCGCAGAGGGCCCGGAGAGCGGCGTACTCCACCTCCCCGGTTCCGGCGCAGTCGGAGGGGTGAATCCCGGCGGCGGCGTAGACAAAGGGATAGCGCTCCGCCAGGGCGATGGCGGCCCGGGAACTCTCCAGCTCGCAGCCGGGATCTATCACCAGTCCCACTCCGGCGGCGGGAAGGGCGGAGAGAACCTGGTCCCGGTCCCCGTTGAAGCCACCGGAGTCGTAATGGGCGTGAGTATCGAAGATGGGCATGGTCAAAACCTCCTGACAAAACAAAAAGGACATCCGGAGCGGATGCCCTTTTGGCCTCCGGGCATTCACACGGAAGCGTTAATACCCCGGAAACGGGGCTATGTTGGATCAACCGATCCGATTGAGCTTCAGGGTCATGGCGCTCTTCTTGTGAGCGGCCGTGTTCTTGTGGAGAACACCCTTCGCCACAGCCTGATCGACCTTCTTCACCGCAACCTTGTAAGCGCCATCGGCATCGGTGCGATTGCCCTCCGCCGCGGCGGCCTCGAACTTCTTGATCGCGGTTCTGAGATCGGACTTCGTGGCCTTGTTGCGGGCGTTCCTCGCCTTTCCGATGAGAACGCGCTTCTTGGCAGACTTGATATTCGGCAAACCAAACACCTCCTTTGGCCGTTGATTTCATGCGGACAGGAAGACTCCTACCGTACAGACCTATATTTTAACAGGGAAAGCTCCAAAAAGCAAGGTTTTTTTTTCATTATTTTTGCATTTCTCTCAGAAGGGCCCCTTCGCGGCCCCATCGGCAGCACTTCCCCTCTGCCTCGCCCAAAATCCCGGGGCAAAAACTCCGAAGTATCGTTCAGCACTTGAAAACCGGAGGGCGGTTTTCAGGGCGGGCCTTGCCCAGGAAGCCAACCGCGGAGTTAAAAAGAAACGTTCCCCTCTTTTCAGCCGCGGCGGCGATAACCGCCCCTCCAGGCCCCGCCGGAATTTTCCGGCATGTTTTGGGGCGGGCACGCATATAGTCAATCGGGTTCCGGGCAATCCTCCCCGGGACGGCGGGCCTGTTCCCGCCGCCTGGAGAACACCGGGTATCCGGCAATTTTGAAGGGAGGGGACGGATGTGACCTCGCGGCAGACAGGAAAGCGAATCAACGCCATGAGGGGGCAGCGGCGGAGGCCTGTGGGAAGCGCCCGCCGAAAAAAAAGCGAGCCCCTGTCCGCCAAAGATCTGCGGCGGCTGGCCCAGCTGGTGGCCTGCGGTGGCGTCTTCGTGCTGCTTGTGGCGGCAAAGCTGCTGCTCCCGGCAAAGATGGCGGTGTTTAATCAGAGACTGTCCTCGGCCATGGAACGGAACGTGGACGTGCAGGCGGTGTTCTCCGCTGTGGGCCGGGCCTTTTCCGGGGAGAATGTCATGGAAGAGGTCTATCAGGCGGTCTTTCAGCCCCAGACCGAAGGCGCCTCCCCCACCGGGGCCCTCCGGACCGAGGACATGAAAACCCAGACTGTCAAGCTCCGGGACAACGGGGCTCTGGACACCCTGCGCAGCTATCGGGAAGAGCCCGAAACACCGGAGCCAGCAGCTCCCTCCGAGACGCCGGAGGCCTCCAACCTGGCCTATGTGCTCTACTCCCAGGAGAATCTCCCCAGCGGCGTCCGTATGGATCAGGTGCTTCTGGGCTTTGACTACAGTCCGCCTTTAGCCGGCGGCGTGCTCAGCTCCGACTTCGGCTATCGGGAACACCCGGTAGAGGGCGAGGAGCGCTTCCACTATGGCGTGGACCTGGCGGCGGACGCCGGGACGGAGGTGGACTGCTTTGCCGACGGAACCGTCACCGCCGTTGGCGAAAGCAGCAGCTATGGCAGGTATTGCGTCGTGTCCCATCCGGACGGCTACGCCACCCTCTACGCTCATTGCAGCCGCGTGACCGCCAGCTCCGGCGCAGCGGTGAAGCGGGGACAGAAGATCGCCGAGGTGGGCGAAACCGGCATGGCCACCGGTCCTCACCTGCACTTTGAGCTCCAGCGGGACGGCGCGTACCTGAATCCGATTTACTATGTCTCCGCCCTGTAGCGTACAGGTCACCGGCGGTTTCGCGCTGCTGGCCGCCTGGTTCTTCCTGGCCAACGGCTGGAGAAATCTGTTTACCGTGCTGTCCGCCGCCGCCGTTCACGAGGCGGGGCACTGGCTGCTGCTCCGCCTTCTGGGCGCCCGGGTGCTCTCCCTTCGCCTCAGCGCCCTGGGGGCGGTCCTGGAGACGGACAGCGGGCGGCTGTCCTACGGCGGGGAGCTGGCGGCGGTACTGGCGGGGCCCGCCGCCAATCTGCTGGCCGCCCTGGCCCTGACCGCCCCAGGGAGAGACGAATTTCTCGCCGCCGCTGGTGCAAACGTGGTGCTCTGTATTTTCAATCTTCTGCCGGTCCGTCCCCTGGACGGAGGGCGGGCGCTGTTTCTGCTGTCCTCCTGGCTGGCGGGTCCGGCGGCGGGAGAAGCGGTGAGCCGCTGGGCGGGAACGCTGACGGCGGCGGCGCTGGCCTTGGGAATCGGCCTGGTGATCCAAAAAACAGGAGGGAGTCTGTGGCTGCTCCCGGCGCTGTTCGCCAGCCTGCGATGGGGGGTGTCGCCCTGGTTCTCCGCCCTGTGAAGTCGCCCGTTCAGAGAAAACCTCATCAGGGACCTTCCAACTGAAGACCAACCCAAACGTCGGGAGGGACCCCAAAGGGTCCCTCCCGTTTCGTGGACGTTCTCACAGGAGCTCAGTTCTCCGCAAACGCCCTCATACGCTCCAAAAGATAGTCGCTGGTATCCCTCCGGTGGTGCTTCTCGTCCTCCTGATCGGCCTTGAGGGCGGCGTAAGCCCGGGCGCTCTTCTCGACATCGGCATTTCCCTCCCGGATCGACTCGATCCACGCGTCCACGTACTCCATCAGCTTCTCCCAGGCGTCCTGGTCCTCCTCGTTTTCCTTGGCCTTCTCCATCCGGTTCAGCACGGAAACCCGAAAATCGGACAGGGCCGAGAGCAGGTCGTCCCTCATAAACGACTCTTGATCGAAGGTGCTTCGGGAGGAAACCGGCGAATCCCCGGAGGTGTAGTTCTGATACAGCTCCAAAAGCTCCCTGGCCCCCAGAACTCCGGCGGCCGTGGGGACGATGTGGGAGGGCCTCGTCAAGCTGTCCTGAATCTCCTCGATGAAATTGTGCTTCCGGGTAATGTCATCCCGGAAATCCATGGTATACGGAAGCGGCCCGGAGCTATTTTGGCTGTTTGTATAGACCCCGGTTTTCGCCAGGTGGCCCCGCAGGGCGGCCAGCTCCACATAAGAGGCGTTGGCGGGGTCCACGTCCTTCAGATGGCAGAGAAAATCAAAAGGCCCGTTGTTCCCCACGCCGCTGATGCGGACCACGGGGTCCTCCGCCGTGGAATCCTCGGTGTAATGGGCGCAATAGCTCTGCATAAAGCCGTTCTTTCCGGCGTGACTTCCGGAGGCCGCCACAGTTTCTCCCATGCACATCGGCGGGAGCCGGTTCGCGGAGTCCCCCGCCTCTTCCAGCCGCGCTTGGAAGGAGGCGCAGGGCGCGCTGCCGGGCTTGAAGGAGGTCCGGCGGCTTTCCGTATGGGGCGGGGTATGGAGGAGATTCTGAACACTCATTAGCATGACATCCTTTCTGGCTGCAAATAATAAAAAGGCAGAAAGCGGCTATGCACTGTCACAACCGCTTTCTGTTCCTTGCGTTTTGGTCCTCCGCAATCCGTTGCGAAGGGGAAGTTCTATTTCGCGTACTCGACCACCTTGGTCTCCCGGAGGACATGGACCTTGATCTGACCGGGGTATTCCATCTCCTCCTCGATCTTCTTGGCCAAATCCCGGGCCAGGATGACCATCTGGTCCTCGCTGACCTGCTCGGGCTTCACCATGACCCGGACCTCCCGGCCCGCCTGAATGGCGAAAGCCTTGTCCACGCCGGGATAGCCGCCGGTGATGCTCTCCAGCTGCTCCAGGCGCTTGATGTAGTTCTCCAGGTTCTCCCGGCGGGCGCCGGGCCGGGCGGCGGAAATGGCGTCCGCGGCCTGCACCAGGCAGGCCACAATGGTTCGGGGCTCCACATCGTTATGGTGGGCCTCAATGGCGTGGATGATATCCTCCCGTTCCTTGTACTTCCGGGCAAACTCCACGCCCAGGGCCACATGGGTGCCCTCCAGCTCATGGTCCACGGACTTGCCCAAATCGTGGAGCAAGCCCGCCCGCTTGGCGGCCTGGACGTCCACGCCCAGCTCCGCCGCCATCATGCCGGCGATGTGGCTGACCTCCACGGAGTGCTGGAGGACGTTCTGCCCGTAGCTGGTGCGGTAGTGGAGGCGGCCCAGCATCTTCACCAGCTCCGGGTGGAGGCTGCGGATGCCGCACTCAAAGGTGACCCGCTCTCCTTCGGACTTGATGGTGGCATCCACCTCCCGGCGGGCCTTCTCCACCATCTCCTCAATATGGGTGGGGTGGATGCGCCCGTCGGCAATCAGCTTTTCCAGGGCCAGCCGGGCAATCTCCCGGCGCACCGGCTCGAAGCAGGAGACGGTAATGGCCTCCGGCGTGTCGTCAATGATGAGGTCTACGCCGGTCAGGGTTTCAATGGTCCGGATATTCCGACCCTCCCGGCCGATAATACGGCCCTTCATCTCGTCATTGGGCAGGGGTACCACACTGACGGTCATGTCGGCCACCTGGTCGGCGGCGCAGCGCTGGATGGCCTGGGCCACAATCTCCCGGGCCCGGGCATCGCACTCCTCCTTCATCCGGGACTCTACCTCTTTGATCTTCAAGGCAGTCTCATGGGTGACCTCGGCTTCCACCTGGTCGATGAGATACTGTTTCGCCTCCTCGGTGGTGAAGCCGGAGATGCGCTCCAGCATTTCGGTCTGGCCGCGCTTGACAAGCTTGATCTCCTCGGTCTCCTTGTCAATAGCGGCGTGCTTCTGAGTCAGGGACTCCTCTTTTTTCTCGACCGCCTCGATCTTCCGGTCGAGGTTTTCCTCCTTCTGCTGCAGACGGTTCTCCTGCCGCTGAAGGTCGGCCCGGCGTTCCTTGACTTCCTTTTCGTACTCGCTGCGGTTTTTCAAAATCTCTTCCTTGGCTTCCAACAGGGCCTCGCGCTTCTTGGACTCGGCGCTTTTGATGGCCTCGTTGACAATGCGCGTTCCCTCTTCCTCGGCGCTGGAGATTTCTTTTTCAGAGACGTTCTTCCGATAGCGAATACCAAGCGGGAAGCAAATCACGCCGCCAGCCACCAGCCCCACAAGAAGGGTGATGATGATCTGAATCACGGCTGTTGATTCCTCCATTCGGTTTTTGGTACTGCCGGAAAGCCCGTTTCAAAAAACCGTCAACACGCCCGTACGGCGAAGGGGAACATCCCCCTCCAAGGGCATGGACTTGTCCGTGGGGCGGTATGGCCGCCGTCGGCTCTGACAATGGCCGTTCCTCCCTCTCCGCCCGCGCCCCGGATGAGGGGCGCACACACAGGGGGGCGGAAGGGCATTTGCCGCTGGGCATATTGCCAATCTTTCAAACAGGCCCCGACAGGGTCAGTTTAGAAAACAACCGGAGGGCACCCCTTTGCCCTCCGACGGCAATCTGCTTTTAGTTTAAACTTTTACTGGACCGCTGTCAAGCAAAATCCTCAAACCGGCGGCGAATTTACAAGAAAAATTTGTCACTCATGGGAAAAAGCCGAAGGGGAAGCGCCTTCCAAAAGCCGGAATTTCCCAGCCCGCCAGGGGTTTGGCGGCTCCGGGGCGGCCTCCTCCCTCCTCCGGGGAAAATCAGGTGTCGATGAAGGCGGCGGCGGCGTAGCCCACCTGGCCGTTGTAGTGGACTACATACCAGCCCTGCCACTCGCCGTAAACGGTGACCTTGGCGCCGTTGGGCAGATTGGCCAGGACTTTTCCGGCGGGCGAGGGATAGCTTCGGAGGTTCAGCGTGCCGTAGTTGACGGACACGGTGCCGGAGATGGGGTCCATGGGATAGATGAAGGGCAGGCCGAAAAACTCCGTCAGCGCCCGGGCCAGCTGCTGGGCAATGGCGTCCCAGTGCCCCTCCAGCCAGAGGGCATCGGAATAGTTGTCGTGATAGCCGATTTCCACCAGTACCGCCGGGGCGTTGGACTGGGCCACCTCGCCCAGGGTGGTGGTGGAGCGGGTCGTGACCTTGTTGGGGAGAGGATAGATTTTCCGCAGCTCCTGGGCGATGAGCTCTGCGGCCCGCTGGCCCTGGCGGCTGCCGGGGTAGTAAAAGGCAATGATGCCCCGCTCCTCGCCATAGTGGCCCTCCGGCGCGCCATTGGAGTGGAGGGCTAAGTAGAGGTCATAGGTCCCCTGGTTGGCTTCCCGGATGGAGGACCCGGCGGTCATCTCCGGGCGGTTGCGTTTGTATTGGATGCCGTTGGACAAAAGATAGGGCACCAGGGCGTCCGCCAGCAGATTCATGTTGTACTCCTCCGAGCCGCTGCCGGTGACGTAGCTGTTCCATTCCTGAGTGGACGGACTCAAATAAAGAGTGGGCATGGCAATTTCTCCTTTTGCTCTTTCTTGTAGGCGTATACGCTTCAACTGCGCGGGGCGGATTTTCTGGAAGGTTCGTTGGGAAGAAAGGACTTCCCTCAAAACCGGCGGTCCCGGAGGCCGGCAGACGCACAGGCTTCCTTTGCACAAAATCGTTTCTCCCATCAACGCGGGACACGCCCGTCCTCCGCCGGAGGACATCCGGCCCGGGTTGGGAGGATCCGGGATCCGCCGCTAATGAATCCTATGGAAATCCGGCGGAATGTGTGCTATAGTAAAAAAGAAAAAACACCCACAGGAGGATTTGTCCATGAAAGCAGACCGGGCTTACCCCAGCGTTACCGTCACTCCCAAGGCCGAAGCCGCCATTCTCCGGGGGCACCCTTGGGTCTACGGCGAGGAGATTACCGCGGCAGACGGCGTCCCGGAAAACGGCGGGCTTACGGATGTACGGGGCCGGAAGGGCCAGTATTTGGGCACCGGCTTTTTCTCCGAGGCCTCGAAAATCCGGGTGCGCCTCCTCTCCCGAAACGCCAACGACCGTTTTGACGCCCCCTTCTGGGAGCGGAAGCTCCGCTGGGCCTGGGAGTACCGGAAGACGGTGATGGGGCCCCAGGACCTGGACGCCTGCCGGATTATCTTCGGCGAGGCGGACATGTTCCCGGGCTTGACGGTGGACAAGTTCCACGATCTCCTCAGCGTTCAGATCCTCTCCGTGGGCATGGAGAACCTCCGGGACACGCTGCTGCCCCAACTGGTCCGTATTCTTCGGGAGGACGGCCAGCCCATCCGGGGCGTCTTCCTGCGAAACGACGCGGCCCTCCGGGAGAAGGAGGGTCTGACACAAGGCAAGGGCTGGTTCCCCCTGCCGGGGGAGCTGCCGCCGGTCACCCCGGTGACGGAAATCACGGAAAACGGCGTGCGGTATCTGGTGGACGTGGAAAACGGCCAGAAGACCGGCTTCTTCCTGGACCAGAAATACAACCGCCGGGCGGTGGCCCGTCTGGCGAAGGGCCGGACGGTGCTGGACTGCTTCACCCACACCGGCTCCTTCGCTTTGAACGCCGCCCTGGGTGGAGCCGCCCGGGTCACCGCCGTGGACGTGTCGAAGGCCGCCGTGGAAATGGCCCGGGCCAACGCGGAGCGAAACGGCCTCGCTCAAGTGGTGGACTGTCAGGCCGCCAACGTCTTCGAGCTGCTTCCGGCTCTGGAGAAGCAGCCGCCAATCTACGATTTCATCATTCTGGATCCCCCGGCCTTCACCAAATCCCGGAAGACGGCGGCGAAAGCCATGACGGGCTATAAGGAGATCAACTACCGGGCCATGAAGCTCCTGCCCCGGGGCGGGTACCTAGCCACTTGTTCCTGCTCCCACTTTGCGGAGGAGGCGCGTTTTGCCGCCATGCTTCAATCCGCCGCCCGGGACGCCGGAGTTCACCTCCGGCAGATCGAGGCCCGGCAGCAAAGCTGCGATCATCCGATCCTGTGGGGTGTGGAGGAGACGAATTATTTAAAATTTTATCTGTTTCAGGTGGTCTAAGGGAGCAATTTCCCTCTCCCGCCATCCGCAGGAGGCGCCTATTTCTCCCGCTCCCGCAGCTCCGTCAGGGCCTTGTCGAAGGTCTCTGCGTCCAGGCGGTCATAGGCGGAGGCCGTCTGAACCAGGGCCCCCTCGGCGGCCTCCTGGAGCAGACGGTCAAAGGCCTCTCCTGCCAGGGTCTCTCCCTCGGCGGTCAGACGGCGGAGAATGGAAAACCCCTCTTCCGACTCCAAAATGCCGGAATACTGCCCCTCCTCCAGGGCCTGTGCCGCCTCCTCCAAGGCCTGCGGCAGCGTCCCGTCTCCCGGCAGCAGCGTCCGGGGACCCGCCCTGTCGTCCCCTTCCGCCGCCAGCGCCGCGAAAGCCGCCGCCGGGTCCTCCGCCCCGTTGAGGCGGGAAAACACCTCCGCCGCCCTCTCCCGGGCCCCGTCCCGGTCCTCCCCGGCCTTGATGAAGATCCGGTCCACCGTCAGGCTGTCCACCCGGTCCAGAAGGCCGGACAGCTCGCTGCCCTCGGTGAGCACCAGCTCGTACAGCTTGGCATAAAGCATGCCCACCTCCGCCAGCTCCTCGGAGCGGAGCCGGTCCAGCCCCAGGGCCGCCAGCTCCTTTCGGTACGCCTCCTCTCCGCCGTGGGCGGCGGCCTGCTCTTCCCAGGTCTTCGCCAGGGCGGCCCGCTCCGTCTCGCTGAGGGCGCAGCCGTACCGCTCCGCCCAGGTTTCCACAGTGGCATAGAGCACGGTATTGGCCAGGGCCTGGTCCTTGGCATAGTCCGCCAGGACGCCACCGGTGACCGGGGTCTTCCAGTCCAGGGACAGGCCGGAGTCCCGGTATTTCTCCCGAATCTGGTCGCAGGTAAAGGCCAGCCAGTAGAGGTAACGCCAGGCCGGCACCTCCCGGCCATCCACCGTCAAAAGCGCCACGTCTTCCCCCATCTCCGCCGCCTGGCCCAGAAGGGACGCATCCCGCTCCTCAGTCTTTATGGCGCAGCCGCTGAGTCCCAAGCACAGGGCCAAACACAGCGCCGTCATCCGTTTCCGCATCGCTCCCACTCCTCCCGTATGGTTGTCCGCACCATTATATGGGAGCCGGGCGGCGGTTATGACTGGCGGCCGCCGGGGCGCTTGAACTCCTTTTTCGGAGAATCCAAGAGATCCGGACGTTCTATCCCCAAAAAGAAGCCCTGACGCTCAGCCAAACGGCGCGTCAGGGCTTCTCCCATCGGTTCTCTTTTTACGCTTCTTTCACAGCCAGCTTCAAATCCTCCACCAATTCCATAGCGCTCTCCAAGGCGTTGGCCCCGGGTTTCAGCTTCAGCGTCAGCGCCGGGTCCTCCCCGGCGGCCACGGTGAGACGCTGGCGATACTTGTTCAGTCCACAGACCCGCACCACCGCCTCCGGGTGGAACACCGCCAGCTGGAAGCGGAGCACATCCCGCTTCTGGGAGATGTCCGAAATTCCCGCCTTGGCCGCCGCCGCCCGGAGCAAGGCCACGTCCAGCAGAGCCAGCACCGGCTTGGGGGCCTCGCCATAGCGGTCCAGCAGCTCGTCCAGCAGGTCCGAGGCGTCGTCGTTGGAGCGGATGGCGGCAATACGGCGGTAGAGGTCCATCCTCTGTTCCGGAGAGGAGACGTACCGCTCCGGGATGTTGGCACTGACGGTCAAATCGGCAGAGCACTCCGTCTCCACCGGCTTCTCCCCGCCCTGCTCCTCCAGAACCGCCTCCTCCAGAAGCTTCAAATAGAGGTCATAGCCCACGCTCATCAGGTATCCCGACTGCTCCGGGCCCAGCAGATTCCCCGCTCCCCGGATTTCCAAATCCCGCATGGCAATGCGGAAGCCGGAGCCGAACTCCACGTACTCCCGGATGGCCGACAGGCGTTTGGCGGCGATCTCCTGGAGAACCTTTCCCTTCCGGAAGGTCAGGTAGGCATAAGCCCGCCGGGCGCTGCGGCCAATACGGCCCCGAATCTGATGGAGCTGGGCCAGGCCCATTTTGTCCGCGTCCTCGATGATAAGGGTATTGACGTTGGAGATGTCGATGCCGGTCTCAATGATGGTGGTGCATACCAGCACGTCCGCCTCCCCGTCCACCATGGCCCGCATGACGGTGGAAAGCTCCTGCTCGCTCATCTTTCCATGGCCAGTGACCACCCGGGACTCCGGCCCCAGGAGCTTTTGAATCCGGGAGGCTGTCAGGTCGATGCTCTCCACCCGGTTGTGGAGGTAGTATACCTGCCCGCCCCGGCTGAGCTCCTTGCGCATCGCGTCCTCCAAAATGGCCCAGTCGTGCTCCAGCACATAGGTCTGGACCGGCTGGCGGTCCGCCGGGGGCTCCTCAATGGTGGACATGTCCCGCAGGCCCGAGAGGGCCATGTTCAGCGTCCGGGGAATGGGGGTGGCGGAGAGGGTCAGCACGTCCACCTGACGACTCATTTCCTTCAGCCGCTCCTTGTGGCTGACGCCGAAGCGCTGCTCCTCGTCGATGATGAGAAGCCCCAGGTCCTTGAACTCCATGTCCTTTTGCAGCAGCTTATGGGTGCCAATGAGCAGGTCCAGCCGGCCTGTCCGGGCGGCCTCCAAAATCCGCTTGGCCTCTTTGGGCGGCGTGAAGCGGGAGAGGACCTCAATCTTAACCGGGAAGTCCCGGAAGCGGCCCATGGCCGTGGCATAGTGCTGCTGAGCCAGGACAGTGGTGGGGACCAGAATCGCCGCCTGCTTTCCGTCCAGCACGCACTTCATCACCGCCCGGAGGGCCACTTCCGTCTTGCCATAGCCCACATCGCCGCAGAGAAGGCGGTCCATAGGGCGGGTGCGCTCCATGTCCTTCTTGATCTCCGCGATAGCCCGGAGCTGGTCGTCCGTCTCGGCGTAGGGAAAGGACTCCTCAAACTCCCTCTGCCAGGGGGAGTCCGGGGAGAAGGCAAAGCCGGGACGGCGCTGGCGCTCGGCGTAGAGCTTCGTCAGGCCCTTGGCCAAATCCTTGACGGCCTTCTTCGCCCGGGTCTTCTGCTTGGTCCAGTCCGTTCCTCCCAGCTTGTTCAGCTTTTGCCTCGGTTCGCCGTCCTCCCCGCCGCCGATATACTTGCTCACAAGGTCCAGCTGGGTGGCGGGGACATAGAGGCAGTCCCCGCCGGCGTAATCGATCTTGATATAGTCTTTCTCCACACCGTCCACCGGCATCCGCTGAATCCCCGCGAAGCGCCCCACGCCGTGGTGGGTGTGGACCACCAGGTCCCCGGGCTTCAGATCCGTATAGGATTGGATTTTCCGGCGGTTGGACTCCTTCTTCGCCCGGGCCCGTTTTCGGGAGGGCGCGATCAGCTGGCCCTCGGTCAGCACCGCCAGCCGCAAAGCCGGCCACTCGCACCCGGCGGACAGGGCGCCCACGGTAATGCGAAGCTCCCCCAAACCGGGCATGGCCGTTCCCTTCAGGTCCAGCGCGGCGGGGATCCCCCGCTCCCGCAGGAGGCGGTGGAGGTTGTTCGCCCGGGCCTCCCCGCCGCAGAGCAGCAGCACGGCGCTGCCGTTTTCCCGGTACTGCTCCAGATCCGTCACCGCGGTCTCCAAGCTGCCGCCATAGGAGCTGAGCTGCCGGGCGTTGACGCTGAGCAGCCCTTGGGGCGGGAAGGGATAGCGGGACGTGGGCAGGGCTCCCGCCATGATGACGGGGAAATCCTCCAGGGCGGCGTAGAACTCCTCGGCGGAGAGCAGCAGCTTGGCGTAATCCCCCGCCAGAATCCCCGCCTCCAGCAGCACCTCCAGATCCTGGCGGTTTTGCAGCAGCGCCCCCTTCACCCGTTCCTCCACCCGGCCCGCCTCGCAGAGCACCACCAGGGCGCTGGAGGGCAGGTAGTGGACTCCGGCGGTGGCCTGGGGATAAACGGCGGCCAGGTAGCGGTCCAGGCCGTCGGGCACGGCGCCGTTTTTCAGGCGCTCCCCGTCCTCCCGCAGGCCGGCGGCGGAGACCGCCCCCTTTTTCTCCAGCTTGGCCGCCAGGGCCAGGAGCTTCTCCCCCAGGCCCTCCAGCCCCCCCTCCGCCTGCCGGGGCAGCACCTCGGCGGCGGGAAGCAGCAGCGCAGCGTCCACATTCTCCGTCCGCCGCTGGGTGCCGGGGTCAAAGAACCCCATGGAGTCAATCTCGTCGTCGAAGAACTCGCAGCGGACAGGCCGCTCCATCAGCGGGGAAAAGACGTCCAAAATGCCGCCCCGGAGGGCAAACTGCCCTACGCCCTCCACCTGCTGGCAGCGGGTATATCCGGCGGCCAGCAGCTGGTCCGTCAGGGCGGACAGGTCCCTTTGCTCCCCCGTCCGCAGAGTAACGGCCAGGGATTTCAATAGCGCGGGGGATAGCGTTCTGGCCATCAAGGCGTCGGCGGTGGCCACAATGGCCGCCGGGGTCCCGTGGGCCATAGCATACAGCGCCGCCAGACGGCCCCGCTCCCAGTCCCGGGAGGACACAGCCCCAGGGCGGAGCCGCCACTCCCGGCTGAGCAGAGTCACCGGAGGCTCTTCCAAAAGAGCCTCCAGATCCCCCGCCAGCTGGCGGGCCTCCCCCTCGTCGCCGCAGACGAAGACCGCCGGGCGGTTGGCCGCCCGGGCCACCGCCGCGCCAAGGCAGGCCCGCTGCACCGGCTGGAGCCCCGTCACCGCGGCGGGACAGCCGCCCTCCTCCACCCGGCGGAGGAGTTCTCCCGCCTCCGGAAGCGTGATAAGTGTTTTCAAAAACTGTTTCATGACCAATCCCTATCCATCGAAAAACCACCCGGCCAAAGCCGCTCTCCGCGCCCCTCTTCCCTGCTTCGCCGGGAAAAGCGCCTCAATTGAAATCGTTCATCGCCCTTTGGCAGCCGTGCTCAATGACGCAGGCCGCCGCCTCAATGGCCCTGTGAAAGGCGTCCAGCAGCTGCTCCCGCTCCTTCTGGGAGGGAACGCCGATCACCCAGCCGATCATATCCCCCCCCTCGCCGGGAGCCCCGGTGCCGATCTTGACGCGGGGGAAGTCCTGGGTTCCCAGGTGCGCGATGATGTTTTTGATTCCGTTGTGTCCCCCGGCGGACCCGCTGGGCCGGACCCGCAGCTTCCCCACCGGCAGGGACACGTCGTCGTAAATCACCAGCACCCGCTCCGGCGGAATTTTATAGAACTGCGCCGCCTCCCGGACGGCCTCGCCGGAGAGGTTCATATAGGTCTGGGGCTTCATGACCAGACACCGGGCGCCGGCGAACTCCATCAAATTATATGCGGCTTTAAACTTCACCTTGTTCAGCTTCACGGCCTTTTCTTCCGCCAACAGATCTACGGTGAGAAATCCCATATTATGCCGGGTGTGCTCGTACTGCTTTCCGGGATTTCCCAAACCCACGATCAGCCACTCCACCGCCGAACCCCTGTTTCCAAATTGCATTGTCCGTCTCGCCTTTCCTAATTTGTACTGATGAAAGCCATGGCCGCCCTCAAGGGGCGGCGATTCCCCAGGAGTCCCCCCAGACCGGCTCGCCGGAGAACCAACGCAGAATCCCCTGTTTTCGCCTATTCTATGAAATATGGGCCGCCCGTAAACACCGGGCCCCCGCCTCGGAGATCCGGGCAACCCACAGAGGCGGGGAAGCAGAACTTCCCCGCCTGACGCAGCTTATGTGTATGGATGGACGCCGCCTCAGCGGAACAGCTTGGAGATGGAGACCTCCTGATAGACCCGCTCGATAGCCTCGGAGAACATGGGGGCAACAGAGAGATACTTGATCTTCTCGCTGAGGCCCGGCTTGATGGCCGGAATGGTATCCAGCAGGGCCAGCTCCTGAATGGGGCTGGCGTTAATCCGGTCAATGGCGGGGCCGGAGAGAACGCCGTGGGACGCGCAGGCGTGGACGCTGTGGGCCCCGTTGTCCTTCAGAGCCTGCGCGGCATTGCAGAGGGAGCCGCCGGTGTCCACCAGATCGTCAAAGAGAATGCAGTCCCGGCCCTCCACCTCGCCGATGACGTTCATCACCTCGCAGTGGTTGGCCCGCTGGCGGCGCTTGTCCACAATGGCCAGCTGCATGTGCAGCTTCTGGGCGAAGGCCCGGGCCCGGGAGACCGAACCCACGTCCGGAGACACCACCACCATGTTCTCACAGGCGGAGCCGAACTTCTTGGCATAATAATCCACAAAAATGGGGTTGCCGGCCAGGTTATCCACCGGGATGTCAAAAAAGCCCTGGATCTGGGCGGCGTGGAGGTCCATGGTCAACACCCGGTCCGTGCCGGCGGCAGTGATCATATTGGCCACCAGCTTGGCGGTGATGGGATCCCGGGCCTTGGCCTTCCGGTCCTGACGGGCATAGCCATAGTAGGGAATCACGGCGGTGATGCGGCCCGCGGAGGCCCGTTTCAGTGCGTCGATGATGATCAACAGCTCCATCAGGTTGTTGTTGACGGAGCCACAGGTGGGCTGAACCACAAACACGTCGCTGCCCCGGACCGTCTCATACAGGGAGACGAACACCTCGCCGTCGGAGAAGGCGCCCACTTCGGCCTCTCCCAGCTTCGTGCCCATTTGCGCGCAAATTTCCTTCGCCAGCTTCATGTTCGCGTTGCCGGAAAACACCTTGATATCTTTCCCGTGTGAAATCATATCCAAACGCTCTCTTTCCATGACCGTTAAACGGTCATAAATGTTTTTGGGAACCCAGATCCGATCACCGAAAGCCCGCCGCCGAGCCCCCGCCCCGGCAACGTCCCGCGGTGGTGCGGGCAGGTTCTCAGTGTCCCTCCGGACAGTCGATGTCTCTTCCCCTCACCAGGGTCTCAATTTCCGCAAGAGTCTCCGGCCCGTAGACCGGCAGCCAGCCAGGAACCAGCTCCGCCCCCTGAACCTGGTTCGTCATCCTGGTCCTCCAGGTCTCCCGCAGCTCGCGGCCCGGGGCGGCGTAGGCAAAGCCCGGTCCGGCCTCAGCCATAGGGAAAGCCGCCCAGGGCAGAACCAGCACCGGCTCCCCGGTGTCCAAAAACGCCTCCAGGTCGGTCCAGCACTCCGACACCACCGCCTCCGGCGGGAGCAGTCCGGCCACCTCCCCGGAGAATCGGGGCCCGCAGACAGCGAAAAACCGCCGAACCCCGTCGGACCGCAGACGTTCCACTGCCCAGGCAAGCACCGGGCGGGTCAACACGGCTTCCAGTATCAGCGGCTTGGCGTCCTTGGCCAGGCTGGCGTCCTCTTCCAGAATGAAAATGGCGCGCTCAAGGCGGTTCATAGGCTCTCCTCCTCTTCGCTTTTGCACATTTTTACTAAAGGTAGTTTCATTATAACAAACTTTCAAAGAAAATCCAGTGGGTTTCCAGAAATTATTCAAAAAATTTCTTCCAAATCTTTTTTCGTTTCCGGTCCTTTTTTGTCGGAGCTCACGGAAACACGCCAAAAACTGCCGGAATCTCCCCGGGTTTTTCGGCGTTTTGCAAAAGGGCCCTGGAAATTTTTTTGATTCCTGTAATTTTTTCGAAGAATACAGTTGAATTTGCATAGGTAATGGATTACAATAACACCATTCTGAGAGAAAGCGGGGTCCCGGCCTATGCTGCATGTCGTACTGGTGGAACCGGAAATTCCCCAGAACTGCGGAAACATCGCCCGCACCTGCGCCGCCACCGGCTCCGCCCTCCATTTGGTCCGGCCCTTGGGCTTCGACATCTCCGACCGGGCGGTGAAGCGGGCCGGCCTGGACTACTGGCATCTGGTCCCGGTTTTCGACTACGAGAATCTGGACGCTCTCTTCGCCCGGCACCCCGAGGCCGCCGCCGATCTCTGGCTCACCACCACCAAGGCTCCCCGGTCCTATGCGGACGCCGCCTTCACGCCGGACAGCTGGCTCTTCTTCGGCAAGGAGACCGCCGGGCTTCCCGCCGCCCTCCGGGAGCGGTTCCGGGAGCGCTGCTTGCGCCTCCCCATGGTCAGCGGGGCCAGGAGCCTGAACCTCAGCAACACCGTGGCCGTCTGTGTTTACGAGGCCCTGCGCCAGACCGGGTTTTCCGGTCTCCAGGCAGCGGGAGAGATGGCCTGAGCATTCCCCCTCGCGTCGAATCCTTCCGCCTGCGGAAGCGGGCGGGAGTGTGTTTCCCCCTGCCGGAACGATGGGCAAAGGGCCCGCCCCGGGGAGAGAAGCACGCTGCCGCCAGGTCCCGCCGGGGAGCAGAGCCTGTTTGTCCCTTTGGCGAAACGCCGGCTTCCGGCCGATCGGTTTTTCAGAGGAGCGCGGTTTTTGCCGGAGACCCAAGGACGGTCCTCCAAGGCCCTGGAAAACAGGGAGCCGCCTTTGCAAACGGGCTCTTAACTTGCGGTTCCGGAAAATAAATTCTTTTTAGGAGGAGTCCTGAGATGAATTACAACAAGAAAACGGTCAAAGACGTAGAGGTAGCCGGCAAGAAGGTCTTGCTCCGCTGCGACTTCAATGTCCCCCAGGACAAGGAGACCGGCGCGATCACCAGCGACAAGCGCATCGTCGCCGCCCTGCCCACCATCCAGTATCTGCTGGACCAAGGCGCCGCCGTCATCGCCTGCTCCCATCTGGGCAAGCCCAAGAACGGCCCGGACCCCAAGCTGAGCCTGGCCCCCGTGGCCAAGCGGCTGGGCGAGCTGCTGGGCAAGGAGGTCATCATGGCCGCCGACGTGGTGGGCGAGGACGCCAAGGCCAAGGCCGCTGCCCTGAAGCCCGGTGAGATTCTGCTGCTGGAGAACACCCGCTTTGAAAAGGGCGAGACCAAGAACGACCCGGAATTGGCCAAGGCCATGGCCGCCATGGCGGAGGTTTACGTATCCGACGCTTTCGGCGCGGTGCACCGGGCCCACGCCTCCACCGCCGGCGTGGCGGACTATCTGCCCGCCGTCTCCGGCTTCCTGATTCAGAAGGAGCTGGACTTCCTGGGCGGCGCCATCGCCAATCCCAAGCGGCCCCTGGTGGCCATCCTGGGCGGCGCCAAGGTGTCCTCCAAGATCGGCGTCATCAACAACCTTCTGGAAATTGCCGACACCATCATCATCGGCGGCGGCATGTCCTACACCTTCTCCGCCGCCCAGGGCGGCAAGGTGGGCGGCAGCCTGCTGGAGGCCGACTGGATGGACTATTCCAAGGAGATGATCGCCAAGGCCGCGGAAAAGGGCGTGAAGTTCCTTCTGCCCGTGGACACCGTCTGCGGCGACAGCTTCTCTCCCGACGCCAAGAGCCAGCTCGTCAAGGCCGGTCAGATTCCCGACGGCTGGGAGGGCCTGGACATCGGCCCCGAGACCGTGAAGCTGTACTGCGACGCCGTGGCCGACGCGGGCACCGTGATCTGGAATGGCCCCATGGGCGTCTTTGAGTTCCCCGCTTTCGCCAAAGGCACCGAGGCCATGGCGGAAGCGCTGAGCAAGACCTCCGCCATTACGGTCATCGGCGGCGGCGACAGCGCAGCGGCCGTGGAGCAGCTGGGTTACGCCGACAAAATGAGCCACATCTCCACCGGCGGCGGCGCCTCCCTGGAGTTCCTGGAGGGCAAGGAGCTGCCGGGCGTGGCGTGCCTGCTGGATGCCTGAGGGCGGCTTCCTCAAGAAGGCGCTGTCCTCCCCTCCCGCTCCGTTCCCCTTCTCCGGTGACGCCGGTTCCCGGAGCCGCCGCTCCGGGTGGCCGGAACCGGGGCGTTGCCACAGCCCGCGCGTTGCGCGAAACCGGATTTGAATTCTTTTCCACCAGCAGCGGAAAAATCGGGAGTTTGAAGCTCCCGGCTCCTCCCCCTTCTGAAAAACCACGGCGTATCGCGCCGCGGTTTTTCAGAATTTGGGGGATGGATTTCGGAGTGTTTTTCTGCAAAATGTTTGGAAAAAGTCCTCTGTGCCCTTGACATTTCCCCTTGGTTCCGCTATATAATAGTTGATTGCTACTTTAGCTGTCCCGCGGGCCCTTCCGCCCGCCACCCGAAAATAGAAATTAAAGGAGTTTTGATGACCATGAACCGCAGATATCGCAAAACCGTCATTGCCGGAAACTGGAAAATGAACATGACCGCCACCGAGACCAAGAAGTTTGCCGAGGATATCCGGAAGATCATGCCCCGGGCCAAGTGGTGCGAGACCCTGATCTGTGTCCCCGCCTGCAACATCTCCACCGCGGCCAAGGCCTTTAAGGACCTGCGCATTTCCGTGGGCGCCGAGAATGTCTACTTCGAGGAGAAGGGCGCGTACACCGGCGAGATGTCCGCCGATATGTTGAAGGACTTGGCCGTCAAGTATGTCATCATCGGCCACAGCGAGCGCCGCCAGTATTTCGGCGAAACCGACCAGACGGTGAACAAGAAGGTTCACGCCGTGCTGAACGCCGGCATGAGCCCCATCATCTGCGTGGGCGAGAGCCTGGAGCAGCGGGAGACCGGCATCACCGGCGAGTGGATTGCCCTCCAGGTAAAGAGCGCCCTCTTCGGCGTGCCCGCCGACAAGCTGCGCCGCTGCATCATCGCCTATGAGCCCATCTGGGCCATCGGCACCGGCAAAACCGCCACCGCCGAGCAGGCCGGCGAGGTCTGCTCCAACATCCGCGCCACCATCCGCAGCCTCTACGGCGCCCGGGTGGCCCGGAGCGTCACCATCCAGTACGGCGGTTCCATGAACGACAAGAACGCCGCCGAGCTGCTGGCCCAGCCCGACATCGACGGCGGCCTCATTGGCGGTGCGTCCCTGAAGCCCGACCAGTTCGTGGAGATCATCAACGCGGCAAACCAGGAATAACGCGTCTGCGCGCGTTTCAAAAAGGGGGGGCTTTGTCCCCCCTTGAGAATCCCCCTCTCGTCGCCCCGGGCGGCTGGGGTAACGGTATTTGAGGCACGCGTATGTCGCGCAAAAAATGATTTCAATTTTTCTCCGCCTCCGGCGGAGAAAGCCGGGAACCCGCGGTTCCCTGGTTCCCCTCCCTACCTGTCTCTGTTTTAAGCGCCCTGCGCCGGAATGGGACGGGAGAGGAAATTCCTTGTCGGGCCGCTTTCGGCTGATGGGGGAAGGAGATTTTTTATGAATAAGACACCTACCACTTTGATCATCATGGACGGCTTTGGCACCGGCGGCGGAGAGACGGGCAACGCCGTCCAAACCGCGAAAACGCCTCGATTGGACGGGTTCTTCCGGGAATTTGCCCACACCACCCTCTCCGCCTCCGGGCTGGACGTAGGCCTGCCCGACGGGCAAATGGGCAACAGCGAAGTGGGCCACACCAACATCGGCGGCGGCCGGGTGGTCTTTCAGGACTTACCCCGGATTACCCGGTCCATTGAGGACGGGACCTTCTTCCGGAATCCCGCTTACCTCCACGCAATGAACGCATGTCTGGAAAAGGGCTCCGCGCTGCATCTCTTTGGACTCTTGTCCGACGGCGGCGTTCACTCCCACCTGACCCACCTCTTTGCCCTGCTGAAAATGGCCAAGGACAAAGGACTCACCCGGGTCTACATTCACGCTTTCCTGGATGGACGGGACGTGTCCCCCACCTCCGGCGCGGGTTTTGTGGCCGAGACGGTTGCCAAGTGCCAGGAGACCGGCGTAGGCAAGATCGCAACGGTGATGGGCCGTTACTACGCCATGGACCGGGACAAGCGCTGGGACCGGGTGGAGCAGGCCTATGACGCCATGGTTTACGGCGAGAGCCCCATTCACAACCCGGACCCCGTAGACGCGGTGAAGAAGTCCTATGAGAAGGGCGTCACCGACGAGTTTGTGGAGCCTGTGGTCTGTGACGCCGACGGATCGATTTCTGACAACGACAGCGTCATTTTCTTCAACTTCCGCCCCGACCGGGCCCGGGAGATTACCCGGACTCTGGTGGATCCTGAGTTTGACGGGTTCACCCGCCAGTTCTTCCCTCTGACCTTTGTCTGCAACACGGAGTATGACGCCTCTATGCCCAATGTGGAAGTGGCCTTCCCCCGGGTGCTGGTGAACAACGGCTTGGGCGAGTACCTCAGCAAAATGGGTATGACCCAGCTGCGCATTGCCGAGACGGAGAAGTATGCCCATGTGACGTTCTTCTTCAACGGCGGCAGCGAGACTGTCTTTCCCGGAGAGGACCGGGTGCTGGTTCCCTCTCCCAAGGTGGCCACCTATGACCTTCAGCCGGAGATGAGCGCTTTGGAGGTCTGCGAGAAGTGCGTGGAGCGTATTGAGTCCGGAAATTACGACGTCATCATCCTGAACTTCGCCAACTGCGACATGGTGGGTCATACCGGCGTATTTGACGCCGCGGTGAAGGCCGTGGAAACCGTAGACGCCTGCGTGGGCAAGGTGGTGGACGCCACCTTGAAGATGGGCGGCATCGCCATGATTACCGCTGACCATGGCAACGCCGAACAAATGGTGGAGCCCGACGGCAGCCCCATGACCGCCCACACGACGAATCCTGTACCGTTTATCCTCTGCGGTGCGGGCTCTGAACTGCGGAGCGACGGCCGTCTGGCGGACATCGCCCCCACGATGCTGGACGTGATGGGTCTGGCCTGTCCCCCGGAGATGGATGGGAACACTTTGATTGTGCAGTAAGCAGCTTCCTGACCTGAGCGAAAACAAGCCCACCCGTTGTACGGGTGGGCTTGTTTAAAGTGGTGCTTTTCAACAACCTGAGCCGCCCTGGAAGGGCGGCTCTTTTCATTGGCTTACGACGGCTCTCCGGCAGCGTTCAGCAGGCGAATCAGCTCCTCCTTCCCCGTGCCCTTCTCGGCGGAGAAGGGCAGAAGAACATCCCCCTGCCCCAATTCCAGGGTCTCCCGAATCAGGGCCAGGGCGGGGTCGATCTGACTCTTTTTCAGCTTATCCAGCTTGTTGGCCACCACAATTTCCGGGCAGCCTGTCTCCCGGAACCAGCTGTGCATCGTCAGGTCATTGGCGGTGGGCTTGTGCCGGACATCCACAATCAGCACGCCTGTGGTGATATGGGCCTCCTGAAAATAGCTCTCCATCAGGCGGCCCCAGCGCTCTTTCTCCGCCTTGGAAACCTTGGCGTAACCGTAGCCAGGCAGGTCCACCAGATAGGCTCGCTGATCCACCAGAAAATAATTCACCTGGGTGGTCTTGCCGGGAGAGGCGCCTACGTAGGCCAGATTCTTCCGGCCCAAAAGGCGGTTGATTACCGAGGACTTCCCCACGTTCGACCGGCCCGCGAAGGCAAACTGGGGCAGACCGTCCCAGAAGAACTGCTCCTTGGTCCCGGCAGAACGAACGAATTCCGCTTTCCCAAAATTGATGGGCATGGAGACCCTCCTTTACTGCCGCAGGGCGGTCTGCTCCCGGACCACCGGGGAAAACTTAGGCACTTCCTCCCGCACCGCTTCTGTTTGGGCCGTCAGCGCCGCGGCAAGGACCTGGTCGATGGTCTCCACCGGCACGAATTTCAGCGCCGCCCGGACCGTCTGGTCGATCTCCTCCAGGTCCCGGAGATTATCCTTGGGAATCAGCACCGTGCCAATGCCACTGCGCAGGGCCGCCATGGTCTTCTCCTTCAGGCCGCCGATGGCCAGCACCCGGCCCCGGAGGGTCACCTCTCCCGTCATGGCGATGCCCGCCCGGATCTTCCGGTCCGTCAGGGCAGAGAGCATCGCCGTGGTGACGGCAATGCCCGCTGAGGGGCCGTCCTTGGGCACCGCGCCCTCGGGGAAGTGGACGTGGATATCCTTATTCTTATAGAATTCCGCCTCTACCCCCAACACTTCCGCCCGGCTGCGAATACAGCTCAACGCCGCCTGGGCGGATTCCTTCATCACGTCTCCCAAATTTCCGGTGAGCTCCAGCTTGCCGGTGCCCTCCATCACGTTAACCTCGACTTCCAAAATCTCTCCGCCGGTCTCCGTCCAGGCAAGGCCGTTGACCACGCCGACCTCCTCCCGTTCCGTGTGGAGGGCGGGGGGATAGGGCTGGCAATCCAGAAACTTGGACAGCTCCGCCTCCGTCACCTGGACCCGCTTTGTCTCTCCCGACACCAGCTTCATGGCGGTCTTGCGGCACAGGGCGGCGATCCGGCGCTCCAGCAGACGGACGCCGGACTCCCGGGTATAGTCCCGGATGACAGCCCGGAGAACCTCGTCGGAGACCTTTAGGGCACTCTTTTTCAGGCCGTGCTCCGCGAGCTGCTTGGGCAGCAGATGCCGCCGGGCGATCTGCACCTTCTCCTCGTCGGTGTAGCTGGAGAGGCGGATCACCTCCATCCGGTCCAGCAGCGGCCGGGGGATGGTCTCGGTGGTGTTGGCGGTGGTAATAAACATAACCCGGCTCAGATCCACGGGGATTTCCATATAGTGGTCCCGGAAGGCGTGGTTCTGCTCGCTGTCCAGAACCTCCAGCAGGGCCGAAGCCGGGTCTCCCCGATAGTCGTTGCCCAGCTTGTCGATCTCATCCAGCAGCAGCAGCGGATTCATGGACCCGCCCCGGATGATGGCCTCAATGACCCGGCCGGGCATGGACCCTATGTAGGTCCTGCGGTGGCCGCGAATGTCCGCCTCGTCCCGGACGCCGCCCAGGGACAGCCGGGCCAGCTTCCGATTCAGCGCTTTGGCCACGCTGATGGCAATGGAGGTCTTCCCCACTCCCGGCGGGCCCACCAGGCAAAGAATTTGCCCCTTGCCCCTAGGGTTCATCTGCCGGACAGCAATGGTCTCCAGAATCCGCTCCTTCACCTTTTCCAAGCCGAAGTGATCCTTCTCCAGCACCTTTCGGGCAGCGTCCACGCTGACCCGCTCCCGGGTCTCCGTGTTCCAGGGCATCTCCAGACACACGTCCAGATAGTTCCGGATCACCGAGGCCTCGGCGCTGCCATAGGGCTGGCGGGAGAGCTTTCCCGCCTCCTTCAGAAGATGGCGCTCCGCCTCCTCCTCCAGCTTGAGCTCCAGAATACGCCGGCCATACTCCTCCTCTTCGCCGTCGTCCTCCTCGCCCAGCTCGCTTTGCAGCACGCGGATCTGGGTCCGCAGAATCTGGTCCCGCTGGGTCCGGATCAGCTGGTCACGGATTTTCCCCTCCATCTCATGCTCGAAGCCCAGGATGTTGCACTCCCGGGCCAGCAGGCCGTTCAGCTTCCGCAGACGGACGAAGGGGGACAGCTCCTCCAGAATCTCCTGCTTGTCGCTGTGGCGAAGGGGAATGTTCTGGGCGATGAAGTCCGCCAGATATCCCACTTCCCGGTTGTCCAGCACCGCCGTGACGATCTCCTCCGGAAGGCTTCCGGAGAGCTGGGCGTACTCGCTGAACAGATTCCAGGTCTGGCGGAGAAGGGCCTCCACCCGGGGGCCCCGGCTGTCGGGTGAGGGGGTCTCCGGCAGCTCCTCCAGGTGCACTTGCAAATAGGGTGTGGTCTGCCACAGCCGCCGCAGACGGGCCCGGCAGCGGCCCTCCACCATGACTCTGGCGGAGCCGGAGGACAGGCGGAGAATCTGCCGGATATGGGACACCGTGCCAATTTGGTACAGGTCCTTTTCCTCCGGCTGCTCAACGCCGATTTCCCGCTGGGTAATCAGGAAAATGTCCTGATCCGCCTCCATGGCCCGTTCCAGTGCGGCGATGGAGCTGGGACGCTCCACGTCGAAGGTCAGGTGCATGTGGGGAAAAACCGTCAGACCCCGAAGGGCCAGGGCGGGCAGGTTCATTGTTGTCGGTTCCATGGGATCACGCTCCTTTCCAGGGACTGGAAGAGAATGGAATGGGTCGGAACAGCCCGAGAGGAAGGGACATCGTCCCTTCCTCCCTTGAGGCGGCCGTCCGCCTCATTCGTGCGAAACTATCGGCTTTAAGAGGCGGGCCGGGGCGGGTTGTTCTTGGATTTCCCCGGGCTGCCGGTGTTCAACTTCACGGAATAGCCCACCTTTTCCGGGTCCTTGGTCAAAATGGGCTTCCCCTTCCCCTCCACGCAGTCCTCCGTAATCACGGCCTTGACGATCGTGGGGTCCGAGGGAATGTCATACATGATCTGGGTCAGCATGCTCTCCATGACCGCCCGGAGTCCCCGGGCGCCAATGCTGCGCTCGATGGCCTTGTCGGCCACGGCATCCAGGGCCTCGGGCTCGAACTCCAGCTCCACGCCGTCGTACTCCAGCAGCTTTTTGTACTGCTTCACCAGGGCGTTCTTGGGCTCCTGGAGGATGCGAACCAAGTCCTCCCGCCGGAGGCCGTTCAGCGGCGCAATCACCGGCAGACGGCCCACCAGCTCCGGAATGATGCCAAATTTCAAAATGTCGTGAGGCTGCACCTCGTGGAGAATCTTATTCAGGTCCTTGTCCTTTTTCCCTTGGACATTGGCCCCGAAGCCGATGCTCTTTTGGTCCAGACGCTTCTCCACGATTTTCTCCAACCCGTCAAAGGCGCCGCCGCAGATGAAGAGGATGTTCTTCGTATTCATCTGGATGAACTCCTGATGGGGATGCTTCCGCCCGCCCTGGGGCGGCACATTGGCCACGGTGCCCTCCACAATTTTCAGCAGCGCCTGCTGCACGCCCTCGCCGGAGACGTCCCGGGTAATGGAGGTGTTCTCGCTCTTCCGGGCGATCTTGTCAATCTCGTCCACGTAGATAATGCCGTGCTCGGCCCGCTCCACGTCAAAGTCGGCGGCCTGGAGGAGGCGGAGGAGAATGTTCTCCACATCATCGCCCACATAGCCCGCCTCGGTAAGGGTCGTGGCGTCGGCAATGGCGAAGGGAACCTTCAAAATCCGGGCCAGGGTCTGGGCGAAGAGCGTCTTTCCGGACCCTGTGGGCCCCAGCATCAGAATGTTGCTCTTTTGCAGCTCCACGTCCTCGTCGCCCCCGAAAAAGATGCGCTTATAATGGTTGTACACCGCCACGGACAGGGCGATCTTCGCCTCCTCCTGGCCAATCACGTACTGATCCAAAATATCGCGGATCTCCCGGGGCGTGGGCAACTGGTCGGGGATGTCCTCCAGCATGGGGGAATCCGGCTCGAAGCCGTCGTTCAGGATGCTCATGCACAGGTGGACGCACTCGTCGCAAATGCGCACGCCGGGACCCTGGATCATGCGGTGAATCTGCTGCTCATGCTTGCCGCAAAAGGAACACCGCAGGGTCTTCTTGCCTTCATCGTTCATAGTTTTTACCTCAGTTCTCTATAGGGGATGGGTCCCTCCGTCTTTGGGAGGGAGGGGCTTACGCCTCGTCCTTTTTCTCTTCCTTATTGGTCAGGATCTTGTCGATCAAGCCGAACTCCAGAGCCTCTTCCGCGCTCATAAAGTTATCCCGCTCACAGGCGTCGGTGACCTCCTCAATGGACCGGCCGGTGTTCTCCGAGAGAATACGGTTCATCCGCTTCTTGATGGTCTCCAGGCGCTTGAGGTGAATGGCCATGTCGGTAATCTGACCCTGGGTGCCGGCGGAGGGCTGGTGGATCATGATCTCCGCGTTGGGCAGGGCGATGCGCTTGCCCTTGGTCCCGGCGGAGAGGAGAAACGCGCCCATGCTGGCCGCCATGCCCACACAGATGGTAGACACGTCGCACTTGACGTACTGCATGGTGTCATAGATGGCCATGCCGTCGGTGACGGAACCGCCGGGGCTATTGATATACAGCTGGATGTCCTTATCGGGGTCCTGGGCCTCCAGGTACAGCAGCTGCGCCACAATCAGGCTGGCCGTGGTGGCGTTGACCTCCTCGCCCAAAAAGACGATCCGGTCGTTCAGCAGCCGGGAGAAAATGTCATAAGACCGTTCGCCCCGGTTGGTCTGCTCCACTACATAAGGGACTAAACTCAATTTGAAAACCTCCAGTCTTTTGCGCCCCCGCCGGAGGCTGAAGTACGCTCCGGCGGAATGTCCATATAACCATTTTCACATGATACCATAGGCATCATGTGAAAATGTGTCGAATCTGTGAACTTACAAGTAAAGATTCGTCTTATTCTCCTATTGGCGTCCGAAAAACGGCGGAACACAGGGGCTCCGGGATCACTCCCCGTCCTTTGTCTCCCCGGCGGGCTCTTCCGTCTTCTTTTTCCGGGGCTTTCTGGCGGGCTTCTTCTCCTCGGTTCCGGCCTCCTCGGGCTCCTTCTTCTTCCGGGGCTTCCGGGCGGGCTTCTCCCCGGCGGGGGCCTCTTCCTTCTTCTCCGGCTTGGTGGCGGTGGCGCTCTCCACCACCAGGTCGATGGCCCGGCGGCTGCACACCTGATCCTTGATCTGGTCCTCCCGGACGTACTTCTTCACCATCTCCAAGTCCATGCCGAACTGCTCCGTCAGCTTCTTGTACTCTTCCTCCACGTCCGCTTCGCTGGCCTCAATGTGCTCGGCCTCAATGATGGCCATGACGGCCAGGTCCATCCGCACCTGCCGCAGGGCGGGTTCCCTGGCGTCCTCCAGCAGCTTGGCCTCGCTCATGCCGGTCATCTGCATGTACTGGTCATAGGGAATTCCCTGCTGGGCGATCTGACTACGGAAGTTCTCCAGGAACTGCCGGGCCTGCCCCTCCACCATGGCGTCGGGGATGTCGGCGGTGAGGTTTCCGGCCACCTGCTCCATCAGCGCGTCCTCAAAGCCCCGCTGGGCGTCCTTCTCCCGGTCTCCGGCGATCTGCTTCTCCAGGTCCGCCCGGAGCTCCTCCAGCGTGTCAAACTCGCTGACGTCCTTGGCAAATTCGTCGTCCAGGGCGGGGACTTCCTTTTCCTTCACCTCGTGGCACTTGACCTTGAAGACCACGGCCTTACCGGCCAAGTCCGCGTGGTAGTCCTCAGGGAAGGTGATGTCAATATCCTTCTCATCGCCGGCCTTCATTCCCACGACCTGCTCCTCAAAACCGGGGACGAAGCTGTGGGAACCCAGCTCCAGGCTGTGATTCTCTCCCTTGCCGCCGTCGAAGGGCGTGCCGTCCAGGAAGCCCTCAAAATCGATGACGGCGGTATCGCCCTCCTTGGCCTCCCGCTCCACGGACACCAGACGGGTGTTCCGCTCGGTGAGGGTCTGGAGGCGGCGGTCCACGTCTTCGGCGGTCACCGTGACCTCCTCCTTGGGGGCGCTCAGGCCCTGATACTGGCCCAGCGTGACCTCGGGATACACGGGCGCGACAGCCTTGAAGGTAAAGCCCTGCCGGGTGCACTCCCCAACCAGCTCCACGGAGGGATAGCCCACCGTCCGAAGCTCCTTCTCCTTCACAGCGGCCTCATAGGCGTCGGGGAAGGCGAGGTTGATGGCCTCGTCGAAGAAGACCTCCACGCCGTACATGCCCTCGATGATTTTCCGGGGAGCCTTGCCGGGGCGGAAGCCGGGGACGTTGATCTTGTTCCGCAGCTTCCGGTACGCCTTTTCAATGGCGGCCTCGAACTCCGCGGCCTCCACCTCGATGGTCAGCGCGACCTGACTCTTTTCAAGCTTTTCGCAGCTCTTCACACTCATGTCTGTTTTCCTCCGTTCATGCCCGGTCCTGAAACTCCGAAAAGCGATTGACCAGGACAAGTTAGTATTCTATCAGAAAAAAATCGAAAATACCAGTCTTTTTTCCTCTAATCACAAATTTTTTTCGGAACAAAGCCCAAATAGTCGGCGGAAATCAGGGAAAAGTCCGTTTCCCCCCGTTTTCCCTCCCATCTGCGGCGGATGGCGTACCCATGAAGGTGGCCGTAGCAGCAGAGGGAGACCCGGTATTTTGCCAGAGTTTCCAGGATTTCCGGGCACTCGTAGCCCTGATACAACGGCGGGTAGTGGAGGAAGCACAGGATGGGCCGCTCCCCCGCCGCTTTCAAAGACGCCTCCAGCCGCCCCACCTCCCGGTTCAGGACCTTGACGTTGTGGGCGTCCTCCTCCAGGAACCAGCCCCGGGTGCCGCAGACGGCCCAGTCTCCGTAAGGGACGCTGTTGTTATGGAGGATGTCCAGGGTATGGACGCCCTTCTCGTCGAAGAAGCGATGGAGCTTGGCGGCGGTGGTCCACCAGTAGTCGTGGTTTCCCTTCACCAGGTACTTCTTGCAGGGGAACTGGTCCAGGAACTGAAAGTCCGCCTCCGCCTCCTCCAGGCTCATGCCCCAGGAGGTATCCCCCGCCAGGATCAGCGTATCCTCCGCCGTCAGGGCGGAGAGGCTTTCGGCAATGCGGGCCGTATAATTTTCCCAGGCGGGACCGAAGACCTCCATAGGCTTATCCGCCGTCAGGGAGAGGTGCAGGTCCCCAATCGCATAGAGGGCCATCTCATCCCCCCTTTCTCCTACTTTTCTTGAAAGAAAAGCAGGCAAAAGAACTTTCGCGCGCTCTGCGGGTCCGGTGGCAGTCCAGGCCGGAGCGACGGCAGCCAGGTCAGGCCTCGTCGTCGTAGACGAAGGGCCGCCCGCAGCTGGAGCAATACTGGGTTTTTCCGGAGGACGGGGAGAAGGCCGGGGCTCGGGGGGCGCTCTTTCCGCAGTAGGGGCAGCGTAGCTTCCAAATACCGAAAATCATGCCCGCCGCGCAAAGGACCAGCGCCGCCAGGCCCAGGGGCCTGGCCCCCTCCGGCAGAGCCGCTCCCAGAAATCCGGACAGTAGGATTCCCCACAGGAAGAGCCAGTAGGCCCGGGCCCATTTCCGTTTCAGGGTTTTGACCTTCATCTTTCCGTCTCCTTGTTTTATTTCAGGAAGTCCAGCACTACGTTGTCCATATCCGCCTTCTCCGCCGTCAGGTCGAACCGCCGCGTCTTGCCCTTCAGGGCCGCCAGCCGCTTAGGAATCGCCACGCCGGAAACGGCGTTCAGCTGCTCCAGCAGCTCCACGCCATCCCCCTTGGGGGTCTCCCCGATGGCCTGGAGGACGTGGTCGCAGAACTTATAGGGGGAGGCGGTGGAGACGAAGACGGTCGGCGCTGTGTCCCCGGTCTCGGCCCGGTACTGCTCCAGCACCCCTGCCGCCACAGCGGTATGGGTGTCAATGAGGTAGCCGTGCTCCTTATAATACCGGGCAATGGCGGCGGTGGTCCCCGCCTCGTCGCAGAAGCCGCCCCAGAAAGCCTCCTGGAGGGCTCCCTTGACGGTTTCGGAGACCTCGTACTTCCCGCTGGTGTTCAGGGCCTCCATGTAGCCCCGGACCTCGGCGTCGTTCTCCCCGGAGAGGTCAAAGAGCAGCCGTTCCAGGTTGCTGGAGACCAGGATGTCCATAGAGGGGCTCATGGTGTTGTGGAAGAGTCGGTTCTTGTTGTAGACGCCGGTGCGGAGGAACTCCGTCAGCACGTCGTTCTTGTTGGACGCGCAGATCAGCTTTCCCACGGGCAGTCCCATGCGCCCAGCGTAGTACGCCGCCAGAATGTCCCCGAAGTTGCCGGTGGGAACGCAGAAGTTCACCCGGCTTCCCATGGCGATCTCCCCGTCCCGGAGCAGGTCGCAGTAGGCGGAGATATAGTAGACCACCTGGGGCAGAATCCGGCCCCAGTTGATGGAGTTGGCGGAGGACAGGAGGTAGCCCCGCTCAGCCAGGGTCTCCCGCAGCTTCGGGTCGGAGAAGATGCGCTTCACACCCGCCTGGGCGTCGTCAAAGTTGCCCACCACGGCGCAGACGCCCACGTTCGCTCCCTCCTGGGTGACCATCTGGGTCTCCTGAACCTTGGACACACCATCCTTGGGATAAAAGACCATGATTTTCGTCTGGGGCACGTCGGCGAAGCCCTCCATGGCAGCCTTGCCGGTATCGCCGGAGGTGGCCACCAGGATGCAGACCGTCTTGTCCTCCCCGGTCTTCCCCAGGGCGGCGGAGAGGAGCTGGGGCAGCATCTGGAGGGCCATGTCCTTAAACGCGGAAGTGGGGCCGTGCCACAGCTCCAAGCAATGGGTGGTTTCGTCCACCTTCCGCAGCGGGGCCACCGCGGGGGTATCGAACTTATCCGGGCCATAGGCGTTGCTCGCGAAGGTCCGCAGCTCCTCCTCGGAATAATCCGTCAGATAGAGGGCCATCACCTTGGCGGCCCGCTCCTGATAGGAAACCCCGGTCAGACTCCGCAAAAACTCCCCGTCGATCTGAGGAATCGTCTCCGGCGTCAGCAGTCCGCCGTCCCGGGAGAGGCCCAGCTTCACGGCCTCGGCGCTGCTGACCCGCAGGGCCCGGTCCCTGGTGCTTAAATACTTCATGTCTATCTCACCTTTCGCTCTAAAATATAATGATGGTTCCGAAACTAGGATTTACATAATGAATATCGCCGGCTCATCCTCCGGAATTCGCTCTGCGCAAGGAAGCCGGCGGAAGATCCTGTCAACAAACTTTTCCCATTTTCTCAATTCGAATCGTCCTGAAAGGCGTTTTCCAGATAAAAAACCCGAAGACCGCCCTCCCGCTCCTCATAGACCTCCGCCACGTCAAAGCGGACGGGGCCGTCCCATTGGCAAACGCTCAGATAGGCGGCGGCGGCTTTCCGCAGCCGCTCCCGCTTGCGGGCGTCCACAAACTCCCGGGGCAGTCCGATGGAGCCCGGTCCCCGGCGCTTCACCTCCACGAAGCAGAGGATTCCCTCGGGACTTTGGGCCACCAGGTCCAGCTCCCCGAAGCGGCAGCGCCACTGCCGCTCTAAAACAGCATAGCCCTGGCGCTCCAAATACCAGGCGGCCCGGGCCTCCCCCTGGTCTCCGGCGGCTTTGGTCATCCCCGCCTCACCTCCCACTTTTTCAGGAAGGATCTTCGATGGGCCGGGCAGGGGCCGTATTGATCCAGAGCGGCGTAATGGGCCTTTGTACCGTAACCCTTGTGCCGGGCGAAGCCGTACTGGGGATACAGGGCGTCCAGCTCCCGGGAGACATAGCGGTCCCGGCTGACCTTGGCCAAAATGGAGGCGGCGGCAATGGAGGCGCTCTTCCCGTCCCCCCCCACCAGAGTGATGTGGGGCGACACGATGGAAACCCGGCTACCGTGATCCCGGTTGCCGTCGATGAGGCAGAGGTCCGGCTTCACGGGCAGCCCATCGATGGCCCGCTGCATGGCCAGCATCCGGGCGTTGAGGATGTTCATTTCGTCGATCTCCTCCGCCGCGGCGAAGGCCACGGACCAGCTCTCCGCCTGGGCGATGATCTGTTCATAGAGGGCCTCCCGTTTTTTCTCCGTCAGCTTTTTGGAGTCGTTAAGTCCCGGGAAATTCCGCTCCCGGGGCAGGATCACCGCGGCAGCGTACACCGGGCCGGCCAGGGGCCCCGCCCCCGCCTCGTCCACGCCGCAGAGGACGGCATAGCCCTTATTCCACTGTTCCCGTTCCGGAAGCCAAAGGTCCATCCAACGGTGCTCCTTTCTCCATGATTCGGCGGTGGAGCCGAGCGAGATAAACGAAGGGCGTCAGGCAGGGCAAAAATCCGGCGAACGTCCTGAGCTCCCTTCCCACCAGCTCCCGGGCACGCCACAACAGGGCCTCTAGTTGATGGATGTGCGTCAGGAGGGAGCAGCTCACAAACGCCAGCACGGCCGGATCCGGCATCGTTCAGTCCAGCAGTTCCGCCAAAAGCATGATGCCGTACATCCTGGAGCTACAGCCCCAGCAGGGCCCAGGTCCCGCCCGAGCAGCTGCGGTAGAGGCCGCACAAGACAACGTAGACGCCGGCGCAAACGTGCAGGGCCATCCATAGAAGCGCTCCGGCATTGACAGTTCTCCGCCGCCGCTCCATCTCTCCTAGATCAGCACCTTCCCTGCAAACGATCCTGGCCCGCCGCCGGAAACCCAAAAATCCACCGCTCAGGCCTTCGGGGAGCATAGGTCCTTCCGTCCCGCTGCCCGCCTTGCCAGAAAGCCGAAATACAGCAGATGGGCCCCGCTCAGCAGCAGCGCCGCCAGAGCGCAGCGGAGCAGCGCGTCCTCCAAGGGCAGATCCAATTGGAGGTGAAGAAGGCTGGTAAACAGCGGCGCGACGGCGTAAAAGGGCGTCAGCACCAGGAGGAAGCGGCCTGGAAGATTTTTCAGCAGCAGGCCCCCGCCGATTGCCGTGAGGACAACACCGGCCAGCCAGAAAATCTTCTGCCGCCGGACCGCCTTGGCCTCACCGTAATAGAGGCTGGAGAGATCCAGGCCCAGCAGGGCGGCGAAGTAGGCCGCCAGCAGCACCCAAGTCCAGCTGTCGTAGAAGGCGGGGCCACCGGAGCGGTAATTCCGAATACCGGTCAGCAGCTGGAGCGCCGCCCAGGCCAGCTCCGACAGCCGGAAGCGGAGTTCCCAGGCCTCCCCCGTTTGTCTCTGTCCCATGTCATGCATACTCCTCTCTCTTTCAGGGCTGGGAAGAGCGTCCCCCCCTCCCTCTCAGGAGCCGGAGGCCCCGCGGGTCTCTCCGGGTTCCTTCTTCATCTCCTCCGGCGGCTCAGCCATAGGTAATAGGCCAGATGTCCGGCACAGAGCCCTACCAACCCCCACTGGAGTCCCAGAATGGCCTCCCGGCTCAACAGCCCGGCCCCTCGGAGACGCTCCGTCCAGCCCCAGTCCCCGGAGAGATGGGGTCCGTAGGGCACCACCAGCCCCACCAGCATGGTCTCCATCACCCCGTTGCTCCCGGCCAGCTTCGGCTCCGCCCAAAGAAGCCACAAGCCCATGCACACGCAGGCGCCCAGCCAGTAGCGCCACATTCCCCGCAGGTCCTCCGGGCTCCCGCCCCGGTACAGCGCCCAATCCAGGCGGAGCAGGCAAAGCCCGTAGGCCCCCAAGGCCAGAATACACGGCGTCCGCGCGTTCTGGTGGAACAGCAGCAGATACAAAAGGAAATGAAGCCCTATCCAGATCAGCAGCCACTTGGCCGCCAGCTCCGGGGGCGGCGGCGGTTCCCGCTTCCTCATTCCGGCATCTCCAGGGTAAACCGCCCCAGCTTGCCGGAGCGGAACTCGTCCAGGAGAATTTTCGCCATCCGTTCCGTGTCCGCCTCGCCGCCGGAGACGAGGAAGCCCCGCCGCCGTCCGGCTGTCTCCAACAGCCGCCAGCCATAGGCCACGTCGTTCTCCTCCCCCTCCCGTTCCGGGAGCGCTTGAAGCTTATAGCCGCTTTTCAGGGCCTCCGGATACCTCTCCGCCAAATAGGCCATCAGATGGCAGCCCAGAGTCTCGGTGTCCAAAATCTCATCCTTCACCGCGCCGGTAAAGGCCAGGTGGAGACCCACGTCCTGGTCGCCCAGCTTGGGCCAGAGGATGCCGGGAGTGTCCAGCAGCTCGAACCCCCGGTCTATGGGAACCCACTGCTTGGAGCGGGTGACGCCAGGTCGGTCCTCTGCCCTGGCGGTTTTCCGGCCCGCGATTTTATTGATGAAGGTGGACTTTCCCACATTGGGAATCCCCAGGACCATGACCCGGACCACACGGCCCGCCTGGCCCTTCTCCGCGTAAGCCCGGAGCCTGTCCGCCAGCAGTGCCCGCACGGCGGCGGAAAACGCCCCGGTACCCGCGCCGCTTTTGGAGTCCGTCTCCAGCACCGCCCAGCCGGACTCCTTGAAGCGGGCCGTCCAGGCCTTGGTGGCCTCCCGGTCCGCCTGATCCGCCCGGTTCAGCACCACCAGCCGGGGCTTCCCCGCCGTCAGGCCGTCCACATCCGGGTTTCGGCTGGACCGGGGAATGCGGGCATCCAGAATCTCGCAGACCGCGTCCACGTGTTTCAGCTGCTCCGTGATCATCCGGCGGGTCTTCGCCATATGTCCGGGATACCATTGAATCTCCATCAACCAAGGCCTCCAATCCGTCCGTATATCCGCTCTCCCGTGGCCCCGTCGGGCCCCGGAAAGGCCAGAAACACCGCCCGGCCAATGATATAGCGGGTGTCCACCGTGCCCAGCCGCGCGTCCCGGCTGTCGTTGCTGTGGTTGCGGTTGTCTCCCATGACAAAAACGCTGCCTTCCGGCACCGTCAGGGGGAAAACCGTCCCCTCCTCCGCCAGGGTTCGCTCGTTGATATACTCCTCCTGAAGCTGCCGCCCGTCCACGAAAACGGCGCCGGAGGAAAAGTCAATGTCCACCAGCTGGCCCTCGGTGGCGATGACCCGCTTGACAATGGGGGTGGGGAGAAAGCTCTCCTTCCGCAAAACCACAATATCCCCCGGCTCATAGCCGCCGCAGAGCATGGAATTCAGTACCAGCAGCCGGTCTCCGTCCTGGAGGGTCGGGACCATGGAATGGCCATCCACGCCGATGAGGCGGACTCCGAAGGTGAACAGCAGCACCACCGCCAGCACGGAGCACACCAGGGCCTGCACCCACTCATATAGTTCCTGGCGGCCTTGCTCTTCCGCTTGGGGCTCCGTCTGCCGCGCTTCTTTCTGCATGTCTCTTTCTCTCCTTGATTCTCTAGCTGGAAAAGGGTGCCTCTCCGTTTCCGCGCCGCCGGGACCAGGGCTTTAAAGAGTTCCCACCCGGCTCCACTCCCGCAGATCCATGCCCTCCGTCTCCCCAGGGACCAGCAAAAATACCGCCCGGCCAATGAGGCAGCGGGTGTCCACCGCGCCCAGCGTGGGTTCCCGGCTGTCCCGGCTCTCGTTGCGGTTGTCCCCCATGAGAAACACGCAGCCCTCCGGCACGGTGAAGGGATACTCCATGCCCAGGTCCAGATGGGTGGTCTCCCGGATATAGGGCTCGCCCAGCACCTCGCCATCCACCCGGACGACGCCGGCGTCAAAGTCGATGTCCACGGTCTGGCCCTCGACGGCGATGACCCGCTTGACGATGGGCTCGCCATACTCAAACTCCGCTTTGGCCGCGATGACCACGTCCCCCTGCTGGTAACCGCCGCAGAGGTAGCCGTTTACCACCAAAAGCAAATCCCCATTTTGAAGGGTGTCCCGCATGGACCCTCCGGAGACGCCCACCACCCGGGCGGCAAAGGCGAACAGCAGCACCGCCGCCAGCACGGAGCACACCAGGGCCTGGGTCCATTCATAGAGCGCCCGGCCCGGCTGCGCGGCTTTTGTTTCTTCCGACATAGCAATCCCTCCGTTGGTCACGAACAAGTTTCAATCTTTATTAGTATAGCAAAAAACTCCCGAGACCACAAGGGGTATTTCGCACGGTCCCTCCCCCACCCAGGGGGCCGGGTTTTGGCTGCGGTTCGGCAAAATGCCCAAAGCGGGGCCTCTCTTTCCGTCATTCCGGCAAACGCAGGGATGGCGGCCCCGCACCTCATTCCTCCGCGGTCAAGTAGTAACGACCGTCCCTGCCCTGAAACGCCCGACGCTCGGCTAGGCCCCCCTGGGCCGTGTAAGAGAGCCCGAACAGGACCTGCCCCTCCGGGTCCTTGACAAAGGCAAGAAACTCGTCCCCAATCATATTGTACACAGGAAATCCGACCCGAAATTCCCGTCCGGCATAGGCCTCCTCCAAGTAGGACTCCATCTCCGCCCGGGAGCGGAGGCTTTGGAGGGGATGCTGCCAGCCCTGACCGACCAGGCCAAGAACCAGCGGGACCAGCAGCATCACGGCCAAAAGCGCCGCCGAAAAAGCGGAGGCAACATACTCCCGCATCCTGCGCATCCTTTCCCCCCACATTCGCCGTCCCTCCCTCTCCAGTTTCCTGTTTTATTTTAATTGTAGCATGCCAACCGGAAAGGCACAAGATACAATTACCGGCGGGAGCGTCTGTAAACGCAGGGAAACAGGGGAACATCTTACAGGGACCGGCCTACCCCCGCGGAACCCCATTGCCCCTGCCGGCCGGGAAGGGTTCGTTTCCGCCGCCGCCCACCTGACGAAAAAAGGGAAATTTTTTGTCAATTTGGTATTGACAATCCCGCCGCTTCCGCATATAATAACAGTCGCGTTCCAAAGACAGCAGGTGGGCACGGCCCGTAAATCCTGCCGAGGACGGCAAATGGAGATTTGCTATGCCTTTCTGTCTTTTCGGGCAGAGAGGTTTTTCTTTTGGACGCGCCGGGACAGCTCCGGACCTGCGTCCCGGAGTCCCCGCTGATTCCAGACCGGCCGCCGCTCCTGTCCGGGCGAGTCCGCCGGTCCAATTCCTGGAGGTGAACACAAGTATGCCTAACGCAAAAGTCTTATCCGAAAAGCAGGCCATCGTCGCGGAGCTGACCGAGAAGATTCAGAAGGCCACCGCCGGCGTCATCGTCGACTATAAGGGAATTACCGTCGAGGAGGACACCGCCCTGCGCCGGGAGTGCCGTGAAAACGCGGTGGACTACGCCGTCATCAAGAACACGCTGCTCCGCTTCGCGTTCAACAACACCGGCCTCAGCGACCTGGACGAGCTCCTCAACGGCACCACTTCCCTGGCGCTGTGCGACGATCCCGTGGCCCCCGCCCGGATCATGAACGACTACGCCAAGAAGCTGAACGACAAGTTCGAGATCAAGGGCGGCTTCATGGACGGCAAGCCCGTGGACCTGGAAACCATCAAGTCCCTGGCCTCCATCCCCGCTCTGCCCGTACTCCAGGCTCAGGTTCTGGGCACCATGCTGGCTCCCATCACCGGCCTGGCCGTGGTCTTGAAGCAGATCGCCGAGAAGCAGGGCGCGCCCGCCGGGGAAGCCCCCGCCGCCGAGTAAGCGGCCCCTACCTCATTTTTTAAAAATTTACTATCAGGAGGTTCCATACAATGTCTGAGAAAATTACCGCCATGATCGAAGAGATCAAGGGCCTGACCGTTCTGGAGCTCAGCGAGCTCGTCCACGCTCTGGAGGAGGAGTTCGGCGTTTCCGCCGCCGCCATGGCCGCTCCCGCCGCCGGTGGCGCTGCTCCCGCCGCCGTGGAGAAAACCGATTTCGACGTGGTCCTGACTGGCTTCGACGCCGCTTCCAAGATCAAGGTCATCAAGGTTGTCCGCGAGATCACCGGCCAGGGCCTGGCCGAAGCCAAGGCCACTGTCGAGGGCGCTCCCGCCACCCTGAAGGAGGGCATCTCCAAGGACGACGCCGAGGCCATGAAGAAGCAGATCGAGGAAGTCGGCGGCAAGGTCGAGCTGAAGTAATCTGCTCTTTGTCTCCCCTGCGTAAAGCTGTCTTGACTCTGCCCTCTGACCGGGTGGTATTGAGATTGCGTGTTGCGTGAAAAAAGAAGAGTCCGGAGTAATTCCTTTGGAATTGTTCCGGGCTCTTTTTGCGGTCACCCTCCCCGGCCCTCCGGCTCCCTTGAAATTGTGCGTGAAATATGCTACAATTTCTCTGGTAAACCTGTGCTTGCAGAGCATCTCCACGGAAACGTTCGCAAAGAATGTCCATCTGATCACAGCCTCCTCCCCCCACCGGGCGGCGGCACACCAAAGCGGCTCTGTCCGCAGAAAGCGAGGTCCGCCATGCGCATCATGGCCATTGACTACGGAGATGCCCACACCGGCATTGCCATCTCCGATCCCACCGGCCTTCTAGCCGGCTTCACCACCACCATCAACGCCTACCGCCCGGAGCTTGTGGTAGAGCGCATTACGGCTCTGGCGCGGGAACACGGCGTAGAAGAGCTGGTGCTGGGCCATCCCCGGAACATGGACGGCACGCGGGGTCCCAGGGCTGAAAAGGCGGAGAGCTTGGCAGAGCTGCTGCGAAGCTCTGTTGGTCTGCCGGTGACCCTTTGGGATGAGCGCCGGACCACCATTGACGCCCATCAAATTCTCTTCAAGGCTGGCAAAAACGCCCGACAGCGAAAGAAGACCGTAGATGCCGTAGCGGCGTCACTGATTTTAGAGGGCTATTTAACCTATAAAAAAAGTCAGAATGCATAAAACCAGCAGCCAGTTGACAGGTTTGTCAACTGGCTGTTGGTCTTCGAATCAATGGAATAACGGGTTCTCCGGAATCTTAGAACACACCCTGGGCCATCATGGCGTCGGCCACCCGCTGGAAGCCGGCGATGTTGGCTCCGGCAACCAGATTGTAGCCCAGGCCATAGGTCTCCGCGGCCTCGACGCTCATGTTGTAGATGGTGTCCATGATCTGGTGGAGCTGCTTGTCGACCTCCTCCTCGGTCCAGACCAGCCGCTCGCTGTTCTGGGCCATCTCCAGGGCGGAGGTGGCCACGCCGCCGGCGTTCACCGCCTTGCTGGGAGCTACGATCATTCCGGGCTGCTCCAGGAGGAATTTCAGCGCGTCATTGGTGGTGGGCATGTTGGCCACTTCAATGTAATACTTCACGCCGTTGGCCGCGATCTGCTTTGCCTGCTCCATATGCACGTCGTTCTGCATGGCGGAGGGCATCACCACATCCGCCTTCACGCTCCAGGGCTTCTCGCCGGGGTGGAACTCCACGCCGAACTTCTCCGCGTAGTCCTGAACCCGGTTCCGGCCGCTGTTCCGCATTTCCAGCAGATAGTCGATCTTCTCCTCGGTGGTCACGCCGTCGGGGTCGTAGATGTAGCCGTCGGGGCCAGAGA
>CAJTFN010000008.1 GCA_910575815.1 Oscillospiraceae bacterium
TTCAGCCATGAAGATGGCTGGTGCTTTGCACCCCCCATTTTCTCGTTTTCTTGCCAGAAGAAAAAGAGAAAACGGGCCGTGCACGGTCCAAAAGAGAAAAAGAAGTACGGGGGAACGATACGGGGGCGCGCCTGAATGACTGGCCGAAGCCAGGAATGACTTCTCCGCACGCAATTGGTTTGAGCGGGGGTTTGTCAATGATCGAATGGACCAGCTGCTCTTTTCGCTGGCGCTCATTCGGTGCTTCCGCAAGTCCGCTGATGGTCACTGGGCCATGAGCTGCGCCATCAGCTGTGCGCCGACCCGCATGCCGGTATAAAAAGACTGCTCCGCTTGCGCATCCGCAAGAACGCAAATGCCGTGTATTAGCTTTTCCGCGATTTTCTCGTCTACCGCCCGTAGCTGGTTCGCTACGTGATGCTCCTCCGGAGTCATGGGATCCTCTAAACAACAGAGCGTTTTAAAAGCAAGCGGGTCATCATGATAGATGGCACTCAAAATATCTAACATTTTTGAATCCTCCTATTTTTGTACCTTTAAGTAGTATTATAATCCTACTTAAAGGTATAGTCAAGAGGTTTTTATGAAAACTGTCATTTTATTAAAAGAAAGAGTTTATCAGCTTCGGAAAGAGGAAGGTCTCACTCAACAGCAGCTGGGGGAGATTTTGGGACTTACAAGTAAATCCATCAGCATGCTGGAAAGTGGTGGGCGCAGTACCACTATTGATAAACTGGTGCTTTTGGCAGAGTATTTCCATGTTTCCACGGACTATCTGCTGGGCATCACGGACGATCCCACCTGGCGGGGATAAGAATGGGCGCCCACCGGGGCAGCGCCAGCGGAAACAGGAGCTTGTCCGTTCGATGAGGGACAAAAACCCCCGCTGAATTCAGTGCCGCGTGGGAAGTCATTCCTGGCTTCGGCCAGTCATTCAGGCGCGCCCCCGCGTCGTCCCCTCGTACTTCTTTTTCTCTTTTGGACCGTGCACGGCCCGTTTTCTCTTTTTCTTCTGGAAGAAAAAGAGAAAATGGGGGGTGCAATGAACCAGCCATCATCATGGCTGAAATCCCCCCCGCCCGCAAGGGCCGGAAAAAACCCCTCCCCCCTGGCAGGGGGAAGCAAAGGAGGCCCCCATGCCCTATAAGGTATATTTCCTCTCCCTTGGCTGCGCCAAGAACCAGGTGAACTGCGAACAGATGATGTCCCTGGTCCAGTCCGCGGGCCACGAAATCGTGGCGTCCCCCACCACAGCCGACGTGGCGGTGGTGAACACCTGCGGCTTCCTGGCCTCCGCCTGCGAGGAGGCCATCGACCACGTCCTGGAGCTGGCGGAGCTGAAACAGGCCGGCTCCCTGAAAAAAATACTGGTTACCGGCTGCATGGCCCAGCGCTATAAGGCCGACGTATTGAACGAGCTCCCCGAAATCGACGGCATCCTGGGCACCGGCAGCTACGGCGACATCGTACAGGCCATCTCCGAAGCCATGGAAACCGGCCTCCGGCCCTGCCACCTGGGAAACATCCACACCGCCCCCCAAAACGGCCCCCGCATCCTCTCCACACCCCCCTGGTTCGCCTACCTCCGCATCGCCGAGGGCTGCGACAACCACTGCGCCTACTGCGTTATTCCCTCCCTGCGGGGGAAGTACCGCAGCCGCCCCATGAGAGAGCTCCTGGACGAGGCCTCAGAATTGGCCTCCGCCGGGGTGCAGGAATTGCTGGTCATCGCCCAGGACATCACCCGCTACGGCACGGACCTGAACGGAGAACACCAACTGGCCGCCCTGCTGCGGGAGCTCTGTAAGCTGGACTTTCACTGGATCCGCCTCCACTATCTCTACCCCGACGAAATCACCTCGGAGCTCATCGACGTCATTGCCTCCGAGGAAAAAATTCTGCCCTATCTGGATATCCCTATCCAGCACTGTGACGACGCAATCTTGAAATCCATGAACCGCCGGGACACCAAGGACTCCATCTGCGCCCTCTTCCAGACCCTCCGCCGGCGAATTCCCGGTCTGGTGCTGCGGACCAGCCTCATTGCCGGACTCCCTGGCGAGGGAGACGCGGAGTTCGAGGAGCTGTGCCAGTTCCTCCGGGAGCAGAAAATCGAGCGGGCCGGAGTCTTCCCCTTCTCCCCGGAGGAGGGGACCCGGGCGGCTCAGATGGACCACGTGGGCGAGGAGGAGGCCGCCCGCCGGGCGGAGATCGCCGTGGATGTGCAGTCCGACGTGATCGACGAGTACAACGAGTCCGTCTTGGGTGAGGAACGGGAGGTCCTCTGCGAGGGCTTCGACGGGCAGGCCCAGATGTTCTATGGCCGGAGCTACGCCGAATCCCCGGAGATTGACGGACGAATCTACTTCTCCGCGGAGGAGGAGCCGGAGCCGGGGAGCTTCGTCATGGTCCGCCTTACCGGCGTGATGGACGGCGAGCTCACCGGAGAGCGGATATGAAAAGTCCGCTGACCGAGATTCCCGGCGTGGGGGAGCGCATCGCCTCGGTTATGGAAGCCGTGGGAATCCGGGCGGTCTCGGACCTTCGGGGCCGGGACCCGGAGGAGCTGTATGCGAAAGAGTGTCTGCTGAAAGGCTATCAGGAGGACCGCTGTGCCCTGTACGTCTGGCGGACCGCGGTGTATTACGCGGACCACCCGGACCAGGACCCTGAGAAGCTGCGGTGGTGGTACTGGAAGGATAAAACCTATCCGGAGAAGGAGGACTTATGAACCTGCCCAATCGATTGACGATGCTCCGCATCATCTTGACGCCGGTGTTTCTGGCGGTGCTGTACTGGGGCTTCCCCGGCGCGGACTATGTGGCCCTGGCCATCTTTATCATCGCCAGCCTGACGGACCTGCTGGACGGAAAGATCGCCCGGAAATACAACCTGGTGACGGACTTTGGCAAGTTCGCCGATCCTCTGGCGGACAAGATTCTGGTGGTGGCGGCGCTGCTGTGGTTCGTGGAGAAGGGGCGGATGCCCGCCTGGATGCTGATGATCGTGATTACCCGGGAGTTCGCCGTCAGCGGCTTGCGGATGATCGCCTCGGACAACGGGCGTGTCATCGCCGCCGGGTGGTCCGGAAAGGTGAAGACGGCTTCCACCATGGTTTGCATCGCGGCGATGCTGCTGATGGGCCCCACCATCGTCTTCCACACGGACCCCAATGCCTTTACGGCAGTTCCCGCCGGCTATTTCACCTGGATTGACGGTTTTTGCGGCTGGGTCATCACCCTGACGACGCTGTACTCCGGTGTGGAGTATTTCGTGAAGAACAAGGACGTCATCCGCTCCGCCTGACGGAGGGGTCTCGAACAGAAGAACGGCAGACCGTCCGGTCTGCCGTTCCAGCTTGTCAAAAAGGGCCGCCTAAAAGGGAGCGGAAAGGAAAAGAGCTACGAGAGAAACCCATCAGGGGTTTCTCTCGTTTTCAATCGGAAGTTTTTCAGAACTTTTTAAAGGTCTGAAAAACTTACTCAGGCTGGCGAAAAGAATATTCGCCAGCCTGAAACGGCAGACCGTCCGGTCTGCCGTACCAATTTTTATGCCGCGATTCAGAACGCCCCGTCAGCCGGAGACTCCGGCCCGCCAGTCTTGAATGGCCTGGAGAAAGACGCGGCTGTAGCGTTCGGCCTTGACCTTGCCCACGCCGGGAACCTGCAAAAACTCCTCCATGGTCAAGGGCCGCAGAGCCGCCATCTCCGTCAGGGTGGCGTTGGAGAAGACCATATAGGCGGGGATGCCTGCCTCCTGCGCCAGACGGAATCGGAGGGATTTCAAGGCGGCCAGCAGTCCGCCGTCCGCCGTCTGGGAGACGGCCGGAGCCGCCGGGGCCGCCGTCTCCTCCGCCGGGCGGACCCGGTCCCGGAAAAGGACCTTCTTCCCTCGAAAGAGCACGTCTCCCGCCTGGGCAGTCAGGCGCAGAACCGGGTATTCCCCGCCTTCGGTGACGAGGTAGCCCTCCTCCGTCAGGGCGTCGATGTACTGCTGGATCCGGTCCCGGTCCAGGGCCTTCAGGGCGCCGTGGGTGGGGAACTGGTCCAGGCCCAGCTGGAGCACCCGCTTGTCCCGGCTGCCCCGGAGAAGCTTGATAATGGTGGCAGCGCCCAGCCCGTAAACGTAACGCTTTTCCACCCGGGCCACGGCGGAAAGAATCTTCTGGGCCTCGACGGTGATGTCCCGGTCCGTGAAGTCTCCGGCGCAGTTTCCGCAATTTCCGCAGCTTCCCCCGTGGATTTCCCCGAAATAGTCCAGAATTTCCGCCCGGAGACAGCGTCCGGTTTTGCAGTAGGCAATCATGCGGTTCAGCCGCTCCAGGTCTCGCTCCAGGCGCTGAGGGTCCCCCTCCTGGTTCTCCTGGGAGTTGGTGATGAGAAACTTGGCCGTGCGCACGTCGCCGGGGGCGTAGAGCAGGACACAGCGGGCGGGACCTCCGTCCCGTCCGGCCCGCCCCGCCTCCTGATAGTAGCTCTCCAGATCCTTGGGCATGTTGTAATGAACGACAAAGCCGACGTTGGACTTGTCAATTCCCATGCCAAAGGCGTTGGTAGCCACCATTACCCTGGCCTGATCGAAGACAAAGCCCTCCTGGTTTTGCCGGCGCTCCCCGTCCTCCAGCCCGGCGTGATACCGGGCGGCGGGGATGCCCTGGGCCAGCAGGGAGGCATAGACACTGTCCACCGTTTTTCGGGTGGAACAGTAGACAATGCCGCTCTGAGCGGGGCGCTCCGCCAGAAACCGGCTGAGCCAGAGGTCCTTGTCCTTGGAATGGACGACCTCGAAAAAGAGGTTGGGCCGGTCAAAGCCCGTGGTGATCCGCAGCGGATTTTGGAGCTCCAGCAGAGTTTCGATGTCCTGGCGCACCGCCGCCGTGGCGGTGGCGGTGAAGGCGCCCACGGTAGGGCGCTCCGGAAGGGAGCGCAGCAACCCGGCAATTTCCAGATAGCTGGGCCGGAAATCCTGGCCCCATTGAGAAACGCAGTGCGCTTCGTCGACGGCCACCAGGGAGATGGGCAGATCCTCCACCAAGCGGCGAAAGCCCTCCGCCTGCAAGCGCTCCGGCGCGATGTAGAGGAGCTTGCACGCGCCTCGCCGGATGCGGCGATAGACGTCCCGGTATTCCTCCGCATCCAGGGAGGAGTTCAGAAAGGCGGCGGGGACCCCGGCTTGGGCCAGGGCGGTGACCTGGTCCTTCATCAGGGAGATCAGGGGCGAAATCACCAGGGTCAGCCCCGGCAGCAGCAGGGCCGGGAGCTGGTAGCAGATGGACTTTCCGGCCCCGGTGGGCATGACGCCGATGACGTCCCTGTGGTTGAGCAGGGCGTCCACCAGGGGCTCCTGACCGGGGCGGAAGTCGCTGTGGCCGTAATATTGCTTCAAGAGGGTTCGTTTGGCGTCCATGGGATGCCTCCTTACCGGCCCGGGCCGCCGGGATTGCGGGATAGGGCCGTCCGCTGAAAAGCGAAATTTGTGTGATTCGGCTCTATCATAGCACAGACGCCGGACCGGGGCAAGCGGCAGATGCCCTTGGAACGAGTTTGACAGCATGGTTTGTACACTTCCCTGAACAAGATTTCCCTTGACTTTTCCCCGTCCCCACGATAATATGATAAAGATTCTCAATTTCAGACAGGAGGCGCTCTATGCCCTATGCCACCAAACAGCGTCAGGCCGTCCTGGAGGCCCTGGCGCGCCGGGGAGACCGCCCCGCCAGCGCCCGTTCTTTGACGGAGGACCTTCGGGCAAAGGGATTTCCCGTAGGCCTGGCGACGGTATACCGCCAGCTGGACCGGCTGGCGGAGACGGGACAAGCCCACAAGGTCGCCGCCGGCGGCGGAACCCTGTATCAATACTGCGCCCATCCGGCGGCGGAGGAAGGCTGCCTGCTTCTCCGCTGCCACCGCTGCGGCCGGGTGGAGCATCTGGAGTGCGTCCGGCTCCACGGGCTCTACAGCCACTTGGCCGAGGAGCACGACTTTCAGGTGGACCTCAGCCAAACCGTCCTGACGGGCCTCTGCGGCCCCTGCGCAAGAGAGGAGGCCGGTTATGGGGAACGCTGACCTCATCGTCTGCCGGGATGTGTCCCTGGGCTACGAGGGGCAAGAGGTCCTGTCCCATCTGAACCTCCGGATCGGCGGAGGGGACTACCTCTGCGTGGTGGGGGACAACGGTTCCGGGAAGTCCACGCTGCTGCGGGGCCTTCTGGGGCTCCTGCCGCCTTTGGCCGGGGAGATTTGCCGGGCTCCGGAGCTGGAAAGCGGCGCCGTGGGCTATCTGCCCCAGCAGACCCAGGCCCAGCGGGATTTTCCCGCCACGGTGGAGGAGGTGGTCCTCTCCGGCTTTTTGAACCGGCGGGGACTCCGGTTTTTCTACACCGCCGCCGAAAAGTCCCAGGCCCTGATGAACCTGGGAAAGCTGGGTGTTCTGGAGCTGCGGAACCAGAGCTACCGCCGCCTCTCCGGAGGGCAGCAGCAGCGGGTTCTGCTGGCCCGGGCCCTTTGCGCCGCCAGCCGCCTTTTGATTCTGGACGAGCCCGTTACCGGGCTGGATCCCGCCGCCGCGCAGGATTTGTACAAAACCCTGAACTACCTGAACCGGCGGGAGGGCATGGCCGTGGTGATGGTGACCCACGATCTCCGCCCCGCCCTTCGGGACGCCGGGACGGTGCTGCACATTGGCCGGAGGGGCGTTTTTCTGGGGACTCCGGCGGAGTATCTGGCCTCCCCGGAGGGGCGGCGCTTTCGGGAGGTGGCGGAGTGAGCCTGCTACAAATGTTTTCCTTTCCCTTTATCCAAAGGGCCTTGATCGCCGGGGTGCTGGTGAGCCTCTGTGCCGCCCTGCTGGGGGTCCCCCTGGTGTTGAAACGGTATTCCATGATCGGCGACGGTCTCAGCCACGTCTCCTTCGGCGCTCTGGCGGTGGCGGTGGCCCTGGGCGTTACGCCGCTGTACTTCTCCATCCCCGTGGTGACCGCCGCGGCCTTTCTGCTGCTCCGGGTGGCGGATAGCCCCCGGTGGAACAGCGACGCAGCCATCGCCGTGGTCAGCGCCTCCGCCCTGGCCCTGGGCGTGCTGGTGATCTCCAAGACCTCCGGCATGACCACGGACGTGGACAACTATATGTTTGGCAGCGTCCTGGCCATGAGTAAAGCGGACGTGGCGCTGTCGGTGCTGCTCTGCGCGGCAGTGCTGGCGCTGTTCGTTTTGTTCTATCACCGGATTTTCGCCGTGACTTTTGACGAGAGCTTCTCCCGGGCCACGGGCCTTCGGGTGGAGCGGTACAACGCCCTCCTCGCCATCTTGACGGCGCTGACCATCGTCCTGGGCATGCGGATGATGGGGGCGATGCTGATCTCCTCTCTGGTGATTTTCCCGGCTCTGACGGCTATGCGGCTCTTCCGGAGCTTCCGCGGAGTGACCCTCTGCGCCGCTGTCACGTCGGTGGCGTGCTTTTGCGCGGGGCTGACGGTGTCCTTCGCCTGCTCCACGCCGGTGGGGGCCACGGTGGTGGCGGCGAATCTGGCTGCCTTTCTCCTGGCCTGCGGAGGGGCGGTGCTCCGGGGACGGCGATAGGCCGGAGGATGGTCCCCTGCGCCGAGACACGGCTCCGGCAGCCCCTCGCTTCGAAAAAAGGCGGGGACGCTTTTCGGTTTTCACATCGAAAAGCGTCCCCGTTTCGCATCTGGAAAAGAGAGCTCCGGGACCGGGCCGCAGCCGGTCAAAAGGCCAGGTCCAGGTCCACATCTCCCTGGATGCCCTCTACCCGGCCGGTGTGAGAGTATTGCCAGAGATCAAAGTGGTAATAAAAATCCGGAGGGGAGGCATATTCCGCCAGCCAGAGCTCGTAATCCGTCAAATCCCGCAGATCGTAGCGGAGGTACCCCTGGGTCCGGTTGAAATAGACCGCCGGGCGGTATCCCCCGTCCTCAATCCGCTTGCAAAAGGCGGCGGCGCAGCGGGTCATGGTCTCTCCGTCCAGGCTGTCGGTGCGGGCCTGGTCCCCGAGGATGGGCTCCCAGTCGAAGGCGACGGGAAAGGTGAGCTCCCGCCCGGCCAAGGTCTCCAGAACGTAGTCCGCTTCCTCCTCCGCCTCCTGGGGGGTGATGGCCTGGGAGAAGAAATAGACTCCCACCTCCAGTCCGGCGTCCAGGGCCCCTTGGAAGTTCCGCTGGAAGGTCTCGTCCGGAAACAGGCCGCCCTCGGTGTAGCCCCGGAGGCCCAGGCGGAGGATGGCGAATTCGATGCCGTCCGCCGCCACCGACGGCCAGTCGATGTCCTTTTGATGGGTGGAAACGTCGATGCCCGCCCGGGCCCGTTTCCCGTTTTTCTCGTAGGTGACCCGGCCCTTTTCGTCCACGGAGAAGGCGTCTTTGTCATAGGGGTTCCGGGGCATTCCCTCCAGAGGTTCCAGCACCATGTCGCCAAACCGGAAGGTGACGGGCTCCTCTTCGGGAGGCTCCGGCTCCAATTCCTGGGGCTCCCGCAGCAGGAGAAATAGCGCCGTCCCGGCCAGCAGCAGGGCCAGGATGGAAAGAACCAGAGACAGAAGGTTCAGCTCCATCCGGCGGGGCGGCTTTCGGGAGCGGGAGGCGGGGCGGCGTTCCCGGCTCCGCAGCGTCTCTTCCCGGGAGCGGACGGCGGGGTCCCGTTCCATGGAATCCAGTTCGATCAGGTGGTCGTTCATAGGAGATCCTCCACAATTCGACGGTTTTCTCTATTCTACCACAAACCGGGAAATTGTACATGGCAAAATCTGCATTTTAGGGACAGAATTCCCGCGGCGCCGAATTTCGTAAAAATCCGAAAGAAAGCCGAAAAACATTTGATTGTCCAGACTCCCGTTTTCCGATATCATACATACTGTGGCGCGGGCCTTCCAAGGCCGCGTCCGCCCCAGAACACGGGGTCCGGACCAAAGCCGGAACGTTCCGTCAGAAAGGAGTTTTTCTATGGGCAATATCATGGGCCGCTTTTTGGAACTGCTGAGGGAATTCGATGTGGTGGATCTTTCCCCTACGCTGGAAAACGACATTCCCCGTTGGCCCACCCACCCGCCGCTGGTCATTCAACCCACGGTTACCCACTCTCACGATGGCTACTATTGCCAGACCATTTTCATGGGAGAGCACACCGGCGCCCATGTGGACGCCCCCGCCCATCAGGTTTCCGCCATGATGGAAAGCACCATTGAAACCTATCCTGCCGACTATATCTGTGGCCGGGCGGTGGTCTATGATCTGGGCAAACTGAACGCGAAACCCGGTCAGCGGATCACTAGAGAGCAGATTCTGGGCTTGGAGGAAGGGATGAGCACACGGGCCGGGGAACGGGACATCGTTTTGTTAAACTACAACTGGTTTCAATACTGGACGACCCAGGGCGATTGGAAATACTACGCGAAGAACGAGCCTGGCCTTGCGGAGGACGCGGTAAAGCTTTTCGCCGAGCGGAAGGTCCGGGCCGTGGGCAGCGATACCATCGCCTGCGACACGCCGGTCATCGCCGGAGAAGAGCTGGAATCCTATGCCCACCACATGCATTGGCTTCCAAACCACATTTTGATTATGGAGGAACTGAAGCATCTGGACAAGCTGCCGGAGGAATGTTATTTCGTGGCGGTGCCGCTGAAAATCCGGAATGGCTCCGGTTCTCCCATCCGGCCCTTCGCGCTGGTGCCCAGAGAAAGTTGATACGAAGGAAGACCGCTTTGCAAAGCAACGGATTTGCAGAGCGGTTTTTCTCCCCTTCGTATGCTCGCGTGTGGCTTTCTCCGGGGCTCCGGAGGTATACGCGAGGCCAAACGGGGAAATTTGTAAAGGGCTCCGCGGTATGCAAGAGGATTGGCTTGCTCCTCTTGAAAGAGATATGAGAAGAAAAAGAGGTGTTTTATGAAGCGATCGTCGCTGCGAACCCGGCTTTATGTGATGCTGATGAGCGTGCTGGCCCTGTCTGTTACGTCCATCGGCGTGGTGGTCTGTTTCATTTCCTACCGGAATGTCATGGAGCTGTCCGTGCAGACCTGCAACCAGATTGTGGACAAGACCACCGATGAACTGGAGGTGCTGTTTGACAACATGCACGCCATGCCCGTGGTCATTGGCCGGGACGCCAGAGTCCAGCAGGCCCTGCGGCTGCCGGCGGAGGAGGGGAGCCGGCACTTTACCGCCGAATATGAAATCAGCGCCTTTTTATCGGAGATGAATCTCTTTGACAGCGATATTTTCTGCATCTACTTTTTCGCGGAGAACGGCGTCTCCGCCCAGTCCAAATACTACCGTCTCCGCATTGACGACTTAAGCGGCGACGGGCTCTATCAGGAGGCCTGCGCCCGGGAGGAGACCTTCTGGCGTCCGCCGCAGAAGGGGTCCGCCGTCTCCGTCACCACCAGTGAACCCCTGATTGCCTCCGTGACGCCGGTGAAGGAGATTGGCAGCGGGAGTTACGCCGGCATGGTGATCATTGAGCTGGCGGAGAAGTTGGTGAAAAGCCGGCTGAACGCCAGTATCGGGAACAACGGATTTCTCTATATCTGCGACGAGGACGGCGAGCCGGTGGTCTACCCGGACGGCAAGGACCCTAAGGCTTTGCGGGAGTGGTCCCGTCAGGAGGAGGGAATCTCCCGAAACCGAGGCCTGACCATCCGGCGGACGCTGCGAAGCTGCGGCTGGACGGTGATCGGCGTCGTCCCCTGGGGGGACCTGACCGACAACATCCGGAGCATCATTTTTTCCACGGTGCTGGTGTGCCTTTCGCTGCTGGCGCTGTCTCTGCTCATTGTGGTGCGGATGACCACCCATATTTTGCAGCCCATTAACCGGCTCAATCAAAAGATGGGCCAGGTTGCCGCGGGAGACCTGTCCGTCCGGACGGAGATTACCCACTATGACGAGATCGGCATGTTGATGGAGCGGTTTAACGAGATGGTCCGGCAGATTGACCGCCTGGTCCAACAAGAGGCGGAGAACCAGAAGCAGCTCCGCCTGGCGGAGTTTAAAGCCCTCCAGGCGCAAATCAAGCCCCATTTTCTCTACAACACCCTGGATTCCATTATCTGGCTGGCGCGGGTCAACGACCAGAACGGGGTGGTGCGGATGGTGCTCTCGTTGACAGACTTTCTGAAAACCGGCCTGAGCAAGGGAGAGGAGATTATTCCCCTGGAGCAGGAGATTCAGCATACCACCAGCTATCTCTATATCCAAAGCGTGCGCTACCAGGGAACGTTTGTTCACACGATCACCCTGGAGGAGGCGGTCCGGACCTGTCTGGTACCAAAGCTGATCGTTCAGCCTCTGGTGGAAAACGCCATCTATCACGGCATGAAGCGCAAGCGGGAGCTGTGTCACCTGCGCATCTGGGCGGGAGAGCGGGACGGCCGGCTGGCCATCGACGTGGAGGACGACGGGGCGGGCCTGGAGCCCGACAGAGCGGCGGCGCTGGAGCGGGCCCTCCGCCGCCGGGAGAGCGGAGGCGCCGGAAAGGGATACGGTGTGCTGAACATCGACGAGCGAATTCGCATGATGTACGGCGAGGAATACGGCGTAACCTTTGAGAGCGAGCGGGGGGAGGGAACGACCTTCCACATCACACTGCCCAAGAGGAGGGAGGGAAGCGCATGATGAAGGTTATGATTGTGGACGACGAATATTTGATCCGGGAGGGACTGAAAAACGCCATTCCATGGAAGGACTACGATATGGAAGTGGTCGCCACCGCGGAAAACGGGGAAGAGGGCCTTGCCATGGCCCGGGAGTGCCGCCCGAACCTGGTGGTGACGGATATCTGTATGCCCTTTATCGACGGCCTGGAGATGTCCGAGGCCCTTTTGAAGGACTACCCGGATACGATCTTGATTATCCTCACCTGCTACGACGAATTTGAATACGCCCGCAAGGCGCTGAAGTTCGGGGCCTTCGACTATGTGCTTAAGCCCGTGGACCTGAACGTCTTCCCGGAAATTCTGGAGCGGGCCCGGAAGAAACACCAGCTGCTTTGGCAAAAGCACAGCAACCTCAGCGCCATGCTCTCCAACGTGATTCACGGTCGGGAGGACGCCGGGGCTCTGCGGCGAAACCTGGAGACCCTGGGCCAGGGAGAGAATCTGGTCTACTGCTGCCTCCTCTTCAAGCTCCTGGGCTTCGGCTATGCCCAGAGCATCCTCTCCTCCGAGGAGCTGCGGGCCTTCCTGCGGCAATTCAGCGAGCTGCTGGAGGAGTGCTGCGGTGGCCGGGAGCTGCTGCTGGAGGGGCAGGAAGAGGATGGGCGCTGCGTCGTCATTCTGGGCGGGGAGAGCCGGGAGGCCGTGGAACAGATGGTGGAACAGATTTGTCAAAGCGTCCGGCGGCAGGCCCGCATCCGGGACGACTATCCCCTGCTCTGCGCCATTTCCGACGAGCGGCAGGGGGAGGAATCCCTGGCGGCCATTTACCGCCAGTGTAAGGAAATCGCACAGGTGGCCTTTCTCTATGACCACACAAAATTTATCCACTACAGCGACCTGGACCGCCAGGAGGCCCGAAGTGAGGACATTACCAATATGGTGGAGGCCTTCTCCGACGCGCTGAGGACCTTTGACAACCCCACCATTCAGGCGAAGCTCCGGGAGATTTGCGGAAACATCCGCGGCAGCGGCCAGGGGTCCATGCTCTATGGGCACGTGTTTGTGGCCACGGTTTTCTCCGGCATTTTGAAGGTGATCGGGGAGATGGGCGTGGAGCTGGAGGCGTTCGGCGAGGAGTTTATGGCGGAGTATCCGTCCATTATCCGCATGGACAATCTCAGTGGCCAGATGCAGAAAATCGGGGATCTGGTGGAGCGGCTGTGCCGCCTCATCCAGTCGAATAAGAGCTCTCCCCACGCCGCCATTATGCAAAAGGCCAGGAGCTTCATGGACAGCAACTACGGCGACAGCACCCTTTCCCTGCAGCGTGTCTCCGCCGAGGTTCACATGTCCCCCAGCTATTTCAGCATCGTATTCAAGCAGACCGTGGGCCGCTCGTTCATCACCTATTTGACGGATCTACGCATGGAGCAGGCCCGGCATCTCTTGCGGAATACGGACCAGAAGGTGTATGAGATTAGCTACGCGGTAGGCTATGACAACGCCACCTATTTCAGCACCCTGTTCAAAAAGAGCTTTGGTATGGGGCCTTTGGAGTATCGTCAGCAGTTTGCCGCTGAGGCTCCGGGGGAGACCCGCCAGTGCGAAAAAAAGTGAAACAAGTTGAAAAATATCTTGATTTCAAATAAACGCTATTTTTTATATAATGACACCATCCAAAATAGAAGGAGGATTTCACGATGAAAAAGGTTCTCACGTTTCTTTTGACCCTTGCGCTGGCGCTTTCCCTGGTGGCCTGCGGCTCCAGCGGTGGCCAGTCCCAGGCCGGCGCACAGACGGACAGAGGACAGCAGGGTGAATCCCAGGGCGGCGCCGCCGGCAGCGCAGAAGACACTCTCACCGTCGCTTTCTGCCAGTATGCCAACCTGAACAACTGGCGGGTCACCCAGACCAACGACATGGAGGCCACCATGAAGGGCGCCGGCTACCGCTACATCTACACAGACGCCGGTGACGACACCGCCCAGCAGGTCTCCGACCTAGAGGACATCATCGCGCAGAATCCGGACTATATCGTCCTGGCCCCCCGGGAGGAGAAGGGGTATGAAAGCGTCCTGGCCAAGGCGGCGGAGCAGGGGATCATCGTGATCACGGTGGACCGGGACTGCGAGGGTGAGAAGGCGACCTATATCGCGGCCAACTTTATCTGGGAGTCGGAAAACTGCGCCAATTATATGATTGAGCAGCTGGGCACCACGGACCCTGTCAACATTGTGGAGCTCACCGGAACCCCCGGCAGCACCTGCGCCATTGAGCGGCAGAAGGGCTTTATGGACGTGGTAGACCAGCATGACAATTACACCGTGATCGCCTCTCAGGTGGGCGATTTCTCCCGCACCACCTCTCAGACCGCCATGGAAAACCTCATTCAGTCCTATGGCGACGAGATCGATGTGGTTTATGCCCATAACGACGACAATGCCATCGGTGCCCTCCAGGCCATCAAGGCCGCGGGCCTCAAGCCCGGCGAGGACATCCTCATCTATTCCGTCGACGGCCAGCGGGACGCCCTCCAGGCCATCGTCAACGGGGAAATGGAGCTCTCCGTGCTGTGCAGCCCCTATTTCGGGGAGACCGTTCTGGAGGTCATCAACACCCTGGAAAACGGCGGGTCCGTGGAGGAGTATATCCAGAATCCCGGCAAGCTCTATACCGCGGAGAACGCCGAGGCCTGCCTGGACGAGGCTTATTGATGGCCCGGAATTTCAAGGCGGCCGAGGATCCGGGCGCGGTTGTTCCCGCGAAGCGCTTCTTTGTCAGGAACGAGTTCTGAGACAGAGCCGGGCAGACGGCCGGGAAACGGCGCCTCCCGGTGGGCACGGAAAGAGGGACTGGTTTTCGGTTCCTCTTTTCCATTCACCAATCTTTGGAAAGGTACGGCAACATGAGCGAACGAGTTTTATTGGAAATGCGGCAGATCGACAAGCGATTCCCCGGCGTCCACGCCCTGGATCATGTGGACTTCAAGGTTCGTGCCGGAGAGATCCATGCGTTGATGGGAGAAAACGGCGCGGGAAAATCAACGCTCATGAAAGTGTTGACGGGCCTCTACGCCAAGGACTCCGGCGAGATTCTCCTTGACGGGAAGCCGGTGTCCTTCCACAGCCCCCTCGAATCCCAGAGGGCGGGGGTCAGCACCATCTATCAGGAAATCAACCTGATTCCGTATTTGAGCGTGGCGGAGAACATCTTCCTTGGCCGCCAGCCCCTGAACCGCACCGGCATCGACTGGCGGGCCATGGAGGCACGGGCGGGGAAGATCCTTGCGGAAATGGGTGTCGACGTGGATGTCACCCAGGAACTGCGGCGCTGCGGCACGGCGATTCAGCAGATGATTGCCATTGCCCGGGCCATCTTTTCCGACGCCAGATTGGTGGTGATGGACGAGCCCACCTCCTCGCTGGACGAGAAGGAAACGGCGGTCCTCTTTCAACAAATGCGGCGGCTGAAGGAGCAGGGCCTGGCCATCATCTTCATCAGCCACCGGCTGGACGAAATTTTTGAAATCTGTGACACCGTGACCATCCTAAAGGACGGAAAGCTGGTGGAGGAGCGGCCGGTGGAGCGCCTGACCAAGCTGGAGCTGGTGTCCAAAATGATCGGCCGGGACGCCTCCGATGTCCTCCGCAGAAAAAACGGCGGCTATGACGCCGCGGGCAAGAGGACCGTTCTGGAGGCCCGGAACGTGGCCAACGAGGTGAAGCTCCGGGGCATAAACGTGACCGTGCGGGCCGGTGAGGTGGTGGGCCTGGCAGGGTTGCTGGGGTCGGGGCGCACGGAATTCGCACGGGTGGCCTTCGGACAGGACGGGGACTACACCGGGGAGCTGGAGATCAACGGCCAGCCGGTGCGCTTCAAGTCCCCCCGGGGAGCCATCGACCGGGGCTTGGCCTATTGCGCGGAGGACCGGAAGGTGGAGGGCATTTTCCCCCACATGTCCGTGCGGGAGAACATGACCATTGCCATACTGCCGAAAATCTCGAGGTTCGGTATTCTGAACGCCAAAAAACAGGACGAGATTGTGGAACGGTACATACGGTCCCTCAACATCAAGACCCCCGGAGCCGGGCAGCAGATTCACAACCTTAGCGGAGGCAACCAGCAAAAGGTGCTCCTGGCCCGGTGGCTGTGTATGGAGCCGGACCTCATCATTCTGGACGAGCCCACCCGGGGCATTGACGTGGGGGCGAAGTCGGAGATCGAGTCATTGATTCAGGAGATCGCCGGGCGGGGCATTGGCGTGCTCCTCATTTCCTCGGAGCTGGAGGAGCTGGTGCGGAATTGCCACCGGGTGGTGGTGATCCGGGATGGACGGAACGTGGGAGACCTGGAGGGCGGCAGTATCTCCGAAGAGAACATTATGGAGCGCATTGCCCAGGGTGCGGCAAAGGAGGAAGGACATGAGAATGGCTGAGGCATCCAAAGACCGGGGCTTTGATTGGAACCGGCATTTCCGGGCCTTCGGGGCGGCGTATGCCTTCTTGGCGATCGTCCTGGCGGATTCCCTGCTCAACAAGAACTTTTTCGCCCTCAACACCTTCTGGAATCTCTCCATTCAAGCACTTCCCGTCCTGTTGACCGCTCTGGGCATGCTCTTGGTCATCTCCACCGGCGGCATCGACATTTCGGTGGGCTCCATTATGGCGGTGGCGGGAGTGCTCTGCGCCCAATCCCTCACGGGGCAGCTTCCCATCGGCGGTGGCAGTGTTCCCGGGGCGATGTTCCTGGGATTGGCGGTGGCCACGCTGATCGGCGCGTTCAGCGGGCTGTTGATCGCCTGGTTCCGCATTCAACCCGTCATCGTAACCCTGGTGCTTTACATCGCCGGACGGGGCGTCGCCCAGCTGATGAGCGACGGCGGCACCATCGTCTTTTACGGAACGCGCTTTAACGACATGGGGGTGGCCCGTCTGCCCGGAAACGTGCCCATCCAACTGGTGGTGGAGGTTGTTTTTGTGCTGGCGACGGCCTTCATTCTGAAGAAAAGCACCTTTGGCTACTATGTCCAGGCGATTGGGGAAAACCCCGCCGCCTCCACGCTCTCCGGAATCCGCACGAAAAGCGTGCTGGTGGCGGTTTACGCCCTGAGCGGCTTTATGGCGGGCCTGGCGGGGATTTTCACCTCCGCCCGGTCCTCCTGCGCAGACCCCAACACCCTGGGCGCTCTGGCGGAGATGGACGCCATCGCGGCGGTGGCCATCGGCGGCACCTCCATGAACGGCGGAAAATCCCGCGTCATGGGAACCATTTTCGGCGCGATGATCATCCAGCTTGTGACGATCACCATCAACATGAACAACATCCACTATGCCTACGCCAGAATTCTGAAGGGACTCATCATCATCGCCGCGGTGTACCTTCAGCGGGAAAAGAAGCGTTGAGGAGGCGTTTTGATGAAGAGGAAAACGATGAATCCGATGGACATCCTTCAAAAACAGGGCGCGCTGCTGGCGCTGGCGGTGCTGACGGCGGCGGCGATGATCCGGTTCCCCGTGTTCCGCCAGACCGGGAATATACTGAACATCCTGCGGCAAAACAGCATGATCGGCATCATTGCTGTGGCGATGACCCTGGTGATTCTGACTGGCGGCATCGATCTCTCTGTGGGCGCGGTGACGGCGCTGAGCAGTGTTTTGGCGGCCTCCCTCAGCGGGACAAACTCCCCGATTCTCATTCTGCTGTTGCCCATCGCCGCGGGCACGCTGCTTGGTTTCTGCAATGGCCTTGTCGTCACCAAAATGAGCGTAGCACCCTTTATCTCCTCTCTGGGTATGATGATGATCGCCCGGGGCATCGCCCTGGTCATTACCAGCGGCAACTCCGTGCCCATGGCCGAGGTCTCCAAGGGCTGGATTACGGCTATGGCGGAGGCCTCCCTTCTGGGCGTGCCCGTTTTCATTCTGCTCTTCGCCCTGGTGGCCGCCGCCGGCGTGTACCTCACCCGCAAGACCCGCTTTGGCCGGGATATCTACGCGGTGGGCGGCAACGAGGACGCGGCCCGGATGATGGGGATTCAGCCGGGACGAGTGAAAATCGCGGTGTACGCGCTTTCCGGATTCGCCGCGTCCCTCTCCGGGGTTCTTCTGGCCTCTCGCCTGGGCTCGGGGCAGCCGGTTACCTGCGAGGGCTGGGAGATGGACGCCATCGCGGCGGTGGCCATCGGCGGCACGAAGCTCTCCGGCGGCCGGGGCGCGGTTCCGGGGACGGTCTTCGGCGTTTTGATTCTGGCGGTCATTAAGAACATGATCAACCTACAGGGCAGCCTGAATTCCTGGTGGCAGTCCATCATTACCGGCACGCTGCTGCTGGCGGTGATTTTGACGCAGGTGTTCGGCGAAAGAAAGGGCGCATGACCCGGTCCTGGGGGAACGCGGCTAAAGGGCGTATCGCCGCGTTTCCGATGCTTGAAGGCGCTCGCGAAAGGAGGGGCTGAGGATGAACATTTCCTGTTTGCCCGTCTCCATATTTGGAGACATTTGTTCCGGCCAAATGGAAATCGCCGGCTGGGCCGCCGCCGCAAAGGAGATCGGCTACGACGGCATTGATATCAGCATTCTGTTTCTGAAAAACCGGACACCCACGTATCTTGCCAAGCTGCGGCGCGACCTGGAAGCGGTGGGGCTGCCGCTGGTCATGATGACGACCTATCCCGATTTCACGCACCCGGACCCCGTCCAGCGGGAGCGGGAGCTGCTGCATCTGCAAAGCGATGTGGCCCTCTGCTCGGAAATCGGAGTCCGGTATCTGCGGATTTTGGCGGGACAGGCCCACCCGGAGTCCCCGGCGGAGGCGTGCGTTGCCTGGACGGCAGAGAATTTTCAGATCATAGACGGCTATGCCCGGCGCTTCGGCGTGGGGCTGGTATTTGAGAATCACGGCAAGCCGGGAGCCTGGGACCAGGTGGACTTCACCTTTGAGCCCCGTCACTTTCTGGATATCTGCCAACGCATCCGGGACACGGGTATTCGCGTGAACTTCGACACCGGGAACATCACCGCCCATGGAGAGGACCCCATGGAGTTCCTGCCCCTGGTGCTGGATCTGGTGGAGACGATTCATGTGACGGATATGGCGGAGCGAGGGCGCTTTTCGCCCACGGTCATCGGAACCGGCGTCACGCCGAACCGGGAGGTCTTCCGCTATTTGCGGGAGCAAGGGTTTGACAACTGGCTGTGCATCGAGGAGGCCAGCGGCAACGGGCTGCCGGGAATCCGGGACGCGTATCATTACGTGAAGAATCTCTGGGAGGAGGCGGGACTCCCGTCCAATTCATAAAAGAAAGCGGGGTAGGAACTATGAAAGCATTGGTTTTAACAGATTATTTCCAATTTGAGTATCAGGATGTGCCCGAGCCGGTCTGCGGGGACGGAGAGGTGCTGGTGAACGTAAAAGCCTGCGCCATCTGCGGCAGCGACGTCCATGGTTACGACGGCAAAAGCGGCCGCCGCCAGCCTCCGATCATTATGGGCCACGAGGCCGCGGGCGTCATTACGGCGGTGGGACGGGAGGTCACCGCCTACAGGCCCGGCGACCGGGTGACCTTCGACTCCACCGTCTACTGCGGCAAGTGCTGGTACTGCCGCCGGGGGCTGGTGAACCTGTGCGAGGACCGGATGGTCCTGGGGGTGGCCTGTGACGAGTACCGGAATTCCGGCGCTATGGCGGAGTACGTGGCGGTGCCGGAGCGGATTCTCTACCGGCTGCCCGACGAGGTCACCTTCCACCAGGCGGCGGTGGTGGAGCCCCTCTCCATCGCCGTTCACGCGGCGGCGGTGTCCCGGCTGAAGCTGGGGGATCGGGCCTTGGTTGTGGGCGCAGGAACCATCGGGCTGCTGCTGGTGCAGGTGTTGAAGGCCGCCGGCGTTACGGAGCTGATCGTCAGTGATCTGGACGAGGGGAAGCTGGAGGTGGCCAGAAAGTTGGGAGCCACCTGTACCGTTTGCCCCGCCAAGGAGGACCTTGCCGCGGTGGTGGCCGCCCGCACCGGCGGCCGGGGGGCGGACATTGCCTTCGAGGCCGTGGGCGTCTCCGCCACGCTAAACAGCGCCATTGACAATGTTCGCATGAACGGCAGCGTCGTCATGGTAGGAAATGTGTCCCAAAAGGTGGACTTTCCCCTGCAAAAGTGCGTGACATGTCAGATCAGCCTTCAGGGGAGCTGCGCCTCCTCCGGCGAGTACGACGTCTGCCTGGAGATGGTCCGGCACGGGCTCATTGATACCGGCAGTATCATCAGTAAGGTCGCACCCCTCCGGGAGGGCGGGAGCTGGTTCGACCGGCTCCACGCCATGGAGCCGGGACTGATCAAAGTGGTGCTGGAGCCCTGAGCGTCCTGTGCCTGCCGTGTCCGGAGGCGCCGCTGGATTTTTCAATTCGAATTACCCCACCCCGCGAAAGAGCCTGTAGCCGTGTTTGCTACAGGCTCCACGCTTTTTCCCGCCCAATATCTCCCCATCCGCAAAATGCACTCTTGGCATTTTCCACAGACTGTGGTACGATGAACATAAATAGTTTTTTCTCCGCGGAGATTTGGACATCCTGGGGACCCTGGATCGCTTTTCCGCCGTGTTTGGCGTGGAGGCCTTCCGGGAAAACGGCGTGAGCCTCTCCCAGGCGAAACGTCTGGCCCTGTGGGAAAAGCTGCGCGGGCTTCCCCAGGCCCTGCGGAGGCGCCGGCCTTAACCAAATCCTTGGAAAGGAGTCCAGCCATGAAGCGGATTTCCGTCATCATTCCCCTGTATAACAACGAACCCTTCCTCGCCCGCTGTCTCCAGTCTGTGCTGGATCAGACCTACCAGAATTTCGAAGTGCTGGTGATTGACGACGGCTCCACGGACCAGGGGCCAGCCCTGTGCCAGACGTTTGCCCAGCGGGACAGCCGGATCACCCTCTTTCGCCAGGAGCACCGGGGTGTCTCCGCCGCCAGAAACCGGGGACTTGACCAGGCGGCGTGGGACGCCGTCTTTTTCCTGGACAGCGATGACGTAATCCACCCCCTGCTGCTGGAGGAGAGCGTCCGGCAGCTGGAGGAGGACCGGGCCCAGCTGACCTTCTGCCCCTACCGGCGGACGGACTCCCGGCAGCTGGAGCGCCTCATTCTCTCCCCGGACGGGGAGGGGCCCCGCTGGCGGTACACTCGCCACGGGGAGTCCTGGTTTCACGAGACGTACAGCAACGATCTTTCCGGCATCGGCGGGAAGCTCATCCGCCGGGATTTGATTGGGTCGCTGCGCTTTGACGAGAGCCTGTCCAACGGGGAGGACACGCTGTTTCTCTACCAGCTCTTCCTCCAGGGTCCCCGGGTTGCCCGGTGTTCCCGGGCCTGGTATTACTACCGGATCCATTCCGGCAGTACGACCCACGGCTCGGCGGCCCTTCGGGGGGAGCGGTCCTTTCAGGCCGCCCGGCAAATTCGGGACCAGGAGTGGAGCCGGGGCCGGCGAGAGACCGCGCTGGTGTGGGAGCGAATTGCCTTGAGACAGCTGGAAACCAGCCTGGCGGCCCTGAGCGGGGCCGGCCGCCGGGAGGACCTGAACCGCGTTCGGGCGGCGGCGAAGAAGGAGCGGTCCCACCCTCTCTACCGCGGGCTCTGCACAAGTCAGAGGTTTCAGTTCTCCGCTGGCCGCCTTGGCCCGTGGCCCTACCGGCTGGCAAAGGGACTGGCCCAATTCCTCAGCAGATGGAAGCGGCGGCTTATTGTGGACGTCGGGCCCGACAAAACCGGCATCCTGACCTTTCATTGCTCCGACAACTTCGGCGCGATGCTCCAAGCGTATGCGCTGAAGACGTTTTTGACGGAGCAGGGGATTTCCGCCGGACTGGTTCCTTACGCCCCTTTTTATATGACCGGACGGCACTGGCTCTTTCCCTACGCGCCGGGCCTATGGAAGAAAAATCCCTTCCTTGGGGCCGGATATCTCCTCTGGGGCGCCCTGACGAATCTGCGCCAGGACGGGGACTTCTTCCGGCGGCGGGAGGCCATGGGCCGGTTCCGGGAGACCTACCTTGTTAACAAAGACACGCCCCTGCTGCGGACCTGTCTCCGCTTCGGGCGGCTGCCCTACCGCTGCTACGTCCTGGGAAGTGACCAGATCTGGAACCCGGAGATTACCTTCGGCCTTCGCCGGGCCTACTTCGGGGCCTTTGAGAGTGCCCGGAAGCAGCGCGTGGTGGCCTACGCGGCCAGCCTGGGGGGCGGTTCCCTTCCGGAAAAGTACGATGAAGCCTTTACAGAACTGCTCCGCCATATGGACGCGGTTTCCCTCCGGGAGGAGGAGGCCGTGCCCTACGTCCGGCGATGCTATCAGGGACCGGTGACGACGGTGGTGGACCCGGTGCTCCTTCTGGAGCGTTGGGAATGGATGCTGGTGGAGCGTCCTCCGGAACGGGAGAGTTATATCCTGGTTTACCTGACGGAGCGGAACCCGGAACTTGTGGCCTTCGCCGCGGAGCTCTCCCAAAGGACCGGCCTGCCGGTTCTGGAGCTGGGCAGCAAAACCCTGGCTTGGGGCAGCGGCTTCCAGTCGGATTTCACAGCGGGACCGGCGGAGTTTCTGGGGTACATTCACAAGGCGGACTATGTGCTCTCCAATTCCTTCCACGCCACCGCCTTCAGTATTCTCTATCAAAAGCGGTTTTTGATCTACTCCCACAGCCGGTTTGGCGCAAGAATCCAAACCCTTCTGCGGATGCACGGGTTGGAGGACCGCCTTGTTTTCCCCGGCGGGACGGCGGACATCGACGCGCCCATCGACTGGGCCGCCGTGGCGGGCCGGACCCGGGAGAACGTCCGGCGGTCGGGGGACTTTCTGCGGCAGAACATACCCGACCTCCTTGAGGATGAGGCCGGCGGAGAACAGGAGGTGAGAGGTTGAAGCACCCAAAGACAGGGGAGACCGTGGGCATGACGGCCATGTTCCGCTATCTGACCGCCCATCTGGAGGGGGAGGACCGGCGGAGCTGGAAGGTTCTGGCGGTCATGGCCCTGATTGGCCCGGTGGTGGATATTTTCAGCTTCTCCGTGATTCTTCTCATCATAAACCAGGTGATCCGGGAGAACCAAGCCTCCCCCGGACTCATTGCGTTCACGCTGTGTATGGCGGCCCTTTCCGGGTTGAAGTGCGCCCTGGAGCTGTATCGGAGTTATCTCTCCAATCGCTTTGTCTACGGCAGCGCCCAGCGGCTTTCCATGAAGCTCTATGAGCTGCTGGTGAAGGAGGATCTGAGATCTCACAACGAAAAGAGCCCGGCCCAGGCCCTGGCTATGGTCCGGCAGGACACAATCAGCTGTATTCAGACCATCGCGGATTGCCTTGACGTATGGGTCAACGCCATCCTGCTGGCGGGGAACGGAATGATTTTGATCTACGTTTCCGGCTGGGCGGGAGTGGCCAGCTGCACGGCCCTGGCGCTGATTTTAGCGGGGGTCTACGTCCGGACCCGGGCTCGGATCCGGGCCTATGGAGAGGAGACCCGGGCCTGCGCCATCCGGGCCAATTCCCAGATTACCATCGCCTTCGGCTCCTTCAAGGAGATGAAGATGGACGACCGTTCCGCCTATGTGCTGGAAAAATATCAGGAGGCCAGCACCGGCTATGCCCGTGCCCAAAGCGCCTATCAGTACAGGTCCGGCAGCACCGGGGTCATTTTGCAAAACTCCATCATGGGGGCCATGTTCGCGGTGCTGGCGGTGATTTTCCTGGCCGGGCCCAACCTCACCGCCGTCCTCACGCCCATGCTGGCCTACATCACGGCCCTGGTCCGGGCCCTGCACACGGCCTACAGCATCCTGCGGGGGCTGAACCGAATCGAGTTTTCCCAGAAGCCCTTCGCGGCCCTGCGGGACTCTATGGCCCGGTACGAGGCCATCCGGGCGGAGGAGAACCGGCGTGAAATCGTCCGCCAGAAGGAGCTGACCTTCCGCCGGGGGCTGTCGGTGCGGAATTTGACCTTTGGGTACATCGAGGGGCGGAGGATTTTCGAGGACGCCTCCATCGACATCCCCGCCGGTTGCTCCATCGCCATCATCGGGCCCTCCGGCGCGGGGAAGACCACCTTCCTGGACCTGATTCTGGGGCTGCTGTGTCCTCAGGGAGGAAGCGTTTTTTACGATGATTACGACCTCGTCGCCCAGGCCGACGGCGAAGGCCCCTGCCAGGGGAACATCGGCCGCCTGGTGAGCTACATTCCCCAGACGGTCTACCTCAACGGAGAGACGGTCCGGCGGAACGTGGCGTTCTTCGCCCGGGACGAGGACATCGACGACGAGAAGGTGGAGACCTGCCTGCGCTGCGCCCAGATCTGGGAGGACGTCCGGCAGATGCCGGAGGGGACGCACACGCTGATCGGGGAGAACGGGACCGCCATCTCCGGCGGGCAGCGGCAGCGGGTGGCCTTGGCCAGGGCGATGTATAAGGATTTTGAGCTCCTGGTCATGGACGAGGCCACGGCGGCGCTGGACATGGAGACGGAGCGGGCCGTCATCGACTCCATACGGCAGGTGAAGGGCGGCAAGACGCTGCTGATGGTGACGCATCATATGAGCCTGGCCAACGAGTGCGAGTATATCTATAAGATCGAGAACCGGAAGATCGTGCCGGTGAAGGGGCCGGGGGCCGGGTAATTGGCGGAGGGCCCCAGGCGCTGCCGCTCCGCCCACAGCCTCTTGACAGGAAAAGGAATGTGGAATAATATAGATGCATACGGAAAAACTTCATAGGGTCCGGTAGGTAAGGCTGCCACAAGGATATGGGTCGCTGCCGCGAAATGATGGAGACATCATGAGCTGGTTTGAACAGGCGATATCGAATACAAGGTATCATCTAACGCGATTTCACCGCCTTGTGAGGCTAAAGCTTGAACGGCAGGGGCGAAAGCCCGTTGGAGTGGGGAAAGCCTCCAGTCGTACCGGTGCGGGACGATTGGAGGTTTTTGCATTTTCCGGCGCCGGGAGGCGACAACGAGGAGAGGAGGTCCCAGGCATGTTTGATTTACAAAATGACCGGGCCCAGATGCTGGAGAGGATTGAGGACCTCTTCCAACGAAAACACTACGCCCAGCTGCGGGACCTTTTGGTCCCCATGGAGGCGGCGGACATCGCCTCCCTCTGCCGGGACCTGGACGAGAAGGTCTCCCTGGTGTTCCGCCTGCTGCCCAAGGAGCTGGCGGCGGAGGTCTTCGTGGAGCTGGACAGCGACGACCAGGAGCTTTTGATTTGCAGCTTTTCCAACGCGGAGCTGAAAGAGGTTCTGGACGAATTGTATCTGGACGACGCCGCCGACATCGTGGAGGAGATGCCCGCCGGGGTGGTGAAGCGCATCCTGCGCCACTGCGACCCGGAGATGCGCAAGAGCATCAACGAGGTCCTGAAATACCCCGAGGACTCCGCCGGCAGCATTATGACCACGGAGTTCGTGGATCTGAAGGCCAACATGACCGTGGAGGACGCACTGAAGCGCATCCGCCGGACCGGGCCCGACAAGGAGACCATCAACATCTGCTACGTCATTGACGACCGGCGGCATTTGATCGGCCTTCTGACCATCCGGACCATCCTGCTGGCGGAGGAGGACGACATCATCGGCGACATCATGGAGCGGAACCTCATCGCCGTCCAGACTCTGGACGACCAGGAGGCCGTGGCCCGGGCCCTGGGGAAGTACGACTTCCTGGCCCTGCCGGTGGTGGACAAGGAGGAGCGGCTGGTGGGCATCGTCACGGTGGACGACGCCATCGACGTCTTGCAGGAGGAGGTCACGGAGGACATCGAAAAGATGGCCGCCATGCTCCCCGGCGACAAGCCCTATTTGAAAACCGGAATCTTCGAGACCTGGAAGGCCCGGACCCCCTGGCTGATGCTGCTGATGCTCTCCGCCACCTTTACGGGCATCATCCTGACCCACTTTGAAAAGTCCCTTATGGCCTGCGCCATTTTGACCTCCTTCATCCCCATGCTCTCCGGCACCGGCGGCAACAGCGGCACCCAGGCCTCCACCGCCGTCATCCGGGCGCTGTCTCTGGGAGAGGTCCGGTTCAGCGATTTGTTCCAGGTGCTGTGGAAGGAGTTCTGGGTCTCCGTCTGCTGCGGCCTCTGCCTGGCGGCGGCCAACTTCGTGAAAATGATGCTGGTGGACCGCTGGCTGCTGCAAAATCCCACGGTGACGCCCCAGGTGGCTCTGGTGGTCTGCGCCACCCTGGTGGGGACGGTGCTGTGCGCCAAGCTGGTGGGGTGCTCCTTGCCTTTGCTTGCCAAGCGCATCGGCTTTGACCCGGCGGTGATGGCCTCGCCCTTTATTACCACGATTGTGGACGCGCTTTCACTGTTGATCTACTTCCGATTTGCCTCGGCGATTCTGGGGCTGTAAGCGCGGGAAATTACCAAACGCCGCCCGGACAGAGTGACCGGACGGCGTTTCGTGTGCTTAGGGGAGTCACCGGAGTTTGCTGAAAAACCGGCGGCGGATTGAGAGGCGGATTTCCCGCCGGTTCTCCCGGAGGCCGGGAGTTTTCAGAAGGCCCTAGAACCAGGCGGAGGGACCTTCCCGAAATCGGGGCTCCGGCCCCTCCCGGTAAGGGTCATAGCGGGACTCGTTGCAGCCAAACTCCTGCAAAAAGCAGATGCGGCCCGCCGGGTCCCAGCGGATGAGGGAAAGCCCGTCAAAGACCTCCGTCCGGCCGTCGTTCATCCGGTTGCGAAAATGCCACTGGACGACGGTTTGGTCCCCCTTGTGAAAAAATTGATGAATGTCCCACTGAAGGACGGTTCCCCGAGTATTCCATTCGTCGAACCAGAGCTTGATTTTCTGAGCGCCGTGGTACTCCGGGCCCCAGCTTTCGATGTAAACGGCGTCTTTTGCAAAGAGGTCCAGAATGCCAAGATCCTCTTTTTTCAGCCACATGTCAAACCAGAGGCGGATGGCGCGCTCCCGCTGTTCCATGACGGTTCCTCCCTTACAAGTCAATTTCGGCGCGGCCCTCCCTGAGAGCCTGTTTAAAATCTCCATGCACGCCGTCTGGACAGGTCTTTTCCCACCATACTGCGTCAATTTTCCTTGAAATCCGTCAGGATTCCCGCGCAAAATTTCCTTGTCTGGCGGGAAAATCCCCGCCCATCCGGCATACCTGGAGATTTTAAACAGGCTCTGAGAGGCCCGCGTGTTCACTCTGCCGCCAGCTTCCGAATGTCCAGCAGGTCCCGGATCACATGGTCCGCCGTCCCGGCTCCGGAGGGAGCGTAGAGAACGCTTTGGACTCCGGCGTTGGCCGCGCAGCCCACGTCCAGAGTCCGGTCGCCCACATAGTAAACCCGGCTTTTGTCCAGCCGGTGCTTCTCCAGCAGATAGAGCAGGGCGCTGGGGTCGGGCTTCCGGGGAAAGCCGTTCAGGCTGGAGACTACCTCTTGAAAAAAGCGGTCCAGCCCCAGATGCTCCAGCACCGGGACGGTGGTGCTGCCCCGATGGGTGTAGACGAAGTGAACCGCCCCCAGGGCGCTGGTCTCCTCCAGGGCCTCCCGGGCGTGGGGCATCGCTGTGATTTCCAGATAGCGTCCGCCGCTGATTTCGGAGTAGCGGCCCTTGATGTCGGAAAAAGTCCGCCCGGTGGCCGCCGCCGCGTAATTCACCACGTCGCTGACGGAACCCTCCGTGGCCCGGCGGCGAATCTCGGCCTCCTCCATGGGGACGTTCAGCTCCTCCAGCGTCTGGCGAAGGCTGGAGACAATGACGCCGTAGGAGTCCAGCAGCGTTCCGTCCAGGTCCCAGATAAAGGCTTTGCCGTTCATAGGCAGATCCTCCCAAGCTCAAATGAATTTCCGGGCCATTATAGCAGGTTCCGGGGCGGCTGTCCAGAGGGGAAACCGGGGTGGGAGTGTCCTATCGCGCATTTAAAAAGGGGAGCATCGTGTAGGGGCCGCCGCCCTCGGCGGCCTGCCGGCACAAGAATGGGTCCTCACGACGGGCCGCCCTAGGGGCCGGCCCCTACAAAATATAATCTTTTGAATAGGACACTCCCAACCGGGGTCCTTGCGCTTGCCGCGCTGCCGGTATGGGGGATATGCAGTTGTCAGGAGGCGGAACCATAAGCGGCAATCCATCCAACGGGTTTTGGGGACCGTGACGCTCCCCAAAAATGGACGGGCCAGAAGGCCCGCCCTTACGTGGATTCAAGTTTCCGGTTTCTTCTTTTGGGGCCACACCAGGCTGACGCCCGAGAGCAGCAAATACACCCCGAAGGGCTTTCGCAGGACCTCCACGTCCACCGCGTTGGACACCCAGGCCCCGATGAGTGCCGCCGCGACGGCTGCGGGTACGGCGGCTTTCAGCGTGGGCTTGTCCAGATAGCCGCCCCTGGCGTGGCAGACCAGGGCGCTGGCGGCGGTGGGGAGGAAGAACAGCAGGTTGATCCCCTGGGCCGTCCGCTGGTCCACCCCCAGGAAGAGGGTCATCACCAGCAGCAGCAGCGTTCCGCCTCCCACGCCCCAGGCGGAAACAACGCTGGCCCCCAGGCCGCAGAGAAAGGGTATGATCCAGTCCGTCACAGCAGATATTTCACCCCCGCGTAAAAGAGGAAGGCGGCGAACAGCCACTTTAGGAGCTTCGTGGAAATCTTCCCGTAGAGCTTCCCGCCGAAGAAACCGCCGATCAGGCCCCCGGCCAGATAGGGCAGGGACTCCGTCAGGGATACGCCGCCCTTCCAGAGATACACCGCCGCCGACACCAGGCAAACCGGGAAGATGACCCCCACGCAGGTGGCGTAGAGCTTCCGCTGGCTCAAATTCCCCCACCGGGACTGAATGGGCAGGAAGACCATGCCCCCGCCGCCGCCAAATAAGCCGTTGGCCAATCCCGCCGCGCCGCCCGCCAGCCGGGCCGTCCAGTTTGCGTTCATTGCGCCGTCCCCTTTCCGTTAAAACACGTTCTCTGCGCGAAGATTCCGGCTCTGCGCGCCTCAAAAGCTTGTGGGCCGCCCTCCGGCGGTATGTAGGGCCGGCGGGCTTGAAACATGGCGGAGGCCATGCTTCAAGCGGAGAGACGCTCCGGCGCGGGGCGCGTTCGCCGGGCCCTTTTGCCCGATGGGCGGGGAGGCGTGCTTATTTCAGCTTGAAGCTCTGGCAGTCGGTGCACTCCACCATGGTGGGGTTGGTTTCGTGGGTGCCCACCTGGATGGTGTGCAGGCCGCAATACTCGTTGTCCTGGCAGTGGTTGGCGCAGTTGTTCACGGTGCACTTGATGCTCTGGTTGGGCGTGCAGGCGCAGCCGCCGTTGGTGCAGTCCTTAGTCATGGTCAGGTCCTCCTGCGTGAAGATTTTTCCGGCGCCGGAGACGCGTCCCGCTCTTCCCCAGTGTGAAGCGGCGTTCCGGCGCTCGATTCACGCAGTTCAGGAGAGATCGTTTCGCGCCGTACCAGCGCCTGAGTAGTGTGTGCGGGGAGGAACAGAGTATGCGCGGTTTTTTCAAAAGCAAATTTTTCCAGGAAAAGACCGGCTAGAGCAATTCTCAGAAATCCTGAGAAAAAGGAAGCGAGGGCAGGGAGCGCAGAGCAAGGCGGAGAACGCAGGCGGGCTGACGCCCGTCAAGGGCGACAACGCGGCTTCGCGATTCCTGGATCGCTGAACTTTTCTCATGATTTTTGGGTGATGCTCTAAGGGCAGAAAAAGAGGGCCCCTTCGGGGCCCTCTCGCTGCGCGGTCGTTTCATACCGATGTGTTTGCGGCGGAGCGCGGAAACGCGCAAAATCAACGGCACCGCCCGCCGTGGCAGTTGTTTCCGCGGACGCCGCTGGTGTGGTTATAGCCGCAATAGGTGACGCCGTCATGGGTGTGCCGCCCGGTGGCGGTGCAGCCCTCCACGGGACAGAGGTCGTAACAAGTTCCGTCGCAGAAGCCGCCCGTGTGATGATAGCCGCAGTAGTTCACACCGTTATGGGTGTGCCGTCCGGTGGCGGTGCAGCCCTCCACAGGGCAAAGGGCGAGGCATGCGCCGTCGCAGAAGCCGCCAGCGTGATGATAGCCGCAGTAGTTCACGCCGTTATGGGTGTGCCGTCCGGTGGCGGTGCAGCCCTCCACAGGGCAGAGGGCGAGGCATGCGCCGTCACAGAAGCCGCCGGCGTGGTGATAGCCGCAGTAGGTGACACCGTTATGGGTGTGCCGCCCGGTGGCGGTGCAGCCCTCCACAGGGCAGAGGGCGCGGCAGTTGTTGTCGCATACGCCGTTTTCATGGACATAGCCGCAATAGGTGACGCCATTGTGGACATGCCGCCCGGCGAGGGTGCAGCCGTCCACTGGACAGACGGTGACGCTGGTGGCAGCGGCGGGGGCAGCAACAGAGGCAGTGCGGCCATGGTGTCCACCGCCGTGGTGGCCATGGGCGGAAACGGGCAGCGTCAGCAGCGCCAGGGCCAGGACGCAGAGGATGATCTTTTTGAATCGCATAACAGAGGACCTCCATACACGAAAAGATATTATTTTCATAATAGCACAATGCTGCCGGTCTGGCAAGGTCTGGCAGAGAAGGTTCAAAGTTTTTTTATAACATTTTAAGCTTACTTTCAGCTTTCTGTCTCAATAGAAGGCTTCACGGCCTCCCGGACGGCGCGGAGGGTTGATATATATTATATATAGTTCTTTTCCGGGGGAGGATTCGCCCTGAAAGTCTGTCTTTCGATTGAGGAAACGCGTCTGCGGCTGATCTGCATTTCCCGGGAAAACGCCGTCGGAGGATCGTTCAAAGTTTCTTTAAAATCCTTTCAGCAATTTTTAAGTTCTTCCGTCTATACTAAGCCCATCAAGTCAAGGGAGCCGCGGCTCCCAAACAAAGGGTCTGATTTTTACAAAAGGAACGCCTTTCTGACGGAGGACGGGCAGAATTTAAAAACCAGACAATCCCAGTTCACACATTCGACACGAATTCCTGTTATCTTAGCTTCTAAGAACTGAGAGAACGGGATACATAATTAAGGAGGAAACGATTATGTATAACGACGAGAACAATCTGTACAATTACACCTACCGCAAAGACGGAAGCGAGCTCTCCCATCAGCGGGAGACCGTCCGCTCCGGCGGGCAGTCTGGCCCACAGGGGCCTGAATTGGAGATGAGACCTGTGAAGAAAAACCGACTCGGCCTGAAGATCGCAGCCTTGGCTCTGAGCTGCGCCCTGCTTGGCGGCGCGGCAGGGGGCGGAGCCGTCTGGGCCGCCGGACAGTATGGCGGGGGAGACCAGAGCGAGATCAATGTCTCCAGCCGCCCCGTTACCCAGGTGGCCCTGCGCACCGTGGACGGCAAGACGGCCATGAGCGACGCGGAGGTCTACGCCGCCAACGTCAACAGCGTGGTGTCCATCCGCACCTCCGCCACCGCCGGGTATAACTTCTTCAACCAGCCGGTGCAGACCTCCTCCGCCGGGTCCGGCTTTGTGCTGAGCAAGGACGGTTACATCCTCACCAACTACCACGTGGTGAAGGGCGCGGAGACCGTCACCGTCACCATGTACAACGGAGATGAGTTCAACGCCCAGTATATCGGCGGCGAGGAGGACTACGACATTGCCGTAATCAAGGTGGAGGCGGAGAATCTCCAGCCCGTCACCCTGGGCGACAGCGCCTCGCTGAACGTGGGGGATCACGTGCTGGCCATCGGAAACCCTCTGGGGGAGTTGACCTTCTCCATGAGCGGCGGCATGGTCTCCTGCGTGGACCGTGCCATCAACGTGGACGGCACGCCCTTTAATATGATCCAGACCGACGCGTCCATCAACCCCGGCAACTCCGGCGGCCCGCTGTTCAACCAGTACGGCGAGGTGGTGGGTATCGTCTCCGCCAAATTTTCGCAGTCCTCCAACGGCACCACGGTGGAGGGACTGGGCTTCGCGATTCCCATGAACGACGTGTTCTCCATGGTGAAGGACATCATGACCAACGGCTACGTCTCCAACCGGGCCTATCTCGGCATAACCCCCCAGACTCTCACCGAGGGCACGGCGGCGCAGTTCCACTATGACGTCACCGCCGGTGTGTTCATCAACTACGTGGAGCCTGACAGCGCGGCGGACAAAGCGGGGTTGAAGATGGGCGACGTGATTACCAAGGTGGACGACACCGCCATCAAGTCCGTCGAGGATCTGAACCTGGCAAAGAAGAAATACTCCGCCGGGGACACCGCCACCCTGGAGGTTTACCGGCCCGACGGAACCATCACCGTGGAGATTACCTGGGGCGCGGCGCCCAAAGAGGAGCAGGCCCAACAACAGCAAACCCAGCAATACCCCGACAGCGGGAACAACAACTCCGGCAATGGAAACGGCGGATATTACAACAATCCCTTCGAGGACCTGTTCCGCTATTTCTACGGCTGATGAAACAGGGACCCATGGGTCCCCTTAGGATACCTCCTCCCGCGCCCGGGGACGGCTTCGCGGCAAGAGCTGCGGCAAGGCAAAAAAGCCGCCATGCGGCGGGCAGGGATGGTTGTAGATAGATGAACGCGAGGCGGGCGGCCGCCGGAATGGTGAAATGCCATATAAAAGCAAAGTGCGGGAGGGTCGGATGCTGTTCGACCCTCCCGCGTCGTCGTCGGAAGAAATTCCGCTATGCTGCATCCCCGCCGCGCAGCGGTGAGGATTCCGTCCGCTCCATTCCTTCCGCCTCTTCCCACAAAATCCGAGGATTTTGCGGGGCCCCGAAGGGGGTGGCGTGGGGGTGGTTTTGTGATTTTTCTTGCTCCACGTGATTTGGGGTTTGGCGGGAGGACGGGGGATGGTTTGGGCTTGGGGGGTTAGTCGGCGATTTCGATGCCCAGGATTCGGGCTACCAGCGCCGCTTGCACGGCGTGGATCTTTGCGCCGCGGAGCTCCTGGCAGGAGGCGGAGAGGGTGATGCCGTCCAGGGTGCAGCCGGAGAGGTCGATCCCTTTCAGGAGCGCGCGGAAGAGGACCGTTCCGGTGAAGTTCGCGGCGGTCAGGGTGGTTTTTACCACCTTCAGCTCCTGACAGGTGCTCTCGGTGAGGTCGCAGTCCGTCAGGGCGCAGCGCTCCCAGAGGGCTTCGGTGAAATTGGCGTAGGGCAGGCGGAGGTGGTCCAGGACGCAGTCCTTGAAACGGGCCCTGCGAAAGTCGCCGCCCTGGGCCTTGCAGTCCCGGAGGGCGGTGCCTTTCCAGAAACTCACGGCGAAGCGGCAGCCGGTGAAGGCGCAGCTTTCGAAAACGCAATCGTAAAAGGCGGCGGCGCTGAAATCGCAGTCCGTAAAGCGGCAGCGGCGGAATTGGACCTGCCGGAAGACGGCGTCCCCGGCGTCCAGCCCCGCCAGCTCCTCCTGCTGAACGCACAGGAGAGACGGGGATTCCCCCTCCTCCAGGGCGGTCCGGAGGGCTTGTCCCGGGGAATTCATGTTCGCCCCTCCTTTTCGGGCATCCAGAGCAGCTCCTCAAAGCCTTTGATGTAAACGTCGCAAAAGCTCCGCATCTCCGCCTCGTCCTGGGCGAAGAGCCTGTCGTAAACGCCCACCACCCTCATTCGGGCCGCCCGCGCGCCCCGGCAGGCGGCCAGGCTGTCGTCAAAGACGGTGCAGTCCTCTGGCCGGACTCCGGCGGCCTTGGCGGCGGCCAGCCAGATGTCCGGGTTCCGCTTCTCCAGCCCCAGCTCCTGAGCGAAGGTCACCCGCTCAAAGAATTTGACCAGGTTTAGGGCCTCCAGGGCGGTGTGGCAGTGCTCCGGCACGCTGGAGGTGACCACGGCCATCCGCCGCCCCTCGGCTTTGCACTGCTTCAGATAGGCCCGGACGCCGGGCTTCACCGGCACGCGGGCATAGGAGCCCTCCGCCAGTGTCATCCATTCCGCCACGATGGCCTCGCAGGACTCCGGCAGGCGGCAGAACTCCTTGGTGAACTTGGCCGCCAGGGGCAGAGGCACGTGGGCCACGCCCTCGTAATAGGCGTGGGTATACCGCAGGCCCCGGCGGGCCAGAAATTCCCGGTCCACCTTTTTCCAGACACTGTTGGAGTCGGTGAGCACACCGTCCATATCGAAGAAAAACATACTTACGCCTCCTCCAGCCGGAAGCGCCAGGGAAAGTCCCTGGCCTCCTCCGCGTAATCGACCCCGATCCGGGGCCCGGTGACAACGAGCTCCTTTGCCGGAGCCGGGAAGGGGGGCAGCCCCGCGTCCTCGGTCCCGTCGCAGAGAAAGAGGGTGTCTCCCGTTAAATCCAGCCCGTTCTCCGCCCGGGTCAGGGCCAGAGCCCGGCAGACCTTGCCGGGGCCGTTGAGAAAATTCTTCCTCCGGTAGGCCGTCATAGGCTTGTCCCCGTAGCGGAGGCGGGCCATGACGTCCCCGCCGGCGACGGGCTGGATGGCCCGGAGAAGCACGGCGGCAGGCTCCCCCTGGGGCTCTGTGACGAAGTTCAGGCAGTGGTACATGCCGTAGATGAGATAGATATAGGCCGTTCCGGGCGGGGCGAAGAGGGTCTCCGTCCGGGCCGTCCGGCGGTAGCCATAGGCGTGGCAGGCCTTGTCACAGCGGCCGATATACGCCTCCGTCTCCACAATTCGCCCGGCCAGAAGCTGGCCGTCCAGACAGCGGATCAGATACTTGCCCAGCAGCTGCCGGGCGGCCTCCAGTGTATCTTGAGCGTAGAAATCCCGGGAAAGCCTTGCCATTTTCGCACCTCGGTGTTAAAATAAGAATTCGCGCGGCGGAAAGCGCCGCCGCGGTCCGGGGACTTGGAACCGGATATCAGTATATCACGGAAGTGAACATGGAGCAAGGAAAATGAAAATCAACAGAGTTCGTCAAAATGTCCTGCCTCTGGTGACGGCCATGATCTGGGGCACCGCCTTTGTGGCCCAGAGCGTGGGCGCGGATTACATGGGGCCCTTCACCTTCAACACCGCCCGGGCGGTGATCGCCTTTGTCTTTTTGCTGGGCCTGTGCGGCTTCCGGTCCCTGTGGAGGAAGCGGAAGGGGGAGCCCGCTCCTGCCGCCGGGTCCCGCCGGGATCTGCTGGTTGGGGGAGTGGCCTGCGGCACGGCGCTGGCCGTGGCCAGCTACTTCCAGCAAAAGGGCCTGGAGACCACCTCCTCCGGCAAGGCCGGTTTTATCACGGCGTTGTATATCGTGCTGGTTCCCCTGGCGGGCTTGCTGCTGGGGAAACGGCCGCCCAAGGCCGTTTGGCTGGGCGTGGTGCTGGCGGTGGCGGGGCTGTACTGCCTCTGCGTCACCGAGGAGTTCTCCGTCACCGGCGGGGATCTCTACGTGTTGATCTGCGCCTTTTGCTTCGCCGTGCAGATTTTGACGGTGGACCACTTTACCAACAAGGCGGACGGGGTGTCCCTGTCCTGCGTCCAGTTTTTCGTCATGAGCCTGCTCTGCGCCGCCGGGACCTTGACGGAGGAGCTGCCGTCGGCGGAGCTTCTGCCCCAGTGCCTGGGGCCGGTGCTCTACGTGGGCGTGTTCTCCAGCGGCGTGGCCTACACTCTCCAAATCCTGGCCCAGAAGGACTCCGACCCGGCGGTGGTGTCGCTGCTGATGAGCATGGAGTCCGTCTTTGCCACGGTGGCCGGGGCCCTGATTCTGGGGGACCGGATGAACAGCCGGGAGTATCTGGGCTGTGCCCTGATGCTGGCGGCGGTGATTCTGGCACAGCTGCCCTTTCCTTTGAAAAGGAGCTCCGCCCGGTCCGCCCCCGTTCCCCGGGAGAACTGAGGACCGGCGGCGCCGGGGGATGTCCGGACGGGGGAGGTTCCTCCGGCTGGCCCTGGCTTTGAGAACATTCCTTCGGGAAAAGGGGGATTCCTGGGAAATCGCGCCCTTGGACAGGCTCCTGGGGGGATTGACGATGGACAAAAAGGTTACCCTATGCTATAATGGCTATAAAATGGTAATGATATGCTTAGAATTGACGTGTCTGGTCCGGTGGAGTGTGTTTCCGTCCCAGCCACGCCTGTGGATTCATACCGGAATGAGGTGGTTTCGTGCGGATTGACGTGCTGGGAGTCGGCTTTGACAACTTGACACTGAACGAGGCGGTGGAACGGGGAATGGAACTGCTCCACAGTCCCGGGGCCCACTACGTGGTCACACCGAATCCGGAGATTGTGGAAATCTGCCGGGAGAACTTGGCCGCCCGGGAGGCGGTGAACTGCGCGGACCTGGTGCTGGCCGACGGCATCGGCGTGGTCAAAGGCGCCGCCATGCTGGGGACGCCGCTGAAAGGCCGGGCGCCTGGCATCGAGTTCGCCGCCGGGCTTATGGAGCGCATGGCGGCGGAGGGCCTGTCCCTCTATTTGCTGGGGGCCAGGCCCGGCGTGGCGGAGGCCGCCGGAGAGCGGCTGGCGGCCAAGTACCCCGGCTTGAGGATCGCCGGGACCCACGACGGTTATTTTCAGGAGGATTCCCCGGTGATTGAGGCCATCCGCCAAAGCGGTGCGGAGGTTGTGTTTGTCTGCCTGGGCGCGCCCAAGCAGGAGCTCTGGATGGCCCGGCACGGCGAGGCCACCGGGGCCCGGCTGCTCTGCGGCCTGGGGGGGAGTTTGGATGTGTTTGCCGGGGTGGTGGAGCGAGCGCCAAAGTTCTGGTCCGACCATGGGCTGGAGTGGTTTTACCGCCTCTGCAAGAACCCCGGCCGGGCGGGGCGGATGATGAAGCTGCCCCTGTTCCTGATCCATGTGCAGCGGGAGAAACGACGGAGATGAGAGGAACGCTGATTGTGTTAGAGGGAACCGATGGTTCCGGAAAGGCCACCCAGGCCGGGATGCTCCTTCGGAGGCTGGAGAGCCGGGGAATCCGCTGCCGGGAGATCGATTTTCCCCGGTATGGCAATCCCTTCGCCGAGCCCGCGAATTTGTACCTTCACGGAGCCCTGGGCGGCAAGCCCGGGGATGTGAACGCCTACGCCGCCTCCGTCATGTTCGCCGTGGACCGCTTCGCCTCCTATAAAGAGGACTGGGGAGCGTTTTACCAGTCCGGAGGGGTGGTGGTGGCCAATCGGTACACCACCTCCAACGCCGTCCATCAGGCGTCGAAGCTCTCCGGGGTGGAGCGGCAGGCCTATCTGGATTGGCTTTTCGATCTGGAGTACCGCCGCCTGGGTCTTCCGGAACCGGATTTGGTGCTGTATCTGGACATGCCCACGGAGTTGTCCGGGCAGATGATGCGCCGCCGGGAGCGGGAGACGGACACCCGGGCCGACATTCACGAGCGGGACGGAGAGTACCTCCGCCGCTGCCGGGAGAGCGCCCGGGAAATCGCCGGGGACTTGGGGTGGATTGTGATCTCCTGCGCCGCCGGGGCGGGGCCCCGGACGCCGGAGGACATTCACCGGCAGGTGGCCGCCTTGGTGGAGGGCTGCCTTTGAGAGAATTCGCGGGGCCTGTCCCTTGGAGGTGCGGCAAAAGCGGGACGCAGCGCGTCCCGCCCTTTGGGATCAGCAGCAGTTGTCGTTGCAATTGCAGTTGCAGTTACAGCCGCAGTTGCAGCCGCAATTTCCGCCGCAGTTGCAGCCACAGTTTCCGCCGCAATTGCAGCCGCAGTTGCCGCCGCAGCCCCAACCCCAGTTGTTGCCGCCCCAATTGTTGCCGCCCCAGCTGCCGCCGCAGCCGCAGCAGCAGAAGAGGACGATGATCAGAACGATCCACAGGCAGCCATTGTCGTTTCCATTGTTAAAGCACATATACAGTCACCTCTCTTGGATTTGAGATATTCTATGCTCCCGGAAGCCGCCGGGAGCCTGACCCTTTGAAAATTGACCCGTCCTTTTTTTCGCAGGGCCGTTCAGAGGGAGACGCGCAAGCGCGAGGAGGTTTTCAAATGGCCGATTTTAAGAAGAGCGATACCGCCAGCTGGGATGCCGGACAGGTCCGCCGGGCGGAGTCCGCCCGGGAAAATGCCGCCCATCCCCCCCAGCGGAGACGCCGCCGGAGAAGACGGAGAATGAATCCCTTCCTGTTCATTTTCCTGCACCTGACCTTTGTGGCCCTGGCATCCGGGCTGCTTGGCTGCGGGGGGTGGCTGCTGTTCAGCGACTTTTGCTCCTTCAACCGCTCCCGCATGCCCACGGTGGACGCTGTGGTGGAGGTCGTCGCCGGAGACACCCTGGATTCCATCGCCGACAAGCTGCTGGACGCGGGGCTGATCGAGTACAAATGGTTCTTCAAGCTCTACGCCGACGTCACCGGCGCGGAGGAGGACATCGGCGTGGGGGCCCATACCCTGAATACCGATATGGACTACCACGCCCTGGTGGCCGGAATGCGCAGCGTCTCCGGCAGCCTGAACGAGGACACCGTCCGGGTCACGATTCCCGAGGGTTACACGGTGGCCCAGACCATTGCCCTGCTGGCCAAGAACGGCGTCAACACCGAGGCGGCCCTTACGGAAGCCGCCCAGACCGCCGACTTTGAGTTTAGCTTCATCAATAATGAGTCCGAGGACATCAGCCGTCTGGAGGGGTATCTCTTCCCGGATACCTATGAGTTCTATGTGAACGAGAAGCCTGCCAACGCCCTGAACCGCCTCATCAAGAACTTCAACAGCAAGATTGACGACGAACTGCTGGCCGCGGCGGAGGCCCGGGGGTACTCCCTCCAAAAGGTCATCACCATCGCCTCTCTCATCGAGAAGGAGACCGACGGCGGTGACCAGGGCCGCATTGCCTCCGTCATCTACAACCGTCTGGATGGCTCCGGCGACAAGGCCGGAACCTATGGCATGCTCCAGGTGGACGCCTCCCTGCTCTATGGCCTGCCGGGCCACGAGGGGGTGATTACCCAGGCGGATATGCAGACCGACACGCCCTATAACCTCTATAAGTACGCGGGCCTTCCCCCCACGCCCATCGCCAACCCCGGCCTGGACGCCATCGACGCTGCTCTGGAGCCGGAGGACACGAATTACTACTATTACGCCTTGGGCAAGGACGGTCAGCACCATTTCTTCGAAACCTACAAGGGTCATATGGACTTTGTGAACAGCAGTGAATACTATGGGAACTGACAAACTGCCGGCGGGACACCCTCCGGAGAGAGCGAACGCTCGGACTTTCCGGGAGCGGAAGGGGCCGGAGCTGCTGGCCCCGGCGGGGGACCTGGAGCGGCTGCGGATGGCAGTGCTCTACGGGGCGGACGCTGTGTATCTGGCGGGGACGGACTTTGGCATGCGGGCCTTCGCGGGGAATTTTTCCCCCGAGGGTCTGGCGGAGGCTGTGGATTTCGCCCATGCCCACGGCGTCCGGGTCCATTGTACCGTCAACACCATGCCCCGAAACGACGAGATGGACCGCCTCCCCGCTCACCTGGAGCGGCTGGAGGAAGCCGGGGTGGACGCCATCATCCTGGCGGACCTGGGGGCCTTTCAGCTGGCGGGACGCTATGCTCCCCACGCTGCCCGCCACGTGTCCACCCAGGCCGGAGTCACGAATTACGAGGCCGCCCGGGCCTGGCATGACTTGGGGGCCTCCCGGGTCATCCTGGCCCGGGAGCTGAGCCTGGAGGAAATTCAAACCATCCGGGACAAGACCCCCCGGTCCCTGGAGCTGGAGGCCTTCGTTCACGGGGCCATGTGCGTCAGCTACTCCGGGCGGTGCCTCCTCAGCAATTATATGACGGGCCGGGATTCCAGCCGGGGAGCCTGCGCCCAGCCCTGCCGGTATAAGTATGCCCTCGTGGAGGAGAAGCGCCCCGGCGAGTTCTTCCCCATTGAGGAGGACGGCGGCGGGGCTTACATCCTGAATTCCCGGGACATGTGCATGATTGACCACCTGGAGGATCTCCAATTTCTGGACAGCCTGAAAATCGAGGGCCGGGCCAAGTCCGCCTATTACGCCGCTGTGGTCACCGCCGCCTACCGTCACGGCCTGGACGCGGCGGCGGCCGGGGAGGCGCTGGACCCGGTTTGGCGGGACGAGGTAGAGCACGTCAGCCACCGGCCCTACTCCACCGGTTTCTTCTATGGCCAGCCGGGCCAGTATTACGAGGACGCCCGCTATATTCGGGAGTGGCAGATCGCCGCCGTGGTTACTTGCTGCGATGGCGAGGGCAACGCCACCTTGTCCCTGCGGAACAAGTTCCGGATGGGGGACGAGGTGGAGCTGGTGGGCCCGGGAATCCGGCCCTTTGCCCTCACGGTTCCGGAGATGGAAGCCGAAGACGGTTTGCCCCTCTTTGAGCCCCGGACGCCCCAGAGCATCTTTCGGATGAAGCTTCCCCGGCCGGTGCCCCCCTGGACGATGGTCCGGCGGGTGAAGAGCCTCTCGGCGAAGTGAAGGCCGGTTTGGATTGGATGGATTCGCTGCTTGACTAAACATAAAAAGATTGGGAGGACATACGATGAATGCGGACGTTGTGATCGTGGGCGCGGGCCCGGCCGGTATTTTTACCGCCCTGGAGATGCTGAAGAAAAAGAGCCGGCAGAAAATCGTCATGGTGGAAAAGGGACAGAGCGTGGAGAACCGCCGCTGCCCCAAGAGCAAGACGAACAAGTGCGTGAGCTGCAAGCCCTACTGCCATATCACTACGGGCTTCTCCGGCGCGGGGGCTTTCTCCGACGGGAAGCTGTCCCTGAGCTATGAGGTGGGCGGAGACCTTCCCAATCTCATCACTCCGGAAGTGGCGCAGGAGACTATTCACTACGCCGACAAGATCTATCTGGACTTCGGCGCGGATACCCACATCGAGGGCCTGGAGTACCCGGAGGATCGCAAGGAAATCCGCAAGCGGGCGATTCAGGCGGGGCTCAAGCTGGTGGACTGCCCGATTCGCCACATGGGCACGGAGAAGGCTCACGACATCTACCTGAGCATCGAGCGGTATTTGCAGGAGAACGGGGTAGAGATCTTTTTCGGCTGCGAGTGTCAGAATTTGATTCTGGAGAACGACGTCTGCAAGGGCGTGACGGTCTCCGACCGGCAGAAGGACTTTGAGATTTACGCCAAGCACACCGTGGTGGCCACCGGCCGCCGGGGGGCGGACTGGCTGGAGCGGCTCTGCGCGGAGCACGGCATCGCTCACGCTCCCGGCACCGTGGACATCGGCGTCCGGGTAGAGGTCCGGAACGAGGTGATGGAGATGGTAAACCGGGTTCTCTACGAGTCCAAGCTGGTGGGCTGGCCCAAGCCCTTCAAGAATAAGGTCCGGACCTTCTGCCAGAATCCCGGCGGCTTCGTCAGCCAGGAGAACTACGATAATGACCTGGCGGTGGTCAACGGCCACTCCTATAAGGAATTCAAGAGCGACAACACGAATCTCTCCATCCTCTGTTCCCACAACTTCAGCGTCCCCTTCAACCAGCCCATCGCCTACGCCCGGAAGGTGGGGGAGCTGACCAACATGCTGGGCAACGGACAGATTCTGGTTCAGCGCTTCGGCGACATTCTGGACGGCAAGCGGACGTGGCAGAAGGAGCTGGCCCAGTCCAACATCCGGCCCACCCTGCCGGACGTGGTGGCGGGGGACATCACCGCCGCCATGCCCTACCGGGCCATGGTGAACATCATTAATTTCATCCAGGCCATGGATTACGTGGTGCCCGGCTTCGCGTCCTACGAGACCCTGCTCTATTCCCCGGAGCTGAAATTTTACTCCAACCGGGTAAAGATGGACACGGACTTCAACACCAGCCTCCAGGGCCTCCACTGCCTAGGAGACTCCTCCGGCTGGACTCGGGGGCTGATGATGTCCTCTGCCATGGGCGTGCTGATGGGCCGGAAGCTGGCGGAGGAGGGGTAATGGGGGTTCTCCTTCTGGTTCCCTTTTTCCTGGGCCGTTTTGGGCTCATGGCTCTGCTGGACCGGGGGGCCCTGATCCGGGCGGCTCACTTCCCGCCCATGGAGGGCGGAGAGCGGGCGGCGTATTGGGTTTATCAGTTCTCCACTGCGGCGCTGCTTCTGGGACTGTGCTTCGCGAGGGTCCGGCCCTCCCGGTTTCTGCTGGCCGGAGGCGTGTGCTGTGGTGTGGGCTGGCTGTTGCTGCTCTGGTCTGTGGCAGAATTCTGCGCCCCGGCGGAGGAGGGCCTTCGGCAGATGGGGCCTTACCGCTTCTCCCGCAATCCCATGTACCTCGCTTACTTCCTCTTCTTCGCCGGGTGCGTCCTGCTGACGGCGTCCTGGCCCTTGGCGGCGGCGCTGGCCTGCTTTCAGGGCTCGGCCCACTGGATCATCCTGGCGGAGGAACGCTGGTGCTTAGAGAACTTCGGGGAGCGTTACCGGCAGTATAGGAAGCGAGTCCGCCGCTATTTCTGAATAAAAATCAGGGCCTGTCAAGGCCCTGATTTTTGTTGCGCGGAATCATTCTTTCACCCGGGGTTCATACTGTGGGAGACGGGCTTCCGCCTCGGGCAAACTCTCCGGCTGTGCCTCCAGGTCCGTGTTTTCCTCCGTGCCCGCAGCTTCCACCTGGACGAGGCACTCCGCCGTCTGGTCCTTCCAGCTGGCGGTGATGACGGCCTCCCCCTCTCCCTCAATGAACACGGTCCCGGTGTTGGCCACCCGGGCCACCTCGGGGTCGGAGGTGCTCCACTCCACCTCGGCCATGGGGGCCCCCAGGGCCTCCAGCAGGTAGTGGCCGGTGTCTCCCTCTGTGGCGGTGATTTCTTTGGCGCTCAGGCTGAGGATTCCGGGAATCCCCTGGTCCTCCATGTAGGAGGAGGGCGCCGTGACATTCAGCGTCTCCGTAGCCTGGAGGCCGCCGCCGCACTCCAGCGCCACCTCCAGGTGCCCCATCAGGTCCGCCGGGATGTCCCAGGCGAAGAGGGCGAAGTCCCGGCCCTCTCCCGCCGCCTGGACCGCGATCTGTTCCCGGTATTCCAGGGTTCCTGTCCCCGTGGGGGTCAGGAACAGGGAGACGGCGCTGACCGTGTTCTCCGTCCCGTCCTCAAACGTCACCAGCACCAGAACCCGCTCCCCGGCGGTGAAGCTGTTCCACCCGTCCCCCAGATCCGGCTGAAGGGGCGCGGCGTCCGCGTTAAAGAAATAGATGCCGGTGATGCGCGGGTCTGTGGGGCGGGGCGCATCCGTGCGGACGTCCCCCACGAGCAGCATAAACATCACATTTGCCAGCAGGGCCAGCACAACCAGTATCCCCAGGACCAGAAGCACCACCCGCTTCCAGTTCCAGAAGGGCGCCTTGCCTGTGGCACCGGGTTTCTGTTCGGGAAGGGCGGCAGCCTCCTCCGGCGGGGGGAAAGAAACCCCCAGCACCTCCTCCAGAATCCCCAGATTCTCCGGGCTGGGGACCGACGCTCCCAGCTCCCACTTTGACACGGCCTGACGGCTGACCTCCAATTTTTCCGCCAGGTCCTCCTGGGTCATGCCAAGACCCTCCCGGGCATGCTTGATGATTTCGGCAATCGACATTTGCATTTCTCCTCCTCTCGGTCTCTCGGCTTTGGCGTTCTCTGAAACCTGTTTCTTGTGCTCAGTGTAGCAGATTGCGCCGGTTGCGTCCACCAACCCGGCGCGCAACTGGCCTGGTTGCGCAAAAAAATGATCCTCAAGTGCCAGATTTCCCACCACCAAATCGTTTTATCAGCAGAACGGCCCGTTCAAAAGGAGATGATACTACGGAACAAATCACCTATACCCATCAAGAGGCGGAGGTGCTGGTGGAGCGCTGGGCGGACACCATTCTCCGCGTCGCCTACACCTGGACCGGCAATCCGCAGGACGCTCAGGATATCTGCCAGACCGTGCTGCTAAAGATTCTCACCACCCCCGCGCCCCGTCGGCCGTCCCCTGGGGGGATGGAGGCGGCGGGGGGAGCCCGGAAGGGAGAAGGAGACGGCGAGGGGGAGATTCTCCCGGTGAAGGCGTGGGTTTTGCGCGTGACCATAAACTGCTGCAAGGATTTGAAGAAATCCGCCTGGGCCCGGAAGCGGGTTTCCCTGGATGCGGCGGCTCCGAAGCTGGTTACCCTGCCGGAGCCGGGGGAGAGCCCGGTGCTGGAGGCAGTGCTGGCCCTGCCGGAGAAGTACCGGCAAGCGGTGTACCTGCGCTATTACGAGGAATACGACATTGGTGAGATTGCCGCCCTGATGGGCTGCCGGACCACGCAGGTCAGCACGTACCTTTACCGGGGCAAGGCGAAGCTGAGAACGATGCTAGGAGGCGTGTATGCACAAGAATGTTTTTCAGACTGACCTGGATCGGGTGTCCTTCACCCCTGAGGGCCGGAAGACCCTGGTGGAAGCCCTGATGAGGGCCGCACCTGCCCACCGCTCAGGGAGCTGGACCAAACGAATCGCGGCGGTGGCCTTGGCGGCGGTGGTGCTGGCGGGCTCCGCCCTGGCGACGGGGACCCTGTGGGAACGCTACTTCGGACGCCTGGACGAAGACCAGCAGGAGATCATCGGGACCCTGAGCCAGGAGCTGCCGGCGGCGGAGTCCAACGGGACCACCATGACCCCCTTGGCGGCCTTCGGAGATCAGGATTTCTACTATATGATGTTGGAAATCCGGGCCCCGGAGGGCACGGTCCTGCCGGACTACGGCGAGGACGAGGGCTATTACCAGCTCTTTAATCCCGACACCGGGGAGAGCGTGACCCTGCTGGACGGCGCCGGAAACGATATCGGGGGGGATTTGGAATTTGAATGGATGCCCCGCACCGGGGACAGCCAGGTCCTGTCCGTTGTCATTCGCCTCTGGCCTATCGAAGGCGTGAACTTCTCTGACGGGACAGACAAGGTACTCCACATCCCCGGTCTCTGGGTCCAAAGCCCGGATAAGCTCTATACTCCTGTCCTTAGCGGGAGCTGGGACTTCAACATCGGGACCCACACGGGCAATGTGGAGAGCCGGACGCTGGACACCACCGGTGTCACCGTGGAGGATGAACGCTTTGGGACCGTGACACTGGATACTCTGCGCGTGTCCCCCCTGGGGCTGTATTACCGCTCCAGCTGGGGCCACGGAGCGGAGGACGACACGCTTCTCTGTCCTCCCCTGGAGATTTCTGTAGTGATGGCGGACGGCAAGGAGATTTATCTGGACAACACCATAGGGAGTGGCCGGGACGACGAGTGCTGGTACGAATCCTATGGCCCCTTCGAGGCCCCCATCGATTTGAGCAAAGCGGTCTGTGTCCGCTGGAACGGCGCAGAGATTTCCATCCATTGAGTCCACGCGCAAAAAGGCGGCACGGTAAAAACCGTGCCGCCTGAAGCTTGTCCTAAAATCAGATATGAATACCGCCCACGAAGTATGTATTGTAGTAGCCGTCGGTCAGGTCGGAGTAGATCACGCCGCCGCTCCGGGAGGAGGAGGAGTGGATCATCTGGCCGCCGCCGATGTAGATACCTGCGTGAGAGCAAGCCTTGCCGGCGTTGCGCTTGGGATCGTTGAAGAAGACCAGGTCGCCGGGTTGGAGTTCGGAGAGGTTATAAACCCGGGTACCCAGGCCGCTCTGCCACTGGCTGGTGGCGCTGTGGGGCAGGGACACGCCGAACTGCTTGTACACATACATGGTGAAGCCGGAGCAGTCGAAGCCGCCGGGGGCCGCGCCGCCATAGCTGTACCGGGTGCCCAGGAACTGACGGGCAAAGTCCACGATGCTGCTGTCGCCTACGCTGGCGCCGGGGGTGAGGGGAGTCTCGTTGGTCAGGCTGATGTAATCGCTGCGGACCCAGCCTTCGCCATATGTACCGGTGATGTGATACCAGCCGTTCTCAATGCCGGTGACCGTGACGCCGGAGCCCAAGCCCAGGTTGTTCACAATCTCACTGTCGATGTTGGACTCGGCCCGGACGTTGACGCCCCGGGCATTGATGCGGCCGTAATACTCGAACTCGGTTTCCTCGCTCATGGTGAAGAACTCGGCGGAGACGTAGCCGTCCTCTCCGTTGTGGGCCACGTGATACCAGCCGTCGGCCTCGCCCAGAACGGCGATGGTCCAGTCCTTGTTCAGCATGGTGATGACGGAGGCCTCCAAGGAGGGGGTTGCCCGGAGGCGGAGGGAGGAGCCGGTGGTTTTGCCGATGCCCACAACCAGGGGATCGCCCTCGGCGGCGAAGGCCGTGACGGCCAGGGACAGCATGGTAATCAGGGTGAACACCAGAATCTTGGTGGCTTTTCCTGCAAATCGATTCATGGGAGTTACGCTTCCTTTCTCGTATCTTTTGTAAAAGGGATCCTTCGGGTGAAGCGGCTGACGCCATTTCTTCAGTTTCTCTTGGAAAAGCCGGTTATTTCTCTTTGCCGGCCAGCGCCCGGTTCAGCCAGACGGTGGCGATGTCCATCGCTGCGTAGAGGCTGTCCTTCTCGCTCTTCTTGACCACCCGGTCCCGGGACTTCAGGTCCGGGTCGGTGAGCTGGAGCTGGATGGAGACCTTAGAGGCCAGGTCCAGGTCCTGTTCCTTTTTGGTGTCCAGCACCTGCATCATGATGATATATTTCTCGGCCATGGTGCCGTAGTAGATCAGATTGCCCGCTCGGCGAAGAGGGTGGCCCTTATACATAAGACCTTCGGTTTTGCCGTTCTTACTCCCAGCCATGAAAAACCTCCTTGAAAAATTTTGTAACCAAATTGTAACATCTTTTTCCCGTTTTGTCAACATTGAACTCTGAGCAATGCAACAAAAAATAGAGGACTTAATAGGGCAATACTGACAAAAAACACAAAATCCCGCGGAAAAGGTCCGTTACCCTCTGAGGGGACAGACCGTTTTCCGCGGGATGCCTGTCGAAACTGGTGACAAATTGTTACTCTTTTTGTTACTGGCCCAGATATTTCCGCACCAGGACCTGGAGCAGCTCGTCCCGGTCGATCTTGCGGATCAGGGTCCGGGCGTTGTTGTGGTTGGTAATATAGGTGGGGTCCTCGGACAGGATATAGCCCACGATCTGATTGATGGGATTATAGCCCTTCTCTTCCAGGGACTTGTAAACCGAGGAGAGAATCTGATGAATTTCCTCGTCCTTTTCCAGGGCAAGGCTGAACTTTCTGGTGAAATCGTCCACAGGTACACCACCTTCCTTTCAACATTGCTCTTAGTATACTCGATTTTTGGCGGACTGTAAAGAGTTTCGGCAGGAAATTTACGAAAGATTTTTACTTGGAGGCGGAAAAACCGTGAAACGAAGCCCGGAAGGTCACCGCAGGGTGGCATTCAGCTCGGTTTTCAGCAGCTCCAGAATGCTCTTCACGTCCTCGTCGGCCTCCTGGGCGGTGAGGCTGCGGTCGTCGGCCCGGAGCTCCAGGTTGAACGCCACGCTTTTTTGCCCCTCGGGGATGCCGGCGCCGGCGTAGATGTCGAAGAGGCGCACGCCCTTCAAAAGGCCCTTGGCTCCCCGGCAGATGCACTCCTCCAGCTTGCCCACCGGGAGGCACTTTTCGCAGACCAGGGCGATGTCCCGGGTGACGGCGGGGAAGCGGGGCAGGGGCTGGTAGACGGGGGTGTCGCTCATGCTCTGGAACAGCGAGTCAAAGGCCAGCTCTGCGGCGTAGAGCTCACAGTCCACGTCGTAATTGGCGGCCACGCTGGGGTGAATCTGTCCCAGAACGCCCAGGAGGCGCTCCCCGCTGTAGACCTTGGCGCAGCGGCCCGGGTGATAGGAGGGGTTTTCGTTTTCCGCCTCGAAGCGGAGGGTGGGAATCCGCAGTCCCTCCAGCACGGCTTCCACCGCGCCCTTGAGCTCGAAGAAGTCGATGCCGCCGCCATAGCCGCCCAGGGAGAGTACCTTGGGTTCGTCGGCCATGCCGGAGCCGTCGGTTTTGGGGAAGTAGGTTCGGCCCAGCTCGTAGAGCCGGACGGCCTTGTTCCGGTAGTGGTAGTTCCGGGCCAGGATTTCCAGCATGGAGGGCAGGGTGGTGGTGCGCATGATGGAGGTATCCTCCCCCAGGGGGTTGAGGATTTTCATGGAGCTGCGCAGGGGGGAGTCCGGGGGGAGGTTGATCTTGTCGTAGTACGTGGGGCTGATGAAGGAATAGGTGATGATTTCGCTGTAGCCCGCCCCGCGGCAGAGGGCCCCGGTGGCGTTCTCCGCCTGCTGGACGGGGGTCCAGCCCCGGCGCTCGTTCAATCCAGCGGAGAGGGTGTTGGGAATGTTGTTATAGCCATAGAACCGTGCGGTTTCCTCGGCGATGTCGGACCAGTGCTCCACGTCGGCGCGCCAGGAGGGAACCGTGATGGTGTCCCCCTCCAGCCCGAAGCCCAGGGCCAGCAGGGTCTTGCGCTGGTCCTCCTCGGGGATGTCCACCCCCAGGAACCGGTTCATCTTCTCGGGTTCAAAGGTCATCGTGGCGGGGTTGGGCACGTAATTCAGGATGTCGATAACGCCGTCCACCACCTCGCCGGCACCCATCAGCTCCACCAGCTCACAGGCCCGGTTGACGGCGGGAAGGGTGTTCAGAACGTCCAGGCCCTTCTCGAACTTGGCGGAGGCCTCCGTCCGCTTGCCCAGGGCCAGGGCGGTCTTCCGGATGCAGGCCCCGTCGAAGGTGGCGGACTCGAAGACCACGTCCACCGTGTCGTCCACGATTTCACTGTTCAGTCCGCCCATGATGCCCGCCAGGCCCACGGCGTGGGTCTTGTCGGCGATGACCAACATATCCCGGCTCAGTTCATAGACATTGCCGTCCAGGGTGGTCAGCTGTTCGCCGTCCTCCGCCCGGCGGACCACGATGCTGCCGTTTTTGATATAGCGGTAGTCAAAGGCGTGCATAGGCTGGCCGTATTCCAGCATAACGTAGTTGGTGATATCGACGATGTTGTTGATGGGACGGACGCCGTTGGCCCGGAGACGCTCCCGCATCCACTTGGGAGAGGGGGCGATTTTCACGTTCCGCACCATCCGGGCGGTGTACCGGGGGCAGAGGTCCGGGTCCGGGGTTTCCACATCCAGCAGTTCCGGAAGAGCGCCCGGCCCGCCCCCTTGAACCACGGGCTCGTGGAGCTTGAGGGGCTTGTCAAAGGTTACGGCCGCCTCCCGGGCCAGGCCGATGACGCTGAGGCAGTCGGGCCGGTTGGGGGTGATCTCAAACTCCACCACATGGTCGTCGGCGCCGATGACGGGCTTGATGTCGTCGCCGGGGCTCACGCCCTCTTCGTGGAGGACAAAGATGCCGTCGGGGATGCAGTGGGGAAACTCCCGCTGCTCTGCGTGGAGATCCGCCAGGGTGCAGATGTGCTCCGTTTTCGTGTCCAGAGCCAGAGTGTCGTGCTCGTGGATATTGGCGAGGCTGGTTGTGATGGTGTGATAAGTCCCGCCGCTGTCGCAGCTGACGGCAAACTGTCCGTCGCCAAGGGCTTCCACCTTTGTGACGAAAGCGGCCCTGACAGAGCCATAGATTTTATGGCCGGGAACGACGCCCGCGGGGATGGAGGGCTTTTCCGGGTCGATGGGCTTGTAGTCGTTCAGCAGGGCGGCGGGGGTGATGACGGCATAGGGGAAATCGCGGGTATCCAGGTTCAGCTCGCTGAGAGAGCAGAGCATGCCGTCGGAAAGGATGCCCCGGAGCTTGCCCCGGGTAATTGTCTTACCCCCGGGGAGGGTGGCGTTGTGCAGGGCCACGGGGACGGTGTCTCCCTCGTGGATGTTCCAGGCTCCGGTGACGATTTGGACGGGCTCCGCCTGTCCCACGGCGACTTGACAGACCCACATGTGGTCGCTGTCGGGGTGACGCTCCATTTTCTCAATGCGGCCCGCCACGACGTTTTGGATTTCCTTCCCCAGGTCCTCGGTGCCCTCCACCTTGGAGCCGGAGATGGTCATGGCCTCGGCGAAATCCCGGTCGTTCACCGGGCCGATGTCTACGAATTCTTGTAACCATTTACGGGATAATTTCATTGTCGTTACTCCTTAAAGAAGGATTCAGCCATGAAGATGGCTGGTTCATTGCACCCCCCATTTTCTCTTTTTCTTGCCAGAAGAAAACGAGAAAACGGGCCGTGCACGGTCCAAAAGAGAAAAAGAAGTACGGGGGTTACGATACGGGGGGCGCGCCTGAATGACTGGATGAAGACAGGAATGACTTCTCACGCGGCGTAGCGAAACGGGGGCTGGTGCTTGTCGACTTGGCGTATTCCTCTTTCCGCTGTCGCTGGCCTGGCCATCGAATCGGCCTGGATTCCTTTCTCTTCATCGGCTCTTCTTAAAACCCTACGGTTAATCCCATTCGATTTCGCCGCCGTCCTCTCGAACGAGGCGGCAGAGCGTTTCTTCGTTTTCGATCAGAGAGCGGATGATCTCCTCAAAGCGTTTGGCTTTCGCCTCGTTCTCCAGGGTACGGGGCCAGTGGGCCTCGTACATGCCCGCCTCCGGGTCTGATTCCATTCCCTCCAGAATGTCCGGAGCGTTTTTTTCCAGATAGTACCGGAGCAGGGCCTCCCAGTTGTAGCCGTTCATATAGGCGTCCGGGCAGAGGGACGCTAGTTTCTCCCCCAGAGCCATGACCCTGCTGTCTCCCGCGTCCAGAGTGAGGAAAACTTTCTCGTTGAACTGGGACGAAATTACATAGTCTGCCATTTCAAACTCCTTCTTCCCGAGGGTTTCGCTTGGGATAGTTTCTCATATATTCAGCAATCGGCCCAGACACGAGACCTTTGGCGTTCCGCCGGATGGCGGCCCGTCCGCTCAGCGGCTTCAGGGCCAGGGTGGGGCTCTTCTAAGAAATGGCGCGGGTCAGCTCAGATTTTCCGGCAGGCATGTCCCGGACGGCATCAGAACTGCTCCAGGAACCGGATGTCGTTCTCGAAGATCAAGCGCATGTCGCTGATTTTGTACCGGCCCAGGGCCAGCCGCTCCAGGCCGAGCCCGAAGGCGAAGCCGGAATACTCCTCCGGATCAATGCCGCAGTTCCGCAGTACCTTGGGGTGCACCATGCCCGCGCCCAGAAGCTCGATCCAGCCCTCGCCCTTACAGGTGGGGCAGCCCTTGCCGCCGCACTTATAGCACTGGATGTCCACCTCGCAGCTGGGCTCCGTGAAGGGGAAGTGGTGGGGACGGAAGCGGGTGACCGCCGTGGGGCCGTAAATCTCCCGGATGACGGCGTTCAGCGTTCCCTTCAGGTCCGCCATGGTGATGCCCTTGTCTACGACCAGGCCTTCGATCTGGTGGAACATAGGGGAGTGGGTGGCGTCCACCTCGTCCTTGCGGTACACCCGCCCGGCGGAAACCATCCGGATGGGCACACCATAGCCCTCCATGGCCCGGACCTGCATGGGGGAGGTCTGGGAGCGCAGGAGGATGGAGGAGTCCTCCGTCAGGTAAAAGGTATCGGTCCAATCCCGGGAGGGATGGTTTTCCGGAGCGTTGAGCTTGGTGAAGTTGTAATCCGCCTGTTCGATCTCCGGGCCGTCCATGACCTCGAAGCCCATGTTCAGGAAGATTTCCTTCATCTCGTCCAGCGCGGAATACATGGGGTGCTTGTGTCCGGCCAGGGGTTTTTTGCCGGGGATGGTCACGTCCACGGCCTCCGCCGCCAGCCGGGTCTCCAGGGCCTTCTGAGAGAGGATGACGGACTGGGCCTCAATGGCCTTCTCCAGGCTGGCCCGCACGTCGTTGGCCAGCTGGCCCATGACGGGCCGGAGCTCGGCGGAGAGGCCGCCCATTTGTTTCAGGACGGCGGTGAGCTCGCCCTTCTTGCCCAGGTACTTCACCCGGAGGGATTCCAGTCCGGCGGTCTCCTGAGCGGCGCCGATGGCCTCCAGGGCGCCTTTACGGATGGATTCTAGCTGTTCTTTCATATACGGTGACTCCTTTTCTTGGATATTGCTTGTCGTTCAAGATTCAAAAGATGACCGTTTCAAGCCCGGCGTTTGGCCCGGGGCGGTCAGGTTTCCAAAAACGTCTTCGGCGCGGCTTTCATAGTGACGGTAAAGCGGGGCAGGCCGTGGAGACCGCCGGAGAGGTCCGCGGACTGCGTTCCCGGCCCCGTAACCGCCGTTACGGGGAAGAGGGATTGGAGGTAGGCATCGGCGTCCGGGTCGGTTTTGCCGAAGGGATAGGCGAAGTATGTGGGAGGCGTGCCGGTCTCCAGGGCAATCCGCTCATAGCTTTGCAGCAGATCCCGGAGGACCCGGCTTTCAAAGGCGTCGTCCGGCTCGCCTTGCTGCCGCTGGACACCGTTGGCCCGGCCGGGAACGAAATTGCCCATACGCTCGTCGTCCAGATTGTGGATGGCGAAGCCGTGGGACCCGATTTCCACGAGGCCGGAGGCGCTCATCTCCCGGCACATATCCCAGGAGAGAAAGGCCTCTGCCCAGTTGTCCGGCATGTAGACCATGATGGCGATGGCGGCCTTGGCGGAGTATTTTTGGAGCAGGGGATAGGCCAGGTCGTAGTTGCTCCGGTAGCCGTCGTCAAAGGTAATCAGGATGGGCTTCTCCGGTAGGGGCTCGCCCGCTGCCAGCTCCCGGGGGAGAACTGTCCGGTAGCCGTGTTCCGACAGCCAGCGGAGGTCCTGCTCCAGGCGGCCGACGGTGACGGTCATCTCGTTGCAGGGCTGTCCGTCGGGGACGACGTGGTGATACATGAGAATGGGCAGCCGGGCTTCGTAGGTCACCGGCTGGCCCGCCTCGGAGGAGACGGAGGTGGTAATGGGCACAGGCTCCGGCAGGGCGGGAAGCCCGGAGGCGGGGAGGGCGGAGACGGTCAAAGACATCGCCAGCGCCAGGGGGAGAAGGTTCATGGCAAGTCCTTTCTTGAAGGGAAGGCCGGAGAAAGAAAAAGACCCTCCGTCCCAGACAAAGGGACGAAAGGCAAATCCTTCCGCGGTACCACCCAAATTCGCGCCAAAGGGCGCGCGCTCGAGGCCCCGGTAACGGAGGGCGGACCGGCCGTGTCTCCACGGCGGCTCCCGGGCGAACCAAACGGCGCTCCGCGGACGGGCTTGCAGCCGATGGCCTGTCCTCTCTTGGCGGAGCGGGATCGTTATTTTCCCGTTCATTGCTGATGCCGATTTTGATGTCAGTTATTATTTATAACACAGCGGAAAGGGAAATGCAAGAGGAAAAATCGGCGGCGGTGGAGCCCTTCCTGGCTTTCCAGGAAGGAGAACCAGCCGCCTCTTCCCAAAGAAGAGCCGCTGTGCCTCCCTCAAATTCCCGGATTCTACGAAGCATAGGGTGACATTTTGCCCCGGCGGTGGCATACTGTTGCCAAAGGAGTGGATGGCAATGGACGCGAAAGCCACCGGAGCGCTGATCGCCCAACGGCGAAAGCAGAGAGCCCTCAGCCAGGCGGAGCTGGCGGAGCAGATCCATGTGACGGACAAGGCCGTCAGCCGCTGGGAAACCTGCCGGGGCATGCCCGGTCTGGACAGCCTGGAGCCCCTTTCCAAGGCCCTGGGCCTGTCGGTCAGCGAGCTGCTGAGCGGGAGGGAGCTGACGCAGGAGGAGCTGCCGAAGGCGGCGGGAGGACAGATTATGGAGAACATGAAGCGGGAACTGACATGGAAGTGGCTGGCGTGGGCGGCTATGGCGGCGGTGATGGTGCTGGCCCTTTGGGCCGCCGCCGTGCTCCACGCCCAGGCCCAACGGGAACGGGAGCTGACAGAGCTGGCGGAGCGGGAGCGCTGGGAACGCTACGCCCATTACACCGGCTCCGTTAACCCCAATGAGGAAGCGTACATAGCGGAGGCTACGGCGGACTATTTCCAGGAGCGGGGCATGAAGACCCGCTTCAACCCCAAGAGCCTGAGGGTCCGGGAGAAGATCTTCTTGGAGGATTACATGGCAGTTCTTCTTTCTGACCGGGAGGGAGAGTGGTGCATGAGCTTCTGGCAGAAGGACACGGTATACAGAGAGTCGGAAAACCGGAACCGTTACTGCATCCTTGGCGGCCGGTCCCGCATCGATCCGGGGACCAGGGGGCTGGCCAAGTGGAACTTCGGCACCCGGGAACAGCCCGTGATCGTCGTCTCCGGCGCGGAGCTGCCGGAGGAGGCGTGCTTCTATGAGTGCGACGGAAACGGCTATATGGTGAAAAGCTGGGTGGACCCGGACCTCAGAACCGCTCTGGATATTTTCATAGAAGCCCTCCCCATGAGCGTGGAGCAGCCGAACCCTATGGGAGTCTATCTCTGCGGCGCCGACGGGTCCTATCTTCCCCGGGACCTGGAATGAACGGCGAAAGGCTCCCCTCCGTGATACAACGGGGGGGAGCCTTTTTTCAGTATATTACAGTCCGTATCAGAAGGTCACCACGTCCTGGGCGGGCTTTCCGCAGGGGGCGATGGTCAGAACGTGCATCACCGGGCCCTTGCCCTGATAAGCGTCGTGCTTCTCCACCGCCATCCGGGCGGAGACCTCCACCCAGTCCCGGTTTTTATAGTCCTTCAGGCCCACGCCCTTCGCCACCAGGCCCAGGAACTGAATGTCGTTCTCGCAGCAGACCATGGCGAAGCGGCCGGGGCAGTGAACGCCGGGGTATTTCTTGGAGTGGCACATGAGGAGCTTCATATGGACCTCTTTTCCCGCCCAGCGGTCCGGGTGGTCCATCACGTCCACATACCACACGCCGAAATCGTCGTCGGGGACGTCCACCACCGGCTGGTCCAGATCAAAGGGGCACTCGTCTCCGGTGAGGTAGTCCTCGCTGGTGCCGTCCATGTTTTCAAAATAGATGTCTGCCCGGCGGTTTACCATCCGGAGGTTCCGCTTCCGCAGGGCCTCCCGGAGCTCCGGCGTGGCCCGGTTGAAGACCAGAAGATCCGCGTTGGTGATCTTCTCCATCATCAGCTGCCCCATGTTCTTGGCGTAGAGCTCAAAGGTCCCGGCCTCCACAAAGGTCATGATCTGGTAGAGGACCCAGTTGGCGGGGAGAACCTCCCGGTAGAGCCGTTCCATTTGCCACATGCCGTTATACTCAATCAGGACCTGCTTGGGCCGGTATTTCTTTTCCAGTTCCTTCATCCGGGAGCAGGTCAGCTCTGCCTCGTCCTCAACGGCGACAACCGTGACGTTGTCCAGGGCGTTGGGATTGTATTCCTCTTCTCCCTCCTCGCAGCGGAGGAGAAGGGTTTTGTCCTGGCGGGCAAACCCGTCCTCCAGAACGCCGTTGATGAAATTCGTTTTGCCGGAATCCAGAAATCCGGTTACCAGATAAACGGGAATGTCCATTGTAAAGCGCGTTTCCTTTCCTGGCTCAGAGGCCGAAGAGTTCGGAGAGCTTGTCCTCCTTCAGTTCCGCGCCGATGACGCAGAGGCGGCCCGTGTAGTCGGGATGCCCGGAGCGGATCTCGTGCTCCTCGGGGACGTAGTCAAACTCGATCCACTTGCCGTCCTCGCCGTTCACGATGCCCTTGGCCCGGAGGATGCTGCCGTATTCGCCGGAGTCCAGAGCGCCCAGAATCTTCTCGATGCCTGCTTGGGTGAAAGCCTTGGGAGTCTCCTTGCCCCAGGAGGTAAAGACCTCGTCGGCGTGGTGATGATGGCAGGAGCAGTGGGGATCGTCGCACTCGTGGTCGTGGTGATGATGATGCTCGTGCTCGTCGTGGTCGTGGTGATGATGCTCGTGCTCGTCGTGGTCGTGGTGATGATGCTCGTGCTCATCGTGGTCGTGATGGTGATGGGCGTGCTCCGCCTCCTCGGCCTCGTGCTCCGCCCGCATTTTTGCCAGAAGCTCCTCCGCGAGGGAGACCTTCTCGATGGCGGTGAGGATGGTCTTGCCGTCCAGCTCGTCCCAGGGGGTGGTGAGGATAGCGGCCTCCGGGTTCTTCTCCCGGAGCATGGCCACGGCGGATTCCAGCTTCTCCTGACTCAGCTTCTGGGTTCGGGAGAGGACGATGGTTCCGGCGCTTTCAATCTGGTTGTTATAGAACTCGCCAAAGTTCTTCATATAGACCTTCACCTTGGAGGCGTCCGCCACGGTGACGAAGCTGTTGAGCTTCAGGTCCGGGGCCTCGGCGGCGGTGTTCTCCACCGCCACGATGACGTCGGAGAGCTTGCCCACGCCGGAGGGCTCGATGAGGATGCGGTCCGGGTGGAACTGCTCCGCCACGTCTTTCAGTGCCTGATTGAAATCCCCCACCAGGGAACAGCAAATGCAGCCGGAGGACATCTCGGAGATCTGGACGCCGGACTCCTTGAGGAAGCCGCCGTCAATGCTGATTTCACCGAACTCGTTTTCGATGAGCACCAGCTTCTCCCTCTGGTAGGCCTCCGCCAGCAGTTTCTTGATGAGGGTGGTTTTTCCAGCCCCGAGGAATCCGGAAATAATGTCGATTTTCGTCATGGTATCAAGTCCTTTGCTTTCAATTTGATTACGCACATATCATATCACCGAATTTCCAAAAAGCAACCCGGTTACAAAAATTTAACAGAAAAATTCACGGCTCCGGTTTCTCCCGGTTCTCCTCCCGGGCCTGATTGAGATAGTCGTGCTCCGCCGTCTTCTTGCTGGGAACGAAGCCCTGGGCCGCGGTGCGCTTTTTGCCCTTGCTCTTGGCGTAGAAGAAGCCGGTGACGGAGAAGACCACAGCGCCGATGAAGTTGACGAAGAGGTCCTTCATAGTGTCGATGAGGCCGACGTCCAGATAGCCTCCCAGGCCCAGGCTCTCGCCGTTGACCAGCACCTCCTGGATACCGGGGATGGACACCACCTTGTTGGACCGGGTCACGTCCAGACTGGCGGAGTAGATGGCGTTGATAACGGTGTCCCGCTGCATGTCGGTGTGGAAGAACCAATCCATGCCGAACTCGAAAAACTCCCAGAGGACGCCGATGGTCATGGAGAAGCAGAAAGCCACCAGAGCCAGAAAAACGGGGGAGAGATCGAAGGTCAGCCGCTCGTCGTCGTTCAGCAGCACCACCATGGCGAAGCCCACGGCGGCGGCCAGGAAGCCGTTGAGGGTGTGGAGCATGGTGTCCCAGTGGGGAACCACCACATAGAAGGCGTTGACCTCTCCCAGAACCTCCGCCGCGTAAATGAAACAGAGAACCGTAATCTCCAGGGCGGGAGGCAGCTCGATGTGGAATTTCACCTGAACCCAGCTGGGAACATAGAGCAGCAGGTAGGCGAGAGCGCAGTAGAAGGCGCTTTCATAGCCGCCGATGATGATCTGGCGGATAAAGATGACGATGACCAAAAGCCGCAGGGTGTAGAAGACCAGGAAGGAGCTCTTGTGTTCCCGCAGTTCCTTGACCATGGCTTGGCGGAAGCTTTCCTTCTCCCGCTGCTTCGCCTGTTTTCGCTCTGTTTTCTTGGGGTTGGACATGTGGTATTCTCCTTTGCCGGAATTTCAAATGGAAATCCGAGTAGCGCAAACGGCCCCGCTTACCGGGTGCGGAGCCGTTTCAGCGCAGGCCGCTCAGGCGGCCTGACGGGCGTGAATTGCCTGGGATTGCTGGGGCGTCATGGCGAAGAACTCGTAGCTGACCTCGCTGCCGCTGTCGCCCCAGGTGGTGTCGATGTGGTACTTGCTGCCGTCCAGGGTGGCCACGGTCCAGATGTGGTCGCCCTGAATGAAGGTGGTGCAATCAATGCCCTCCAGCTTCAAAAAGAGGTTGTAAGCGCCGGTGTAGCCGTCGCAGACGGCGATGTGGTTCACCAGAAGGCTGTAAGGCGTGTGGCTCAGGGACTCGTCCCCGGCCTCGTAGTCGTAAACGCAGTTGTCACAGATCCAGCCGTAGTAAATCCGGGCCTTCTCCATATCCGTCATGTCCGGGCGGAGGATGCCCTCGGCCCAGAGCTGGTCATGGACGGCGATGGCGGCCTCCATGGCGGCGGCCCGATAGGTCTCCACCTGGGTTCCCGCGCCGGCGGCGGTGAAGCTCATGGTCAAAAGGCCCACGCCCCGGGTGCAGTGGAGCTCGTTATAGCCCTGCTCGCAGTAGCCCTTGATGATGGACAGGAGCTGGCTCATCAGTTCCCGGACCTCGTCGTCGGAGAGGCGGGGATAATAGAAGATGATCTGGTTTTCCCCGCTGGCCAGCATATAGCGAATGGAACTCTCCAGCTCCTCCTGGGTGGAGGGGCTGAGGACATAGCTGCCCGGCTCCACCAGGTCCGCCAGGGTGGTGCCGGCGGCGCTGTATAGGTCGGAGAGGTCCCACTGGGGCCGAACCCGCAGAGAGGGGTCCACCATGCGGGTGAGCATGGCGGCGGCGGCGCCCCGGGTGATGGGCGCGTCGGGAAGGAAGGAGCCGGTTTCATCGCTGCCGGTGGAGACGCCCTTGCGGTACAGATCCAGGATGTCCCGATAATAGGGGGTGTACTCGTCCACGTCGGAGACAAAGCGCCGGGTGGCGTAGCCCTGGGTGACCAGCTGGTCGTGGGCCTTGGGAAGAACCGTCTCCGGAAGGGCGTTGGCCAGCACATGGGCCACCTGGGCGCGGGTGGCGGCCTGGGTCAGTTCGCCGTCCAGCTCCGGGCCCAGAACCCCCTCGGCCTGGAGATAGGCCAGATAGGGCGTAACGGCGGCGTCCCCGGCGGCGCGGTAGGAGTTCGGGCCGGACTCCGGGTCTCCGGTGAGGCAGAGGCTCCGGACCCGTCCGGCGAAGATGACCACCTGGCCCACGGTCAGGGAGTCCCGGAGGCCAAAGCTGCCGTCGGTTTTGCCGTTGGAGAGGCCGTACTCATATAGGGCGGCCACGTTGTCGTAGAAGGAGGAGCCGGCGGAGAGGTCGGAAAACTCCCCGGCGTAGGTCCTCTGCCGGGGGATCTCCTGGGTGGCCTGGACGGGGGTGGCCAGCAGCAGCGCCAGGGCCAGCAGCAGCGCGGGAAAGCTCTTTTTCATGGAACTCCTTTCAGCGGTGCGGTCAGGTAAGGATGTTCAGGTCCTCGGGCAGGCGGTCTTCCACATAGGGGTTCAGGTACTGGTTCACCAGGGCCAGAACCTCTTCCGAATTCAGGTAGATATAGGGGGACTTCCACTCCCCGGGCAGGGTGCAGAAATCGATGTTCTCCGCGCCCATGCCGATGACCTCCCCTCCCAGCCATACCAGATTCCGGACCGTCAGGTCTGTTTTTACATACTGCTGGAAGATTTTGCAGAAGCTGTCCAGCTTGGTCAGGCTGGCGGGGGTCAGGGTCTGCTTGGCCACGGCCTTCAAAAAGTCCTGCTGGGTCTGCATCCGGCCGATGTCCTCACTGCCGTAGCCGGAGCCGTCGTTGTTATGCCGGAAGCGGACCACCTTCAAAGCCTCGGAGCCGGTGAGGTGGCGCATGCCCTTGGAGAAATGGATGGAGAGATTCTGATAGGGGTCGTCGTAGTCCATGTTCACCGGAATGTAGAAATCCACGCCTCCGATGGTGTCCACCAGGGCCTGGAAGGCCCGGAGGTCCACCAGCACTGTGTAGTCCACGGGGATGCCCAGCTGGTGGGCGACGGTCTCCGCCATCAGCTCCATGCCGCCGGAGTTATAGGCGAAGTTGATCTTTCGGTTTTTGCCGTTGATGCTGGCCTTGGTGTCCCGGGGGATGCTGACCCCGTAGATGTAGTTGTTTTCCGTGTCCACGGCCACCAGAATGTTGGTGTCGCTGCCGCCGTTGCCGTCGTCCACGCCGGAAACCAGAATTGTGTAAAAGCCGGGCTTGCGCTCATAGTGGGAGCGCAGGACCTCCGCCTCCTCTTCGGAGAGGTCCTGGGAGCCGGAAGAGGGAGTTGCCGGCTGGGTGATGGTGGGAATGTCGGCGGTTTGCTCCGGGGCCCGGAGGTAAACCCGGACGGTGGCGTAGGTCAGGGCGATTAACACCAGAAGCAGCACCAGGGTCAGCCCCCAGGGTTTGCGCTTCCGGCGGCGAAGTCTTGATGGCATGGGAACCTCCAATGCGCCGCGAACGTGGATTTGCGGAAGGGCCGGAAGGCCTGTCCCGCGGCGGCAGACATAGCGTCTGCTTCATTATAAAACCGGCGCTGGAAAAAGACAAGAGAAAAAATAGCGGTGAGGCCGCTATTTTTCCTCTCAAAACTCCGCGAATTCTGTCATTTCTTACAAGGGATTGAAAAGATTTTCAGAAAGTTTACAACTTGACGTCCCCCGTATTCCGCCCGCTTTCCGCCGGGGCCGCCGCCGCGGCGAGGCGCGCGTGACACCGGCAGTAAGCCGCCCATGACCGGAGGTCATGGGCGGCGCGGGGCCGGGGCCGCTGTCCCGGCGGTTTTCAATCCGTGGTTTTTTCGGGAGTTTCCTTCGCCGCAAGCTGCTCCAGAAGCGCTTTGATGTCGGCCAGAAGCTGGTTCTGGTAGGACATCGCGCAGCGGATGTAGTGGAGCGCGGGCTCCGGCGGAGCGGCGCGGGTCCCGCCTTCTACGGGATGGGGCCAGCGGCGGACCTCCGGTTCGGGATAGCCCAGGCTATCCGCCGGAGGCCGGGAGGCCGGCACGGGCCGCACCGTCCGCCCGCCGGCGGGACTCCGGCTTTTGCCATGCTGTCGGTTTGCCATGATGGGGGTCCCTCCTTGCGCGGCGTCAATCGCCGCGGTATTTTTTGCGGGTGGCGATGCCGCCCCGAATGTGCCGCTGGGCCTTGTTGACGTCCAGCACTTCCTTGACTTGCAGGTACAAAGGACGGTTGAACAGGGGGAGCCGTTCGGATATATCCTTATGTACCGTACTTTTACTGACCCCAAACCTCTGGGCGGCGGCCCGCACTGTGGACCGATTCTCTATGATGTAAAGGGCCAGGCGCTCCGCCCGTTCCTCCATATTACCCTTCAAAACACCTTCACTCCCTGCCTCTTGTTGGTCCATCCTATGCGCTCCGGCGGCGGGATATGTTTCCGAAGGGGGCGGGAAATCGAAACAAAACGCCTGCGCTCCCTCCCGGGATTTTCCGGGATGGGGAAAATCCTCTTGACATGGAGTGGACTCCACGTGGTATGCTGAGTGGGAGCGATGATTATTTCAAGTGATTAAGGAGGCAAATACCATGCGATATCGGGTTTTAGGAAGGTCCGGCCTACGGGTCGGAGAGATTGGCGTGGGCTGTGAGGGCTTTCTGGAAAAGACTCCGGAGGAAGTGCGCGAGTGGCTGGATGTTATGGAGGCGGCGGGGGTGAACTGCATCGACCTCTACACCCCAAACCCGGAATTCCGCTCCAACCTGGGCCAGGCCCTTCGGGGACGGCGGGAGAAGTTTGTCCTCCAGGCCCACCTGTGCACCATCTGGAAGGACGGCCAGTACAAGCGTACCCGGAGCATCGGCGAGGTCCGGGAGGGCTTTGAGGACCAGCTCCGCCGGCTGGAGACGGATCATGTGGAGATCGGCATGATTCACTACGTAGACTCCCTGACAGACTGGGAGGAGGTCTGCACAGGGCCCGTTCTGGAGTACGCACTGAAGCTGAAAAAAGCGGGAACCATCGGCTGCCTGGGCCTCTCCAGTCACAACCCCCAGGTGGCCCTGGCGGCGGTGAACGCCGGACTGATTGATGTGCTGATGTTCAGCGTCAACCCCTGCTACGATCTCCAGCCCGGCGGGGAGGACCTGGAGGAGCTCTGGGCCCCCAAGAACTACGCCGCCCCCCTGCTGAACATGGACCCGGAGCGCCAGGCCCTGTACGAGACCTGCCAGCGCCTGGGAGTGGGCATCACGGTGATGAAGGCCTTTGGCGGCGGAGATCTCCTCAGCGACACCCTCTCCCCGGCGGGAAAGGCTCTGACGGTCAATCAGTGCCTCCAGTACGCCCTGGACCGGCCCGGCGTGGGCTGCGTCATGTCCGGGGCCCGTACGCTGGAGGACCTGAAAAAGAGCATCGCCTTTGAGGAGGCTCCGGAGGCGGAGCGGGACTACGCCTCTGCCCTGGCGGCTCTGCCCAAGATCAGCTGGAAGGGCCACTGTATGTACTGCGGCCACTGCGCCCCCTGCCCGAAGGGCATTGAGGTGGCCAACGTCACCAAGTTCCTGAACCTCTCCCTGGCCCAGGGGGCCGTGCCGGAGACCGTACGGGAGCACTACGCCGCCCTGGAACACGGGGCCGGGGAGTGCGTGCAGTGCGGGGCCTGTGAGAAGCGCTGCCCCTTCGAAGTGCCTGTGATGGAGAACATGCGCAGGGCCGCCGGGCTCTTTGGGAGGTGAGGCTGTGAATTCCATACGAACCGTCCTGGTGCTGGACGGCCAGGGCGGCGGCGTGGGGAGCCAGCTGGTGAGATTGCTGAAGCCCCGCCTGCCCGGAGATTGCCGCCTCCTCTGCGTGGGGACCAACGTCCTGGCTACCAGCGCTATGCTGAAGGCCGGGGCCGCCCAGGGAGCCACGGGGGAAAACGCCGTGGTATACAACGCAGCCCGGGCGGACATCATTCTGGGCCCCATCGGCGTGGCGTTGGCCAACGGCATCCTGGGGGAGGTGTCTCCCGCCATGGCCGCCGCCGTCTCCGGAGCCGGGGCCGTGAAGATTCTGATTCCATCCGCCTCCTGCGGCGTGTACGTGGCGGGGGTGGAGGAGCTGCGGCTGGAGGACTACCTCCACCGGGCGGTGGAGCTGGCCCTCCGGGAGCTGGAGCCGTGAGAGAGGATTTTTTCGAGATTGCCCGAGCCCACTGGGCCCGGTACCCGGCCATGGAACCCCAGGACTTCGCCAAGCTGGCCTATCAGAGCACATTCGGCCCCGCCCACATGGCTCAGAGCCCGGACAAGGTCCTGGCGGCCCTGCTGGCGGAGCGGAAGGAGGCGGGGAGCATCCCCCTGCCCCTGGAGCCCATCGGGAACGGCCTGTGCCGCTTCCATATCACCCAGGCCCTCTCCACCCTGTCGGAGCTGCCGCTGATCGGGCGGATGTTCACCCGGACGATGGCCCTAACGGAGGGGACGGAGGCCGGTTTGGCCGGGAGGCTGGAACAGCTGGCGGGGCTTCCCGTCCCCGGCCTGGGGGAGTATCTGGAGAGCTGGCGGCGGGAGGGCTGTCCGCCGGTCCGCCACAGCGAGGCCTTCCGAAACGCTTACAACCCCCATTACCGGGTGCTGCGAAGGGAGTTCGCCGGGTTTCTTCCGGCGTTGGTTCCCATCGACCGGCTGGCCCGGGAGCACTACGCCGCCTGGCTGCGGCGGGGAAGCTGGGGGGAGCCGCTGCCGGGAGAGGGTCCTCTGGCCCTCCGGTATCGAAACGGGCTACGGCCCTATCTCGTGGCCGTGGACGGCCGCTGCGGCAGCGGGAAGACGGGCTTTTCCAGGATTGTGGAGGAGTTGATTCCCGGCGGGAAGCACGTGGCCCACATGGACGACTGCTACCTTCCCTGGGAGAGTCGGGCCCCGGACTGGATGGAGGTCCCCGCCGGGAACATGGACCTGAAACGGGTCCGGGATGAGATCCTCTCCCCGGTCCGGGAGGGGAGGCCCCTGAGGTATCCGCTCTTCCTTCCCGACGGCCCGGTGCTGGACGAGTATGGGGACCCCATTGTGATAGATCCCGACGATGTGGAGCTGATTCTGGTGGAGGGCACCTACTCCCAGCACCCGTCCCTGAAAAAGTACTACGATTATAAAATTTTCCTCACCTGTGAGAGGGAGGAACAGACCCGCCGCCTCCGGAACCGGGAGGGGGACTACTACCCCACGTTCGATCGGGTGTGGCGGGCTTTGGAGGAGACGTATTTTGCCGCCTGCGGCACGGAAGCGGCGGCGGACTTGGTGGTGGATACCACCGGGTTCTTCGGCTGAGGCTCCAGCGGTTCCTTTCGGGCGGTGGGGACACGGGCCCTTTGCCGGAGAACCGGAAAGGAGGGCTTGGCAAGGACCAAGCCCCCTGGCAATCGCTTACTTACGGAATCAACCCGCCGCCAGGAAGGCGGCGGACTGTCAGAAGACGGAAAAACTTTTTGGAAGGAGTTTTTCCCATGTGCGAAAAACAGACAAGAAAACCCATTCAGACCCTGACGGCCGCCGCTATGCTGCTGGCGGTGGGGTACATCCTGCCCTTCTTCACCGGACAAATTCCCCAGATCGGCAGCATGCTCTGCCCTATGCACCTGCCGGTGCTGCTGTGCGGCTTCCTCTGCGGGTGGAGGTACGGCCTTGCCGTGGGCTTCGTCCTGCCTCTGCTGCGGAGTATGACCCTGAGTGCGCCGCCCCTTTACACCGCCATTGCCATGGCCTTTGAATTGGCGGCCTACGGGTTCCTGGCGGGCTTTCTCTATGCCCGGTCCCGCTGGCAGTGCGTGGTGGCCCTGTACCGCTGCCTCCTTGCCGCGATGCTTGGCGGGCGCGTCGTCTGGGCCGTGGCTCGGGTGCTGCTCTCCGGCGTGTCCGGTCAGGCCTTCACCTGGCAGATGTTCCTCTCCGGGGCTCTTCTCACCGCCCTTCCCGGCATCGTGCTGCAGCTGATTTTCATCCCCGCCGTCATGGTGGCCCTGGATCGGACCGGGCTGGTCCGGTTCCGCCGGGGCGGGGAGACGGTCCGGGCGGTTTAAGAGGTCCGAAAGACCTCGGACAGCAGCGCCATGGTCTCCGGCAGCTTGTCCGCGTCCAGCCCCGCATAGTTGACTACCAGGGTGTGGGCATAGGCGGGCCGGGGGACAGCGGCGTACTCCGACAGAAAGCCCAATCGCACCCCCAGGCCCTCCGCCCTTTGGCGGAGGGCCTCGTCGTCCTCCTCTGTGTTCAGCGCCAGGAGGAATTGAAGCCCCGCGCCCCGGTCTTTGAGGGCGGCGGTGAAGGGACAGGCGGCAAAGGCCTCCAACACGGCGGCCCGGCGGAGGCGGTATTTCTTCCGGGTACGGGAGAGGTGCTGCTCATACCAGCTTCCGGCGGGGCTCCCGCCGCCGCTGAGAAACCGGGCCAGAACCTGCTGCTCCAGGGCGGGAACCGTGGAGGCGTAGAACCCCAGCTCCCGGCGGTAGCGCTCCAGCAGCCGGGGGGGAAGGACCATGAAGCCCACCCGCATGGAGGGGGAGATGGTCTGGGAGAAGGTGCTCATATACAGGACCCGCTCCCGGGTGTCGATGCTTTGCAGCGTGGGAATGGGGCGGCCCGTGAAGCGGAACTCGCTGTCGTAGTCGTCCTCAATGATGGTCCCGTCGGCTTCCTCCGCCCAGCGGAGCAGGGCCTGCCGCCGGGGAATGGGGGTGACGAGGCCGGTGGGGTAGTGATGGGCGGGGGAGAGATGGGCCACCGTGGCCCCGGAGGCTCGGAGGGCCTCCATGGACATGCCCTGGCCGTCCAGCGGGATGGGGCGGCAAACCGCGCCCCATTTTCCGTAGACTTGACGGATTTTCGGGTAGCCGGGGTCCTCCAGGGCGAAAACCGCCTCCCGGCCCAGAAGCTGGGCCAGAAGCAAGTACAGATACTCCGCCCCGGCTCCCACGACGATCTGCTCCGGGGATACCGCCATGCCCTTGAAATCCCGGAGGTCCCGGGCGATGGCCTCACGCAGGGCGGGAAGGCCCTGATGAGGAGTGGGAGCCAGATGGCCGCCCTCGGAGAGGATCTGCCGGGTCAGCCGGGCCCAGAGGGCGGAGGGAAAACAGGCGGGATCGATTTGCCCGCTTTTCAAATCCAGCCGCCAGGACCGGGACGGCTCCTCCGGCGGAACCGGAACGGCCTTTGCCGCTGCCGGGAGACAGCGGTCCACCGGGGCGGCGAAAAAGCCCAGCCGGGGCCGGGCTTCCACAAATCCCTCGGCCTCCAGCTGCTGATAGGCCGCCTCCACCGTGATGACGGACACCCGCAGATGCTCCGCCAGGGCCCGCTTGGAGGGCAGCCTCTCCCCGGCGGCGAGAACCCCGCCGAGAATGTCGTCCCGCAGGCAGCGGTACAGATATTCATACAGAGGCAAACCGTTTCGATTTTCCAGATGATAGGTCAACATGGCCGCGTCGCTCCTGGCCTTATAAAATTTATCATTTTTGGGTATTTCAATCATATCACAAACGCGCTATGATAGCAACATCAATCAGCAAAGGAGCGAGAAGACATGGAAAAAACACTGGAACCGGTCCGGACGGCCGGACGGGTGAAACAACTGGCGCTGACAGGACTGTTCGCCGCCCTGGGCTGCGTGGCGACGATGGTGCTGCAAATTCCCTCCCCCACCGGAGGATATCTGAACCTGGGGGACACGGTGGTGGTTCTGGGAGCCTGGATGCTGGGGCCGGTATACGGCGCTGTGGCCGGAGGGGTGGGTCCGGCGATGGCGGACCTACTGTCCGGATACGCGGTCTATGTCCCCGGAACCCTGGTCATCAAGGCCGTCATGGCCCTGACGGCGGCGGGGCTGTACCGGGGACTGAAAAAGAGGGGCCTTCTGCTCTGCGCGGCGGCGGCGGAGGCGCTGATGGTCGCGGGCTACTGGCTTTTCGACGGGCTGTTGGCCGCGCTGTCCGGCGGCGGGGCCTTTGGACTGTGCCTGACGGCGGCGGCGGTAGGAATTCCCAGTAATTTGGTCCAGGCCGCTTTCGGCGCGGCAGCGTCCACGCTGCTGGCCATGGCCCTCCGGCGGAGCGGGTATGTGCGCCGGCGGTTTCCCCAGCTTTGAGTCGAATCCCCCTGGAAGGTTCCGGGGGGATTTTTTATGCAAAAATGAGGTTTTCCCCGTGGAAAAACCCAGCCGGACCCGGGGCCGCGAGGAGAGAATTTTGTCAATTCTATAAAGAATTTCCAGGGGACCGGGAGACAAATTTGACATTATCCATAAAACGGGGCGCTCAGAAAGTATGCTTTCTGAGCGCCCCGTTTTATGGATACTGCCAAATTTGTCTCCAAAACCGATTAAAACCCCAAAAATAACCGATAAAATTCGTCACCCACAGACACGAAGCCGATTTTGTTTTACAATTCTGATATTCACTTTCTTAAAAGGAGGAACCCAGAATGTCAGAAACTCTGTACGGCTATGCCAGGGTGTCCACCCGGGAACAGAAGGAGGACCGGCAGATTGCCGCCCTCCGGGACTTCGGCGTGGAGGACCGCCGCATCGTGGTGGAGAAACAGTCCGGCAAGGACTTCCAGCGGCCCCAGTACAAGCGCCTGGTGAACCGTCTCAATCCCGGCGACGTCCTGGTCGTCAAAAGCATCGACCGCCTGGGCCGCAATTACGGCGAAATTCTGGACCAATGGGCCCGGCTCACCCGGGAGCGGAAAATCGCCATCGTGGTTTTGGACATGCCTCTGCTGGACACCCGAGAGGGCCGGGATCTGACGGGCACGCTGGTGGCGGACATTGTCCTCCAGCTTTTGAGCTACGTGGCCCAGACAGAGCGGGAGTTTCTCCGAATACGCCAAGCGGAGGGAATCGCCGCCGCCAGGGCGAAGGGAGTGCGCTTTGGAAGGACCCGGCTACCGGTACCCGCCCAATTCCACACGCTGGCCCAGCAGTGGTTCAACGGGGAGATCAGCGCCGTTCAGGCGGGAAAGCAGCTTGGCCTCTCCCGGCACACCTTTATGCGCAGGGCCAGGGAGCTGCCCGAGGCCGAAAGGATGACCGGTCGAATGTCGCCAAAATATTCTTCGAAGCAGGAATTTTAGGTCAAAAATCCGCCGTCATTCACACTTTATTCATATCTGATTCACATTTTCGTATAAGAATAGAGGAGAATCGACGGCCAGCGGTTCTCCGCCGCCCGTCTTCCCATTCCGGCAGGACCTCCTGTCCTGCCTCTGCCAAGGAGGAGTCGATTTATGGAGCACGACGCCGCTCTCTCCTACCGGCTGCTGAGCCGCCACCGTTCGGCGCTGATGGGCCTGGCCCTGCTGTGGGTCATGGTCTTTCACGCTTACGCCTACCATTTCCGTGTCCCGCTGCTGGTGCGGTTTCAGGAATACGGTTACTTGGGCGTGGATATCTTTCTGTTTCTCTCCGGCCTGGGACTGTGCGTCTCTCTTCTCCGGCGGCCCTCCCCCTCCGCCTTCTGGCGGGCCCGGTGCGCCCGGATTTTCCCAGCCTATTGGCTGGTCGTGGGGGGCTACAGCCTCTGGCTGGTCTATCAGGGGCAGATTCCTTTCTCCACGCTGCTCTGGAGTCTCTCCGGGCTCCACTATTGGTTCCAGATTCCAGGGAGCTTCAACTGGTATGTATCCGCCCTGCTGGCGTTTTATCTGTTGTCGCCCTTCTGGGTTCGGGCCCTGCGAAGCTGTCCCCGGCCCGGACTGCTGACCCTGCTGGCCTTCCCCGTGGGATATGGCCTCTACCGTCTGTCCATCCCCCTGGAGCTGCTGTATATCCGGGACTTTCTCTTTCGTATTCCCGCCTTCGCCGCGGGGACCCTGTGCGGCTATTACCTCTATGAGGAGCGGGCTTTCTCCCGGAGGCACTGCTTTTCCTGGGCCGGGCTGGCCTTGGGCGGTGGACTTCTTTGGGCTGGCGTGTCGTCGAGACAGTTTTACATCGCGCCTTGCTTCATTTTCTCTCTCTTCGTCTGTCCTCTGTGCTTGCTGCTGGCCTGGCTTTTGGAGCGGACGGGACTGCGCCTCCGGCTCCTCAAGCTTCTGGGGGAATGCAGCCTGGAAATCTACCTTTTAAACGTAGTCGCCACCCGGCAGACCGAGGGCTTAATGCTTCGAACCGGCCTGTCCGGCCACCCGCTGCGGTTCTATTTCGCGGCCTACAGCGCGAATCTCCTCTTGGGAATTCTGCTTCACCAGGCTCTGGAAGCCGCCCGCCGGAAACTTGGCAAGGCCCCGTCCCCGGCGTTTCCGGCGCGTTGAAGGAGCCCGATTCCCCCAGCTTCGAGGGACGGACAACCAGGACGCGCCGGTTCTCCTCCGCCCAGAATCGCCTCCCGTTAAAATACCCGGCGGAACCCGCTTCCGGCCCTTGGGAGTGTCCTATTCAGAGATTTTATTTTGTAGGGGCCGGCCCCTTGGGGGGGCCGTTGTGAGGGCCAATTTTTGTGCCGGCAGGCCGCCGGGAGCGGCGGCTCCTACACGATGTCCCCCTTTTAAAATGCGCGACAGGGCACTCCCCGGCCCTTTCCGCCGTTGACAAGGAAAGCTTCCAATGTTAAGATAAAACCATATGTGTATTCCGGCGAAGCGGAACGTCAGACTCCAGAAATTGGAAACGACAAAAGAATAGGAGAGCGGTATGGCAACCAAATATGTATTCGTCACCGGCGGCGTGGTTTCGGGCCTCGGAAAAGGCATTTGCGCGGCGTCCCTTGGGCGGCTTTTGAAGCAGCGGGGCATCCGGGTACGGAATCAGAAATTCGATCCTTATATTAATGTGGACCCCGGCACCATGAGCCCCTATCAGCACGGCGAGGTCTTCGTCACCGAGGACGGCGCCGAGACCGATCTGGACCTTGGGCACTACGAGCGCTTCGTGGACGAGGACCTCAGCGGCAACAGCTCCATTTCCTCCGGCAAGATCTACTGGTCCGTGCTGAACCGGGAGCGCCGGGGAGACTACCTGGGCGCCACGGTCCAGATCATCCCCCACATCACCAACGAAATCAAAAGCCGGGTTTACGCCATGGCCAGCGAGGACGTGGACGTGGTCATCTGCGAGATCGGCGGCACCGTGGGCGACATCGAGTCCCAGCCCTTCCTGGAGGCCATCCGACAGGTCCGGGCCGAGCGGCCCCAGGGGGACGTGCTGTTCATCCACGTGCCCCTCATTGTGGAAATCCCCGGCTCCGGAGAGCTGAAATCCAAGCCCACCCAGCACTCCGTCAAGGAGCTGCTGAGCCTGGGCATCCAGCCGGACATCCTGGTCTGTCGCTGCGATACCCCCATCACCGCCGACGTGCGGCGGAAAATCGCCCTGTTCTGCAACGTGGAGTCCGACTGCGTCATTCAAAACGCCACCGCCGAAACCCTTTACGAGGTCCCCCTGCTGATGGCCAAGGAGGGCCTGGACGAGGTGGTCTGCCGGAAGCTGGGCCTCATCACCCATCAGCCGGATCTCCGGGAATGGACCGCCATGGTCCAGCGGGAGAAGCGGGCCAGCAAGCACGTGGAAATCGCCCTGGTCGGCAAGTACGTCCAGCTTCACGACGCCTACCTCTCCGTGGTGGAATCCCTGAACCACGCGGGCACCGCCAACGACGTGGTGGTGGACATCCGCTGGGTGAACTCCGAGACCTTGACCGAGGCCAGCCTCAGCGAGGAGCTGGGGGGCTGCGCCGGCGTCATCGTCCCCGGAGGCTTCGGCGACCGGGGCATCGAGGGCATGATTCACGCCGTGCGCTACGCCCGAGAACAGCGCATCCCCTATTTCGGCATCTGCCTGGGCATGCAGATGGCGGTCATCGAGTTCGCCCGGAACGTCCTGGGCTATGCCGACGCCCACTCCTCCGAGTTCTCCGAGACCACCCAGCACCCGGTCATTGCCCTGATGCCGGATCAGGTGAACGTCACCGACAAGGGGGGCACCATGCGCCTGGGCCGCTACCCCTGCGAGCTGAAAGAGGGCACGGAGAGCCGCCGGCTTTACGGCTCCGCCGAGATTTCCGAGCGCCACCGCCACCGCTTTGAGTTCAACAACGACTTCCGGGCCGAGGTGGAGGCCAAGGGCATGGTCCTGGCGGGCCTGTCCCCCAGCGGGCACCTGGTGGAGATCGTGGAGCTGCCGGAGCACCCCTGGTTCGTGGGCGTCCAGTTCCATCCGGAGTTCAAGAGCCGCCCCGACCGGCCTCACCCCCTGTTCTACGGGTTCGTGAAGGCCTCGGCGGAGAAGGCCTGAGTTATGGCGGGTGTGTTTGACGAGGCCAGGATGCTCCAGGTCCTGGGAGACTGCCTCCCGGAGGGGGAAAACCTGACCGCGGGCATCCATGGAATCACCCTCCAGGTGAACCAAAAGAAAACCTCCTATTTCGATGTGTACGTGGGAATCACGGAACACTATCTGCTGGTGGCGGAGTGCGAGGAGCGCAAGTACCTGACGGCGGCCTATCCCCTGCTGCCGGATTTGCGGAAGACCGTGGCTGAGGACGTGGGCGTGTGCTTCTCCTTCGGAAGCATTCAGAGCTGCGTCATCAAAAAGGCCATGATGGGGGCCGTCAATTGTGCCATCACCTTCCGGGACGGGGGCTTCCTCAAGCTCCAGCTGCCCAAGCGGGGCGGCCTGGGAGGCGGGATGCCCCATCACGCGGAATACCGGGAGGCAATCATTGCCCGACTGGAACGGTTCCAGGGTTGAAAAAAACCAGTAGGGCGGACAATTGGAAAAAAACATAGGAGCTCCGGCTTCCCGGAGCTCCTATGTTTCCAGCAATTCCTCGACCGTTACGCCTAACGCCTGGGCCAAGGCTTTTAATTCGATGTCTGTCACAAACCGCTGCTCGCTTTCGATGCGCTGGACCGCGTTCTTGTCCACGTCCAGCCCGCCCAGCTGGAGCATATCCGCAAGCCCCCTCTGGGACAGTTTGGGTATTTTTGCCTTGCGGAGAGCTGCCACCCAGCTGCCACAAAGATTGTACCGCCCATTCGGGGCACGGTTTTTATACATGAAAACCCGTCCTGACCTCTGGTGATTGTCATTCGACTGTTTCATTCATTTTATGATAATAGGAGGAAACAGTTGACATTCACCAAAGGTCAATAGGAGGTTTTTATGTATCACGAAGGAATGAACTGGTCGGACAACAACGAGATGAAGGCCCAGGAGGAGCTCACGGCGCTGGTCATCGGACAAGCGTTCCTGAACCAAATGAAAAACCATGGCGTCATGCAGGATATCCTCGCCGCAGTGGACAGCCACGCTATGCGGATATTGGAAGAGATCGTGCGGACGCTGGACGACGAAACCCTGGACGACCCGGAGTGCTTCCAGAAAATCGAGAAAATCCTTACCGTGCTGGAATCGAATTGGCTGGGCTCCACCCGCCACGATTTGTAACCTACTATATGTAATAAGGAGTAACCTGATGAAACGGAAATTCTTTGCTTCGGAGAGTGCCGCCTGACCGGGAGGTTGGCAAAACGCACTCGCCATTCCTCCCGGAGGATTTGAAACATCTTCAGGAGGAAATATCATCATGAACCGTGAAAACAAACGGAAACTATACGAAAAAGGATATTACAAAACCCATCCCTGCAACGACACTTTCACCTGCCGGGTCTGCGGCCGGCTGGTCACGCCCGCCGGGGCCGGCGGGGACCACCGCAACCACTGCCCCAATTGCCTTTCCAGCGTCCACCTGGACGTGGAGCCCGGCGACCGGGCCGCGGACTGCGGCGGCGTGATGGACCCCATCGCCGTTTGGGTCCGCAAGGGCGGCGAGTGGGCCATCGTCCACCGCTGCCGCCGCTGCGGAACCCTCAGCTCCAACCGGGTGGCCGCCGACGACAACCCCATGAAGCTGATGAGCATTGCCATGAAGCCCCTGTGCGCCCCGCCCTTCCCGCTGGAGCGGATTGAGGAAATGACCGCCCTCATGGGCGGCGCCGGCTCCATGACATAGAGCCTGTACGCGCAGCCTGTAAATACAGGCTCCCAGAATCCGGCGGGACCGCTTCGGCGGTCCCGCCTCGAACCGGAAGGACTGTCTTTCTATGAATCATTACGACAAAATCGTCTCCCTCCTGGAGGAGCAGGAGCTGGACGCCCTTCTCCTCACCGGAGAGGCCAACCGTTTCTACGCCTCCGGCTTCTTCACCCCCGGCGCCGACGCCACGGCCCTGGTGACCCGGAAGAGCGCCGTCTTCCTCACCGACGCCCGGTACACCGAGGCCGCCGCCCGGCGGCTGGACGGGGCGGAGCTCCGGGAGACCAAGCCCGGCAAGGGCCTCATGGACCACCTCCGGGAGCTTCTGTTCCTGAAAAACATCCGCCGCCTGGGGTTTGAGGACGCGGCCATGACCGTTCAGTCCTTCCGGCGGCTGGAAAAAGCCCTGGCGGAGGAGCCCGCCAGGGAGCTGGTACCCGCGTCAGAGCCCCTGTTAAAGCTCCGGCAGACCAAGGACCCGGAGGAGCTCCGGGCCATGGAGACCGCCCAGGGCATTGCGGAGCGGGCCCTGGAGGATATCCTGAAGGAGCTCCGCCCCGGCGTCACGGAGAAGGAGATCGCCGCTCGGATTCAATACCGGATGCTTCACTACGGCGCGTCGGACATGTCCTTCGACCCCATCGTGGTCTCCGGCGTCAACGGAAGCCTGCCTCACGGCGTGCCCTCGGAGAAGGAAATCCAGGCCGGGGAATTCGTCACCATGGATTTCGGCTGCGTTTACGGGGGCTATTGCTCCGACATGACCCGTACGGTGGCCGTGGGGACCGTGACGGCGGAGATGGAGCGGGTCTATGAAACCGTTCTGGCCGCCCAGAAGGCGGGCATCGCCGCCGCCAAGGCCGGGGTCCCCGGCAAGGACGTGGACGCCGCCGCCCGGGCCGTCATCGCGAAGGCGGGCTATGGGGAGTATTTCACCCACAGCTTCGGACACGGCGTGGGAGTGGAGATTCACGAGGCTCCCAACGCCTCCTCCGGCAGCGAGGCGCCCCTTCCCGCCGGGGCGGTGATCTCGGCGGAACCCGGGATTTACATTCCCGGTAAGCTGGGCGTCCGCATTGAGGACGTGGTCGTCATCACCCCGGAAGGCTGCCGGAACCTGACCAGGGCTCCCAAGGAACTCACTGTCCTGTAATCCGGGGCGGACGGTATAAGGAGGCGGAAGCGTGCACAACATCACGGCCAAGGCCATCCTCTCTCCCCAGAACGGCATCAACGTCTATCGGGGCTGTACCCATGGCTGCATCTATTGCGACTCCCGGAGCAGCTGCTATCAGATGGACCACGCCTTTGAGGACGTGGCCGTGAAGCAAAATGCCCCGGAGCTGCTGGAGAGCGCCCTTCGCCGGAAGCGCCGGCGCTGCATGATCGGCACCGGCGCCATGTGCGACCCCTACCTCCCCCTGGAGGCGGAGACCCGCCTCACCCGCCGCTGTCTGGAGGTCATCGCGGACCAGGGCTTCGGCGTGTCGGTGCTGACGAAGTCGGACCTGATTCTCCGGGACATCGACCTCCTGTCCCAAATCAACCGCCGGGGCAAGGCGGTGGTCTGCACCACCCTCACCACCTACGACGAGGACCTGTGCCGCCTTCTGGAGCCCAACGTCTGCACCACCCGCCGCCGTTTCGAGATGCTCCGGGCCATGAAGGACGCGGGCGTCCGCACCGGCGTCTGGCTCTGCCCCACCCTGCCCTTTCTCACCGACACGGAGGAAAACCTCCGGGGCCTGCTGGACTACTGCCTGGACGCCGGGGTGGAGGTCATCGTCCACTTCGGCATGGGCCTCACTCTGCGGGACGGAAACCGGCAGTATTTTTACGACCGGCTGGATCAGCTCTTTCCCGGCATGAAGTCCCGGTACGTCCGGGCCTTTGGCGGGCGCTACCACTGTGTCAGCCCCAACGCCGCCCGCCTGACGGGTATTTTACGGGGCTTTTGCCGGAGACACGGAATCGTCTGCGGCTCCGACTCCGCCCTGGCGTGGCTGGCGGAATTTGAAGACCCCCAGGCCGGCTGTCAGCTGAGCCTGTTTTCCTGAGCACCAGTAAAACAACCCATTTTTATGTAAAGGAGACCTCTTTATGCTCATGCTCTGGTACCCCAAGTGCTCTACCTGCCAAAAGGCGAAAGCCTGGCTGGACGAGCGGAACCTATCCTGTACCGTCCGGGACATCAAAACGGAGAACCCCACCGCCGAAGAGCTCCGCCAGTGGCACGCGGCCAGCGGCCTGCCCCTGAAGCGTTTTTTCAACACCAGCGGCCTCCAGTATAAGGCCCTGGGGTTGAAGGACAAGCTCCCTGCCATGGACGAGGAGGAGCAGCTCTCCCTTTTGGCCACCGACGGCATGCTGGTGAAGCGCCCCATTCTGGTGGGAGACGGCTTCGTCCTCACGGGCTTCCGGCCCAAGGAGTGGGAGGAGCGCCTGGGATGATTGCCCGCTTTGACCTGGCGCCTCTGGACGGCATCACAAAGCGGGTCTTCCGCCGGGTGTGGCACGCCCGTTTTGGCGGGGCGGACCGCTGTTTCATCCCCTTCCTCTCTCCCACGGACCAGCACATCCTCACCCCCCGGGACCGCCGGGAGGTGGAAAACCCCGAGGGCCTTCCCCAGGTTCCCCAGATTATGGCGAAGCGGGCGGAGGACTTTGTCTGGGCGGCGGAAACCCTGGCGGATATGGGCTATGGGGAGGTCAACCTGAACCTGGGCTGCCCCTCCGGCACCGTCACTGCCAAGGGGAAGGGCTCCGGCCTTCTGGCGGACCCGGACAGGCTGGACCGCTTTTTGGACGGGGTGTTTTCCCGCGCCCCGGTTCCCGTCTCCGTGAAAACCCGCCTGGGCTATCAGCAGCCGGAGGAGTTCCCCCGGCTGCTGGAGATCTTCAACCGCTATCCCATCGCCTGCCTCACCATCCATCCCCGGGTCCGGCCCGAGAAATACCGGGGGCAGGTCCACCTGGATTCCTTCGCCCTGGCCATGGCGGAGAGCAAAAACCCCGTCTGTTATAACGGGGATCTGGTTTCGGTCCCGGGCGTCCGGGCTCTGGAGTCCCGGTTCTCAAATCTGGGGGCCGCCATGATCGGCCGGGGCGCCATCGCGGACCCGGCGCTGTTCCGGCGGCTTCGCGGCGGCCCCGCCGCCACCCGGGAGGAGCTGCGGACATTCACCGAGGAGCTGTACCAAGCCTATCAGGATTTCTATGGACAGGCCGCTCCGGCCTCTCAGCGGATGAAGGAGGTCTGGTTTTACCTCATCCATCTCTTTGAGGGCGGCGAGCGTCTGGGCGGGCGGATGCGCCGTTCCCGGGGGCCCAGGGCCTATGAGGAGCTGGAGGCACAGATTTTCCAGGAGCTGGCGCTTTTGGACGAGCCCTTGGGGGAATTGGTATGAAGAGGAGGGGCCTGTCAAACCGGCAGGTCCCTTTTCCCGCTTGCTATCCGGCCCGGATTGTGCTACACTGTTCTTAATCCAACGGAACACCACCGTTTTCAGGAGGCCCTATCATGGTATTTGAACAGATCGACCGCCCGAAATGCAAATGGGAGGCGGCGGAGCTTCTGCGTTCCGCCCAGGTGTCCCCCATGGCCATGACGGCTCTGTATATGGCGTTTTTGATCCTGATGGATCTTATCTCCACCCTGGCTCCCGCCGGCTTTGCCGGCATCTTCATCTACATCTTCACCCGCCTTCTGAACACCGTCCTGGGAGCCGGGTTCGTCCTCTACTGCATGGCCATCCGCCGGGGAGAGCGGGCGGAGTATCTGGTCCTTTTTGACGGGTTTTCCTTCGTGGGCAAGCTCATCCTTCTGGACATTCTTTCCAGCCTCTTCATTTTCCTCTGGACCCTGGTCTTCATCTTCCCCGGGTTCATCGCCGCCTACCGCTACCGCTTCGCCAAGTTCAATCTCTGCGAAAATCCCGGCATCGGCGTTCTGGAGGCTCTGGAGATGAGCAAACAGCAGACGCTGGGATACAAATTCCAGCTTTTCACCCTGGACCTGAGCTACCTGGGCTGGAGCCTGCTGGCCGCCTTCCCCACTCTGGTGCTGAATTTCTACATCAATCAGGAGATGATTATGGAGCTCTACCTCCAGGGTGCCGCCAGCACCATCACCAGCTTTTGGGGCATCCCCCTCCTGGTCTGGAATCTGGTGCTGGGACTCTGGCAGCTGGCGGTTGCCGTGTTTTACCTGCCCAACTACCTCTGCGTGGAACTCAGCTACTTTGAGACCGCCAAGCGCACCTCCGGCATCGGTGAGGGCGCGGCGCCCCAGACCCCCTCCTCCTGGGACGGCTGGACCCCTCCCGACGGCCTGGGCTGAGGCAAAAACAGACCCCCGAGGCGCAATGCCTTGGGGGTTTTTCCATTCACGTTTCCTCGTTCTCTCCAGAGGCCGGGTCCAGCACTCCCAGCTCCCGCAGCTTCTCCCGCACCGGCGGCCAAACGCCGGTACGTTCCCAGAGCTTCAGCCGGTCCGATACGCACTTCCCCCGGCCAAAGCGCTCCGGCAGGCTTCGCCACGCCGCGCCGGTCTTCCTCTGGTAAACAATGCCGTCCAGCATCAGGCGGTTGCTCTTAAAGGCCCCGCCCCGCCCTCTCCGACGGCAGCAGATCCCGGACCTGTTCCCACTGTTCCTCCGTCAGGGCCCAGCGCTCTCCCACGTCGTCCTCCGTGTCCAGCTCCCGCAACAAGCCCCGGACGATCTCCGCCTCCGGCCGGGTGTCCTTCATCCGGTCCACCAGAGCCGGTATGGTGGCCTTGACCACCTCCAGCAGCGCCCGGACCTCCGCCTCCTCCGGGTCCCAAGCCTCCGCCCGGAGCAGGTCCTCCCGGATGCCCGCCAGTAGCAGACCCTCTTCCCGCTCCCAGGGCTCCGCCGCCCCGGAGACGGTCCAGCCCATGCCGCCGCTGATGGACTCGATGGGCACTCCCAGGGCCCCGGCAATCCGCCGGACAGTCTCCGGCCGGGGGGTGGCCTCTCCCCGTTCGTACTTTCCCAAGTCATCCCGGTGAACCCCGCTGAGAGCGGACAGCTTCTCCAGCGTCAGCCCCTGGCCCTTCCGGATGGCCCGGAGACTTCGTCCCACTCTCACGCGCTCTCCCTCCGCTGCCGGAGCCAGGCCGCCAGAGGCGTCAGCGAGGCCTCGGCGGACCGGGCCAGGGCCGCCACGTCACCCTCGTAGAGCACAAAGCTCCCCGCGCCGTGGCTGACGACATAATACCGCTTTGTCTCGCCGCCCTCGCCCATGACGGCCTTGCCCTCCACCATGCCGTAGAGCTCCCGGAGCAGGGTCAGGATGCCGTCGTACAGCCCCTCTCCCTCCCTCTGCGCCGGCAGAGCCCCGCTCTCCTGGAGGCGGCTCTCCGGCAGACCCAGAGCCCCGGCAATCCGCGCCAGGGCGGCCTTCTTGGGAATCGTGACCTTATCGCCAGTCGCAAAATTGTCGGTGGTAGCCTTGGCATTGCCAGCCGCGTCAGTAACCGTGACCGTATAACCAGCAAAACCGTCCATAAGATCCTGAACGGTCTTAGTACCATCAAGCGTCACGCCACCAGAAGTGGTTTTTTGGGCACCAGTGATATCCGCAACCGTGAACTCCACGCTATCCGCCGTAGCGGCGCTGGGAGCCTGGCCATCGAAGGTCTCGGTCGGGTCGGTAGAAGCGGCAATCGTGTTGCTGGTGGGGGTGGAGGCTCCGGAACCGCCCAGCTTGCCAAGTTCATTGACGATTATAATGCCGACGCGGGTAATACTGACTGGACGGCCGCCCTCAATGACGCTGGCGACGGGATCAAGTTCACGGCCAAGGTCGCCGGCGATCTTGGTACCACTGGTGTTACCCCGCCCACTGGTACCACCGAAGTTACCGCCGGTGCGGACGCTGGCGCTGCTGGCGGGACTGACGGAGTCGTGACCGGCGACTACAACAAGACCACCACCGTCACCAAGCAGGGCGTGGAAGAGGCTGCCGGCCGGATCGCCAGCGGCGTGGCCACCCTGACCAAGGACACCTTCGCCGACGGCAGCATCATCAAGGTTGGCGACAAGGAGTACACCGTCACCACCGACGCCGCCAAGAAGGGCGACGCGGACACCATCTATGTGGGCGACCTGGCTCTGGACACCGCCGACGGCCTGAAGACCGCCATCGACCGCCTCTCTGTGGCCGCCGACAGCAACAGCGTCTGGACCATCGGCCACGGCGCCACTGCCGGTCAGGTCACCTTCGTGGAGAAGGTCGACGCCGACGGCAAGAGCTACACCGAGCTCAACACCGAGAATGGCAAGCTCAAGGACGGCGCTTTCGACCTGAGCAAGGAGAGCGTCATCAAGGAGACCTTCGGCACCGTTACCGGCAAGAAGGAAGCCAACGCCGGCAAGGACGGCAAGCCCCTGACCCTCCAGATCGGCGACACCTCCGACACCTTCAACCAGATGGAAGTCAACGTGGGCGACATGCACACCAACGCCATGGGCGCGGGCATCCTCAACGAGGGCACCGAGGACGAGAAGGTGATCGATAAGACCATCGCGGACATCAACATCGGAACCCAGGAGGGCGCTCACGAGGCCATCGACGTCATCAAGAACGCCATCAACTACGTTTCCGGCGTCCGCGGCGACCTGGGCGCTGTCCAGAACCGCCTGGAGCACACCGCCAACAACCTGAGCGTCATGACGGAGAACATCCAGGACGCCGAGTCCACCATCCGCGACACCGACGTCGCCGAGGAGATGATGGCTTACACCAAGAACAACATCCTGGTCCAGTCCGCTCAGGCGATGCTGGCTCAGGCCAACGCGGTTCCTCAGGGCGTGCTCCAGCTGCTGGGCTAATTCCCTTTGGAACGAGCGGGATTTCGTCTCGCGTAAGAGAGAGGCAGGCTTCGGCCTGCCTCTCTTTGTTTGTCGGGTTGAAGGAGCGGCCCGGAAATACTAAAAAAGGAAATTAGGGGTGGATGCAAGTCTAGGTGTTAAATTTTTCCATTTATAGACGAAAGTGAATAATCGAATCAGGCGAATATTTTTTGCGGAAAAAGCACTTTACAAATTGATAAAGTTCCTTTATGATAGGAGGCGTTGGGAATGATGAATTAGTAAAAAATGGTATATTTGTCGTATTGTGTCCCCTATGGTCGTAACGGAAGAATTTTGTCATATGATAGGGCCATCTCTAGGAAAGGTGGCTTATTTATGGCAAACCCTGAACTTTTGATCCGCTCAATCATCGGCGATGCCCGCTCCAGTATTCGCCCCTTGGACTGCGCGGCGGAGATTATCAGCGATCTCTTTTTTGTGCGTCATATTCCCCTGGAGGATATCCACGCGAAACAGGTCTATCCCTTTGTCGCCGAGCGGCTGAATCTGAGTACCTGCGCCGCCTCCAGACGTGTTCAACGTTTGGCGCATATATGCTGGGACAGCATGCGGGAAAAAGGGCTGGTGCTTACATACATTGGCCAGCCGCTGAAATACTGTCCGGATGCCTGCCGCCTGGTGGGCTATCTGGTGGTCTATGCCCATCTCCAAACACCGTATTTTGTTGCCATTGAGAAGGACACGTCTCTGCTGTTCTATCCCTCCTTCGATTCGCCGCTGTACCCTTCCGGAGGACAAATCAGCGGCGGTCCCCGGGAAAACGGGGCGATGTACGTGACACAGGTTGCGGTGCTTGAAAAGGTCTGTTATCCGGTATGTCCCGGCTGTGGCCTCACGCTGGAGCACGGGCGGCAGAACTATTGCGGGCATTGCGGAAAACCGCTGGATTGGTCGATTTTCCCGGGTAGTGCGCCGGCTTTGCCGGAGGAGAACCGGGTCTGAGGCTAGGAGGAGGCCCCCGGGGGACGTAGGTTTTGCGTCTCCCGGGGGTGTTGGGAGGATTTGAAATTCTTGTGGGATTTTGAAAAGTCCCTCTTGAATTTTCCGGGGAGAGCGAGTATAATAAGCAAGGATTGGCCGGTGTGATGGAATTGGTAGACGTGACGGACTCAAAATCCGTTGGTAGCGATACCGTGTGGGTTCGAGTCCCACCACCGGCACCATCTAAGGACGGTTATTCTGATACAATGGGTATCGGGATAATCGTCCTTGATTTTGTCCTAAACCGCCGAAAATAGCCGCTTTATTAACACTTTTGAGAAAAGGCCCACCGCTGGCTGGATAAATTTCCAGACCAGCGGTGGGCCTTTTTGCATTTCTGGGGCTTTAGAGAGGGGGCTATCGTGGATTTATTGGTTATCGTGCTTTTATTGGGGCTATCGTTAAACCTCATACACAGAAAACATCCCTGGCCCCGCTACAAAGCGCGAGACCAGGGATGCTTTTAGCCCTCAATGGCAATCAAGTTCTTCTGCTCCACCTGAACCACCTGGCTCACTTTGGGGATAAACAGACGCAGGATGCCGTCCTCAAACTTGGCGTGGATGTCCTCCTGCTTGACCTTATCCCCCACATAGAAGCTGCGGCGGCAGGAGCCGATGAAACGTTCCCGGCGCAGATATCGCTCGTTCTGAACATTGTCGTTGTGCGTCTGCTCCACGGTCGCGCTGATGCAGAGGTAGCCGTCCTTCAGTTCGGCGGCGAGGTTTTCCTTGTGGACGCCGGGCAGGTCGATGTCCAGCTCGTAACCCTCGTCGCTCTCCTTGATGTCTGTGTTCATCATGCCGCGCAGGGTATTTGCGGTGAAAGCGGACTCGGCCAGCTCATCGAACATATTCTTTGCCATCAGATACGGGGTCAACATAAAAATTACTCCTTTCAGACTTGCGGTTTTTGCACCGCGCTTGGTTTGTGGTTATGCTCATAGTATAGCCGTCTGGATTAGCACTGTCAATACGAGAGCGCTAAATTATTGTGAAGTAATCTTTATATCCTATAAGATTTATTTATCAATACTCTTGACAGGTTTCGCTGTTTTGGAAAGCACCAGCGCCAGCAACAGTGTCAGAAGTTCTGCGGCAAGCGGGGCAAGCCAAATCGTATCGCCGCCCAAAAGAGCGGGCAAACAGAAAATAGCCGCCGCTTTTAAGACAATACCCCGACTAAAGGAAATGGCATCGGCCTGGAGCGTCCGTTTGGTGGAGTATAGAAACGCCGTGTAAATCAGATTTAACGCCATCGGGATGAAGGAAAGGCTGAACAACGGCAAAGCTGCGGAGGCGTTTTGAACAAGCTCCAGGTCCTGATTAAAAATGCGAATCACTGGTTCGGTGAAGAAAAGCAGCAGTCCGTAGATGGCTACGGATAGTGTGGCATTGATGCGAATTCCCCAACGGAAATACTCGTTCATCCCATCTGTATCCTGCTCTCCGTAGCAGTTCCCCCAAAGGGGCTGTAAACCCTGCGCCACTCCCGACAAAATGGCGTTTGCCAGTGAGTAGATAAAACTCAGAACACTGAATGTAGACACCCCAATGTCGCCCACCAGCCTTGCCAGCATGAGGTTGTAGCAGAGAGCGGTAACTGGCGTTGTCAGTTGGGAAACGGCCTCCGGAACACCCCGCTTGCAGATTTTCATTGCCAATGCTCCGCTGAGATGGAACCGCCGAAAACGCAGGCTACCCTGTCTCCTCACAAAATGGGAGAGGAGAACAGCCACAGAAAACACCTGACCCAGCCCGGAGGCGATGGCCGCGCCGATCACGCCCATGTCCAGCGGAAAGATGAACAGCCAGTCCAGGAAGATATTTGCTCCTGCTCCCACACACATCCCTGCAAAGGACAGGGTCGGGGAGCCGTCATTCCGCACAAAAGCAGACAAGCAGGTACTCATCAGCATAGGGATAGAAAAAGCGCAGTAATAGAACAGATAATCTGCCGCCATATCCCGCATGGCTTTGCCGAGGGTGCGTCCGCCGCTCATGTCGATAATTTGGTCACAGAACACCATGCCATCCTCTCCGCTTCCAGCTCCCACCGCTGGATGAACTGTACCCCCTCCGCCCGTCTGGAGCGGGAGTTCGCCGACCGAGAGACCGAGGCCGCTGCCGAAGGCACCGCCGCCCACGCCCTCTGCGAACACAAACTCCGCCGCGCTCTGAAGATGCGCTCCCGCAAGCCGGTGTCCAAGTATGACTGTGACGAGATGGACGCCTACACGGACGGCTATGTGGAGTTCGTGCTGGAGCAGCTTGCCCAGGCCAAGCTGGAGTGCGCCGATCCGCTGGTCCTCATTGAGCAGCGGCTGGACTTCTCCTGCTGGGTGCCGGAGGGTTTCGGCACCGGGGACTGCCTCATCGTGGCGGACAAGCTGCTCCACATCATCGACTTCAAGTACGGCCAGGGCGTTCTGGTGGAGGCCGAACGGAATCCCCAGATGATGCTGTACGCCCTGGGCGCACTCCGGCTGTTCGATTCCCTCTATGACATCACCGAAGTGAGCATGAGCATCTATCAGCCCCGCCGGGAAAATGTGTCCACCTGGACGATCTCGGTGGCTGAGCTGAACGATTGGGCGGAGAACACCCTCAAGCCCAAGGCAGAGCTGGCCCACAGCGGTGAGGGTGAGTACCTTCCCGGCCCTTGGTGCCAGTTCTGCAAGGCGGCGGTGAAGTGCCGCGCCCGCGCCGAGGAGAAACTCCAGCTTGCCCGGTTTGAGTTCGCCCCGCCGCCGCTCCTCTCGGATGAGGAGATCGAGGACATTCTCGCCAAGCTGGATGACCTCACCAAGTGGGCCAGCGAGATTCAAGCCTACGCCCAGGATGCCGCCGTCAACCACGGGAAGGTGTGGCGGGGCTTCAAGCTGGTGGCCACCCGCTCCAACCGCCGCTACACAGACGAGGAGGCAGTAATCCATGCCGCGAAGGACGCTGGGTACACCGACATCTTCAAAAAATCCCTCATCCCCATCACCGAGATGGAGAAGTTGATGTCCAAGAAGGAGTTCAACCGCATCCTCGGCGCTCTGGTGGAAAAGCCCCAGGGCCGTCCCACCCTCGTTCCCGATTCCGATAAGCGCCCCGCCCTGACCAACACCGGCGCGGGGGATGACTTCACCGAATTTAAGGAGGACTAATCCATGCCTACTCAGAAATCCAACACCAAGGTGGTCACCGGCATCGTCCGGCTGTCCTACGCCAACGTCTGGGAGCCTGCTTCCATCAACGGCAGCAATCCCAAGTATAGTGTTTCCCTCATCATCCCCAAGAGCGACACCAAGACCAGCGCCGCCATCAACGCCGCTGTGGACGCAGCCATCAAGGAAGGCGTGGCGAAGTTCGGCGGGAAGGTGCCGCCCAAGGGCGCCCTGAAGCTGCCCCTCCGGGATGGCGATGCCGAGCGGGATGACGAGGCGTACAAGGGGGCCTACTTTGTCAACGCCAACAGCACCACCGCGCCCCAGATCGTGGACAAGGCCGTCCAGCCCATCCTCGACCGGACCGAGGTCTACTCCGGCTGCTACGCCCGTGTGTCCATCAACTTCTACGCCTTCAACACCAACGGCAACAAGGGTATCGCCTGCGGCCTGGGCAACATCCAGAAGGTCCGGGACGGGGAGCCGCTCAGTGGCCGCACCTCCGCCGCTGACGATTTCGCCACTGACCTGGATGATGATTTTCTCTCCTAATGCCATGTGCGCCGGGTGGCGGAGCTTCGACTCCGCTGCCCTTTGGCGCTTTGAGGTGACCGCATGAATACCTTATCCATCGACATTGAGACCTACTCAACCGCCCAACTGAAAAAGTGCGGCGTGTACCGCTACTGTGAGGACAGCAGCTTTCAAATTCTGTTGTTCGGCTACTCAGCGGACGGCGGGCCTGTCCATGTAGTGGATTTCACCGCCGGGGAGCAGCTCCCAAACCAGGTGCTGTCGGCCCTCACCGACCCTGCCGTGACCAAGTGGGCCTTCAACGCGCAGTTCGAGCGTGTGTGCCTCTCCCGCTGGCTGGGGATGCCCGTGGGTGAGTTTCTGGAGCCAGACTCCTGGCGATGCACGATGGTGTGGGCGGCAACCCTTGGCCTCCCCCTCTCGCTGGAGGGTGTGGGTGCCGTTCTCGGTCTGGAGAAGCAGAAACTGAAGGAGGGCAAAGACCTCATCCGCTATTTCTGTACGCCTGCCAAGCGGCGGGATGGCACAGTCTGCCGCCATTTCCCCTCAGATGCCACGGAGAAGTGGATGCGCTTCAAATCCTATAACCTCCGGGATGTGGAAACGGAAACGGCTATCCAGCAGAAGCTGTCCCGGTTCCCGGTGCCGGAGGGCATCTGGGACGAGTACCATCTCGACCAGGAGATCAATGACCGGGGCATTGGCGTGGACATGGGGCTGGTGCGTCAGGCCGTTGCTATGGACACCCGCTCCAGAGAAAAGCTGACCACCCAGATGCGGCGGCTGACCGATCTGGAAAATCCCAACTCCGTCCAGCAGATGAAACAGTGGCTGGCGGATAACGGTCTGGAACTGGACAGCCTTGGCAAAAAGGAGGTCGCTGCCCTGCTGAAAACGGCTCCCGCGCCGCTCTCCGAGGTGCTGCTCCTGCGGCAACAGTTAGCCAAATCCAGCGTGAAGAAATACACGGCGATGGAGGCGGCGGTCTGCCCAGATGGACGGGCCAGAGGGATGTTCCAGTTCTATGGAGCCAATCGCACTGGACGATTTTGTTTGACTGGCGACCATGAGGTTTTGACCGACACAGGCTGGCAGCGGCTGGACGAGTGGAAAGGCGGCAAAATTGCCTGTTGGACGCCAAATGGCGAAATTGTGTCCTTCCAGAAGGCAAACGCTTTGTCCTTTCCCTATGAAGGATTGATGTACGAGTACACCGACAAGAGAATCGCCCAAGTCAGCACTCCTGATCACAAGATGTATGTCAAACGGCGATATGGCGGTGAGTGGCAGACCGACACCGTAGAGAATATGGAGCATTACCGTCCCAGCATCCCTTTTACTGGCTATCGGCAGACGATTGCCGGAATGGAACACAGCATATTGCGTGTGTTGGTCATGGTGCAGGCGGATGGCTGTTTCAAAGAAGATGGGAGCGTCATTTTTGCCTTCACTAAACTGCGAAAAGTAGAGCGTTGTAAGGCGCTTTTGCGAGGGGCTGGACTCCCTTATGTTTATCGAACATATGAGGAAAAGTCCAGGCGGAGGCATCAGTTCAAAATCTACTCCCGCCATGTTCCGCTATGGCTTCGCCTTTTCCGCAATAAAACCTTTGACACTTGGCTGTTCGATGAGAGTGCAGATGTCTTTTTTGAAGAACTGGTTCATTGGGACGGTCACCGCAGTGCTACGAATAGCATCCAATATGTAACCTGCAACAAAAAGAACGCAGACATTGTTCAAGCCTTCGCCCACATTAGTGGGCGCGCCGCACAACTGAAAGTAAAGAGCCGATCAGATGAGCATCCCAACTGGAACGATGCCTACTACGTGGACATCTGGCTCACCCCGAAAAACTGCCATGAAGTAAAGGCCAAACCGCGCAAGTTTGCTTTCGAGGGGACAGTGTACTGTGCGGAAACTCCATCAGGTTTTTTCCTGGTGAGGCGGAATGGCCGTGTATGGGTAACTGGCAATTCAGGCCGCATCATTCAGCTTCAGAATCTGCCCCAGAACCACACTCCCGATCTGGCAGAGGCCCGCTCGGTGGTACGCTCCGGCGATTTTGAGGCTGTGGAGATGCTCTACGAGGATGTGCCGGACACGCTGTCCCAGCTCATTCGCACCGCCTTTGTGCCGCAGAACGGCAGGAAATTCATCGTGTCCGACTTCTCCGCAATCGAGGCGCGTGTTATTGCCTGGTTTGCTGGGGAGCAATGGCGGCAGGAGGTGTTCGCCCAGAGCGGCGACATCTATTGTGCCTCCGCCTCCCAGATGTTCCATGTGCCAGTAGAGAAGCATGGACGGAACGCCCATCTGCGGCAGAAGGGCAAGATTGCGGAGCTGGCCCTTGGCTATGGCGGCTCTGTCGGCGCTCTGAAATCAATGGGCGCTTTGGAGATGGGTGTGCCGGAGGATGAGCTGAAACCGCTGGTGGACGCTTGGCGCACCTCCAATTCCCGCATCGTCCAGTTTTGGTGGGATGTGGACCGGGAGGTCAAGCGGTGTGTGAAAGAGCGGTGTGCTACAGAGACACACGGCCTCCGCTTTACCTACCAGAGCGGATTCCTGTTCATCACCCTCCCCTCCGGCAGACGGCTGGCCTATGTGAAACCGAAGATCGGCGAGAACCGTTTCGGTGGCGAGGCCGTCACCTACGAGGGTGTGGGCGGCACGAAGAAGTGGGAGCGGCTGGAGAGCTACGGGCCGAAGTTCGTGGAGAACATTGTCCAGGCCACTGCCAGAGACATTCTCATGTATGCCATGCAGACGCTGCGGTACTGTTCCATCGTGGCTCATGTCCATGACGAACTTATCATCGAGTGCGACCGCAGGGTTTCCCTCGCCGCTGTGTGTGAACAGATGGGCCGGACGCCGCCTTGGGCCAAGGGTCTGCTGCTCCGGGCGGACGGCTACGAGTGTGACTTCTACAAGAAAGACTGAGGTTTGACCATGAGTGTAAATAAACGAAATTCCGAGGGCTACTTCGACCCTACCGCATACGAGGCCCTCACGAGAATTGAGCGGGAGGCCAAGGCTCATGCCTTCCGACCTATGGTGTACATCTGCTCCCCGCTCTCTGGGAATATCACCGCCAACCAGATGAATGCCCGCCGCTACTGCCGGTTTGCTGTCGACAGCGGCTGTATCCCTCTGGCCCCGCACCTCTACTTCCCGCAGTTTATGGATGACGGCAATGGGGCCGAGCGGGACCTTGCCCTGTTCATGGACCTTGTGCTGCTCTCCAAGTGTGCCGAGCTGTGGGTGTTCGGCGACCATATTTCCAAGGGTATGAGCATCGAAATCGAAAAGGCCAGACGCAAGAGCCAGACCATCCGCTTTGACGCCCTGTGCGACCGCCTCTCCGCCACCATCCGTACCTCTGAGACGGCGGAGGAGTACCCCAAGCTGGCGAAGGCCGACCGTGACCGGGCCAAGGACAAGGGCGGCTTTGTGGGAGGCCAGCTCCGGGACAACCGCCGCAAGCGGGAGAACGTGGCCTGCCGCTCCATGCTGACCGAAGATGTGGACCATGCTGACACCGATTTTATCCAGCGGTTCACCGATGGATGCCGCTATGCCGCCTGCCTCTACACTACCCACGGCCACACCCCGGAGGCTCCCAGAGTGCGCATCGTGGTTCCGCTGACCCGCGATGTGACGCCGGAGGAATACACCGCCATCGCCCGGTATTTTGCGGACGAGTGGGGAATCGACCAGTTTGACGAGTGCAGCTACCGCCCCCACCAGCTCATGTACTGGCCCACCACCCCCTCCAATGGTGAGTACATCTTCCGCCGGGTGGCGGGAGAGTGGCTGGACCCGGACGTATATCTGGCGGCGCACCCCAACTGGAAAGACTGCTCCCTGCTGCCCACCTCCTCCCGCGAGAGCACCATCCGCAGCCAGACCGCAGCCAAGCAGGAGGACCCGCTGGAAAAGGAGGGTGTGGTCGGCGCGTTCTGCCGTGCCTATCCCATTGAGGACGCCATCAACCGTTTCCTGTCCGACATCTATGAGCCATCCGAGGCGGAGGGGCGCTATGATTATATCCCCGCCGACTCCTCTGCCGGTGTGGTGATCTATGACGGAAAATTCGCATACAGCCACCACGCCACCGATCCAGCCTGCGGGATGCTGCTGAACGCCTTTGATCTGGTGCGGCTCCACCTGTTCGGCAATATGGATGACAGATGTGCGCCGGACACCGCTCCGGGCAAGCTGCCCTCTTTCAAGGCTATGACCGAATTGGCCCTTAAGGATGAACGGGTCAAGGCCGTATTCGCCCAGGAGCGGATGGTCCAGGCCACAGAGGAATTTGACGAGGACAAATGGCAGGAGCGGCTGGAGCTGGACAAGGCTGGAAATGTCAAGAACACTCTCCGCAACCTCACCCTCATTCTGGAGAACGACCTAAACCTCAAACCACTGGTGTTCAACCAGCTTTTGGACGGCATGGAGATCAAGGGGGCCGTCCCCTGGAAGCACCCCTCCAAGTTCTGGCGGGATGCCGATGATGCCCAGCTTATCAGTTATGTGGACACCCACTATGGCACCTTCCCCGCCCGGAACTATGACATCGCCGTGACCAAGGTATCGGATGACCGCTCCTACCACCCCATCCGGGAGTTCATCGCCAACCTCCCCGCCTGGGACGGTGTGGAGCGGGTGGATACCCTGCTCATCGACTACCTCGCCGCCGAGGATACGCCCTATGTGCGGGCGGTCACCCGGAAAACCCTCTGTGCTGCCATCAAGCGTGTGCTGGTCCCCGGCAGCAAGTTCGACTCCATGCTGGTGCTGAACGGCCCACAAGGTGTGGGCAAAAGTACCCTCATCGCAAAGCAGGCCGGAGAATGGTTCTCTGACAGCCTCAATCTGAGCGACACCAAGGACAAGACCGCCGCCGAGAAGTTGCAGGGCTATTGGATTCTGGAGATCGGCGAACTGGCAGGTCTGCGGAAGGCCGAGGTGGAAACGCTGCGCTCCTTCCTCTCCCGGCAGAACGACATTTACCGCGCCGCCTTTGGCAAGCGGGCCACGCCCCATCTGCGACAGTGCGTGTTCTTTGGCACCACCAACGCCGAGTCCGGCTACCTCCGGGACACCACGGGCAACCGCCGTTTCTGGCCCGTCAAGACCCCTGGCGGCGGGAGAAAGCACTCCTGGGAATTGACCGAGGAGGATATCCGCCAGATTTGGGCGGAGGTGCTGGTATATGTGGAGCGGGGCGAGAAGCTCTATCTGGACGCCAGCATGGAGACTCTCGCCAAGGTAGAACAGCGGGAGGCGATGGAGGCTGACGAGCGGGAGGGCCTGGTGCGGCTGTATCTGGACACCCTTCTGCCGGAGGATTGGAGCGGCATGGACATCTTCGAGCGCCGCAATTTTCTCCACGGCAGCGACTTCGGCCCTGCCCAGCGCCAGGGAACAGTCAAACGCGCCTCTGTCTCCAGCATGGAGATTTGGTGTGAATGCTTTGGCAAGGACCGCTCTAACCTGCGCCGCTCCGACAGCAACGAGATCACCGGCATCCTCAAGCGGATCGGCTGGCAGCGGGCGGAGAGCAAGGTGCGCATCCCCCTCTACGGACCGCAGTACATTTTTGTTCCGAAGGGGTGTTCCGAGTGAAAAACCTATTCTGTAACGAAGTTAGGAACAAGTTCCCAGGGGGAAATCCCGCCATTGGAACACTCGAGGGAACATCTCTTGGGAACGGGCGCGCCCCCATAAGTTGCAAGGTTTGTCGGCGGTTCTGTTCCCGTGTCCCTAACTTTTGCGGACAAAATCGCCGAGGGCAACCCCAGCAGGCGGCGGCTGACTGTCACCGACTTCGACACCACCGCCGATCTGGAGGGCCAACCCATGCCCAAGCCCTCCGCCATGCTCTCCGCCACTCAGAAGGACGGCAGGCCGCTCATCGCCGCCGAAATCTATAAGGCCACTTGGAACTGGCTGGCCCAGCGCAAATGTGCCTCGCTGGTGTCCCCGCAGCTTTTGGAGCGGTATTCCATGAGCGTGGCCCGGTGGATTCAATGCGAGGAGGCCATCACCGAGTATGGTTTCCTCGCCAAGCACCCCACCACCGGCAACGCCATCCAAAGCCCCTATGTGGCCATGAGTCAGAATTTCATGTCCCAGACCAACCGGCTGTGGATGGAAATCTATCAGATCGTCAAGGAGAACTGCGCCGGGGAGTATGGCGGAGCCACGCCCCAGGATGATGTCATGGAGCGTCTGCTCCAGGCCCGGAAAGGCAAGATTTGAGGAGGGAGTCCAGCATGGTAATCGAGAGAAAACACACGGCGGATTTGATTCCTGCCGACTACAATCCCCGGAAGGACCTCAAGCCGGGGGACGCTGAATATGAAAAGCTGAAACGCTCCATCGAGCAGTTTGGCTATGTGGAGCCGGTGATCTGGAACAAGACCACCGGCTTTGTTGTGGGCGGACACCAGCGGCTGAAGGTGTTGCTGGATATGGGCATCACCGAGGTGGAGTGCGTGGTGGTGGAGATGGACGCTGAGAAGGAGAAGGCGCTCAACATCGCCCTCAACAAAATCTCCGGCGAGTGGGACAAGGACAAGCTGGCCCTGCTCATCGCCGACATCCAGGGGGCCGACTTCGATGTGTCCCTCACCGGCTTTGAGCCTGCGGAGATCGATTCGCTGTTCAAGTACGCCCAGCAGAGCAAGGTCAAGGATGATGATTTCGATGTAGATGCGGAACTCCAGAAACCGACTATCAGCAAGGCCGGGGATGTGTGGACGTTGGGTCGGCACCGGCTGGTCTGCGGTGACAGCACTAAGCCGGAGACCTTTTCACTGCTCATGGGCGACCGCAAGGCCAATCTGGTCATCACGGACCCGCCCTACAATGTGAACTACGAGAGTAGCGCCGGGAAGATCAAGAACGACAATATGGCGGACGATGCTTTCTACCAGTTCCTCCTGGCGGCGTTCCAGAACACCGAGGCGGCGATGGCGGATGACGCCAGCATCTATGTGTTCCATGCCGACACCGAGGGGCTGAACTTCCGCCGCGCCTTTGCCGACGCCGGGTTCCGGCTCTCCGGGACGTGTATCTGGAAAAAACAGTCTCTGGTGCTGGGCCGCTCCCCTTATCAGTGGCAGCATGAGCCGATTTTGTTCGGCTGGAAGAAAAAGGGTAAGCACCAGTGGTACACAGGCCGGAAGGAGTCCACCATCTGGGAGTTTGACAAGCCCAAGAAGAACGGCGACCATCCCACCATGAAGCCGATCCCTCTGCTGGCCTACCCCATCATGAACTCCAGCATGAGCAACACACTGGTGTTGGACCCCTTCGGCGGCTCCGGCTCTACGCTGATTGCCTGTGAGCAGACCGACCGCTCCTGCTGCACCATTGAACTGGATGAGAAGTTCTGCGATGTTATCGTCAAGCGGTACATTGAGCAGGTCGGCTCCACCGATGGCGTTTCTGTCCAGCGGGATGGGCTGGCCTATCGTTATGATGAACTGGTGGGCGAGGAGGGCTGATGATGGAAAAGCCGATCCTCCGAGTCTGTAGTTTCTCTGGTGGGAAAGACTCGACCGCCATGCTCCTCCGGTTGCTGGAGGAGGGTGTGCAGGTCGATGTGATTCTGTTCTGCGACACGGGGCTTGAGTTCCCCGCCCTCTACGAACACATTCGGAAGGTGGAGCGGGACATTGGGCGGGAGATCACCATGGTCAAATGTCCAGAAGATTTCGAGTATCTGTTTGCCCACAAGCAGATCAAGCGCAAACCCAGGTCGCGCAACGCCATCAAGTACGGTGTAGACCGTGACGGCTATAGCTGGGCGGGACCCAAGCTGCGCTGGTGTACCGAGGTTTTGAAAAATCGTCCCAGGGAGCAATACCTCCAGTGGCTCCGGGAGAAGTACGAGGTGCTGGAGTACATCGGAATCGCCGCTGATGAGACACACCGCATCAACCGTAAGTGCAATCAGAAGGACGGGGTGCGGCTCCCGCTGGTGGAGTGGGGCATGACCGAGGCCGACTGCCTCGCCTACTGCAAGGAGCGCGGCTACGATTGGGGCGGTCTGTACGATAAGATGCGCCGCGTGTCCTGCTGGTGCTGCCCGCTCCAATCGCTGGCGGAGCTGCGAGTGCTGTACCGGGATTTCCCCGACCTGTGGGAGCAGCTCAAGCGGTGGGACGCCATGACCTGGCGCTCCTTCAAATCGGACTACACGGTTTTACAACTGGAACAACGCTTTGATTTCGAGGAAGAATGGCTGAAGGCCGGGAACCGCCTCGGAACCAAGGCGTTTTACTCTGCCCTGCGGGAAAGGCTGGTGAAACTGGATGGAACAGAAAAACACACTGACCCTCGGCAGCCTGTTTGACGGCTCCGGGGGGTTTCCTTTGGGCGGGTTACTGGCTAGCGTCACCCCGGTCTGGGCCTCGGAGATCGAGCCGTTCCCCATCCGGGTGACCACCCGGCGGTTCCCCAGCATGAAGCACTACGGCGACATCTCCCAGATGGATGGCGGGAAGATCGAGCCGGTGGACATCATTACCTTCGGCTCCCCGTGTACCGACATGAGCATCGCCGGGAAACGGGCTGGGCTGGATGGCGCGCAGTCCTCGCTGTTTTATCAGGCCATCCGCATCATCAAAGAAATGAGGTGTGTCACCAATGGGAAATACCCACGATGGATATGCTGGGAGAATGTTGTCGGTGCCTTCAGCTCAAACCGGGGCCTCGACTTCAAGGCGGTCCTCGAAGCGGTCATCGGCATCATCGAGCCGGGGGCCAAGGTGCCTATGCCTGAGAAAGACCGCTGGCCCTACGCCGACATTTACATGGGAGAGCGATGGAGCGTTGCGTACCGCACTTTCGATGCGCAACATTGGGGAGTCCCCCAGCGAAGACGCCGCGTCTACCTTGTCGGCGATCTTGCAGGCCAATGTGCCGGACAAGTATTATTTGAGTCCGAAGGCTTGTCTGGGTATTCTGCGGAGGGCTTCCGCTCGTGGCAAAGAGTTGCCAGAAATCCTGCGGCTGGCCTTGGAACGGCAGGCGGCATCTGCCTGAACGACCAGGGCGGTGGGCGGATGGACATTTCTGAGGAAGTGACCGCCACCCTCCGCGCCCAGGAGCATGGGCATCCGCCCTGTGTGCTGGCGGCTGGGTTCTGCAAGGAGTGTTCCGCCCAGAGCCGTGGCATTGGCTATGAGGAGGAACGCGCTCCCACCCTCCGGGCCGGAGCAATTCCCACCGCCGTCTATGAAAACCATAGCCAGGACACCAGATACACCGGGCCGCTGGACACGGCCCCCACGGTCAGCTCTACCTACGGCACTGGGGGCAGCAACCAGCCCTTCGTTGTGCAGGCCGACACGCCCAAGACGCTGAAGATACGCTCCGGCTGCGAGGGCGGCGGCAAGGGTGCGCTCATCCAGGAGGACGTGTCCGCCACCCTCTCCTGCAACAACGACCAGACGCTGTTCGTGCCGAAGTGCTACAGCATCGGCGCGGCCTACAGCGCCGGGATGCTCTCGAACAACCCCCACAGCGGCATATACGAGGCCGACACTTCCCGGACGCTGGATCAGAACGGCGGCAGCCCCTCCTGCAATCAGGGCGGCATCGCCGTGGTGGAGGGGCCGACCTACGCCATGACCCCCTGCACCTACACACAAATCGAGTGGGAAAAGGCTCCCACGCTGAACGCGAGGGATTTCAAGGACCCCACCTTTGTCAACGCTGGCTACAGTGTGAGAAGGCTTACCCCCACCGAATGCGCCAGGCTCCAAGGGTTCCCGGATTTTTGGTGTGCCGATCTGGACACGCCGGAGCCTACCGAGGAGGATATCGCTTTCTGGACAGAGGTCTGGGAAACCCACCGCAGGGTGGTAGGCGGCTCCACCAAGGCCAAGAGCCGGAACCAAATCGTCAAATGGCTGCAACACCCCCATTCGGATGCCGCCGAATATAAAATGTGGGGGAATGGGGTTGCTTTGCCCAATGTGTTCTTTGTACTGGCGGGCATTGTGTGGTCTACACAATTATCCAGTCAGTAATTTGTCGAGGTCAGGGCGAGAAACAACTTGCTATATCCGCCGAGTAGAGCGAATATGTGACTACCAAAAAACAAGGGGGTTTCCACCATGACAATCAACTACAACGTGACCGGCACCGAGCGCAAGCGCCTCGCGGATTACATTTCCGGCTTTATGGGTACGGACAAGAAGTACCTGGGCGCGCCGACCTTCGCCTACCAGATCGGCTACCTCACCGTCAGCAAGGACGGCGCAGTCAGCTTCGAGGACCGGGGCTACAACAGCGACATCGACGCTCTGATGGCGGAGTTGGAGGGCCAGGGGTTCCACACCGAGGATACCATCGCCAAGGCCGACACCGCCGAACCGGAGGCCACCAGCGGCGGGGATGCCGCCCAGCCGGACGAGGCCGAGACTGGCACCGAGCCGGAGGCCGCTCCCGCCGAGGATGACGCCGCCCAGCCCCACGGCTGCGGCATGACAGTCACCCTCCCCGCCGCCAGCCTGCCCTCCGAGGCGCTGGTCAACCTCACCAGCCTCCTCACCGCCAAAGGGCGGCTCATCCGCAAGGCCCTGGGGGTGGAGGCCCTCCCGGTGGAGGTCAGCCCTGACACGGTTTCCTTCCCCTGGTTCGAGGGCCGGGACCTCGACGCCGATGAGGTCAAGACCTACACCCACCTGATCGCCGCCCTCTGCGACGTGGCCCGGAACCAGAAGCGCATCACCGCCAAGGAGAAGATCACCGACAACGACAAGTACGCCTTTCGCTGTTTCCTCCTCCGGCTGGGCTTTATCGGAGCCGAGTTCAAGGACGAGCGGAAAATCCTGCTCCGCGACCTCTCCGGCAACAGCGCGTTCAAGTCCGGGGCCAGAAAGGAGGTGGCCGACCATGCGGTTTCCGTGTAGGGAAACGGTGGAACTGCTCCGCCGGGAATACCCGGTAGGTACGAGGGTGGAACTGCTTCGCATGGACGATCCCCAGGCCCCGCCCATCGGCACCAAGGGGACCGTCCGGGGCGTGGATGACTCCGGCTCCATCATGGTGGCCTGGGACGGCGGCGGCTCCCTCAATGTGCTGTTCGGTGTGGATGAGTGCCGCGTGATCAAGGAGGGCGAATGATGGAACAGGACATTTTGACCCAGCTTTACTTCGGCAAGATCACCCCGTGGGAAAAGCGTAGTGGCACCGACCCAGAGATGGATGCCCTCCGTGACCGCATCGACGCCGAGGCCAAGGCGCTGGAGTCAATGCTTCCCCAAGAGGGCGGGGAGCTGCTGGCACAACTGTTGCGCGACTGCTCCGATCTGGAGGCCCGCGCCGTGTGCGATGGATTCAAGGACGGCTACCGGCTCGGTGCCAAGCTGACCGCCGCCGCTTTCTACGGCGATAAAACAGCGTAAAATACACAATTCCAGCCTCGAATGATCGTGTACTTTATGGGTGCGAATCAACTTGCTATATCTCCGTTTTAGAGCGAATATGTCACTGCCGAAAGGGAAAACACCCCGCCGGACACACAAAAAACGGAGGTTCGCACCATGAACGAGAAAATGAAAAACCAGGTCGCCGAGATGAAAAAACAGACCATCGGGGTCGAGGTGGAGATGAACAGCATCACCTGCCACGCCGCCGCCAAGCTCGCCGCCGACTTCTTCGGCACCGGACGGTTCGAGGACACAGCCAGCCGCAACGGATACTGCACCTGGTCGGCTTGGGATGCCCAGGGCCGCGAGTGGAAGTTCCAGCGGGACGTGAGCATCGATGGGCCGGACGGCGAAAAGTGCGAGATGGTCACACCGATCCTCACCTACACCGACATGGATACCCTCCAGGAGCTGGTGCGGCGGCTGCGCAAGGCCGGAGCCAAGAGCGACTACACCAGGGGGTGCGGGGTCCACATCCACATCGGGGCCAAGGGCCACACCCCCCAGACCCTCCGCAACCTCGCCAACATCATGGCCAGCCACGAAAGCCTCCTGGCGGATGCCCTGGCCCTCGACCACTACCGCATGAGCCGCTACTGCCGGACGGTCAACCCCCGGTTCATCGAAACGGTCAACCGCCGCAAGCCCACCACCATGAGCGACCTCGCTGACATTTGGTACAGCGCCAACAACGCCACCTACGGCAGGAACCAGCACTACAACGACAGCCGCTACCATATGCTCAACCTCCACGCCACCTTTACCAAGGGTACGGTCGAGTTCCGGCTTTTCCAGTTCGACGCCCCCACCGCCGAGCGCAAGAACGGCCTCCATGCCGGACAGCTCAAGAGCTACATCCAGCTTTGCCTCGCACTGAGCCAGATGGCAAAGACGGTCAAGACCGCCAGCCCCAAGCCCCAGCAGAATGACAACCCCAAGTACGCCATGCGCACCTGGCTCCTTCGCCTGGGCTTCATCGGCGAGGAGTTCGCCACCGCCCGCGACCTGCTCACCCGCCGCCTCGCCGGGGACGCCGCCTTCCGCAACGGACGCGCCGCTTGAAGGACTTAGGTTAAATGCCCCGCCTAACCCCGCCACCGAGCGGGCTTTAGGTGGTAGAAGGGCCTACGCCCAACGGAAAGGAAGGTACGAATATGGCAAACGGAAAACGGTACTACATCGCCTACGGCAGCAACCTCAACATCCCCCAGATGCGGATGCGCTGCCCTGGGGCGCGGATCATCGGCACCTCGATCATCCCCGACTACGAGTTGCTGTTCAAGGGGAGCAAGACCGGCTCCTACCTCACCATCGAGCCGAAAGCTGGGGCCATCGTCCCGGTGGCAGCATGGGAAGTCAGCGAGACCGATGAGCTGGCCCTTGACCACTACGAAGGCTTCCCCAACTTCTACTACAAGGCTGAGATGGTGCTTCCCATCAAGGGTATCCGCTCCGGGAAGGTCCGCCGCCGCAGGGTATTCGTCTACATCATGCACGAGGAACGGAGCCTCGGCCTGCCCTCCGCCCGCTATGTGCAGGTCTGCCGGGAGGGGTACGATGCCTTTGGCTTCGGCCAGCGGTATTTGACCGATGCCATCCAGCGGAGCATGGAGGGGATGAAATGAAAGACAACATTTTTCGGATTTCGGTCTGCCCCCGGTGCGGGCAGACCTACACCGACCACCCCGCCATTTCCAGGGCGGACAACACGCCCATCTGTCCCGACTGCGGCACCAGGGAGGCCCTGGAGAGCATCGGGGTGGACACCATCGAGCAGAACAAGATCATCAACACCATCCACCGCTGCCAAAGGGGGTAATCTACACAGTTTTCACACCAGTTATTTGTGTAGATTATGCTCCGAATTAACTTGCTATTATCTCCGTTTAGAGCGAATATGGGTACAGCGAAAGGGAAAACCACACTTTGAAAACGGAGGGCAACACCATGAAGATAAACAGCAAGACCGCAGCGAAGGCCGACACCTACCGGCTCCAGAGGATCACCACCCCGGAGGACCTCGAAATGAAGATGATGCACAACGGCGGGACCATCCTCACTTTCGGCGACCGCATTCTGGTCGCGGGGTACTTCTACAACCCCAACGGGCGGCGCTACTACGGGGCCACCTACCGCTTCACCACCGCCGACCACACCTGCGAGGGCCGGGTGGAGCTGGTCAGCATCTCCGAGGACACCTTCGAGGATAACGGCCACGCCATTGCCTGGGCGATGGCGAACTGAGGAGGTGCGCAAATGAGCTGGTATAAGGTTTGGATGGTCGTTCCTGGTACGGACGGCGATGCGGAAAACGGCCCCTGCGAACCACAGTGGTGGAACGACATGGTGCAGGCGGAGGATGAGCCTGCGGCGGTTATCGCCGCCAACGCCAAAGCGAGAGTCGATTGGGAAACCTCCGATGGCGAGTATCCCAGCGGCAGAGAGCTTGGAGAGGAATGCCCGGTTTGTACGGGCGTACAGGCGGTCACGGACGAGGAACACGCCGCTTGGGTAAAGCGGATGGAGGATTTCGAGCCGCTACCCTTTGAATAAGGAAAACCAAATACACCACAGCACCAGCCTTCCGGGGCTGCAGCTCGTTACTGGCTTGCCGCTGGGCAGGTCATTTTTTATGCCATCTTGGAGGTGACCCGCCATGCGAAAGCTGAAAAATTACAAGCCCACGCCGTTCAAGGCCAAGGACTCCGTGTATGACAAAGCGGCGGCGGATTATGCTGTGGGGTTCATCGAGTGCCTCTGTCATACTAAGGGGACCTGGGCCGGAAAGCCCTTCGAGCTGATCGACTGGCAGGAGCAGATCATCCGGGATGTGTTCGGCACCCTCAAGCCCAACGGCTACCGGCAGTTCAACACCGCCTACATCGAAATCCCGAAGAAGATGGGTAAATCAGAACTTGCCGCCGCTGTTGCCCTCCTGCTCTGCTGCGGAGACGGCGAGGAACGGGCCGAGGTCTACGGCTGTGCCGCCGACCGCCAGCAGGCGTCCATCGTGTTCGAGGTCGCCGCCGATATGGTGAAGATGTGTCTGGCGCTGTCCAAGCGGGTGAAGATACTGGCATCCCAGAAACGCATCATCTACCAGCCCACCAACTCCTTCTATCAGGTGCTTTCGGCGGAGGCATACAGTAAGCATGGCTTTAACATCCACGGGGTGGTATTTGAGGAGCTGCACACCCAGCCCAACAGAAAGCTGTTCGATGTCATGACCAAAGGCTCCGGCGATGCCCGGATGCAGCCGCTCTATTTTCTCATCACCACCGCTGGCACCGACACTCGCTCCATCTGCTACGAAACACACCAGAAGGCCAAGGATATTCTGGAGGGCCGGAAAATCGACCCAACTTTCTATCCTGTGATTTATGGCGCGGACGAGGGGGACGATTGGACGGACCCCAAGGTGTGGAAAAAGGCCAACCCCTCCCTGGGCATCACAGTGGGCATCGACAAGGTGCGGGCCGCGTGTGACTCCGCCAAACAGAACCCCGCCGAGGAGAACTCCTTCCGTCAGCTCCGCCTGAACCAGTGGGTGAAACAGGCGGTACGCTGGATGCCGATGGAGCGGTGGGACAAATGCGCTTTTGCCGCCAATGCGGACAGCTTGGAAGGCCGGGTCTGCTACGGTGGGCTGGATTTGTCCTCCACCACCGACATCACAGCCTTCGTGCTGGTGTTCCCTCCGCTGGACGAGGATGACAAATACAGCATCCTTCCGTATTTCTGGATTCCAGAGGAGAACCTTGATCTCCGGGTGCGCCGCGACCATGTTCCCTACGATGTGTGGGAGAAGCAGGGGTTCCTCCAGACCACCGAGGGCAACGTGGTCCACTATGGATACATTGAGAAGTTCATCGAGCGGTTGGGGGAACGGTTCAACATCCGGGAGATCGCCTTTGACCGCTGGGGCGCTGTCCAGATGGTGCAGAACTTGGAAGGGATGGGTTTCACGGTGGTCCCCTTCGGGCAGGGCTTCAAGGATATGTCCCCGCCCACCAAGGAGCTGATGAAGCTGGTGCTGGAGGAGCGGGTGGCCCACGGCGGTCACCCGGTGCTGCGCTGGATGATGGACAACATCTACATCCGCACCGATCCAGCTGGCAACATCAAGCCGGACAAGGAAAAGTCTACCGAAAAAATTGATGGTGCCGTTGCCACGGTGATGGCTCTGGACAGGGCTATCCGTTGCGGGAATGACACCAGTGCCTCGGTCTATGATGACCGGGGTATTTTGTTTATCTAAGCACTTGCCCCAGAAAGCATTCCCTCGGTAACCCCTTGGGCAGTTCCTTTGCTATATGCCTCTATAAACTGCTTCATAACTTCCATCACAGCCTTATTGGGCATCTTTGCAAATTTTGCGGTTTCAAAGGTTGTTTCGTAATATGTAATACCTTCTGCGATGTAGGAAGTTATAATCCCAGCGGCGATTAGTTGATTGATATACACATCAAATCTTTGCTTAGTCATGTTGTAGAGTTCAGGGAAAACTGCACAGCCGTCAGAAACAGCATTTGCGATGCTCTTGTACATAGCATCACCACCGTTTTTCGGTTTCTTTTTCATGTAAGGGGGTCGCGCATCTTCTGGAATATGCCAGTCATGTGTATTTTCAAGAACATAGGCCCCTGGAACGAGATCCTTATTAAGCCAGCCCACTACAGTTCTTTCGGCTTTTCCATATTTTGTAGCAAAGTCGGTCAGCGTCATAGAAATCACCTCCGCTCTCGACCTGTTGCAACAAATTATACCACAGTACCTTCCGCTTTCCAAGAGTGGGTGATGCTTTTCTTATGCCCATTTTTAATGAAGGAGCGTGATTTGTATGGGCTTTTTCAGCAGTCTGTTCCGTTCGCGGGACGCTCCCCAGAATCGCACCGCCGGGAGCGGCTACACCTTTTACTTCGGCGGCTCTACCTCTGGAAAAACCGTCACCGAGCGGAGCGCCATGCAGATGACGGCGGTGTATTCCTGCGTCCGTATCCTGGCGGAGGCCGTAGCTGGCCTGCCCCTCAACCTCTACCGCTACACCGAGGATGGCGGAAAGGAGAAGGCCATCGACCACCCACTGTATCTTCTGCTCCATGACGAGCCAAACCCAGAAATGAGTTCCTTCGTGTTCCGGGAAACCCTCATGACCCACCTACTCCTCTGGGGGAACGCCTATGCCCAGGTCATCCGCAACGGCAAAGGTGAGGTGGTGGCGCTGTACCCCCTCATGCCCAACAAAATGACGGTAGACCGGGACGAACGGGGCCAGCTCTACTACAGCTATCAGCGGAGCAATGACGAGGCCGTCCGCTCCAAGGACCAGACTGTTATCCTCCGGCCCTCGGATGTGCTGCACATTCCCGGTCTGGGCTTTGACGGGCTGGTTGGTTACAGCCCCATCGCCATGGCGAAAAACGCCATCGGCATGGCAATCGCCTGTGAGGAGTATGGGGCTAAGTTCTTCGCCAACGGCGCGGCCCCTGGCGGCGTCCTGGAACACCCCGGCACCATCAAAGACCCCCAGCGGGTGCGGGAGAGCTGGCAGTCTACCTTCGGCGGCAGCGGCAACGCCAACAAGATCGCTGTTCTGGAGGAGGGTATGAAATACACACCCATCGGCATCTCGCCGGAGCAGGCGCAGTTCCTCGAAACACGAAAATTTCAAATCAACGAGATCGCTCGAATTTTCCGAGTGCCGCCCCACATGGTGGGTGACCTGGAAAAGTCGAGCTTTTCTAATATTGAGCAGCAGTCCTTGGAGTTCGTGAAATACACGCTGGAGCCGTGGGTGATCCGCTGGGAGCAGTCCATCCAGCGTACTCTGCTCTCTCAGGGGGAGAAGGCCCACTACTTCGTGAAGTTCAACTTGGAGGGCCTGCTCCGGGGCGACTATCAGAGCCGGATGAACGGCTACGCCACCGCTCGTCAGAACGGCTGGATGTCCGCCAATGACATCCGGGAGCTGGAGAACCTGGACCGCATTCCCGCCGAGGAGGGCGGCGACCTGTACCTCATCAACGGCAATATGCTCCCGCTGAAACAGGCCGGGGCTTTTGCAGATATGACTACTTCGAGAGAGGAGGAAGATGACCATGAAGAAGTTTTGGAACTGGAAAGTGAAGGCGGCGACGGAGACGGCCCCGGAGGAACGGACGCTGTTCCTCAACGGCACCATCGCCGAGGATAGCTGGTATGACGATGACGTGACCCCACAGCTTTTCAAGGATGAACTGATGTCCGGCAGCGGCAATGTCACGGTCTGGATCAACAGCCCTGGCGGGGACTGTGTGGCGGCGGCGCAAATCTACAATATGCTCATGGACTACCCCCACGATGTGACCGTGAAGATCGATGGCATCGCCGCCAGCGCCGCCTCGGTCATCGCCATGGCTGGCACCAAGGTCCTCATGTCCCCGGTTTCCACCATGATGATCCACAACCCCGCCACCATCGCCTGGGGCGATGCCAGCGAGATGGAAAAGGCCATCGTCATGCTGGAAACCGTGAAGGACTCCATCATCAACGCCTACGAAATCAAGTCCGGCCTGTCCCGCGCCAAGCTGTCCCACCTCATGGACAGCGAAACCTGGATGGACGCGACCAAGGCGGTGGAGCTTGGCTTTGCGGACGGCATCCTGTCCCGCGCCCAGGCAGAGGACGAGGCCCCGCCCGCTGGCTCCATGCTCTACTCTCCGGTAGCGGTGGTCAATTCCCTCATGGGGAAAATCGCTGCCAAGAGCCGGATCGTCAAACCCGATCCCGCACCTGCACCCACAGGCCGCTCCGTTGACACGCTCATGGAGCGGCTTAATCTTATGAAATTTTAGGAGGAACTGACCATGACTATTTTGGAACTGCGTGAAAAGCGGGCAAAGGCGTGGGAGGCTGCAAAGGCTTTCCTGGACAGCCGCCGCAACGACAAGGGCATCCTATCCGCCGAGGATGATGCCGCTTACACCAAGATGGAGCAGGACATCACCGACCTGGGCAAAGAGATCGCCCGCCTGGAGCGGCAGGAGGCGCTGGACGCCGAGCTGTCCAAGCCCACCGCCAGCCCCCTCACCGGCAAACCCCTGGGCGGCGGCGACCCGGACGAGCCCAAGACCGGGCGGGCCTCCAAAGCCTACAAGGAGGCCATGCTCACCGCCCTGCGCACCAATTTCCGCCAAGTGAGCAACGTTCTCCAGGAGGGCATCGATGCCAACGGCGGCTACCTGGTGCCGGAGGAGTACGACTCCCGGCTCATCGATGGGCTGACCGAGGAGAACATCATGCGCAGGCTGGGCCACCGCATCACCACCAGCGGGGAACACAAGATCAACATCGCCGCCACCAAGCCTGCCGCCGCGTGGATCGATGAGGGCGGCGCGCTCACCTTCGGGGATGCCACCTTCTCCCAGATCACTCTGGACGCCCACAAGCTCCATGTGGCGGTGAAAGTCACCGAGGAGCTGCTCTACGACAACGCTTTCGGGCTGGAAAACTACATCATCGCACAGTTCGCCAAGGCCCTGGGCAATGCCGAGGAGGATGCCTTCCTCAACGGGGACGGCACCGGCAAGCCCCTGGGCCTGCTGGCCGCGACCGGTGGGGCGCAGACCGCCGTCACCACCGCCGGGGCCTCCATCACGGCGGACGAGGTCATCGACCTGGTGTACGCCCTCAAGCGGCCCTACCGCAAGAAGGCGTCCTTCCTCATAAACGACCAGACGCTGGCGGCGCTGCGCAAGCTGAAGGACAACAACGGCCAGTACCTCTGGCAGCCCTCCTACCAGGCCGGAGAGCCGGACCGTCTGTTCGGCTACGCCATCCACACCTCTCCCTACTTCCCGACCATCACCGCCGGAAAGCCCGCCATCGCCTTCGGTGACTACAGCTACTACAATATCGGCGACCGGGGGACCCGCTCCTTTGCCGAGCTGAAGGAGCTGTTCGCCGGGAACGGCATGGTGGGCTTTGTCGCCAAGGAGCGTGTGGATGGTAAGCTGGTGCTGCCGGAGGCGGTGCAGCTCCTGACCATCAAGGCAGCGTCCAAGTAATTTGCAAGGGTCCCGGTGGTGTATCTGCCGGGACCACCCCTGATTTAGAGGGGGTAACGCTATGCTCGTTTCTCTGAAGGAGGCCAAGAAGTACCTTCGGGTGGACCATGACGATGAGGACACCATCATTCGGAAACTGATCCGCACTGCCGAGGCCCTCTGCGAAGGAACGCTCCGCAAGGCTGTGGAACCTATCCCCATCAACAAGGTGGCGGCTCTGTTCGCCGTGGCCTACCTCTATGAGCATCGGGAGAACGCCGACATGGACGAGTTGACCCGGATGCTCCGCTATATCCTCGCCACCGAGCGGGAGGTGGCGTTCTGATGGACATTTCCAAGCTGCGCTCCCGCATCACCATCCAGCAGGCCGTGGTACAGAAGGACGCCATCGGCAACCACACCAATGCCTGGGAGGATTTCTGGTCCTGCGCCGCCTACGCCAACCTCGCCTCTGGCAAAGAGTACGGGGCTGCTGGGCAGACCCTCGGCAGCGATACTCTGGTGTTCGAGGTGCGCTGGTGTGAGCGGCTCCGGGATTTGGACAGCACCAAGTTCCGCATCCTGTTCGGCGGGGCCATCTACAACATCACCTGTGTGGACGACGTGCAGTTCCGGCATGAAAAGCTGAAGCTGACCGCCCAGCGGGAAAGGCGGTGATGGTATGGCACGTGACAGGGTGTCTATCGACCAATTCCCCGGCGCGGTCATGGCCCAGCTTGAGGAGTATGTGTCAATGGCTTCGGACGAGGTCAAAGAGGCCGTCCGTACCGTAAGCGAGGACGTGAAGGCCGAGATACAGTCCCGCGCCCCGGTCAAGACCGGGAAGTACAAAAAGAGCTGGACCGTCACCAAGGTGGAGGAGACCGCTCAATCGCTGGTGAACACAGTACACTCGGCAAAGCACTACCGGCTGACCCATCTGCTGGAGAACGGCCACGCCAAGCGGGGCGGCGGAAGGACGCGCTCCTTCCCCCACATCGCTCCCGGCGAGGCCCTGGCGGAGAAGGAGCTACTGGAGATCGCGGAAAGGAAACTGCGCGGATGAAAAAATCTGATGTTCCCGCTCTGCTGGAGCGGCTGGGCTTTCCCTTCGCCTATGACCACTTTGCCGAGGGCGAGGGGCCGGACCCGCCCTTCCTGGTGTACCGCTACCCCAAGGCCGACAACTTTGCCGCCGATGGGGTGGCCTACTTTAAGCGGGATGTCCTCCACATCAAGGTCTACACCGACCGAAAGGACCCGGCTCTGGAGGAGCAGATCGAGGCCGCTCTGGATGAGGGCGGCATTTTTTATGGCAAAGGCGAGACATGGATCGACAGCGAAAAGCTGTATGAGGTCCTTTATGAAATGGAGGTATCTGCATGAGCAGCACCAATAAGCGCAACAAGGTCAAGTTCAATATCTGCAACGTCCACTACGCCCCGCTCTCCCAGGACAACGATGGGAAGTACACCTGGGCGACCCCCGTGGCCCTCCCCGGCGCTGTGTCCCTGTCCCTGGACCCCCAGGGGGAGCCGGAGAGCTTCTACGCGGACGGCATCAAGTACTACGTCATCAACAACAACCAGGGCTATGACGGAGACCTGGAGGTGGCCCTCATCCCGGAGTCCTTCCGGCGGGACATCCTCATGGAGACCACGGACGCCAACAGCGTCCTGCTGGAGAACGCCGCCAGCGAGACGGGCAAATTCGCCCTGCTGTTTGAGTTCGATGGGGATGTACGGAAGATCCGCCATGTCCTCTATAACTGCTCCGCCTCCCGGCCTTCCATCTCCGCCAAGACCAACGAGGAGAACCGGGAGGTGCAGACCGAGACCCTGACCGTCAAGGCGCGGCCCCTGTCCACCGGCTATGTGAAGGCCAAGACCGGCGACTCCACCAAGGCCAGCGTCTACAACAACTGGTACAAGAGCGTCTATCAGCCTGCGGACACACCGGCTGTGGACGAGACTGACCCCGTCCCCGGCGGCGAGGCTTAAGGGAGGGCTGAGAAATGGGCATCAGACGCACCATTGAAATTGACGGTCAGGAGGTGGCATTCAAGGCCAGTGCCGCCATCCCCCGCATCTACCGTCTGAAATTCCACCGGGACATCTACAAAGACCTCGCCGCTCTGGAGAAGAGCGTGGGCGAGAACACCGAGAACGGCTCCGGCCTGGATATGTTCTCTCTGGAGATGTTCGAGAACATCGCCTACATCATGGCGAAGCACGCCGACCCCGCCTCTGTGCCGGACAGCCCGGAGGATTGGCTGGACAGCTTCAACACCTTCTCCATCTACCAGGTGCTGCCCCAGCTTATCGAGTTATGGGGGCTGAATGTCCAGACGGATGTTCAGTCTAAAAAAACTTCGCCCAACTGACCGCGAAATGACCACGCCGTTGTTCCTGCTCCGCTGTTTGCAGGTCGGGCTGTCCCTCCGGGACCTTGACCTGCTGACGGTGGGCATGGTCAACGACATTTTTGCGGAGCAGCTCAACGATGACTGCAAATACACAACGCTGGCAACCCAGGAGGATTATGATAGGTTCTGAAAGTCGCTTTACAAGTTGTTAGGATTCTTGTATAATTACACTCAATTTGGTATCGAGGAATCCACACTTGGAGGCGTAGTAGGGTATAATGGAAATCATTTGCAGTTCCCCATCAACAGCTTGTTCAATCCTTCAGTCCTGGTTTCAATGCACTGAATCAGAAATTAAAAATTTTCTGTGTATAAACTGGATGCAAAAATATGAGCAAACTGGTCAGATTTATGAGATGGATTTTGAGGACTACTTATATGAGTGTGCTTTAAGGCGATTTGTACCAACTCAAAATATTTCACGGATACATTGGTTTCATGGTACTCGCAGCGCAAACCCATCCTCGTTTGAAGAAAGAGGGATTATTCCGTTAAATCAAATTCTCCCAGAGTTGCAACGGGCGTTAGATAGTTTGGCTAAAAAACACAGTATCTCACCAGCCACGCAAATCAGCAGCTATCATGGGCATCATGCGTTTTTGATGAGCATAAAGCAGCAAAACGAGATGGATCAAGGTCCATGTGCCATGCTGAATCTGGAAGCTGTGACAAATGCTGCTCAATATGATTGCCATGACTATATTGATATACCTGAAATAATTGAAGATTATGCTTATGTAAAATATGGGGACTGCGCCAAAAGACTACTAAGCATTTACCGTGAGATAACTTCGCCCATCGTTGTTGAGTTTTGGTCTGAACCAGAGGATTTAAACTGCCCAAATCCACGCCATATTATGGGCACTGTGCTGCTATACCTTTATACAGTTATGCATAGATACGAAGATGTGTCTTGGTCGTGCTGCAATACTTGCTATAGTGGTTGTGGAAACATCGTTGATGCCAGCCGAATAATAAGGGTATTTGAGCCGTAAAAAGTTGTTGTATCAGAATCTGAAAGAGTCGAGAAATCGGCTCTTTCTTTTTGCCCATTTTCCTGACGAGGAGGTGTTTTCATGGGTGCAAGACGGATCGCGGGCATCACGGTGGAGATCGGCGGCGATACCACAAAGCTGACCACCGCCCTCAAGGATGTGGACAAGGCCCTCTCCACCACCCAGAGCAGCCTCCGGGATGTAAACAAACTGCTCAAGCTGGACCCAGGTAATATGGAGCTGCTGGCGCAAAAACACAGGCTGCTGGGTGAGGCGGTGTCTGAGACCAAGGAGAAACTGGCCACCCTCAAGACCGCTGCTGAACAGGCAAATTCCGCTCTTGCCAACGGGGAGATCACCCAATCGCAGTATGGCGCTCTCCAGCGGGAGATCATCGAAACTGAACAGAAACTCAAGGATTTGGAGCGGCAGGCGGAAAATTCGTCTGTCGCTCTTCAAAAAATCGGTCAGGTGGGCGACAAGCTCCAAGCTGTGGGAGATAAAGTGTCCGGGGTGGGCGAGACACTCACCAAGTCGGTCACCGCCCCGGTGGTGGGCCTTGGCACCGCCGCTGTCGCCACCGCCGCCAACTTCGAGTCCTCCATGTCCCAGGTGCAGGCCACCATGGGCATCACCAAGGACGCCATGTCCACGGTCAACGGCGAGAGCGTGAACACCATGGACACCCTCTCCGCCCTGGCAAAGCAGATGGGCAGCGAGACGGCCTTCTCCGCCAGCGAGTGTGCAGAGGCGTTAAATTACCTCGCTCTCGCGGGCTACAGCACTCAGGAAATGTGCGATACTCTCCCCACGGTGCTGAACCTCGCCGCCGCTGGCGGTATTGACCTGGCCTCGGCCTCCGACATGGTAACGGACGCCATGTCCGCCCTGGGCATGGGTACGGACGAGGCCACCACGATGGTGGACCAGATGGCAAAGACCTCCTCCACCACAAATACATCGGTGGCCCAGCTTGGCGACGCCATCCTGACCATCGGTGCCACGGCGAAGTCCGTCAAAGGCGGCACCGCCGAATTGAACACCGCCCTCGGCATCCTCGCCAACAATGGCATCAAGGGGGCCGAGGGCGGTACACATTTGCGCAATGTCATTCTCTCCCTGCAAAATCCTACGGACAAAGCCGCAGCCAGCATGGAGCAGCTTGGCGTGGATGTGTACGACTCCGAGGGAAATATGCGTTCCCTCAACGATATCCTCGGCGACCTCAACCGAAGCATGGACGGCATGACCTCCGCCGAGAAATCCAACATCCTCGCCACCATCTTCAACAAGACCGACCTCGCCGCTGTCAACGCCCTCCTCGCCAACACCGGCGAGACCTGGGATGGCTTGCAGCAGTCCATCATCGAGAGCGGCGGCGCGGCCCAGCAGATGGCGGACACACAACTGGACAACCTCCAAGGCCAGCTCACCATTTTGAAGTCGGCTCTGGAGGGCCTCGCCATTTCCATCGGGGAGATTCTGCTCCCGGTCATAAAGAACATCGTCAGCGGCATCCAAGGCTTTGTGGATTGGCTGAATAACCTGGACGAAGGCACCAAGCAGACCATCGTTACCATCGGCTTGATTGTTGCCGCTGTGGGGCCGGTCCTCATCGTCATTGGCAAGGTGATCTCTGCGGTCGGCACCATCCTTTCGGTGGTGTCCAAGATTGGCCCGGTCATCGGCGCGGTCAAGACTGCCGCCACCGGGCTATTTACCGTTTTGGCGGCAAACCCCATCGCCTTGGTGGTTGCTGCCATTGCCGCCCTCATCGCCATCTTCGTGGCGCGGTGGAACAACTGCGAGGGTTTCCGGGAGTTCTGGATCGGGCTGTGGGAAGGCATCAAAGCTGCTGCCATCGCCGTGTGGGAGGCGCTGTCCTCCTTCTTCCAGGGAGCGTGGGAGACCATCGTCAATCTGGCCCGGACCATCTGGGGCGGCATCGGTGACTTCTTCTCCGGGTTGTGGCAGGCCATCTCCACCACAGCCCAGGCGGTGTGGAGCGCCATCAGGGAGTTCCTCTCCGGCCTGTGGACAGGCATCGTCAGCACCGCCCAAGCCATCTGGGGCGGCATCACCGAGTTCTTCTCTGGCCTCTGGGAAGGCATCCGCTCTGTGGCTGAGACTGTCTGGAACGCCATCAGCGGTTTTCTCTCCACTATTTGGACTGGCATCGTCAGCATTGCGCAAACCATCTGGAACGGCATCACCACCTTCTTCTCCGGCTTGTGGGAGGGAATCCGTTCCACAGCCGAGGCGGTGTGGAACGGGATCAGCACCTTCCTCTCCACTATCTGGACGGCCATCTCCACGGCGACGCAGACCATTTGGAACGGCATCGCCACCTTCCTCTCCGGCCTCTGGACAACTATCTCCACCACGGCCCAAGCCGTGTGGAACGGTATTCGTGATTTCCTATCCGGCATCTGGGAAGCCATCAAGGGTGTGTTCACAACTGCTCTGGAGGCCATCAAGACGGTGGTAACCGGGGCTTGGGAGGCCATCAAGAGCGTGGTCTCCACGGCGATGGAAGCACTCAAGACGGCTGTCACCACCGCTTGGGAAGCAATCAAAACCGCCATCTCCACAGCACTGGAGGCTATCAAGACCGCCGTGACCACAGCGTGGGAGGCTATCAAAACGGCGGTCACCACGGTCATGGAGGCCATCAAGACGGCAATCACCACGGCCTGGGGAGCTATCAAGACCGCTGTGCTGACGGTCATGGAGGCAGTGAAAACCGCCATCACCGCCGCTTGGGAGGCAATTAAAACCGCTGTTACCACGGTGGTCAATGCCATCAAAGATACAATTACCCAGGTCTGGGAGGCCATCAAGGAGGCCGTTTCCGGCATCATGGAGCGGCTGAAAGAGACCGTGGTCAACGCCTGGAACGCGCTGAAGGAGGCGGTGTCCAATGTGGTCAACGCAATCCGGGAGGCCGTCACCGGGGTGTTCTCCAAGCTGGCGGAGGGTGTGTCCAATGCCATGAAGAACGTCCTGGACGCGGTGAAGAACGGTTTCAACTTCGTCAAAGACCACATCCTTGGCCTGGGCAAGCAGGCGGTAAGCTGGGGCCGCGATCTTATCATGGGCATCGTCAACGGCATCAAGGGGGCCATTGGCGCGGTGAAGGACGCTGTGGGGAATGTGGCAAGCACTATCAAGTCCTTCCTACACTTCTCCGTCCCGGACGAGGGACCGCTCACCGATTACGAGTCTTGGATGATTGAGCCGCTCCAAAAGCTGGGCGGGGCGATTTTGGGGCCGTTCGGCGGTATTGCCGGAAAGATTCTGCCCGTTGTCGGCGTGATCGGCCTGATTATTGCCGCCGTTCAGATATTCCGGGACCACTTGGACGACATACGGGCCGGGGTTGAAAAGGTATTCGGCCCGGCGGGGGTTGCCGTCTTTGACAATATCGTGGGCGTGATTACCAACATAGGCAACACGATCAAGGGTATTTTCAGCGACGGGAACCTTGCAAGCGCGCGTGAATTCATCAACGGAATTTTCGGCGAACAGGGCGTTGCCGTGTTCGACACGTTCGTTTCTATCATGCAGACGGTGGGCGGCGTGATCGGACAGTTTATTTCGTTCATTGACACCAGCGTAAAACCGATTATTGAAGAACTGTTCGCGTTCATCGTTACGACCGTACTTCCGCAAATCGCGCAGACCTTTGTTGAATGGGGACCCACGATCATGGGGGTTATTCAAAGCATTTGGGAAATCTTTCAAACGGTGGCAACCGCCGTCATGGGGATAATTCAAGCCCTTATGCCTACGATTCAAGGGTTGATCGGAACAGGACTTGAAACCATTAAAACCGTGATCGGCGGCGTACTGACCGCAATTCAGGGCCTTTTGAACGTGTTTGCCGGGATTTTTACCGGCGATTGGTCCCGCGTTTGGGAGGGCGTAAAAGGCATTTTCTCCGGCGTTTGGGAAGCGATCAAGGGCATTGCAAAGGGCGCAATGAACGGAATTATCGACATTATAAACGGGTTGATTGGAGGGCTGAACAAGCTAAAAATTCCCGATTGGGTCCCCGGTGTTGGCGGAAAGGGTATCAACATTCCGTTGATTCCGAAATTCGCAAAAGGCACGCCCCGGACACCTGACACGTTCATAGCGGGCGAAAAGGGCGCGGAACTTATCACCAACGCCCGGAACCGAACTGTTTTCAAGGCGGCGGAAACCGGGCAGATTTTCACGAACCTTGCAGGAATGGCAAAGACCCTGACGGGCAAAACGGCGTTCCTGATATTGGGGCCGACGGCATGATTAAAGTTTGCAAGGACGTTTCAACCGATTTCAGGAAGATCGTTCCGGGGGAAGCTGTCTGGCTGAAAGGTCATATCGGCGTTTACATCGGCGGCGGAAAGGTGATCGAATGTTCGCCCGCTTTCCTGAACCGTGTTCAAGTGACGGCGTGCCTGAATATCGGAGAAATTGCCGGTATGAATGGGCGGGAATGGACGAAACACGGAAAGTTGCCGTATATCACCTATGACATGGCGGCGGAAACGCCAGCAGGGAGCGCCACAGCGCCCGCAGGACGGCCCGGAACGTCCGGGGGGTCCTCCGATACCTCCGCGCCGCTGGCGTTCAGCGTGGGCGACGTGGTGCGGTTTACGGGGTCCAAACACTACACCAGCGCAAACGCGGCGACCGGCCCCGCCTGCAAACCGGGAACGGCAAGAGTAATCGGGACATACAAGGGAAAACACCCGTACCAGCTTAAAGCGGAACCCGGCGGCGGGTCCACGGTTTACGGCTGGGTTGACGCGGCGGACGTGCAAGCCGTCGGCGGGACCTCCGCCGGGAGCGGAGCCGCGGCGAAAATGCGCGTCGGCGCGCGGGTCTGGTATTCCGGCCCCCTGTTCCGGGACAGCAACGGAAACGGGCAGGGAAAGACCGTGAACGGCGCGTTCACGGTGAAATATTACTATCCGGGCCGCAAGTGCGGCGTACACATTGACGGGCTGGGCTGGGTCCCTGAATCCGCCTGTTCCGTCATCGGCTGAAAGGAGAAAGCGACATGAAGATTATTGCGTTTCTGCTGGCGAATTGGGACAGTGTGCTGGTTGTCCTTGCGTTCCTTGCCCTGATCGTCGTTCTTATCAAGCGCGGCGAAACGGCGGTTCTGAACCGAATTCTTTTCGGCCTTGTGACAAAGGCAGAAAAGGAATTCGGCGGTGGAACGGGCAAGTTGAAGCTTGCCGCCGTGTCCGATTGGATTTATCAGAGAATCCCCGCGGTGCTGAAACTGCTTTTCAGCGAAAAGGATATTGAAAAGCTGATCGAGAGCGCGCTGGAGGAAGCAAAAAAGGCGTGGGGGACGAATGGCAATATTGCGGCATACATTGAACCGGAATACGTTGTTCACATGACCCCGGCGGAAGCGGACGAAATCGCCGCAAAGCTGAACGCCGAACCCGGAACCATTTTGCCGGAACCCTGAAAATAAACTTGTCCGATTCGGACAGAATGAAAGCCCGCCGGGATTCGCCCCGGCGGGCTTTTTGTGTTATATGGCGGATTCGACCCACCTTTTTCCGTTCCAGCAAATGCGGATTGTGCCTTGCGGAGAAACAAACGGGGGAAGCGTGACACTTTCGGCGGACCATAAGACGCGATCACCGGAACGGAACGGTTGCATTTCAAAATTGGAATGTGCGTCTGAATGCGTATGAAACCTTTTGCCGCGCTTTAATACGTCCGCGTAATCATAGCCGCTTGGGGTTGTGCGGTAACGGTTGATTGTTCGTCTTGCGCCCATTTTGAAGCCACCTTTCTATATTGGAGCGGGCGGCGGTTTGCGCCGCCCGCCTGTATGTTATGCGCTGACCGTGGACACGTCCAGCCGGTATGTCGCGTCAATCACCTTTTGCCGGATTGCCGCATTCTGCTTCACGCCCCGTTCGAGCGTCGCCCGGACACCGGCGGGGGCAAGGGAAAGGCCGTAAGCAATCAAGCAATCTTCCGCAGATTTCAGATCGTCGCGGGCGGCGTTCAGCGCGCTTTCCAGACCGGCGGCGACGATCAGTGCGGAACACTCTTCATTCGCCTTTTCAAAAGCCGCGTCATCATCCATACACCACAGGAAATCAGGGGTGGAGCCGTCCGGGTTCACAATGCCTTTGTCGGCAATGTACTTCTTTTCGATTTTCTCTTGCTGGAATTCGATTTCCTGAACGCGGGCTTTTGCGATCATGTATGCGCGCTGGGCGTTGTTCATTGTCTTTTTCATTTTGATTACCTCCGTTTGTTTCGTTCTTTGTGATTATAATTATACTCACGTGAGTATGAAAAGTCAAGGGGTTTTTGAAAATTTTTTAGAAAAATTTGCGCCGGGAAGAAAACCCGGCGCAACGATCAATCGGTGCTTTCGATCAGACGCATAACACGAATGACAAGATCGGATTCAGAGCCGCCGACATGATCGGCATACCGGCCCAGCGTGTGAAGCAAGCGCGATTTATACGCGTCAACTTCCGTCGGAATCCTGACCCCGTATTTCTGTTCGTAACAATCACGGCAAAGGAACGGCGCGCTGGCGGTGATTGCGCCGTTGCTTTCGTCGGTATATTGGTACGCCCGGCAACTGCAAAGGGATTTTCCGCAAGAATCACAGCGCCCGGAAAATTTGCGGGAGCGGGTGCGGGCCGTCCGGGTTGTGCGGTGTGGATGTTGGGACATAAAGCACCGCCCCCTTTACAGTTTTTCAACGGCAGTAAAAACGCCGTCATGATCTGACTGGAACGAATAGCCGGGGAAGATTTCGCCGGGAGCATAGAACCGAACGCCGTATGTCCCGAAACGTTCGGACCGGAAAATCCACGCTTCAAGGCCGTTCACCGCGCGGGGAATTCGTACACTTTCCGCCCGGCACTCTTCAACAGATTTACACATTTTCAAAACCTCCATTCTTTCATAGGAGGGGCGGCGGGAGCCGCCGCCCCGGTCAAGTATCAGCAGACGAACACGCCCAGCGGGGAGCCGTTCGCGGACCGCCAGCCGCGGCGGTGAATGTCGGACAGGCGGACCCGTTCGGGCCGGTCCGGGTTGTAGTCCCAGCGGACAAGGGCGAACACGCCGCCGCGGAGAACTACGCCGTCGGGAACATCGACGAAACCGACAACCGTCCCCGTTTCGAGCGGGAAGCAGGCCCCGCAATTCCGTTCGACGGGCTGACCGATCATCACGATCACGGAACCGTCGTCGGCGGGCTGGGAGATCGTCACGATCTTAGAGGGGGCCGCGTCCTCCGCGGCTGGAGCGGCGGCGGATTCCTCCGCGGGTTCTTCCGGCTGAACCTCACGTTCGGCGCGGAAAACCGGGGCCATAGAATAGCGATAAGGAATGATATATTCGCCGCGTTCGTCGCTGAACAGCTTTGTCCGGCGGGTTTTGCCGTTCCGCTCAAACGTCACGGTTTTGTCGGTGCGCTTCACGATCTTGATGGTGAAAACGCAGTTGTGGTCACAGGCGCTGGTATCGAAATATTCCTTGCCGATTTCAAACTTTTTCATTTTGACTACCTCCATATATTAAACGAAATGTTGAAGTTACTTTGTACCGTGTCGGCCCCCTTTTCGTGTCGGCCCGTAAGGTTGGCCGTTGCCGAACTTTACGCCCCGGCAACCGGGCGGCTTGTGTTTTGCTCTTTCTGATTATAATTATACTCACGTGAGTATAAAAAGTCAACGGTGAATGTTGCACAAAAATACTCACGTGAGATTGTGCAGAATTTCATACTTGCGTGAGTATTGAAAAGGTGCTATAATCAAGAAACAACCAAAAGGAGGGGATGGAAATGGAAAAAAAGAAGTACGCAAGCAACACCCGCGCAAAAAATAAGTGGAACGCGGAGAATTACGACAGACTTTACCCATATGTAAAAAAAGGGAAAAAAGAAATTTATCTTGCGGCGGCGAAGGCGGCGGGAATGTCTTTGAATGAGTGGCTGGAAAAGACCCTTGACGCGGCGGCAGGAATCGGGGAGAATTGGGGGGAACAGGCGTGAACGAATGCAAAGTGACCTTTCACCCGGTTTTTGCGGAAGCCGTCAAGAAAGCGGCGGAGCTGGACGAAGAGCGGACACGGCTTCAAACGGTCATGGAAAACGAAACGTTCGAGCGGGTCCGGGGAATCATAGAAGCGCAACCGGCAAGAAAGCGGGCCGCGTTCTATTGGACCATCTATGAAGCAACGTGCGCCGGGCAGAACTTTTCCCGCGTAGAATCGCTGGAAGATATAGCGGACATATACGCCCGGTTTATCATCGGGCAGGCGTTTGAGAAATAAAAGAAAGCGGCGGGCATTGCGCCCGCCGCTTTTGCTATATGAAGATCATTCGCCCGGTTCGTAAGTATAACCGCCGCTTTCGTCAAGCGTGATCGTTCCGGCGACTTCCAAAATTCCGCCGTCCGCGTCCTGCTTCCCGTATTGAGCCACGTAGTACATGGAGCCGGGGAAGCAAATTCCGGTCCCGTCGTCGCAGATAATCGCCACCCAGTTGTAACCGCTGTCTTTTACGACGGTTTCGGCGAAATCTTTATATTGTTCAGCCGTGACAGATTCAAGCTGGCCTTTGTTGATTTCAATATACGCATATTCGCCGATCTTTTCGCCGGTCCCGCTTTCAACGTCTTTTACAATCAGGGCGCAGGCCGTCAAGGGGTTATCATCGGCGGGAGTGTCGGGAGCCGGGTACAGTGTTTCGCCGCCCTTGTCCACGCGGTCAACAACGCCGTTCGTGTAATATACGTCGTATGTACTGAAACCGCTGGAAACGGTGCAATGTCCGTCGTCGCCTTGTTTGCGTGTCACGTTGGAAACCTTGCTGTCCATTCCGCAGGAAATGAGGACGAGAAAAACGTCGTCGGCCTGTTCGGGGGTGATTGCCATACCGGACGCAAGGGAAGATTGGGAATCCCGGTAGAAATCGTATGCGGCGGACAATTCGCCGGATTTAGGGGTATCATAGTCAACCACAGCACCGCCGCAGGCGGCAAGGGATAAAACCAGCGCCGCCAAAAGAACAAAGAAAAGAAATCGCTTCATGTGAAATCCTCCATTCCGCCGCCCACGTTCCGCGGGCGGGCTTTTGTTTTTAAGGGCCGGACCGCGCGGGACCCGCTGGCGTTCTGACCTTTAACACAATTATTGTCGATGAGCGTGCTAATGTCAAGAATGAATCTGAACTTTAACACACATCGGAGGAACACAAATGAAAATATACGATTACAAAGGGCGGAAGAATCTTTGCGGTGATCGGGTGAGGGAAGCGCGCGCCCGCCTGAATATCACGCAAGCGGACCTTGCCGCGCGTCTGCAAGTAGCGGGGGTTATCATGGAGCGGGACAGCGTTTCAAGAATCGAAATCGGAACGCGGTTCGTTACCGACTACGAACTTGTCGTGCTTTCAAACGTGCTGGGGGTTTCTCTGGAATGGCTGACAATGTGCGAATAATCAGAATATATACTTGCGTGAGTATGAATTAAATGCTATACTTTCCGTGTCGAAAAACAGGAAACCCGCCTTTGCCTTTCGGCGGGGCGGGTTTTGGATTCGGAGGGCATGACATGGGACATTGTTTTAGTCACCTGACATTAACAGACAGGTACAGAATAGAGGATGCTTTGCAGGATGGGAAGAAGCCGCAGGAAATAGCGGATAAACTTCATGTTCACGTAAGCACGATTTACCGGGAGATCAAGCGCGCCCGAATGGTTCACCGAAATTCGGACTGGACGGAAGAAGAACGGTATAACCCGGATGAAGCACACCGAAAGTATAGGCGGAACTTGGAAAAGAAAGGCGCGGGATTGAAGATCGGGAACGATCTTAAACTTGCGGACTATCTGGAAAAGAAAGTGATCGACGACGGGTATTCCCCCGCCGCCGCCCTTGCGTCGATCAAGCTGACCCCGCTGGATGATGCCATCATCCAGCAGACGGTCATCGCCACCAACGGCATCTTCAAGGGCTGCAATGTCACCTACGCCAGAGGCAACGTCCTCCATGTGTCCCAGGGCTTCGGGATGATCAAAGGGCGGTTCTTCGAGGTGTACGACTGTGAGGTTGGCGTCATCCTCAACAGCGGCTCCGGCACTCTCCAGGGGCGGCTCTATATCCACATGGATCTGTCCAATGCGGACGAGCCGATCCAGCTTCTCACCGAGACCGCCTCGGTGCTGACCGACCTGACCGGGGACGAGGACGTGAACTACAACAACACGGCCTACGACCTGGAACTGGCGACCTTCGGTGTGACTCGGACGGGTATCACCAATCTGGTGCCAACCTTCGAGAAGATCACCGGGGCCTCTGGGAGCGGCGGGGCCAGCTCCCTCCAGCGGTCTACCGCTTACTATGTGGGCGACTTCGTGACCTGCAAGAATGCCCCCGGCTGGGTAACGCTCTACTGCACCACCGCTGGCGAGACCGCCGCCGCCGAGCCTGTGGAGTACGCTGGCCTTGCCCAGGTGGGCGACCGGGTAACGGACGGCACCTGCGTGTTCACCGCCCGCGATGTGGTGGGTGAGATCGATGTGCTGAAGGACCTGTTCACCGACACCGAGACCAGCATCGCTGGGCTGGAGGACGGCCTCCAGGAACTGCGGGAGGAGTTGAACCACAAGGCCGAAAACCTCCCACCCCCGGTGGGGACTATCAAATACAGCGCCGCTGACCCCGGCCCAGAATGGGTGAAGTGTGACGGCAGTTTTGTCAGCGAGGACGATTACCCCGAACTGATCCCTCTGCTGAACCACAAGGAGCTGACAGCTACCGACCTGCTCACTGCCTACAAAGCAGACAAGGCTGGAGGCATCACCAACACCTGTGTGTTCAACGGCTCCATCTGGGCCTATCTGGTGGATGCCCATTTGTTGGTCAGTGTTCCGCCCACCGGCACAGCCAAGATAATCCCGGTCTCTGGTGCGGAAGCCCTATCTGGAGCAAGCCCGGTGTATCTCTCGATTTGTGGCGGTTCCCTATACCTGACGCAAATTGGCGGTACAGGATGCAAAATCATCCTGTTTGAGCTGGTGGATTTCTCTGGCACAGAAACCTCAATCACAGTTACAGAAATCAATTTGAACAGTAGCAGTAATGTAAACATGGTAGCCAATCAGTACACAATTCCCTATGTTGTCGATGTAGGTGGAACAAAGATCTTCGCCTCCCGTATCGTCTGCGGCGACTGCGGCGCATTCTTTGGCCCAAAGGTCTGGCACTCCGACAGCAAGTACCGCCGCATCATCTGGCAGTGTAATGAAAAGTTCAACGGCGAGAAAAAGTGCGCCACCCCGCATCTGCGAGAGGAGGACATCAAAGCCCGATTCCTGGCGGCGTTCAATCAACTGCTGGGCAGCAACGAGCCGCTCTTTCCGGGAGGAATGGGTGCGCAGCAAAGGAGGGGACGGAATCTTGGAAGAATTTCTGAGAATGGAGCACGTGAGCAAACGCTTCGGTGACTTCTACGCCAACAAGGACATCAACCTCACCGTCTGCAAGGGGGAGGTGCTCACCCTGCTGGGGGAGAACGGCGCGGGGAAATCTACCCTGATGAATGTCCTGATTGGCCTCTACCAACCGACGGAGGGCGAGATCTTTTTGAACGGACAGAAGGTCCGCATTGACTCGCCCGCCCAGGCGGTGAAGCTTGGCATCGGCATGGTCCATCAGCACTTTATGCTGGTGGAGGCGATGACGGTGTTTGAGAACATCATTCTGGGAGATCGGAACACCAAGGGTATTTTCATTGACCGGGAGGCCCGGAAAAAGGAGATTCAGGAGCTCTCCGCCAAGTACGGATTGGATGTGGAACTGGACAAGCCCATTACGGAAATCGCCGTGGGCGCGCAGCAGAGGGTGGAGATTTTGAAGGCCCTCTATCGGGGAGCGGAGCTGCTGGTATTGGACGAGCCCTCCGCCGCGCTGACGGACATGGAAGTAGAGGGCCTCTTCAAGATCATGCGAAAGCTGACGGAGGAGGGCAAGAGCGTCATCTTCATCAGCCACAAAATGCGGGAGGTGATGCACATCTCCGACCGAATCACCATCCTGCGGGCCGGCGAGGTGGTTACCACCCTTCGGCGGGACGAGACCGACGGGCAGGAGCTGGCGAACCTCATGATCGGCCGGGAGCTGACCCCTTCTCAGTACGCCAAGGTGGAGCAGCCCGGCGCTCCGGTGATTGAGCTGAAAAACGTGGACTATCAGAAGACCTCCAAGCACAACGGCTTGAGCGGCGTGTCCCTCACCGTGGGCCGGGGGGAGATTGTGGGCATCGCCGGGGTGGACGGAAACGGCCAGAGCCAGCTGGCCCAGGTGGTTACCGGCGTTTTGACGCCGGAGGCCGGGACTGTGGACATGAAGGGCTCTCAGGTGGCTCAATTCACCCCCAACGGCTTCATTTTGGAAAACGTGTCCCACATTCCCGAGGACCGAAACAAGATGGGCCTCATCGGGGAGATGTCCGTGAAGGACAACATTGTGTTAAAGAGCACCGATACGCCGGCCTTTTCCAGCGGCAAGGGCTTTATCTTAAAGAAGCGGGCCATTCGGGACTATGCCCTGAAGATGCAGGAGAAGTACGACATTCGCTGCGCCTCCATCGAGCAGGAGGCCCGGAACCTCTCCGGCGGCAACCAGCAGAAGGTCATCCTGGCCCGGGAGCTGGAGAACAGCCCGGATTTGCTGGTGGCAGTCCATCCCACCCGGGGCCTGGACATCGGAGCCACCCGCTTCATCCACGACACCATGATCGAGGCCCGGGACCGGGGCTGCGGCGTGCTGCTGGTGTCCGCGGACTTTGACGAGATTCTGGAGGTCTCGGACCGGATTATCGTCATGTTCGAGGGACAGGTGATGGGGGTCTATCCCGGGAAAAATCCTCCCATTGAGGAAATCAGCCTGGCCATGGCCGGGAAGTAAGGAGGGAAGCGGCATGAAAAACAAGCTGGTTAACATATTGGTGCCTCTGGTTTCCATTCTGCTGGCCTTTATCATCGGGTGTGTCGTCATGGCGGTTCTGGGGGCCAACCCCTTTGTGGCCCTCCAGTCCTTGTTTATCGGGGCCTTTGGCAACGCCAGAAACCTGGGCACCACCCTGGCCCGGTCCACGCCTTTGATTTTCACAGGCCTGTGCGCCTGCTTCGCTTACCGCTGCGGCGTGTTCAACCTGGGCGGCGAGGGGCAGTTCATCATGGGCTCTATCGTCTGCTGCTATATCGCCACCCAGAGCGGCGTGGAGGGCTTCCCAGCCATCATCCTGTGCTTGGCGGCGGGCGCCCTGGCGGGAGGCCTCTGGGCGGCCATCCCCGGTTTCTTGAAGATCTACCGGGGACAAAACGAGATGATCATTTCCATCATGCTCAACTATGTGGCAACGCTGCTGATGGGCGTGGTCTATACCAACTGGCTCCGGGACGGCACCGTGCCCCAGACCGCTGCCGTGCCCGACGCCACCAAGCTCAGCCGCCTTTTCGGCCTGCGGGTGACCTCGGCGTTTGTTCTGGCGCTGGTCACGGGACTTTTGATCTACTACTTCCTTTTCCACACCGCCAAAGGCTTCCAGCTCCGGGCGGTGGGACTGAACATGACAGCGGCCCGGTTCAACGGCTTCTCCGTCAAGCGGTACATTCTGATGAGCTTCCTGGTCTCCGGGGCCATCGCGGGCCTGGGGGGCAGCGCGGAGCTGATGGGTACCCAGTTCTACCTCATCAACGGCTTCGCCGTGGGCTACGGATTTGACGGCGTGGCCATGGCCCTCATCGGCCAGCTCCACCCCCTGGCGACAATTTTGGTGGCCATTTTCTTCGCGGCCCTGCGGGTGGGCTCCACCACCATGCAGGCTGCCACCGGCGTTCCCACCAGCGTGTCGGACATCATTCAGGCCTTGGTGATCGTGTTCACCGTGGCGGGCCTTGCCATGGTGAAGCTGCCCCGGTTCAAGGCGGCGGTGGCCCGGATGTCCGCAAGAAAGGAGGCGGCGTAAACATGGACGCTTCGTTTTTTTCTAATCTGATCCTGGCCAGCATCCGCATGGCGACCCCTCTGATTTTCCTGTCCCTGGCAGAGCTCTATTCCCAAAGGGCCGGCCTGGTTCACATCGGCTTGGAGGGCCTGGCGGCCATCGGCTCCTTGACCGGCTTCCTGGTGAGCCTGATTACCGGCAGTCCCTTGCTGGGCGTGGCGGCCGGCGCGGCGGTGGGCATACTGGTAAACATGATCTATGCCTACGCCACCATTCACCTCTGCGCCGAGCAGATTGTCTACGGCATGGCCATCAACATCTTCGCGCCGGCCCTGGCGGCCTTCATCTACCGGGTGTACTTCGGCGCGGGCTCTGAGCTGGTTCAGGTGGGCCTGATGACCACCCTCTCCGGGATGCTGGGCATCAGCTCGGACAATTTCCTGGTGCGCCTGCTGCTGGACCAGACGCCGATGGTGTATCTAGCCTACGGCTTGGTGATTTTCACCGCCATCTACTTCAACAAAACAAAGTCCGGGCTGAATTATAAGGCCGTAGGCGAGTATCCGAAGGCCGCCGCCACCTTGGGCATCAACGTGGTCGGCGTGAAGTATGTGGCCAGCGTGATCTGCGGCGCCCTGGCGGGCATTGGCGGGGCCTTCCTGGTCACCTGCTACTCCACCACCTACACCGACGGCAACGTGGCCGGACGGGGCTTCATCGCCCTGGCGGCGGTGATCTTCGGCCGCTGGAGCGCCGGAGGCGTGCTGCTGGCCTGCCTGTTCTTCGGCTTTTGCGACGCTGTGCAGATCCGCCTCCAGGTGGGGAGCTACGGAATTCCCTATCAATTCTTCCAAATGATTCCCTATATCGCCACGGTGTTGGTGCTGGCTGTGGTCGGCGCGAAGAAGGCCGGGCCCAAAGGTGTGGGGAAGCCTTATCTGCGGGAGGAGCGCTGAGGTTCGATTCGGGATTCGAGTTTTTGGATGGCAATTATGTTGAATTCGGGCGGATATGGCCTGTTTTCATAATTAATTAAGGAGGATTTTGGAATGAAAAAAGTATTTGCGCTGCTCTTGACCTTGGCAATGGTCCTGAGCCTTGCCGCCTGCGGAGGCGGCACCGCCGGAGGCTCTTCCGGCGGTGATTCCGGCAGCTCCGGAACCACCGGCGGCGACAGCGGCTCCGCCGACGGCGACGGCAAGACCTATAAGGTTGCCATGATCTGTGACTCCAGCATTTCTGACGGCGGATGGGGTATGGCTTGCTACAACGCCATGATGGACGCCGCGGAGAAGTATGGCTGGGAGACCGCTGTCTCCGACAGCATCGCGCAGTCGGCCTATTATGAGAGCATTGTGGCGTTCTGCGATCTGGGCTATGATCTGATTTACGCCCCCGGCAACCAGTACACCAACGCGATTCTCCAGGCGGCTGAGGAGTACCCGGAGACGGCCTTCGCTCTGCTCAACGGCGGCGCGGACACCCCGGAGCAAGCTGCCAACAAGAACGTCACCTCCCTGCTCCCCGACTCCCAGCAGGTTGGCTGGATCGCCGGCATTCTGGCGGGCCTTATGACCGAGACCGGCAAGGTGGCCTTCATCGGCGGCATGGAAATCGATACCACCAAGGGCAAGTACGCCGGCTTTGTGGAGTCTGCCGAGTATATTGGCCAGCAGGAGGGCAAGAGCGTGGAGGCACTGGACATCGTCTACTCCGGCGATTTCAGTGCCTCCGACAAGGGCATTGAGTTTGCCAAGGCCATGATGGACCAGGGCGCCGACGTCTTCTTTGGTGACGCTTCCGCCGTGGACTCCGGCGCGCGGCAGGCCATCGACGAGGCCAACGCCGCCGCGGGCTCCGTGAAGGTTTACGACATTGCTCAGCCCGGCGACTTCCTGGGTCAGAACGAGTGCATCATCGGCAGCCAGGTGACGGATAACTCCGGCCTGGTGGGCCTGTGCATGGAGGCTGTGGAGAACGGCACCTTCGGCGGCGAGACCATTTTCGGCACCATGCAGAACGGCGTGCTCTCCGTGGGCAAGCTCAGCGACCTGGTACCCGCCGATGTGCAGGAGAAGTATGGGAACTATATCGACCAGATAATGGACGGGACGTTCATGCAGTAATCCGGCACATCCAGGCATAGAAAAGAGGAAGGGCAATCGCCCTTCCTCTTTATTTGTCAGGGAATGATCTCGATCCAGTAGCCGTCGGGGTCGCTGATGAAATAGATGCCCATGGAGGGATTTTCGAAGCAGATGCAGCCCATCTCCTTGTGCTTGGCGTAGGCCGCCTCGTAATCCTCGGCCTTCAGGGCCAGATGGAATTCACACTCGCCCAGATCGTACTTCTGAGGATGGTCCCGAAGCCAGGTGAGCTCCAGACGGAAGTCTGTTTTGCCGTCTCCCAGAAAGACAATGATGAAGCTGCCGTTGTCCGGCTCTTTCCGGCGGACGGGCTCCAGGCCCAGGGCCTCCTTGTAGAAGCTCAGGGAACGGTCCAGGTCGCTGACGTTGAAGTTGAAGTGATTTAAGGAAAACATGATTGCCGCCTTTCAGTTTTGATGTTCTTTGAGGATGGTGTAGACCTCGTAAATGTCCTGAATGGTGTAGGTGGCCCGGATATTCTTGGGCACGTCGCCATCCCGGGACTGGGTGAGGAAGGAGTGGATGTGGAAGGTTGCGCCAAAGCCCAGGTTTTGGGGGCCGATGACGTCCCGGGAGTAAGTGTCTCCCACGTAGGCGCAGGTCTCCGGTCTGGAGCGGACCTGGTTCAGGGAGACCAGGAAGATGTTGGGGTCCGGCTTGCGGTAGCCCGTGACGGAGGAGAGGGTGACGTCCTGGAAATAATCCCGGATGCCGTAGTCCTCCAGAACGCGGAAGACCTGATAGAGGCTGGCGGTGTTGCTGATGACGCCCAATTTCATGCCCAGGCCCTTCAAGCCCTCCAGCATCTCCTTCACCCGGGGGCGGAGCTGACGGTGGTAGTGGGTGACCTCCCACATGTGAGCCAGTTCCTCGGCAAAGGGCTTGACAGTTTCAAAGTCCAGCCCCTGCTCCGTCAGTACGTAGTTTCCCCAGATTTCCTCGGGCTTCAGTTCCCGATTGGTGGGACCCCGATAGGCGGCGTAGCGGTCCCAGCCCTCCGCGAAGGCCTGTATGGCAGCGGGGATGTCCAAGGACAGGGGATGGCCGTGGGCCTCCAGAATCCGGAGAACACCCGCAGCGGAGGCCTGTTTGCTTTCCTCGTCGATACAAATGTCCTCCAAGGTTCCGCCCATGTCAAACAATACGGTATCAATCATAATTCTCACTGCCTTTTCCAAGGCCATGCCGGTTTTCGGCAGGGGGCCTTTTTTCCAGTATTGATGTAGTCGAAACACTTGAAAATCAGCACGTCGATTTTCAAGGTGGGCAAAGCCCGCTGTTATGTAACCTGTGCCGTGCTATGCCTGTGAGGTCCACCGTCAGGCCGTTTCGCGGCCTCCGGAGCGCGGACGTGGGATGAACACTGTTTCACCTGCGGCGATTGTGGTACAGAATCAACGAAGAACTGATGCCCAGAACCAGGGGAGCCAGGGCGAACATGCCGAAGAATTGGAGGACCAGAGGCACGGAGTCCCAGCCCATGAGGATGATCAGCGCGACCAGGCAGGCCAGCATGAACAGCGTCAACCAGAGATAGGTGACGGGGAGCAGACGCTTGTCGCCGGGGAGAAGCCAGGTCAGGCAGCACACCGCCGTGCCCGCCGCGGCGGGAACCAGAGCCTCAACCAGGTTGATAACAGCCACCGGCAGCCCGGAGAGCAGCCCGTCCAGCAGAGGGTTCAAGAGGGCGAAGCAGAGGCCGTATACCACCAGAAAGACCCAGCAGAGACAGAAGGAATAGAGCATCAGCGTACTTTTTACCTTGCCGTTCTCCGTCATTTGAAAGGCGGACCAAAATTTGTCGGCGGCTTTGCCGATGCGCTCGTCAATCTCTTTTTGCCGAATGGGATTTGCCATGGAAATCCTCCTTACATAAGCAGAAGCTGCGTTCACAGGCGGGAAGCCTGCGGTTGTTTCTCATCTGTGAACACAGCTTCTTAGGAAAGGGCGGGCGGCCCAATGGCCGCCCGCCCGGCGCAGCTGTGAAACGCGGCGATGATTACTTGTTGGGGCTCTGGCTCAGCCAGTACATCCACATATCCTGCACGTCGGGATAGATGTTGTAAATGGAGACCAGATCGTTGGTCCGGGCGCCCAGCTCGTTGAGCTTGGCGGGGTTCTTCTCGTCCACGAAGTCGTCGCGCAGAGGCCAGTTGCCTTCCTTGGTGAAGGGCTTCAGGCCGCCGCTCTGGCAGTCCGCGCCGCCGGTGATGTAGCGGATGAAGAGACGGGCGCCGGCGGGGCTGTCGCAGTTGGAGACCACGAACATGCTCTCGGTGTTCAGCAGGGCGGTGTAGGGAGAGAGGCCAATGCACCAGGCGATGTTGTAGCCGGACTCGTCGCGGTTGCCAATCTTGCCGGCGGAGGCCAGAGCCAGGGCGGGACGGTCCTTCGTGGAGTTGTGGACGGCCAGAACCAGCTCGTCGCCGTCGCCGATGAAGGTCATCTTGGCCTGGGTGAAGCGCCACAGGTACTCTACGCCGGCGTTGTTCTCGGGAACCTCGAAAGCGAAGCTGGAAGCGTCATAGGTGTACTCCAGGTCCTTGCCGTAGGTGTCCTTGTAGGACTGGGCCATTTCGTCGGCGTTGTTGATGAAGCTGGCGAACAGGGAGAGGTAAGCGGTCTCCTGGCCGATCTCCTTGGCGTAGAGGGCGAACCTCTGGTTGCCGCTGTCGTCCTTCTCAATAATCTCCCACCAGCTCTTGATGGGCTGGCCATCGGGGAACGCCTCGGTATTATAATACCAGAAAGCCTGAGAAGCGTAAAGAGGATAACTGTATTTCAGGTTCTCCTCGGAGATGTGGGCGCAGATGTCCTTGGGATAGAAGGGCTCGATGACGCCGTTGGAATAATACTCATGGAAGACCTCGCCATTGACGTCCTTGGTCTGGAGCACATCGGCGGTGATGTTGTTGGTCTCGTTTTCGATCTGGGCCTTGCTCAGGACCTCGTCGGAGTCCAGGTCGGCAACCACCAGGTCCAAGCCGGGATACATCTCCTCGAAGGGCTCCTCGGCCTTAATCATCTTGGAGGAGGTGGCATAAACCGTGATGGTCTGATCCTTATCCTCGTTCAAGGCCTTGTCGTAGAGCTCCTCGTCGGTCATGTCGCTCCACTCGTCATAATAGGGGCCGTAGTAGTTTGTATCCGTGGCCCGGTCATAACCGATGGCCAGAGTGGGGGCATTGCCGCTGGCGTCGTCACCGGCGGGCTGGGAATCGCCGCTCTGCTGGGTGTCATTGCCGGAGGACTGCTGGGTGTCGCCTCCCTTGTCGCCGCCGCAGGCGGCCAGGCTGAGGACCATAACCAGGGCCATTAGCAGGGCAAAGAGTTTCTTCTTCATCGGATCTTCTCCTTTCGTTTTGGGGAATTTCTGCGCGGGGAATCTATAGTCAAAGAGGCGCGGAGAAGAGGTTTGCCCGTTCCCCGGCGGCGGGCCCGCCGCCGGGGAGATGCGCCTTTTTGTCTATCGGAAGAATATCGGAGACTCAGACTGAGCGCTTGATGAGGCGGGTGGTCTCCTTGTTGTAGACGTTGATCTTGTCCGGATCGATGATGGCCCAAACCTTTTGGTCAATGTCGTAGTGAGCCTGCCCGATCTCCTTGGTGAGGAACTCGTCCTCACCGGCTTTCAGGGTGACGATGGTCTCGGAACCGGCGGGCTGGCTGGCGTACACGGTGACGGGGAGGGCGTTCTCCACGGGCTCCCGGGAGATGAGGATCTGCTCGGGACGGACGGCCAGAACGCAGTCGAACTCGCCGCTGGCGGGCTTCTGCTCTTCGGTGAGGTGCTCGGCGGCGAAGGTGTGGCTGCCCAGCTCGCTCTTGACCACCAGCTGGCCGTTTTTCATCTCGGCTTTGCCGGGGACCAGGTTGATCCGGGGGTTGCCGATGAAGTCGGCGGCCTCCAGGTCGATGGGGTTGTTGTACAGCTCCATGGGCGTGGCCACCTGGTTCAGCTCGCCGGCCTTGAAGAGGGCGATCTTGGTGGACATGGTCAGAGCTTCCACCTGGTCGTGGGTAACGTAGATAATGGTGGTGCCCAGCTCCTTGTGGAGGCGCTGGAGCTCGGAACGCATGTCGATCCGGAGCTTGGCGTCCAGGTTGGACAGGGGCTCGTCAAGGAGGAGGAGCTTGGGACTGGAGGCCACGGCCCGGGCGATGGCCACGCGCTGCTGTTGGCCGCCGGAGAGCTCGGTGGGATAGCGGTCCTTGTACATGTCGATGCGCATCATCCGCAGAGAATCCATAACCCGGCGGTCAATCTCGTCGTGGCTCATCTTCTGAATCTTCAAGCCGAAGGAGATGTTGTTGTATACTGTCATGTGGGGCCACAGGGCGTAGGACTGGAACACGAGGTTCAGTCCGCGCTTGCTGGGCTCGGCATAGTAAGCGTCGTCGGCGTTGATCATCTCCACGCCGTCAATGGTCATGATACCGTTTTGCGGCTTCTCCAGACCGGAGACCACGCGGAGGGTGGTGGTCTTACCGCATCCGGAGGGCCCCAACAGGGTCATGAAGTCACCGTCCTCAATGGTGAGGTTGATGTTGCGCAGGACGTGGTTATTGCCGTAAAATTTATCAATGTTTTTCAGTTCAATGCGGCTCATATGGCACGTTTCCTTTCTGATCTTGTCTTAACATAGAATCCCGCTATAGCCCGCCAATCCCCCGTCCCCTCGTCCCCCGTCCCCCGCAGGGGGTGGGGGTTGCTCAAGGGGGAGCCGGCTCCCCCTTGAAGGGAGGCGGAGCAAGGGAGCGTACGCAGTTCTCGCCAAAGGCGGGAACAGAGCGAAGCGGACTTTGCGACGCCGTTTACCAGCTCTTGCCGATATCCGCGCCGGCGACCTTGTTGGCGAAGATGTAGCAGAACAGGATGAACAGCAGCACGCAGACGGAAATGGCGTCGGACATCTGGGCGTAGCCCTCCTGGGAGTAAGTGAAAGCCAGATAGGACATGGTCCGGGTGGTGGGCGTCATCATGATGATAATCAGGTCCAGCTCCTTGGCGATGGAGATGAACACCAGCATCAAACCGGAGATGAAGCCGTTCTTCGCCAAAGGCACGATGATGGACGCCATCCGTTTCCAGAAGCTGGCGCCGGCAATGTCCGCCGCTTCCTCCAGCTCCACGCTGATGGAGAGCATGTTGGCGGTACCGGAGCGGCTGGCGAAGGGGAAGTGCTTGACCACGGAGGTTAGAACGATCAGGGTGAAGGTGCCGTACAGAGAGGGAAGCAGCCCGCCGAAGTGGGGCACGCTGAACATGGAGAAGTACATCGTGGAGAACGCCACGCCGCTCATCAGATAGGGAACGAAGACCAACTGCTCGGTGAGGTTGCCGTACCACTTGCCCCGGCCGCGGGAGCTGATGTAGCCCAGGAACTGGCCGCAGAAAGCGGTGATGAGGGACGTGATGATGGTCAGGCGGACGGTGTTGTACAGGGCACTGAAGAATTCCTTATTGCGGAAGATGCCCTCGTAGTTCGTGTATTTTTCCGCCTCGCCGGCCTGGCCGATCCAGTTGTAGAGGGTCAGGTTCTCCGGCCCGTAGCCCGCGCCGGTGGTGACCTGGAAGGTCTCCATAATCAGCACGAAGAAGGGCATGACCATGGCCAGGAAGAGGAAGATGCCCAAGAAGCCCATCATGGGCTTCTTGGCCGCGCCCAGAGGCATCAGGGTGCTGCGGCCGCCCTTGCCGCCCACGGTGGCATAGGACTTACGCACGCCGATAGCCCGCTGGTTGCTCATCAGGATGAGAGCGGCCAGGCCTACCAGCACGATGGACATGGCGTAACCTACGCCACGGGGACCCTGGTCAATGTACACGCGCATGCGGGTGGCCAGGGTGTAATAGCCGATGCGGTTGCCCAGGTTGGCCGCCACGCCGTAAGTTCCGATGGACTTGGAGACGGTCATGACCAGGGCGGAGAGCACAGAGGGGAGAATCAGAGGCAGGGTGATGTAGCGAAGAATCTGGGCCTTGTTGGCGCCCTGAATCTCGCCCATCTCCTCCAGCTCCGAGTTGATGGAGCGAAGAGCGCCGGAAACCTGGATGTACGAGAACGCGTAGTAGTGCATGGACATGCACAGCACGATGGCCGTGGGCCCATAGGCCAGCCAGTCGGGGATCGGTATGCCCATACCCGTCAGGAAACCGTTGGCGCCGCTGGTAGGCGTACGGAACACCGCCAGCCAAGCAATGGCCTTGGTCCAGGAGGGAATCATATAGGGAACCGTAATCAGAATACCCAGCACCTTCTTGCCGGGGAGGTCGGTGCGAATCATCAGCCAGGCCAGCACGGAACCCAAAGGCACGGAAATCAGGGTGGTAAAGAACCCGCAGACAAAGGAGTGGGACAGGGGCTCCCACAGCACAGCCTTGGACATGTTGCTGAACATCATGTACTGCCAATAGTAGAGGGTGAAATCTCCCACCTCGCCCTTCACGCGGCGAAGCTCGCCTTCGGCCAGGGTGAAGGTGGACTTAATCATGGTCAGCAGGGGAATGACAATCAGACAGAACAACACGACCAGACTGACCAGCACGACCATGTTGAAGGGGTTTCTGAGCACGTTCAGGATCAGGTTCTTCAACCGCCGTGCCGTCATTTTCTTTTTGGGGGGTCTTTCTTTGGTTACAGTTACTGCATTTGACACGTTAACACCTCTTTCTGATAACTGCCGGGAACTTCTCGGGCGATTAAAGCCTCCCATCTGAATCACACCCGAGGCCGCTTGCGGAGGCCCTCGGTGGACCTTATTTGCGCAAACGTTTGCGATTTCCTGAGTTCATTATAAAGAATTTTTAAGGGGTTTGTCAATTGTCAGGCTCCCGATTTTGAGGGAGTATTTTTATTCAATTTCACGGTTTGTTTACAATTTAGACAAAGGAGAACCGTTTATTTTTGCTATTTTGACCGTCAGATTTTGGGAACTCCTTTGGGTGAGTGGATACGTTTTCATAAGTTTACGCACACTTCCCAAGGGATATGAATGGGCCCAGTTTTCAAGACGAGAACTGGGCCTCAGCTTGTCCAAAAAGGAGAATCTGAAAGAGGACGGAAAGGAAAAGAGCTACGAGAGAAACCCATCAGGGGTTTCTCTCGTTTTCAATCAGAAGTTTTCCCGGGCTTCAGAGAAGACCGGAAAAACTTGCCCAGGCTGGCGAAAATTTTCGCCAGCCTGAGAGCTACGAGAGAAACCCATCAGGGGTTTCTCTCGTTTTCAATCAGAAGTTTTTTCGGGCTTCAGAGAAGACCGGAAAAACTTGCCCAGGCTGGCGAAAATTTTCGCCAGCCTGGGGGCCCGGTTCTCAAGACGAGAACTGGGCCTCATAAATGGCGGCGTAGACGCCGCCGGCCGCTAAAAGCTCCCGATGGGTTCCCTCCTCCGCCACGCCGCCTTGGTCCAGAACCAGGATGCGGTCCGCGCCCCGGATGGTGGCCAGACGATGGGCGATGACGAAGCAGGTCCGGCCTTGGCGCAGACGTTCCATAGCCAGACTGATTTCCCCCTCGGTTTCCGTGTCTACGTTGCTGGTCGCCTCGTCCAGAATGACGATGTCCGCGTCGGTGAGGAGGCACCGGGCGATGGCCAGAAGCTGTTTTTGCCCCTTGGAGATGCCGCCGTCGGTGAGGACGGTGTCATAGCCCTGGGGAAGGGAGGAGATGAAGCGGTGTATATGGGCGGCTTTGGCGGCCTCCACAATCTGAGCCCGGCTGGCTTTTGGCGCGCCGTAGGCCAGGTTCTCCGCAATGGTGCCTCCGAAAAGCCAGGTGTCCTGAAGCACCAGGGCCAGGCGGCGGCGGAGGCCGTCCCGGCTGTAGGCGTCCAGGGGCACGCCGTCTAGGGTGATGGTTCCCCTCTGGGGCCGGTAAAAGCGGAGAAGGAGGGAGACCAAGGTGGTCTTTCCCGCCCCGGTGGGTCCCACGATGGCGGCCAGACTTCCCGCCGGGATATGGGCGGTGAAATTCCGGAGCACCGGGTGCCCCGGGTCGTAGCCGAAGGTGACGCGGTCAAAGCGAATATCTCCCCGGAGACGCCGGGGGAGAAGGGCTTCCGGAGAATCCGCCGCCTCCGGCTCCTCGTCCAGCAGATCCAGTACACGCTCCGCAGCGGCGGCGCTGGCCTGAAGCTCGGCCAGGAGGTTGGCTGCCTCCCGGATGGGGCCGGAGAACTTCCGGGAGTAGAGGACAAAGGAGGAGAGACTGCCCAGAGACAGGCCGCCTCCCAGGTATAGCAGCGCGCCGAACATACTGATTGCCGCCAGGGAGACGTTGTTGATGAGATTCACCGAAGGGCCCAGGGCGGCGCTGGCCCGGTCGGCGTCGTAGTAGGCCTGGGAGGCCGCGTCGTTTCGCCTGTCGAAGAGGGTCAGATCCGCGTCCTCTACCCCGTAGGTTCGAATGGACCGGCGGCAGCCCATCCGCTCCTCGGCAAAGCCGTTGAGGGCCCCCAGCTCCTTGGAGCGAAGACGGAAGAGGGGATGGATGCGCTTCATTTGAAAGCGGGTCAGGAGAGCCGACGCGGGAACGGTGACCAGGAACACCAGTGTCAGCCGGGGGGAGAGCAGCAGGAGCATCAGGAAGGACCCCGCCACGGTAAACACGCTGGTTCCAAGCTGCAAAAGATCTGTGGAGAGGGTGGCATTGACGGTGTCCACGTCGTAGCAGACCCGGCTGATGAGGTCCCCGGCGGGGTGGGTGTCGAAGTAGTCCACCGGCAGCTCGCTCATGCGGTCAAAGGCGGCTTTGCGGAGATCGTGGGACACGGCTTGGGAGACCCGGATGAGCCGGGAGGACACCGTGTAGCTGAGGAGGGAGGACAGGGCGTAGCAGCCCAGCATCCCGGCACAGTTCTGAAAGACCAAAGGGAAATTCACGCCTCCGGCCCGGATGCCAATGGCGTCGACGGCTTTGCCAGAGAGAAGGGGCGCCGCCAGGGACAGGAGGTTTCCTGTCAGGAGCAGCAGCATCAGAAGAACAAATTGAAACCCGTAGGGCCGGATAAAACGGCCCAGACGGAGGAACGTGCGTTTTTTCATTCCAACTCTCCCATTTGCAGCTTTGCCATGCGGCGGTAACGCCGGCAGGTTTGTAGAAGCTCTCTGTGGGTTCCCTGAGCGGTGATGACGCCGTCCTCCAGCACCAGAATCCGATTCGCCTCCCGCAGAGAGGCCACCCGCTCGGAAATAATCACCAGAGTGACGCCGGGACAGTCCCGCCGGATGGCGGCGTGGAGGGCGGCGGCGGTGCGGTAGTCCAGGGCGCTGTCGGCGCTGTCCAGCACCAGGGTTCCGGGACGGGCGGCCAGGGCTCGGGCGATGAGGAGCCGCTGGCGCTGTCCGCCGGAGAGGTTGGCGCCCCGGATGTCCAGACGGGTGTCCAATCCGTCCGGCAGGGCCTCGATGAATTCCCAGGCCTGGGCGGTTTTCGCGGCGGCGATCACGTTTTCCCGGGGGAGGTCCCGCAGGAAGGAGATGTTTTCGTAGACGCTGTCGTTCAGCAGGGCCTCGCTTTGAAAGACCACGCCGAAGCGGTCCCGCAGATCCTCCCGGCGAAGGGTCGAGATGTCCTGCCCGCCAGCCCAGACCAGGCCCTCGTCTGCGTCGTAAAGCCGGAGAAGAAGGGAGATCAGGGTGGTCTTTCCCGCGCCGGTGGGGCCCAGGATGCCCAGAGTCTCCCCTTTATTTAAATAGAAGGACGCGCCGGACAAGTCCGGTTCAACACCCAGGTAGGAGAAGGAGGCGTTCTCCATCCCCAGCTCCGGCCCCTGGGGTTCGGGACCGCTCGGAAGACGGGCCGTCTGATCTTCCGGAGCCAATAACACCGCCTGGATTCGCCGGGCGGAGGCCACGCCCTTGCTGTACTTGACAAAGAGCTTGGCCAGACCCAGGGTAGCGGTTTGAATAATCGTGAAATAGGAGAGGAACGCCACAATCTGCCCGGAGGCCAGCTGCCTCTGATTCACCAGCAAAGCGCCCGCCAGCACCACCAGCACCAATCCCAGGTTCAGCAAAAAGTCCGACAGGGGATTGGCGGCGGCCATGATGCGCCCAGCGTTTTCCTCCGCCTCCCTGGAGGCGCGGCTGGCGGCGGCGAAGCGCTCCCGCTCCCGCCCCTGACAGGCCAGGGCCTTGATGACCCGGACGCCGGAGGCGTTCTCCCGGATAATGCGTACCACGGTGTCCATGGCTTCCTGGGCCCGGGTATAGCGGGGGATACCCTGACGGGTTACCAGCCAGATGGCGAAGAAGGTGGCGGAACAGACGGCCAGCTGCACCAGGGCCAGAGGAGGAGCCTGAAAGAAGGTTAGAGTCAATCCGCCCAGCACCAGCATGGGCGCCCGGATACCGCCGCGTTGGATTTTGTCGAACATCTGATGGACGTGGTAGGTGTCGTTGGTCAGCCGGGAGACCAGGGAGGAAACGGAAAAGCGGTCCAGCTGGGCCTGGGAGAGGGTCAGGGTCCGGTGGTAGAGATCCCGGCGGAGCTGCCGGGTCACGTCCATGGAGACCCAGGCGGCCATACGGTTGGCGGTGATGTTGCAGAGGGCCGCGCCGAAGGCCATCAGCAGCATCAGCCCTCCCGCCCGGCGGATGGCGGCCAGATCCTGGGCCGGAACACAGTCGTCGATGATATGGGCCAGAAGCAGGGGGAGGAGCAGTTCTAAAACGGCGGCGGTGAACTTCACCGTGACGCCGGCGGCTACCCGGAGGGCGTGGGGGCGCAGATAGCTGAGAATGGTTTTCAAGGCGAGGCCTCCTTTCCGGCAAACTTTCTCAAACGTTTGCGGAAAAACATTTTTTTATAATATAAGCCATTGGGCTTCCCATGAAAGTGCTTCAACTATACTACGATGTTCAAAGCCCTGTCAATTCGCATTTTGGCGGAAGCCGGCGAAACAGCGTTGGAGCTCTGCCCAAGGGGAGGGAGATGGATTTTGACACTTGTTATAAATATGTCAAAAACAGAGTCGGCAGGGGGGGTGGATGGTTGACGGCATTAGGTTACACATATATAATAAAAGATAATCCTATATCAATGAGGCTTTGCCGGGAAATACGGCAGATACTATTGAAATACTTCCGAATAATAGGGATTTATCATGAGAATAGCCGGATTGGAAGGGCGAGGATGCAATGTTACTGTTATGTTACAAGTATGTATAACATATTGATTTTAGAAAATCGCTGTGTTATATTCATCATGCGGCACGGATGAGGCGGTGCTCCCGGTGTAGATACGGGAACGGCTAGCCACTGTATGTGCGCCGGAAAGATCCGACGTGTCCCTGACCGCAAATATTTGAAGGAGGAATATTCGCATGAAGAAATTCCTGTCCCTGGTTCTTGCGATGATTATGACCATGTCTCTGGTCACGATCAGCGCGGGAGCCACCGAGTACAAGGATCTCACCGACAAAGATGAGATCAAGTACGAGGAAGCAGTTGCCGTTCTGAACCGGATCGGTGTCATCACCGGTTACCCGGACGGCAGCTTCCAGCCCGAGACGGAGCTGACCCGTGGCGCGGCTGCCAAGATCATCGTTTCCCTGATGATCGGCCCCGACGCTGCTGCGGCTCTGCCCAACACCAGCAGCCCCTATCCCGACGTTCCCGCCGGCCACACCTTCGCGGGCGTCATCAGCTTCTGCAAGACCAAGGGCTACATCAGCGGCTACGGTGATGGCAACTTCAAGCCCACCGGCACCCTGACCGGCTATGCATTCGCGAAGATGCTGCTGGGCGCCCTGGGTTACAGCAGCGACATCGAGCGCTTCACCGGCGCTGGCTGGACCATGAACGTTGCCAACATCGGTAACGTGACCGGCCTGTTCGACCGGATCAGCTTCGATGGCGCGGCCGCCGTCACTCGTGACGAGGCCTGCCAGCTGGCTCTGAACACCCTGAAGGCCACCATGGTGACTTACGGCGGTACCTCCCTGGTGAATGGTTCCACTGGTTCCTACACCATCCAGGGCACTCAGGCCACCCCCAAGACCAGCAACAACCGCGACATCAACGCCAACATCGGCCGTAAGGACTGGTACGGCGGCAACAACAAGGGTTCCGATTACCTGACTCTCGAGTTCGGTGAGGAGCACTTCAAGGACCTGCGTCTGGAGCACGATCGTTATGATCCCGCTCACGACGAGTTCGGCCGTCCCTCCAACGAGTGGAGCTACAAGAAGGTTACCATCGGCACCTTCCCCCTGGAGGCTGACTACACCTTCACCACCCAGGTTGCCCACATTGAGGACACCGACGGGACCAAGGAGAAGAACCTCGGCCTGCGTAACTTCGATCTGTACTCCGACGGCGGTTACTCCACCTGGAACGGCTGGGGCAACGATGGCCGCGGCGGCAGCACCTATGGCGGTACTACCACTCTGTGGCAGAACGGCGAGGAGATCGAGGACTACTTCAACAACAAGAAGGTTGCCAACATCGCTGATTTCACCGATAACGGCACCCTCGTTGAGGTCTATGTCTCCTACGTGGACGCTGACTGGATCACCGACGTCGTCGTTATCCAGACTCAGATGATGGAAGTCGACAAGATCGGCTCCGACTATGTTTCTCTGTCTCGCGTTGAGCCCGACGCGCAGGGCTATCCCAGCGAGACCGTTGCGGATGGCAAGACTGCCAACATCGGTTTCAACCTGTCCCCCATTCACGTTTCCGTCGCTCAGGTGAAGGATACCAACGAGGATTGCTACAACATCCTCAAGGACCTGAAGTCCGGCGATAAGGTCGCCGTGGTTCCCGTGACCACCGACGACGGCAAGACCTGGGATGCCGCTGAGGTCTATGTTCCCGAGACCGTTTCCGGCGCTCTGACCCGCGTGGATACTTACGGTATCGGCAAGGACGACGACGATAAGCGTGGTGCTGTCGAGATCACCGTTGGCGGTACTTCCTACAAGATCGCCGACTGGAACAAGGACATGTGGGGCATCAACGCTGCCGAGATCAAGTCCACCCGCAAGGATGTCACCCTGCTCATGGACAAGTATGGCAACGCCATGCTGATCAAGGACAAGGGCGCCACCAGCAACTTCATGGTTATCGGCAATTACTACCAGGCTCTCGTTGGCAACAAGGTCTGCACCTTCGTTCACGGCTGGGATATCGGCGGTGAGGAAGTTGACCTGAACCTGGGCAGCAATGTCAAGATTGAGAACCACGGCAACAGCAAGTCTGTTTACGGCCATGTCATCGGCGAGCTGGTGTACTACACCTCCGACGGCACCACCGGTGATGCGGACTATAAGCTGGAGCACAAGGAGAACAACCAGTACAAGAAGGCCGTCTTCGACGTTTACACCAACGTTAAGAAGGACATGAAGACGAAGGTTGCCGACGGTGTTACCGACTCTTATGAGATCAAGGCTTCCAACGTCACCATTCCTCTGGCTGACAAGAAGGGTACCGCCTGGCAGGACGGCACCTATGGCAATAAGTATATTGAGGCCGGCAAGCTTGCCGAGCACCTCGACTACAACGACTATAACTTCAACACCTACTACTATGACAAGGGCGTCGTCTTCATCTATGTGAGCTACGGCGAAGATGAAGAGATCGAGAGCATCGAGTTCAAGAAGGGCGTCCAGAACGTCTCCAACAACGAGCTCCGTGAGCAGATCATGGGCTGGGCCTCTCAGGCCGCGGTCAAGGACGATCTGGTTCAGGCCGTCGTCATCAAGACCGACAGCTCCGATGCTACTGTCAACAACATGCTCTATGTCACCGACACCAAGGGCTTCAAGGAAGTTGACAAGGAGACCAACGAGTCCTTCTTCGAGGTTGAGGTTGCCATGTTCACCGCTGACGGCAAGTTCCTTACCGAGCAGCACATCATGGTCAACAAGGACCTCCAGATTGGTGACTTCGCCACCTACACCAAGGTTGCCGGCACCAAGTACGAGGACAACTACTATCGCGTGAAGCAGTTCACCCGCCACAACTCTCAGCCCGCCGTTCTCACCACCATTGGTGTGGGGAAGGTGTTCAGCGTTGCGAATGATACCACCAAGGTTGTGAAGCACCTGATCCGCGTCAACGGCGCTGAGACTGTTCTGGGCGACGCTCTGACGGCTCCCACTACCGGCCACGAGGGTTCCGGCGCTACTGGCAGCGAGACCTACATCCTGGGCGCGTACCGCGGCGCTGGCACGGACGTGTTCAACGATCCCACCCTGGCTAAGGGTGTCATCAACACCGCTAAGGCCGAGTGGCTGAACGCTACCGGCAACAAGGAGTTCGACGACGTTGACTCTGCCGAGGATCTCCTCGACCTCGAGAACGTCAACTTCTCCAAGGTTGAGCTGGACATCCTCCTCAACGAGAAGCCCGACTCTGACGGCTTCCGTACCGCTTACCTGATCGTTCTCAAGAGCGTGAACGCTGGCGGCAGTGTCGTTAGCGGCCCCTGGTACTACGATGTTCAGACCAACGGCGCTATGAAGGGTGCCACCATGAAGGTTAAGTTCAAGGTTGCGGATTGGGCTGCCCCCAATGCTGGCGCTACCGTTCTCGTGACTCCCGTCATCGACGGTGTTGCGGAGAGCACGGATGCCCAGACCCTGACCCTGACCCGCGAGGGCGACTATCTGGTTGGTTCCGCCCGCTTCTGCTCTGGCGTTGACCTGACCAAGGCTAAGGTCGAGTTCACCAAGGGTGTTGAGACCTACAGCGCTGTTAAGGTTCGTTACTTCAACGGCAGCGTTGCCGATGCGAACGAGCTTACCATCGCGGGTGCTACCGCGACTCTGACCTCTGCGTCTGCTGGCGGTCCTGTGACCTTCACCTGGAAGACCACTGATAACACTGGCGCTAAGCTCGCCGTGAATATCAGCAACTTGGTCACTAACGTCGCTGGCGTTCAGACCAATGATGGTACTGCTGTTGGCGGTCCTACTGACAGAACCTACAGCGGTTCTGGCCTCCAGGCCCTCGGCACCAACTATGTTAATGTTGTGATCACTGGTATCGCGGCTCTGAACGAGAACTACACCATCACCATTCCCAACACTGGCACGCCTGACCTGACGAACTCTATGGTTATCGGCACCTTCTTCGCCACTGGCGAGGCTGGCAAGGCCGAGACCGCGACCCTGGATGTTGATATTGTGGATGCTACCTCTGGCTCTTCCGTGACCACCACCAGCGTGGGCTCCAACGCTCGTGTCAACTTCAAACTGACCCTGGGCGGTACCATGGCGGATCCCAGAGTCAAGTCCTACAACGTCACTCTGGTTCTGGACGTGGATGGCAAGGAAGTCAAGCTTGATACCGTTGAACTGGATAGCACCAGCAACACCACCAAGACCGTGGGTTGGAATGCTACCGCTAGCGCCAACGTGAAGCGCGTGATCGTTACTGCGAACGAGAATCCCTCTGCCACGGCTGCTGTGTCTGACGTGGGTGGCAACACCATCACCGTCAACTTCGGCGGCAAGGTGACCGCCGTCAACAAGACGGGTGTTGAGGTCTGGAAGACTGACGGCACTAAGGCCACCGTGATTGACGCGTCTCCGAACGGAAACAGCGTGATCATCACCCTTGCCAAGACCGATAAGGTTCAGGCTGGCTGGGTTGCCATCATCAAGGCTACTGACGTGACTGTGGAGGCCACCGCTGCTGCGAGCTTCTCTCTCTCTCGGACCATTGGTAACACCGACCTCGTGTACGTAGTTGTGCTTGAAGCCGCTACCGGCAACAAGCTGACCGGCGAGGTTGAGGTCAAGGCCTACTCTGAGGCGAAGCCCGAGGAGCAGCCCGGCGGCCCCAGCACCCCCGACGGCCCCGGCGAGCCCGAGGGCCCCGATCAGGGTGGCCAGGATCCCGATCCCACCCCCGCTAACGTCACCGTGACCGCTACCCTGGCTGGTAGTGTGAGTGGTTGGACTCTCAAGAATGCTACTGCCACTGCCAAGGCTGGCGAGGACGTGACCTTCGTTCTGGAGCAGGCGTCTGCATCTGACCTTGGAGAGGATGCTACCGTTGAAGTTACCCTGAGCACCGGCAGTGTGAAGGACGCGGCTGTGACTACGGCTGGTGTGGCGGGTCCCGCCACCAAAGCCCAGATCACCGTGACCTACACCATTCCCTCTAATACTGAGGAAGAGACCGCTACTATCGAGATTGCTGGTGTTACCGCTACTCCTGCGGACAATGCTGGCTGATCACCCCCTGAAAACTTATTTCAACGAAATAAGCAATTAGGGAAGAAGACCCCCGGGCGTGAGCCCGGGGGTCTTTCCCATTCCCCAGAAATCAATGGTGACAAACGGGAAGGAGTGTGGTATAATACCCAGAGAATGACAGAAGGGAGGACTCCGGCGTGATTGAAAACCCCGGCTTGATCGAATACCTTCTCTCCACCGGCGGGGCTCTCCAGGGCCGGGAGCTTCAAACCGCCCAGCAGATTAAACGCTTCACCGACGAGATGCCCAGCGGCTTCTTCATCTACCGGGACGACACCGGAGAGGTGCTTTACGTCAACCACGCCCTGCTGCGCTCCTACGGCTGCGAAACGGAGGAGGAGTTCCTGGCCCTCACCGGCGGCCGGTTCCAGGGCATGGTCCACCCCGAGGACCTGGAAGCCGTGGAGCAGAGCATCCGGGAGCAGCTGGAGGGCAACCAGTTCGACCTGGACTATGTGGAGTACCGCATCATCCGGAAGGACGGCTCCGTCTGCTGGGTGGAGGACTTCGGGCATTACATCAAGACGGAGAAGCTGGGAGGCGTGTTCTACGTCTTCCTGGCCGACATCACCGAGCGCCATCACCGCCGCCTGGCCGAGCGGGAGGCGATTCTGGAGGAGAAGCTCCAGAAGGAGCGGGAGCTCCAGGAGCAGGCCGAGCAGAACGCCGGCTTCCTGGAGCAGATGAACGACGAGCTGGTTCGCCGCCTGGAGCTCATCGAGGGCCTCAGCGCGGATTACGAAATGGTGTTTCACGCGGACCTGAAAGCGGATGTGATTCAGCCCTACCGGGTGAGCAGCCGGGAGTGCTTTCAGTTTGGCCGGGACTTGCAGGTCCGGCCCTTCCGGGGCTTTGCCGAGGAATATGCCCGGCGCTGGGTCTATCCGGAGGACCGGGAGACCTTTCAGAAGAGCATGGAGCCGGAGGACATCCGCCGCGCCCTGGAGCAGGAAAAGGTGGTCCACGTCGACTACCGGATTCTCCGGGACGGGGAGCCGGAGTATGTCCAGGCCCTCATCGTCAACGTCAGTCCCGACGAGAGCGTGACCCAGATCATGTTCGGCTGCCGGACGGTGGACGCGGAGGTCCGCCGGGAGCGGGCCCGGACGGCCATGCTGGAGGATGCCCTCCGCCAGGCGAAGCTGGCGGGAGAGGCCCGGAACACCTTCCTCTCCAACATGTCCCACGACATGCGCACGCCCATGAACGCCATTGTGGGCTTCACGGCCCTGGCCCAGCGCCATATCAACGACCAGGAGCGGCTGAAACGGGACCTGGAGAAGATCAGCGTCTCCACCAACCGTCTGCTCCATCTGGTGAACGACGTGCTGGAGCTCAGCTGGCTGGAGTCCGGCCGGGTTCATATTGAGGAGGCGGTCTGCGCCCTGCCGGAGCTGGCCCGGGAGGTTTTTGAGGAGATCTGTCCCCACAGCGAGGAGAAGGGGGTTGCCCTGGACCTCTCCGCCGTGGAGACGGAGCACCCCTGCGTCTGGTGCGACCGGCCCAAGCTGCGGCAGGCCTTGGTGCGGCTGGCCTTGGGGGCGGTGAAGTGCGTCAGCGCCGGGGGGCGGGTAGTGCTGTCCCTCCGGGAGCGGAGCGCCACCCGGTTTCACGGGGCCTATTATTTCATCGCGGATTGCTTCGGCGTAGAGGCCTCCATGGCCTCGGCGATTTTCATGCCCTTCGACCGCCAGGAGATCACCGCCGCCGCCGACGCGGAGGGCGGGGACCTGGGTCTGCCCATCGTGCGGCACATCATCGAACTGATGGGCGGCAGCGTGGAGGCGGAGGCTCTGCCGGAGGGAGGCGGCCGCCTGACGGCGTCGCTGAATCTGCGCCTCCAGGAGGAGGCGGCCATCCAGGCCGCCGCCATCCCGGCGGGAGAGCGGCGGGTGCTGGTGGTGGAGGACAACGAGCTGAACCGGGAGATTGCCCAGGACCTGCTGGAGGATGCGGGCTTCCTGGTGGAGACCGCCGCCGACGGCGCGGAGGCCGTGGAAAAGGTGAAAGCCTCCCGGCCGGGATATTATGCCTTGATTCTGATGGATTTGCGGATGCCGGTGATGGACGGCCACACGGCGGCCCGGATCATCCGGGCCCTGCCGGACCCGGGGCTGGCCAACGTTCCCATTGTGGCCCTCTCGGCGAACACCTTCGACGAGGACCGCAAGCGCTCCGCCGAAAGCGGCATGAACGCCCATCTGGCCAAGCCCCTGGACGTGGACCGCCTTCTGGAGCTGGTCTCCGGCATTACCGGCGCACCCTTTTCGTAAGCGCGAGGCTTTCGAAGACGAAAGCAGACCACCGTGAGGAATCACGGTGGTCTGTTTGTTCTCAGCGCCGGCCGCCCTTCCAGGGGGCGAAAAGCCGGGAGGCCACGTCCCGGATCTCCGGCCACATGAAAAAGGCGGCGTGAAAGCCCATGGCGGCCCCGAGACGGAGCTTTTGGTTTAAGGTGTCCGCGTCGTCAAAGAGGACGAAGTGGGCGTCCCCCTCCCGGCTGTAGGTGAAGTACCGGGCGCACAGATCCTGGGAGAAGAAGACGGCGGGTTTTTCCCGCTCCATCAGCTCCGCCAGGGCCTCGCCGGAGAGGGGGTCCCCCTCTCCCGACCGGGCGGGGAGCCGGAAGTCCATCCGCAGCCGCTGGACGTCCAGGGCCAGATGCCCCGCGCCGCCGGCCTGCTGGACGGCCTCCTGGAGATACTGAGAGAAGCTCCCGCCGGACACGGCGGTGCAGAGCAGCTCCACCGCGCTGGGAGCGGAGGCGGCGTAGGTCCTGGGGAGGTACAAGCTCCGCCGGGAGGCGGACAGGGCGGGGGCCAGGGCGGCGACAAAGGCGGTCCGGTCCCGCCGGGAGGCCTCCTCGAAGTCCAGCAGCACGCCGCCGTAGTTCCGCCGCCCGCACTCCCGGAGCACCGCGTCCCGCAGGGTCTCCGGGCTGTCGATGAAGGGCGCGCCGTGGTCGCTGACGGAAAGAAGGCCCCCCTTGGTTTGCAGCAGGAGGCTTTGCCGCAGCAAGGCGGAGCCAGGTCCGATGCGATAGGCCACGTGGGCCAGATTCCGGCAGTAGTTCTGTGCCTCCTGGGACGCCTCCGGCGTCACGGCCAGATAGATTTGCAAATCCCTCTCCCCCTTGCGCCCGGTTTGAAAATCTGATATACTGTCACGGTCAGAAACGGGAAGCGGTCCGGTGATAAAGCTGCCTCCTGAGTCCAAATCATACTATGCCGGGAGGATGCCGCTTATGCCCTTATCTCTGATTCCGAGCCGCTTGTTTGAAAGCTACCAAGAGGTGACGCCGGAGTTTCTCCGGCAGGCGGGAGTGTCGCTGCTGCTTTGTGATTTGGATTTCACCCTGGCGCCCAAGTCGGTCCGGAGGCCGGACCCGGCTCTTCGGGAGTGGATCGGGGGAATGGCGGCGGCGGGGATTCAGGTAATGATTGTCTCCAACAACCGGTCCGGCAGCCGGGTGACGGAGTTTTGCGCAGACCTGGGAATTCCCTATCAGGGCCACGCGGGGAAGCCCTCCACGAGAGGACTCCGGGCCGCCATGGCCCGGGCGGGGGCGGACCGTGTCCATACGGCCATGCTGGGGGATAAGCTGCTGACGGACATGCTGGCGGCCAACCGGGCGGGGGTGCTGGCGCTGATGGTGGAGCCCCTCGGCGGGGCGGTGACGCCCTGGCAGAGGGTGCTGCATGTCTTACAGGCGCCCTTTAAGGCAGTCTGTTACCACAGGGGGGGAAATCAGCCATGAAGATGGCTGGTGCTTTGCACCCCCCATTTTCTCGTTTTCTTGCCAGAAGAAAAAGAGAAAACGGGCCGTGCACGGTCCAAAAGAGAAAAAGAAGTACGGGGGTTACGATACGGGGGCGCGCCTGAATGACTGGCCGAAGCCAGGAATGACTTCTCACGCGGCGTAGTTAAACGGGGGCTGGTGGTTCTCGACTTGGCGTATTTCTGTTTTCGCTGTCGCTGGCCTGGCAGGAGAATTGGCCTGGATTTCGTTCTCCGCATCTGCTCTTCTTCTATCGGTAACCCCTGCCGGCAAACGTCTTCCACATCCAAAACAATGCCCTGGCAAGGATATTCCTCGCCGGGGCGCTGTTTATTTATTGGACTTGACCGTGGTTTCGCTCCATGGAGATGGCGTGCTCCTGCTCCGGAAAACCGGACGGGACCGGGGCTGCTTCTTCCGGCGTTACATCCTCCGGCGGCGCTTCGGACGGCGAAGCCTCCTGCCCGCCGCAAGCGGCAAGCAGGAGGCACAGTGCCAACGCCAGAGCGGCTATGCCCGTGACGTTCATTTTCATATTATTTGCTCAAAGCCTCGTCAATGGCCTTGGCGGCGGTTTTTCCCGCGCCCATAGCCAGGATAACCGTGGCCGCTCCGGTGACCGCGTCGCCGCCGGCATAGACCTTCTCCCGGGAGGTCAGGCCGTCCTCGTTGACCACGATGCCGCCCTTGCGGTTGATTTCCAGGCCCTTGGTGGTGGACTTGATCAGGGGGTTGGGGCTGGTGCCCAGGGACATAATCACGCAGTCCACGTCCAGGTCGAACTCGCTGTCCGGCACCTCAATGGGACGGCGGCGCCCGGAGGCGTCGGGCTCGCCCAGCTCCATGCGGATGCAGCGGATCTTGTTCACGTCGTCGTTTTCGTCGGCAAAGATTTCCACCGGATTGCAGAGGGTCTTGAAGATGATGCCCTCCTCCTCGGCGTGCTCCACCTCCTCCTTACGGGCGGGGAGTTCTTCCATGCCCCGGCGGTAGACAATGTAGACCTCGGCTCCCAGACGCTTGGCGCAGCGGGCCGCGTCCATGGCCACGTTGCCGCCGCCCACCACGGCCACCTTCTTGGGCCGCTGGATGGGGGTGTCGGAATCGGGGAGATAAGCCTTCATCAGGTTGATACGAGTCAGGAACTCGTTGGCGGAGTAAACGCCCCGGTAGTTCACGCCGGGGATGTCCATGAACATGGGAAGTCCCGCGCCGGAGCCGATGAACACGGCCTCGAAGCCCTGCTCCTCCATCAGCTCGTCGATGGAGATGGTCCGGCCGATAACCGTATCCGTGGCGATGGTCACACCCATAGCCTTCAATCCGTCCACTTCCTTCTGGACGATGGCCTTGGGCAGACGGAACTCGGGGATGCCGTACACCAGCACACCGCCCGCCAGATGGAGGGCCTCGAACACGGTGACGTCATAGCCCTTCCGGGCCAGGTCGCCCGCGCAGGTGAGGCCCGCCGGGCCGGAGCCCACCACGGCGACACGGTGGCCGTTGGAGGCGGGCTTTTCCGGAGCCTCGGTGCAGTGGGCGTTGTGCCAGTCGGCGACAAACCGCTCCAGGCGGCCGATGCCCACGGGATCCCCCTTCTTGCCCCGGACGCAGTACATCTCGCACTGGGTCTCCTGGGGGCACACCCGGCCGCAGACGGCGGGCAGGGCGGAGGTGTTGGAAATGATCTGGTACGCCGCCTCAAAGTCGCCCTTGGCGACCTCTGCGATGAACTCAGGGATATGTACCATGACGGGGCAGCCCTGCATGCAGGCGCGGTTCTTGCAGTTCAAGCAGCGCTGGGCCTCGTCCAAAGCCTGCTCCTCGGTGTAGCCCAGGGCCACCTCCTGGAAGTTCTTATTCCGGACGTTGGGGTCCTGAGAGGGCATGGGGTTTTTCTGTAAAGACATATTGGCCATGATTATTCGGCCTCCTTCTTAAAGAGGTTGCAGGTCTCCTCGTGCTTGTGCTTCTCGAATTCCATATACATCTGGTTCCGCTTCACGGCCAGATCCCAATCCACCTTGTGGCCGTCGAAGTCCGGGCCGTCCACGCAGGCGAACTTCATCTCGCCGCCCACGCTCAGGCGGCAGCCGCCGCACATGCCGGTTCCGTCGATCATGATGGGGCTCATGGAGACGGTGGTGGGGATGCCGTAGGGCTCCGTGGTCTTGGAGACGAACTTCATCATGACCATGGGGCCGATGGCGAAGACCTCGTCGTACTGGTTCCCTTCTTCAATGAGCTCCTTCAAAGCCTCGGTGACCAGGCCCTTGCGGCCATAGCTTCCGTCGTCCGTGCAGACGATGAGCTTGTCGGAGGCCTTCTTGAACTCGTCCTCGAGAATCACCAGGTCCTCGGTGCGGAAGCCCACCACGGCGTGGACCTCGGCCCCGTCGTCGTGGAATTTCTTCAGGACCGGGTAGGCGATGGCGCAGCCCACGCCGCCGCCGACCACGCAGACCTTTTTCTTGCCCTCGGTCTCGGTGGCCTTGCCCAGGGGACCCACAAAGTCTTGGAGGCAGTCCCCCTCGTTCAGATGGCTGAGCTTCTCCGTGGTGGCGCCCACCGTCTGGACGATGATGGTGACGGTACCCTTCTCGGGGTCGTAGGCATTGATGGTGATGGGGATGCGCTCGCCCTTCTCGTCCACCCGCAGGATGATGAACTGTCCCGGCTGGGCCTTCTTGGCGATCAGCGGAGCCTCAATCTCATACAGGGTGACGGTGGGGCGCAGAGCCTCTTTTCTGACGATCTTGTACATATGCTTCCTTCTTTCCCAATCATGTCATGGTTGAAATTTTGGAGCGGTGTCCTGCGATAGACACATTGTCTTTAGTTTAACATATGGAATGGGAACCGTCAATTGGTTTCCCCTGGATTTTTGCAAAATGTGGGGAAAGTACCCGCCGCCGGTTGCGCCGCAGTTAAAACCCGCCGTTTCCGCCGGCGGTGCGCGGAAGCCTCCGCCCGGGGAGAGACCCTTGGAGCGGGAACCTTCCGGATATCGGTTTTCCCCAAACGCGGCATTTTATAAATCCCCGGCCTTACCCTTGCAAAAAAGGCGAAACTATGTTAAATTATAATATTTGTGGAAACCATCCCATTATCAAATACCAGGAGGCTCAACATGGCCGCTTTCCAAGACGAGATCGCCCGGAGGCGAACCTTCGCCATCATTTCCCACCCTGACGCGGGCAAAACCACACTCACGGAAAAACTCCTTCTCTACGGCGGAGCCATCGCCCAGGCGGGCGAGGTTAAGGGCAAACGGGCCCGGGCCGCCACCTCCGACTGGATGGAGATCGAAAAGCAAAGAGGTATTTCCGTCACCTCCTCCGTTATGCAGTTCCAGCACGACGGCTATTGCGTGAACATTTTGGATACCCCGGGGCATCAGGACTTCTCCGAGGATACCTACCGTACCCTCATGGCGGCGGACTCCGCCGTCATGGTCATCGACGCCGCCAAGGGCGTGGAGCCCCAGACGAGAAAGCTCTTCCGGGTTTGCGCCCTGCGGCACATCCCTATTTTCACCTTCATCAACAAGATGGACCGGGAGAGCCGGGATCCTCTGGAGCTCTGCGGCGAGGTGGAGGCGGAGCTGGGCATCGACACCTATCCCATGAACTGGCCCATCGGCTCTGGAAAGGAGTTCCAGGGGGTCTACGACCGGGAGGAGGGCCGTATTCTCTTCTTCTCCGGCGAGGGCCACGCCAAAAAGGCCGAGGCCACCGCCGTGGACCTGGACGATCCCAACCTGGGGAGCATGATTGGAGAGAGCCGCTGGCGGCAGCTCCAGGAGGAGGTGGAACTTCTGGGAGCGGGCCGGGACTTTGATCTGGAGGCCGTCCGGGCGGGGACCCTCTCCCCGGTCTTCTTTGGCTCCGCCCTGACGAATTTCGGCGTGGAGCCCTTTCTGAAGGCCTTCCTCCGCATGACCTCCGCTCCCCTGAGCCGTATGGCGGGAGAGGAGGAGATCGACGCGTTTTCCCCGGACTTTTCCGCCTTCGTCTTCAAGATTCAGGCGAATATGAACAAGGCCCATCGAGACCGTTTGGCCTTCATGCGCATCTGTTCCGGCCGCTTCCAGCGGGACACGGAATACTTCCACGTCCAGTCCGGCAAGAAGATGCGCCTCTCCCAGCCCCAGCAGATGATGGCGGCGGAGCGGGAAATCGTGGACGAGGCCTATGCCGGGGACATCATCGGCGTTTTCGATCCGGGCATTTTCTCCATTGGGGACACGGTGACCGTGCCGGGGAAGAAGTTCCGCTACGCGGGCATCCCTACCTTTGAGCCGGAGCACTTTATGCGGGTCAGCCCCAAGGACACCATGAAGCGCAAGCAGTTCATCAAGGGCACGGAGCAGATCGCCCAGGAAGGCGCCATCCAGATCTTCAAGCGCCCCGGCGGCGGCATGGAAGAGGTGGTGGTGGGCGTTGTCGGCACCTTGCAGTTTGACGTCTTCCAGTATCGCATGAGGGCGGAGTATGGCGTGGAGCTCTATATGGAGGGCCTGCCCTATGACCATTTGCGGCTGATTACCAAGTGCCCCTGCAAGCCTGACGAGTTGGTTCTCTGCACCGGCGCGGCGGTGCTGGAGGACTTTAAGGACCGGCTGCTGGTTGCCTTTGGCGGCGAGTGGTCCGTAGGATTTTTGACGAAGCACAACCCCGGTTTGACACTGGAGGACGCTTTGAGCGTGTCCTGAGCCGCCGGTTCCTCCGTGTTGTGAATCCGTTTCCGCTCCGGGGAAGCGGGCCGCGTCCTTGAGACGGCGCCGCCGGGAGTTGATTGTGCGGAGAACCAACGGATCCGTCTTGACTCCGGCCATGACCTCCCCCGGGGAAAGGCGGACGCGGAACCGCCCTTACAGGGGAAGGCCTCCCAATCCAGATGGGGCAGAACACGCCCGCAAGACCGCCAGGGCCTGCGGCGGGAGGGCAAGAGGTGCGATATGAAGTCGATTTTAATTGTGGAAGACGACCGGGCCTTGGGGGATGGATTGTGTCTGGCCCTGCGGAGCCCGGAGCTTGAGCCGGTGCTGTGCCGAAGCCTTTCCGCCGCCCGGAACGCCCTGGCGGAGCGGGACTTTGACCTGCTGCTTCTGGACGTGAACCTCCCCGACGGAAACGGGCTGGAATTCCTTCGCCGGTTCCGGAGCGCCGCCGGTTCGGTTCCCGTCATTTTGCTGACGGCCAACGATATGGAGATGGACATCGTGGCGGGCTTGGAGTCCGGGGCGGACGACTACGTGACCAAGCCCTTCTCTCTGGCGGTGCTCCGGGCCCGGGTGAACGCCCAGCTCCGCCGGGGGGAGGGGACCGGCGGCCCCCTGGTGCTGGAGAATTTCTCCTTTGACTTTGAGCGCATGGAATTCCGGCGGGACGGGCGGCCCGTGGAGCTGAGCAAGACCGAGCAGAAGCTCCTCCGTATTCTGGTGGAGAACCGGGGGCGGACCCTGCCCCGGGGACAGCTGGTGGACTGGGTCTGGACCGACGGGGCGGAGTACGTGGACGAGAACGCCCTGTCCGTGACGGTGAAACGTCTCCGGGGCAAGCTGGAGGAGAATCCCTCCAGGCCCCGCTTCCTGAAAACCGTTTATGGCATCGGCTATACCTGGACCGCCGGCGAGAAAGAGGGCTGAGGCATGACGAAAGCCCTTTGCCTTGCCGCCCTGGCACTTTTGCTGTTGTACCTCTGGCACCGCTGGCAAATGGGCCGTCTGCTCCGCCGGCTGGACCAGATGCTGGACGAGGCCATCCGGGGGGAGTTTCGGGAGGAGTCCTTCAACGAGACCCTGCTGTCCGCCGTGGAGACGAGGCTGGCCCATTACCTCAGCGCCTCCGCCGTCTCCGCCCGGAATCTCCAGGAGGAGCGAGATAAAATCAAGTCCCTCATCGCCGACATCTCCCACCAGACGAAAACCCCCATCGCCAACGTGCTTTTGTACACCCAGCTTTTGGAGGAGCAGACCCCGGAGAACTGCCGGGCCTATACCGCCGCTTTGGGGGGACAGGCCCGGAAGCTTCAGTCCCTCATTGACGCGCTGGTGAAGACCTCCCGTCTGGAGGCGGGTGTGCTGGTCATGCGTCCCCGGCCCGGGTCCCTGGGACCGGTGCTGGAGGAGGCGGTTCTCCAGCTGGCACCCAAGGCGGCGGAGAAGGGGCTGGAGCTGAAATTGGAACCCGCTGAGGCTGAGGCGGTCTTCGACCCCAAGTGGACGGCGGAGGCCCTGTGCAACCTCATTGACAACGCCGTCAAATATACCCCTTCCGGCAGCGTCACCGTCAGTGCCCGGGCCTATGAGCTCTTTGCCCGGGTGGACGTGGAGGACACGGGACCGGGTATCCCGGAGGCGGAGCTGGAAAAGCTCTTTCAGCGGTTTTATCGGGGGCCGGAAACCGGAGACACCGAGGGCGTGGGCGTGGGGCTCTATCTGGTCCGGCAGATCGCCCAGAGTCAGGGCGGCTATGTGAAGGTTTTTTCCAGGGAGGGAAGAGGGGCGAGGTTCTCCCTCTTCCTGCCCCGAACCTGAGAGCGCTGCCCCGGCGCGTCCCATTGCGCCTTTTAATACGACTCTGTTTCCCAAACGCCATTCCCAGACAAAACGCAGACAGACGCGCCCGATGGACGCCCTGCCTGCGTTTTTCATGGCCGGAAAGCCGGATATCGTCAAAGCCTGTAAACATCGGGCCCCCGGGGTTTGCCTGGGAAGTCCGCCGTCAGGCCATCTTGCGGCCTCTGGGGAGTATGCGCGCATCAGGGCCGAAAAGAAGCTCCGGCTTCTTTTCGACTATGCGGTAGCTGCAAGCCCGTTTTCCCAGACGGGACAAGAGCTCGTTGGTGATGGTGCCGCAGCGCTCCGCCACCTCCTCCGCCGGAATTTCCTGGTCCCCGTCCCGGCCGATGAGGGTGGCGACGTCCCCCGCCCGGACCTCCGGCACGCCAGTCACGTCCACCAGCAGCTGATCCATGCACATGCGCCCCGCCATGGGACAGGAGACCCCGCGGAGCAGCACCCGTCCCCCCTGCTGGGACAGGGCACGGGGCAGACCGTCGGCATAGCCGATGGTGAGCACGGCCAGCCGGGTTTCCCGCTCCGCCTGAAAGGCGAGGCCGTAGCCCGCCCGGTCCCCGGGGCGGAGGGTCCGCACACAGGCCACCCGGGCCCGAAGGGACAGCACCGGATGCAGCTCCGGCCACCGCCGGGGGAGGCCGCCGCCGCTGGAAACGCCGTAAAGAACGATGCCCGCCCGGACATAGGCGCAGGGCTGGGGCGGCAGATTCAAAAGGCCGTAGCTGGACTGAATGTGGAGCTTCCCGGGGTCAAGACCCTGCCGGCGCAGGCGGTCCACCGCCGCGGAAAAGCGGTCCAGCTGCCCGGTTGTGTAGCGCTCCAGCTCCGGATTGTCCGAGACGCAGAGGTGGGAGAAGACGCCCTCTATCCGCAGCTCCCGCCTGGCATAGAGCCGGGTCAGGGCGGCGATGTCCTCCGCGGGGATGCCCAGACGGTGCATGCCCGTGTCCAGGGCCAGATGGACCCGGAGGGGGAGACCCTGGTCTGCCAGGGCGTGGCCGTGGTCCTCGTCCGCCACCGCCTGGGTCAGATGCCAGCGGCGGAGCTGGGGAACCAGCTCCGGCGGCGTGTAGCCCAGAATCAGGATGGTGCCCCGGACGCCCGCCTTCCGCAGGGCGATTCCCTCCGAAAGGCAGGCCACGGCAAAGTCCCGGACGCCCGCCCGCCAAAGACATCGGGCGGAGGAAGGCGCCCCGTGGCCATAGGCGTCCGCTTTTAAAACTGCCATCAGGGCGCAGCGCTCGGGCAGCAAAGCCTGGAGAGCCTGAGCGTTGTGCCGGAGGGCGGAGAGGTCAATCTCCCGCCAGGCCCGGCTGCGGGAAGGGACGGGGAGAGGCCGGAGGGCGTCCAGTACCCAGGCGGAGGCCAGGGAGGCGGCCAGCACGGCGGCAAAGCGGAGAAGGCTGTTCTTCTCCAGGGGACCGGCCAGCCAGGGCAGCCGCTGTCCGGCTCCCGCCAGGGCGATGAACCAGGGGTGAAGAAGATAGACCAGCATGGACAACCTCCGGGCCCGCCGGTCGGTTCCCTGATTGCGGTCCAGCAGCAGGGAGAAGAGAAAAACCATGCACAGGGGCAGAGTGAGGTACATGCTGTCGTGCCTCTGCCAGCCCAGGGAGCGGAGGATGAAGCCCTCGGCGGTCATGGCTCCCAGGGAGAGAAGAAAGCCCGCCAAGGCCCTCCGGCCCCGCCAACGCATCCCGGCGGCTCCCAAAAGAAGGAACAGCGGGATGTAAAACAGCCCGTTCCGGGTGTGTTGGAAGAGGAGAAATGTCGCGTCGTAGAAAGCTCTGGGGCCGGAGAACTGGGAAACCAGCCCATAGTAGCTGTCCCCGCCCAGGCCAAGGAGGTACAGCCCGGCGGCGGCGGTCAGGGCGGCCCGACGCCCCAGCCGGGAGAGGCTCCGGGCGATTAGGACCCCCAGCAGGACGGCGGGAAAATACCAGAGGTGGTACAGCGTCCCATCCAGGAACAGCCGTTTTCCCCATTCGGGGAGGTGGTACCCGCCGCCGTAGAGATTCAGGGGCAGGTAGAGGAGAACGGCGGCAGCGTAGATTGCCAGGGTTTTTTTCAGGAACCTCTCGGCGCCGCGCCACTGGTCCTTTTCCAGGAAATACCCACTGACCATGAGGAAGAAGGGCACGGCGATTCGGGCGAAGACCCGGCAGAGCCAGAAATCCGCTGCCGCGTTGCAGCCCGCCAGTGGACCGGTGTGGATGCACACCACCAGTACCGCCGCCAGAAGGCGGAAGCGGTCCAGGACAGGGCCCCGGGCGCTCATGCCGGGGCCTCCCAGACGGTGAGGATGAAGCCGCCGTCGTTGTCCCCGGAGATTTGGCAGCAGCCCTCCGGCAGCTCCACCTCCACCGACTCTCCAGGGCAGGCCAGCCAAAAGACCTCCACCCGCCGCCCGTTGGAGAGGACGCGGCGCTTGGGCCCGGTGCGGAGAAAGCCCCCGTACTCCTCCAGGCACAGGCCCCGCTCTTCCATCAGCGCCGCGTGGGGCACGCCTACGTAACGGAAGTGCCAGGGCTCCGCCCCGATGCCGGTGACGGCCTCCTTTTCTTTCCGGTAGCGCAGGATGAAGCCGTACCGGGCGGCCAGGCGGCGGAAGGCCCCGCAGCCCCCCTGGTCCGGGAAGTCCGGGCAGAGGAAGTCGACACGCTCCGCCCGCTTTCCCAGGTCGATGGCCAGGCCCGTCTGGTGCTCGCTGCACCCGGGGAGAGCCACGTAGCGGCAGGTAAAGTCCTCGCCCCGGTTGGCCCAGGCACTGTCCCAGATGGATTGCTGTTCCCCCCGGCTCCGCCATCCGGAGACGGGGACGATGTCCTCCGTCCCTCCCGCCGCCCGGATGCAGGCCGTCAGCAGCCCGGCGGTCCGCCGCTCCAGGAGGATGTCCGGGAAGCGGCTGTCCGGGGCCGTCAGCTCCGGAGGGGGAGCGGGACGAAGGGGATGAGAGGGGTTCACCAGAATGAGGGGGCCCTGGGCGGTCTGGTCCCGCCGGAGCGTTAAGGTCCTCATGGCTTCATCCCCAGTTCCACCAAACGGTCCAGCAGGGCGGGGAACTCCAGGCCTGCGGCTTTCATCATGCTGGGGTAGCGGCTGTGGGCGGTGAAGCCGGGGATGGTATTCACCTCGTTGAAGACGATTTCCCCCTCCGGGGTGAGGAAAAAATCTGCCCGGGCGAAGCAGCGGCAGTCCAGGGCGGTGTAGACGGTCCGGGCCGCGGCCTGGATTTCCGCCGCTTTTTCCTGGGAGATTCGGGCGGGGCAGTGGATGGCGGAGGTCTTAAGGGTGTATTTCTCGTGGAAGTCGAAAAAGCCCCCGGAAAGCTCGATCTCGTCCACGGCTCCCACGGTGAGCTCCGTTTTCCCAGGGTTCCCCAAAACGGCGCAGCCCACCTCAAAGCCGGGAATGGCCTCCTCCAGGAGAATCCGGCTGTCCTCCCGGAAGGCGGCCTCCGCGGCGGCGGCCAGCTCCTCCGGGCGGCTGACCCGGCTGACGCCAAAGGAGGACCCCGCCCGCAGGGGCTTCGCGAACAGGGGATAGCCCAGGCTCTCCGCCGCCTCCGCCAGCTCTTTCCGAGGGGCTCCGGCGAAAAAGACCGCGCTTTTGGGCGTCCGGAGACCCGCCAGGGCCGCCAGCTTGTGGGCGCGGTCCTTGTCCATGCACAGGGCGCTGGATAGAGCGCCGCAGCCGATGAGAGGGACCCCCACCAGCTCCAGAAGCCCCTGAACGGTGCCGTCCTCGCCGTTTTTCCCGTGGAGAACGGGGAAGGCGGCGTCAAAGGCCAGCGCCTCCCGGGAGCCCTCGGGGAAGAGCAGGGAGAACTGTCCCCGGTCCAGCCGGAGGGCGCAGGGGATGCAGCCGGGGTCCTCCTGCCAATCCCCGGCGGGGAGCCGGTCCAGGGGGCCGGGATAATAAAGCCAGCGGCCCTCCCGGGTGACGCCCACGGGAAGGGCTTGGTATTTCTTTGCGTCCAGATGGGTCAGGACCGCGTGAGCGGATTGAAGAGAGACGCTGTGCTCGCTGGAGCAGCCGCCGAAGAGGACCAAAATTGTTTTCATCATCCATCAAACCTTTCCTGGGACGGAAAACCCGCCCCGATCTGTTGCCTACATGGTAACAGACCGGGGCGGGAAAGGTTTGGAGGCTTTTTTGAAAAGTTCTTGGAAAGTCCTGTTGAAAATCTTACGATTTTCTTACGACGCCGGGAGGCGGACGGTGAAGGTGGTCACGCCGTCCTGGCTCTGGGCGGCGATGGTTCCCCCATGGAGCTCCACAATCTCCCGGGCGATGGCCAGCCCCAGTCCCGCGCCGCCGGTGCGGGAGGCCCGGGAGGAGTCCAGACGGAAGAACTGCTCGAAGATGCGTCCCAGCTTGTCCGGGGGAATGGTGACGCCGGTGTTGGTGAAGGTGAGAACCGTCTCCCCCTCCTCCACCTGGGCGGCAATGGCCACGGCGGTGCCTGCCTCGCTGTAGTGGCAGGCGTTCCGCAGCAGATTGTCAAACACCCGGGCCAGCTTGTCCGGGTCGCAGGAATAGGGGAGGGTCTCCGGCAGGTCCAGACGGCAGGTCAGTTCCCGTTCCTCCAGCATGGGGGCGAACTCGCTGGCTACCTGCTGGAGCATCCGGCTGAGGTCGCAGGGACGTTTCTCCAGCTCCATGTGGGTGAGGTTAAAGCGGGTGACGTCGAAAAACTCGTTGATCAGGTCCTCAAGCCGCTCCGCCTTGTCCAGGGCGACGCTGGTGTACCGGGCCCGGAGCTCCGGGGACAGCCCCGGCTCGTCCCGGAGTAGGGTCAGGTAGCCGATGACGCTGGTGAGGGGTGTTTTCAAATCGTGGGCCAGGTAGATTACCAGATCGTTTTTCCGCTGCTCCGCCTCCTTGGCGGCCCGCTGGTCCCGGAGGGCCTTGCTCTGGGCCCAGTTCAGGTGCTCCTCCAAAATGGACAGCTCCGGGGAGAGGAGAATAGGCTCGTCGCCGGGCTGGGTCAGCTGTTCCGCTGCGTCCACCATTTCGTCCAGAAAATCCAGGGGCTTGCGGATGAAGTGCACGGTGCACCCCAGCCAGCAGACGCCCAGGCTGAGGAGAAAGAGGAGGAGAACGTAGTCCCGGCAGAAATAGAGAATGTAGGTCAGGATGACGTTGCTTCGCCAGAAGGAGAAGGTTCCGAAAAAGAAGATACAGGCCCCCGCCAGAAAGACGACGACCCCCAGGGAGCCGAAAAGGCTCAGTGCATATTGGCCCAGGAGCTTCCGGGAGACGCGGCCGGTGTAGTTGAAGTCATTCAATGGTATACCCCACCCCCCAGACGGTTTTGATAAACTTGGGCCGCCGGCTGGGCTCGTGGAGCTTTTCCCGCAGCCGGGCAATGTGGCTCATGACGGTGTTGTTGCTGTCCATATACTTCTCCCCCCAGACGGCCTCAAAGAGCTCCTCGCTGGAGACCACCCGGCCCTGCCGCCGGCAGAGGTACCAGAGGATGGAGAACTCCAGGGGCGTGAGGGACAGTTCCTCGCCGTAGAGGAGGCACTTGTGGGTTTGCCGGGAGATTTGCAGTCCCCGGATGTCGAACTCCTGAGCCTCCTCCTGCGGGGGGCGGTTGTAGCGGGTGTAGCGCCGGAGCTGGGTCTTGACCCGGGCGGTGAGCTCCAGGGGATTGAAGGGCTTGGTAATATAGTCGTCGGCCCCCAGGGTGAGGCCGGTGATTTTGTCCATGTCCTCCACCCGGGCGGTGAGCATGAGAATGGGGAAGAGGTGCCTTTCCCGGATGCGCTGGCAGAGGGTGAAGCCGTCCATATCGGGCAGCATCACATCCAGAATGGCCAGGTCCGGAGGTGTCTTCTCCACGTGGGCCAGGGCCGGGGCGGCGCTGTCGAATTTGTGAACGGTAAACCCCTCGTTTTTCAGGTACAGCTCCACCAGATCGGCGATGGCGGCCTCGTCGTCTACCACTAGGATGTCTGCGGCCATGTTGCGAAACCTGCTTTCTCAAAAGTCTGCCTGTATGATAGCACAAAGCCGCCCTCAGAGCAACCGCCTGGGGGAAAAAGAGGGCGTTTTGCCGCGTATTTTATAGATGCCGCAGGTTCTTAGAGCGGTTCCCCAAAATACTGAGAAAAGCTCGGCGGGCCAGAGGCTGCATAGCTGCGTTGCCGTCCTTGACGGGTGTCAGCCCGTCTGCGTCCTTCGCTTTGCTCTGCGATCTCTGTCCCCGCCTCCTTTTTTCTCATTGTTTCTGGAAACTGCTCTAGTTCCGCGCTCGGGCGGAGCCAATCATGTAGTCCAAAAAAGCGGGCATGTCTCTGGCGTCGGAAAGGCTGATGCACAACCCCTCCTGCCGGGGACGCATGACCCGGAGCATCTGGCGGGCGGTGTGGTCCCGCTTCAGGTCGCAGCGGCTGTCGTCCGGCAGATGGAGCAGCACCTGTCCCCGGCTGTGTTCCACCACCCGCAAAAAGTTCTCCGTGTCCGGGAGCATCATAATTTTAAACATAAGCGCCTCCTGCTGTATGGTTTTATCCATGTGGTCTTGAAGGTTTTGCTGGTTTCTGATAGGATGATACCATCCAATACAGCGGAACGGTAGAAAGAAAACGCCGGTTTACTAGGATAAAACCGTCAGAATGGAGGGAGCTATGGCTTTGAGCCTCTGCGAAAGCGCAATCGACCGGCAGAGCCGGGAATTGGCTCGCCACGGCACGGCGCCTTTTCCCCTGGCCTGCTACTGGCACGACGGGCAGTCGGTGAATATGGTGCCCTGGCACTGGCATGACGAGCTGGAGGTTGTGCTGGTCTGGGAGGGAAAGGTCTTTGTCTCCGTGGAGGGGGAGAGCCGGCAGCTGGGGGTCGGCGAGGGCTGCTTCATCACCGCCGGAGCCCTTCACCGGATCTGGCAGGAGGGAGAGGCGGACGTGGAGGTCCACTCCCTGGTCTTCCATCCCCGGCTGGTGGGCGGGAGCGTGGAGAGCGTCTTCTGGCAGGGGTATTTGCAGCCTCTGCTGGACAGCGCCGCCAACCGCTGCGTCTGGCTGGAGGCGGGCGTCCCTTGGCAGGGGGAGGCCATGGAGGCCGTGGAGTCGGCGTGGCGGTCCTGCGGCGAGGAGCCGCCGGGGTTTGAGTTCCTGGCCCGGGAGGGCTTGTCCCGCTTGATCTTCCTTCTCTCCGCCCACCGTCCGGCGGCCCGGGAGGGCCCCTCGGAGAAGGCCCTGCGGGACGGGGAGCGGACGAAGCGGATGCTCCGCCATATTCAAGAGCACTACGGTGAGGAACTCTCCGTGGCGAAAATCGCCGGGAGCGCCGCTGTCAGCGAGAGCGAGTGCCTGCGGTGCTTCCGGAGCGTGATCGGCGTCACGCCCATGCAGTACGTCAAGCAGTTCCGGGTGGAGCGGGCGGCGGAACTGCTGGCGTCCGGGGAGGGAAGGATTTCCGACGTGGGGGCCCGGTGCGGCTTTCAGGAGATGAGCTATTTCGCCAGGACCTTCCGGGAGCTGAAGGGCCGGACGCCCAGCCGTTACCAGGCGGAGGCCCGGGCCTTTCGGAAGAACCTCAGCGATGACGCCTCCGATACTCCAGAGGGCTGACGCCCTCCATCCGGCGAAAGCACTGGGAAAAGTAGCTCAGGGAGGAAAAGCCCAGAATCTGGGCGATGAGGGACAGGGGGTGGTCCGTCTCCCGGAGAAGGAAGCGGCTCTCCTCAATCCGCCGGGACATCAGGTAGTTGATGGGGGAGACGCCGAACTCCCGGCGGAAGCTGTGGGCCAGATAATACTTGTTCAGGTGGGCCAGTTGGGCCAGCTGGTCCAAGCTCAGGTTTTCCTTAAAGTGGTTGTCGATGTACCGCCGGACCAAACCGCACTCCCGGCTGGACCGGGCACCGGAGGACTCGCCGGAGAGGGCGGCGTCCTGCTGGCGGTTCAGACGGACCAGCACGACGTCCAACAGGCTCCGGCAGACCCGCTCATAGCCCGGCAGAGCCTCCCGGGCCTCCTGGAGCATGAGCTGGAGGCAGCCCATCAGCTCGTCCCAGCCGGTGTGGAGGTGGAGCATGGCGTATCCCTCCGCGCCGGCCAGGGTCTCCAGACCCTCCACCCCCAGAACCGTGTATTCCAGAGGGCTGTCTAGGCGGCTGGTCTCCGTGTGCGGGACGTTGGCGTTGATGATGACGGTGTCGTGAATGGCCACAGGAAACGCCTCCCGCCGGGTGCGGAAATGGCCGTGGCCCCCGGTGATAAAGAAGAGCTCGGCGCAGCCGTGGGTGTGGAGACTGGAGTTCCAGTCGCTGCTGTATTGCGCCTGGGAGACGTAAAGCAGCCGGGGCGCGGCGCCCCCCTGCTCCCGGGGAAGGGCATATTGCTGCTGGCTCATGGTTCAAACCTCCTTTTCTGAAACGGGGAGTGCTGAAAGGCAAAGCGCCGTTCCGGGGGGCTGCGCAATTTTGTGAAAATTGCCAGCGGCGGTACTTGTCCATGATTATAGCGCCTTTGTGGGGTTCGCGCAACTTTCCGGCGGATATTTTCCGGTCTTTGACAGGAGAACCAACACCTTATACAAGAGAAAAACAGAAAATTATCCAACATGCCCAAAGAGCTCAAAAAATAATCGCAGAAAATGGGCGAAAACGCAAAAAGAGCAAAATTTATAAAAAGTTCCGCAAGATACAGACTGTTTTGCCAGGGGAAAACCCGCTATACTAAAGACTCGAAAGGGCCGGATTTCGGCCAATGGAAGCGGATATTCCCCTACATTATAAGGAGGTAAACCCATGAAGAAGTTTCTCAGTCTCTTGTTGGCGCTGACCTTGGCGCTGTCTCTGGCCGCCTGCGGCGGCGGAAACGGCGGCTCCGACGCCGGGAGCACTCCTCCCCCCGCTGATTCCGGCAGCTCCGGCGATACCCAGACGCCCCCTCCCGCCGAGGACGTGACCATCACGGTGGCCGCCCTGGCCTCCGGCTATGAGGAAGCGTATCCCGGTATGTGGCAGGAGGTCTGCGACGCCTTCACCGCCGAGACCGGCATCAAGGTCAACCTGATCTGCGACAAGAATCTGGAGGACGTCATCGGCCCGTCCATGCAGGGCGGCGACTTCCCCGACGTGATTCACCTGGCCACCGGCCGTGAGAAGGGCCTCACCGAGCAGTTCATCAAGGACCGCAACATTGCCGAGCTCACCGACGTGCTGTCCATGATCGTCCCCGGCGAGAGCGTCAAGGTCTCCGACAAGATCGTCGGCGGCTTTACCGACACCTCCGTCACCAACCCCTACGGCGACGGCGTGACCTACCTGGCCCCCATGTTCTACTCCCCCTGCGGCCTGTTCTATAACGCGGGCCTCTTCGAGGAGAAGGGCTGGAGCGTTCCCACCACCTGGGACGAGATGTGGGAGCTGGGGGACAAGGCCCACGCCGAGGACCCCAACATGTACCTCTTCACCTATCCCACCACCGGCTATTTCGATGCCTTCCTGTACGCGCTGATGTACTCCGTGGGCGGCGCAGACTTCTTTAACAATGCCACCACCTACGCTGAGGGCATCTGGGATACCCCCGAGGCGCAGCAGTGCTTTGACATCATTGCCAAGCTGGCCAGCTACACCAATCCCGTCACCCCCGCCCAGGCCAACGATCAGGACTTCACCCAGAACCAGCAGCTGGTCCTGGACAATAAGGCCCTGTTCATGCCCAACGGCACCTGGATCGTCGGCGAGATGGCCGAGGCTCCCAGGGCCGACGGCTTCCGGTGGGGCATGACCGCCCTGCCCGCCGCCGAGGCCGGTGGAAACGGCGCCAGCTACTGCTGGCTGGAGCAGGCCTGGATTCCCGCCGCGGCTCCCAACCTGGACGCCGCCAAGCAGTTCGTGGCCTTCCTGTACTCCGACGCGGCCTGCGCCATCTTTGCCAAGGGCGGCGCGGTGCAGCCCGTTCCCGGCCTGACCGACAATCTCGAGGGCGATAACAAGATGTTCTATTCCATCTATGACAACGGCGCCGACGCGGCCATGGGCAACTTCGCGGCCTACAACGCCGTGGCGGGCCTGGGCACTGTCCGCGAGGTCTTCCTGGATCCTGTCAACGGTCTGGTGAACGGCAGCATCTCTGTGGATCAGTGGATCGGCGATGTGAAGTCCGCCAGCGACGAGATGCGGGCCAACATCATGGGCTAAGCGCCCCGGAAAACCGCATAGTCCCGAATCCGTGGGCGGCGGCGAGTGGTTCTGCTCGCCGCCGCCCGTTTCATTCCCTCCACATGACCCGAAAGGAGTGGTTTCATGCGCAGCAGCAAAAGCCGTGGACGCTTTCTGGCCCTGTGCCTCGCCCCGGCGGTGATTTTGTACTTCATTTTCATGATCCTGCCCACCTTCAACGTGTTTCGCATGTCCCTTTTCGAGCGGGGGGCCTATTCCCCCACGGAGACCTTCGTCGGCATGGCCAACTTCCAGGCGCTGATGAAAGACGTGAAGTTCATCACCGCCATGCAGAACACCATTTTGCTGATCGTCACCGTCACAATCATTACCTTTTTCTTCGCCATCGTCTTCGCGGCGATTCTGACCCGGGAGAAAATCCGGGGACAGAACTTCTTCCGGATTATCTTCTACATTCCGAATATTCTCTCTGTGGTGGTCATCGCCGGCATCTTCTCCGCCATCTACAAGCCGGAGAACGGCATGCTCAACAGCATCCTCTCCTTCTTCAAGGGAGAAACGGTCATGGTTCTCTGGAAGGACCAGCCCATGGTCATCGTCAGCGTCATCATCGCCATGGTCTGGCAGGCCATCGGCTATTACATGGTGATGTACATGGCTTCCATGTCCGCCGTGCCCGAGAGTCTCTATGAGAGCGCTGGGCTGGACGGCGCGGGACGGCTGACCCAGTTCTTCCAGCTGACCCTGCCCCTGATCTGGACGAATATTCGCACCACACTGACCTTCTTCATCATCTCCACCATCAACATGGCCTTCCTCTTCGTGAAAGCCATGGTGGCCAAGGGTATGGCCGACGTGGGCCTGAGCTTCATGTACGCCCAGAAGGACGCGGGACTCTATGGGTACTCCATGGCGGCGGGCGTGGTGATCTTCCTGTTCTCCTTCCTGCTGTCCGCCCTGGTGAACTGGGTGACGAAGCGGGAAGTCTTAGAGATGTAAAGGGGGCGAGGATATGACAAACGAAAAGAAAGGTATGTCCGGCGAGACGCTGTACAAGATTTTCATCTATGTGGTCCTGATTACCCTGGCGGTGGTGATCATCGTCCCGGTGGCCTGGGTCTTCCTGGCCTCCATCAAGCAGAACAGCGAGTTTTACGGAAACCCCTGGGCGCTCCCCGCCGGGTTCTATTGGCAGAACTTCGTGGACGCCTGGAACTCGGCCAGCATGGGAAGCTATATGCTGAACTCGGTCCTGGTGACGGCCCTGTCTCTGGCGCTGCTGCTGGTGATCGCCCTGCCCGCGGCCTACTGCCTGGCCCGGTTCCACTTCCGCGGCGGCCGTTTTTTGAACACCTGCTTTATGGCCGGGCTGTTTATCAACGTGAACTACATCGTGGTGCCAATTTTCCTGATGCTCCGGGACGGGGACGCGTGGCTGAAAAACCTTTTGGGAAGCGGGTTTTTGCTGAATAATCTGGTGGTGCTGGCGGTGGTGTATGCCTCCACGGCTCTGCCCTTCACCATTTACCTGCTCTCCGGCTACTTCGCCACCCTTCCCCACGACTTTGAGGAGGCTGCCTACATTGACGGTGCGGGCTATGGACAGGCCATGATCCGGATCATTTTCCCCATGGCCCAGCCCTCCATCATCACGATCATTCTCTTTAACTTCCTCTCCTTCTGGAACGAGTACATCATCTCCATGACGTTGATGAGCAGCGCTACCGGGCAGAAGACCCTGCCGGTGGGCCTTTTGAATCTGATGCAGGCCCAGCAGTCCTCCGCCCAATACGGTATTTTGTACGCCGGATTGGTGCTGGTGATGCTGCCCACGCTGATTCTCTACATGTGCGTACAGAAGAAGCTGACCCAAGGCATGACCGTAGGCGGCCTGAAAGGATGATCTGCTTTTCTGGAAAGGAACGCAGGCGGGCGAACCCGCCGCGGGGACCGGGTATGGCTTGGACCGGAGCGGCGGCGCCATCGTGGCATGGTTTTATGAGAGAGGATTTATTATGAAATTTTGGAAAGAGCATATGGGCCTTCGGGCGCTGTTAATCGGGGGATTCTTCTTCGCGGGGCTGGCCTTGGTGATTTACGGCTGGACCCTGACCGGGAAGATGTCCGGCCTGGGACTGATGGTTCTGGGCGTGGTGTTCCTGCTGACGGCGCTGATGGTCTACAACAAGCCCTTTGAGGGCAACAAGGGACCTGGACTTTGAGGGAGAAACGTATGAGCGATTTGCATAACAAAGGCCGGGTGACCATTCCCACCGACGTGGATGTGGTCCCCGAGACCCTGGCCCTGCTGGAGCGCTGGGGGGCCGACGCTATCCGGGACTGCGACGGCACGGATTACCCGGAGGAATTGAAGTCCGCTGACGCCAAGGTGTACGCCACCTATTACACCACCCGGAAGGACAACGCCTGGGCCAAGGCCAACCCCGACGAGGTTCAGCAGTGCTATATTATGACCGCCTTCCACACAGCGGCGGGGGGGGCGCTGTCCATTCCGCTTTTGAAGGGAATCTCCGGCGAGCTGATGAAGGTCAATGACCGGGACGACGTGAAGCGCTGGTGGGAGGTCATGGACCGTACCACGGGAGAACCTCTGGGCCCGAAAGCCTGGGACTATGACGCCGGGTGCGGTGCGGTGGTGATCCCCCGGCCGGAGGCGTTCCACGATTATACCGTCAGCTTTCTGGCCTATCTGATTTGGGACCCGGTCCACATGTACAACGCCGTCACCAACGACTGGCGGGACTTTGAGCACCAGATCACCTTCGATGTCCGCCAGCCCAAGACCCGGAAGTTCACCATGGAGCGGCTGCGGCGGTTCATTCAGGAGCACCCTTATGTAGACGTGATTCGCTACACCACCTTCTTCCATCAGTTCACCCTGGTGTTCGATGAGCTGAAACGGGAGAAGTACGTGGATTGGTACGGCTATTCCGCCTCGGTGTCGCCCTATATTCTGGAGCGCTTCGAACGGGAGGTGGGGTATCGGTTCCGCCCTGAGTTCATCATCGACCAGGGGTATTACAACAACCAGTATCGAGTGCCCTCCAAGGAGTTCCAGGACTTCTGCGCCTTCCAGCGCCGGGAGGTAGCCGCTTTGGCGAAGGAAATGGTGGACCTTACCCACGAGCTGGGCAAGGAGGCCATGATGTTCCTGGGGGACCACTGGATTGGCACGGAGCCCTATTTGGAGGAGTTCAAGTCCATCGGACTGGACGCCGTAGTGGGCAGCGTGGGCAACGGGTCCACCCTCCGACTCATTTCCGACATCCCCGGGGTGACGTACACCGAGGGACGTTTCCTGCCCTATTTCTTCCCGGATACCTTCCACGAGGGGGGAGATCCGGTGAAGGAGGCCCGGGAGAACTGGGTCACCGCCCGGCGGGCCATTCTGCGCAAGCCCATTGACCGGATCGGCTACGGCGGGTATTTGAAGCTGGCTTGTGAATTCCCGGAGTTCATCGACTACGTGGAATCCGTCTGCAACGAGTTCCGGGAGCTATACCGGCACATCAACGGGGCCAAGCCCTACTGCGCCAAGACGGTGGCCGTGCTGAACGCCTGGGGCCGGTCCCGGTCCTGGGGCTGCCACATGGTCCATCACGCCCTGTATCAAAAGCAGAATTACTCCTACGCCGGAGTCATCGAGGCCCTGTCCGGCGCGCCCTTTGGCGTGCGTTTCCTGAGCTTTGACGAGCTGCGGGAGGCCCCCAAGTCCCTGGAGGGGGTGGATGTTCTTCTGAACATCGGCGACGGGGACACCGCCCACACCGGCGGTTTCCTCTGGGAGGACCCGGCGATCTCCTCCGCGGTGAAGCGCTTTGTCTGGAACGGCGGCGGATTCATCGGCGTGGGAGAGCCCAGCGGCCACCAGTATCAGGGGCGCTACCTCCAGCTGGCGTCCATTCTGGGCGTGGAGAAGGAGACGGGCTTCACCCTGGGGTACGACAAGTACAACTGGGAGGAGCACCGGTCCCACTTCATTCTGGCGGACTGCGCCGGGGATGTGGACTTCGGCGAGGCCAAAGGAGGCGTCTACGCCCTAGAGGGCGCGGAGGTTCTGGTTCAGCGGGACCGGGAGGTCCAGCTGGCGGTGAACGCCTTTGGCTCCGGGCGGGGAGTGTATATCTCCGGACTGCCCTACTCCTTTGAAAACAGCCGCCTTCTCCACCGGGCCATCCTCTGGGCGGCTCATGGCGAAAAATGCCTTGACCAATGGTTTGCCTCCAATTATAATGTAGAGGTACACGCCTATCTGGAGAGCGGGCGCTTCTGCGTGGTGAACAACACCTACGTTCCTCAGAGCACCACCGTGTGGCGGGGAGACGGGTCCAGCTTCCAGCTGGATTTGAATGCCAACGAGATTCGGTGGTATTCTATATAGGCGGAAGATACGTTATTCTGTCCGGCGCTTCCTGTTCGGAGCGCCGGACCATTTTAAGGAGGTAACCCATGGGCGTTTTATCGGGTCTGGAGCCGAAAGAGGTATTTGCGTATTTTGAAAAACTTTGCGCCGTGCCCCACGGCAGCGGGAACACGAAGCAGATCAGCGACCTTTGCGCGGGCTTGGCCAGGGAACTGGGCCTGCCCTACCGCCAGGACGAGCACAACAATCTGGTCATCTGGAAGAAGGGCAGCCCCGGCTATGAGGACGCGCCGGCCATCATTTTGCAGGGCCATCTGGACATGGTCTGCGCCAAAACCGGGGACTGCGCCAAGGACATGGCCCGGGAGGGCCTGGATTTGGCCACCGACGGAGAATGGGTCCGGGCGGAGAAGACCTCGCTGGGCGGGGACAACTGCATCGCCGTGGCCATGATCTTGGCGATTCTGGCGGACGAAGACTGCCCCCATCCCCCGCTGGAGGCGGTGTTCACCTCTGACGAGGAAATCGGCCTGGTAGGGGCCTTTGCCATGGATTGTTCCGATTTGAAGGGCCGCCAGCTCCTAAACCTGGACTCGGAGGAGGAGGGCGTGTTTACCGTCTCTTGCTCCGGCGGCGTGCGGCTGGAGTGCGCGGTTCCCGTTCTTCGGGTCCCGGCGGAAGAGGGAGCAGGGTACGCCGTCACGGTCTCCGGCCTGAAAGGCGGCCACTCCGGTGTGGACATCGACAAGGGCCGGGCCTCCGCCAACCAGCTGCTGGTCCGGGTGTTCTATGCCGCCCTGGAGGAGATCGAGGGCCTGCGGGTATCGGATCTCCGGGGCGGACGGTTTGAAAACGTGATTTGCCCCCAGAGCCAGGGGGTTGTAATCATCCCGGCGGACCGGAAGACGGACTTCGAGGCGTTGATTCGGAAACTGGACGGGGATCTGAAAGTGGAGTACGCGGGCTGTGATGAGGGGGTGACCCTGACCTACGCTCCGGCGGAGGTTCCGGCGGCTTTGAGCCGGGAGGACAGCCGCCGTCTGCTCCGGACCCTGGTGGCCCTGCCGCAGGGCGTGCAGGCCATGAGCATGGATTTCCCAGGCCTGGTGCAGACCTCTTTGAACCTGGGCTCCATGGGCCTGGAGGAGGACGGGTTCCGCGCCGTCATCTCCATTCGCTCCTGTGTGGCGTCCCAGGTGAATATGCTCCGCCAGCGGGTGGGGGCCATTCTGGAGAGCGGTGGCGGCACGGTGGTGCCCCGGAATCCTTACCCCGGCTGGCAGTACCAGCGGGAGTCTGCCATGCGGGATCGCCTGCTGGCGGCCCACCGGGACCTCAGCGGCCAGGAGGGCTGTCTGAAAGCCACCCACGGCGGGCTGGAGTGTGGCATTTTCATCGAAAAACTCCCCGGTCTGGACGCCGTCTCCCTGGGACCGGAGCTCCGGGACGTCCATTCTCCGCGGGAGCGGCTGAGCGCCGCCTCTACCCAGAGAGTGTACCGGCTGGTGCGGGAGTTCCTGCGCCGGAGCCGCTGAGACCGGGGAAAGAGGCAGTGGAGAGGCGCTGTTTGCCGCTGGATTTGTGCGTCCCCTGCGCCGGAGGAACGCAGCATCTGTACCCGGCGGTGCTGTTTGGGGAGCAAGAGCTTGTGCTGGTGGACTGCGGCTATCCCGGCGGTCTGCCGCTTCTGGAGGAGGCGCTGGAGGCCCGGAATCTCCGGATGGAGGAGGTCACCACCTTGGTCCTGACCCATCAGGACGACGACCACATCGGAGGAGCGGCGGAACTGAAGGCGAAATATCCCCGCGTTCAGGTGCTGGCGTCCCTGGTGGAAGCGCCCTATCTCTCAGGGGAGCGGAAGAATCTCCGCCTCCGGCAGGCGGAGGACCTTCAGAAGTGCCTGCCGGAGGGCCAGAAGGAGTTTGGCCGGCAGTTCTGCCGGCGGCTCCGGATGGTAAAGCCGGTTTTCCCGGATGGGCTGCTCTGTCCCGGAGAGACCTTCGACTGGGGCGGCGGCTGCGAGATCCTCAGCACGCCGGGACATACGCCGGGGCATATTTCCATCCGGGCTCTGGACAACACGTTCATGATTACCGGAGACGCGGCGGTGGTGGAGAACGGCGAACTGGCTCTCGCGAATCCCGGCTTTTGCCTGGACCTTGCGGAGGCGGAGCGGTCTTTGGAGCACTTGAAGAAGTATCACTGCGGCCGGTATATTTGTTACCACGGCGGTACGCTGTGTCTCTGAAAGCGGGTTTTGACTTAAAAATACAGGACCCGGAACGGGGACCCTTGGAGGAGAGGCGGACCGAGAGGTCCGCCTTTTCTCACGCTGTTTTCGAAGGGGATGGGCAACGCTTGGAGTCTCCATGTATCTTCCCAACGTCCCAGACTGGCGTTCCGCCGCGGGAAAAGACCCTGGTAGACCGGCCCGCGTTTCCGCGAGTACGGACGGAGGGAGACGAAAGCTCGCTCCCCCAGGAGGTTTGCCACACAAAACGCGGCGGGACCTTTCTCTTCGAATCGGAGACTTGTAAAACGCGTCGGTCTGTGATAAAATTAAAAAGAATCTATAAGAGAAAGCGGTGGCCGTATGGAAAATTACTCCTTTAAAACCGTGGCCTTCGGCGGCTTTGACAAGCAGGATGTGGTGCGGTATCTGGAACAGGCCGCGGAGAAGAACGCCGCCCTCCAGCGGGCCCATGAGGAGGAGAGCGAGAAGCTCCGGGGCGAGCTGGAGGAGCTGCGGGAGCAGGTGGAACAGCTTCAAAACCAGATTGGCAAGCTGAATGTCCAACGGGATTGGCTCCAGAACCAGCTGGAGACGGAAACCACCGCCCGGGAGGGCCTGGAGTCCCTCCGGTCTTTGGAACAGGACGTGGCCCGCCTGACCGCCGAGGCCAACGCCCTGCGGCCCGACGCGGAGGCCTACGCCCGCTTCCGGGAGCGGTTGGGGGCCATTGAGTGCGAGGCCCGGAACCGGGCCGACGATTTGGAGGAGGCGGCCGCCGGGCAGACCCGCCGGACGGCGGAGGCTTTTCAGAGGGAATATCAGAACCTGATGGACCTCTTCCGGTCTGCCGCCGGTCACGTGACCCAGGAGCTGCAAGGGATCCAGGATGCCCTGGCTCAGCTGCCCCAGAGCATGGAGCCCACAGAGACTGGGCTGAATACCCTGATTTCCAAGCTGCAAAAGGGCACGGAGCTCCAGGCGGCTTGCCAGGCGGAGCCCTGTGGAGAGGCTGAGCCGGAGGAGGCGGAGCCGTGCCGGGAGGAACTGCATCAGGAGGAGGCGGCGCCGGAGGAGAAGACGCCCGAGGAGCCCGACGTTCTTCCGGAGGAGGGCGAGGCGGCCCCCGCCGCGGAAACCCCGTCCTTTTTTTGAGCCCCGCCGGAAGTCCGGCCGGTCCCCGGAACGAGGCGGATGGGCTCGACAGGCGAAGCGGTTTGCCGGGGATCTGCTGTCGGATTTCCGCCGAATCTATGGCCGCGCCGATGAAAAACGCGCCGGCGGAAATGGGTTCAAGGGTCCGGAAGGGAAACGAGAATGAAAATCCGCCGGAGGGGCAAGCTACTCCAGAAGATTTGACCTTGGTCAAAGAAAAAGGAGTGGTTTCCCATGGCCCATTTGAGCACCTATTTTTCCCTGGAGAACGCCGCCGGCAAGCACGACGAAAAGCTGCTGAAGCAGGGGTTGGACACCCTGCCCGGCATCACCTCTGTTAGCCTCAGCGACCGGGGCTGCATCGCGGTGGACTACGACTCCACCGGCGTCCGGCAGGAGCAGATCCGGCAGAAGGTCCAGGAGCTGGGCTACCAGCTGCGCTGCGAGGACTGAGGACGGCAAAAATCCTTGACACGCCGGACAAAGCTTGCTAATATACTGAGAGAGTCAAGTGAATACCGCGATGATCGGGAAGAGTAACAGAGAACTCCAACGGACAGAGAGGGCGCGTCACCGGCTGTAAGCGCGCCTGCGGCGGGAGCTGTGAAGTGCGCCTGGGAGCGGGAGGGCAAATCCCTCCGTCCGGCCCGCGTCAAGGGCCTCTTGAGTGATAAAAGAGAGTGGAACCGCGATTCGTCGCCTCTCGTACTTCGGTGCGGGAGGCGTTTTCTTGTCTTCGTACCGGCAAGGAGTGAACCGATGTATTTGACTCGTCTCGGCGGCCTTCTGGCCGCTTACCAGCGCCGGGACCCGGCGGCCCGAAGCAAGCTGGAGATTTTCCTTCTGTATCCCGGCGTCCACGCGCTGCTGTGGCACCGGGCGGCCCATTGGCTGTATTTGCGCCGCCGGTATTTTTTGGCCCGCTGGATTTCCCAGCACGCCCGGAGCCGTACCGGCATCGAGATTCACCCCGGCGCGTCCATTGGCCGCCGCTTGGTCATTGACCACGGCTGCGGCATCGTCATCGGCGAGACCGCCGAGATCGGGGACGATTGCCTCCTCTACCAGGGGGTGACCTTAGGAGGCACCGGGAAGGACCAGGGCAAGCGCCATCCCACGCTTGGGAACCACGTGATGGTGGGCTCCGGGGCCCGGATACTGGGGCCCTTCAAGGTGGGGGACAACGCCCGCATTGCCGCCGGGGCCGTGGTGCTGCGGGAGGTGCCGCCGGGGGCCACCGCCGTGGGCGTGCCCGCCCGGATTGTCCGGATGAACGGGCGGCCTGTGCGCTATGCCGACGACGTGGACCAGATCAGCGTCCGGGACCCTGTGCGGGAGGAGCTGGAACGGCTGGAACGCCGACTGGAGGCGCTGGAGGGCCAAAAGGAACCCGCCTGACGGAGAGAGGCCGTTCCCCCTTGGCGGGATGTGGAGAGAATCGGCCTCCAAAACGGGAAGAGGACGGAGGAGCGCGCATGCGGTTGGAACGAATGCACCATATCGCCATCATCGTGTCGGATTACCGGAAAGCCCGGGAATTCTACGTGGAAAAGCTGGGGTTCCCCATTCTTCGGGAGAACTTCCGGGAGGAGAGGGGAGACTGGAAGCTGGATTTGAAATTTGGGGAGGGGGAACTGGAGATTTTCGCCGTCCCCGGCGCGCCGGAGCGCCCCAGCTACCCGGAGGCCCAGGGCCTGCGTCATCTGGCCTTCCAGGTGGAGGACGTCGAAGCGGCGGTCCGGGAGCTGGAAGCCCTGGGCATCCCGTGCGAGGAGATCCGCTGGGACCCATTCAGCCGGAAGCGGATGACCTTTTTCCATGACCCGGACGGTCTGCCTCTGGAGCTCCACGAGTGAGCCCGGAAATTGGGGACGCCGGAGTGCCTGTCCGCTGAAAGAAATTACCGGGAAAACACGGATTCTATATGGGATTAAACAATAAGGAGAAGAAAATCATGTATCTTTACAATTCCGCTACCCACAAGAAAGAGGAGTTCAAAACCCACACCCCCGGCCGGGTGGAGATGTACACCTGCGGGCCTACCGTGTACCACTTCGCCCACATCGGCAACCTCCGGAGCTATATCATGGAGGACGTGCTGGAGAAATATTTCCGCTTCGCCGGCTATGATGTGAATCGGGTTATGAACATCACCGACGTAGGCCACCTCTCCAGCGACGCCGACACCGGCGAGGACAAAATGCTCAAGGGCGCCAAGCGGGAGAACAAAACCGTCATGGACATCGCCCAATACTACACCGACGCCTTTTTTGATGACTGCCGGAAGCTGAACATCAAGACCCCCGACGTGGTCCAGCCCGCCACCGGCTGTGTGGACGAGTATATCAAGATCATCTCCAAACTGGTGGACACCGGTTACGCCTATCTGGCGGGGGGGAATGTGTACTTTGACAGCTCCAAGCTGGCCCGGTATTACATCTTCAACGACCACGACGAGGAAGACCTGGCCATAGGCGTCCGGGAGGGCGTGGAGGAGGACTCCAACAAGCGCAACAAGAACGACTTCGTCCTCTGGTTCACCAAATCCAAGTTTGAGGACCAGGCCCTCAAGTGGGACTCCCCCTGGGGTGTGGGCTACCCTGGTTGGCACATTGAGTGCTCCGGCATTTCCATGAAGTACAACGGGGAGTACCTGGACCTCCACTGCGGCGGCGTGGACAACGCCTTCCCGCACCACACCAACGAAATCGCCCAGTCCGAGAGCTACCTGGGCCACCCCTGGTGCCCCCACTGGTTCCATGTCCACCACCTGAACGACCCGGCGGGGAAGATGTCCAAGTCCAAGGGAGAGTTCCTGACAGTCTCCCTGCTGGAGGAGAAGGGCTATGACCCCCTGGCCTACCGCTGGTTCTGCCTCCAGAGCCATTACCGGAAGACCCTGGTGTTCAGCTGGGAGAATCTGGACAACGCCGCCGCCGCATACACGAAGCTGCTGAACCGCCTTGCGGCCTTGAAGCCCGAGGGAGACGTGGACGAGGCGGTGCGGAAGGAGTACCGGGAGAAGTTCCTCCAGCAGGTGGGCAATGACCTGAATACCTCCATGGCGGTGACGGCGGTGTTCGACGCACTGAAAGCGAAGACCAACGACGCCACAAAGCTGGCCATCATTGGGGAGTTCGACCAGGTGCTGTCCATGAGCCTCTTGGAGAAGGCGGCGGCTCTTCGGGAGAAGGCCGCCCAGGCCGTCCAGTCCGGCGGCGGGGACTACGTCATCACCGGCGAGGGAGACCCGGAGATCGATGCCAAGGTCCTGGCCCGGTACGAGGCCAAGAAGGCGAAAAACTTCGCCGAGGCGGACCGTATCCGGGATGAATTGAAGGCCCAGGGCATTGAGGTCACCGACGTCAAGGGCGGAGCCTCCTGGAAGCGAGTATAAGCGCTCGGTTTATCAAAAATAGCGCCGGCTGAAAGGGAACGGAAAGGAAAAGGCGAGAGAAACCCTCCAGGGGTTTCTCTCGTTTTTAATCCGAAGTTATTCAGAATTTTTTAAAGGCCTGAGCGCCCATGTCAAAAGGCATGGGCGCTTTTCTATCAGACAGAAGTGAAGGGAGCTTCATGTTTTTCTCTTGACAACCGGTGGGCGGAGTGGTAATATGAAGCTTGCTTCACAAGAAGCGAGCTTCACATAAGGGGGAGGAATGTGGTGAAGACCAGAGTGAAAGATCTGCGGACCGCCGCGGGGATGACCCAGCAGCAGCTGGCGGAGCGGGTCCATGTTTCGGCGCGGACGATCATCTCCATTGAGAAGGAGCAGTACAGCCCGTCGCTGATGTTGGCATACCGGATGGCGGAGGTCTTCGGCGTGACCGTGGAGGAGCTTTGCTGTCTTAGAGAAAATCGGGAATTGGAGGACCGGAGGTATGAAGATCTACCATAAAAAGAATTTTACTTTTGGCCTGTTCGCGCTGCTCCTGGGAGCGCTGAACCTGGCGCGGAGCGCCTTACAGGGCTTTGACCGGAACGATGGCGTACTGGTGGGACTGCTGCTGCTTCTGGGGGGAGCCAGTGTCGTTCGGAGCCTGTCCCCCCGGTGGTCCCGGGAGGACAAGGTGGAGGAGCGGGACGAGCGGAATCAGCTGGTGAAGCTGAAATCCAGAAGCCAGGCATATTATATCAGCCAAATCGTTTTCCTGGCGGCGGAGACGGTGTTGATTTCTTGGGGAAAGATATCCGGGCAGGAGACCCTAATTTACATGGGCCTGGGGCTGATGGCGGCGTTTTTCATCTCCCTGATTGCGGATTTCTTCACATGGGTGTACTACGACGAGCATATCTGAGCAGAGAGAAGGGCCCCGCCACTATAGCGGGGCCCGCAGCTCTTTGCCGGTGACAGGATGTAGGAGAATCTGCTTGAGAGAACGGGAATCAGCGCAGCCGGGCCTGGCGGGCCTCCTCCTCCCGCTGGCGGCTGATGTCCGCCCAGCTGGGAAGTTTTGCGCACTCTTCCACCAGCCCCTTCATCGCCCCGGGGATGTCGATGTTCTGGGGGCAGACCTTGGCGCACTTGCCGCAGGCGATGCAGGCGGCGGGGCGCTTGTCCTCCGGAAGGGCGTCCAACAGCATGGGGACGTTGAGAGAGGGGGAGAAGCGAATCTCGTTATAAGCGGAGATTAGTACGGGAATGTCCAGGCCCTGGGGACAGCCGTCGCAGCAGTAGCGGCAGGCTGTGCAGGGGACGGAGTTTTTCATGCCCTCCGCGATCTCCAGAAGGGTGGCGCGTTCCGCCTCCGTCAGCGGCTTTTCCTGCTGGAAGGTCTCCACGTTCTCCACCATTTGCGCCATGTTGGACATGCCGCTGAGAATCATCTTCACATTGGGAAGGTCCTGTAGGAAACGGAACGCCCAGGCCGGATTTGTCTCATCGGGGCGCAGGGCCTGGAGCCGGGCGACCTCCGTCTCGGAGAGCTGGGTCAGCCGGCCGCCCCGGACGGGCTCCATGACCCAAACGGGAATGCCCCGCTCCGTCAGAAGCTCGTACTTCTCCTTGGCCTCCTGCAAGGTCCAGTCCAGATAGTTCAGCTGGATTTGGCAAAATTCCATCTGGTCGCCGCAGTAGTCCAGGAAACTCTGGATGGTGTCCGGCCGACCGTGGGTGGAAAAGCCCAGATGCTTGATGCGGCCCAACCGCTTCTGCTCCAGGAAGTAGTCCAGGATGCCCCATTGGGGGTCCTGATAGACCTGGATGGAATTCTCATACACATTGTGGAGCAGGTAGAAATCAAAGTAGTCCACACCGCATTTTTGGAGCTGCTCTTCAAAGATTTCAGCGGGGTTGTAGCTGCCGCGGATAATGTGGCCGGGGTATTTGCTGGCGAGGTAATAGCTCTCCCGGGGATAGCGGGACAGGGATTTTCCGATGACTTTTTCAGACATTCCGCCGTGATAGGGATGGGCGGTGTCAAAGTAATTGATTCCGTGGGAAATCGCGTAGTCGATCATGTCATCCACTTGCTTTTCGTCAATATCCGTTGCGACGCCGTTGACCACAGGCAGGCGCATGGTGCCGAAGCCCAGGCGTGATAAGGGAATCCCCTGAAACTCGTTTGTAAGCATGGCTGCAAACCTCCCAATGTTGTCAGATTCGTTGTGGCTTAGTTCCGGCCCACTCCTCCGGCGGAGTCCTTCAGGAGCACATCATGGGCCCCGCCCTCCACGATGGAGACGGAGCTCACCAGGGTCAGCTTGGCCTTGTCCCGGAGCTCCGGAATGGTCAGCGCGCCGCAGTTGCACATGGTGGAGCGGATTTTCGCCAGGGTGGTGGCCATGCCGTCCGCCAGGGCGCCGGCATAGGGTACATAGGAGTCCACGCCCTCTTCGAAGGAGAGCTTTGCCGAGCCGCCCAAGTCATAGCGCTGCCAGTTCCGGGCCCGGGCACTGCCCTCGCCCCAGTATTCCTTCATATAGCTGCCGCCAATGAGAATCTTGCTGGTGGGAGACTCGTCGAACCGGGAGAAGTACCGGCCCAGCATGCAGAAATCCGCGCCCATGGCCAGAGCCAGTGTAATGTGATAATCCTGTACAATGCCGCCGTCAGCGCAGATGGGGACGTAGACCCCGGTTTCCGCAAAGTAGCGGTCTCGCTCCGCCGCCACGTCGATCACCGCCGTGGCCTGGCCCCGGCCGATGCCCTTGGTCTCCCGGGTGATGCAGATGGAGCCGCCGCCGATGCCGATCTTCACGAAGTCCGCACCCGCGTCCGCCAGGAAGCGGAAGCCCTCGCCGTCCACCACGTTGCCCGCGCCCACCTTCACCGTGTCGCCGTAGCGGTCGCGAATCCATTTCAGCGTCCGGGCCTGCCACTCGGAATAGCCTTCGGAGGAGTCGATGACCAGCACGTCCACCCCGGCGTCCACCAGGGCGGGAACACGGGTCTCATAGTCCCGGGTGTTGATGCCCGCGCCGACGACGTAGCGCTTCTGGCTGTCCAGCAGCTCCAGGGGGTTGCCCTTGTGGGAGTCGTAGTCCTTCCGGAAGACGAAGCTCACCAGATGGCCGTCCTTGGAGACGATGGGCAGGGCGTTGAGCTTCCGGTCCCAGATGATGTCGTTGGCCTCTTTTAAGCTGGTGCCCTCCGGGGCGTAAATCAGCTTGTCAAAGGGGGTCATGAAATCCGTGACAGGGGTAGCGGGGTCCAAACGGCTGACCCGGTAGTCCCGGCTGGTGACAAGGCCCAGCAGCTGGCCCGTGCCGGTTCCGTCGTCGGTGACGGCCATGGTGGAATGGCCGCTGCGCTCTTTCAGGGCCAGCACATCCGCCAGGGTGTCCCCAATCCGGAGGTTGGAATCGCTGGTGACAAAGCCCGCCTTGTGGTTTTTGACCTTGCGGACCATCTCCGCCTGCTGCTCCACAGGCTGGGAGACAAAGATGAAGGCAATTCCGCCCTCCTTGGCAAGACCGATGCCCATCTGCTCGCCGGAAACGGCTTGCATGACGGCGGAGACCATGGGAACATTCATGGTCAAGGGACATTCCTCACCCTTTTTGTACTTTACCACCGGGGTCTTGAGGGATACGTTGGCGGGGATACACTCGGCGGAGGAGTAGCCGGGAACCAGAAGGTATTCACTGAAGGTGCGGGAGGGCTCAGAGAAAAAGTAGGCCATGGAGGCGACACCTCGTTTCTATAAATTTTAGGCAGTATACATGATACAGAGGAGCTTGTCAAGTCTCTGCTTCAAGGATTCTCATTATTTTCGCCAGGCGCTTTATCAGAGGCTGAAATAGTTTCCGGCGGCCTGGAAGAGATGGAGGTCATAGTCTCCGGGGACGTTCCGATACAGTCCGGGACCGATGCGCTCGGCATGGCCCATCTTGCCGAAGACGCGCCCGTCGGGGGAGGTGATGCCTTCCACAGCCCAGACGGAGCCGTTGGGGTTGAAGTCCGGGTCCATGGTGGGGCGGCCCTCCAGGTCCGCGTACTGGGTGGCGATCTGGCCCTTGGCCGCCAGGGCTTTCAGGAGCTCCGGGGGGCAGAGGAAGCGTCCCTCGCCGTGGGAGATGGGGACGGCGTAGACCTCGCCGGGGTTCACCCGGGCCAGCCAGGGGGATTGGTTGGAGACCACGCGGGTGTGTACGATTTTGGACTGGTGCCGCCCGATGGTATTGAAGCTCAGGGTGGGACAGGTCTCGTCGCAATCCAGGATCTCGCCATAGGGGACCAGACCCAGCTTGATGAGGGCTTGGAAGCCGTTGCAGATGCCAAGGACCAGGCCGTCCCGGTTTTTGAGGAGGTCCATCACCGCATCGGAGGTCTCCGGGCCCCGGAGAAAGGCCGTGATGAACTTGCCGGAGCCGTCGGGCTCGTCGCCGCCGGAGAAGCCGCCGGGGAGAAAGAGAATGTGGCTCTCCCGGAGCTTCCGGGCAAAGGCGGCGGCGGATTCGGATACGTCTTTAGCGGACTGGTTGTTAATGACGAAGATTTCCGTCTCCAGGCCCGCCCGCTGGGCGGCCCGGGCGCTGTCGTATTCGCAGTTGGTGCCGGGGAAGACGGGAATCAGGACCTTGGGCTTCGCCACGCCCGCCTTGGGGGCGGGCCGGGTGAAGGCGGGACAGGGGAGCTCGGGAGCCTCGCCCTCCGCGGGGACGCGGTTCGGATAAACGTCCTCCAGAATAGCTTCGCTCAGGGAGAGAAGCTCGTCAATGGAAGCGGAATCATCACCGATTGTAACGGCTGGTTCGGCTGTAGTTACGCCGACACGGTAGGCACTGAGGCCGCCGGCCGGTTCTTCGGTCAGCTCGGCGAGGATTGTGCCTTGATAACTGGAGTCGAACCACTGGAGATTTACGCGAGGCTCAAAAACAAAGCCGATATGGTTACCGAAAGTCATCTTCACGATTCCCTCGGCAATGCTGTGTTCCACAGCCCAGGCGGCTTTTACTTTTCCGGTTTGGCAGAGGGCGTGAAAGGCGTCCCAAGTGTTTCTCCGCTCCTCTGCGGAACCGTCCATGGAACTGTCAAAGAGATAGACCGGATGCCCCGCCTCCTTGAACTCCGGGGTAATCACCTCTCCCGCCTGAATGGGGGCGATGGCAAAGGAAATCAGGGTTGGGGGCACGTCCAGGTCCAGGAAGGAGCCGGACATGGAGTCCTTGCCGCCGATGGCCGCCGCGCCGAAGTCCATCTGGGCCTCCATGGCCCCCAGGAGGGCGGCAAAGGGCTTGCCCCAGCGGTCCGGGTCCGTCCGCAGCTTCTCAAAATACTCCTGCAAGGTCAGGTAAGCGGCCTTGTAGTCCGCGCCGGAGGCCACCAGCTTGGCAAGGGAGACGGTGACCGCGTCGTAGGCTCCCTGGTAAGGACTCCGCTCCATAGCCTCCGGGTCGCAGCCGTAGGCCATGACGCTGGCCTGCTCGGTCTCCTGCCCCGGCAGCACCGGGAGAAGGGCCGCCATGGCCTGGGCAGGGGTCCGCTGGGTTTTGCCCCCGAAGGGCATGGTGACGCTGCCCGCGCCGATGGTGGAGTCGAACCGCTCCACCAGCCCCCGGCGGGAGGCGCATTGCAGGCTGGAGGCCGTTTCCCGGAGAGAGTAAGAGGAAGGCTGGCTCTGGGAGAAACGCTCTTTCGCCGGGACATGGACCTGAGCGTGCTTCACCGCGCCGTTGGAGTTCAAAAATTCCCGGCTCAGGCTGACAATGGTTTCCCCTTGCCAGTGCATGACCATGCGGGGCTCCGCCGTCACCACGGCCACCTGGTAAGCCTCCAGGTTTTCCGCCCTGGCGGCGGCGATGAAGGCTTCCGCGTCCTCCGGGGCCACCACCACCGCCATGCGCTCCTGGCTCTCGGAGATGGCAAGCTCCGTGCCGTCCAGGCCGTCGTATTTCTTCCGCACCGCGTCCAGGTCGATGGTCAGCCCGTCCGCCAGCTCGCCAATGGCGACGGAGACGCCGCCGGCGCCGAAGTCGTTGCAGCGCTTGATGAGCCGGGTGACGTTTCCGTCTCGAAAGAGGCGCTGAATCTTCCGCTCCTCCGGGGCGTTGCCCTTCTGGACCTCGCTGGCCATGGTCCGGAGGGAAGTCTGGTTATGGCTCTTGGAGGAGCCGGTGGCCCCGCCGATGCCGTCCCGGCCCGTCCGGCCGCCCAGAAGGATCACCACGTCCCCGGGGGCGGGGCACTCCCGCCGGACGTTCTCCGCCGGCGCCGCGCCCACCACGGCGCCCACCTCCAGGTGCTTGGCCACGTAGCCGGGGTGATAGAGCTCCGCCACATGGCCCGTGGCCAGGCCGATCTGGTTGCCGTAGGAGGAATAGCCCGCCGCTGCCGTCTGGCAGAGCTTCCGCTGGGGGAGCTTGCCGGGGAGGGTATCCGCCAGGGGCGTCCGGGGGTCGCCGCAACCGGTGAGGCGCATGGCCTGATGGACGTAGGCCCGGCCGGAGAGGGGGTCCCGGATGCAGCCGCCGATGCAGGTGGCCGCGCCGCCGAAGGGCTCGATCTCCGTGGGGTGGTTGTGGGTCTCGTTCTTGAACATCAGCAGCCAGTCCTGGGTTTCCCCGTCTACCACCGCCGGGACGTGGATGGAACAGGCGTTGATTTCCTCGCTCTCGTCCAGCTCCGGGAGAAGCCCCCGCTTTTTCAGGGCCTTGGCGGCGATGGTGGCGATGTCCATCAGGGTCTCGGGGCGGTCCGTGGCCCTCCCGCCGTAGACCTCGCTGCGCAGCTTCAGATAGTGGTAATACGCGTGCTTGACGTCGGGGTCCTGGATCTCACCGCCGTCGATGTGGGTGGAGAAGGTGGTGTGGCGGCAGTGGTCGGACCAGTAGGTGTCCACCACCCGGACCTCCGTGATGGTGGGGTCCCGGTGTTCCGTGTCCCGGAAATAGGCCTGTAAAAATTCCAGGTCGTCCAGGTCCATGGCAAGGCCCAGACGCTCCAGCAGGGCGGACAGGGCGTCCCCGTCCATGGCGGTGAAGCCGGAGACGGTCTCCACCTGCTCCGGGACCGGGTGCTCCTGAACCAGCGTGGCGGGCTTGTCCAAAGAGGCCTCCCGGCTCTCCACGGGGTTGATGAGGTGGCGGCGGATTTTCTCCTGGTTTTCCTCGGTAAAGGGGAAAGGACCCTCCCCGGCGCTCTCGAAGAGGTACTCTGTGGCGGTCCGCACTAGGGGACGCTCGCCGCCGGTCATCAGCTGAACGCATTGGGCGGCGGAGTCCGCCCGCTGGTCGAACTGCCCCGGCAGAGCCTCCACGGCCAGGGACCAATGGGGATGATCCCCGGCGACGGGGACCGCCTCATCCCAGACCACGTCCACCTGGGGCTCGGAGAACACCGTCCGGCGGGCCTTCTCGAAGGCTTCCGGGTCCAGGTTTTCCACATCGTAGCGGTGTAGGACCCGAACGCCGGTGACGCCCCGGATGCCCAGAAAGTCCCGCAGATCCGCCAGCAGGCCTCCTGCCTCGGGACTGAGGCCGGGACGCTTTTCCACATATACGCGACGTACCATATTATCCCTCCAGGGCCCGGAGGGCCCGCTGTCCAATGTCGTGGCGCAGATATTTGCCGTCAAAACGGATGCGCTCTGCGGAGGCGTAGGCGCTGTCCAGCGCGGCTTGCAGCGTTTCGCCGGCGGCGGTGACCCCCAGGACCCGCCCGCCGCTGGTGACCAGCTTCCCGTTCTCCAGCTTGTCCCCGGCGTGGTAGACGGTGACATTTTCAGGGAGGTCCTCGGGAATGACGATGGCTTTACCCTTCTCATAGCCGCCGGGATACCCGCCGGAGGCCAGAATCACGCAGGCGGCGAACCCGCCGCGCCACTCCACGGCCAGGTCTCCTAGGGTCTCGTTCTCCACAGCGCGCATGACGGTGAGAAGATCGGTTTTCAAAAGGGGCAGGACGACCTGGGTCTCCGGGTCGCCGAAGCGGCAGTTGTACTCAATGACCTTGGGCCCCTCCGAGGTAATCATCAGGCCAAAGTAGAGACAGCCCTTGAAAGGGAAGCCCTCCGCCCGCATGGCGGCCAGGGTGGGAAGGAAAATCCGCTCCATGCACTCCGCCGCGATCTCCGGCGTGTAGCAGGGATTGGGCGCTATGGTGCCCATGCCGCCGGTGTTGAGTCCGGTGTCTCCGTCTCCGGCCCGCTTGTGGTCCATGGAGGAGACCATGGGGGCAATGGCCTTGCCGTCGGTAAAGGCTAGAACACTGACCTCCGGACCCGTCAGGAACTCTTCGATCACAATCTCGTTGCCGGAGTCGCCAAAGGCCTTGTCCTCCATAATGGACTTCACGGCGGCCTCCGCCTCGCTCAGGTTCTGGGGAATCAGCACGCCCTTGCCCAGGGCCAGCCCGTCGGCCTTGATCACGATGGGGAAGGAGGCCGTTTCCCGCAGATAGGCGAGGGCCCTGGCGGGATCGTCGAAGACCTCGTAGCGGGCGGTGGGGATGCCGTACTGTTTCATCAGATTCTTGGCGAAAACCTTGCTGGCCTCAATGCGGGCGGCCCTGGCGCCGGGCCCAAAGCAGGGGATGCCGGCGTCGTGGAGCCGGTCCACGCAGCCCAGGGCCAGAGGGTCGTCCGGGGCGACGACGGCGAAGCCGATGGCGTGGGACTTGGCGAAGTCCACGATTTTTTCGATGTCTTTCGCGCCGATTTCAGGGACGCAGACGGCGTCCTGAGCAATGCCGCCGTTGCCGGGAAGGGCATAGATGGTCTCAACCGTGGGATTTTCCTTCAGTTTCTTAATGATGGCGTGTTCGCGGCCGCCGCCGCCGACGACAAGCAGATTCATAAATCCATCCTTTCTATCTCTGCACCGTGTTACAGCTCTTCCCACTCGATACAGTCCGGGATTTCCGGAGACTGGAAGAATGCCAGCGCGCACTTCATGGCGTCGGCGGCGGGAATCACCTGATAAGCGGCGATTTCGTACTGTCCGCCGCAAAAATCAATGGAGCCTTCCGCGTCCTCGTCCCCGAAGGAGGCGGCCATATCCCCGCCCTCTTGGGCAAAGTAATTCACGACGGCCCGGCTGCCTTTGACCAGAATGGAGAGGCAGGGATATGCGCCCTCGTTCCGGGCACACCAGATTTCATTGTCCGCCTGGGAGGTGAAGCAGCGTTTCAGATGGGCTTCGTATTCCTCGGGAGTGGGACAGAAACGGGAGCCGGACCGACTGCTGACATGCATGGAAATTCTCCTTTCTATCAGTGGTGGAACAACCGCATTCCGGTGAAGCACATGGTCATGCCGTACTTGTCGGCGGTTTCAATCACGTGGTCGTCCCGGATGCTTCCGCCGGGCTGGACAATGTACTGGACCCCGCTTTTCCGGGCCCGCTCCACATTGTCCCCAAAGGGGAAGAAGGCGTCGGAGCCGCAGGTTACGCCGCGTTGCTTGGAAATCCAGGCTTTTTTCTCCTCCGCCGTCAAGGGCTGGGGCCGTTCCGTGAAGACCGCCTGCCACGCGCCGTCCGCCAGAAGGTCCTCCCACTCGTCAGAGAGGTAGACGTCAATGGCGTTGTCCCGATCCGGGCGGCGAATTCCCGTCACAAAAGGCAGGGCCAGGACCTGAGGATGTTGGCGGAGCCACCAGTTGTCCGCTTTGGTTCCCGCCAGACGGGTGCAATGGATGCGGCTCTGCTGGCCCGCGCCCACGCCGATGGCCTGGCCGTCCTTCACATAGCAGACGGAGTTGGACTGGGTGTATTTCAGAGTGATGAGGGCGACGATCATGTCGATTTTTGCCTGGGGGGGAAGGTCGTGACTTTTCGTGGCGAAGTTGGCCAGCATCGCTTCGCGGATCGCATACTCGTTCCGGCCCTGCTGGAAGGTGACGCCGAAGACGTCCTTGTACTCCTGAGGGGCGGGACGGTAGTCCGGGTTGATTTGAACCACGTTATAGCCGCCCTTTTTCTTGGTTTTCAGGATTTCCAGGGCCTCCTCCGTGTAGCCGGGGGCGATGATTCCGTCGGAGACCTCGGCTTTGAGATAGCTGGCCGTGGCGGCGTCGCACACATCGGAGAGCGCCGCCCAGTCGCCGTAGGAGCAAAGGCGGTCCGCTCCCCGGGCCCGGATGTAGGCGCAGGCGATGGGGCTCAGCTCCCCGCCGGATTCCACGAAATAGAGCTTCCGGTCCGTGTCGCTGAGGGGCAGGCCCACGGCGGCCCCGGCGGGGGAGACGTGCTTGAAGCTGGCGGCGGCGGGGAGGCCGGTGGCCTCCTTCAGCTCCCGGGCCAGCTGCCAGGAGTTCAGGGCGTCCAGGAAGTTGATATAGCCGGGCTTGCCATTGAGAACGGTCAGGGGCAGCTCCCCGCCGTCCTTCATGAAGATGCGGGAGGGCTTTTGGTTGGGGTTGCATCCGTATTTCAGTTCCAGCTCGTTCATGTTCCGTGCTCCTTTGTCGTGTATCGGTCGTTTTGTAGGTTGCTCCGTTTGCCCTCCGGGGGATTACTCCGCCGGCTCGAAAGGCTCCGGGCGGAATGTCCCATCCTCTCCCCGGGCAAAGGCGCTGCCGTAGGGCGCGGCGAGCAGGGGCAGGATGTCCGGGTCGAAATTGCAGGCGCTGTTGATGTCGGCCACGCTGGTGTTTTTGGGGTCGTTGATATATTCGTCGCTCTCCTCGCCGGAGAAGAAACGCCAGCCGCTATCCGGGAAGTCCCCCTCGGGCTCCTCCCGATAGCACCAGCCGATTTTCTTTCCCTCCACCGTGACCTGATCCGTGATGAAGCAGCCTCTGGGGCCCTCCCAGTCCGTCACGTAGCGCCGGAACTCCGAGGGCCAGAGGCGGAATGGCTTCTCCCGCTTGGGAGTGAACCAAAAGCCGCTGTCCCACGCGGCGTCGTTGGCCAGGAGATTTCGCACCAGGTCCATCCACATCCGCAGGGCGTTCTGAAGGTCCGGCAGCTGGCTGCCCTGGCGGAAGTCCCAGTACAGCGCACCGCAGACCAGGCTGACGGCGTACTCCTCCCAGCTGCCGAAAATCTGGGCTTGCAGAACCCAGCTGTCCGCCAGGGGGTCAAACTCCTCCCGGGTCAGCAGCCCGCAGGCCAGACCCGCCCGCAGGAGTCCCATGGACTCGCTGATGTCCCAGGCCAGATAGCCCTGGTGCCCCAGCAGGGGGTAGAATTGGGCGGAGAAATCCCGGGCGGCGATGAAAAAGTCGGCGGATTCCCGCTTCAGCGCGGTGGGGTCGAAGGGCGGGCGGCCCTCCCAGAAGCCCTCGAAATCCAGATAGTTGTTGTTGCAGCAGAGCTGATCCTCGCAGAAGGAGAGCAGGCTCTCTTTGTCCGTGACGCCGAAGACGCTCTTCAAATGGTTCCGGCAGAGGACCTGGTCGGCCTCGGTGGGGCAAAGGGGCAGGGAGGTGAAGCCGCCAGCTTGCCGGGGATCGGGAATACCGGGGGTCTTCCGCAGGGCGGGCACCCCGGCCAGGAGAGCCAGAAAGGCCTCCCGCTCACAGGGCCAGCGCTTCCGGCGGGAGCGGGCCAGCAGGGGCCGGATGTCCTCGGCCAGGCCGGTGTTCTCCGGGTGGAAATGATGAAGGGTTGATTGATCGATCATATTGGGATTATCCTTTCTTTTCTCGCGTTATTCGTAAGGCGGTGAGCTCCGCCGCCTGAGGCAGCAGAACCCATTCCGCCTGTTCCATCACCCGGCGCTGGAGGATCTCCGGTGTGTCGCCGGGGAGGATCTCCACCGCCTTTTGGAGGAGGATTTCTCCTCCGTCGGGAATCTCGTTTACGTAATGCACCGTGGCCCCGGTGACCTTCACCCCCCGGCGCAGGGCCTCCTCGTGGACCTTGAGGCCATAGAAGCCCCTGCCGCAGAAGGCGGGGATGAGGGAGGGGTGGACGTTCAAAATGCGCTTCGGCCAGCGCCTCACAAAGTCCTCGGAGAGAATGGAGAGGAAGCCCGCCAGAACGATCATGTCTGCCCGGTACTTGGTGAGCTTTTCCGTCAGGCCGGCTTCAAATTCCTCTTGGGAAAGCCCCTTCCGGGGGACGGCAAAGCCGGGAACGCCGTGGTTTCTCGCCCGCTCCAGGGCATAGGCCCCGGGATTGCTGGCGAGGACCGCCACGATTTCACCGTGAGGAATGTTCCCCGCCTCCTGGGCGTTTAACAGGGCCTCCAGATTGGTTCCGCCGCCGGAGACCAGGACGGCGATTCTCGTCTTGCTCATGCGTAGTCAAGCGCCACGCCGCCGGGGTCCTTCGACACACAGCCCACGCAGACGGCGTCCGGCTCTCCCGCCGCGGCCAAAAGCTCCCAAGCCTTCTCCGTTTGCTCCAGGGGCACCGCCAGCACCATGCCGAGGCCCATGTTGAAGGTGTTGTACATGTCGTGGTCCGAGACCTCTCCCCGCTTTTGAATCAGGTCAAAGATGGGCTGCTTGGGAATGGCGTTCGGCACAATCCGCGCACCCAGCCCCTTGGGCAGCATCCGGGGCACATTTTCAAAGAAGCCGCCGCCGGTGATGTGGCTGGCGCCGTGGAGGTCAATCCCCCCCTCCAGCAGGGCCTGGAGGGCCTTGACGTAAATCTTTGTGGGAGCCAGCAGGACCTGGCCCAAGGATTTGCCCTCCAGCTCCTCCATGGGGGCGTTCAGATCGGCGTGCTCGATGTCGAAGACCTTCCGCACCAGGGAGAAGCCGTTAGAGTGGATGCCGGAGGAGGTCAGGCCGATGAGGGCGTCCCCCTCCCGGACCCGGCTTCCGTCGATGATCTTGGCCTTATCCACCACGCCCACGGCGAAGCCCGCAATGTCATAGTCCTCCGGGGCCATGACACCGGGGTGCTCGGCGGTTTCGCCGCCAATCAGGGCACATCCGGACTGAACGCAGCCCTCCGCCACGCCGGAGACGATGGAAGCCACCTTCTCCGCCCGGTTTTTTCCGATGGCGATGTAGTCTAGGAAGAACAGCGGCTTGGCTCCGCAGCAGATGATATCATTGACGCACATGGCCACGCAGTCGATTCCGATGGTATCGTGCTTGCCCAGCAGCTGAGCCAGGCGGAGCTTGGTGCCCACGCCGTCGGTGCCGGAGACGAAAACCGGCTCCGTCATGCCCGAGAGGTCCGGGGCGAAGAGGCCGCCGAAGCCGCCGAGTCTGGAGACGACCCCCGGGATTTTGGTGCGCTCCACAAAGGGCTTCATCAGCCGCACGCCCTCGTACCCGGCGGTGATGTCCACGCCGGCGGCGGCGTAGGCGTCGGAATGGGAGTTGTTCATGTCTCATTCTCCTTCCAGCATTGGCACTGTTCGATACGCTTTCCGCCGTCGCCCTGGTGTTCGTCATAGGCGAACTGTTCCAGCAGGGCGCAGGGGAACTCCCCGCATTGGCCGCAGTGGGCGAGGCCTTTTCCCTCGCAGCACGCCTTCACCGGGCAGCTGTTGCCCCAGAAGGGTTTTTGAATCTGCGTGCAGCCGGTGCAGCCCATCTGCTCCCGATAGGCACATTCTCCGCATAAGATTCCGCATCTTGACTCGATCATCATGACGGTCTCCTTTTCTCTGTTATTCGTTTCCGGTCCAGCAGTAAGTACAGATCTTATCCCGGTCAATGCCGATGGCCTCCAGAAGGCCGTCCAGGGACTGATAGCCCAGGGAATCGAAGCCCATCTCCTGGCAGATGGCTTTCAGCATGCATTGACCCCGCTCCGTGGAGGCGTCGGCGTATTCCGCTAGGTGCTCCTGGCCCTCGTCCCCCTCCAGGGCCTGGATGGTCTTCCGGCTGAGAAGCTCCATGTCGGAGTTGCTCCGGGAGAAGTTCAGGTACTTGCAGCCATACATGATAGGGGGACAGGCGGAGCGCATGTGGACCTCCTCCGCGCCGGACTCATAGAGAAATTCCACCGTCTCCCGGAGCTGGGTGCCCCGGACGATGGAGTCGTCCACGAAGAGGAGCTTCTTGCCGTGAATCAACTCGTGGACGGGGATCTGCTTCATCTTGGCCACCTGGTTCCGCACGTCCTGGGTCTCCGGCATGAAGGACCGGGGCCAGGTGGGCGTGTATTTCACGAAGGGCCGGGCAAAGGGCTTGCCGCTGCGGTTGGCGAAGCCGATGGCGTGGGGAACGCCGGAGTCCGGAACCCCGGCCACGTAGTCCACCTTCGGAAGCTGGCCCCGCTGGACCTCGTCCCGGGCCATGATCTCTCCGTTGCGATAGCGCATGACCTCCACGTTCATTCCCTCGTAGCAGGAGTTGGGATAGCCGTAGTAAGTCCAGAGGAAGGCGCAGATACGCATGTCCTTTCCGGCGGGAGACAGGGTCTCCCAGCCTTCGGCGGTGATCCGCACAATCTCCTGGGGTCCCAGCTCATAGGCATCCTGATAGCCCAATTTGTGGTAGGCGAAGGACTCGAAGGAGACGCAGCAGCCCTCCTCGCTCTGGCCGATGAGCACCGGCAGGCGGCCCAGGCGGTCCCGGGCGGCGTAGATGCCCTTGGCTGTGAGAATGAGGATGGTCATGGAGCCTTCAATCTGCTCCTGGGCATAGCGGATGCCGGAGACCAGGTCGTCCTTTTGGTTGATGAGGGAGGCCACCAGCTCTGTGGCGTTGACCTTGCCAGAGCTCATGGCCATAAACTGGTGGCCGTGGTCGGAAAAATAGCGCTCCACCAGCTCCTCGGCGTTCTGGATGATGCCCACGGTGGAGATAGCGTACAGCCCCAGATGAGAGCGCATCAGCAGGGGCTGGGGGTCCGTGTCGCTGATGCAGCCGATGCCCGCCTGTCCGTGGAAGGAGCTGAGGTCCTTTTCGAACTTTGTGCGGAAGGGGGTGTTCTCAATGTTGTGAATCTGCCGGTGAAAGCCCTGGGCGGCGTCATAGGCGGCCAGGCCGCCTCGACGAGTGCCCAGATGGGAGTGGTAATCCGTGCCGAAGAATACGTCCAATACGATGTCCCGTTTTGATATCGCGCCAAAAAAACCGCCCATTCGCAGCCTCCTTTATTTTTTGCGCCTGCGCAGATAGAACCAGATCCCGGCCCCAATCACCGCCGAGGCCAGAAGGGCCAGGACGGCGGTGCCGCCGGGGGTCGTGGTGACATAAATCGCGGTGGGGCCGTCCGGCCCCCCGATGACGCCCATTATAGCGCCTCGTTCATCCGGCGCATGACCTCGGCATAGGCGTCCTCCACGCCGCCCAGATCCCGGCGGAAGCGGTCCTTGTCCAGCTTTTCGTGGGTCTTGGAGTCCCAGAGACGGCAGGTGTCGGGGCTGATCTCGTCCGCCAGGACGATGGTCCCGTCGCTGAGCCGCCCGAACTCCAGCTTGAAGTCCACCAGGGTCACGCCGCAGGAGGCCCAGAAGGCCTTGAGGAAGTCGTTGACCTGGAAGGCGTATTTCCTGATGGTCTCGATCTCCTCCTTTGTGGCCAGCTTCAGGGCCAGAGCGTGGTACTCATTCAGCAGGGGGTCTCCCAGTTCGTCGTTTTTATAGGAAAACTCGATGGTGGGCGCGTCGAAGACGATGCCCTCCTCCACGCCGTAGCGCTTGGCGAAGGACCCGGCGGAGATGTTGCGGATGATGACCTCCAGGGGGACGATGGAGACCTTCTTTACCACGGTTTCCCGCTCGCTCAGCTCCTCCACGAAGTGGGTGGGGACCCCGGCCTTTTCAAGTCTTGCCATGAAGCGGTTGGTCATCTGGTTGTTGATGACTCCTTTTCCCACGATGGTGCCTTTTTTCAGGCCGTTGAAGGCGGTGGCGTCGTCCTTATAGTCCACAATGTACAGATTGGGGTCGTCGGTTTTGAAAACCTTCTTGGCCTTTCCCTCGTAGAGCTGCTCCAGCTTTTGCATATTGAATTCCTCCGTCCTGTATATTTAAATTCAAGGTTTTTCTCAGACCGGCGTCAGGACCGCTTCCCAGGAGGAAAGCCGCCTGCCGCCCCAAAACGCGGCTCCCGCGTTGTAATAACTCCCGTCCTCCCGCAGGGTCAGGACCTCCGTGCCGCTGTACGCGCCGTCTTGGGAGCGGTAGGCGGAGAGAATGCTGCGCCCCACAAACTCGAAGGAGCCCTCCAGCGGGCCCAGGGCCGGGTTGAAGGAGGTCCACTCCAAGGTGAGCGGGGAAGCCGCCTGGCGGATGCGGTAGTCGTTGGTAAAGCGAACCGGCGGGTCCGACCGGACCTCCAGGAGGCCGTTCAGCGTCCATTCCGGCTCCCGGAGAATACGGACGCTTCCACGGAGTGGGAAGGTGTTGTGCGACTCGTCGTAGTAGGTCCCGGCGGCGGCCCAGTCCATGGCTTTCAGGAAATAGGTGTGTTCCTCCATGCGCTCAGATTTCCGCCTGAAGGGCGGCGTCCTTTTCCTCGATTTGAGCGGCCATGTCCCGGCGGGCGGCGTCCAGCCAGGCGGCGAGGTTTTTGTCCTCCACCGCCAGAATCTGGGCAGCCAGGACGGCGGCGTTCTTGGCCCCGTTCAGGGCCACGGTGGCCACGGGAACGCCGCTGGGCATCTGCACGGTGGCCAATAAAGCGTCCAGCCCGTCCATAGCGCCCCCCTTCATGGGGATGCCGATGACGGGCAGGGTGGTATTGGCGGCCACGGCCCCCGCCAGATGGGCGGCCATGCCGGCGGCGCAGATGATGACTCCGAAGCCGTTCTTCCGGGCGTAGGAGGCGAACTCCGCCACCTGGGCGGGACTGCGGTGGGCGCTCATGATGTGGGCCTCATAAGGAATACCAAAGGCGTCCAGCTGGGCGCATGTGGCCCGGACCACCGGCCAGTCGGAATCGGACCCCATGAGTACGGCAACTTTTTTCATAATTCGTGTCTCCCTTCAAAAATGATGTCATGTCTTTTCTCAGGACAGGAACAGATCTTAAAAATCATCGAAACAATCAGGCCGGTCATTGCTCACAGCTTTTTCCGCATTACCGTGTTGCGGAAGATGCCGTCGGCGAAATACTCGGTGGAGCTGAACACGGGCTTGCCGTCGATGTCGTAGTCCACCTCTTCCATGTACAGCAGGGGGAAGCCCACGGGGACCTGCAAAATTTCCGCCAGCTTTTCGTCCGCCGGGATGGCCCGGAGATCGGTTAGATCCAAGTAGGGATAGACGCCGCAGTTTTGCTGGAGGAAGTGGAAGATGGGGCGCTTGAGATCCTCGTCCGTGTAGGGACCCTGGATCAGGGCCTTTTCCAGCAGATCCTCGCAGTAAATGGCGGGGCGGCCGTCGGCGGTGCAGAGCCGGGAGACCCGGAGCATGGGCGTCCCTGGGGGAAGGCGGAGCTGGGCGGCGGTCTTCTCGTCCGCTGTCTCCTCAGAGGTGCGGATGAAAGCCACCGCCGGGGCGTAGCCGTTTTGCCGGATCATATCCAGGAATTCGATCTCAATGTCCATGCGGGTCTGGACGTTCAGCACGTGGCGGTTGATGATGGTGCCCACGCCGTGGCGGCGGGTGATGAAGCCCTCCCGCTCCAGGGAGGCCAGAATGTCCCGCAGCTGGGTGCGGCTGATGCCCAGCTTCACGCAGAGCACGCTCTCCCGGGGCAGACGTTCGCATTGGGCGTACTCGCCGTTTCGCATGGAGGCCAGCAGCTGGGCGCGGATGGCCTTTGTGTGGGAGATTTGACTGTTCATTCTAAAAATACCTCGCTTGCTTAAATTCTGGGGGCAAGCCCTCCGGCAGGATAGGTCGTACCTATTGTATCGGTTTCCGCGCCGCCGTGCAATTGACAAAATTGACAGTTCCCAGGGACTTCCCCCTGCGGGTTCTTACCATAATCGCAAAGAACGCCCAAAAAAGGGGAAGGACCCCGGCAAAAGCCGGGGTCCCCGAGGACCGAAGGGGAGGAAACGCCCCCTTGTTCTTATGTCAGAATATAAACGGTGCAGGTCCGCCTGCCGAACTGGATGCACTCGTCGTACGTGTCGTAGTAAAGATCGATCTTGTTGCCCTTGACGCCGGTGTCCTCCGCCACGGCCAGACCGTAGATAACACTGCCGTTGGCGGCGACAATATACATCCGGGTGCCCAGGGGGATGGTGTTTTTGTCCACCGCCACCGTGCCCACGTGGACGGCGGTGCCACTGGCGGTTCGGGTGCCTACGCCGCCGTGGCCGGCGGTATAGGCGGTGGCGGTCATGGTACGGACGCCGGAGTAGTTCAGCACGGTGCCGTCTTTCAGGGTCAGGACGCCGCTGCCGTCGGCGTTTTCGCTGACGCCGGCGATGCCGCCGCCGGTTTCGCCAGGCTCCGTGAGGTTCTCATCGCCGATGGCCGCTGCGCCTTGCGAAGGCTTGGGAGCGGGCTTGGCGGTGCCGTACTCCACCACCTGTTCCACAGCGGTGGTATCCAGCTCCTCCACAAACTGGCGGGAGAGCTCGGCGCCGTTGGACCAGACCACCTCGTAGACCGAGGAGCGGACGCCGTCGGCTCCCTGCTGGACGATCTTTTCCTCGCCCTCTTTCATCTGGGGGTTCGCCACCCGCCGGGTGGGGAAGGAGACGTTTTCCGTCACATAGTCATAAAAAGTGAGATCGGAGGTCACATTCAGCTCCACGCCCGCGTCGGAGAGCTTGACGCCGATCATCTCCAGCTCGCTGGGGTAGATATGGAGCCGGCCCAGCAGGGAGGAGATGGTCTCCTTCCGGGACTGGATGGTGACGGCGGAGCCCTCGTGGCGGACGGTGACCGAGGTGCCCTCGCTGAGGCTGATGTCATAGCCCCGGCTGCCGTTGGTGACATAGAGCATCTTGTCGGAGAGGTCCGGGGGGGCCTCCTCCTGCTGGGGGTCGAGAATGATAGCGGCGTCATCGGCTCCGGTGATGATGAACAGGGAGTCGGCCCAGCCGGTGGCAGAGAGGCTGGTGACGGTGACCACCAGCAGGCAGAACAGCAGCATGCCGCCGCGCCTGCACAGGGTGTATCGCCAATTTGCTTGTTGGTGCGCGTTCACGTTCATACCCTCCTAAAGGTTATTTCACGGCGGGGACGAAAGGGTCCCGTTCTCCCGAGCCCCGAGGGGCAGAGGAGTGCCGTGCAGATCCCCGGCGGGGGAGTATTGGGCGGCCGCTCTCCCCGAACGGAGACAGGAAGGACCCGGCGGTTGGCTTCGCCAGGGGAGGGGAGAAGCGGCTTGTTACTTTTGTTACCAATGGGAAACTGGCATCAGTATACACCCAATCCCCCACTTTTGTCAAGGCTTTCTGGCGATTGAAGGTTTATTGTCCCCACTTTAGACCCATTTGGACAAGAAATGACTGGAAAAACTTTCAGGGGCGGCGGCAAAAAGGTTACAAAACGGTAACGGGAAAAGGGGAAAAGGGACGCCGCCAGGACGGGGTGGTGTCTTTTCATGGGAAGGGATATGGAAATTCCGGCGGGGTCCGTCCCCCAAAAGCCGGTTACCGTCCCCGGGGTTTTACCCCCAGCAGACCCTGGAGCCACAGAAGGTCTCTCCGGCCTACCACCTGGAACAGCAGCCACAGGGCGCACAGGGTCAGAAGGTAGCAAAACGCTGGAAATAGGATCCCCGCCAGCCCCTCCTGGGCCGTCAGCCACGCGGTGGGAGTCACGGCGGCGGCGCCGCAGAGAGCCGCCCCCAGAGCCGGAAACGGGGAGAAGCGGAGACGGGCTGTCTTGACCAGACGGCGGAGGCTGAGGGCGAAGTTGAGGAGGTGGGTGGCGGTGAAGCTGAAATAGTAGCCCCCCATGCCCCACTGGGGCAGCAGCAGCCAAAGGAAGACCACGTCCAGCCAGGAGGTCAGAAGGTTATACCGGGCGTTGGCGCTCTGCTGGCCCAGGCCCTTGCACATGGCGTCCACCACGCCGTCCAGATAGAGGATGGGGACCAAGGGCGCGTAGAGCCGGAGGCAGGCCCCGGCGGCCTCACTTTGGAAGAGCAGCTGGGCCAGAGGGCGGGCGGAGACGAAGAGGGCTCCCCCGGCGCAGACGCCGAAGAGCCAGGAAATCCGTAACCCCTGCCGGGCCAGGTATCGAACCCGGACCTGGCCCCGGTGTCCGGCACAGCGGGAGAACTCCGCCACCAGCAGATCCGCCAGGGAGGCCAGGATGGCGGCGGGGAACATCAGCACCGGGAAAACCATGCCGTGAAGGACGCCATAGTCCGCCATGGCGTTCACGGTCCCGGCGAAGAGGGCCAGGCGGCGGGGGATGATGAGGTGCTCCACGGTGTTCAGCCCCGCCCGGAGATCGTCCGCCAGGCCCACCGGCAGTGCCAGGGCAAAAATCCGGCGGTAAGGCGGGGAACCCTTCCGGCGGGGACCCTCCCGCCGCAGAATCCACAGGGCCCAAAGAGACAGGGCCGAGGCGGCGGAGGACCCCAGGGCCACGGAGAGGCAGGCCCTGGCCGGATCCGCTCCGGCCCAGCGGGAGAGAAGGAAAAAGGTGGCCGCCATGGCGCAGCCCTGTTCCAGGAATTCCACCGCCACCAGCGTCCGCAGCCGCCCGGCGGCGGTGAACAGGCCGGTCATCACGCCGTTGAGACATCCGATGGGGAGAAACAGGGCAAAGGCCCGGAGAGCCGCCTCCCCGTCCGCGGTGCCGAGCCAATCCCCGGCGATCCGGGGTGTGAGGACCCACAGGCCCGCCGCCGTGGGGAGGGAGAAGAGAAGCCCGTATTGAAAGCAGCCGGAGAGCACGGGCCGAAGACCCTGCTTTCGCTCCAGGGCCTCTGCGGAGAGGTAGAGCGTGCAGGTTCGGATACCGGCGGAGCCAAGAGTAAAGGAGAATAGCTTCACAGATAAGATCAGCTGGAGAAGTCCCACTCCGGCGGCCCCAATTTGGCCGGAGAGGTAGACCTGAAAGCTCATGGCCGCCAATCGGAGAAGAAGATTTGCCCCGGTAAGCAGCAGCGCGCCGTAGAACATGGAACTGCCTTTTTTCAAACGAACACCCCCGTCCTACACTATATGGACGTGTCGGGGCGGGTAGGACAAAAAGGAGGGATGGCGGAGATATGGGATTTTCTATTTATAATGTAAGATATACAGTGGGCCATTTCTCAGGTCCGACAGGGCATCACGGGCGAGGACCGTTCCGGCCTCCCCGGCGAGGGGGAGGAAAAGGCCCGGGATCGTAAAGGATTCGCAAGAAAAGGGGAAATTTCCAAAAAATTTGCCGTTCACAGTCTGGACATTTTTAGAAGAAGGGTGTACAATGCAAGGAAGTATGTGATAGTCTGTCCAGGCACGTCAGCCGTCCCGATAGTGGGCGGTCCTTCCGTCCGCGCCCGGGCCGCTGTCAGGAGTAAAAAATGAGGTGAAATAATGGCACAAGCGTTCTTCGGCGGCGTTCATCCCCACGACATGAAAGCCGCGACCAATGAAAAGGCCATCGAACAGCTGCCCGCTCCGGCACAGGTGGTCATCCCCATGTCCCAGCATTTCGGCGCGCCATGCACCCCCCTGGTGAAGGCCGGCGACCATGTGAAGGTGGGCCAGAAGATCGGCGAGTTCCGCGGTCTCGGCGCCCCCATTCACGCCAGCGTCTCCGGCACCGTCAAGGCGGTGGAGCCCCGGCCCTATTCCATGGGCGGAAACGTCATGTCCGTTGTCATTGACAACGACATGCAGGACGAGGTCAGCGAGGAGGTTCAGGCCCCCGCCAATCCCGACGCACTGAGTGTGGACGAGATGGTGGAGATCGTGAAAAACGCCGGCATCGTCGGCATGGGCGGCGCGACCTTCCCCACCCACGTCAAGATTTCCGGCGGCATCGGAAAAGTGGACACCGTCATCATCAACGGTGCGGAGTGCGAGCCCTACATCACCGGCGACCACCGGGCCATGCTGGAGCGGTCTGAGGAGATCATCGGCGGCGCTACATACCTCGCCAAAATGTTCGGCGTGGAAAAAGTCGTTATCGGCGTGGAGGTCAACAAGCAAAACGGCATTGACCAGATGAACAAGACCATTGCCGAAAAGCACGCTCCCGTGGTGGTGGAGGGTCTCCGCTGCCGCTACCCCCAGGGCGGTGAAAAGCAGCTCTGCCAAGCCATCACCGGCAAGCAGGTGCCCCCCGGCGGTCTGCCCAGCAACATCGGCTGCGCCGTGTTCAACATCAACACCACCTGCGCGATCTATAAGGCCATCACCACGGGCATGCCGGTGGTGAAGAAGGTGGTGACCGTCTCCGGCTCCGGCGTGGTGGAGCCCAAGAACGTGGAGTGCCCCATCGGCACCCCGGTGTCCCTTCTGTTCGACTTTTGCGGCGGGCTGAAGGACGGCACTTATAAGCTCATCGCCGGCGGCCCCATGATGGGCATGGCCCAGTACACCGCTGACATCCCCGTGGCCAAGGGCACGGGTTGCATGCTGGCCTTCTGCGAGAAGGAAGAGCAGACCGTGGAGCATCCCCAGTGCATCCGCTGCGGCAAGTGTGTGGGCGTGTGCCCCATGCACCTGGAGCCCCTGTTCCTGTATCAGTACGCCTCCAAGGGCCTGGCGGCCGAACTGGAGGAGGCCCACATCATGGACTGCATGGAGTGCGGCGCCTGCGCCTATACCTGCCCCGCCCGGCTCCACCTGACCCATATGTTCAAAACCGGCAAGCAGCTGGTGAAGGACGCCCAGGCCAAGGCCCGGGCCGCCGCCGAGGCTAAGAAAGCCGCCGAAGAGGCGAAAAAGGAGGTTGTCAACAAATGACGGACTATAAGAATCTCAAGCTGATTGCCACCTCCTCGCCCCACATTCGCGGCAGCGAGACCACCCAGGGCATCATGAAGGACGTGATCATTGCCATGCTGCCCGCCCTGGCGTTCGCCTGCTTCAACTTCGGCCTCCGGGCCTTGACCATGACCGCCGTGTCCGTGGCGGGGTGTATCTTCTTCGAGTGGCTGTACCGCAAGCTGATGAAAAAGCATCAGTCCGTGCAGGACCTCTCCGCCGTGGTCACCGGCATGCTGCTGGCCTTTGTCAGCCCCGTGCAGATCCCCTATTGGATGATCCTCATTGGCGACGCCTTCGCCATCATCATTGTCAAGCAGCTCTTCGGCGGCATCGGCAAGAACTTTGTGAACCCCGCCCTGGCGGGCCGGGCCGTGCTGCTGGCCAGCTACGCCGGGTCCATGACCTCCTGGGTGGATCCCGCCGTGAACAAGGCGGCCCTCTTTGGGTCCAACGTGGACATCGTCACCGCCGCCACTCCCCTCAGCTACATGAAGGGCACCGATCCCGCCGCCTTGGCGGAGAGCTTTGGGAACCTCACCGGGACCTACAGCGTGGGCCAGATGTTCCTGGGCCAGATCGGCGGCTCCCTGGGAGAGGTCTCCGCCCTGATGCTCATCATCGGCGGCGTGTACCTCATCTGGCGGAAGGTCATCAACTGGCAGACCCCCGCGGCCTACATCGGCACCGTGGCCGTCCTCACCTTCCTGTTCCCCAAGGCCGGGAGCAGCCTGGACTGGATGCTCTACAGCATCTTCGGCGGCGGCCTCATGCTGGGCGCGTTCTTCATGGCCACCGACTACGCCACCTCCCCCGTCACCAAGAAGGGCCAGCTGATTTTCGGCGTGGGCTGCGGATTGTTCACCGTGCTGATCCGCTACTTCGGGTCCTATAACGAGGGCGTGTGCTACTCCATCATGGTCATGAACCTGTTCGTGCCCTTCATCGACAAGTACACCAAGCCCGTGCGCTTCGGCGTTGTGAAATCCGACAAGAAGGAGGGGGCCGCGAAATGAGCACCGAAGTCAAGAGCAAGGAAAAGGTCCAGATGGACCCCGCGTATATTATCAAGCTGACCGTGACGCTGCTGGTCACCTGTGTGGTTGTGGCGGCGGCATTGGGCGGCGTCAACGCCGTCACGGAGGAAAAGATCGACGAGATCAACCGGGCCAAGACCGAGGAGGCCATGAAGGCCGTGGTGGCGGACCCCGACAACACTACGTTTAGCGACGCGATGACACTCACCGATGAGATGACCGCCGCCTCTGGCAGCGTGGCCCTGGACTCCGTGTATGAGGCCCAGGTGAACGGCCAAAGCGCGGGCTACGCCATTAAAGTGGTGGCCAGCGGCTCTCAGGGTAAGATCGAGATGATGGTGGGCGTGGACGGCGAGGGCGCCGTCACTGGCGTCTCCATCGTCAAGAACGCCGAGACGGCGGGCATCGGCTCCAAGGTCATGACCAACATGCCCACCGCCAGCGGTGTGGGTGTGCTGAGCCAGTTCGAGGGCAAGACTGCCGCCGACGGAACTCTGACGGTCGGGGCCAACGTGGACGCCATCTCCGGCGCCACGGTCTCCACCCGGGGCGTGACCAACGGCGTCAACGCCGCGTTGGCCGTGGCCGGTGTGCTGGGCTGAGAAAGGGGGAGCTGAGATATGAATATCGGAAAACAGTTGAAAGAGGGTCTTCTGACCCAAAACCCCGTTCTGGTGCAGATGCTGGGCCTGTGCTCCACCATGGCCATCACCACCTCCATCATGAACGGCCTGGGCATGGGCGTGTCCGTGCTCATCATTCTGACGGCGGCCAACGTGGTTATCTCCGCCATCCGGAAGATCGTCCCCGACAAGATCCGTATCGCCATGTTCATCGTGGTCATCGCGGGCTTTGTTACCTGCGTGGATCTGTTGCTGCAAGCCTTCTTTGAGTCCATTGCCGCCTCTCTGGGCGTGTTTATCCCGCTGATCGTGGTGAACTGCATCATCCTGGGCCGGGCGGAGTCCTTCTCCTATAAGAACGGCGTGGGCGCGTCCTTCTTCGACGGCATCTTCCAGGGCCTGGGCTACACCCTCGTCCTGCTGGCGATGTGCTTCATCCGGGAGCTGCTGGGCGCGGGAACTCTGGCGGGCTTCCGCATCATTCCGGAGCAGTTCCCCATTGGCATTCTGACTCTGCCCGTGGGCGGCTTCCTGGTGCTGGGCTTCCTCATCGCCGCCATGCAGTGGGCGCTGTCCAAGAGTAAGGAGGGCAAGTAAATGGATCAAATTTCAAGACTGCTGGCGATTACGCTGGCCGCCATCCTGGCGAACAACTTCATCTTCTCCCAGTTCCTGGGCATCTGCCCCTTCCTGGGCGTTTCCAAGAAGGTGGATACCGCCGTGGGCATGGGCTTCGCCGTGACCTTCGTCATGGGCCTGGCCTCCGCCATCACCTGGGCGGTGTACAACTTCATCCTGGTGCCCCTGGATCTGAAGTACATGCAGACCGTGGCCTTCATTCTGGTCATCGCGTCTCTGGTGCAGTTCATTGAGATGTTCCTCCAGAAGTCCATGCCCTCCCTGTATACGGCCCTGGGCGTGTATCTGCCCCTGATTACCACCAACTGCGCGGTGCTGGGCGTGGCCCTGCTGAACATCCAGGAGAGCTACAACTTCATCGAGTCCGTGGTCTACGGCATCACCGGCGGCATCGGCTTCCTGGTTGCCATCGTGCTCTTTGCCAGCATCCGGGAGCGGCTGGTTTTCGCGGAGTATCCCAAGAGCTTCGAGGGCTTCCCCATCGCGTTGGTCACCGCCGGTCTCATGGCCCTGGCGTTCATGGGCTTCTCCGGCTTGGTAATTTGGTAAGGAGGGCGGTTGCGTTATGATGAATATTTTATTCGCGGTAGCCGTCCTGGGTATTCTGGGTGCGGTGTTCGGCCTGGTTCTGGCCGTGGCCTCCAAGATTTTTGAGGTCAAAAAGGACCCCCGTGAGGAAGCGATTCTGGGTCTGCTGGCCGGCGCTAACTGCGGCGGCTGCGGCTATCCCGGCTGCGGCGGCTGCGCCGCCGCCATCCTGGCGGGGGAGGCCCCCGTCACCGCCTGCGCCCCCGCCGGGGCGGAGAACGCCGCTGCCATCGCCAAGATCATGGGCATGGAGGCTCCCACCGGGGAGCGTCAGGTGGCCTTTGTCCGCTGCACCGGCGGCGTGAATGCCAAGAAGCGCTATGATTACGTGGGCGTTCAGGACTGCATCTCCGCCACCAAGGTGGCCGGCGGGCCTTTGGAGTGCGCCTTTGGCTGCCTGGGCTTCGGCTCCTGCGTGGCCGCGTGCCAGTTCGGCGCCATGTCCATCGGCCCCGGCGGCACCGCCGTGGTGAACCCGGACAAGTGCACCGCCTGCATGGCCTGCGCCAACGCCTGTCCCCGGCACCTGATTGTGTCCGTCCCCGTGTCCAAGAAGGTTCACGTGGGCTGCGCCAACCAGGACAAGGGCAAGGCCGCGATGAACGTCTGCGCCACCTCCTGCATCGGTTGCGGCTTGTGCCAGAAGGAGTGCAAGAAGGACGCCATTCATGTGGAGAACGGCGTGGCTGTGATCGACTACGACAAGTGCGTGGGCTGCAAGCTCTGTACCAAGGTCTGCCCGAGAGACGCCATCCTTCCCGTGGCTACCGCCGAGGAGAAGGAGAAGTACAAGGCCATCAAGAAGGCCCAGGCCGAAAAGGCCAAGGCCGCCGCGGAAGCTAAGGCCGCGGAGACCACCTAAGCGAAAAGAGACTGAAAGCCGCTCCGGAGAAATCCGGAGCGGCTTTTTTTCTCGGAGGGCTTGCATTTGCGGAAGAGATGCCGTATCATAGAAAATACCCCCGGCGGAACCGGGGAAACAGGCAGAGTAGGAACGCACGTGTCAAAGTGCCGGAGAGACGGGGAGTTGCTTTCCGGACGAAGGGGAATCCTTCCCCGCAGTGCGCGTTCCGCATCCCGCTGCCGCATACGGGAATGGACTTCCTCTGTGCGGCATACTGCCGCTATTTTGAGGAGGTTTTTTTATGTCCAAAACGAGAAGAATGTGCTATTCCGCCCTGCTGGCCGCCATGTACGTGCCTTTGTCGCTGTATGTGGCCGTCCAGGTGGGGAATGTGCGGATTTCCTTCGGCTCTTTGCCGGTGGTGGTGGCCGCGCTGCTCTTCGGCCCGGTGGACGCGGTGGCGGCGGCCATGGTGGGCGAGTTTTTCAAGCAGCTTTTGACCTACGGTGTCACCTATACCACAGTGCTCTATCTGATACCCCCGGCCCTCCGGGGCCTGGTGGTGGGCCTGGGGGCCCTCGGGCTGCTGTCCCTCCGGGGCCGGCGGCTGGAGGAGCGGCGGATGCTTTGCTATGCTGTTTGCATTGCGGCGGCCGTCTGCACCACCCTGGGAAACACCCTGGTGAACTGGCTGGACAGCGTGCTGATGGGCTACTACTTCCCCGGCCTGATTCTGGGGGATTTTGCCTGGCGGCTCATCGTGGGCATGATCAACGCCGTGGTGATGTCCTCCCTGGCAATTCCCCTGGTGAAGGCGCTCCGGCAGCGGAACGTGGTCAGCCTGTAAAGGAGGCGGCGTCATGACGGGAGAAGAGGCCGTGGCCTACATTTGGTCCCACGGCTGGGAGGTCCATGCTCCGGGCTTGGACCGCGTCCGGGAGTTGCTCCGCTTTCTGGGGAACCCGCAGAAGGAGCTCCGGTTTATCCATGTGGCGGGGACCAACGGCAAGGGCAGCGTTTGCGCCTGCCTGGCCTCCGTGCTGGAGAAGGCGGGATATCGGGTGGGACTGAATACCTCTCCGCACCTGGAGCGCTTTCACGAGCGCATCCGGGTGAATGGGGAAGAGATTTCCGATGAAGACTTGGGGATGGTGATGGACCGTGTCCGGTCTGCCGCCCTGGCCTGTAAGGAGCACCCGACGGAGTTTGAGCTCATCACCGCTGCCGCCTTTCTCCACTTCCTGGAAAAGCGCTGCGACGTGGTGGTGCTGGAAACTGGCCTGGGTGGAGCCCTGGATGCCTCCAACGTCATTGATGTTCCGGAGCTGGCGGTGCTTACCGCTATGGGTATGGACCACGCCGCCATCCTGGGTCCTGCGCTCCGGGACGTGGCCGCCGCCAAGGTGGGAATCATCAAGGCCGGGGGGACCGTGGTCAGCCGGGGCGGCTGCCCGGAGGCGGACGAGGTTTTCCGCCGGACTTGCCGGGAGCGGGGAGCGGCGCTGACGGAGTTGGACCTCTCCCGCCTGACGGTTTGCCGGCTGGACCTGGAGGGCGCAGTGTTCGACTTCGCCCCCTGGGGGAAACTGACCGTCCCCCTGGCGGGGACTTATCAGGCGGAGAACGCCGCCTTGGCCCTGACGGCCCTGGAGGTCCTGCGGAAGAAGGGCTGGAAGATCCCGGAGGCGGCCATTCGAAAGGGACTGGCCGCCGTCTGCTGGCCGGGGCGCTTTGAGGTTCTGGGGCGAAACCCGGTGTTCCTTCTGGACGGGGCGCACAACGCCCACGGGATGCGGGCCACGGTGGAGAGCTTGCGAACACTCTTTCCCGGGAAACGATGGACGGTGCTGCTGGGTATTTTGAAGGACAAAGACGCAGGGGAAATGCTGGACCTTCTGGCGCCCCTGGCGGAGCGGGTATTTGTCCTCCGGCCCGACAGCCCGCGGGCTCTGTCCCCGGCGGAGCTGTGCGCCCTGCTGGCGGAACGGGGAGTGGAAGCCCGGCCCTGTGACTCCGTGGCCGGGGGAATCGCCGTCGCTCTGGAAGCGGCGGGAGAGGAAGGAAGAATCTGCGCCCTGGGATCGCTGTACCTCTGCGGGGAGGTTCGGACGGCATACCGGCGCTGCGCGGGTCATTAAAGCGGGCCTTCCCTTGACCGGGAAAGCCCGCTTTGAAGAGGAGATTGGGCAGAGACGGACACAGAGGTCAATTTGTACAGGGAATTTCCCGCCGGGACGCGCGGCGCTCCCGTATACTCCCAGGGCGGCAAGCCGCCTCTGGAGTCCGCGCGTACAGCCTTGTCCTGTCCTCTCTCCGGAGAACGAAGCCGGGTTTTACGCGCCGGGGAGACCGGACGCCGTTTCTCATAAATGGCCCGGAAACGGAGGCGGCTCAAGGACAACCGAGCGCCTCCGTTTCCACCTTTCCGGCGAAAGGTTTCTCGAAATGCTCTTCCATTTTCAGGAAAAGCTGGGGAAAAAGCCGCCGGGGCGGCTTGACAAGCCGGACGGATGCATTTATGATAAGAAAGAATCGATAATCAACCCAGTTGACAAACGCAGGCCGTGCTTTTATCTGAAGGGCTGTATGCCCCGGATGTGTGCGTGGCGCGGAAACGGTGACGATGAAGCTCTTTACACGGCCTCCCGCGCCGTGGTCTTCGAATGATCTTCCCGATTTGTTTGAGGCAATTTGACGGGGTATTTCAGGGCAGGGAAGGACCCGGCCCGCAGTATGGACGGAAGGGAGAGGGACTATGGAGAGCATTACCAGCAAGAGCAACCCCCTCTGCGTCCATTTGCGCAAATTGGCGTCCTCCCGTTCCTACCGAGAGGAAACGGGAGAATTTTTGTGCGACAGCCCCAAGCTCCTGGAGGAAGCGGAGCTCTGGGCCGCGCCGGTTATGGCGGTGCTGTATACCGAGGGCGCGGCGCTGCCCTGGAGTCCGGAGGGACATTTTCCCCGGGTGGCCAGGGTCAGCGAGGCCGTCATGCGCTCCGTCAGCCCTATGGAGACCCCCCAGGGGGTCGTCTTTTCCTGCCGCTCTCCGGACTACCGCCCGCCGGAGCGGCTGGAGCCGGACGCCTTCGGGCGGATGCGCTATTTGGTGTTGGACGGCGTGCAGGACCCGGGAAACGTGGGCACCGTCCTTCGAACGGCGGACGCCTTCGGGGCTACGGTAATCCTGCTTCCCGGCTGCGCAGATTTGAACAACCCCAAGACGCTTCGGGCGGGAATGGGAGTCCATTTCCGCTCGGTTGTGTACCGCTGTGCCCTGGAGGAGCTGACGGCGTTGCTGAAGGCGGCGGACCTGCCTCTCTACGGCGCGGCCCTCCGGGAGGACACCGCCGACGTGCGGGAGGTAGACCTTCGCCGCTGCGCCATGGCCGTGGGCAGCGAGGGCCGGGGCCTCTCGGCGGCGGTACTGGCAGCCTGTGACCGGACTATCCGTATTCCTATGGACAAGAGCTGCGAGTCTCTGAACGCCGCCTCCGCCGCCTCCGTGCTGCTTTGGGAGGCGGCCCGGGGGGACCTGTGAGGGGCTGAAATCCCCGGGCCGTGACGCCTTCGATCATACGGCGGAGGGGAAAAACTTAAAAAAATAGCACTTGCATTTCCGTTTTATTTATAATAGTATAAAGAACCTTGGGTAAAGGAGGCTTGGGAGATGCTGAAATACTGGCTGTGGCTGGCGGAGCTGCCGGGGTTGAAGAACCAATCCCGCTTGGCTCTGCTGCGGCACTTTGGAACGCCGGAGGAAATCTTCTTCGCGGACCGGACGGAGCTGCTTCTGGCCGAGGATGTATCCGAAGAGCAGGCGAAGCTGGCCCTGAACCGGGATCTCTCCGCGGCGGAGCGAATCCTGGCCGATTGCGGGCGGTTGGGCCTGCGGGTGCTGACCATTCAGGACGCGGAGTATCCCAGGCGTCTGCAAAGCATCTACGATCCGCCCTGTCTCCTCTATGTGAAGGGCCGTCTGCCCGCCTTTGACGAGGAGGCGACCATCGCCGCCGTGGGCACCCGGAAATGCACCCCTTACGGCGTTGTCTGCGCCCGCCGGCTGGGCCGGGAGCTGGCCGCGTCCGGGGCCGTGGTGGTGACGGGCCTTGCCAAGGGGGTGGACGCCGCCGCCACGGAGGGCGCTCTCCGGGCGGGAGGAACTGTGGTGGGCGTGACGGGCAACGGCCTGGACGTCTACTACCCTTACGAGAGCCGGGAGCTTTATGACGACGTGGCCGCTGCCGGGGCGCTGCTCTCGGAGTACCCGCCGGGTACGGAGCCCGACGGGCGCCATTTCCCGGTGCGCAACCGGATTATGTCCGGCCTCAGCGTGGCGGCCCTGGTGATTGAAGCGCCGGAGAGAAGCGGCGCGCTGATTACCGCCCGTCTGGCTCTGGAACAGGGCCGGGACGTCTATGCCGTCCCCGGGCCCATCGATGCCCTGGCCAGCGTGGGCTGCAACCATCTGATTCGAGACGGCGCGGGCCTGGTGTCCTGCGGGTGGGACATTCTGCGGGATTACCAGGAGCGCTTTCCGGGCAAACTGCGTCCTTTGGGAGAGCTCCCGGCCTGGACGCCGTCCTTTGCCCGGAATCCCGCGACGCCTCCGCCGGAGAAGGAGCCGGCCCCCGAGCCGGTAAAGGAGCCGGAGTCCAAAGATATTCCCGCCGTCTCCGCGGAAGGCCTGACGGACGACCAGATTGCCCTGCTGGAGGAACTGGGCACGGAAGAGCCGATTCAGGTGGACGACCTGATTCAAAGCACCGGTATTCCCACCCGGCGGGTCCTGTCGGCTCTGACGATGCTGGAGATTGACAGCTTTGTCGTTCAGCATAGCGGGAAACGGTATACGCGAAGCGTGTCGCTTCGCCAGTAGGAAGGAATGACGAAGGCGGGGGTTCCGACGGGACGCCGCCGCGGATGGGAAGCGCGTTTTTTGGAGATGCTTCCACGATTCAATTTCGAATTCAGCAAAGGCTCCCATCAACTTGGAGGTAATCGTAAACTATGTCAAAACAGTATTTGGTCATCGTGGAGTCCCCGGCGAAGGCCAAGACCATTGGAAAATATCTGGGGAAAGAATATACTGTCAAGGCCTGTATGGGACACTTGCGGGATTTGCCTAAGAGTACATTGGGGGTAGACCCGGAGCAGGACTTTGAGCCGGTTTACCAGCCCATCAAGGGCAAGGAAGAGATCATCAAGGATTTGAAAAAGTCCGCCAAGGCGGCGGACACGGTTTATCTGGCCACCGACCCGGACCGGGAGGGCGAGGCCATTTCCTGGCACTTGAAGCATCTTTTGGACCTCTCCGACGAAAAGACAAAGCGGGTGACCTTCAACGAGATCACCAAGAAGGTGGTTCAGGAGAGCATCCAGTCTCCCCGGGCCATCGACCAGAATCTGGTGGACGCCCAGCAGGCCCGGCGGATCCTGGACCGGCTGGTGGGCTATGAATTGAGCCCTCTGCTGTGGAAGAAAATCCGCCGGGGGCTTTCCGCCGGGCGGGTTCAGTCCGTGGCTACCCGAATGGTGGACGACCGGGAGCGGGAGATCGAGGCCTTTCAGCCGGAGGAGTATTGGACGCTGGACGCCAACCTCCTGGGACAGAACAAGCCCTTTACCGCCCGGTATCACGGGAAGAACGGCAAAAAGGCGGAATTGAAATCGAAAGAGAGTGTGGAGACGGTGGTGGAGGAGGCGAAGAACGCCGCCTTTACTGTCAAGTCCGTGAAGCGGACCGACAAGCAGAGGAGTCCCTCTCCGCCCTTTACCACCTCCACCATGCAGCAGGAGGCCTCCCGGAAGCTGAATATGACCCCCCGGCGGACGATGGCCATCGCCCAGCAGCTCTACGAGGGCGTGGACATTGCCGGGGAGGGCACGGTGGGTTTGATTACCTACATGCGTACCGACTCCCTGCGCCTCAGCGAGGAGGCCCTGTCGGAGGCCAGGAGCTTTATTCTGGGCCGCTACGGAGAGATTTACGCCAAGACGAATCGCTATAAGGCCAAGGCCAACGCCCAGGACGCCCACGAGGCCATCCGGCCCAGCAATGTCCGCTGGACGCCGGAGGACCTGAAGGGAGACCTCACCGGGGAGCAGTACCGGCTCTATAAGCTGATCTGGGGCCGTTTTGTGGCCTGCCAGATGGCCAACGCCGTGTATGACAGCGTGTCCGTGGAGATTGAGGCCGGCGGCCATGACTTCCGGGCCAGCTCCTCCAGCCTGAAATTCTCCGGCTATACCGCCGTCTACGAGGAGGGCAAGGACGAGGAGAAGGAGGAGAAAGAGTCCCCCTTACCGGAGCTCCAGGAGGGGGAGACGCTGGCTTTGCGGGACTTTGCCCAGAACCAGCACTTCACTCAGCCTCCCGCCCGGTATACCGACGCCTCCCTCATCCGGGCCATGGAGGAGCAGGGCATCGGGCGGCCCTCCACTTACGCGCCGACGGTGTCCACGATTCTGGACCGGCTGTACGTGGAGAAGGAGGGCAAGTACCTCAAAATCACCAACCTTGGCCGGGTGGTGACGGAGCTGATGAAGGACAAATTCACGGACATCGCGGATCTGCGCTTCACCGCCCACATGGAAGAAAAGCTGGACTCCGTGGAAGGGGGGGCCACCCCCTGGAAGGGCGTTCTTCGGGACTTCTACGGGGACTTCGACCGCAGCCTCAAGCAGGCGGAGCAGGACCTGGAGGGCGTGCGGATCAAGGTGCCCGACGAGGTGTCTGCGGAGATCTGCCCGGAGTGCGGCCGGAATCTGGTTGTGAAAACCGGGAGGTTTGGCCGTTTCCTGGCGTGCCCGGGGTTCCCGGATTGCAGCTTCACCATGCCGCTGGTGGTGGAGATGCCGGGGCGCTGCCCCAAGTGCGGCGGGCGGCTGATGAAACGCACGGGCAAGAGCAAGAAGAATAACAAGCAGTACACCTACTACTGCTGTGAGCGCCTGACCAGCAAGGTGGAGGCGGAGAAGTGCGATTTCATGACCTGGGACGTGCCGGTGAAGGACGACTGCCCGGTCTGCGGCCAGACGATGTTCAAAAAGGCGGGCAAGGGCGCCCGAAAGCCTTTCTGCATCAACCCGGAGTGCTCGAACTTCCTTCCGGAGGATAAGCGGGGCTATCCCCGGTTTGCCGCGAAGAAGGAGGGGGAGGAACCCACGGAGCCCCCAGCAGCGGAAGAGAAGCCGGAGAAGTCCGCAGCAAAGAAACCGGCGGCCAAAACCGCCAAGACGACCAAAAAGACGGCCGCCAAGACTACGAAAGCGGCCTCCGCCAAGAAGACCACGACGAAAACCACGAAAGCCTCCACGGCAAAAACGGCCGCGGCGGCGAAGAAAACTACCACGAAGAAACCCGCCGCGAAGAAGACCACCGCCAAGAAGCCCGAGACGCCGGAGGAGGGCTAAGAGAGCTCTTTCGCGGCGGCAAAGGCGGCCTGGAACATGGCCTCCAGCTCCATGCGGGCGCGGGCATTCAAGGCAAGGATGTACTGCCGGAGGAGCGCCTGACAGCACTCCGGCAGGGCGGCGGACAGCGCGCCGTGGAGCTGGGCAAGCTCGGCAGCGTAGGTGTCCCGTTCAAAGCTGTCTATGTAGCGCTCCAGAGCGTAGGCGCGGAGATCGTCGCAGATGGCTTGCATTAAGGGTGACATAGGGTTGCCTCCAATCTGAAACTTAGTTGCATATTATTATATATGCAACTAAGTTGCTTGTCAAGAGGGAATAATGGATATTTTTGCAAAGCGGCTCAAAGAATTGCGAAAAGAGAAGAAATGGACCCAGACACAGATGGCAGAGTATCTGCAATGCAGTTTGCGGGCTTACCAGTATTATGAATCCGCGACGCATTATCCTGAGATTCCCGATTTGATGAAACTGGCCGATTTCTTTGGGGTGTCTACGGATTATTTGCTGGGAAGGTCTCAGGAGAGATAGGCGGAAACCTGGGGGACGGCGGACAAATTGTCCGCCCTACAGGGTGTTCTATCGATGGAAGAGCCGATGAAGCATGGCGGTTGCGGGAGCCGGGGTATCGGGAGCATGGCGGTTGCGGGAGCCGGGCCGCCGAGTACCCGCAAGGGGTACGCCGCCGCCGTAAGCGGCAAAGCCGCCAACGGCGGACGCAGGGCGGCGGCCCCTACGGGTGTTCTATCGATAGAAGATCAGATGAGGAAAGCAGAAATCCAGGCCGATTTTCCTACCGGGCCAGCGACAGCGGAAAGAGAAATACGCCAAGTCGAGCAGCACCAGCCCCCGTTTGACTACGCCGCGGGGAAGTCATTCCTGGCTTCGGCCAGTCATTCAGGCGCGCCCCCGCGTCGTTCCCCCGTACTTCTTTTTCTCTTTTGGACCGTGCACGGCCCGTTTTCTCTTTTTCTTCTGGCAAGAAAAAGAGAAAATGGGGGGTGCAAAGAACCAGCCATCTTCATGGCTGTATCCTCCCCGCCCGTAAGGGTGAGAACCAACTCCCCACCTAGGAGGTGTTCCACATGCAAACCACCGTCATCGGCGCCGGTCTAGCCGGCAGCGAAGCCGCCTGGCAGCTGGCCAGGAGAGGCATCCAAGTGACTCTTCGGGAGATGAAGCCGGAGAAGAAAACCCCCGCTCATGAGACGGCGTACTTCGCGGAGCTCTGCTGCTCCAACTCCCTGCGGAGCGACCAGCTGGAAAACGCCGTGGGCCTTTTGAAGGAGGAGCTCCGCCGGCTGGACTCCCTCATTCTCTCTTGCGCCGACGCCACCCGGGTGGAGGCCGGGGGAGCCCTGGCAGTGGACCGCCACGGCTTTGCCCGGTTGGTGACTGAGCGGCTGCAAAGTCACCCCAACATTACCATAGTCCCCGGAGAGGTTACGGATCTCCCTGACGGCGAGGTGATTGTGGCCTCCGGCCCCCTGACCTCCGACGCCCTGGCGGAGCGCCTGCAAGCCCTGCTGGGAGACGATTCCGCCCTCCACTTCTACGATGCGGCGGCCCCCCTGGTCTCCGCCGAGAGCGTCGACATGGAAAAGGCCTGGATGGGCTCCCGCTATGACCGGGGAACGGCGGACTATGTGAACTGCCCCATGAGCGAGGCGGAGTACGATGCCTTCTGGCAGGCCCTTACCACCGCCCAGGAGGCGGAGGTCCACGGCTTCGAGGACAAGAAGGTCTTCGAGGGCTGTATGCCTGTGGAGGTCATGGCCCGGCGGGGCCGGGAGACCCTTTGCTACGGCCCCCTAAAGCCCCGGGGACTGGTGGACCCCCGGACGGGGAAGGAGCCCTATGCCGTGGTCCAGCTCCGGCGGGATAACCAAGAGGGCAGCGTCTATAACCTGGTGGGCTTCCAGACCCATCTCCGCTTCCCCGAGCAGCGGCGGGTCTTCTCCATGATTCCCGCCCTTCACGACGCGGAGTTCCTCCGTTACGGCGTCATGCACCGCAATACCTTTTTGAACTCCCCCCGGCTGCTGGACCGCTATTACCGCCTCAAGGCGGAGCCCCGGATCTCCTTTGCCGGGCAGATGACCGGAGTGGAGGGCTACGTGGAATCCGCCGCCAGCGGCTTTTTGGCGGGGGTGGAGACGGCCCGGCGGCTCTTGGGCCTGCCGCCGGTGGACTTTCCCCGGGAGACTGCCGTGGGCGCGCTGGGGCTGTATGTCTCCAATCCGTCCGTGACGGTGTTCCAGCCCATGAATATCAACTTCGGCATCATGCCGCCTTTGGAGCGGCGAGTCCGGGGAAAGAGAAATAAAAATGCGGAGCTGTCCCGGCGGTCCCTGGAACGGCTGGCGGAGCTGCGGGAGACGGTGCTGGAGGGGACCTCCGGCGGTCCCCTGAGCGGAGACCGGGCGGAATAAACAGCAGCGGCGCTTCTCGGGCCCCGGAACCGCCAGGGGGAAGAAGCGCCCGGCGGATATGCAGATAGATAAAGCGTTAGGGAGGTTTTGTGCAATGAAGATCATCGTGGACGCTATGGGCGGGGATAACGCCCCTTTGGCCGTGGTTCAGGGGGCCTTGGAAGCGCACCGGGAATACGGTACCGACGTGATCCTGGTGGGCCGGATGGCGGACATCCTAAAGGCCGTGGAACAGTGCGGGGAGAAAAACCTCCCGGCGGGGGTGGAGATTCGGGACGCCACGGAGGTGGTGGAGATTGCCGACGACCCGGCTACGGCCTTTAAGCGGAAAAAGGACTCCTCGCTGTCGGTGGGCCTGGGATTGCTCCGGGAGGGGGATGGAGATGCGTTCGTCTCCGCCGGGTCCACCGGGGCCCTGCTGGCCGGGGCCACGCTGGTGGTGAAGCGCATCCGGGGCATCCGCCGGGCGGCCATGGGCCCGGTGCTGCCCACGGCGGAGGGGCGCATGCTCCTGTGTGACTGCGGGGCGAACGCCGAGTGCACACCAGAGTATCTGCTGCAATTTGCCTACTTGGGGAATTATTACGCCAAGCGGGTACTGGGGGTGGAAGCGCCCCGGGTGGCGCTGCTGAACATCGGCGCCGAGGCGGAGAAGGGGGACCCCCTCCGCCAGGAGACCCACGGTCTGCTGACCGCGGCGGCGGAGGCGGGACGCATCCGCTTCGTGGGCAATCTGGAGGCCAGTGAGGCCATGCTGGGGGGAGCCGACGTGCTGGTGGCCGATGGATTTAGCGGGAACATCATGCTGAAGTCCCTGGAGGGGACCAGCAAGTTCCTGCTGAAGGAGCTGAAAAAGGTGTTCCTCTCCAGCGCCAAGACGAAGATTGCGGCGGGACTGGTGAAGGGAGATCTGGCGGAGATGAAACGGCTGCTGGACCCCAGCGAGGTGGGGGGGACCCCCTTCCTGGGAATCTCCAAGCCCGTCATCAAGGCCCATGGCTCCTCCGATGCCCGGGCCATCCGGAACGCCATCCTCCGGGCAGAGGAATACGCCGCCAGCGGTTTCATCGGCGATATTCAGGAGAACATCGAATTGATGAAAGTTGGGGGAGATAGGCAAAAATTGCCGGATGCCCCTTGACAGCGCGGCGGCACTTGCCGTATGATAAGCTTCATAAAAAGCCAATCGGCGCGGCGCTGGCCACGCCGGGCATGGAGGCCGGTTTCCCAGGGCCCTTCCGGAGCCGCGGAGGAAACCGCACAAGTCTATGAAGGAGTGAAACGGCAATGTCAAACGAAGAAATTCTCAAAGTGCTGCGGGAACTTGTGGCGGAACAGTTCGCGAAAGACCCGGAGGATATCACCATGGACACCGCCTTTGAGGGGGACCTGGGAGCGGACTCCGTGGATCTGGTGGAGCTGGTGATGGCCATGGAAGAGGAGTTCGAGGTCGGCGAGATCGAGGAAGAGGAATTGAGCGGCCTGAAAACCGTGGGCGACGCGGTAAACTACCTGGCCGGCAAGCTGAATAAATAAGGCGCTGGCTGGATCGCGGGCCTCGCGCCGGGGATGGACCCGGGGCGGGAAAATGCGCGGAGGCCGGTAATAAGGACTTTGCCCCGTGAGCCCACGGGGCGTCCTTTTGGAGAGGACCGCTATGAAGGAACTGGAGAAAAAATTGAATTACACCTTCCGGGAGCAGGCGCTGCTGGAGGAGGCCCTGTGCCACAGCTCCTATGCCAACGAGCACCGGGCGGACCGGCTTTCCAGCAACGAGCGCCTGGAATTCCTGGGGGACTCTGTGCTGGGCTTTGTGACGGCGGAGTTCCTCTTTGCGCAGCACCCGGACTTGCCGGAGGGGGATTTGACCCGCATCCGGGCGGCGCTGGTCTGCGAGCAGAGCCTTTACGAGGTGGCCCGGAAGCTGAACCTGGGGGCCTATTTAAAGCTGGGCCGGGGGGAGGAGTCTGGCGGCGGCCGGACCCGGACCTCCATTCTGGCGGACGCCACGGAAGCGGTGTTCGCGGCGGTGTATCTGGACGGCGGTATCTCCGCCGCCTCGGCGCTGATCCACCGGGTTCTGCTGGACGCGGAACGGGAAGAGGTGGTGGAGGAGCGCCGGCGGGATTACAAGACCGCCCTCCAGGAGCTGGTCCAGCGGCAGGCGGACCAAGTGCTGGCCTATCGCATGTCCGGGGAGCGTGGACCGGACCACGCAAAGATTTTCTCGGCGGAAGTGCTACTGAACGGCACTCCCATCGGCTCCGGTTCCGGGCACAGCAAGAAGGAGGCGGAGCAGGCCGCCGCCAGAAGCGCCCTTTCGACGTTCTCTTGAAAAAGGATGCTGCCGTCCGCCGTTTGTCCGGCGTGTGCCCGGTTGGAAGAAACGGCAAAGCCTTCCAAATAGAAAAGACTCCCCGGTGGAAGCTTGTCCGCCGGGGAGTTTTTGCGTTTTAAAGGGTGATTTTCCAGGGACAGAACACACCGCCGCTCCGGCTTGAAGGCTGGCCAGGCGGTCAAAGGGCGATTTCTTTGTCCAAGGCATAGGGGCTTTGTCCCTTAGAAATTCCGAAAAAGATCAGGCCAGCAGGGCGTTCATCTCCTCAATCTCCAAATCTTGCAAGGCCCAGTTGAGACCATAACCCACCACCTTGCCCAGCTCCCGGACTTGCTGGTCCACGTCCCGGGTGGTTACCATCAGGGGCTGCTTCCCGTGGCGCAGTCGGGTTTCGTCCAGCTCCGGAATACCGGCCTCCTCCAGAAGGTCTGCCGCCAGGGTGGCGGCGTCCACCACCGTGGGCACTCCCACAGAGAATACCGGCACCCCAAGCGTTTCCCGGTTCAGCGCAGCCCGGTGGTTGCCCACGCCGGAGCCGGGGACAATGCCGGTGTCGCTGAGCTGGATGGTGGCGCACATCCGGTTTACCCGGCGGGCGGCCAGAGCATCGACGGCGATGACCAGAGCGGGCTTCACCTGCTCCACCAGTCCACGGACGGACTCCGCGGACTCCACGCCGGTGGTGCCCAGCACGCCGGCCCGGAAGACCGCCACCGGGCGGAAGCCGGAAAAGTGTTTGGGCATGGCGGCGATGAGGTGCCGGGTGACCAGCACGTTGTCCGCCGCCAGGGGGCCGATGGCGTCGGGGGTCATGGCGGCGTTGCCCAGGCCCACCACCAGGGCGGGGCCCTCCTCCGGGAGCATGGCTTTCAGCTGGCTGCCCACCGCCCGGACGGCGCGCTCAAAAAAATCGGCCTTCCGCTGCCAAAAGGTGGTTAGGTCGATGGTGAGATAGCAGCCCTGGGGTTTGCCCAGGGCCTCCTCGCCCCGGTGGTCCAGAACGTCCACCCGGGTCACCGGATAGCCCTCTTCCTTGGACTTCGCCGCCTTCACGCCGGAGAGGCGCGTGGTTTTTTCCGTGGATTCCTGCCAAAGCTCTCTGGCCTCCAGGGCCAGGTCTGTGCGTTTTGAGAACATAGCCGCCTCCTGAAAACGGGCCTGGAGAGGCCCGAAGATGTCCGGCTTTAGCCTTTGCCGGAAGCGGCGAAATATGCGGGCTTGGAAAAATTCCGTTTTTCGAGTTCGTCTGCCGGAGCAGAGGGAACGGTATAGGGAAGCGTGTGTCCGGCGGAAAGACCGGGGGAACCAGCGGTTATGCAGACGGAATTTCAGGAGACCGTCAAGGGCAAGTCCACAATGGAGATCCCCCGGCGCATGGCATACTCCATTGTGTAACGGGTTCCGCCAGGGGTGCCGTCAAAGGCGGCGATCAGCAAAGAGGCGTGGTCCACCATATAGCGGTCCCGGCGCTGCATACAGGAGGACGTGTAGGCGGCGGAGACCAGGGTTTCGAAATCACAGGCGCCGATAAGCCTGCGGTAACGGGCCCGCTGGTCCGGCGGCCATCCGGCGTCCTGGGAGGGGCAGGGGATGGCTGCCTCCACGGTGACGCCGGGCAGGCGTTCCCGCAGGGCCAGAACGGCCTCGCAGAAATAGAGGTCGCAGCCCAGGGCCATGCCGCAGAGGAAGTGGCGGTAGCCCTCTTGATAGGCGGCCTCAATGGCGTCGGCGATGCGCCGTTTCAGGGCGAGACAGCGGGGATCCTCCTCCCGGTAGCGCCAGGGGAGTTTTCCGGGCCGGTGGCCGGTAAAGCAGCAACTGATGGGTTTTGCCCGCATGGGAGACCTCCTTTCCCCTTTCAATACACATTCTCAGTATAGAACATTCGTTCCGAAATGTAAAGGGGAAATTTCGACGGAGAGCGTCCCGGAGCAAGGAGGAAGGGAGAGGCTGCGTGTTGAAATCTCCTCCTTGCAATTGGACGGGAAAGGGGTATAATGAAGCTGCGGCTGCCGCCGAAGAAAGGAGACCGGTTCTATGCTCTATTCGACGCTCTGCTATTTGGAACAGGGCGATCAGTACCTCATGCTCCATCGGGTGAAGAAGGCCCATGACGTGAACCAGGGAAAGTGGATCGGCGTGGGGGGCAAATTCCTGGACGGCGAGAGTCCCGAGGACTGTGTTCTCCGGGAGTGCCTGGAGGAGACGGGGCTGACCTTGACGGAGTACCGTTACCGGGGCCTTGTGACCTTTGTCTCCAACGCGGCGCCCACGGAGTACATGCACCTCTTCACCGCCTCCGCCTGGACCGGCGTTCCCCATGGGTGCGACGAGGGCGAGCTGGCCTGGATTAAAAAAGATCAACTGCGCTCACTGCCGCTCTGGGAGGGGGACAAGATTTTCCTTGGCCTGCTGGAGACGGAGGAGCCCTTCTTTTCCCTGAAGCTCCGTTATGAGGGGGACCGGCTGGTCCAGGCGGTGCTGAATGGGAAGGTTTTGGACCAGGAGTAAGGACCCGATGTTGGGAGACACTTGCATTTTTCCTGGAATTTGGTATAGTAGAGGGGGGATCGCCTCTCTGAACGTACAAAGACGGAGCCTTCCGGCTCCGTCTTAGCGCTGAATGGGATGAGATGATTCGGCTATGGGAAAGCTAGGATCACCGTTCCTTCCGCTTGGGCGAGGTGAATGCCGCCGCCCAAGAGATCAACAGGATGACGATGCCGATGGCGTAGCCGATATAGTAGATTGTCTTGCCCTGGGTATCCGGGTTCACGGTGAAGAAGTCGCCGATCTGGCCGCCCAAAATGAAGGCCATGGCAATGGGGACAACGAACATCAGGCAGAACTGCATGAAGGAGTTCAGCCACTTTACCGGAGGCGCCCCCAGGTGAATCTCGTCGGTGACGGTCTTCGTGCCGATCTCCCAGCCGATCATGATGCTCATGATCAGCGCGCCGGCGGGCATGGCGACACCCTCGGACATCATGTCCATGAAGTCCAGCCAGTTGTCGTTCCAGGGGCCGATGCCCAGAAGCTTCTGGAAGGGAACGGGGACGAACATGGCGTTGCCCAGGCTGTCCACGTTGCTGCCCAGGCCGTCCAGGGCCACCACGGCGGCCTCGACCATAACGGCGACGCAGACCCAGAACACGGTCTTGGGCCGGTTGCCTTGTTTGCCCTTGGTCTCCGCGTGGTCCAGCAGGAAGGTGACCACCACCTCCACCAGGGCGATGGCCGAGGAGATGGCGGCGATGAGCACCAGCAGGTAGAAGATCACGCCGAACAGGGGGCCGATGGCGCCCATGGCCTGGAACACGTCCTGGAGGGTGACGAACAGCAGCTTGGGACCGCTGAGGGTGGCGCTGGGACCGTAGGTGGCCACGGCAGCGGGGATGACGGCGATGCCCGCCATCAGAGCCACGATGGTGTCCGCCGTCACCACGACCACGGAGTTCTTCACAATGTTCTGATTCTTTTTCATATAGGAGCCATAGGTGATGGTGATGCCCATGGCCAGGGACAGGGAAAAGAACATCTGCCCTCCGGCGGTGGCCAGTACGGAGACGAAGCCCGGAGCTTGGGGAATGAAGCCCGCCTCCACGGCGTAACCAGGAACGAACATGAACTTCAGGCCCTCCACCGCGCCGGGCAGGGTGACGGAGCGGACGATGATAATGACCAGCATGACGAACAGGGCGGGCATGCCTACATTGTTGAACTTTTCAATGCCGCCGGAGATGCCGCCCCGATTGATGAGGTAGCAGATGATCATAAACAGGAACGTGAACATGACGCAGCCGAAGGGGTTGGTCAGCATGGCGCCGAACAGGTCCGCGCCGGCCTTGACGTCCGCCCTGCCGAAGGCGAGGTTGCTCAGATTTAAAGCCATATACTCAATGCAATAGCCACCGAGAACCGTGTAGAAGCTCAAAATGACGAAGGGGGAGAAGACCGCCAGCCAGCCCACCCACTTGAAGCGTCCGGACAGGGCGTGGTAAGCGCCGATGGTGCCCTTGCCGGTCTTCCGGCCCATGGCCAGCTCGGCCATCATGATGCTGAAGCCCACGAAAATGGCCAGCAGCACATAAATGACCAGGAATGTGAAGCCGCCGGACTTTCCCATCTTATAGGGAAAGCCCCAGATGTTGCCCAGGCCCACGGCGGAGCCAATGGCGGCCATCAGGAAGCCCAAATTACTTCCCCAGGAACCTCTCTCATTTTCCACAAAAATACCTCCTCTTTCAGGTGAATATTAACAAATATACTATAGCCATACCCCCACGTCAAGGAAAAATGAGGAAAAAATGAACGAAATGTTTTTACTACATGGAAAAATGTCCATTTCACACTTTGAAGTGAAAGGGCTTTCTATACAAATACAACAAGAAAAGCAAGGGATGAGACTTATGCAACAATTTAAACCAGTAACCAAACAGGACGGCGCCAAACTCCGGCGCTATTACAAGAACTGCAATTACGGACTCTGTGAATACTCCCTGGGGACCAAGCTCATGTGGAAGAAGGTTCTCCACCCGGCTTGGGCGGAGATCGCGGGCTGTCTGGTGATCCGGAACCGGGATGCCTACGGCTGGAACTTCGATTACCCCGTCCCCGGCCCGGAGGGGAACGTGGACGTGGCCCTGGAGGCCATTGAGGCCTACTGTCTGGAGGCGGGGCAGCTGCCCGTGATCTCCATGGTGCCGGAGGACAAGGCGGGAGCCCTTCTGAGCCGCTATCCCTATGTCCGGGTCAGTGACATCCGCACCTGGAGGGACTACGTGTACTACCGGGAGGACCTCCAGTATTTCACGGGCCGCCGCTATTCCGGCCAGCGGAACCATATCAAAAAATTCCGGGCCCAGTGGCCCGAGGCGGCAGTCCGGCCCCTGACGGCGGAGAGTGCCAGAGCCGTGGAACAGTTCTGGAGGGACTACGAGGCGGAGTTTCCCAAGGGGGACAACGCCAAGGCTCTGGACGAGCTGAAGCTGGCGAAGAAAATGCTGAAATTAGCGGGGAAGCCCTGGTTCACCGCCGGGGGGATGTTCGACGGGGACAAGCTCATCGCCCTGGCCCTGGCGGAGCGCTGCGGGGACACCTTGATTATTCACATTGAGAAGGCGCTGTATTCCTATACCGGCGTGTACCCCGCCTTTGTGCAGGCTTTTGCCCAGGCCTTTGGGGGAAACTGCCAGTGGATCGACCGGGAGGACGACGCGGCGGACAAGGGCCTGCGGACGTCCAAGCTCCAGTATGGACCCGCCAAGCTGGCGTCGAAGTACCGCTTCGAGCCCATGAACGAGCTGATGCGCCACATCACGGAGATTCCCAAGGTAGAGACCGCCCGATTAACGCTCTCGGCGCTGACGGAGAAGGATATCCCCGCCTATAACGCCCTGGTGCTAGACAAGGAGCGGAACCGCTGGTGGGGATACGACGACGTGGCGGGTTTGGGAGGGCCGGTGGAAGAGGGGAGCTTCTTCCAGGTAGCCAAGCGGGATTTTGAAAACCATCTGGCTGTGAATTTTGCCGTGCGCCTGGAGGGAAAGCTCATTGGCGAAGCGGTGCTGTATAACTTTGACTGCCGGGGCGGCGCGGAGCTGGGCTGCCGGATCGACAAGGCCTACGCCGGGAACGGCTACGGCGTGGAGGCCTTCACGGCGGCGGCGGAATGGGGGCTGTATAAGCTCCACCTGGGAAGGGTCTTCGCCAAGTGCTTCAAGGAGAACCAGGCGTCCTTCAGGATGCTCTCCGCCTGCATGCGGAAGCACGGGGAGGACGAGACGTTTTTCTACTTCGAGAAGCTGGTATAAAAAGCGGGGCGCACGCGGCTGCGCGCGCCCTCTTTTCAATCGTGGTCTGTCTCCCGGCGGGGCTGGAGGCCCGGATGGAATGAGATGTAAGAAAGGACGAATAAACGGGTTCCCCCGCGCGGCGGGGGAACCCGTTCTTGCTCTCAATAAAATTCCTTGATGTAAGCCTCCACGTCCGCCCGGGTGCCCGTGTAGGGGCCCGGGGTCTCCATTTTCAGGGAAACCAGCGCCGTGGCGGTCCGGAGAGCGGTGGGAATGTCCTGGGTCAGCCGCTCGTTGATGTAACAGGCGAAGGTGGTGTCCCCCCGGCCGGTCCGGCCTCCCAGGCTCCGGGCCTTGATGGGACAGGTGCAGATCTCCTGACCGTCGTAGACCAGAACCTCCGTGTTGTGGGTGATGAGGATTTCTTTTGCGCCCCAGCCATAGAGGACCTTGGCGGCCTCCGCCCGGTCCGTGAGGCCGGTGAGAATCTCCGCCTCGGCGGCGTCGGTTTTCAGGAAGCGGACATGGGGCAGCAGCTCCTTTTTGGCGGCCCAGTCCCGGTAGACCATGCCGCCGTTCTCCTCCCAACGGAGCATGCACTGCACGTCGATGGCCAGCATGGCGCGCTTTGCGGCGAAGGGCAGGAATTCATCGGGAATGTCGCCGCCCACAAGGCCCGCCAGGTGCCAGATCTTCGCGTCGATCTCCTCCGGAACCTCCTCGGGCCGGTACGGGTCGATCTTGCTGTCCACGGTGGAGGTCCGCCGCTCCCGGTCCGGGGTGTGGTAGACGTTTTTGGTGACAAAGGAGTGTTCGCTGTGAAGGGGGAAGACCGTGATGTTCGGCGCGGCGGCGAAGGCGGCCTTCAGATCCACCTGAGTGGTGTCCGCCTTGGGGAGCACGGCGATGTTATGCCCCATATTGGCGGCGGCGAAGCCGGAGTAGTACACCGCGCCTCCGATGGCCTGGACGGTAGTTCCGTCGTAGTCCACATTGGTGTCCTGGGCGATTTCGCCGATGATGAGAGAATGAAACTGGCTCATTTTTCTTCCTCCTTCCGCATGGCCTTGTCGGCCTCCACGAATTCCTGAAACGCCGGGCTCCAGAGTTGAAATTGACGGCTCTCAATGAGGCGCTTATAGGCAAAGGAGTCGTGAACCCGTTCCGGCAGGATGACGGCGGTTCGGGCCTCATCTCCGTCCCGGTGGGTGTCGGACCCGGCCAGACGGAGGTACTCCGGGTGGCGGCGGCAGAGGGCCAGGGCTTTGTCGTTGTTGTTTTCGTGGCGGGGGTTGCCGTTGATGATCTCCGCGCCGTGGACGGCGGTCTCCTGAACCGGGGCGCTGCCCTTGCGGAAGGGATGGGCGTGGATGATGAGAACCTGATCATGGAACTTGTCGAAAAATTCCTGGGCGCTCATGCAGCAGACGTAGGGGTTCGAGCGGAGCCACTGTTCGTCGATGCCGTAGACCAGATAGTCGTTGTCGTTCTCCGGGAAGCGGAGCTCCGCCCCCAGAATGACGTCCAGGCCCACCTCGTCGCCCCGGCGTTTGGAGGCGTGGTAGCCGCCGAGATAATGGTCCATGACCAGATCCCAATTGTGTTCCGTGTCGACGCGGGAGAGGTACTCGGGGTGAAGGTGATCCGTGACCACCAGGCCGGTGAAGCCGTTGCGAAGATAGCGGTCCACCACGTCGGCGGCGTAAAGGTGGCCGCAGCGGCTGGTTTCCGCGGTGTGCGTGTGTGGGTCGTAGCGGTAGGCTGTCATGATGGATTCCTCTTTTCTCAAATTGAAAATAGAAAATCTTGATTCCGATCCGAATGGGTTCCGCGCCGGAGTCCGGTTTCGGGAGCCGTGTTCAAAACGGCGAGGCGCTGTCCGGAGGGCCTTTTTCCCGCGCCGGCTGTCCCTTGCGGTCCTCCGGGCCCAGCGAGAAAAATCCCCATCCATCCGGCGTCCCCCGGCGGGGTACGAGCGCTGGAGCAGTTTCCGGAAATCATGAGAAACAAGGAAGCGAGGGCAGGGAGCGCAGGGCAAGGCGAAGGATGCAGGCGGGCTGGCGCCCGTCTGGGACGGCAACGCGGCCCTGCGATTCCTGGACCGCTGAACGTTTCTCATGATTTTTGGGGCTGCTCTAAGCCTCGTTCAGGTTCCGGCAGGTGCTGCGCTTGATGAGCGTCGGCATCAAAATCTGGTGGACATAGCCCTGAGTGCCGTTTTCAATCTTGTCTCGGAGCATATCCACCGCCTGGACCGCCATGTCCCGCTTGGGCTGCTCCACGGTGGTCAGCTCAATCCGGGGCAGTGCGGTGGAGGAGATGTTGTCGAAGCCAATGAGGCTGAGAGTTCCGGGGATGTCGATGCGGGCGTCGTCCGCCGCCTTGAGCAGGCCCAGGGCGTTGGAGTCCGTGGAGGCGAAGATGGCGGTGTAGTCGATGGGCTTGGTGAAAAGCTCCTTGGCCAGCTGATAGCCGTTGCTGATGGAGGAGCGGGTGAACTCGCTGTTGAAGAACCGGGGCGTCAGCTCCAGTTCGTGGCAGGCGCGGATGTAGCCCTCCGCCCGGAGCTGGTGGGTGGCGGTGTGGCGGCGGCCGAAGTAGAGAATATCCCGGTGACCCAGCTCATAAAGGTATTTGGTGCCGATGTAGGTTCCCCGGCTGTTGTCCACGGCCACATAGCTTTGGGGCTGGTCGCGGAGGTTTTCGCTGAGAAAGACCGTGGGGACCTGGTCGGTGAAGGCGCGGATGTTTTCATAGGTCTTGGGACTCTGGGGAACGATGAGAATACCGTCCACTTGGCGGCTGAGCAGCAGCTTGACAACCGTCTTCTCCTGCTTCAGGTCCGGACCGGAGTTGCAGAGCATGATGTTAAACCCGTGGCCCCGGGCGCTCATCTCGGCGTAGTAGGCAATTTCTGACATGAACTGGTTGTCGATGGAGGGAACCACCAGGCCGATGAGGCCGGTGCGCTTGGTGACCATGGAACGGGCCACATAATTGGTGGTATATCCCATCTCGTCACAGAGCTTGATAATGCGCTCCCGGGTGTCGCTGCCAATTTGATGACTTCCGGAGAGGGCGCGGGAGACGGTGGCGTAGGAGACGCCGGCGGCCTTGGCGACGTCCTTCAAAGTTACACTTTTCATATCTTTCTATCCTTTCCGCCCCGCTGGAAATCGTAAACGTTTCCGCTTTATTTTTTGGAACCGGCCAGACTCCGGCCGGTTCAGGTTGTCAAGTAAAGAATATCTGATTTTTGCGGCAATGTCAATAACAATCTGGATTTTTCCCGTCTTTGGGCAGAAAAACGAAAAATAAACAAACTCTTCGGCGTTTGGCATATTGACAAGAGACCGAGGTTTCATTTAGAATAAGCGTGAAAAGGCCGCAAACGTTTACAGGCGGGCCGGAGACGGCTTTCCCTCCCTGAAGAGCGCTGTTTTCAGGGAAGGCGCGATCTGAAATGACTTGAAGGAGGATGTTTCATGACCCCCGATATCAAAACGATTTTCTTCGACGTAGGCAACACGCTCCGCATTGTTCTGAAAGAGCAGGATTTCATCGACCAGGCCGAGGCCGGCTTGATGGAACTCATCCATACCACCGAGAGCCATGATGAGCTCTTCGCCAAGCTGGAGGAGCGGTGGAAGAAGTACCGCAAGATGTCCAAAACCACACTGCTGGACGCCTCTGAGGGAGAGCTGTGGACCCAGTACATGCTGCCGGAGTATGATACAAATATGATCTTTGCCAACGCGGCAAGGCTCACCCGCCTCTGGCGGGACCACGACGGACGCCGGGTGGCCCGGGCCGACGCCGTGGATACCATTAAAGAGCTCCATGCCCGGGGCTACACGCTGGGCATCATCGCCAACACCGTCACGGAGACAGAAATTCCCGACTGGATGGCCGCCGACGGCGTGGCCCAGTGCTTCAAGACCACCATCCTCTCCTCCAAGGTCCGCCTCCGCAAGCCGAACCCGGAGATCTATCACCTGGCCTGCCGCTGCATCGGCACTCCGGAGGCCAACTGCGCCTACGTGGGAGACAACCCGGTCCGGGATGTGGAAGGTACCCAGGCTGCGGGCTTCGGCATGATGATCCGCATTGACGAGCCCGACACGCTGAACAACGAACACGCCACGGGCAAGGAATTCACCCCGGATCACGTCATCACCGCGCTGAGCCAGCTGCTGGACATCTTCCCCACCCGTTCTTAAAAGGGAGAGAAGGAACGCGCTTCCCTCCGCCGGGCGGCAAGGCCGGGAGGAGAGAGAACCCTACATATTGTAAAAGGAGAACGCCATGGATACGACAAAGCGTTATAAGGCCGTTTTCTTCGACCTGGGGGGCACCCTCCGCATTGCGCTGCTGGAGGAGCCCTGGATGCGGCACGCCCGCCGGAAGATGGCGGAGATCGCCGGGTCCTCTGTGCCTTACGAGGCGTTTTATCAGATGATCGAGGAACGCTACGAGCCTTACCGCAAGTGGGCTCTGGAGGAAAATAAGGAGTCCAACGACGAGGAGCTCTGGTGCAAGTGGCTGCTGCCGGACTACGATCAGACCCGGGTAAAGCAGATTTGCCACGAGCTGAGCTTCCAGTACCGCCAGTGCAAGGGCCGCCGTATCGTGGTGGACGGCGGCGTGGAGGTCATTAAGGGCCTCCATGAGCGGGGGTATAAGCTGGGCATCATCTCTAATCTCATCGGGGAGAACGAGGTGCCCGACTGGCTGGAGGAGGACGGGCTGGCTCCATATTTCGACTCCGTGATTCTCTCCTCGGTTTGCGGCCTGCGCAAGCCCTGCGCGGAGATTTACGATATCGCCTGTAAGGACATTGGCGTGGCGCCGGGGGACTGCGTGTCTGTGGCGGACAACGTGAAGCGGGACATCACCGGCGCCAAGGCGGCGGGCATTGGGGCGAATATCATTTTCTCCTCCCCGGAGAAGAAGCACCCGGTGAAGTTTACGGAGGAGAACCGTCCGGACGCTGTGGTGGAGGATTTCCGGGAGATCCTGAACCTGCTGCCGCCGCTGAATTAAAGAACGTTGGAACGTCCGGGGGCGAAGGGCCTCCGGGCGTGTCCCTCGTGTGTAAAAGTGTATCTATAAGGAGGCTGATCGCCTATGAATACCGATATTCGTTACATCTTTCTGGACCTGGGGGGCACCTTCCGGGTCATCGACGAGGACCCCGCCTATCTCTCCGCCGCCCGGGCGAAAATCGCGGAGCTCTGCGGCGTGGAGACCGAGAATCCCAACCAGTGGTTCAGCGACGTCATCGACAAGCGCTATGACAAATACCGGGACTGGGCCCTGAAATTCATGTGCGAGGCCCCGGAGGAGGTCCTGTGGACCCGCTGGCTGGCCTATGACATGGATCAGGAGCGCATCCGGAAGAACGCCTCCGAGCTGACGTACCAGTACCGCCAGACCAAAGGCCGCCGCACCGTGGTGGCGGGGGGAGCGGAGACGGTGAAGGAGCTCTGCGCCCGAGGCTACACGATGGGCATCATCAGCGACCTGGTCGGCAAGCGGGAAGTGGACGAATGGCTGGACGCCGACGGTCTCCGGCCCTATTTTAAGACGGTTCAGCAGTCCTCCATTACCTACATCCGCAAGCCCGGTCCCGCTATCTACTATTACGCCATGGAGGAAGTGGGAGCCCAGCCGGAGAACTGCTGCTACGTGGGCGACAATCTGAACCGGGACATCGTAGGCGCCAAGGCCGTTGCCTTCGGCATGACCGTGGCGGTGCAGTACAACAGGGAAAAGCCCCTGAAATTGACGGAGGAGAACATGCCGGACGGCAAGATCTACACCTTCCCCCAGCTGCTGGACATCTTCCCCAAGCGGGGTGAGGTAGCGGTGGACCGGATGATTCTTCCGGGGGAAGGACAATCTTAAAAAATTCGGATTTCGAAAGAAATCCCATTCCGAATGAAACGAAGCTTGGAGGTTTTGAACATGTCGAACATCAAACGCGGCGGCGCGCAGCTGGCGGAGGCCGTCAAGAGAGCATATGAACTGGGACAGGACGATTACCACCTGGAACCCATGGTCCTGGTGGAGGACGGCAAGGCGGTGGGTAAGATTTCTGACGGCGACGCCGCCATTTTCTGCTGCCGCCGGGGCGAGCGGGAAATTGAGCTGACCGAGATGTTTACCGAGCCGGACTTCGATAAAGTGGACCGGCGGATGCTCCGGGATTTGGACTTTGTCATTATGACCATGTACCATGACAAGTTCAAGGATCTGCCCATCGCCTTTGCCCCCGCCAAGGTGGTGAAGCCTTTGGCCCAGGTGCTCAGCGAGGCGGGAAAGACCCAGTTCCACTGCGCCGAGAGCGAGAAATTTGCCCACGTGACCTTTTTCTTCAACGGCGGGGAGAACAACCCCTTCCCTGGAGAGGACGATGTCTGCATCCCCTCGCCCAAGGGCATCGACTTCGACCAGCAGCCGGAGCTGTCCCTGCCGAAGGTGGCGGATACCGTGATGGATGCCTTGGGAAAGTACGATTTCGTGATTACCAACTTTGCCAACGGCGACGTGATTGGCCATACCTCCAATACCGAGGCCAAAATCAAGGCCTGCGGCTATGTGAGCCAGTATCTGGACAAAGTGGTGAACGACGCCCTGGGGAAGGGCTATGTGGTGGCCATTACGGCGGACCACGGAAACATTGAGAAGCTGTACACCGCCGCCGGGAAGCCCGACGGGGCCCACACCACCAATCTGGTGCCCTTCATCATGATCGACCCCGCCGATAAGAGCCCCATCGCCCTGCGGGACGGTTCCCTGGGGGATGTGTCCCCCACGGTGCTGGACGTTCTGGGCATCCCCCAGCCTGCCGAGATGGACGGAAAGTCCCTCTGCGAGGGTAAGAGCTGGGGTGAGGGCCGGAAGATGCTTCTCATCATCTGTGATGGTTGGGGTCTTGGCACCGGGGACGAGGGCGACGCCATTCATGTGGCCGACACGCCCTATTGGGACGCGCTGCTGGCGAACCAGTCCTGGTCGAAGCTTCATGCCTCCGGCGAGTTCGTGGGCCTGGGAGCCGGAAAGGCCGGGAACTCCGAGGCGGGCCACTCCAACCTGGGCGCGGGCCGCTGCGTGATGCAGGACGACGTGCGGCTGGACGCCGCCGTGAGAGACGGGAGCTTCAAGCAGAATCCCATCTTCCTCCAGGCCATCGAGCACGCCAAGAAGAACGGCACATCGCTGCACCTGCTGGCGTACCTGACTTATAAGTCCTCTCACGGGTGCATCGACTATCCTTTGAATATCTGCGAGATGGCCCGGGACAACGGGCTGGACCGGGTGTTCCTTCACATCATCTTCGATGGCCGCTCCACCGATCCCGGCTCCGCCCCGTCCTTGCTGGCGGAGACCGACGAGAAGCTGGAGGCCATCGGCGTGGGCCGCATCGTGGACGGCGTGGGACGCGGCGTGGTGCTGGACCGGGACAAGAACTATGACAAGGTCAAGCGGGCCTATGACGCCATGGTAGAAGGCACGGGTACCCAATACGAATAAACCAAAGGGAGGGCCGGATTTATTCCGGCCCTTCGGGTCGTGGCGGCCCCTTGGCTTGTTAAAATAATAATTAATCATTTATCGATTGACTGGAGCGGCGTTTGGGACTAAAATAAGGTGAGAGAACAGGGCCCGCTGAAAATGGAAGAGCGCAAAGGGGCCCGGAAGTGGTAAGAAAGGGGAAACACAACAATGAGCAAAGTATTTGGCTATCCCAAATTTGACGAAGCCGGTGAGATGATTCTCACGACTTATGACGGTGATTACGCCGCCATGCTGATGGATGTGCGGGTCTACAAGATGAAAGCCGGGGAGACCCGGAGCTTCTGCCGCAGCGGCGAGGAGATTGCCGTTCTGCTCCTCAGCGGCGCGGTGACCTTCCGCTTCGAGGGCCAGGAGCACGCCGCTACCCGGAAGGACGTGTTCACGGAGGGCCCCTGGTGCGTGCACGCCGCCGGCGGCGTGGAGATCGGTGTAACCGCCGGGGCGGAGACGGAGATTCTGGTGCAGTGCACCAAGAACGAGAAGAGCTTCCCCAGCCGGCTCTACAAGCCGGAGGACGCGCCCTGGAAGCACACTTGCGCGGGAAAGTTTGGCAACGTGGCCAACCGGCGGGTGAACACGATTTTTGACCACGACATCTGCCCGGAGTCCAACATGGTTCTGGGGGAGGTTTTGAACGACCGTGGAAACTGGTCCGGCTATCTGCCTCACCAGCATCCCCAGCCGGAAACCTATTTCTTCCTGTTTGACCGGCCGGAGGGATTTGGAGCCAGCTTTGTGGGGGACGAGGTGTTTAAGAGCGTGGACCACAGCTTTTCCGCCATTCCCGGCGGGAAGCTTCATCCTCAATCCGTGGCGCCGGGCTTCCAGATGTATACCGCCTGGATGATTCGCCATTTGGACGGAAATCCCTGGCTCCAGACGGACCGCTGTGAGGATGAGCGCTATGTTTGGCTCCATGACGCGAAATTTTAAGGAGGGAAGGTAGTATGAACGAGAAAAAGTGCAAGGTACTGGCGGCGGAAATCCGGTTGGAGACGCTGAAAGTAATCCACAGCCGGGGCTTTGGCCATGTAGGCGGGTCGATGGACCTGGCGGACCTGATGGC